>CAVWXS010000041.1:0-155412 GCA_963758885.1 uncultured Actinomycetota bacterium
TGAGGGCGGCGGCGTGCGCGAGCCGACGAAGGTGCCCTTGGCGTCGAACTTCATGAACACCACGCGACTTGCCTTCAGGGCGGCGACCGCGAGCGTGCCGTCGTACCAGCCCCACGTCGTCACCGGAGACGAACGAGGACCCCGACGTGGCGATCGTCGGGAAGCCCGAGCTCCACTTCGCCTCGACCTGCGGGCCGGGCAGCGACTGGTCGGTCATCGGCACCGACTCGTTGTATCCGGGAACGGGGTTCCACCCGTAGTTGCCGCCGTTCCTGAGCAGGTTCACCTCGTCGTCACGGTCGGGGCCGTGCTCGGCGGACCACAAGGTGCCGTCGCCGCGCTGGGCCAGGCCCTGCACGTTGCGATGGCCGTAGGTGTGCACGTACCGCTGCCGCTTGTTGGCCGCGTTGATGAACGGGTTGGTCGGCCACGGTGCGCCCGTCACCCGGTCGAGCATCAGCGTCTTGCCGCCCAGGGAGGTCTTGTCCTGGGCGTTGGTACCGGTGGCCGCGTCCCCGGTGCCGACCAGGAGCGCGCCGTTGTCGAGGATCAGCAGGCGGCAGCCGCCGTGCCGGCCGCTCGTCGCCGGGAAGCCGGAGATCAAGGTGCGCTTGTACGCCGCCCGCGTCGCATCGGCGTTCATCCTCCAGACCAGGATCCGGACGTCGGGGTTGCCCTGCGGGTTGCCGCCGGTGCAGGTGTAGAAGCGGCCGTTGTCGGCGAAGCCGGGGTCGATCGCCAGCCCCATCAGACCGGTCTCGCCCGAGGCCCACACCAGGTCGGTGGGCATGTCCAGGAGGCGGACGTCGCCGCCCTCGATCACCGACAGCCGACCCGGACGCTCGGTGACGAGCAGCCGGCCCTGGCCGATCGGCTGCACGTCCCACGGGTGGTCGAACCCGGTGGCGATCCGCTTGACCCGCAGACGTGGGGCGGCCTGCTGCGAGCCGCTGCCCGTGTCCTCCGAGGGCGGGGTCGACGACGGCTCGGCGTCGGCGGTGGCGGAGGTCTGGCCCGAGGAGGTCGCCTGCGCGGTCTGGGTGGGAGCGGACTCCGGCTCGCTCGCGGAGGAGCACGCAGCCCCGGGGATGATCACGAGGGCGAGCACGGCAGCGAGCAGTCGCGTCATGGGGTCAAAGTACGCCGCCACCTCGATCGGTCCGGCTCACGGTCGATGAGCGTGATGCCCGGCCCGCCGTGCGTGTCCATCGCGGCCAGCGCGGCGCCGGCGTCCTCGAGCCCGATCCGCCGGGCCACCAGGCGTTCCGGGGCGAGTGCGCCCGACGCGACCAGGTCGAGCATCGCCGGGTAGTCGACCGCGGGCATCCCGTGCGAGCCGAGGATGGCCAGCTCCCGGCCGACGACGAGGTCCATGGGCAGCGCCGTCCGTGCGTGGTCGCCGACGAGCAGCCCGACCTGGACGTGCCGGCCGCGCGGGCGCAGCGACGCGACGGACGCCGCGGCGACGTCCGGATGCCCGATCGCGTCGATCCCGACGTGCGCCCCGCCGCCGGTGAGGTCGCGGACCGTGGCGGCGACGTCGGCGTGCTCCCGCGCCGCGACGGCCTCGTCGGCACCGAGCGCTCGGGCAGCATCGAGAGCGGGCTGCTCGACGTCGACCGCCACCACGCGCGCACCGAGCGCCTTGGCGATCATCACCGCCGACAGCCCCACCCCGCCGCAGCCGTGCACCGCCACCCACTGCCCGTCGGCGACCAGGCCGTGGGCGACGACCGCCCGGTACGCCGTCGCGAACCGGCAGCCCAGCGCCGCGGCTGCCGCGAAGGACACCGCCTCGGGCAGGCGCACGACGTTCGCGTCCGCCCGCGGGACGGCGACCCGCTCGGCGAACGAGCCGGGCAGCGTGAAGCCCGGCTGGAGCTGGTCGGGGCAGACCTGGGCGTCACCCGCGCGGCAGTACTCGCAGGTCCCGCATCCGAGCACGAACGGCACGGTCACGCGGTCGCCGACCGCCAGGCGGGTCACGGCGCGCCGACGGCCGCGACCGTGCCGGCGTACTCGTGTCCCGGTACGTGCGGCAGCGCGACCGGCTCGTGCCCGCGCCAGGCGTGCCAGTCGGACCTGCACAGCCCGGTCGCGGCGACCTCCACGACCACGCCGTCGGGCGGGCAGACCGGGTCGTCGATCTCGACGAGCGTGGGCAGCGCGCCGACCCTGCTGTACCTGACCGCCCTCACCGCGTCAGGGTAAAGGGCCGCGTCGCACCCGCTGGTTGAGGAGGGCCGTCAGGCCCGTCACGGAACCCCGCCACCACCGATCGTCGGTTGAGGTGCGAGGAGCGCTAGCGACGAGCCTCGAAACCTCGCAACATTCCTCGGAAACCCTTGTGGATAAGGGGTTCTGAGCGGGCTCCTGTCGGTGGTCGATGGTTGGCTTGTCCCATGTCCACCACCTACACCGAGCCCCTGGCCCGGATCAACGGTGGGTTGGACGACCTGGCTGGCGATCGCGCCGGAGTTCCGCACGGATCGGTGAGAAGCAGGACCTGCTGGTCGGGCTGTCGCGGGTGATCGCCCGCGCCCAGGCCGAGCAGCTGCGGGTCCTGGCCACCGCCGACGACGTCGCCGAGGCCACCGGCGACCGGTCCACCGCGACCTGGCTGGCCACCGCGACCCGTGACGCCCACGGCCGGGTCCGCGCCGACGCCAGGCTCGCAGCAGCGCTGGACCAACGCTGGACCCAGATCGCGCGCCGCGCTCGGGCCGTGCTGCGGTGAACCTGGCCCAGGCCCGGGTCATCGCCGAGGCGCTCGAGGCGCTGCCCAAGGATCTCGGCGAGGACCTGCTGGCCAAGGCCGAGACGCTGCTGGTCACCGAGGCCAACAAGCTCGGACCACGGGAGCTGCGCATCTTCGGGTCCCGCATCCTGGAGTACCTGGCCCCCGACATCGCCGAAGGAGGCCGACTACCAGCGGCTCCTGGACCAGGAACGACGGGCCGCCGCCGCCACCCGGGCGACCCTGCGCCGCCGCGGCGACGGCTCCACCGACCTGCACGCCCGCATCCCCGACCTCACCGCCAGCCTGCTACGCACCTTCCTGGCCGCCTTCACCGCCCCCCGCCGCCGCCACCAGCACCACCGGCAAGGGGAGACGGTCGAGACGCGTCGGGCCCTCATCGGGTCCATGAGGACGAGTTCGCGAGCCTGCCGATCGCCCGCCAGCAGGGCATCGCGTTGGTCGCCCTCCTCGAACGGATCCTCAAGTCCGACCTGCCCCGCCACGGCGGCAAGGCCACCTCCCTGGTCGTGCTGATCGACCACGACACCCTGGTCGCCGACCTGACCGCCGCCGGGATCGCCCAGACCAGCACCGGGGAGAAGATCACCGCCGGCCAAGCCCGACGGCTGGCCTGCCAGGCCGGCCTACGGGCCGCCGTCCTCGGCACCACCAGCGAGGTCCTCGACCTCGGCCGCGAGTCCCGGCTCTTCAGCCCCGCCCAACGCATCGCCATGGAGATCCGCGACAAGACCTGCACCCAGGTCGCCTGCACCATGCCCGCCGCCTACTGCGAAGCCCACCACCCCCAACCCTGGTCCGAAGGCGGCCAGACCAACCTCGAGGACGGCACTCCTCGACGGCAAGCTCCTCTGCCCCTTCCACCACCACCGCGCCCACGACCCCGGCTGGAACGCCAACTACCACCCCAACGGCACCACCACCTTCACCCGACGCCAATAGCGTGGTGTGAGCGCCGCCTGTCCACCCACCGGGTTTCGAGACAGGCGCTGCGCGCCTTCCTCAACCAGCGGAGCATCGGGCGACAGGCGCTGCGCGCCTTCCTCAACCACCAGCGGCGCCCTCCTCGACCAGCGAGGGCTCGCGGGGTCAGACTGGTGAGTCGAGGCTGCCCGGAGGGAGATCGGGATGACCCAGCCAGTGGCAGACGGGACTCGGTTCTTCGAGTCCGCCGACGGCACCCGGATCGCGGCCGAGGTGTCGGGCCGCGGGCGACCGCTCGTCCTCGTGCACGGGACCTCGTCGGCGTGCACCACCTGGCGACTGGTCCGGCCCTTGCTCGACGAGCGAGTGACGACGTACGCCGTCGAGCGTCGTGGTCGTGGCGCGAGCGGTGACGCGCCCGACTACTCGCTGGCCCGGGAGAGCGCGGACATCGCGGCCGTGGTCCGCTCCGCGGCGCAGACCCACGGTGAGCGGGTCGACCTGCTCGGGCACTCGTTCGGCGGCAACGTCGCCTACGACGTGGCCACGGACTGCGACGACCTGCGCCGGCTGGTGCTCTACGAGGGCTGGCCGACACCCGATCCGGCGCACCGCACGTTCGACGCGGAGCGGCTCGACGAGCTCGACGACCTGCTGGCGAGGGGTCAGGCCGACGAGATGCTCCGGGGCTTCTACCGCGACGTCGCGCACCTCGAGCCCGACGAGATCGAGTGGCTCGCGGCGTCGCCGGCGTGGGCGTCCAGGGTGGCCGGCGCGGGATCCATCACGCGCGAGGTCCGGGCCTTCTCCACGCACGAGTTCGACGCAGAGCAGGCGGCGCGGATCGGCGTACCGGTGCTGCTGCTGGTGGGTGAGGAGAGCCCCGAGGAGATCCGGGCCGATCCCGAGGTCGTGGCGGCGGCACTGCCCGACGCGCGCGTCGAGGTCCTCGCTGGGCAGGGCCACATCGCCCACCTCGCCGCACCCGAGGCGTTCCTCGCCGCGGTGCTGACCTTCCTGTCGAGGCCGTGACGCCGCGACCGGTCAGAAGGTGTGCTCGGGGCCGGGGAAAGTGCCCTCGCGGACGTCGTCGGCGTAGGCCCGGGCGGCCTCGAGGAGGACGCCGTGCACGTCGGCGTACTGCTTGACGAACTTCGCCATCTTGCCGGTGCGCAGGCCGAAGGCGTCCTGCCACACCAGCACCTGGCCGTCGCAGTCGGGGCCGGCGCCGATGCCGATCGTCGGGATGGTGAGCTCCTTGGTGACCTGTCCGGCGACGTCGCCCGGCACCATCTCCATCACGACCGCGAAGGCGCCGGCCTCCTCGATCGCGTGGGCGTCGTCGAGGATCCTCGAGCTGGTGTCGCCACGCCCCTGGACGCGGTAGCCACCGAGGGCGTGCTCGCTTTGAGGGGTGAAGCCGATGTGCGCCATCACGGGAACGCCACCCCGGGTCATCAGCTCGATCTGCGGCGCCATCTCGCGGCCGCCCTCGAGCTTCACCGCGTGGGCCCCGCCCTCCTTCATGAACCGGACGGCCGTGTCGTAGGCCTGCTCGGGCGAGCGCTGGTAGGACCCGAAGGGCAGGTCGCCCACGACCAGCGAGCGGCGTACCGACCGGCTCACCGCCCGGGTCAGGGGGATCAGCTCGTCGACCGTGACCGGAAGGCTCGTGTCGTTGCCGTAGACGTTGTTGCTCGCGCTGTCGCCGACGAGCAGCACCTCGATGCCCGCCTCGTCGAAGGTCTGCGCGGCGTACTGCTCGTAGGCCGTCAGCATCGAGAAACGCTCGCCGCGTTCCTTCATCTCGCGCAGGTGATGGGTGCGCACCCGCTTGACGCTGGTGGTGGAGGGAGCAGAGGCGGCGGGTCCGGTGCCGTACGGCGCGGTCTCCTCGGGCTTGCTGGTCACTTCAGCAGGTTAGTCCCGCGGCGTACGGTGAGCCCGTGTCGAATCCTGTGACCCTCATCGCAGAGGACCTGCTGCTCCTCCTGCTCGACGACGAGTCGGGCAAACGGCAGACGGAGCAGCTCGCGATCGTGCTGGGCGGTGCCGTGCTGGTCGAGCTCGCCGTCGAGGGCATGGTCGAGGTGGTCGAGAAGAAGTCGCTGTGGCAGTCGGCCAAGGTGTGGCCGGTCGAGGGTGCGCGCCCCGACGACCCGGTGCTCACGGCGGCCTGGGCGACCGTGGGGGAGAAGGAGCGGTCGGCGCAGGGTCTGGTCGAGAAGCTCGGCAAGGGTCTCGACGAGACGCTCTGCAACCGGTTGGCCGAGCGCGGCATCCTCGAACGCCGCCACGACAAGGTCCTGGGTCTGTTCCCCCGCACGCGGTGGCCTGCCCGCGACTCCTCTCACGAGGATGCCGTACGCCGCGCCCTCGTGACCGTGCTCGTCGACGGCAACGAGCCCGACCCGCGGACCGGTGCCCTGGTCGCCCTTCTGTACGCCGTCGACCGCGCCCACAAGACGGTGCCGCACGACGGCGTCACCGACCGCGAGGTCAAGAAGCGTGCCAAGGAGGTGGCCGAGGGTCAGTGGGCCGCCAAGGCGGTCAAGGACGCCATCGCGGCGGCCACCGCGGCCACGATGGCGGCGGTCACCGCGGCGACGGCCGGCGCGGCGGTCGCGTCGAGCTAGCCGAGGTAGTCGACCAGCTCGCCGAGCTCCTCGCCCCAGCCCTCGTGGTTGCCGTCGCGGTGCTTGTCGGCGAGGAAGCCGGACTCGCGGACCACCAGCGTGGTGCCGCCGCCGTCGCGCTCGGCCAGCTCGAACTCGACCGTCGTCACCGGCTCGTCGGTGTTGGTCGCCTCGTGGCCCCAGCTCCACACCAACCGCGTCGGCGGCTGGACCTCGTGCACGTGCACCTCGGTGCGGAACTCCTTGCCCTCGATGATCCACACGAACTCTCCGCTGCCGCCGGGACGTACGTCGAGCGTCGCGGACTCGTTGGGGAACCAGCGCACGAGCTCGGCGGGGTCGCTGATCGCCCGCCAGACCCGCTCGATCGGGTGCGCGAGATCCAGCGAACGCTCGATCGCGTCGAGCGGGGTGCCGGGGTGGGTGCCGGGGTGGGTGCTGGCGTGCTCGGTCATGGGTTCTCCTCCAGGTGTCGGGTCAGGCGGTCGAGACGGTCGTCCCAGGCGGCGGCGTACGGCGCCAGGAAGTCGGCGAGCAGCCGCAGCGGCTCGGGGTCGACCTCGTGGATCCGTTCGCGCCCGCGCCGCGTGACCGTGATCAGGCCTGCGGCGGCCAGGACGTCGAGGTGCTTGGTGACGCCCTGGCGGGTGATCGGCCGGCCGTCGGCGAGCGCGCCCAGGGACGACGGCCCGGCGGTGCGCAGCTGCTCGAGCAGGCTGCGGCGGACGGGGTCGGCGAGCGCGTCGAAGACGGTGGCCTTCACGTCGACGACGTTAGGCAACTGTTCGGTTGCATGTCAACCGGACGTCGTCGGGATTCCTCGAGGTCAGGGCCTTTCGCTAGGTCGCAGGCTCGCGCCTCGTGACGAGCCTGGCGGCCCTCCTCGACCGGCGGCGGGACGAGGCCAACGGCCGTCCAACAGCGGTCGAACGCCGCCCGCGTCAGCTCGTGGAGCAGCCCGCCCATCGCGACCTGGTCGCTGGCGGTGCCGGTGTGGGGAGCGGCGAACCAGGCGGCGTACTGGCTGATCTCGTCGAGCCGCCACTCGACGTCGTACATGTCGAGCATCGCCGCATCCAGGCCGTCGGCCGGCAGTCCGCGCTCCACGAGCGTGCGCCAGTCGCGCTCGGCGGGCGCGAGGAGGGCGGTCTCCCAGTCGACCAGCAGCGTCCGGTCGACGGTGACCATCAGGTTGTGCTCGCCGGGCTCGCCGTGGGTGACGACCCAGTCCCTGCGTTCGGCCAGCTCGGCCAGCGCATGGTAGGTCTCGGACCACCCGGCGATCGCGTCGAGCCGGCCCGCGGATCGCCGAACGGGCCCGTTCGCCGTAGGGACCGGCGTCCCACGGGCGGCGCACGAGCTCGACCAGGTCGTCGGGGAGCGATGCCGGCGTGATCGTCGTCCACCTCGGGAGCCCGGCCGGCGGTGGGACGGCGTGCAGGCGACGCAGCATGTCCGGCACGACCGTCAGGTCGACCCGTTCGGGGTTGCCGCCCACGACCCAGGCCGTCGCGGACAGCGCGCCGTCGCCGAACGGGACGGTGAGCCGGCCGCCTGTCGAGGGGACGGGCGCCACCACGAAGTCGAGCGGGAACATGAGCGCGCACGCCACGGCGTACGCCGCCTCGAGCGACTCGGTGTCGTGCCGGGCGCCGTTGCCGGCGAACGAGTCGAGGGTCAGGAAGTAGACCGGCCGGCCCCGCACGGACGCCGACCAGTGGTGGGCGCCGAAGCCGACCGGAAGGTGCTCGACGCCGTCGATCTCGGTGGACCAGTGCTCGCGGACCGCCGCGAGGACGGCGGAGTCGGACACATCGACGGGGGGCTCGCGCACCCGACCACCCAAGCATGAGCGGGCGCCACATGTGCGCATCGCGTATCTGCGCCTGTGGAGCGGACTCCGTCCAGGCATGACGCTGCTCGAGCCGGCCCGAGTCCCCGCCGACGAGATGGCTCCGGCCGTCACGCCCGTCTTGGAGCTCCACGTACCGACCGCACTGACGCAGGTTCGGTCAGCTGCGGGCGGCGCTCCCGGGCACGGCCGTCCACTACGCGGTGAAGGCCAACCCGCACCCGGTCCTGCTGCGGGCGCTGGCCGACGCGGGCGCCAGCTTCGACGTGGCGAGTCCGGCGGAGGTGCGGGCCTGCCTCGACGCCGGCGCCCGGCCCAGCCGACCTCGTCTACTCCAACCCCATCAAGCTGCGCTCCGACATCGTCGAGTCCGCCGCCCTCGGCGTCCGGCTGTTCGTGGTCGACTCGCCCGAGGAGACCCGCAAGGTCGCCGAGGCGGCGCCCGGCTCGGCCGTGCTCTGCCGCATCGTGACGTCCGGGAGCGGCTCGGACTGGCCGCTGTCGCGCAAGTACGGCTGCTCCACCAGCGAAGCGGTCGAGGTGCTCCGTCTCGCCGCGCGGGCTGGGGCTCGACGCGGCCGGAGTGTCGTTCCACGTCGGGTCCCAGCAGCGCGACCCGTCGGCATGGGACGCCCCGATCGAGGCGTCGTCCCGGATCTTCGCGTCGCTGCGTGCCGCGGGGCTGAAGCCCTGGCTGCTCGACCTGGGCGGCGGGTTCCCGGCCGCGCTGGAGGGTGGAGCGCCCGCCCTCGAGGCGTACGGCGCCGCCATCCGGCGCTCGCTGCGCAAGCACTTCGGCAGGCACCGTCCGCGCACGATCATCGAACCCGGACGGTCGGTCGTCGCCGACGCGGGCCGGCTGGTGACGTCGGTGGTCGCCGTGGTGCACCGCGGCGAGACCCGCTGGGTCTACCTCGACGCCGGCGTGTTCACCGGGCTGGTGGAGACGCTCGACGAGGCGATCCGCTACCGCCTCGAGACCGACGTCACCGGACCCACGGGCCCGTGCGTGCTGGCGGGTCCGACCTGCGACAGCGCCGACGTCCTCTACGAGAAGCAGCCGGTGTGGCTGCCGCTCTCCCTGGCCGAGGGCGACCGTGTCGTGCTCACCTCGGCCGGCGCCTACACGACCTGCTACTCGACGGTCGGCTTCAACGGCTTCGCGCCGCTGACGACCCATCTGGTGACGTGACCGGTCAGATGAGCGGCACCACGCGCCGCACGATCGCCAGCCACGCGCTGGCCGCCGTCGGCATGTCGCTGCCCTGGCCGCTGCTCGTGCTGCTGGTCTGGGAGCAGACGGGTGACGGGTGGGCTGCTGGGTCTCGCCGGCGCCGCGCGCATGCTCCCGTACGTCGCGCTGTCGTGGGCCGCGGGCCGGCTGGCCGACCGCTTCGCCCGCGACCGCATCGTCCGCCTCACTCTCGTCGCCAGGACCCTGTCGTTGCTCGCGGTCGCGGCTGCCTTGGCCGCCGGGCAGACCTGGCTCGCGTTGGGTGCGGCGACGGTCGCGATCGCCGTGGCCACGCCGGCGTACCCGGCTCTCGCCGCGGCGATGCCGGGGCTCGCGGGCCGGCACACCGAGCGCGCGACCAGCCTGCTGGTGACCTGCGAGGTGGCGTCGTTCGTGGTCGGCCCGGCGTTGGGCGGGCTGCTGCTGACGCCGGCGACCCGCGACCTGGTGCCGTGGGCCGCCGTGCTGTGCGTCGTCGGGGCCTGGCTGCTCTTCGAGGGCGTCCGGTTGCCGGCGCCGGTAGCCGTCGTGGCGCTGACGCGCGAGACCGGGGTACTGGCGGCGCTGCGGAGCTCGGCCGTGCTGCGGGGTGCCGTGGCCGCCGTCGCCGTCGTCAACGCCGTAGCAGCGAGCGTGGGCCTGGCCCTGCTGCCGATGGCCGCGGGGTGGGTGCCGGACGAGGGGACAGCGTTCGGGATCGCCACCGGCGCCCTCGGCTTCGGCGCCCTGGGCGGACCCGTCCTCGGGCGTCTCGGCGCCCGCTGGCGGCTGGGCGCCCGTGCCTGGCTGGTCGTGCTCGCCGTTGCTGTGGCGGCCGTGGCCCTCGCGCCCACGCTGTGGGTCGCCGTACCTCTCCTGGCGATCGCCGGCGCGTCGGCGGTCCAGCTGGAGATCGTGGCCACCGCCCTCGTGCAGCGCGCCGCGCCCGACCGCCTGCGGGCGAGCGTGCTCGGGCTGACCGACACGGCGATGGTGGCCGCCGCGCTGCTCGGCGCCCTGGTCGCGCCGATCCTCGCGGCAACACTGGGAGCCGCGGCCGTGGTGCTCCTCGCGGCGAGCGGGAGCCTGGCGGCCGTGCTGCTGGTGCGGCGCCCGGTCGAGGTGGCCGCCGAAACGGTGCGCGGAAGCCGAGCCGGCCGCAGCCTGACGCAATACAGTGGAGGCGTGGACTTCTGGTCGTCGTACGCCCACGGGTTCGTGCGGGTCGCGGCCTGCACGGTTCCCGTCGCCATCGCCGACCCGGCGCGCAACGCCGAGATCGTGCTCGAGCAGGCCCGGGAGTGCCACGACGAGTCGGTGGCGCTCGCGGTGTTCCCCGAGCTGAACCTCTGCGGCTACTCCATCGACGACCTGCTGATGCAGGACACCGTGCTCGACGGCGTCCTCGCGGCGATCGACACCGTCGTCGAGGGCTCGGCCGACCTGCTGCCGGTGATCGTGGTCGGCGCGCCGCTGGTGCACGGCACCCGGGTGGTCAACTGTGCGGTCGTCATCCACCGCGGCCGGGTGCTCGGCGTGGCCCCGAAGTCCTACCTGCCGACCTACCGTGAGTTCTACGAGCGGCGCTGGTTCGCGCCGGGGGACGACCGTCGCGGATCCACCATCAGGCTCGGTGGCCGCGACGTGCCGTTCGGGCCCGACCTGATCTTCACCGCCACCGACCTGCGCGGCTTCTCGCTGTTCGTCGAGATCTGCGAGGACATGTGGGTGCCGGTGCCGCCGAGCGCCGAGGCCTCGCTCGCCGGCGCCACCGTGATGGTGAACCTGTCCGGCAGCCCGATCACCGTCGCCCGCGCCGAGGACCGGCGGATGCTGGTCCGCTCGGCCAGCGCACGCTGCAACGCGGCGTACCTCTACGCCGCCGCCGGCCAGGGCGAGTCGACCACCGACCTGTCGTGGGACGGCCAGACGATGATCTACGAGTGCGGTGAGCTGCTGGCCGAGAGCGAGCGCTTCCCCGACGGACCGCGCAGGTCGGTCGCCGACGTCGACCTCGACCGGATCCGTCAGGAGCGGATCCGCCAGGGGACCCACGACGACAACAGGAGGACGTTGGCGGGGCGCGTCGCGGAGTTCCGGTACGTCGAGCTCGAGCTGGCCGCGCCGACCGGCGACATCGGGCTGAAGCGCAAGGTCGACCGGTTCCCGTTCGTGCCCGACGACGCCGAGCGGCTGGCCCTCGACTGCTACGAGGCCTACAACATCCAGGTCTCCGGGCTCGAGCAGCGGCTGCACGCCATCGGCAGGGTCAGGCAGTCAGCCGAAGGTGGTCGTCGGGGTCAGCGGCGGCCTCGACTCGACCCACGCCCTGATCGTGGCGGCCAAGGCGATGGACCGGCTCGGGCGGGCGCGGTCCGACATCCACGCCTTCACGATGCCGGGCTTCGCGACGGGCGAGACGACCAAGGGCTACGCCACCCGGCTGGCCAAGTCGCTCGGCGTGACGTTCGAGGAGCTCGACATCACCGCCGCCGCCCGGCAGATGCTCGCCGACATGGACCACCCGTTCGCCGACGGGCAGCCGGTCTACGACGTGACGTTCGAGAACGTGCAGGCCGGGTTGCGCACCGACTACCTCTTCCGGCTCGCCAACCACCGCGGCGGCATCGTGCTCGGCACCGGCGACCTGTCGGAGCTCGCGCTGGGCTGGTGCACCTACGGCGTCGGCGACCAGATGTCCCACTACGGCGTGAACGCCGGTGTGCCGAAGACCTTGATCCAGCACCTGATCCGCTGGGTGATCGCGTCCGGCCAGTTCGACGGCGACACCAACGACGTGCTGGGCGAGATCCTCGACCAGGAGATCACGCCGGAGCTGATCCCTGACCAGGACGGCGTCAAGCCGCAGGCGACCGAGGACACCGTCGGGCCCTACGCCCTCCAGGACTTCACGCTCTACCAGACCATCCGCCGCGGCATGCCGCCGAGCAAGATCGCCTTCCTGGCCTGGCACGCCTGGCACGACGCGTCGACGGGGGACTGGCCGCCGGGCTACCCCGAGGCCAAGCACACGGCGTACGACCTGCCCGTCGATCCGGCACTGGCTCGAGGTCTTCTGCAAGCGCTTCTTCGCCAACCAGTTCAAGCGGTCGGCGCTGCCCAACGGCCCCAAGGTCAGCGCAGGCGGGACCATGAGCCCCCGCGGCGACTGGCGGATGCCCTCCGACGCCAACGCCGCGGCCTGGCTGGCCGAGCTCGAGGCCAACGTCCCTGCGTACGTGAGCCGTAACTGACCCGCGGGTCAGGGTTCTGGCGAGGGCGTATCTCTGGCATATTGCACGCAGCCGTCGTCCCGAGGGGGAGCCACATGCGTTTTCGTCCACTGCTCGCTGCTTCGTTCCTGGCGCTGATCGTGCCCCTGGCCGCGTGCGGCGGCGACGACAGCTCCACCGCCACCGACGAGCCGCCGGCGGGTGACGAGACCACCGAGGCGGCGGGTGAGGAGGGCGCCTGCGCCGACGCCACCGACCTGCTGGCCGAGATCTGCGAGAAGGGCGTGCTGACCGTCTCCACCGACGATGCGTACCCGCCGGCGTCCTCGCTCAACGAGCAGACCGGCGAGTTCGAGGGCTTCGACATCGACGTGGCGACCGAGATCGCCACGAGGCTCGGCCTCGACGTCGACTGGGAGACGCCCGACGTGGGACGTCATCACGGCGGGCAGCTGGAACGGGCGCTGGGACACCACCGTCGGGATCGATGACGCCGACCAACGACCGGCAAGAGGTCCTCTACTTCACCCAGCCCTACAACTACACGCCGGCCGTCGTCGTGACCTTGGCCGACGACGACTCGGTGACCGACCTGACCACCGACCTCGACGGCAAGAAGATCGGCGTCTGCAGCGCGCTGCACCTACGAGCAGTTCCTCAACAAGGAGCTCGACATCGAGGGCTACGAGTTCGACTTCGTCATCGACGACGCCGAGGTCTCCGGCTACAACACCGACACGACCGCGCTCGAGGACCTCGCGAACGGCCGCGTCGACGCGGTGATCACCGCGGCGACCATCGCCCAGGGCTACATCGACGCGGGCAACCCGGTGAAGATCGTGGGCGACCCGATCTTCTACGAGCCGCTGTCGGTGGGATTCGACAAGAGCTCGGACCCGTCCTCGGAGTCGCTGTACGAGGCGGTCGGACGAGATCGTCGCGGAGCATGCACGCCGACGGCACGCTGAGCACGATGGCGGAGAAGTGGTACGGCCTGGACACGACCACCCAGGAATGACTCGGCCAGGAATGACGACTCCGTGAGCGACGCCTGGGAGCGCGTCCAGCTCGCCTCCGCTCGGGTGCCGTTCCGGGTCAAGACCGCGCGCCGTGTGGCTGGTGCTGTTCGGGGTGCTCGCGTTCCTGGGCAACGCGGCCGGCTTCGACGTGCAGTGGATCCGCGACAACTTCCGCTACATCCTCGGCGGCCTGCGCTACACGATGTTCATCGCGGTCTGCGGCATCGCGCTGGCCGTCGTGATGGCGCTCCTCGGGGCGCTCGCGCGGATCTCCCGCAACCCGGTGGCGTACGGCGTGGCCGGCTTCTACGTCTCGTTCTTCCGCGGCACCCCGCTCATCGTCCAGATGTTCCTGCTCTACCTGGCCCTGCCCCCGGTCGGCCGCAACCTCGCCGCGAGCTACCCGTGGTTGCCCGAAGGCTTCGACGAGGCGTTCGTCCTGGAGGCCACGACCGCGGGCATCCTGGCGCTGGGCCTCAACTACGGCGCCTACATGACCGAGATCTTCCGCGCGGGCATCCAGTCGGTGGCCGGCGGGCAGGGCGAGGCCGCCGACGCGCTCGGCATGACCTACGGCCAGAAGATGCGCAAGGTCGTCCTGCCCCAGGCGTTCCGGGTGATCATCCCGCCGACCGGCAACGAGTTCATCGCGATGATGAAGGACACCGCGCTGGTCTCCTTCCTCGGCGTGACCGTCGCGACCGCCGAGGTCTTCCGCCGCTCCCAGTTCGTCGGCAAGGCCGACTTCAAGAACCTCGAGGCGTACGTCGCCGCGGCGCTCATCTACTGGGGGCTCACCGTGCTCTTCACGTTCTTCCAGGCCCGGCTGGAGCGGCGGATCGGTCGCGGATACGACCGGGCCCACGTCGCCCGCGCGATGCAGGCCCAGGAGCCGCACTGATGACCGCCGGACACGAAGCCCGCGACGTGGTCGTCCGCATCGACGGGCTGCACAAGAGCTTCGGCCACCTCGAGGTGGTGCGCGGCGTCGACCTGGAGGTCCACCGCGGCGAGGTGGTGGTGATCTTCGGCCGGTCCGGCTCGGGGAAGTCGACCGTGCTGCGCTGCGTGAACTTCATCGAGGACCCCACCGAGGGGTCGATCGAGGTCTCCGGCATCCGGCTCAGCGGCGGGCACCGCACCCGCCGCAAGCGCGACCAGGTCCGGCAGCTGCGGCTGCACGTGGGCATGGTGTTCCAGCAGTTCAACCTGTTCCCGAACATGACGGTGCTCGAGAACGTCGCCTGCTCGCCCGAAGCTGGCCGGACGCGGCACCGACGCCGAGATCACCAAGCGGGCCCAGCGACCTCCTCGACCGGGTGGGCCTGGCCGACAAGGCGGCGGAGCACCCCATCCGGCTCTCCGGCGGGCAGCAGCAGCGCGTCGCGATCGCCCGCGCCCTGGCCATGGAGCCCGACGTGATGCTCTTCGACGAGCCCACCTCGGCGCTCGACCCGGAGCTCACCGGCGAGGTCCTGTCGGTGATGAGAGCCCTCTCCACCGAGTTCCGCATGACGATGATGGTCGTCACCCACGAGATGGGGTTCGCCCGCGAGGTGGCCGACCGGATGGCGTTCTTCCACGAGGGCCGGATCCTCGAGGAGGGCCCGCCTTCGGAGCTGATCGGGTCGCCGAAGCATGCAGAGACTCGTGCCTTCCTCGACGCGGTCCTCTGAACGGCTGCCGATGACGCAGACCCGCACGCGGAGGAAGGTCGAGATCCGCCGCGAGGAGATCCTGCTCGCCGCGATCGGCGAGGTGGAGCGCGTCGGCCTGGCCGCCGTACGCGTCTCTGACGTCGCCGCTTCCCTGGGCATCAGCACCGGCTTGGTCTTCTACCACTTCGGCACCAAGGACGAGCTGGTCGCGAGGCGTTCAAAAACGAGCTCGTCGCCGAGGCGTTCACCTACGCCGTGGAGCGCGACCTCGCGGCCATGGACCGGGCGGCCGCGAAGCGGGGAACCGCCCTCGACCGCGTGCGTGCCGTCCTGCGGCTGTACGGACCGACGGGCAGCGCGACCGGCTGGCGGCTGTGGATCGACGGCTGGTCCCTCGCGCAGCACGAGCCGGTGATCGCCGCGCACTTCAGGGACCTGGAGGCCCACAGCCGGCGGACCTTGCGGGCGTTGGTCGACGAAGGACTGGCCGACGGCAGCATCACCTGCCCCGACCCCGACGCCAGCGTGTCGCGGCTGCTGGCCCTCCTCGACGGCCTGTCGGTGGCCGCCGAGGTGCTCGGCTCGGTCAGCCGGGCCCAGCTGCGCCGCTGGCTCGACGGCGCGATCGCCACGGAGCTCACGTCCATCGGTGGTTGAGGTGCGAGGAGCGCCAGCGACGAGCCTCGAAGCCACCACTCGCACGTGCCGACCAGTGACTGGGCCAGAGTCTCAGTAGCTGCTCGCCTCGTGGACCGAGAGTGCGCCGGTAGCGGGCCTGCACCAGACGTCGAGATCGCACGCGGTGTCACCCCACGGCGACGGAGCCACGGTCGCAGAGCCAAGCCAGAGTTGGTGTTCACGTCGATCCACTGGGCGGTGAAGGTGATACGGAACTCGTGCCAGGCGGAGTCGGAGTACGGGTCCTCGAACACCCATCCTGGGAACGTGTGGGTCTCGTCCGCGCTGATCGTCGCGACGAGCGTCTGGCTCCGTGCTACTTCTTTCCACTCGCCGTTCGCCAAGTGGTGCTCGAGTCGGTAGGTGATCGAGACCCTCTGCGTGTCCGGTGAGCCCGCGGAGGCGCCCAGGGTCACGCCTTTGATCTGCAGCGCGATGGACGTGGGGTCGCCGGATGCGGTGATCATCGCGCCGTTCGGCGTGATGCGGCCGAACGCGCTGAAGCTGTCCGTGACCGTGAACGCCGACGCGGATGGTGCCGGGGCGAGCGCGACCGCGGCCATGAGGGCGCCGACCAGCATGACGATCTTGGCGACTGCTTGGGTGACGCGGTGGCGAGGGTAGGTGGACATGACTCGGTTCTCCTCTGGCAGGTTCGTGATGGAGGCTCCAGCGTGGCCGGATCGCATCGGCCGGGCCGTCCGCTTGGTGACAGTTCGCCCGATGCGGTGGCGCGTCGGACTTCGAGGTGGCCGGCGCGACACCAGATGCCCTTCTCTGTCACCGTCCCGACAGACCCCTGCCCTCGGGTTCGGCGAGCGTCATGCCAACGCCCTGACCGCAGAGATCGAGGAGACCACCCGTGAGCCGCACCTCGCACCGGATTGCCACCCGCTTCGCGATGGGGTGGTTGCTCCTCGCGGTGTTGAGCGGCGTGCTGCACCTGATCGCTCCGGCGCCAGCACAGGCCGAGGTCGCCTGCACGGCGGAGACCGTCCCGACCACGAGCTGCCCTCCGGCGTTCGCTCCGCCGGATCTGCTGAGCCCACGCATCGTCGCCAAGGGGACAGCGGCGCAGGCCGACTCGCTCCGCCGGATCCAGAAGCAGGCCGTCGACCTCACGCTGGCGCACTACCAGCTGCCCGAGAGCGACCGGAACACCGTCCTCGCCTGGGGTCGCACCGAGGCGCAGGCCATGTTGTGGGGACTGCTCGTGCAGGCCCTGAAGACTCCGGCCGGCGACCGCACCGCGGACCAGAGGAACGCTCGGGAGTGGCTGGCGACCCTGCTCCGCAGCCACGTGGCCCTGGTTGCGCGCGAAGCCGGCGCAGAGCTCACGAGCTGGCTCGGGTTGGACCCGAACACCTATGCGTCGCTGGCCGCCAACGCGTCGTACGGGGAGCTTCGCCAGTTCCTCCTCGGGAACGCGCCACTGTGGATCCTCAAGACGATGCCCAGCGTGGCGGAGGTCCTCAGCTGGGGAGCCGCCTCGGCCTACGAGACGACGGTCAACGATGACTTCGCCAGCCGCCTGGCCGCCATCCATGCGGTCGTGAACGCAGGCGCAGCGCAGGAGACCTCGAACCGGGACCCGGAAGGGTCGTCGGGTGCGCCACAGACCCTCCTGGCTGCTCGCGCGGCCCTGCCGGCAGCGCCGGTGGACTCTCTGGGCGCTCTCTACGACGTCCCGTTGACGACTCTGATCCCCGGTGGGCACGTGCTCGGGCACGTCCCGCCGATGGCGGCACTGGCACCCTGGTCGCCCGACGCGTTCGACGCGACGAGGAAGCGTGTCTACCGGGCGACCGGGGAGCTGGTCCGCGCGCTCCCCGTGGACGGTGTTGTGGGAACCCAGGAGAACATCGCGGCGCTGGTGGTGCGAGCGAGGACGAACAACATCTCGCCCGAGCCCATGCTGGACTTCCCAGACGCCCAGGTCGTGCTCTTCAGCGCCTACGTCACGGCCACCCTCCCCGGACCTCGTCCCCAGGCGCAGTGCGACAACTCCCTGATCCCGGTGAGCCAGTACGGCAGCCCGACCGACACGTGGGTGAGCTTCATCCATCCCGTCACCTCCGAGTGGACGACGGCGCGCACGGCTCCCTGCCTGAACGCGCCCGTCGCTGCGGCGCCCACCCAGGCCGACCCGCAGTTCGTCGTGAGGCCCGAGGGCGCCACCACCCTGGAGCAGCGCTCCAGCATCTCGGTGCGCATCAACGACGACAACGTCTACACCACCGACCCGAAGTCCACGGTGCGGCTGAGCGGCCGGTGGTTCGTGCAGCGGCTCCAGCCGGGTCCTTTCACGACCGACGTGCCGACGCTCGGGATGGAGTACACGGACTGGACCGGACGGCGCAGCTACGTCTCGCTCGTGCACTCGGCCGAGCGGGGTTTCCACTTCCTCGGAGTCACCCCGAGGTCGCGGACCGCCGTCCTCGACCCGAGCACGTGCGGTGCCCAGAACGAGTGCTGGGACCGCGACTCCATCAACTACGTCGACCCCGACGGGCGCAAGCTCACCGCCTGGGTCGACGACTACCAGAAGCCGGCCGGTGCACCGTGGCACGGGCTCAACCCCGTGGTCGGCTCGCCTGTCGCCTTCGACGCCAACGGCTTCGCGCCGGCGTACAACAACGGCGGCGTCAGCTACGAGTGGAGATTCCAGAAGGCCGGCTGCAATGGTCCGTGCGTGGTCCAGTGGAGCACCGAAGCGACGCCCGACTACACAACCCCGGTGCGGGACGCCAAGGCGACCTACACCTGGGAGGCTGCCGGCACCTACCTGGCCCACCTGACCGCCACGGACGTCACCGGGCAGGTCGTCACCACCACGATGAAGGTCGTCGTCGGCGGTATCGCGCCGGTCATCACCCTGCCCAGCTGCAACACCGTGACACCGGCGCCGGGATGCAGTCCGCGGATCTGGGCCTACGACCAACTGGTGAAGGTCACCGGAACCATCGAGCTGGGCGGCACGCTGGAGAGCGCAAGCATCGCTGTCGAATGGGGTGACGGCACTCCCGTGGCGCGCGGCACCTGGAGCCCTGCCGGAATCCAGACCGATGCCTCCTCGCGCATCGTGCTGAGCCGCATCGACGGACGGCGGGTCGCCCTGACGTCGACACACCTCTACGAGGGGTCCGGCGAGTTCCACGGCAGCGTCACCGTCACCGACGGTGTGGGCACGACTGAGCGCTTCCCGTTCATGCAGGTCGTGGCGCCGCCCGCCTGACCAGATCGCGCCAGTGTCGGCGCCCGCACGGTCGCAAGACCGACCATCAACCACGCTATGCGTATCGCCGTCCCGGCAGCAGAGTCCATGAGCAGCACCCACGAAGGAGAGCCCGATGTACACCACCACCCGACGTCTCGTCGTCACACTTGCGGTCGCCGCGGTGGCGATGGCCGGCGCGCTCACAGCCCTCGGAACAACGGCGGCAAGCGCAGCCAGCGTCACGACATCCAGTGGCCAGCCCGTGCACGTCCGCCTCGATCAAGCCGAGACGACCGCCGCGGCATCTTCCCTGGCCGCCGCGGAGGGCATCTGCAATTCGTACGTGCTGCCTGCGGCGCTGGTCTTCCACACCGTTGCGGACATGACGTTCCCGGTGTGCCAGGTGGCGCTGCAGGTCTGCGCCAAGCAAGCAGACGCGCTGGACGAGCTGGCTGCCATCACCATCTACGCAGACAGCTTCGCGTGCAGCACCTGGGTCCAGGGAGGCTAGCGATCCAGCTGAACAAGGCCGGAACCCTTTGCACACAAGGGTTCCGGCCTTCTTTGGTTGTCGGAGGTAGTGCCGCGTTGAGAAGTGCACAACGTGCGCCTTGTGTTGCGACGGCGACGGAAGGCCGAGTGATGACGCGAAAGGCTGAAGGCATCACCTCAAGACCAGCCCAGATCAGGAGCTCAGGATGTCGAGTCGAAGCCGCTACGCGCAAGGCGATCAACACCACCCGCAGGGTCGCCGTTCGGGCAGTGGTCTTCCTGGCGCTGGTGCTGGCGCTGTCGATCGTCTAGTGCCAACCGTCGCTGCCGCAGGCCCAGGCATGGATTCCTCTTCGACGAGATCCAGGCCGTCGTCAGCCTGCCCAGTCGAGCAAGGCGTCGGCCCGTGCGCCAGCCTCTTGCTGACCGAGGTGCACTATGCCAGCGATGACGGCGGCACAGGCAGTCGCAATGCGACAGGTTCGAGGAGCAGGCAGTCGACGCGTTGCAGTGCTGCACGGCCTGCGGCGAGTGATGCCGCGAGCGTCAGGACGCTGGGCTCGTGCACGAGGCGCACGGGTCTCCTGCTAGGAGCTGATCGTCCAAGGCGATGGACACGCCGGTTCGCGCGAACCGCACAAACGACCAGCAGCAGCGTGGCGGCCTGGGTCGGCTGAGCTGTACGTCGCTCGAGCCGACTCAAGGCGCTGCTCCAGGCAGGTGCGGAGTATGCCGTCGTGGGCCGGCTTGACGTCACTCAGCTACTGGCGGCATGGTCAGACGAGAAGGCCACCGAGGCAGGAGTTCGACCGCCTTTCTTCTCCCGCGACTCCGCAGCCTTACAACGGCACAGGGCCGAGCGACTCGACACGGCGAGATTTCTGCAAGTACGTTCCTCCCGCTCCCTACACAGACGAGTACGAAGGCCGCACCTGGCAAACGTGCTACACCCCGTGCAGCCGGCTTCGATCGGAGTCCTGCGAGCCGACGACGACCTACGACCAATTCGTGCGTTGGGGTCAGGCCAGGTGGCATGCAGAGCGGATCTGCGGAGGCCGCAGACCGTCAGCACCGCATCATGACGTACGTTGCGGGAGCAGCTGCCCGTACTTGGCGAGAGTCGCCTGGCCGAGCGGCCTCGTGATCGCGTTGTGGGCACCAGCCCGGCGTTCGATCGGCTCTAGCAGTCGGGTTGGGGTTCATATGGTGGCGCCATTGACGTATCGGGCTGTGGGCTGACGTCGCGATGTATTGGTGAAGACAGAGACCTCTTCATGCTGGAAGGACGGCCTCAAGGATCGTGAGAGACCCTGGACGCGCAAAATCGAAGGTGCAAGACAGAGGGGCCGGAACTTGGCCGCGAGGACTGGCATGCCCAGGACGACCCTGCAAGAAGAGTCTCGACTGGATCAAGACCTGCGTAGGTTTCTCTCAGCGAGCTGCCCGAGCCGGGATGGGGTATCACTCTCGCAGATCGTCCTCGCCGCCGTCAGACTGCGGTGCGAGGAGGGGGTCAGAGCTCGCGGGCGATGCCGCAACCAGCTGCCGGATCGCAGGAGACTTGCTGCACTGCGGTCGAGCTATGGACGCAGACGATTCGAGCTTGATCGCCTGATGCCGACGAAGGTCGTCAGCTCTGGCGCGAACAGCCTCTCGCGAGTGCCGTGCTCGAGCCGGGCGACCTTCAACGCAGCACTGTGCGTCGACCAGTGCAGAACTCGAGGCCAGCCCGCGCGCGTGCGGGCGGCCGACCCGACCCGCAGTTTCCTCGATCCGTGGGCTGAGCAGCCCAGTTGCGATGCAGACCCCGAACCTGAAGCTGGGCAAGATCGTCGACGACCGTGGACCACTACGGAGGCCCGGGTCGATAGTCAGGTTGGTTCGTCGAACGGTGCGTACGACTCCGACCACGGCCTGGACGCCGCAGCACCTCGCTGAGACTGCAGTACACCAACTGGGACATGCAGCCTGAGACGGCCTGGCTGTGCGTCCCGGCGACGAGAACGCTGAGTGGACATGGCCGTCAATGACCACGCCGAGTTCGACCCTGAGACCTGCGACGACTGTCGAGCGCTCTGCGCGTACTCCAGCGAGATCGCCTATCTGAACGCCGACGTCGGAACCCGATGCTGGCCGTGGCTCGAGGGCTACCAGCCGCCGACCGGGACGCCCTCGACGAGCCCGGCTGCTCCCCAGGTGGGCCAGGCGGTGACCTTCGACGCCGGCCGCTTCGCTCCGGGCGGAGGCGCTCGGGGGAGGCCACCTACAAGTGGCGCTTCCAGCAGGGCGGGTGCGGCACGCCGTGCGTCACCTACATCGACGAGCAGCCGGAGCCCGTGTACGGGACGACGGTGGCCGGGCCCAACGTGACCCACACCTGGCAGGAGCCCGGCACGTACCGGGTCGAGCTGACCGCCACCGATAGGCGACGGGCGTCGGCGCGGTGACCACGATGGACGTCACGGTGACCTGATCGGCAGTTGAGGTGCGAGGTGCGCCGGCCGAGCCTCGAAACCCCCCGTCCCGAAGGGATGGTTTCGAGGCTCGTCGCTAGCGCTCCTCGCACCTCAACCACCGAAGGGTGGCTGGCTATTGAACCGTGAGTCAGTAATCAGACATGATCAGCAGACCATGATCCGGACGACTCCCTTCCACGAGCGCCTCAGCGAGCTCAACGACCAGCAGCTCTACACCCACTGGTCGGGCTACCTGTCCGCGCTGCGCTTCTCCCACGCCCCCAAGCACGAGTACTTCGCGGTACGCAACGGCGTGGGGGTCTTCGACACCTCGCCGCTCTTCAAGTACCGGATCACCGGGCCCGACGCAGTGGACTTCTTGTCGGGCGTGGTGGTTCGCGACCTGAGCGTCCTGCGGCCCGGTCGCGCGGCGTACACGCTGTGGTGCGACGACCGCGGCTTCGTGATGGAGGACGGCGTCGTCTTCCGCCAGAGCGACAACGAGCTGCTGATGACGGCCGCACGGCCGATGCTGAGCTGGCTGACCTCGCACGAGTACGGCGGCCGGGTCGCGATCGAGGACGTCACCGACGACTACGCGATGCTCGCCGTCCAGGGCCCGCGCTCGCGCGATGTGCTGTCTGGCCTGGTGCCCGAGGTCAACGGCCTCTCCTACTTCGGGCTCGCCGAGGCCAAGCTGGCCAAGGTCCCGGTCACCGTGTCCCGCACCGGGTACACCGGCGACCTCGGCTTCGAGCTGACCGTCCCGGCCGATGACGCGCTCACGGTGCTCGACGCCGTCCTCGAGGCCGGCCGGCCCCACGGGCTACGCCCGTTCGGCGAGGAGGCGCTGATGACGCTGCGCATCGAGGCCGGGCTGCCGCTCACCGGGGTGGAGTGGCACGACAGCCGCACGGCCTGGACCGACCACGACCGCGTCACGCCGAAGGAGCTCGGTCAGGGCTGGATGCTCAAGGGCGTGCGCGACCGCAGCCGCCGTTTCGTCGGCAGCGAGGCGATCCGTCGCGAGCTGCTCGACGGCACGTCGCGCTGGGCGACCACCGGGATCGTCGTCGACTGGGCCGACTGGGACCGCCTCTACCGCGACGCGGGCGAGCTGCCCACCAAGGACGAGCAGGCGCTCGGCTGGGAGCAGTGGCTGCGCGCCGAGCCGGACGGTTCGGGCGAGCAGGTCGGCTACGTCACCAGCTTCTGCTACTCCCCGGTGCTCCAGCGCCACATCGGCCTGGCGCGCGTGCGGCCCGAGCTGGCCGAGCCCGGCACCGGGCTGCACATGGAGACGACGCTGCACCACAGCACGCACATGGTCGCCGTGACCACCGCCCCCCTGCCCTTCTTCAACCCAGCCCGGAAGACGGCCAAATGACAGAGACCAGCCCGACGACCGGACATCCATCTGGCCGCACCGGCACGTCGTACGACGCGATCGTGGTCGGCGGCGGCCACAACGGCCTGACCAACGCGGCGTACCTGGCCAAGTCCGGCCTGCGCACCCTGGTGCTCGAGCAGCGCCCCTTCGTCGGCGGCGCGGCCATCACCGAGGAGCTGCGGCCGGGGTTCAAGTTCACGACGTTCTCCTACGCGCTGAGCCTGTTGCGGCCCGAGATCGTCCACGAGCTGAACCTGGTCGAGCACGGGTTCCTGCCGCTGATGATGCCGGGCGACTTCCATCCGACCGGCGACGGCGACTACCTGCTCTTCGGCGACGACGAAGACCAGAACGTGCAGATGATCCGGCGCCACTCGCGTCACGACGCCGACGCCTACATGCGCTACAACTACGACCTCGACCGGGTCATCCAGACGGTGCGGCCACTGTTCGACAACCCGCCGCCCGACATCTTCGGCAGCGACCCCGAGGACCAGGCCGACGTCGGCTGGATGCTCAAGCACCTCGGCAGCGTCGACCGCAAGACGATGCACGACACCGTGCGGATGCTGACCGGAAGTGCCGCCGACCTGCTCGACGACTACTTCGAGTACGAGCCGCTCAAGGGCTACCTCGCGTCGTCCTCCAACATCGGCAACCGGATCGGCCCGATGGCCGGCGGCTCCGGACTGGTGCTGCTGTACCACAAGATGGGCGAGCACGACGGGCACCTCGGCTCGTGGTCGTTCCACAAGGGCGGCAACGGCGGCTTCACCCAGGTGCTGGCTCGCGCGGCGCAGTCGTTCGGCGCCGAGATCGAGCTCGATGCGCACGTCGACCGGGTGCTGACCCGCGACGGCCGGGCCATCGGGGTGGTGCTCGCCGACGGCACCGAGCTGACGGCGCCGGTGGTGGTCTCGGCGCTCGACGCGCGGCGTACGTTCCTCGACCTGGTCGACCCGCGCGAGCTGCCCGACGACCTCGTCGACAACGTCCGGCGCACCCGCTACCGCGGCACGTCGGCGAAGGTGAACTTCGCCCTCGACGGGATGCCCGAGTTCCCCCGGCTGCCCGGGTCCGCCGCGCCGTTCGGCGGCTTCATCAACCTCGGCCCGACGCTGGAGTACCTCGAGCGTGCGTACGACGCCGCGAAGTACGGCTGGTACTCCGACCGGCCGTTCATCGACGGTGCCATGCAGTCGGTCATCGACCCCGACATGGCGCCTCCCGGCAAGCACGTGCTCTCCTGCTTCGTCCAGCACGCGCCGTACGAGCTCAAGGGCCCTGACGGATCTCGGGTGGACTGGGAGACCGAGCGCGAGAACTTCGGCGACAAGGCCCAGGCGGTGCTCGAGGAGCACTTCCCGGGGTTCGGCAAGCTGGTCCTGCAGCGCGAGGTCGTCACCCCGGCCGACATCGAGCGGGTCACCGGCCTCACCGAGGGCAACATCTTCGCCGGCGAGTTCCTCGCCCCGCAGATGTACTTCTTCCGTCCCGCGCCCGGCTGGAGCCAGTACGCCACCCCGATCGACGGCTACTACCAGTGCGGCTCCGGCACCCACCCCGGCGGTTGTGTGATCGGCTCGCCGGGGCGGTTCGCCAGCCAGCGGATCCTGCGCGACCGCGAGCGGAGGGGCTAGACGCCTTTCGGTGGAGGGGTCGAGTCGTGTGTCTGAAAGGGCGCTACGGCGCACTCTCAGCCACCCGACCCTCGATCTCCTCCGGCTTTGCAACCATCGGGCGGCAATCTGCGTCGTACGGGGGACTCGAACACCGTGGAGGGGAAATCATGCAGAAGATCACCGGACGCGCCAGACGCGCCCTCGCCGCGAGCATCGCCCTGATCGCAGGACTGTCACTGGCGTTCGCCGGTACGACGGGTGCGCAGGCCGAGGAGAAGTCACGAGCCCAGAACACGGTGCTGACCGTCAAGATCAGGTCCTGCGAGGGCTGCGAGGTCACCCTCATCAGCTACCTGAAGGGCAGCGAGGACGACGGCTGGGCCTCCGACCCGCATTCGATCCAGAACGGCAAGGCCGCGTTCGTGGTCCCGACCGAGAAGACCCGGGGTCTGACCGTCGCCGTCAAGACCCCGTGGGAGGGCCACCTGGGCTACGTCACGATGGCCGTGATGCGCTACCAGGGCCTCGCAGTCGGTGAGCGCATCGGCTTCAACCGGGCCCGCACGATGGACAAGGCCAGCGGCTGCTGGGCCGGCACCGACGACGCGCAGGCCAGCCTCCGCATCAAGGTGCGCCGCGTGACGTTGCAGGGCATGTTCGAGAAGGTGCCCGGCCAGATCGTGTGGATGCCGACCACCCAGGAGTGGCTGCGGCCGATCTACCCGGTCTTCGGCGGCGTCCTCGGCGGCAACGACGTCATCCTCTGCCGCGGCTGAGCCGCAGACTCGCCGATTGAGGGGGCCGTCAGGCCGTCACGAAACCCCGGTACTGACGGCGCACCGGTCCCGGGGTCTCGTGACGGTCGCTGGCGACCTCCTCGACCGGCGGTGGCCCCTAGGCTCGAGGCCATGGGCAAGCAGGAAGACTTCGTGCTCCGGGCACTCGAGGAACGCGACGTCCGCTTCGTGCGGCTGTGGTTCACCGACGTGCTCGGCTTCCTGAAGTCCGTCGCGGTCGCGCCAGCCGAGCTCGAGCCCGCGTTCGACGAGGGCATCGGCTTCGACGGATCCGCGATCGAGGGGTTTGCCCGGGTCTACGAGTCCGACATGCTCGCCAAGCCCGACCCGTCGACGTTCCAGATCCTCCCGTGGCGGGGCGAGGTCCCGTCGACTGCTCGGATGTTCTGCGACATCGTGATGCCGGACGGCTCGGCGTCGTACGCCGACCCGCGCTACGTGCTCAAGCGGACCCTCACCAAAGCCGCTGACCAGGGGTTCACCTTCTACACCCACCCCGAGATCGAGTTCTACCTGTTCAAGGACCACCCGCAGGTCGGAGTGGAGCCGGTGCCGGTCGATCGCAGCGGCTACTTCGACCACACCGCGCAGTCGATGGGCGCCGACTTCCGCCGCGAGGCGATCACCATGCTCGAGGCGATGGGCATCTCCGTGGAGTTCAGCCACCACGAGGGCGGCCCCGGCCAGCAGGAGATCGACCTGCGCTACGCCGACGCACTGTCGACGGCCGACAACATCATGACCTTCCGCACGGTCATCCGTGAGGTGGCGCTGAGCCAGGGCATCTGGGCGACGTTCATGCCCAAGCCGTTCACCACCCACCCCGGCTCCGCCATGCACACCCACGTCTCGTTGTTCGAGGGCGACCGCAACGCGTTCTTCGAGGCGGGCTCGCAGTACCAGCTCTCCAAGACCGGTCAGCAGTTCATCGCCGGCATCCTCAAGCACGCCAGCGAGATCACCTGCGTCACCAACCAGTGGGTCAACAGCTACAAGCGGCTGCTCGGCGGGGGCGAGGCCCCGTCCTACATCTGCTGGGGTCACAACAACCGCTCCGCCATGGTGCGGGTGCCGATGTACAAGCCCAACAAGGGTCAGTCCACCCGCATCGAGGTGCGCAGCCTCGACGCCGCCGCCAACCCGTACCTGGCGTACGCCGTGATCCTGGCCGCTGGCATGAAGGGCATCGACGAGGGCTACGAGCTCCCGCGCGAGGCCGAGGACGACGTCTGGAGCCTGACCGAGCGCGAGCGCACGAGCCTCGGGATCGAGCCGTTGCCCAGGAGCCTGTACGACGCCATCGGCATCGCCGAGCGCTCCGAGCTGCTGGCCGAGACCCTCGGCGAGCACGTCTTCGACTTCTTCCTGCGCAACAAGCGGGCGGAGTGGGAGGAGTACCGCACCCAGGTGTCCGCCTTCGAGCGCGACCGGATGCTGCCGGTCCTGTGAGCGCCATGGACGACGTGGGCGAGAAGCCGGTGCGCGGGCCGCTCGAGCGGCAGCTCAACGTCGGGCTGATGGTGGTCCAGGTGATCGCGGCGCTGATCGTCGTCTACGCCGTCGCGTTCGTCTGGGACGGTTGGGACGGCAGCGGTGAGCGCACCCGGTTCGACACCCTTCAGGTGGCCGTGGTGTTCCTGGTGCTGCCTGGTCTCGTCCTCTTCTTCACCGCGCGCTCGGCACGTCGCCGGCTCGCCGCCCAGGTGGTCAGTGCGCGCCTGT
This sequence comes from uncultured Actinomycetota bacterium, assembly GCA_963758885.1. Taxonomy (GTDB): domain Bacteria; phylum Actinomycetota; class Actinomycetes; order Propionibacteriales; family Nocardioidaceae; genus Nocardioides. The sequence goes on from CAVWXS010000041.1 coordinate 27,668, forward strand.
TCAGCATCCTCGCCGGTGTCTTCGCGCTGCTGGCCGGCCTCCCGTTGCTGACCACCGTCTTCGGGCTGGTCTGCGTCGTGGCCGGCCTCTTCACGTTGACGGCCGCGTTCCTGCTCAAGAGGGACACGCTGCGATGAGTGAGGTCCGCGTAGCCGTGATCCAGCACGAGACGGACTGTCCGCCCCACCTGGTCGGCACCTGGCTGTCCGATGCGGGGGCCACCCTGGCCGTCTGCCACGCCTACGCCGGAGAGGCGCTGCCCGACCCCACGTCGTACGACGGCCTGGTCGTGCTGGGCGGCGCGATGGGAGCCAACGACGACGCCGACAGCCCCTGGTTGGCGCCGACGAGGCAGCGGATCCGAGACCACGCCGCCGACGGCGTGCCCGTGCTGGGCATCTGCCTCGGACACCAGCTCGCAGCGGTTGCCCTCGGCGGCGTCGTCGAGACGAACTCGCGCGGCCAGACCTTCGGACTGCGCAGCCTGGGCTGGACCCCTGAGGCCCACCTCGACCCGCTGATGTCCACGGTTGCCACGCCGCGCCGTGGCGTGCACTGGCACGACGACGTCGTCACCGACGTGCCCGAGGGCACGGTCGTGCTGGCCAGGGCCGAAGGTGTCGAGGTGCAGGCGGCTCGGTTCGCACCGACCGTGTGGGGCGTCCAGCACCACCCGGAGGTCGACGCCGACCTGATCCGTCCCTGGGCCGTGGCCGATCGCGAGCTCCACCTCGCGCAGGGGCTCGACACCGAGGCCGTGCTTGCCGAGATCGATGCCGCACGCGATGAGCTCGAGGCCGCCTGGCGCCCGCTGGCCGCCCGGTTCGTCGAGGTCGCAGCCCATCACCGATGAGCCGGTGACCAGCCCGTGACCAGGTCAGCGACGAGTCGCAGCGACCTGCTGCGGCACGGGTTCGTCGACTCCGAGCGCACCCTCGCGGGGATGGCCCGGCTCGGTGACCACGCCGAGCCGCTCGTGGCGCTGCTCGGGCGTACGGCCGACCCCGATCTGGCGCTGACCGGTCTTCTACGCCTGACCGAGGCGGCCGACGACTCCGGCGCCCTGCTCGACGCCCTGGTCGACGACGAAGGCACCGCGATGAGGTTGCTGTCGGTCCTCGGCGCCAGTCAGGCGCTGGCCGACCACCTCGCCCGCCACCCCGACCACTGGCGAGACCTCACCGACCCGACCATGGGCAGCACCCGCCCCGCGGCGTACGCCGTCCGGGCCGTGCTGCTGACCGCCGTCGGCGCCGACCCGCTCGCCGAGGCACCCGTCGCGTTGCTGCCCGAGCAGCCCGCCCTCGACGCGCTGCGGGTGGCCTACCGACGACTGCTCGTCCGGCTCGCCGCGCGCGACCTGGCCCACGACGTCGGCGTCGACGACGTGGCAGCCGAGCTCTCCGACCTGGCCGCCGGCACCCTCGAGGCCGCGCTGGCGATAGCGCGCGCGACCGTGGGGGAGGAGGCGGCAAGCGTCCGGCTGTCGGTGATCGCGATGGGCAAGTGTGGCGGCCACGAGCTGAACTACGTCTCCGACGTCGACGTGATCTTCGTGCACGAGCCGGTCGACTCCGCCGGGGAGGCCTCGGCTGCCAAGGTGGCTGCCCAGCTCGCCACCCAGCTGATGCGGGCATGTTCGGACTACACCGCGGAGGGCACGATCTGGCCGGTCGACGCGGCACTTCGGCCCGAGGGCAAGGCCGGACCGCTCACCCGCACGATGGCTGGCATGCGTGCCTACTACGAGCGCTGGGCGAAGACCTGGGAGTTCCAGGCCCTGCTCAAGGCGAGGCCGGTGGCCGGTGACCTCGCCCTCGGCCACGAGTTCGTCGACCTGGTGTCGCCGATGGTGTGGGGTGTCGCCGGCCGCGACGGGTTCGTCAGCGACGTCCAGGCGATGCGGCGTCGAGTCGTCGAGACGATTCCGGCCAAGGAGGCCGAGCGCCAGCTCAAGCTCGGCCTGGGAGGCCTTCGCGACGTCGAGTTCGCCATCCAGCTGCTCCAGCTGGTCCACGGTCGAGGCGACGTCTCCGTGCGCGCGCCCGCGACGCTGAGCGCGCTCTCGGCGCTGACGCGGGGCGGCTACGTCGGCCGCAGCGACGGGGAGGAGATGCACCAGGCCTACGCCTTCTTGCGCACCCTCGAGCACCGCATCCAGCTGTTCCAGCTGCGCCGCACTCACGTCGTACCGACCGATGAGGCGTCGCTGCGCCGGATCGCACGGGGGATGGGCTTCCTCAAGGACTCGTCCTCGGCGCTCGAGGACCGCTGGCAAGGCTGGCGCCGCGAAGTGCGTCGCCTCCACGAGAAGCTCTTCTACCGTCCGCTCCTGTCGGCGGTGGCGAGCATGCCCGACGAGGCGGGGCTGACGCCGGAGGCCGCCGAGTCGCGACTCGCGGCGCTCGGCTTCGTCGACCCGAAGGCCGCCATGCGTCACCTCGACGCGCTGACCAGTGGTGTGTCTCGGACCGCCAGCATCCAGAAGGCCCTGATGCCGGCGATGTTGGGCTGGTTCTCCGAGTCGCCCGACCCGGACGCCGGCTTGTTCGGGTTCCGGAGGCTCAGCGAGTCGCTGGGGTCGACGCCGTGGTACCTCGGCACTCTCCGCGACGAAGGGCACATCGCCGAGCGACTCGCCTGGGTGCTGTCCACCTCGCGCTTCGCCACCACGCTGATCGAGCGGGAGCCCCTGGGCCTGAAGATCCTCGGTGAGGAGCTCACCCCCCGTGGCGTCGTCCAGCTGCTGTTCGAGATGACCGCCTCCGCTGCCCGTCAGGACGACCCGGTCAAGGCGGTCCGCTCGATCCGCGCCGTGCGCCGGCGCGAGCTGTTGCGCCTCGCGGCCGGCGACCTGTTCGGCGAGATCGATGTCGCCGACGTCGGCGCCGGGCTGTCGCGGCTGACCGATGCGACGCTCGAGGCCACGCTGAACGCCGTCAGCCTGTCGGTGTGCGAGCAGCAGAAGCTCGCAGAGCCACCCACCGCCCTCGCCGTCGTCGCGATGGGCCGCTACGGCGGCTTCGAGCTGTCCTACGGAAGCGACGCCGACGTGATGTTCGTGCACGAGCCGCTGCCCGGCGCCGACCAGCACGTCGCGTCGACGTACGCGCAGACCGTCGCCAACGAGCTGCGCCGCCTGCTGGCACTGCCGATGACAGACCCAGCGCTCGAGGTCGACGCGGACCTGCGGCCCGAGGGCAAGCAGGGCCCGCTGGTGCGCACCCTCGACTCCTACGCCGCCTACTACGCGAAGTGGTCGAGGGTCTGGGAGTTCCAGGCGTTGCTGCGCGCCGACGCCGTGGTCGGTGACGAGGACCTACGCCGGCGGTTCACCGAGCTGGTCGACCCGCTGCGCTTCCCGGCCGACGGTGTGACCGAGGCCGACGTCGCGGAGGTACGCCGCGTGAAGGCGCGCATCGACCGCGAGCGGCTGCCCCGCGGAGCCGACCCCAACACGCATCTGAAGCTGGGCCGCGGCGGGCTGGCCGACATCGAGTGGACGGTGCAGCTGCTCCAGATGCGGCACGCCGGCGCCGTACCCGGCCTGCGCACGCCGCGCACCCTCGATGCCCTGGGCGCCGCGGCTGAGGCGGGGTTGTTGTCGGCGGACGACGCCGACATCCTGGTGCGGTCGTGGCGGATGGTCAGCCGGGTCCGCAACGCGATCACGCTGGTGCAGGGCAAGGGCAGTGACCAGCTGCCCCGCGACCCCCGCACCAAGGTCGCCATGGCCGCCGTGCTCGGCTATCACCCCGGCGCGAGCGACGAGATGGTCAACGACTATCTCCGCACCACCCGGCGCGCCAGAGCCGTGGTTGACCGGGTCTTCTGGTCATGATCAGTACATGGACGACTTCCCCGCCGTCCCCAGACGGTTCTGTCCGGTCTGCGGTCAGTGGACCGCGGACACCTTCCGCAACGGCCCAGGCGCGCGTCCCGACGCCAGGTGCCCCCATTGCAAGAGCCTCGAGCGCCAGCGCTTCCTAGCAGTGCTCACCTCCTGCCTGATGCCGGCGGTCGAGCCGGTCGGCACGCTCCTCGAGATCGCACCGGCGCCCTGCACCACGCAGGTCCTGCACGAGCTGGCCCCGCTCCGCCACCTGCGCATGGACATCGGGTACGACGGCCGCGGCGTCGACCTGCTCGGCTCCGTCACCGACATCCCGCTCGCCGACCGGTCCGTCGACGTCCTGGTCTGCTACCACGTGCTCGAGCACGTGGCCGACGACGCCGCGGCGCTGCGCGAGGTCGCGCGCGTGCTCGCGCCCGGTGGCGTGGGCCTGGTGCAGGTGCCGATCAAGTTCGGCCTCGCCACCGACGAGGACCCGGGCGCGCCGGTCGAGGAGCGGGTGCGGCGGTTCGGTCAGGCCGACCACGTCCGCTACTACGGCGACGACTTCGAGGACCGGCTGGTCGACGCAGGGCTGGTCTTCACGAGGGTCTCGCCGCGCTCCCTCGTGGGGGAGCGGGTCTGTCGGGTGCTCGGCCTGATCCCGGACGAGTGGGTCTGGGTGGTGCACAGCGCCGCGCACGTCGACGGCGGGGTCGCCCCCCTCGTCGTACCCCCGCCCACCGGGCTGACCCGTGCCCTCGACGCCGTCGTCGAGGCGTGGTCGGCCGACCTGGTCAGGCTCAGCCACGCGAAGCGGCGCGTCCGGCGGTTGCGGACCGAGCTGGACACGCAGCCGCGGACCTTGCGCACCAAGCTGGGCCAGCGCGTCCGGTCCCGCGTGCACGGGCGTCGGCACCTCTCGGCATGATCGGCGCATGACCTCCACCGCCGCTCGGGCGACCCGGCTGCTCGCCCTCCACACCGACCGCATGATCCTCACCCTCGTCAACGTGTGGGACGTCGCCAGCGCCCGCGCCGTCGCCGCCGTCGAGGGCACGACCGCGATCGCGACCGCCAGCCACAGCATTGCGGCGACGTACGGATATCCCGACGGCGAGGAGATCCCCCTCGACCTGATGCTCGAGGCGGTCGGCCGCATCGCGGCCGGCGTCGACCTGCCGGTGACCGCAGACCTCGAGGCCGGCTACGGCGACCCGGCCGAGACCATCCGCCGTGCGGTCGGGCTCGGCGTCGTCGGCGCGAACCTCGAGGACCAGCTCAAGCCGGTCGTAGAGGCGGCCGCGGCCGTCGCTGCCGCCCTCGGCGCGGCGCACGCCGAGGGGGTTGCCGACTTCGTGCTCAACGCCCGCACCGACGCCTTCCTTCGCGCCGGCGACCAGGACCGCCGTGACGTGCTGAGGGACGCGATCGCGCGCGGCCGCGCCTACCTCGACGCCGGAGCCCCGGTCGTCTTCGTGCCCGGTCTGCTCCAGGAGTCCGAGATCGAGGACCTCGTCGGCGCGCTCGGCGAGCGCAAGGTCTCCCTCATCGGCTCGCCCGGCATGCTGCCCGCCAGCCGCCTCGAGCAGCTCGGCGTGGCTCGGCTCTCCTTCGGACCCTACCCGCAGCGCGTCGCCCTCACGGCTCTCCAGGAGCTGGTCGAGGCTGTCGACGAGGGCGTGCCGCCGGGTACGCGGATGCTCACCTGACACCGGATCTGCGGCCAAGGGCCACGATCGATGGCAATGTCCTGTGCCGGACAGACCGAGGGGCGTGCCTGGGAAGTGAGAGTCGGGGCAACAGAACTTCGTCACCGCAAACGGAGGTCCAACCATGAACATCACATCCCCGACCGCAGCCCACCGGCCCGCGCGTCCTCGCCCTCGTGGCACTGCTGGCTTCGCGGTGTTCTGCCACGCCTTGTCTCAGGACCCGCACCCAGTGCCTCGGCCGCCTGCGTCCGGCGCGGTCGGCAGCCTGGCCCCTACAGATCACTGTGACTCCCAGCGACCGGTCAGGCGATGATCACGGGCTTCTCGGACACCTACATCGGTCCCGGGGCCAAGCGTGGGCACCGTACGCTACTCGACCAACGGAGTGACGGCGGCCAGCGCTCGACAGCGAGCACGAACAGCGCAGACCATCAAGGCGACCTACAAGCTTCAGCAGTGGGCGAGCGAGCTCAACAGTTGGGTCACCATGCAGGAGACGACCAGGCCGCAGAACGTCCCCGCCTATGAGGAGGGCGTCCTCAGTCAGGCCACACTGCCGGTGACCTACTGCTTCAACAACCCTCCCCGACCAACATCCAACACGCCCTACCGTGTCACCTACATGGTCGAGTGGGTTGGACACGTCACGGCGCCCAGCTGGGATCCCGCGATGTCTACCCGCAGGTCCACAACAACTTCTGCCAGGTCCGCCCCGAGCGCACCGACATGCTCAGTCTGGAGCGAGGACGTCCGGTGGTGACCGTAGCAACCAGTCAGCCTCCGCTGACCGGTCCGCCCCGCACCCCTTGGGTTGCGGGCGGAACCTGCGTTCCGTGCGCCTGGGATTCGTCAGCGGTCAGAGGGTCCGGAGCACAGTTGGTGGCGTGAGCGAGATCGTCGACCGCTTCAGAGAGGCCGCTCGGGCGTGCGAGGAGGGCGTCTTCTGGACCCCGCGGCAGACGCCGGCCGAGGCGATGACAGCGGCCGCCAAGGCGACCGAGGAGCTCGGCATCGACGAGTGGGACGTGTACGCCGAGCGGGGTGCGGTCGCGACGCTCGAGCAGGAGGTCGCCGAGCTGCTGGGCAAACCCGCGGCGGCGATGTTCCCGAGCGGGATCATGGCCCAGCAGGCCGCACTGCGGGTCTGGTGCGACCGTGCGGGTTCCATGCGGGTCGGCATCCCCGAGCTCTCCCACCTCCTCCAGCACGAGGACGACGGGCCACGGCTGGTGCACGGCTTCCGGTTCGAGCATCTCTCGACCGGGCGCAACCTCCCGACGGTCGCCGACCTCGAGAGGCTCGGAGGTGGCCTGGCCGCCGTACTGCTCGAGGTGCCACTGCGTGACGCCGGCTGCGTGCTCCCGAAGTGGGACGACCTGGTGGCACTCACCACAAGGGCCCGCGAGCTCGGAGTCGCGGTGCACGTCGATGGCGCCAGGATCTGGGAGAGCCAGCCGTTCTACGACCGGCCGCTCGACGAGATCGCGGCGCTCGCCGACAGCGTCTATGTCTCGTTCTACAAGGGCCTCGGCGGTCTCGCCGGCGCCTGCCTGGCCGCCGACGAGGACGTCGTCGACGAGGCCCGGCGATGGCGCAAGCGGATGGGCGGCACGCTGTTCCACCTCACGCCGTACGCCGTGCTCGCGCTGGTCGGCATGCGTGAGCACCTGCCGCGGATGGGGGAGTACGCCGCGTGGGCACGCGAGCTTGCCGAGCGGCTGGTCGCCGCAGGGGTGCGGGTGAACCCCGACCCGCCGCAGACCAACACCTTCGAGGTGTTCGCCGAAGGCGATGCCGACGCGATCAACGAGCGCGCGATCGCATTCATGCAGCGCACCGGGGTACAGCCATGCGGCGTGTGGCGGTCGGCGTCCGTGCCCGGACTGGCATCGTGCGAGCTGGCCGTTCACGCCGCCGCACTGCCCCGCGACCCCGAAGAGGTATCCACGTGGATGACGGAGATCATCGGGCGCTGAGCGAGCTGCCCATCGCGCAGGCACTGCCGGTGATGCAAGTGCTCGCCACGCGCATCTGGACCCCGGAGAGCCGCCACCATCCCGGCCAGCTCGCCTGGAGCTTCGCCTACGGCCTGCCGGAGGAGCTCGGACACGGTCCGGCTGCGGTGCTCGACCGCGACGGCGAGGTCGTCGCATGGGCCTGGGCCGAGTCCGACGACTGGATGGAGCTGTGCGTCGACCCTGCCGCCCTCGACGCCGGTGACGCCGCGATCGGCTGGTTCCTGGAGCGCGCGGGCGAGGGCGTCGTACGCACGATGGCACTCGACACCGAAGAACACCTGATCGCACTCCTCGACCTCGCGGGCTTCGCGGTCGAGGAGGACGCGCCCTGGTTCACCCACCACTTCCTCGACCTCGCAGCCGTGCCGGAGCTCCACGTGACCGGCTACGCGTTGCGCCACGTCGAGCCGGGGGAGGCGGCGGCCCGTGCCGCCTGTCATCGCGACGCGTGGAGCGCGACCTCCAAGGTGAGCACGGGAGCGTACGAGCGGCTGATGCGCACCCCGCCGTACCGCCACGACCTCGACTGGGTGGCGGTGGACGGCGACGGCCGGATGGTCGCCTCGGTGTGCGTATGGCTCGACGCCGACACCGGGGTGGCGCTGGTGGAGCCGGTCGGGTGCGTCCCCGAGCACCGCGGTCGCGGGCTCGCCGGTGCCGTCAGCGCGGCCGCCCTGGGGGCTGCGCGGGAGGCGGGAGGCACGACGGGCCTGGTGTGCCCCCGCGGCGACGACGGCTACCCCGTCCCGATGCGGGTCTACCAGCGGCTCGGCTTCGAGCCCGGGCCGCGCACGATCACGCTGGTGCGGCCGGCCCTGTCGGTCTAGCCGCGACCGCTCGGGTCGTGTGTCTGAGGGAGCGCTAGAGCGCTCTCTCAGACACACGACCCGATAACGGGGCGCGCCCGCAGGGGTGTAACCCCCTGTTCCACCCGCCGGGGTGGTTTTCGGGCGGATGCCTTGACGGGCCGGAGTGACGGCTGTCACGGTGATGAAACCGGTTACAGAAACCGGTTACATCTCGAGACCTGAAAGGTGGCGGACTCCGTGGCGACCACGATCCGGGACGTGGCACATCGCGCCGGTGTCTCGATCGCGACCGTCTCCCGGGCTCTCCGCGACGCCCACAGCGTCACCCCCGAGACCCGGGCACGGGTCACCCAGGCGGCCACCGAGCTCGAGTACGTGCCCAGCCAGCTGGGTCGCCAGCTCGCCCAGGGCCGACACGCCGCCAACGGCATCGTCTTCCCCGACCTGTCCGGTCCTTACTACGCCGAGGTCGTGCTCGGCTACGAGTCCGTGGCTGCGCAGCTGGAGCGGTCGGTGCTGATCCTTTCGACCGAGGGCCGCCGTGAGAGCGCTGCGCTGGTGACCGGGCTCGCTGCCCGGTGCGACGGTCTGGTCGTCCTCGGCCCCACCGTCGACGACGACCTCGTGCACCGGCTGGTCCGACGCGGCACCCCGGTCGTGCTGGTCGCCCGGACACCGCTCGCCGATGCCGACTCGATCAACGCCGAGAACAGCGCCTCGGGAGCCTTGCTCGGCGAGCACCTGGTCGCCGCGGGGGCCCGGACGATCCGCTTCGTCGGTGACCCGGAGGCCACCTCGGACGTGACCGAGCGCTTTGCGGCCATCAAGGCAGCCGCCGAGCGCGACGGCGCGACGGTGAGCGTGGACCCAGTCTCCGGCTTCAGCGAGGACGCCGGTACCTACGCCGCCCGCGCGGCGCTCGCCGGCCGGCGTACGACGCCGCTACCCGACGCCTTCGCCTGCGCCAACGACGAGCTGGCCCTCGGCCTGATGCTCGCCCTGCGCGACGCCGGCGTCCGCGTACCCGCCGACAGCCTCGTCTCCGGCTGGGACGACGTGATGGCCGCCCGATACGCCGGCCTGACGACTGTCCGGCAGCCGATGCGGGAACTGGGTGTCCGCGCCGCGCAACTTCTCGACCAGCTGATCAACCGCACCCGCACCGATCCCGTCCACGAAGTTCTCGCCACTGAGCTCATCGTCCGATCCAGCACCACCGCACCCGCAGGAGGAACCCCCTGATGAACACATCTCGGAAAACCGCGATCCGACCGTTGGTCGCGATCACCACGGCCGCCCTCGCCCTCACCATGACGCTGGGCGCGTGCGGCCGCGACGAAGCAGGCGGGGGCGCCGAAGGACAGGGTGAGGCCATCGAGGAGGGCGCGGCCGAAGGCACTATCGAGGTCTGGGCGATGGGCACCGAGGGCGACGAGCTCGGAGACTTCGCCGCGGCCTTCGCCGACGACAACCCTGACGCCAAGGTCGAGGTCACCGCGATTCCGTGGGAGGCCGCGCACGACAAGATCGCGAACGCCATCGCCTCGGGTGAGACGCCCGACGTGACGCTGCTCGGCACCACGTGGATGGGCGAGTTCGCCGAGAGCGGTGGCATCGAGCCGACCCCGGAGGGACTGGTCGACGAGGCCGACTTCTTCGAGGGCGCCTGGGGCTCCACCGAGGTGGGCGGCACGTCGTACGGCGTACCGTGGTACGTCGAGACGCGCGTCCTCTACTACCGCACCGACCTGGCCGAGAAGGCGGGCTGGGCAGAGGCGCCGCAGAGCTGGGACGACCTGAAGCAGTTCGCCACGGACCTGCAGGACAAGGCCGGCGTCGAGTACGGCATCAGCCTCCCCGCCGGTGGCACCGGGTCGTGGCAGACCTTCATGCCCTTCGCCTGGTCCAACGACGCCACGCTGACCAACGACGACGGCACGGAGTACACCATGGACTCCCCGGAGATGACCGAGGCGCTGGAGTACTACGGCACCTTCTTCGACGAGGGTCTCTCCTCGACCGCGCTGCTCGACGCCGGTGAGCTGGAGAGCGGCTTCGAGGACGGCACGTTCGGTGCCTTCATCTCCGGCCCCTGGCACACCGGGCTGGTCGAGGATGCAGGCGTCAGCGCCGACAAGTACGCCGTCGTCCCGCTGCCCGGCAAGGACGGCGCGCCCGGCACCTCGTTCACCGGTGGCGGCGACCTGGCCGTGTTCAGCGACTCGGACAACAAGGACGGCGCCTGGAAGTTCGTCCAGTGGCTCAGCGAGCCCGAGACCCAGCAGGCCTTCTACGACACGGTCGGCGACCTGCCGGCGGTCAAGTCCGCGTGGGAGACCGGCGAGCTCGCCGACGACCCGCAGCTCCAGGTCTTCGGGCAGCAGCTCGAGAGCGCCCTCGCCCCGCCGGCCGTGCCGACGTGGGAAGAGGTAGCGACCGCGGTCGACAGCGAGATCGAGAAGGCCACCAAGGGGCAGATCGACCCAGCCGAGGCGGTCTCGGCCATGCAGAAGCAGGCCGAGTCCATCGGCACCGGTCTGTGACCTGTCATGTCCGTCGACACCACCCAGGTCACCTCCCCGGACCGTAGGCATCAGCCACGGTCCGGGGACGGACCGTCGTCACCGAGACGGCACGTCGACCCCACCCGGCGCCAGCAGGCGGTCGCGGCGTGGATACTCGCGCTGCCCTTCGTGCTGCTCTTCCTGGCCTTCACGCTCGGGCCCGTGCTGGCCAGCTTCGGCATGAGCTTCACCGACTTCCGGCGGGCCGACATCCGTTCGCCGTTCGCGGTGCAGTTCGTGGGGCTCGACAACTTCGTCAAGCTGGTCGAGGACCCGCTGTTCCGCAAGGTCACCTTCAACACCTTTCTCTACCTGGTGTTGGGCGTCCCGCTGACCATGGCCATCGCACTGGGGTCGGCCGTGCTGCTCAACCAGATCAGCCGCCTCAAGGGCTTCTTCCGGGTGGGCTACTACCTTCCCGTCGTCACGAGCATCGTGGCCGTCTCGGTGGTCTGGAAGTACTTGTACCGCGACAACGGCGGAATGTTCAACACCGTGCTCGGGTGGGTCGGCATCGACGGGCCGGCGTGGCTCGACAGCACCACCCTGGCTCTGCCGTCCCTGGTCGTGATGGCCGCCTGGCGCAACTTCGGCTTCTTGATGGTGATCTTCCTGGCCGGTCTGCAGACCATCCCCAAGGAGCTCAACGAGGCTGCCGAGGTCGACGGTGCCAACGGGTGGGGACGGTTCCGCTACGTCACACTGCCCATGCTGCGGCCGGTGCTCCTCTTCGGCGCGGTGATCACCGGCATCGGGTACCTCCAGTTCTTCGAGGAGGCCTTCGTGATGACCAAGGGCGGGCCCCTCGACTCCACGCGCTCGGTCACCTACTTCACCTACGACCAGTTCGGCTTCGGCAACTTCGGGTACGCCGCCGCGGCGAGCTACCTGCTGTTCCTGGCTGTCGTCCTGCTCACCTTCATGCAGTTCCGGTTGCTGGGGGAGCGAGAGGACAAGCCGGCGAAGAAGAAGGCCAAGAAGGCCGAGCGAGCTAGGAAGGAGGCGCTGTCATGAGCCCAGGCAAACGTTCCGAGACCTTGGACCGTGGCGCCCTGGCCACCGAGCGGATGGCGGGCGAGGACGAGGCCGTCGTCGCACCCGGAGACCGCGACGAGACGGGCAAGGCGCCTGGCTGGATCTACGCCGTCCTCGCGGGCGGGCTGCTCCTCGTCGTGACGCCGTTCCTGTGGATGGTGGTCTCGTCGTTCAAGCCCGAACGCGAAGTCCGCGCGGTGCCGCCGACGTGGTGGCCCGAGACCGTCACCCTGGACAACTACGAGCGGTTGTTCACCCAGCTGGACTTCCCGACGTACTTCATGAACTCGGTGATCGTCGCCCTGACGGTGACGGTCGGCAACATCGTCTTCTGCTCGATGCTCGGCTACGCCCTGGCCAAGCTGAGCTTCCCTGGCAAAAAGGCGCTGTTCGTGATCGTGCTCGGCACCTTGATGGTGCCCGCCGTGGTGACCTTCGTGCCGTTGTTCGTCATCACGACCAAGATGGGGCTGGCCAACACGCTGACCGGCATGATCCTGCCGTTCCTGGCCGCACCCTTCGGCGTTTTCCTGATGCGCCAGTACATCTTGACCCTGCCCGACGAGCTGATCCAGGCTGCGCGCATCGACGGCGCGGGCGAGCTGCGGATCTTCGCCTCGGTGATCATGCCGCTGTGCGGTCCTGCCGTGGCGACGCTCGGGATCTTGACGTTCCTCGGCTCGTGGAACAACTTCCTGTGGCCCCTCGTGGTCGCTCAGACCGAGGACAAGTACACCCTCCCCGTGGCGCTCGCGCTGTACTCCGTCGGCCAGAACGCCACCCAGTACGGCCTGCTGCTGGCCGGGTCCGTCGTGGTGGTGATCCCCGTGCTCGCGCTGTTCCTGCTCCTGCAGCGCTACATCATGCAGGGCATCGCCATGACCGGCATCAAGTAGCTGGAAGGACGTCTTGACGTGACTGACAAGGGCGGCGCGCGCGCCGACTGGGACGAGCGGATCGGGCAGCGCAGCGGCGTCGCCTTCGGGGGTAACGCCCCGCGGCTCGACCCGCCCAAGGACCTGGAGGCTCTCTCGGGGGCACACCAGGTCACGCTCACCTGGTCGCCGGTGGCAGGCGCCATCGGCTACCAGGTGTACGGGGCGCCCACCGCAGACGGGCCATGGGAGCCGCTCGACCACGCCGGTCGTGACGTGCTCGCGGTGCCCCACCCGCCGTACGCCGACACGACGGGCACGGTGGGGGAGGCGCGTTGGTACGCCGTGAGCTCGCTCTCCGACGTCCACATCGAAGGGGAGCTGTCCGAGCCCGTCGAGGCGACTGCGTCGTCCGGGCCGGCCTCCGGCGTCACGGTCGAGATCGACGCCGGCGACGAGCTGGGTCCGCTGCCGCGGCCGTGGCGGCCGATGATCGGCAGTGAGCACCTCTCGCACATGTTGTCGACCGACACCACCGGCGGCCGGGTGGTCGGCGAGGAGCTGACGTCGGCGCTGAAGGCGGCGCACGACGAGCTCGGCGTCAGCCATGTGCGGGCCCACGCGATCCTGGGCGACGACCTCGATGTCTACCGCGAGGTCGGCGGCGAGCCGGTGCACGACTTCACCGGAGTCGACCGCGTCTACGACCACCTGCGTTCGATCGGGATGTACCCCGTCGTCGAGCTGTCGTTCATGCCACACGACCTCGCGGCCGACCCGTCGAAGACCGTGTTCGAGTACGGCGCGATCGTCTCGCCGCCGAAGGACTGGCAGCGGTGGCACGACCTGATCGCCGCGCTGGTGGCGCATCTCGCCGACCGCTACGGCTTGGAGGACCTGGTCGAGCACTGGTCGTTCGAGGTCTGGAACGAGGCCAACCTGGAGGTCTTCTGGTCGGGCACGCCGGAGGAGTACCTCCAGCTGTACGACGTGACTGCGGCCGCCGTACGTTCCGTCGACGATCGCCTCAGGGTCGGCGGCCCTTCCTCGGCCGCCTCCGGGCTGGGTCGAGGAGCTGCTCGCGCACGCCGAGCGGGTGGGCTCTCCGGTCGACTTCGTCACCACCCACACCTACGGCAGTCCGCCGCTCGACTTCGTGCCGATGCTGGAACGCTACGGACGCGAGGGCACGCCGATCTGGTGGACCGAGTGGGGCGTCACGCCGACGCACTTCAACGAGGTCAGCGACGCTGTGTTCGCCGGGACCTTCTTGCTGCGAGGCATGGCCTCCTCGATGGGCCGGATCGAGTCGCTGTCCTACTGGGTGGTCTCCGACCACTTCGAGGAGCTCGGGCGCCCGCCGGCGCTGCTGCACGGCGGCTTCGGCACCCGCACCGTGGGCGAGCTGCGCAAGCCGCGCTGGTGGGCGCTCGCCCTGCTCGAGCGGCTGCCCGAGACGCGCCTCGGGGTCTCGCTCACCGGTGATGGCGCCGGCTCGCTCGTGGAGGCACTCTCGGCCCGGTCGTCGTCCGGCGAGATCGGCGTGCTGGTCTGGAACCTCACCCTCGACCAGACCAAGGCGTCGGGTTCCGCCGACCTGGCCCGACCAGTGACCGTTGCGATCACCGGCCTCGAGCCGGGGTCGTCGTACCTCGTCCACCACGACCGCGTCGACGACGACCACTCCGACATCGCTGCGGTCTGGGGTCGGCTCAAGGACGACGGACAGGACTGGCCGACCGACGAGCAGTGGGCCCAGCTGCGCGCAGCCGACAAGCTCGAAGCGCTCGTCCCCGACGACACCCTGGTGGCAGACGACGAAGGCCGCGTGGAGCTGTCCTTCGACCTGCCGATGCCGTCGATGTCGAGCCTCACCCTCACCCCTGTGCAAGGAAACACCCGTCTCGGAAGGTCAACCTGATGAACAGTCCGTCCCGCACAGCCGTCTCCCGGCGCACCGTCATGACCGGTCTCGCCGCAGCTCTCGGCACGGCCGCGATGGCCGAGCAGGCGACCGCGCTGCCCACGGCCGTCGGCACCCGCGCACCGAGAGGCACTGCCTGCCGGCGTCGACCGTGCCACGCTCGTCAGGTGGGCCGAGGACACCTGGCGGTCGCTCGTCGCGATGACCCCCGAGGCGACGGGCCTGCCGGCCGACAACATCACCGGCGACCTCGACACGCTGAGCGGCTACACCTCGCCGACCAACATCGGCGGCTACATGTGGTCGGCGGTCGCGGCGCGTGAGCTGGGCATCATCACCGCGAAGGAGTGCACCAGGAGGGTCAAGCAGACCCTGCGGACGCTGCTCACGATGGAGCACCACGAGCCGAGCGGCATGTTCTACAACTGGTACGACGAGGCCACCGGTGAGGCGCTCCGCAGCTGGCCCGGGACCGGAGCCAGGGTGTACCCGTTCCTCTCCAGCGTCGACAACGGCTGGCTCGGCGCCGCCCTCTGGGTGGTGCGCAACTCGGTGCCGGAGGCATCCCAGCTGGCGCGCCGCTTGTTCGGCCGGATGCGTTGGGACGCCTTCTACGACCCGAACGCCTCGCGACCGGGCGGGCTCCTGCACGGTGGGTTCTTCACCCTGGAAGGTCACGACCGGCCCGAGGACGCCGTCTACCTGGGCACCCACATCGGTGGCGAGAACGTCTGGCTGACGACCCACCACTACGACACGATCGTCTCCGAGACCCGGATCACCTCCTACCTCGGCATCATGACTGGTCAGATCCCGGCCGAGCACTACTTCGCAGCGTGGCGCACCTTCCCGGCGACCTGCGACTGGGACTGGCACGAGATGCAGCCCGTCGGGGTCACCCGCGAGTACCTGGGCATCGAGGTCTACGAGGGCGCCTACACCTACCGCGGCATGCACATCGTCCCCGGCTGGGGTGGCTCGATGTTCGAAGAGCTGATGCCCAACGTCTTCGTTCCCGAGGAGGAGTGGGGCCCGAACTCGTGGGGCCTGAACCACCCGCTGCACGTCCGTGCGCAGATCGAGCACGGCATGGTCGAGGCCGACTACGGCTACTGGGGCTTCTCGCCGTCCAGCAACCCGTTCGTCGGCTACCGCGAGTACGGCGTCGACGCGCTGGGCCTGAATCCACTGGGCTACTTCTCCGACCGCGAGATGACGAACTACGACCCCGGTTTCGGCGACTGCCGTGTGGCCACGAACCCGAACCCCGTCTACGGGGACGGCGTCGTGACCCCGCATGCTCCCTTCCTCGCCATGATGCACGCGCCCAGCGAGGCCTACGACAACCTGGTGCGCCTGGAGCAGAACTTCGACGCCTACGGTCCGGGCGGCTTCTACGACGCCATCGCAGTCAAGTCGGGCACGGTCGCGAAACGCTACTTGTCTCTCGACCAGGCGATGGTGATGGGGGCGATCGGCAACGTGGCCGGCAACGACGTCCTCCGGCGCGCCTTCAGCACCCGCCGCGTCGAGAAGGCGCTCCGGCCCATCATCGCGATGGAGGAGTTCGGCGCAGGCGCGATCTGACGCCGTCCAGCGATCAGGTCGGACGCTGCATGTAGAGCTCGGTGAACTCCGAGCACCGTCCCTGCGGGTCGAAGCGCACCAGGAAGCAGTTGTCGTAGGTGCGGACCACCGGGCCCTCCGGATGGTCCTGGTAGACCGACGTGCCGGTGGCGACCATGCGGTCGCCGTCGACGGCGTACGGCGTGTAGCGGGCGTCGTAGGTGTCCGGCTCGTCGCGCGTCGACGACCCGTCCGTGTCGTTCTCGCCGAGCCACGAGTCGACAACGGCGTCGACGCCGACGATCGCCTCGTCGTAGGGGTGGTAGCGGTACTGCACGGCGGGGGCGAACAGCGCCGCGATGTCCTCGCGGTCGTAGGACTTCCACGCCGCGACGTAGCGGTCGAGCCAGGCCTGGGCGGTCTCGCGATCCATCTCGCGACCCTAGACCGCGCCGGCGGGAGCCAACCCGCCTGTCGGGGTGAGCCCAGGTCTCACCCGTGGTGGCAACGTGGTCCGTGGGATAACCGAACGGTGTGGCCCCCGCGGTCACGAGGCCCCGAAGGCGCCACGGGCCCGTCCCGGAGGACCGCCCGCGCCAGCACCGGTCGGGCGGTCCTCTCCGGCCCTGTGATCGGCCCGGGTGTGATCTATCACCCGCAAGGATGAGGTGTCGAGGCCCTCCATTCCACCAGGGTTCTCCTCCGTGAGTCCCCCCGCGTCCTCGCCTGGGCGCTGCCGCGCCCGGGTCGGCATCGTGTCGCCGCAAGAGGTCGTCGAGAGTGGCCTGAGGGTCCTGCTCGACGGCGCCGACGGTGGCTGGGAGGTGGTGTCCGAGGACGACGGCGCGTCACCGCCCGATGTCGTCCTGTACGACGTCCTGGGGCTGCACGAGGGCGACGGCTCCGACCTCGAGCACCTGCTGCGACAGCACGGGTCGGTCGTCATCGCCGTCGTCCGCGACCTCCGGCCCGACCTCGAGGCCCAAGCCCTGGACCGCGGTGTCGCCGCGGCGATCTCGATCGGCGTGTCCGGCAAGGAGCTCGCCGACGTCGTCCGGTCCGCCCTGGCCGGGACACTGCACGAGTCCCCGGTGGCTCGCCGGCTCGACCCCGATCGGCTGCTCGGAAGCGAGGCCGGGCTCAGCGTCCGCGAGTCCAGCGTGCTGCGCCTCATCGTGCAGGGACACACCAACCAGGAGATAGCCGAACGGCTCTTCTTGTCGATCAACTCCATCAAGACCTACATCCGCACCACCTATCGCAAGCTGGGCGTGCGTACCCGCCAGCAGGCCGTCACCTGGGCGATCCAGCACGGCTTCCCGATCGCGCCCGACGCGGTCCGCGACAACGAGACCGACGAGCCCGACACCTGAGACCGGCACGTGAAACCGCCCACCCCGGGGGTTTGGAGGCGGGCGGTTTGGCTCGGCGGTGCGCCAGACGGGGGGTTGGACGAGGCTCAAAGCCGAGAACCATCCGGACGCTAGTGCCCCCGAGAGCCCCCTCGGCACATCCTCCTGGGCGAGCGAAGGGGCCACACCTGCGTGGGCAGGTCGGCATACCCGGGTTGCGGTGCCTACCCTCGCCGCCGCCTTCGAGACGGACCAGAATCGCCGGGCACTCACCCTCCGAGTCCGACCAAAGACACGTGAGGCACGGCCAGCCCGGCATACCCTCGGGCGTGCACAACCTCGAGGCGACCTTCGATCCTCGCCGCAACAGCCTGAACGCGCTCAGGCTGGCCCTCGCACTCCTCGTCGTCGTCTCGCACTGTAAGTCGATCAGTGGCCGCGGCCCCGACTTCAGGCTCGGTGGCACCACTCTAGGCACGTGGGCCGTGTTCGGCTTCTTCATCATCTCGGGGTTCCTCATCACACGCAGCCGGGAAAGGCGCACGCCGGGGCGCTACCTGTGGGACCGGTTTCTGCGCATCTACCCCGGCTACTTGGCGGCGATGCTGGCCGTGGCCTTCGTGGCAGCGCCGGCCTCGACGCTCCTCACGGGACGGGGCTACCGGGTTGGTGACGGCGTCTCCTACCTCCTGCACAACCTTTCCCTCGCCGCCCCCTGGTCTCGCAGCCGTCCATCGGCGCCACCCTCGTTGACGTGACCTGGCAGGAGTGGAACGGTCCCGCGTGGACCCTGTTCTACGAGGCCTTGTGCTATCTGATGGTCGCGGCCCTGTTTGGTCTCGCGGGACCGGCCGCACGGCGACGGGTTGCGCTCGGTGCGGTCGTCGTCTTGACGCCTCTCGCGTTCCTGGTCGGACGGATGCCGCCGAGCTCGGGAAGTGACATCGTCTCGGACTTCGTGATGTTGACCCTTGCCTTCTCGGTGGGGACGGCGGGCTACCTGTACCGGGACCAGGTGCCGATGGGTGGAAGGGTTTCGGCGTTGGCATTCGCTGTGCTCGTGGGGGTCGCGGCGGCGGGTTGGTCGCCGTTGCTGTCGCTGGTGCCCTTCGGCGTGCTGTTGTTCTGGCTGTCGGATCGCCTGCCTTTGGATCGGGTCGGGTCTCGGTTCGACGTGTCTTACGGCGTCTACATCTACGCCTGGCCGTTACAGACCTTGCTCGTGTTGACGTTCGCGCGTTACGCGGTTGGTGCGCCGCTGTGGGTGTTCACCCTCGCGTCCGTCGTCCTGGTGCTCCCGATCGCATGGGCAAGCTGCGTGCTCGTCGAGCGCCCGGCTCAACGGTTGCGCCCGGCGTTCAGCAGCACGCGCCCCGCGCAGGTCCGCGCCGCGCCACTGGCCTAGTGGCAGGGTGAAGCAGACGACCACAGCGCGGCCTGTTGCTCACACCACCAGCGGCACTCAACGCAACGTCGGTGGTTCTGGGTCAACGACCCGTCCCGGGTCTTCGTGGCCCGCCACGGCCGCCACGAGCTGACCACCTGCTGCTCACCCGTGCGCAGGTCGACGAGCTGGTCAAGCGGATGCTCAAGTCCAGCGGGCTTGACTTGCGTTAGGCAGGTCATTTCCGATCGACGTGGCGTACGAGCAGGCCGTCGCTCTGAGCTTCGCCCGTGCTGGAAGCGAGTTCGCAGTTAGTCGCGGAGGCCCGCTGCCTCATCGACGTTCCTGAGCGTGGCCAGACCCGGAGAACCCGTGCCTCCTCGGCCACGCGAGCAGGACCGCCGGCTTGCCTCGGTGGCTGAGGTGACATCGACGCCACCTGACTCTCTGCGGATATGCGTGGGTCGGTGAGGATGGCATAGATGTAGGACGGGCCCTGTAGATCCTGGAGCTGTCCGGGACCGGTGAGCGGCGCCCGGTCGACAGCCCGCTCGAAGTGTGAGCGCGGCAGGCTGCGGTGGCAAGCTGCCTCGCTTCCGACCTCACTGGGGAGGAGGTAGGCGTTGCCATGGCCCGCCGGAGTACGGGTGCAACGTGGAGTCTTCTTCCGACCTAGTGCGACCCACCGCCGCCGCCGCCGCCGCCGGTATGAAAGCCGCTCTCACTCCCGTGGGCGCCGCCGTAGCCGCGTGACGGGGTGGCTTTGACCGGCTTCACCTTGCCGCACGCCTCGCATTCGTGACGTGCTTCCTCGACCTTGCCGAGGATCGGTCCCCAGTCGTGGTGGCCGAACTTGCAACGGATCCCTTGCAGCACGCTCATGCTTGGCTCCTCCGAGTTGTGGCTAGGTCTGTTTCACCACGACGGGGCGTCGGGTCAGAATCCTCCCGTGTTTGGCCCCAGAATGTTCCGCTGGTCGACGCTCGGTGGGGGACCGTCCGGTGGTCGGATGAGCCTGGTCAATCCGCAGCGCGTACACGTTTCGTGAGTCCCAAGACGAAGCACAGAAGCTTCACGCCCTCAGCGTCCTCCGATCCGCTGTCAATGTCGCCGTTGTCGGGACGTCAGTCGGTCCAGCCGTGCCGCCGCCACAGGTCGATCACCCGGTCGACGGAGGTCGGCCTGGGTCTCTCGCTCCAGCTCGTCGGCGGCCTGGTGACGTAGGAAACGCCGCCTGCCCCGTGAGCGTGCAACACGAGGGAGGCGGAGACCACAGCACGGTGTCGGCCAGCGTTGTGGACGCCCCGAGCATGAGCCCCCGCCGTGGTGATCGGGAAGACGCCAGGCTCAGGTGATTCCCCCGGCCCCGGCCCCCGGATCGCCCAAGCTGTGCCCGCTGTCTCTGGATCCGCTGGGATCGCGTGGTGGACGAGTGACCTTGATCGGCTTCACCGCGCCGCACTCCTCGCACTCCTGACGTGCTTCCTCGATCTTGCCGAGGATTGGTCCCCAACGTGTTTGCCGAACTTGCAGCGGATCGCTTGCGTCATGCTCATGGCTTCGCTCCTCGATGTCAGACCGTGTGGGCTACGGTCCGCTCGCCGCCTCCCCCGTGAGCGTGCAACACGGGGGAGGCGGAGACCCACGGACCCGGTGTCGGCGCGTTCGTGGACGGCTCCAGCATGGGCCCCACCCCGGCGGTCGGGAAGAGGCTGACGTCAGCTCCGCACCGACACGCGGTCAGCCGAGCGTCGCACCCTTGCGACGGTTACAGCCCTCGCAAAGCAATGGGAGGTTGCGGAACGTGTTCGCGCCACCCATCGACAACGGAATGATGTGGTCGAACTCCAGGCGTTCGGCGGTGCCACAGTCAACGCACCGGCCCCCGTCGCGTTGCCACACGTCGATCTTCACGGCTTGCGGGATCGGCGCCGTGATCCCGCCAGGACCCGGCAAAACACTCGGGCGCGGGTCCTCGCTGGGAATTCTTGAGGACTATTTCGAGGACTCCCGGCCTCCGCCAATGGTAAAACCCCAGGTCAGAGGCCTCGGGGGCCTAGATGTCGTAGTACAGCTCGAACTCGTGGGGGTGCGGGCGCAGCGCGATCGGCTGGATCTCCTGAGTCCGCTTGTAGTCGATCCACGTCTCGATGAGGTCGCCGGTGAACACGCCGCCCTCGAGCAGGAAGTCGTGGTCGGCCTCGAGGGAGTCCATCACCGCGCTGAGCGTGCCGGGCACGGTCGGGATGTCGGCGTGCTCGTCCGGCGGCAGCTCGTAGAGGTCCTTGTCGACGGGCTCGTGCGGCTCGATCTTGTTCTTGATGCCGTCGAGGCCGGCCAGCAGCATCGCCGAGAAGGCGAGGTAGGGGTTGGCCGACGGGTCGGGGCAGCGGAACTCGATGCGCTTGGCCTTCGGGTTCGAGCCGGTGATCGGGATGCGCACGCACGCCGACCGGTTGCGCTGGCTGTAGACCAGGTTGACCGGGGCCTCGAAGCCGGGGACCAGGCGGTGGTAGGAGTTCACCGTCGGGTTGGTGAACGCCAGCAGCGACGGGGCGTGGGCCAAGATGCCGCCGATGTAGTAGCGCGCCATGTCGGACAGGCCGGCGTACCCCGTCTCGTCGTAGAACAGCGGCTCGCCGTCCTGCCAGATCGACTGGTGGCAGTGCATGCCCGACCCGTTGTCGCCGAAGATCGGCTTCGGCATGAAGGTCGCGGTCTTGTTGTTGCGCCAGGCGACGTTCTTGATGACGTACTTGAACTTCATCACGTCGTCCGCGGCCTTGAGCAGCTCGTCGAACTGGTAGTTGATCTCGGCCTGGCCGGCGGTACCGACCTCGTGGTGGGCCCGCTCGACGAGGAGGCCGGAGGCCTCGAGCTCCTTGACCATCTCGTCGCGGAGCTCGCCGAAGTGGTCGTACGGCGCGACGGGGAAGTAGCCGCCCTTGTAGCGGACCTTGTAGCCGCGGTTGTTGTCCTCGGAGCCGGTGTTCCAGGCGCCGGCCTCGGAGTCGATGTGGTAGTAGCCGGCGTTGACCTTGGTCTCGAAGCGGACCGAGTCGAAGACGTAGAACTCCGCCTCCGGGGCGAAGTACGCCTTGTCCCCGATGCCGGTCGACGACAGGTAGGCCTGGGCCTTGCGCGCGATGTTGCGCGGGTCGCGGGAGTAGGCCTCGCCGGTGAGCGGGTCATGGATGAAGAAGTTCACGACCAGGGTCTTGGCCGTGCGGAACGGGTCCAGGTAGGCCGTGGTCGGGTCGGGGAAGAGCGACATGTCCGACTCGTGGATGGCCTGGAAGCCGCGGATGGAGGAGCCGTCGAAGTTGAGGCCGTCGTCGAAGACGGCCTGCCCGAACGAGGACACCGGCACCGTGAAGTGCTGCATGATCCCGGGCAGGTCGCAGAACCGGACGTCGATCATCTCGACGCTCTCGTCCTTGACGTACTTCAGCAGCTCGTCGCTGTTGGCGAACATCTGTCCTCCTTGGTCGCCGGGGTGTGGCGACAGGTTTGGGCGACCGACAGGGTCTGGGTGTGGCGGAAGGCTGCCTGAAACCTAGGAAGGGGCAGTTTCCCGGTGGTGTCCCCATTGTTTCGCCGATGTAACAGAAATGGCGAGGGGATCCGACTGGTGGTTTCGCGGCTCGTCGCTGGCGCTCCTCGCACCTCAACCACCGACCGCTTTCGGTGGTTGAGGTGTGAGGGCCGCCAGGCCCGAGCCTCGAAACCACGACTGTCTAGGCTGACCGCGTGAGCCAGTCGTCCATCGAGCCACAGCTGCGTACGGCGTCCTGGCCGCGCCGCATCCTCGCGTTGTTCGTGGACTGGACGGTGTCCACGTTGGTGGTCGTGGCGGTCATGGGGCCGGCCGGTTGGAGCGAGAGCAGGTACTCGAGTCTCTACACGATGGGTGTGTTCATCCTGGAGTCGACGTTGCTGACCGCCCTCGCCGGCGGGTCCTTCGGCAAGCTCGCCACCCGCCTGCGCGTCGTACGCCTCGACGGCAGCGGCCGTCCGCTCGACCTGCTCCAGTCGCTGCTGCGGGTGGTGCTGGTCTGCCTGGTCGTGCCCCCGGTCGTCTACAAGCCCGACGGCCGCGGGCTGCACGACCTGGCGGTCGGCTCTGCCACCATTCTGGTCGGTCCGCGTGGTGAGGGCAGGTAGGCTTCAGCGTTCCTTGCTCGTCGCCATCGGGGGTCCCCATGCACGCCGTTCGTCCCACCCGCGCCCGCTTGACCGGCGCCCTGGCCGCGCTCGCACTCGCTGGCGCACTGACGGCATGCGGGGGAGACGACTCCGCTCCGGCCGAGGCCCAGGATCCCGCGACCACCGCGACCTCCTCGACAGCGACCGACGGCTCGAGCCCCAGCGAGGCCACCGACGAGCCCAGCCCGATCGACGACGGAGCGCAGGTCGACGTCGCCGAGTTCGTGGACCGTCTCCAAGCGGGCATCGACAAGACGGAGTACGCCCACATCGACTTCACCATGGGTGGCGCCGGTGGCGAGATGAAGGGTGCCGGCGACGTCGACTACACCCGCAAGCCGCCGAACATGCAGATGACCATGGAGATCGGTCCTGAAGAGGTCGGCATGCTGCTCGTCGACGGCTTCATGTACATCCAGTCCTCGCAGGCAGGCAACAAGTACATCAAGTACGACCTCTCCGACCCCAACAACCCGCTGGGCTCGGGGCTGGCCGACCAGCTCGACCCGGCCGGCTCGATCGAGACATTCACCAAGGCGCTGTCGTCGGTGACGTCCTCGGGCTCCGAGGACGTCGACGGGCGCTCGCTCGACAAGTACGTGCTGACCGTCGACACCACCCAGCTCGCCGGCCAGACCGACACCACCACTCTGCCGGCCGAGATGCAGATCACCGTGTGGCTCGACGACGAGGACCGGATGGCCAAGACCTCCATGGGCATGGGCGCCGTCCAGTACGACGCCACGCTGTCCGACTTCGAGAAGACCGTCGACCTCAAGGCGCCGCCGAAGGACCAGGTCGTCACGCCTCCCGCCGCCTGAGAGCTTTCCGCTGGTCGAGGACCCTTCGAGGCTCGCAAGCTCGCACCTCAGGGACCAACCACCGTCACGAGACAGGTCGAGAGTCACGTGGCCTCGTGACAGGCGCTATTAGCGTGCCTTCCTCGACCAGCGGACGTGGCGCGAACTACCCATCCAAGGGCGTCTGGAGATGCGCATCGCGACCGAAGCGACCATTCCGGTCGCGCGCCCAAGGTCGTGCCATGAGCACGAACCTGCCGGTCCTTGCGGGGATCATCTCGACGGTCATCTTCGCCGCCAGTACCTTCCCGATGCTGGCCAAGGCACATCGCACCCGCGACCTGTCGTCGTACAGCCTGGGCAACATCCTGCTCGCCAACGTCGGCAACGCCGTCCACTCGGTCTACGTGCTCAGCCTGCCCCCGGGTCCGCTGTGGGTCCTGCACGCGTTCTACGTGACGAGTACCGCGCTGATGCTGACCTGGTTCGTCAGGTACCGCGTCGTCGCAGGCGCACGTACCGCGGCACCCGCTCTCGGTAGGCGTTGAAGTCCGCGCCGAACCGAACGGCGAGGTCGCCCTCCTCGCGCAGCACCTGCCGGTGCACGAGGACGAGTGCCGGGGGCCAGGTCGCCAGCACCCACGGCGACCGCAGGACGAGGCCGAGGCCGACGTGGATCAGGCTCCAGCCGACGTACATCGGGTTCCGCGACCACGCCTGCGGACCGTCGGTGGCCAGGAGCCGCGGACGGTCGATAGCGACGCCCCGGCGAGCCGCGACCGCCCAGGCGTTCAGCCCGATTCCCGCGGCGACGAGGAGCCAGCCGCCAGGCCGAGGGGCGGCCGGGAGCCGCGGCCCCGGGACGAGTCGTCCGAGGAACATCCCCGCGGTCAGTCCGACGGCGTGCTCGACCGGGAGCGGCACGCGGTCCCACACGGCCTCAGCCAGCGCCATCGGTCCAATCTAGGTGGTGGTTCACCCATGTCGCCCGGCCACGGATGGGTGGTTCGCCCGACGCGGCAAGGCCGTGCGGGCTCCTAGCGTGACGGCGTCCGCACGCATCACGCAGGAGGCAGCCATGACCACGCAGCACATCGAGACCCTCATCATCGGCGCCGGCCAGGCCGGGTTGGCCACGGCCTACCACCTGCAGCGGCTGGGCCGGCCCTGCCTGGTCGTCGACCGCAACGAGCGCATCGGTGACAACTGGCGTCAGCAGTGGGACACCCTGAAGCTCTACAGCCCCGCCAAGTACGACGGCCTCCCCGGCCTCGCCTTCCCGGCACCGCCGTGGTCCTACCCCGGCAAGGACGACGTCGCCGAGTACCTCGAGCAGTACGCGATCCACGCCGACCTCCCGGTCCGGATGTCGACCTCCATCGACCGGCTCAGGCAGCGCCCGGACGGCGGCTTCGTCGCGGTCCTCGGGGAGGACACCATCACCTGCGACAACGTCGTGGTGGCCACCGGCAGCTTCGGTCGCACGCCGAGCGTGCCCGGGTTCGCGGCCGACCTCGATCCCGCCGTCCGGCAGCTGCACTCCAGCGAGTACCGCCGCCCCTCCCAGCTCGGTGACGGGCCGGTTCTCGTCGTCGGCGCCTCGCACTCCGGGTGCGACATCGCCTACGAGGCGGCGGCGCACCTGCCCACCACCCTGGTCGGCCCGGACCGGGGGCAGATCCCGCTGCGGTGGGACTCGCGTGCGATCAGGTTCGTGTTCCCCGTGCATCACCTTCATGTGGCGGCACGTGGTCACCCGCCGGACCCCGATCGGGCGCAAGGAGATGGACGAGATCCGCCACCACGGCGGACCCATGCTGCGGGTCAAGCGGGACGACCTCCAGCGTCGCGGCGTCGTACGGCTGCCCAACCGCGTCGTGGGCGTCGAGGGAGGGTGACCGCAGCCTCGACGACGGCACGGTGGTCGACGCCGCCACCGTCGTGTGGTGCACCGGGTTCAGGCAGGCCTTCGACTGGATCGACGTTCCGGTGTTCCGCGACGACGGCTACCCGGAGGAGTACCGCGGCGTCGTCGAGTCGGTGCCGGGCCTGTTCTTCTGCGGGCTGTCGTTCCAGTACGCCTTCAGCTCGATGATGCTCCTCGGCGTCGGCCGCGACGCGGCGTACGTCGCCCAGCAGATCGACCAGCGGGTCACCTCCCCGCAGGTCGCAGCCGTGGCCTGACCGGAGGGACGACGACACGGCGATCCGTGGCTATCCTCCGAGGAAGGGTGGTGCGCGATGGGCGTGATCGACGACCTGGCCCGTGCTCGGCAGGCCTACGAGCGGCGTGACTGGGTCACGGCCTACGGCGCCCTGTCCGACGTCGACGACGAGGCGCTCGACGCCGACGACTTCGCGAGGCTCGCGATGGCCGCCTTCCTCGTCGGCCGCAAGAACGACTGCATCCAGGCTTTGCAGCGTGCCTTCCGGGGGCACCTGGACCGCGACGAGGTGCTCCCCGCGGTCCGGTGCGGCTTCTGGCTCGCGATGACCCTGATCACCACGGGCGAGCCCGCGGTCGGTAGTGGCTGGGTGGGACGCTGTCAACGTCTCCTGGAAGACGTCGACGAGGACGTCGTCGAACGCGGCTACCTGGTCCAGCTGGACATGTTCCGCCACATCTTCTCCGGGGAGTTCGCGCAGGCGCTGGAGCTCTCCATCGAGCTGACCGACTACGGCCGTCGCTTCGCCGACCCGGACCTCGAGGCCAACGGCCTGAACGCCCAGGGGCGGATGTTGCTCTACTCCGGCCGCGTCCCCGAAGGCCTGGCCCTGCTCGACGAGGCGATGGTCGGGATCAGCACGGGCGAGGTGTCACCCATCTTCGCCGGGGAGATCTACTGCTCCCTGATCGAGGCCTGCCAGGAGGTATCGGACTACGGTCGCGCGGCGGAGTGGACCAGCGCCCTGACCTCCTGGATCGAGGCCCAGCCCGGGCTGGTGCCCTTCACCGGCCAGTGCGCCGTGCACCGCGGGCAGATCATGCGCGTTCGGGGTGCGTTCGCCGAGGCGGTCGAG
This sequence comes from uncultured Actinomycetota bacterium, assembly GCA_963758885.1. Lineage (GTDB taxonomy): Bacteria > Actinomycetota > Actinomycetes > Propionibacteriales > Nocardioidaceae > Nocardioides. The sequence continues at coordinate 54,769 of CAVWXS010000041.1, forward strand.
GAGTTCACGCTGGCCACGGAGCGGTACGCCGCCGCGGACACGCCCGCGCCGGCCGGGCTGGCGATGGCCGAGTGCGGTGAGGTGCTGCGCATCCTCGGCGACCTGCCGGCGGCCGAGGCGGCGTACGAGCGGGCCGTCGGCTTCGGGTACGAGGCACAGCCCGGACGCTCCTTGCTCTGGCTCGACCGGGGTCGCACGGCCGCCGCCGTTGGCGCCGTGAACCGGTTGCTCGCCGAGCCCCTCGACCCCGTCCACCGTTCGCAGCTGCTGCCCGGGGCCGTGGAGGTGCTGCTCGGCGCTGGCGAGGTGGACCGGGCCGCCAGCGTCGCCGACGAGCTGGTCGCCATCGGGGAGACCTTCGGTTGCGCCGCGTTGCAGGCCATGGCCGCCTACGCGCGCGGCCGCGTCCTCCTCGCCGGCGGGCAGGCCGAGCCGGCCGTGCCCGAGCTGCGCCGGGCAATGGCCGGGTGGCGGTCGCTCGATGCGCCGTACGAGGCGGCGCGTGCACGTCTGCAGCTGGGGCTGGCCCTGAGGGTCCTCGCCGACGAGGAGTCGGGCAGCGCCGAGATCGCAGCCGCTCGGGCGACGTTCGGCACTCTCGGAGCGGCTCCCGCCGAGCGGGAGGCGGCCAGGCTGCTCGGGACCGCGCACCCGTCGGGGCTCACCGACCGCGAGGTCGAGGTGCTGCGGCTGGTGGCCCGCGGGAGCAGCAACCCGGAGATCGCCACGACGCTCGTCCTCAGCGAGAAGACGGTCGCGCGGCACCTCTCCAACATCTTCACCAAGCTCGACGTCGGCTCGCGGACCGCGGCAGCGGCGTTCGCGTTCGACAACGGCCTGGTCTGAGGCCGCCGCTCTCGCTGGTCGAGCCGGGCGAGCGCCAGCGAGCCCGTGTCGAGACCCGGTGACGCGAACGGGGTCTCGACTCGCTCGGCCGTGGCCGGCCTCGCGGCTCGACCAGCGAGAGCGGTGAGGAAAGGTCAGCGGCCGCGCATCTGACCGCGCAGGCCCTTCATGCTGGTCGGCACCGGGCCCTTGGGCAGCGGAATGTTCGGCCGGGCGGCGTCGATCGCCTTGAGCCGGTTGAGCAGGTCGGTCATCTCCGCCGGGGCGACCTGGCGCTTGAGCTTGCTGATGTGGCGGACCAGCTTGGGCAGCGGGACCTGGCCCTCGCCGGTGCCCACCACGATCTCGTGGATCGGGGCCTCGGCCGCCACCCGCTCGTGCCGGCGGCGCTCGTTGGCCATCAGTGCCTTGAGCCGCTGGGGGTTGCCCTCACCGATCAGCACGATGCCGGGGGGCCCGACCGCGCGGTGCACGACGTCCTGCTGCTTGTTGAACCCGACGGCGGGCTCGGACTTCCAGCCGCGGCGCAGGGTGGTCAGCGCCGAGGCCGCGGCGCCTGGACGACCCTCGATCTGGGCGTACGCCGCTGCCTGAGCACGCCGCGAGAAGATGAGGAGGGCGGCCAGCAGGCCCAGCATCAGCGCGCCGACGACCGACGAGATCAAGCCGATGACGCCGGCGCCCGGCAGCAGCCAGAACAGCACGAACCCGACGGCAGCGCCGAGGACGAAGGCGCCGAGGAGCCACCAGACGAGCCTCGGGTCGCCCTTGCGGGCCATCTTGAAGGTCTCGACGAACTGCTGGCGCCGCTTCATCTTCGGCTGCTCGGGAGTCTTGGCCATGCGGGAGCTTTCGTGTCCGGGGTCAGGCGTGCTGTCAGGAGGCGGTCAGGCGGGCTGGGTGGCCGGCTGGGTGGTGCGCGCGTCCATCGCCTGACGGTACAGGCGACCGGCGCGGTACGACGAACGCACGAGCGGTCCGCTGAGCACCCCCGAGAAGCCGATCTCCTCGGCCTCGGACTGGAGCTCGACGAACTCCTCCGGCTTGACCCACCGCTCGACCGGGTGGTGCCGAGCGGACGGGCGGAGGTACTGGGTGATGGTGACCAGCTCGGTGCCGGCCTCGTGGAGGTCGCGCAGCGCCTGGCTGACCTCGTCGCGGGTCTCGCCCAGGCCCAGGATCAGGTTGGACTTGGTGACCAGGCCGAAGTCGCGGGCCTGGGTGAGGACGTCGAGGGACCGGTCGTAGCGGAACGCCGGGCGGATGCGCTTGAAGATCCGCGGCACCGTCTCGACGTTGTGGGCCAGCACCTCGGGCCGCGACTCGAAGACCTCGGTGAGCAGGTCCGGCTTGCCGTTGAAGTCGGGGATCAGGTTCTCCACCCCGGTGCCGGGGTTCAGGTCGTGGATCACCCGCACGGTCTCGGCGTACAGCCAGGCGCCGCCGTCGGGCAGGTCGTCGCGGGCGACGCCGGTGATGGTGGCGTAGCGCAGGCCCATGGTGCGCACCGACTCGGCCACCCGGCGCGGCTCGTCGCGGTCGAGCGGCTGCGGCTTGCCGGTGTCGATCTGGCAGAAGTCGCAGCGGCGGGTGCACTGGTCACCGCCGATGAGGAAGGTGGCCTCGCGGTCCTCCCAGCATTCGTAGATGTTGGGGCAGCCGGCCTCCTGGCAGACCGTGTGGAGGCCCTCGGACTTCACCAGCTTCTGGAGGGCGGTGTACTCCGGACCCATCCTGGCCCTGGTCTTGATCCACTCCGGCTTCCGCTCGATCGGGGTCTCGGCGTTGCGGACCTCGAGGCGGAGCAGCTTTCTGCCTTCAGGAGCCGGAGCGGGGGTCACGTCGGCCAACATTACGCCGCCGGGACAACGGCACGGCATCGGCGTGCCTCGACAACCGGTAACTCAAGGGTTACCTTTTGCGCGTGGATGTCTTCGCCGCGCTGGCCGACCCGGTACGCCGGTCGCTGCTGTGGAGGTGGTCTCCGGGCCGGCCCGCGTGGTCGACCTGGCCGCCGGCCGTCCCATCTCGCGGCCCGCCGTCAGCAAGCATCTGAGGGTGCTCGTCGACGCCGGTCTGGTGACGGCGACCGAGCGCGGTCGCGAGCGCCACTACGCGCTGGCGCCCACCGGCCTGTCGCCCGTGTCGGCGCTGGTCGAGCGGCTGGTGCTGGGTGGCACGCCCGTCTCGGCCCAGGCTCTCGACGCACTCGCCACCGAGGTACGGCGGACCGCACGCGACCGCCGTACCCTCCCCGCCCCACGACAGGAGACCGCATGAGCACCCCGACCGGCCGCCTCGAGCGCATCGACGACCGCCTCACCCTCTTCGTCACCCGGACGTTCGACGCACCCATCGAGGACGTGTGGGCCGCCGTCACCGAGCCCGAGCGGCTCGAACGCTGGCTCGGCACCTGGCACGGCGACCCCGCGAGCGGGACCGTGAGCTTCCGGATGGGCTTCGAGGGTGACAACGCGTCGTACGAGGAGATGGCGATCCGCGAGTGCGACCCGCCGCGGACGCTCAAGGTCACCTCCAACGTCGGCCCCTACGTCTGGTACCTCGACGTCGAGCTGTCCGAGGCCGACGGCGTGACCACGCTCGCGTTCAGCCAGCCGGACCTCGACCACGACGACTCGCTCAGCGTCGGGCCGGGCTGGGAGTTCTACCTCGACCGGCTCGTGGCCGTCGAGACCGGGCGGCGACCTGTCGGCGATCGACTTCGAGCGCGACTACTACCCGGCGATGGCGGACTACTACCGCGAGCAGCGCGACCGGGTCGTCAAGGAGTGACGAGCTCGATGCGGGGGGTGCGCCCGGGCTCGGGCCGGGGCTCGTAGTCGGGCGTCGGGGTGTACGGCGCCCACGCCAGCAGGTCGCGCAGGTGCCGCTCGGCGAGGGGCAGCACGTCGGGGACCGTCACCGGGCGGCCCAGCTCGTGGCTCAACGAGGTGACGCCGGCGTCGGCGATCCCGCACGGCACGAAGCGGTCGTACCAGCCCAGGTCGACGTCACAGTTGAGGGCGAAGCCGTGCGAGGCCACCCCCTGGCTGACCCGGATGCCGATGGCCGCGACCTTCCTCTCGGGGAGGCGGCGTGAGGGGTCCGCACGGAGCCAGACGCCGCTGCGGCCAGGCACGCGGGCGGTCTCGACGCCGAGGTCGCGGCACACGCCGATCAGGGCCTCCTCGAGCCGGCGTACGTAGTCGACGACCTTGACGTGGTCGGGCAGCGGGACGATCGGATAGCCCACCAGCTGACCGGGACCGTGGAAGGTGATCTTGCCGCCGCGGTCGACGTCGATCACCGGAGCGCCGCCAGGGTCGGCCGGCCGCTCGTGGGGATCGGTGCGCTTGCCGGCCGTGAAGACCGGCGGGTGCTCGAGCAGCAGCACGGTGGGCGGCTGCTCGCCGGCCACCACCCGCGCGTGCACCTGTCGCTGCAGCTCCCACGCCTCCAGGTAGTCGACGGCGTCGGGCCCGAGGCCGGCGATCCTGAAGTCCAGCTGCACGGGGACAACCGTACCCATCGCCTGTGGATGACCGCCGACGCGCTCGGCCGCAACCCCGCAGGCTGGGCCCATGGGCTCGTCGCGCTCGTTGCCGCTCGCCGTCCTCGTTGCCTCGGCCGTGCTCGGCCTGGTCACCGGGGTCGCTGCCGTCGTGGTGGCGACCGGTGACGACGCCGTCCGCCGCGATGCTCCCGCGGGTGGGCAGTCACGCGAGCCGCACGCGCTCCAGGTGCTTCGTGTGTGGGACGCCGCGCGCTCGCGGGCCTTCGCGCGTGGCGACGGGGCCGCGCTGGCCGACCTCTACGTCGCCGGCTCACGCACCGGCGCCGCCGACCGCGCCGTGCTGCTCGGCTACCGCGAGCGGGGTCTGCGGGTGACGGGCATGCGCACCCAGGTGCTTTCGGCCACCGTGCTGCGCGAGACCGAGAGGCGCATCGTGCTGCTGGTCACCGACGTGCTGACCGATGCCGTCGCGGTCGACGGCGACGAGCGCTGGGCGCTGCCGCACGACCGTCCGTCGACCCGTCGCGTGGTGCTCGTGAGGACCCAGGGCGTGTGGCGCGTGGCCGAGGCCTATGCGGTCGACTGACGGATGATCGACTGGATGTGCTCGACCGGGCGGAGGCCCGCGGCGCGGTAGGTCGCGACGGCTCCGACGTAGTCGAGTGGGGTGCAGACCGTGACTCCCGACGCACCGAGGTCGCGCAGCCGGGAGACCAGGGCCGTGACCGCGCGGACGCCCCAGCCGCGACCGCGGTGGTCGCGATGGGTCGCCACGGGCTCGAGAATCGCCGTCGCTCCCTCGCCGGCCCACCAGGCTGTCGCGATCGACACGGGCGATCCGTCGCCGACCACGACGAGGTCGAGGTCGCGTCGGTAGCCGGGGCCTGCTGCCATCCGGTGCCAGGCGTCGTCGGTGAAGGTGGAGTTCTCGAAGCCCGCCCGCTGCACCGCCACCCGGTCGGCGACGGCGTCGGCGGCCTCGACGACCGCGGCGTCGTCGAGCGAGACCGTGGGCGACCAGCGGTCGAGGTCGGCGTGCAGCGCGACCCATGGCTCGGGGTCGAGCGTCCAGCCCTCGCCCGCGAGGATCCGCCGGGTCGCGGTCTCGGCGCGCAGGTCGGCGTACACCTCCTCGCCGGCCAGCTCACGGCAGGCCTGGGCAACGTGCTCGCCGAGGTTGCCGTCGCGCTCTCGACCGGGCATCACCGAGAAGCGGCCGACCACGCCCTCGAGCAGGCCGACCGCGAGCAGGGCATCGCCGTCCCACCAACCGACGAACGCGCCCTCGATGGCCTCGTCGCTCAGACGCAGGTGCCAGCCCAGGTCGCCCTGGTGGAGGCTGGCGGCCACCCGCTCGGGGTGCGGCCATGCCGCCATCGCGGAGAGCAGCTCACCGACCGTGGCGCGGTCGTGGGTACGGCGAGTGATCATTCGCCGCTACCGCGCGGCCAGGGCCGTCGCCACGACCTTGGCGACGTCGTCGTCCTGGAAGGTGAAACCCTCGCGCAGCAGGGCCTCGGGTCGGAGGTTGGTGGAGTTGGTGACCTCGGGGGAGAGCGGACCCATCGCGAGCTCGAGCAGCTTGGTCGGGACCACAAACGGTGCCCGGCGGTGCAGCTGCCCGGCCAGAGTCTCCACGTACTCACGGTGGGTGGGGGTCGTCGGGCAACACACGTTGTACGGGCCCGACGGCACGTCGTTCTCGGCGAGGAAGGTGGCCGCGGCCTTCCAGTCCTCCAGGGACACCATCGGGAAGTACTGGCCGCCCCTGCCGACCCGGCCGCCGAGATAGAGCCGGAACAGCGGGATGAGCTGCTGGGTAGGCACGTTGCCGGGGTGCACGATCGGCGCCTGGCGCATCAGGACCACGCGACCGCCGGCCTCGAACGCCGGGCGGGCGGCCGTCTCCCACGCCCGCACGACGCGAGCCAGCAGGGCGTCGCCACCGCGGTCGGGTGACTCTTCGGTGACCACGCTGGTGCCGTGGTCGCCGTACGCCGAGATGCCGACGCCGACGACGTACGCCGGTGGCGTCTCGGCCGCGCTGACCGCCTCGGCGAGCACCCGCGTCGTGGTCACCCGGCTCTCCAGGAGGGCGTCGGCCCAGCGGCGGGAGTAGGGGTTTCCCTTGTTGGAGGCGGCAGCCAGGTTGACGACCGCGTCGGACTTGCCGATCAGGCCGCGGTCGACCTGGCCGGCGTACGGGTCCCAGGTGGACTCGTCGTCGGCCGTGGCCTCGCGCCGGACGAGGCGGACGACGTCGTGGTCACGACCCCGGAGGTGCTCCACGAGGGGCCGGCCGAGGAAACCGGAGGCGCCGGCGACGATGATCCGCATGCACCTACCCTGTCACCCCGTCGCGAGCGACGCGGAGGAGCCGGCCGGCCATCACCATCCGGCAGGGGAACAGCAGCGCCAGGATGATGAGCCGCTGAGCCAGGCCCGCCTTGTCGTGCAGTGGCGCGTCGTCGGGCACGACGAGGGTCATCATCACGACCGCGGCGGCGACCATCGCGAGACCGGCGACGAGCGTGTAGGTGGACAGGTCGCGCCACACCGGGTCGCGGCGCATCCGGCGCGACAGCAGGATCAGCGCGACCGGGCTGACCAGGAAGAACAGCGTGCCGCCGACCAGGTGACCGGTCGGCGTGATGCTCACGCCCGCGGCGTCCTCGCGGATGGGTACGGCGGCCGCGACGAACAGACCGATGCCGGTGACGAACAGGGCGGCCGGCCCTGCGAAGCCGCCTTTCGTCGGGGCCATGCCCCGGTGCAGCCCCCAGGCGAAGGCCATGGTCAGCACGCCGAACACCACGAAGGACACCTGCTGGACCCAGCCGTTCGGTCCGGCCTCCAGGGCACTGACGGGCTCGGCCATCGGGCTGTACTCGTCGCGACGGAAGGCCTCTTGGACGAGGAACGCCGCGGTGAACAAGGCCGGACCCACGAGTCCGGCCCAGGCAGCCGCGCGCAGATCGTCGCGCGAGCGTGTCGTCGGTCTTGGTGCTGGTGGTTGCGTGCTGGATGGTCATGCCAGCGACGCTAGGAAGACGGCGGTCCGGAGGTATCGGGAGTTCTCCCCAGTCGGTCAGGCCGTGCTTCATCGCGAACACCGCCGCGGCGGCCCGGGTCGAGACCCCGGCCTTCGCGTAGGCGTTCTGGAGGTGCCGGTCGGCCGTCTTCGGTGAGATGCCGAGCCGGGTCGCGACCTGCTTGGTGAGGAGGCCCCGCGCGACCATCGCCAGCACCTGGGCCTCGCGGTCGGTCAGACCCGCCGGTCGTGCGATCCGCGGGACGGCTGCCCTGCCGCGCGGAGCACGGCCGACACCGCGTCGGCGTCCAGGAGCCCCGCGCCGGCGGCCTCGCCGAGCACGGTGCGGCCTCGGCGGAGCGTGCGCGAAGCGCGGTGCGGGCGGGGCTCGATGAGCGTGCGATAGGCGTCGGCCGCGGCGAGCACGCGCGCGCTCATGGGAAGGGTCGCGGCGGTCGCCCCGCGGTGGTACCCGCTGCCGTCGAGGCGCTCGTGGTGGCTCGCCGCGACGGGGCCGAGCGGAGCCAGCGCCGGCGGCCCTGCCGAGCACCCGCTCGGTGTAGTACGGGTGCAGCCGGACCTGCTCCCACTCGTCGGCGGTCAGCGCGGTCGGCTTGGTCCACACGGCACTGCTGACGGCCACCCGGCCGAGGTCGTGGACGAGGCCGCAGCGGCGTACCCGGGTGACCTCGTCCGGCGGCAGGCCGAGGGCCGACGCCGCGGCGGCGGCGAGCTCCGACACCGCCGCCGCGTGCCCGTGGAAGCAGGTGGCGATCACGTCGGCGAAGCGGCCCATCGCGGCGAGCGCGTCGATCGAGCTCTCGGGACCGATCGGTCAGCCACGGCGCCGGCTCGAGCGCCAGCGTGGCCTCCCACACCGAGCCGGCCTCGTCCGGGGCAGGACACCGGCCGGGTCGTCGACGAGCGCGCTGACCACGGCAGGGTCGAAGGCGTGTCCCGACCGTGCGCGGATCAGCCGGGCCGCCGCGTCGACACCGCCGACGAACTGGTGGAACGCGGCGTCCTGCGCGACGTGGATGACGCGCAGGGCCACCGGGATGCGCTCGCCGCGGGCCTTGCTGCGGGGCCGCGTCCGTCCCAGCGCGCGGTCAGGTCGCCGAACAGGTCACGGACCCCGGCGGCATGCCGAGGTCGTCGCAGAGCATCTCGGCGACCTCGCACATCGCGTCGAGGTGGCCGCCGTACGACCGGCCGGCTCGCGGCATGCGGGCGACTCCCTGCAGCAGACGGAGCGGTGCCGGGCTGTCGGGATCGGCGAGCGCGCGCAGGATCCCCAGCGTGGTCTCCCGGGAGGAGCCGAACATCACCGGGGCGAAGTGTCGAAGCAGGGCGCCCGGTGCGAAGAGCGCGGCCTCGGTCTCCGCGTCGGCGGTGCAGCCGACGTAGAAGAGCAGGCACCCGTAGAAGGCCTGACGCGTCTGGTCCTCGTCCAGGCCCAGGCGCTCGGCCAGCCGCATGGCGATCATCGTGCTGCGCAGGCCGTGCTCCAGCGGCAGACCCATGCCGAGGTCGGTCGCGAGGCACAGCGCGCCGATCACCTCGGCGCTGCGAACCTCGTCGTACGCCGGCGTGCGGCAGCACCCCAGAACGCTACTCCCGTCGGCGGAGCCGTCAGACCTCGAACGTGCCCGTCTCCAACCGTGCCTTCACGTCGCTGAGGAACCGCGCCGCGTCGGCACCGTCGACCAGCCGGTGGTCGTAGGTCAGCGCCAGGTAGACCATCTGCCGGATCGCGATCGTCTCGCCCAGGTTGGGGTCGGAGATCACCACGGCCCGCTTGACCACGGCTCCGGTGCCGAGGATGGCGACCTGCGGCTGGTTGATGATCGGGGTGTCGAACAGCGCACCGCGGCTGCCCGTGTTGGTCAGCGTGAAGGTGCCGCCCGACAGCTCGTCGGGAGTGATCTTGTTGGTCCGGGTGCGGTCGGCCACGTCGGCGATCTTGCGCGCCAGGCCGGCGATCGACAGGTCTCCCGCGTCCTTGATGACGGGCGTCAGCAGGCCCTTCTCGGTGTCGACCGCGACCGCGATGTTCTCGCGGTCGTAGTAGGTCACCTCGCCCTTCTCGGTGTCGATCGCGGCGTTCAGCTTGGGGTGCTCCTTGAGCGCGTCGATCGCCGCCTTGGCGAAGAACGGCATGAAGGAGAGCTTCACACCCTCGCGCTGGGCGAACTCGGCCTTCGCGCTGTCGCGCAGCCGCGAGACCGCCGTGATGTCGACCTCGACGACCGTGGTCAGCTGGGCGCTGGTCTGGAGCGACTCGATCATCCGGGTCGCGATGACCTTGCGCAGCCGGCTCATCTTCTCGGTGGTGCCACGCAGTGACGCGGGCACCGTCGACGTGGTCGCCGCGGCCGGTGCAGACGCAGCGGCCGGCGCCGCCGGGGCGGATGCCGCCGCGGGCGCGGCCGGCTGGGCGGCGGCCTGGGCGGCTGCGGTCGGCGCGGGTGCGGTGGTGCCCTGCTTGGCCGCCGCGTCGAGCACGTCCTGCTTGCGGATCCGCCCGCCCACGCCGGTGCCGGCGACGGTCGCCAGGTCGACGTCGTGCTGGGCCGCCATCTTGCGAACCAGCGGCGTCACGTAGCCCGATGGCTCGTCACGGTCGGTCGCCTGCACCGAAGGGGCCGGCGTCGCGGCGGCCGGCTGCTCGGGCTGGGCGGGTTGCTCGGGCTGCTCGGCCGGCTGCCGGGCTGCTCCGCCTGCTGCGGCTGCTGGCCTGCTCCGGGGCGGGCTCCTCCTCGGCCTGGGCCGGCTGCTCCTCGGCCGGCTGCTCCTGTGCCGGCTGCTCGTCGCCACCGCCCGAAGGTGCCGCGCCCTTCTCGCCGATCACGGCGAGCTCGGCGCCGACCTCGACGGTCTCGTCCTCGTTGACCTTGATCTCCAGCAGCGTGCCGGCGGTCGGTGAGGGGATCTCGGTGTCGACCTTGTCGGTCGACACCTCCAGCAAGGCCTCGTCGACCGCGACCTCGTCGCCGACCTGCTTGAGCCAGCGGGTCACGGTGCCTTCGGTCACGGACTCGCCCAGGGCCGGCAGCGTCACCGACGTGGTCTTGCCGCCGCCAGACGAGTCGCCGCCGCCACCGGAGGTCTGCTCCTGCGCGGCCGGCTGCTCGGGCTGGCTGGGCTCTTCGGCCTGCTCGGGCTGCTGCTCCTGCTCCTGCGTGCCGCTCTCGGCCTGCTCCTCGGCCTCCTCGTCACCTTCGTCCTCGGCCCCGGACGACTCCTCGTCCTCCTGGTCGCTCGCCTGGGCCTCACCCGAGTCGCCGCCGTCGCCGCTCGACTCGCCCTCGGCGCCGATCACCGCGAGCACGGCACCGACCTCGACGGTCTCGTCCTCGGCCGCCTTGATCTCCAGGAGCGTGCCGGCGACGGGGGACGGGATCTCGGTGTCCACCTTGTCGGTGGAGACCTCGAGCAGCGCCTCGTCGACGGACACCGAGTCACCGACCTGCTTGAGCCAGCGGGTGACGGTGCCCTCCGTGACGGACTCGCCGAGTGCCGGGAGGGTGACTTCGGTGGCCATGAGGCTCCTTCGGGGAGTGGACGGACTGCGTCGGTCTGGTGAATCAGCTATGGGCGTGCAGCGGCTTGCCGGCCAGGGCCAGGTGAGCCTCGCCGAGAGCCTCGGTTCTGAGTGGGGTGGGCATGCACGAGCGGGGCGACGTCCTCGGCGTGCGCCTCCCACCCGTAGATCAGCTGGGCCTCGCCGACGAGCTCGCCGACGCGGTCCCCGACGAGGTGGACGCCGATCACGGGACCGTCCGGGCGCCGCACCAGCTTCACGAACCCCTGCGTCTTGAGGATCTGGCTCTTGCCGTTGCCGCCGAGGTCGTAGGTCACGGTCTCGACCTCGCCGTACTTCTCGCTCGCCTGCGCCTCGGTCAGGCCTACGGACGCGACCTCCGGGTGGGAGTAGGTGACTCGCGGGATGCCGGCCTCGTCGATCGTCGCCGGCGCGAGCCCGGCGACGTCCTCGGCGACGAAGATGCCCTGCTGGAACCCGCGGTGGGCGAGCTGGAGGCCCGGGACGATGTCGCCGACGGCGTAGACGCCCTCGACGTTGGTGTGGCAACGGTCGTCGGTCAGCACGAAGCCGCGCTCCATGGCGACACCCTGCTCGTCGTAGCCGAGCCCGTCGGTCGACGGTCCGCGGCCGACGGCCACGAGCAGCAGCTCGGCCTCGATGACGTCGCCACCCTCGACGGTCACCGCGACGCCGTCATCGGTGACCTTCACGGACTGGAACGGCGTGCCCGTGCGGATCACCATGCCGCGCTTGCGGAACGCCCGCTCGAGCACCTTCGACGAGGCCTCGTCCTCGGCAGCGACCAGTCGCGGCAGCGCCTCGACGATCGTGACGTCAGCGCCGAACGACCTCCAGACACTGGCGAACTCGCAGCCGATCACGCCGCCGCCCAGCACGACCACGGAGGACGGCACCTCTTCGAGACGCAGGGCGTGCTCGCTGGTGACCACGCGGCGGCCGTCGATCTCGAGCCCGGGGAGCGTCTTGGCGTAGGAGCCGGAGGCGAGGACGACGTGCTTGCCGACGTAGGCCTCGCCGTCGACGGTGACCTCGCGCGGTCCTGTGAGGCGGCCCTCTCCCTCGATGACGGTGATGCCGCGGCCCTTGATCAGGCCGGTGAGCCCCTTGAAGAGACGGGAGACGACGCCGTCCTTGTAGCTGTTGACGCCGGCCATGTCGACGCCGTCGAAGGTGGCTCGCACGCCGAACTCCCCGGAGTCGCGTGCCGAGTCGGCGACCTCGGCGGCGTGGAGCAGTGCCTTGGTCGGGATGCAGCCGACGTGGAGGCAGGTCCCGCCGAGGTTCCCCTTCTCGACCAGGCCGACGCTCAGTCCGAGCTGGGCCGCTCGCAGCGCACAGGCATAACCGCCCGATCCCGCCCCGAGAATGAGTACGTCGAACTCGGCCGCCACGCTGGTCCTTCCGCTCTCACGTGTCTGTTCTGGTTTCCGGTCCATCCTTGCACTTCTCCCTGACGTGTCCACACCGGTCTGCGGCCCGTTGCCGGACGGGGAGTGGACCGGCAGGGCACACTAGGGCGCATGGGGTTGTTCGACCGGTTCCGCCGTGGCCCGCGCGTCCGCATGCGTGCCCCCGCGCGTGACGCCGCCCGCACCGGCTCGACCCGCGTCCGTGCGTCGGACGCCGCCGACGAGGGTCATCTGCTCGAGTTCGTGACCACCCACCGTGGCGTCGAGGGCTTCGTCGAGCCGCGCACCGCGGTCAGTGACGTCACGCTGCTCCTCGTCGCTCACGACGGCGAGTGGACCCGACGCCGCGTCCCGTCCGTCGACTGGGCGCACAAGTTCTGCAACAAGCACCAGGTCCCGTCGTACGACGCCGCCGTCGTCGGCGTTCCTCAGCGGATGCGCGACTACAACCGCCGCAAGAAGCAGCAGGGTCTGTAGCCCTCCCGTCTCTTGAGGAAGGCGCGCTAGCGCCTGTCACGAAACCCCGGAAGAGATGCGCGGTCCGGTCTCCGGGTCTCGTGACGGTTGCTAGCGCAGCCTCCTCGACCAGCGGCTACTGGTCAGCCAGCGACCTCGCGTAGTCGACCAGCGTCGCGACGGCGAAGCCCGTACCTCCCGACGTGACGTGGCCGTAGGGGCCGCCGGTGTTGAAGGCGGTGCCGGCGATATCGAGGTGGGCCCAGGGGAGGCCGGCGGTGAACTCGCGCAGGTACGCCGCGGCGAACAGACCGCCACCCCAGCGCACGCCGTCGTGCTGCAGCAGGTCGGCGATCTTGCTGGCCTTCACGCGCTCGACGATGGCGTCGGGGATCGGCATCGGCCACATCCCCTCGCCGGCGGTCTCAGCGGCGGCCAGCACCCCGCCGACCACTTCGTCGGAGCCCAGGACGCCGGCGAGCTTGTCGCCGAGCGCGATCACCATGTGCCCGGTCAGCGTGGCCACGTCGAGGATCATGTCGGGCTGACGCTCGGTCGCGCGGACGAGTGCGTCGGCGAGGATCAGCCGGCCCTCGGCATCGGTGTTGAGCACCTCGGCGGTGGTGCCGCCGTAGTGGGTGACCACGTCGCCCGGGCGCATCGCGCTGCCCGACACCATGTTCTCGGCCATGGGAGCGAACGCGGATCACACGCACCGGCAGCCCGAGCTTGGCGATCGCGAACGTCGCCTGGACCACCGCGGCCGCACCCGCCATGTCGCACTTCATCGTGGTCATGCCTGTGGCGGGCTTGATCGAGAGCCCGCCGGAGTCGTAGGTGACGCCCTTGCCGACCAGCGCCAGGTGGGCGACGGCGTCTGCCGGCTCGTAGGAGAGCTCGACCAGCCGTGGGGGCGCCGACGACCCGCCACCGACCCCGAGGATGCCGCCGCAGCCGAGCTCGGCCAGCTCCTTCTCGTCGAACACCTTCACGGTCACCTTGGTGCCGCGGCCCAGCTTCTTGCCGGCCGCGACCACCGCGTCGGCGAAGTCCGGAGGCCGGAGGTCGGCAGCCGGCAGGTTGACCCAGTCGCGCGCGTCGCGCACGGCCTGCGCGACCAGCAGCGCCTCCTCCATCGCGCCGACGGCAGCCTGCTGACGAGCCAGGTCCGTGAGTACCGCAACGGTGCTCGCGCTCTTGGAGGTGTCCTGGCCGCCTCTCTTGTACGTCGTGAACGTGTAGCCGCCGAGGTCGTAGCCCTCGGTCACCGCGCGGACCAGCTCCGGCGTTCCGGCGGGCAGTGCGAGCGCCACCGACGAGGCGTTGCTGATAGCCCGGGCGGCGACGCCGGCCGCTCGGCGGACCGCGACGTGACCGGGGTCCTCACCGAGTCCGACGATCACCAGCAGCGGGGAGCCGATGATGCCGGCCGACGGGACTTTGGCCACCTCGCCCGGCAGACCCTTGAAACCCAGCGTCGACAGCAGCGGGCGCAGCTTGCGGCCGAAGGCCTCGGCCACGTCCTCCGCGCCGGGGGCGAGCCGCACGTCCTTGCCGGACTGCCGGCCGAACTGTTCGGCTCCCACCACGACGACGTCGGAGCGGGTCTTGGCGGGGCTCGCGCTCCGCAGGTGGTACGTCGTCACCCGCCGCACTCTAACCACGGGAGAGGCAGCCTCACGCGAGCGGCGGTCGACACGGGGTAGGTTCGCGCCATGGCGCTGCTCCAGTCCCCGCTGCACGACCGGCACGTTGCGCTCGGGGCGAAGTTCGCCGAGTTCGGCGGCTGGAGCATGCCGTTGGAGTACTCCTCGGGGGTGGTGAAGGAGCACACCGCCGTGCGCGAGGCCGTCGGAATCTTCGACGTCAGCCACCTCGGCAAGGCCATGGTCAGCGGCCCCGGCGCCGCCGCCCACGTCAACGCCACGCTCAGCAACGACCTCGGCAAGATCCAGCCCGGCAAGGCGCAGTACACCCTGTGCTGCGACGAGGCGACCGGCGGCATCGTCGACGACCTGATCGCCTACTTCCACGACGACGAGCACGTGCTGCTGGTCCCCAACGCCGCCAACACCGCCGAGGTCGTGCGCCGGCTCGCCGAGGCCGCGCCCGATGGCGTCAAGGTGGCCGACCACCACACGGAGTACGCCGTGCTGGCCGTGCAGGGCACGAGGTCCGACGAGGTGCTCAGCGAGGTCGGGCTGCCCGCGGGCCACGACTACATGTCGTTCGTCGAGGCCGACTTCGCCGGCACCGGTGTCGTGGTGTGCCGCACGGGCTACACCGGCGAGCGCGGCTACGAGCTGGTCGCCGCCAACGAGGTGGCCGGTGAGCTGTGGGACCGGCTGATGGCGGCGGGTGAGGCGCACGGCATGCTCGCCTGCGGGCTCGGGGCTCGCGACACCTTGCGCACCGAGATGGGCTACCCGCTCCACGGCCAGGACATCAGCATCGACGTGACGCCCAACCAGGCGCGCCTGGGCTGGGCGGTCGGCTGGAAGAAGGAGCGGTTCTGGGGCCGCGAGGCGTTGCTCGCCGAGAAGGACGCCGGACCTCGCCGCCTGCTGCGCGGGCTGGTCGCCGACGGCCGCGGCATCCCGCGTCCGGGGATGATGGTCTTCCTCTCGGCCGACGTGGCCCTGGGCGAGATCACCTCCGGCACGTTCAGCCCGACCCTGCGCAAGGGGATCGGCCTGGCCCTGCTGCCGAGCTTCGTCCACCCCGAGGCCGAGGTGAGCGTCGACGTCCGAGGACGGCGAGAAGTGTTCCGCTCCGCCAGGCTGCCCTTCGTCGACCCCTCGGTGCGTGAGTCGTGAACCTCCCGGAGCAGCCACCGACCTTCCGTCCGCCTACCGCTGCCGAGCGGCCCTGGTGGTGGCGGCTCGAGGACGCGGCCGGCGAAGAGGTCCAGGCCTCCGAGGAGTACGCCGAGCAGCGCTTCGTCTCACAGGCCGACGCCGAGTCGTGGGTCGGCGAGACCTGGACCGAGCTGGCCGACGAGGGTGTCGCCTCGGTGACCCTGTTCGAAGGAGAGCGGGCCGTCTACGGCCCGATGTCGCTGTCGGCCTGACGTCGGCCGGAGCAACACCACCGCTGGTTGAGTCGAGGGGCGTCGAGCCTCGAAACCCCGCAACATTCCTCGGAAACCCTTGTGGATAAGGGGTTCTGAGCTGGTTCGACTGTCGGTGGCCGCTGCTTGAATTAGATCCCATGAGCGCGGCACCCGTCGAAGCATTCGAGGTCGAGGACCTCGACGCCGCCGGTGTCCTCGAAGCCGCCGCCCAAGCCGAACAAGCCGAACGCCGCGCCGCCCTGATGAAGCTCCGACTGGCCTACCAGTGGGCGATCCTCAACCCCGCCACCCCTGAGACCGGCGTCGCCACCCCGGGCGGCCCCGCCCTCGACGTCCTCACCACGAGACGAGTCCCTCGGCGGCCACGGCACGCCGGCGGTGGCCGCGTTCACCCCCGAAACCTTCGCGTTGAAGCTCGGCATCTCCCCGGCCGCCGGGGCCCGGCTGATCGCCGACGCCCTCGACCTACGCCACCGCCTCCCGCTGCTCTGGAAACGCGTCACCACGGTTGCAGGTGCCGCCCTGGCAGGCCCGCCGCGTCGCCCGACAAACCCACACCCTGCCCGCTGGTCGGCGCCCGCTGGGTCGACCAACGCCTCGCCGCCCGCACCGACGGCAGCCTCGGCCCGGTCATCACCGACCGGCTGGTCGCCCTCGCCATCGCCAAGTACGACCCCGAAGAACAAGACAAGCGCGAAGACAGGCGCCCAGGCCAACTCCGACGTCAAGATCAGCCACCCCGACCCCACGTTCTACGACGGCACCTCCGACCTGACCGCCACCGGCGACACCCTGATCCTCCAAGGCCTTCTACGACCTGCTCTGCGCCATCGCCCACCAACTCTGGCTCGACGGCGACACCGACCCCCTCGGCGTCCGCAAGATCAAAGCCATCGCCCTGATCACCGCCATCGTCTCCGGACAAGCCGCCCGCGACGTCCAGTCCGTGCTCGGCACCGCCGTCACCAAGGCCTCCGGCAAGATCAAGCTCACACGTCCTGGTCGACGCCGAGGACCTCGACGTCGACGCCGAGGGCGGAGCCGCCTTCGCGGTCGGCACCATCGAACGCCTCGGCGCCGCCACCATGGCCAAGCTGCGCCAGTGGGTCGGCCACCACCAGGTCGAGTTCCTACCGGTGCTGAACATGCACAGGCGTGACGCCGTCGACCAACACGACCCACCGGAATGGATGCGCGAGCTCGTCGAGCTCCGCGACGGCCACTGCGCCATCCCTGACTGCACAGCCCGCGCTGCACCGTCCCCGCGAAGAACTGCGACAAGGACCACACGACCGCCTACATCCCGATCGAAGACGGCGGACCACCCGGCCAAACCCACCCCGACGCCCTCGCCTGCCTCTGCCGGCGACACCACCGCGCCAAGACCCTCCGGGTCTGGCGGTACACCCGCACGCCCCAAGGCCACTACCTCTGGCACGGACCCCACAACGCCACCTACCTCGTCACCGACACCGGCACCCACCGCCTCTGACCACGGGGCGCTTGGACGACCGGGCAGGGTGCGGGCACAGTGTGGCCATGCCGCTGCGGACGCAGAAGACCTGGTTCGGCGTCGTCCTCGACGCACCGGACGCCCGCGAGCTCGCGCACTTCTACCAACGGCTGCTGGGCTGGACGATCTTCAACGAGTCGGAAGGGTGGGTGGACCTCGCTCCGTCGGCGGACGCGGGCTACAACCTCGCCTTCGCCACCGAGAAGCACTACGCCCGGCCAGTGTGGCCGACCGTGGATGGCGAGCCCCAGATGTCGCTGCACCTCGACATCGAGGTCGACGACCTCGAGCAGGCTGTGGCCTACGCCATCGAGGTGGGCGCCGAGCAGGCGGAGTACCAGCCACAGGAAACCGTCCGGGTGATGCTCGACCCAGCGGGGCATCCGTTCTGCCTCTACACCGACTGACCGCGCCGTTCGACCGGCCTTCGCGCGCGAGACGCCCGCATCGCGGCAGATCCGGGCGCACCCGCGCTTCGGCCACGATCGCTCGGGGCTCGGCGATGCGCAGCCTCGCGGGAGGACCTTGAGGTGTGACGTTGTCGCCCGTGCAGGCTCGGCGGATTTGGTCTGACCCTCTGGACCTCCTCATGCAGCGGGGTCGAGGCGTAGGTTCTCCTGACCCTTCCGCAACCCGGAAGGGTCATGACGACGAGGAGCACAGGGCGGCGATGATCGAGCTAGGACGTTTCGGCGGTGTGACTGCTCTGGTCACCGGGGCGGGGCAGGGGATCGGTCGGGCATGTGCCGTCCGGCTCGCGGCCGAGGGCGCGCGAGTGGTCGTCAGCGACCTCGACCCGGACCTGGCTCAATCAGTTGCTGATGACCTGCCAGAGTCGACTGGGTCCGTGGCGCTCGCGATGGACGTGACGGACCGGGTCTCCGTCGATGATGCGGTCTCCCGGGTCGCGGATGAGCACGGTGGGTTGGACATCGTCGTCAACGTGGCTGGAGGAGACCTTCCACATGGCGTCTTCGAGGAGACTGGCGATGAGGTCTGGTCGGCCGTGCTGGAGCTCAACCTGATCGGGGTAGCGCGGGTATGTCGTGCCGCCATCCCGTTGCTGCGTGGCAGCTCACGCGGTCCGTCGATCGTCACCGTCAGCTCGATCAACGGTCAGACGGCCCTGGGCAGCGAGCCGTACTCATCAGCGAAGGCCGGCCTGACGGCGCTGACCGCCAACCTCGCCCGGTATCTGGCGTCGGATGGGGTGCGGGTGAACGCGGTCGCTCCCGGCACCATCCGGACCCGCGTCTGGGACGCCCAGGACGGTGGCGCCGAACGGATGTTGCCGCTGTACCCGCTCGGCCGCGTGGGTGAGCCCGAAGATGTCGCGGCCGCCGTTGCGTTCCTCGCTTCGGCCGACGCTGACTGGATCACCGGTCATGTCCTGCCCGTCGACGGCGGGCTGCTACTGGCCCGCCCTATCGTGTAGGCCCACCACGGCGGTGCGCCCTCGCCGAGTCAGTTGCCATGGCCTGAGTTCAGGACTCGGCGCGCTCCTGGGCCTCCCGGGCCCCGGCTTCCACGCGTTCCCGGTAGGCCGCCCAGTCATAGCCGTCGACGATGTTCCCGTCGCCGGCGTACCTGCCGGCGGCACCGTCGATCGACTCCCGCACGATGTCCATGTGTCCCGCGTGGCGGGCGGTCTCGTCGACCATGTGCACCAGCATTTCGCCGAGAGTGACCTTCGCGTACGGCCTCGTCGGAATCTGACCCGGCGAGTCCAGATCGAGCGCCGCGAAGGTCTCCTTCGCGTGCTCCCAGCTTGCGCGGAACAGCCCGACCACCCATTCCGACGTCGCCCCCGGCCGAACCCACATGTCGTCCTGCGGGTCGGCGTCCTCATCGGTGCGGTAGTAGAACTCGCCTTCCCGCGGGAAGGGACGGCCGAACGTCTCCCCGAAGTACTCGGCCTGCAGGCTGGCCAGATGAAACGCCACCCCGAGCAGGTTGGTCGCGGTAGGCGTCATCGGTCGGCGCAGCTCGTACTCCGAGAGACCCTCGAGCTTGTACAGGACAGCCTGGTTGAGTCGATCGAGATGACCGATGAGGTCGGACTTCAGATCCGGTGCCGTCACCCGGTCAGGGTATGAGGAGAGATGTCGTCGGGCAACGAGATTGCCGACGCCTCGTGCGGAACCCGACCGGTGGCTCCATGACGGCCTCGCAAGGTCCGTGCACTTTCGACAAGGTTCGCCGCGGACGGCCGAGGTCGTTTCCGAAGCCACGTCATCAGGCCCCCGAAGGTGGACCGCCCGGCCCACACCAGTTGACGCATCGCGTCTCGAGTCGCGACCGCGTGTTGTCGGGACGGTGGCTGGCCAGGCGAGACGGAAACCTCTGCGTCATTGTGGGAGTGCCCCCTGTCCGCTCATCGACATGACCGCGCGGATCGCGGCATGTGCGTTTCGGGGAACCGCAACAGCGACTTCGGCGCCGATCCTCTGGGCCAGTCCATGCGGAGTTTCCCCACCTTGCTGGCCCGCACGGGAACAGTGGGAGCAACTGGCGCCGTACCGCCCGGTCGCGCTCAGGCACGAAGCATCGGCCCTTGCATAAATCTCTATGCATAAAGTATTGTGCATACGTGTCTCACAGCGACCCCGAGATGGCGGTTCTGCGGGCCTTGGGCAGCAAGGTGCGACAGACGATCCTCGACCATCTCAGCCGGGGGCCATCGACCTCGGCGATGCTGGCCCGTGCGTTGACTCGAACAGTGGCGTGACGTCCTATCACCTGCGCGAGTTGGGCGAGGCCGGACTCATCGAGCGCGACGTGAGCGGGGCGGGCGCGGTTACTGGCGGCTCTCACATGGCGACGTACGTTTCCGCGACCCGCAGAATCCTCCGTCCCCGGGACTGCGCAATCGGTGATCGACATCGGCTGGCCGGGTGTCGACTTCGGTCGACGGCTATCTCGCCGTGACGACCTCACCGGTGCGTGGCGTGAAGCCGCCCTGTTCTCGCAATCGCGCGCTCACGCTAACGGCCGAGCAGCTCGCCGGGTTCGCCTGCCATACCTGGAGCTGGTCCGGCGCTGGACGGAGGCCGCCGCCCGACGACGGCGGGTGGCCCGAAACCCGCGCTGTGCGATGGCGTTTTTCGCCTTCCCCACCGATGCACCAACGACTTGGAGGATGACCATGAGGCCGGTCTCGACGGAATCTGGATCGCCGAGACACGCGGCCGGAGTCGTCGCCGCGGCGACCCGGACGGCGCAATGTCGGTCGACCTTCCCGCGCAGCGGCAGGTTCCGGGTCGAGACCCGGCCGCGGCTTCAACGACGGCATACCCGTAGTGGATGGATCGCCTGACCCCGTGATCGGAGCACTGCCTACCCGCGCAGTGTCGGAGCTGGCCGGCTGGTACAGTCGGCCACGCGCCGCGTCCTGCTGACGCAGTTTCCCGAGCCCTACTTCGGCGAACCCATGGTGCTGCTCCCGAGGCGACCGGGTGATGCGCGCGTATCCGGTGGCGAGCGACCGCCTGCATCGCCGATGACGGCACCGTGATCGAGTGCCGCGACGGGCTGCTCCGACTTCACGCCGACGGGACGCGGTCGAGCTCGCCCGATCGCGCCGATTCCGCGAGGAGCAAATGACGTTCGAGGTCGGCGATGCCGAACTGGCCGGCACGGTCATCGTGCCGACTGCGCCGGGGCCGCACCCGGCGGCGGTCATGGTCCACGGTGCGGCCGGTGGGCAGCGCGACTTCTGCCGCCTGCACGCGCAGGCGCTGCTCGACGCCGATGTGGCCGTCCTCATTTACGACAAGGCCGGGCACGGCCGTTCCCGCGGTGGGGCCGAGTCCGTCCATCTTCGACCAGGCGGACGCGGTCCAGGCCGGGGTCGCGCTGCTCGCTGCGACATCCCGACATCGACGCCCAACGAGTCGGGCTGGCCGGTTTCTCCAACGGCATGTGGGCCGTACCCATGGTCGCGGCCCGCCAACAGGTCGCCTTCATCGCCGGTGCCGGGGCCCCCGGCGTGTCCATGGCCGAGTCCGAAGTACACCGCCGCACCAAGGTGCTTCGCGACTGCGGCGTCGGCGAAACGACCCTCGCGGCGCCGTATCGCAAGCGTGGCGATGCATCTTCACCATCGTCGGGGCGGGCGTCGCCGAAGCCTCCACGGTGGACCTCTGATCGGGCGCTGCCCAGCTCGGGCAAGCCGCGACCTGGCCCGCTACGACGTGCCCGACTATGTACGACAAAACCCGATGCTCTCCTCGATACCACCGCTGATGCCAGCCGCTGAGCTTGCCGGCATGCTCCTGGCCGAGGCCGATCCGCAGCTCAGCTACGACCCAGCGGTCGACTACGCGCGAAGCAACTGCCCGGTCTTCCTTCAGTACGGGGCCGACGACACAAGCGTGCCGGTGGAAGTCTCCGTGGAACGGATCGGGAGTGCGCTCGCCGACTCCGGACAGCAGTCGACGATCCGGGTCTACCCCGGTCTCGAGCACATGCTGAACGTGCTGCCGACGGACGTCACCGGACTGACGCCCGAGGCGGCCATGTACCAGTACCACCACTTCCGCTACGGCCAGGGCGCTTGGTCCGACCTCACCACCTGGTTGCGTACGGCGGTGACCGCACCGACCGCCTCCAGGACGGTCACCGACGCAGGGTTGCCTCAGGCGAGTCGCAACCCCGCAGCACGCTCTGCCCCGGACGCGCGTGCGCGGTGATCGTGCATGACTGGAACAAGGTCGGTGAGTTGTAGCGAGGGTTCTAGCCCGCTGCGGAGGCCTCGCGACGCTTGTTCTCCTTGTCGACGGCTACGGCGAGGTCGCGGACCAACCGTGAGTGCCAGCGCTCATGACCGGCGAGGTCGTCGGTCAACGCGTGACAGTCGGGACAGGACGTGGGAAGTGCAGGCTGTTCCATGGTGTCTCCCTCCGAACAGGGCCTGGCCCCACGGTTGCACGAACCCAGTCGGCCGTCCATGTTCGTCAGCAGGCGCGGCGGCCGACAGAAGCCAGCCCCCAACTCTGGGACAGGGTCAATTTCGATGTCGATCAGGGCGGGCACGGACCGGGCGCGTGCGGTGTCGAGCCGTAGCGTGGGTGGCATGTCGGGGATCGTGTGGTGGGAGATCGAGACTGCCGAACCGCAGCGGTTCCAGCAGTTCCATGCCGCGTTGTCGGGCTGGGCTTTCGAGCCGGCCTTTGAGGACACGGAGCTGGGCGCGGACTACTGGCTGATTGAGCAGGATGGCGAAGGCATCGGCGGGCTCCAGCGAGCGTCTGCGTCGAGTCCACCGCCGTCCGTGGGGACGCGGGTGTATCTCGTCGTCGATGACCTTGAATCGACCCTCGACCGAGTGGTCGAGCTCGGCGGCACTGCGGAACGCACTCGCACCGCCCTCGGCGGAGACGATCGTTGGTTCGGAGTGTTCCAGGACCCGACGGGCGTGTCGTTCGGCTTGTGGACCCAGGTTGCGCCGCGCTCGTAGCCGCAGCCCCATCGCGGTATGACACGCTGCCGCTGCCCTGACTCGAAGCTACGCCGTGCCGGGTACGTCGCGATAGTTCGACCTGGTGAGCAGCGCCCCGGGCTGCGTCATTGTGGGCGGATTGCCCCGTCCGCTCATCGGCATGACAGTGCGCACGTGCACACCTTTGAAATGGTCGAAACACCTCAACGAGGTAGGGGCACTTGCATCCCTGCATCCTGTGCGGCCCGGTCAGGCGGAGAGGATAGGGCTCGCGCGACACGAGCGTCAGCGTCGCCTGTGCTGGTCACAGGCCGGTCATGCGCAGGTCATGGAGCTGTGCCCGAGGTTGAGGGAAGATCCCGCCGTCAGCGCCGTGCCGGTGAGGGCGGTCAGGAGACGCGCGCGGCTGTTGGCTCCGTCGTCCACAGTCCCCTGGTCGCGGTCGTCCTCGCCCAGTCGCTGAAGTCCCGCGGCTCGCGACCCAGCACCCGCTGGACGCCGTCGGAGAGATACTCCGAGCGGTGGTTGCGGATGACCGCGAAGAGATCACCAACCGCTTCCGCGTCGGGGCGGGGCACCCCCATGGCGATCATCTCGGCGACGTGCTCGTCCGGCCCGAGCGCCACGTAGTCGATCTTGCGGCCGGTGACCGAAGCCAGTTCGGCGGCGACGTCGGCCAGGGTGAGCAGCCGTGGGCCCGACAAGGCGTACGTCTGCCCGATGTGCCGATGGTCGAGCAGGGCTTCGGTCATCACGTCACCGACATCGTCGGTGTCGATCCAGGCCTCGGCACCGTCGCCGGCCGAGATGCGGATCTGGCCCGCCAACACGTAGTCGAGCAGGAATTCCTCGCTGAAGTTCTGCATGAACCACGCCGGCTGCACGATCGTCCAGTCGAGGCCGCTGTCCTTGACCGCTTCCTCCAGGGCGAGGCCACTGTCATAGACCGCGTATTCACGGCCCGGTCTGCCGACGCCCCGCCCGGAGAGAAGCACCACCCGACGCAGCCCGGCCGCCGCAGCCTGCTTGATGAACCGGCCCGTCGCGTCGAGTCCGGCAGGATCGACGGGCGGGGCGAGGTACGCCGTGTCTGTGCCGCGGACGGTGGCGGCCCAGGTGGCGTCGTCCTGCCAGTCGAAGCGCGGCTCACTGGAGCGTGAAGCCAGCTTGAACCCGACGTCCCGGGCGCCGAGCTGTGTCGCAATGCGGCGGCCGGTCTTTCCTGCGCCGCCAAGGATCAGGATCGGTGAATTCGTCATGCGTTCAGTAGAGCTTCGGGATCTGAGACTATCCATGGCTGAGAAGCGTGCTTCCATACGCGATCGTCCACACGTCCCGTGCCCGGGCTGGGTCTCCAATCCGTCGTGATCAAGAGCGCAAGTCGCAGGCGGTGTGTGACCGGTAGGGGCGGGGATGGCGCGGACTATGGGGTCAGCAGCCGGTGGTCGCGCGGGCTGAGGCCGTACTCCCTCTTGAAGGCGGTGCTGAGCGCGAAGGCCGTGGAGTAGCCCACGCGTCGGGCGACCGTCGCGAGCGTGGTGCCGGGTTCACGGAGCAGGTCGGCGGCGAGCGCCAGTCGCCAGCCGGTAAGGAACGTCATCGGCGGCTCGCCGACCACGTCGGTGAACCGGCGAGCGAACGCCGCCCTGGACACCCCGCCCGCTGCGGCCAGCTCCGAGACCGTCCAGCGGTGCTCCGGGTTGTGCTGGAGCAGCCGGAGGGCGGGACCGACGACGGGGTCGGAATGGCCGAGGTACCACGCGGGCGGGTCGGCCTCCGGGCGCGCGAACCACGCGCGCAGCACCGCGATGAGGAGCAGGTCCAGAAGACGGTCGAGCACGGCGTCCTGACCTGGCGAGTCCTTGACGATCTCGTCCGCGAGCAGGGGGATCAACGGCGAGTCGAGCTTCTCCTCGGTGAGCACGACGAACCGCGGCAGGGCACGCAGGAGCCGACGGCTCACCTCGCCCTCCATGCCATAGGCGCCGGTGAGGATGACGGTCGCGCCGGACGCGCTGTTGCCCCAGCTGCGCACGCCCTGGCGCATCTCCTCGGCGAGCGGGCGCCCGTCGGGTGTGGTGCAGTGCTGGCCGGGGTGGATGACGATGTTGACCGGGCTGGAGGGGGAGTCCGCGATGGTCCA
Source organism: uncultured Actinomycetota bacterium (assembly GCA_963758885.1). Classification (GTDB taxonomy): domain Bacteria; phylum Actinomycetota; class Actinomycetes; order Propionibacteriales; family Nocardioidaceae; genus Nocardioides. Next base: position 79,762 of record CAVWXS010000041.1, read on the forward strand.
GTGCTCCGTGCCGACGGACACGAGGAGGTCGCCGGCCCCGACCTCGAACGGCGCCCCTTCGTCGGGCACAGCCCAGGCCCGCCCGCGCACCACGGCGGTCACCGACATCGGCACCTCGTCCTCGAGGCGCAACGACCAGGGCGGGTCCATCAGGCAGCGCAGCAGGAACGCGCCGCGGGCACGGGGGCCGTCGAGCAGCCCGGTGAGTCCGTCCACGAACACGATGGTACGGCTGGACGATTGCGTATGGAAGCGCGGTTCTCAGCCATGGATAGTCTCAGCTGAGGGCGATGTGCTAATGCCATGACGGAAATCCTCGAGAGCCTCCGCTCTCCAGTCCTCCTCGCCGCCACCTTGGCCGCCGGGCTCCAGGCCGGCACCTACTACACCTGGGCCAGTGGCGTGATGCCCGGCCTGGCACGGGGCGATGACCGGAGCTTCGTCGCGACCATGCAGAACATGAACGTCGCGATCGTGAACCCTGCCTTCATGCTGAGCTTCCTAGGGGCACCACTGCTCGCCGGCGCTGCCATCGTCACGAGCAACAGCTCGGCCCGACCCTGGGTGATCGCCGGCACGGCCTTCGCGATCGGCACCATCGCCATCACCGCGGGCGGCAACATCCCGCTCAACAACGCGCTGGACTCGGCGGGCAGCGTCGAGCGAATCACCGACCTCGCCGCCGTACGGGGCGACTTCGAATCGCCGTGGGTGAACTGGAATATCGCTCGCGCAATGACCTCGACGGCGTCGCTCGCCTGTCTCGCCTGGGCGGCGCTGCGGTCCTAACCCTAGGCTCCGCCAAGCGCGAACCCTGGGCGGCGTAGTAGCGCCGTTCCTCATCTCGGCATGACCGCGCGGATCGCGGCCATGAGAGCGCCAGGCGCGTCACTCGCGGAATGAGGCACCTCGGCCGTCAGGGCTGGTGAAGGCGGGACGGCGTGCTGTCGGCGACCACCGCACCCCGCTGCCCCAGCGGGCGCTCAGGACCAATCGTCGAGTCGTACACGGTCTGCCTTTCTGACTCGCCGTTGACTGCTGCTCCGAGCACGACGAGCAGGACGGTGAGCCAGAGCCAAAACATGCTGATCGCTACACCGGCGAGCGAGCCGTAAGTGGCCCCGTAGGTGCCGAGATTCTGAACGTAAGTGAACAGCGCAGCGGAGGCGGCTACCCACAGCACGGTGGCGCCCGCGGCTCCCCACGTCGTCCATCGCCATTGCGGGTGCTTGCGGTTCGGGGCGAACCGGTAGAGGACGGCGAGCATCGTGCTCATCAGCACTGCCAGCGTCGGCCAAGCGACCACCGCCGCCACCGCGCGCACGTAGCCCGGCGAATCGTCGATGGTCCGGGAGAGCATGCCGGCAAGGGCGATTACCGCGCCCAGCAGGAGCGCGCCGCCGAGGACGAACAACAGACCCAAGAGGGTCCGCCGCAAGAAGCTTCTGGTTTCTGTCTCGTGGTAGGCCACGGTCAACGCGTCAATGAGCGCCACCATCGCGGTCGTGGCGGTCCACAGCGCGAGCCCGAGCCCGACTAGGCCGCGCACCGTGAGCACCTCCGTCGAGGCGGTAGAAATGGTGGTCAGCTGGTCAGTGACGAGTGACTGCACCTGCGGGGGGAGCACCTCAGCGACCCGAGAGAGCTGGCTCCGCGCCTGAGCAGGCGTGTTGAGGGCGCCGTAGACCGAGAGCGCGGTCACTAGCACGGGTGCGACCGACAAGACCGCGAAGAACGCGACCCCGGCGCTGAGGAAGGGAAGACGGGCGTCCACCACGTGACCCAGCGCTCGCCGCACAAGCTCTCGCCAGTTCTGTGCCGACAGTTGCGCAGGGGCGGCAGCATTGGCCGCCCCGGCGTCTGGCCGCTCGTCCGCGGTCTCCGTCACCACCTCATCATTCGCTCCGGCGGCGCGCGTGTCGATGCCCGATCTGACACCACCACGAGCACTGGCGGCGTGTGCCGGGGACCGCCTGCGCCGGGAGCCATGGTCCTAGTTCGCGCAGCCCGGGCATGGGGCTCGAGGCCGCTGATCCCAGCCAACTCCTCGAGCTGCAGCGAGCCGGTGTCCTGAACGCGGCGGTGTGACGCAGCTTCAGGATGAATCCTTCAACCTGCCTCTCTAGAGCCCGGCGGTAGCGGTGTCCGCGCGCCCGGCCCCATCCGGCATCGAGGCGCTTGCTCGGCGTGCCTGATGTTGAGGAAAGGCTGTCCCGGGGTTGGTGCCACATCGGCGATCTCTGCCATGGTCAGAGTCGGAGAAGCGACACGCCGCGGAGGAGTGAGATGACCAACTCGACAACGCACATATACCTCAACCCCATCCGGTCAGACCGGGTCGAAGACTTTGAGCGATTCCTCGAGGTGGTGAGGGTGGCTGTCGACGCCCAACGGCCGGATCTGCGGGATCGATGGCAAGTGTTAAGGGCTGCTGGACCGGGCGACAAAGACTCTGGAGTCACGACGTACGCGTTCATCTTTGACGGCGGGGATCTCGACACGGACTGGGAGCTCAACGTGCTGATGCCTGCCCAGTATGGCGAAGAGGCAGAGCGCCTGATGAGCGAGGCGGCAGGCACATATGCGACGTTTCAGGATTGGGTCGCCAGTCTGGGCGAGCATGACGAGGAGCACCCCCAGATCGGCTGGACCTTCGAGGGGTATCCCAAGCCGCTTGATCCGTGATCCGCTACCGGGTCGGTAGAGCGCCTTGGGTTGATCGTGGAGTGAGGAGCTGTTGCGGCGGAGCGCAGAGTCCCGGGCGGTGGTGGGCTTTGAGGTGATCCTCGGTGCCTACTCGCCGCTGTCGATGGCGGCGATGGGTCCAGTATCGCTGTCGGGGTAGAGCAGCGCCATGGATCCTTCGGAGAGGTAGCGGCGTTCGCCGGCTTGCCACTCGTCGTGCATGTCGGCCAGGACCGCGCCGACGAGCCGGATCACGGCGGCGGGGTTGGGGAAGATCCCGACGACGCGGGCGCGGCGCTTGATCTCCTTGTTGACCCGCTCCAGCGGGTTGGTCGACCAGATCTTGGTCCAATGCGCCCGTGGGAATGCGGTGAAGGCCAGGACCTCGGCCTTGGCCTCGTCCATCAGCGGACCGATCTTGGGGAACCGGCCGGCCAGCTGGTCACGGACCTCGTCCCAGGTCGCGGCCGACGGTGGCGGCGTCGGGCTGGGCGAAGATCGTGCGGAACACCGCGGCGACCATGTCTGGTGCCACTTGGGGACATGGGCCAGCAGGTTGCGGGCGAAGTGCACCCGGCAGCGTTGGTGCCCGGCGCCCTGGAAGGACCGCCGCAGCGCCTTGACCAGCCCGGCGTGCTGGTCGCTGATGACCAGTCGCACCCCGCCCAGGCCGCGCTGCTTCAGCGAGGTGAGGAACCCACGCCAGAACACCTCGTCCTCGCTGTCGCCGACGTCGAGCCCGAGGATCTCCCGGGAGCCGTCGGCGGCGATCCCGGTGGCGACCACCACGGCCATCGAGGTGACCTGCCCGGGCTGGCCGCCGGCCGCGGCGCCCGGACGTGGAGGTAGGTCGCGTCGAGGTAGACGTAGGGGAACTCGATGTGGTCCAGCGGCCGGGTCCGGAACGCGCCGACGACCTCGTCGAGGCCCGCGCAGATCCGCGAGACCTCGGACTTGGAGATCCCGGTCGACGCCCAGCGCCTCGACCAGGTCGTCGACGCTGCGGGTGGAGACGCCGTGGACGTAGGCCTCCATCACCACCGCGTACAGCGCCTGGTCGATCCGGCGGCGGGGCTCGAGGATCGAGGGGAAGAACGACCCCTTGCGCAGCTTCGGGATCCGCAGCTCGACGTCGCCGGCCTTGGTGGCCAGCAGCCGGTCGCTGGCCCCGTTGCGTTCGGTGGTGCGGGCCTCGGTGCGCTCATAGCGGCCGGCGCCGATCCGTTCGGTCGCTTCGGCTTCGATCAGTTCTTGCATCACCAGCCGGACCGATTCACGGACCAGATCCACGCCGTCACCGGCACGGAACGCCTCGAGCAGCTCGGACAGGGCAGACTGGGACAGGGCCATCGGTGGATCTCCTCTTCGATGTGTGCTTGGCCGTTCACACCGAAGATCCCGCCGATGGCCCCTCTACGTCGGAGCCCCGCCGTCCTACCCCAAACCCCACCACTCCCCGGGACTCTTACCCGCACCCTCATCGGCAGTTCTGCGCACCATCAGCGGCATCAGCGGACGTTGACTCGCTTGCACCCCTGCGCCGTCAGGCTGCGGGGAGTCCCCCGCGTGAGCGGGTGGCGCCTCGGAGTGAAGGCGCACGACCGGGCGACCCGGCAAGGTCGCCTCGAAGCATCCGGAGGACCTGCTTCAACGCCAGAAGTTCAGTGACGACATGCCGCGGGGCGAATGTCCTCACCCTTCGGGACGACCCGACTTCCCCCAAATCCGACGTACCGTTGAGGCGACCGCGACTCGCCCCGCCTCTCACGGGCCGGCCGGTCAGGGGGAACGACCATCTCCCACGACCGCCCGTCCTCCCCCACAGAGGATGGGCGGTCCCTTGCCCCCACTCTGTGTGGCAGATGACTCGGCCCCGGCGTAGCGTTGACGACAGCCGCGGCCATTGCCCCCACCCCCCGGGAGACAGTCGTGGCATGGGGAGGGGAGCCCTCCGCCGCCCATTCTCGGTTCTCGAGGGTGGGCGGTCCCTTGTCCGTCTTGCGGCACCTGCTCGGCGCCGCATGAAGCCTGAGCAACCGTCGGCCCTCGACCGGGCTCGGGAGCCGGAAGTATGAGCGTCCGCTCATCGGCATGAGCGAGCGGATTGCAGCATGAGACTGCGCCGCTTCACATGCGCAGGGTGGCGCATGCGTCAGTCACGAGATCGGCCACCCGGTCGGGACGGTTGTCCAACGCCCACCGCACTCGATCCAACGCCTCGAGGACCAGCAGGTCTTTGAGGACGCCTTGGAGCCTGCCCAGCGGTTCGCCCAAGGCGGCGGAGAATACGTCGAGCTGTGTGGTCGTCGGGTGCCCTTCGAGCACGTGGGACCTGTAGGCGGCGAGAAGGTCACCGTGCGGGACAGGTCCTACGCTTGCTTGGCCCCAGTCGAGCAGCACGGGCAGGCCGTGGGGTCTCATCAGGAGATTGCGTGGCGCGAGATCGCCGTGCCGAAGGCCGTGGGTGACGTCGTGGTCCAGAAGCTTGCTCACGATGTCGCGCAGGCGTGCTTGTTCGGGTGAGGGGTACACGCCCAGCCCGATGAGTGGATCGGCACCGCTGAGCTGGTCAGCGTTGTACAGCAGGTGTCGACGCCAAGCGTCGTCTGGATCGCGACCGAAACGTGTGAAGAGCGAGTCGGGGCCGGATGCCCACTCAAACCCGTGTGCAAGCCGCCCGTACCGCCCCAAGGTCTCCCATGCCGTGAGCTCCCGCTCGTCGGCCACGGAACCCTCGACGTACTTCAGGGCGATGTAGGGAGTTCCCGACACATCCCCACGGCCAACGACCCCAGGGCTCGGGATTCCATGCTTGGCAGCCTGCTCCAGGCACCAGTGCTCGACCTCGCACTCGTCCCGCCGTAGCGGGTCGATGGGGATCCGCACCACGTGGCGCTCAGCGCCGGATCCGAGGCAGAACACGTGGTTGACGGAACCGAGACCGCGCAGCAGCACGACGGGAGACGTCGAGAGTGAATGGCGGTGTGCGACCTCGAGAACCACCTCAGGAAGCACTGCCACCACTCCATCGTGCAGGAGGCGGGGTCACGACCTACGGACCCAAGTGATGAGTTGTCGCGCCCGCAGCCGTCATACCTACGACGGGACAGGACGAAGCGGAAGGATGACGTGATGAGTGCGGACATGCGGCTGGAGGAGCTGGGCGTGAGCGGTCTGGGCGAGATCGACGAGCCGGCGTTCTCGGGGATGGCGGAGCGTCACCGGCGGGAGCTGCACGTGCACTGCTACCGGATGCTCGGGTCGTTCGAGGACGCCGAGGACACCGTGCAGGAGACGTTCCTCCGTGCCTGGCGGCGACGGGAGACCTTCGAGGGACGGTCGACGTTCCGGGCCTGGCTGTACCGGATCGCCACCAACGCCTGCCTGGACCTGCTGGCCAAGTGCCGCCCGGAGCCTGCGACCGGCGGCGAGGTGCTGTGGCTGCAGCCCTACCCGGACCGGCTGCTCGACGAGCTGCCCGCGGGCGACGCGGACGAGCCGGAGAGCGTCGCCGTCGCGCGGGAGACGATCGAGCTCGCGTACCTGGTCGCAGTCCAGCACCTCGCGCCGCGCCCGCGGGCGGTGCTGATCCTGCGGGACGTGCTCGGCTGGCCGGCGAAGGACGTCGCGGAGCTCCTCGGGGACTCCGTCAACTCCGTGAACAGCGCGCTGCAGCGGGCCCGCGCCGGTATGCGGGAGCACCTGCCCGCCGAGCGGCAGGACTGGACCGGCAGCGAGGAGGACGCCGGGACACGCGAGCTGGTGCGCCGCTTCACCGACGCCAGCGTGGCCACGGACATCGACAGGCTCGCCGCGATGTTGCGCGACGACGTCCGTTGCTCGATGCCGCCCACGCCGGGCCTGTACGTCGGTCGCGACGCGGTGGTGAACGACTGGGTCCAGGACGGCTTCGTGGGCATGAAGGGTCTGCGCGCCGTCAACACCTCCGCGAACCGGCAGCCCGCCGTCGCCTTCTACCTCTGGCGGGAGCAGGAGGGCGCGTACCTGCCGTTGACGCTCGACGTCCTGCGCGTCACCGGCGGGGCGATCACCGAGATCGTCACCTTCCACGACGACCAGTTCCCGCGGTTCGGGCTGCCGGAGCGCCTGCCGGCGGACGGCACGGAGTAGTAGCCCCGGTGCGGACGCTCGCGCTCCGCCGCGGCGCGCGTGTCGCGGTGGTCGCGGCGGAGTGGTACGACGCGTTCGGCGTCGTCACCCGCGGGCGGGTGCAGCTGGAGCTGCGCGACGGCGAGCCCGGGCCGGTCCTCGGCCGCGACGCCGGGTTCTGGCTCCGCGGCACCGGCGTCCGCGCCCTTCGGAACCCCGGTCGCCGCACCGCGCGAGTGCGCATCGTCATGCCCAAGGCGAGAACCGTCGCCACAGACCAAGCAATGGAGGATCGACATGAAGAGCATCAATGACACCGGGGTCGTCGCAGACCCGGCATCCGGCCGGACCAGCCACACCCACCGACTCCGCGGGCTCGCCGTCACCGGCTCCATCGCCACGCTCGTAGCGATGGTGGCCACCACCCTCGCCGCAGCGCTTGCTCGGGCCGTCGGCGTCGACTTCGAGGTTCCCGAAGGTGGCGAGACGATCCCGCTGTCCGGGATCGCCGTGGTAACCGGCTTCTTCTCGGTCGTGGGCAGCGTGATTGCCGTCGCACTTCTGCGTTGGAGCGCTCGCCCCGCCGAGCGTTTCGTGTGGACGGCACTGACGCTGACCGTGATCTCGTTGGTCCCGCCGCTCCTCTCCGGGGCGAGTACCGCCACCGTGGCCGCGCTCATCGGGCTCCACCTCGTTGCGGCCACGGTGATGATCCCCACCCTGGCCCGAAGCCTCCGCAACCGGACCGACTGACAACGCGGATCGCGGACCCTGCGCCGAGCCGGCAAGCGTTGGCTCGTCTGCTACGGCTCGACCGCCGATCACACACGGCAGCGCATCAATCGGCGCGGCTCTGCCCCGGTGCAGTCGCCGACCTCAGCGGCCACTGGGCCGCTGTCGCGGTAGCCGCCCGCGCCACGCCGGTGATCTCGATCGGCTCGTGTGGCAACAGCTCCGCAGACCGGGCCCGGAGTGCGGACTGCTCGGCGGTCGTGAGCGTCGCGAAGTACTCACCGGCGGGACCGATCCGGTACGCGAACGGCGCCCACCACTCCTCGAACGTCGCAATCTCGACGTGCACCGTCAGCTCCGCCGATCGGGTGACCTGCAGTCCCGCCGCCGTCATCAGCTCGGCGAGATGACCCTCCCGAGCGCCGGCGAGGTCGATCGCGGCCGACGCGCCGGGGGCGAGCTCGTCGGCCGCCCGCCAGAACGTCTGGACCGGGCCGCTCTCGAAGTCCCATGCGCACGCGGCGACGACACCGCCGGGACGGACCACCCGGCCCATCTCGGAGAGCCCCCGCACCGCGTCGGCCATGAACGGCACCACGAGCTGGCAGAGCGCGACGTCGAACGACGCGTCGGCGAACGGCAGGTCCTCGGCCGCGCCCTCGCGCACGTCGACGTCCGGAAGCCGCTCGCGCACAGCGGGCACGAAGCTGGGTGACGGGTCGACGGCGACGACGTGGTCGGAGCCGAGCCGTTGGGCGAGCACGGCCGTGACAGTGCCCGGTCCGCAGCCCACGTCGAGCACGCGGTTCCCGGGCTCGAGCCCCACCAGGTCGACGAACTGCTCGGCCAAGGGCGCGGCGAACCGACCCATGAAGCTGGCGTAGGCATCGGCGGCCACGTCGAAGGTCACCTCCGGACGGTAGCCCCTTCCCATGGTCTTCGGCGGGCGGCAGGGACACCATGGGTGGATGCGCGGCGAGCCGGACTTCGAGGGGTACGTCGCCGCTCGCGGGGCCGCGGTGGTGCGCTGCCTCGTGCTCCTCGACGTCGAGCCGTCGGACGCGGAGGACACGGCGACCGAGGTCTTCGCCTCGCTGCGTCCCGACTGGCACGAGCTGCAGCAGTCCGCCGACCCCGACGTCACGCTGTGGTTGACGGTGCTCGCCGTCGAGACGAGGAGGCGCCGCCGCGCGCAGCTCGCCCCGCTCGACGAGGCCAGGGTGGCTCGGGTGCTCCGCGGGGCCGCGGCGCTCGAAGAGCTCCAGGTGTGTGACGTCCTGGGTACCTCGGTACCCCGGCTGCGCACGCTCCTGGCCGGCCAGCATGCCGAGCAGGCCTCCGACGACGATGTGGCGCTCGCGACGCCGGCGCTGCCGTACGCACGGGTGCGCGCAGTTGCACGCCGGCGCCGACGGCAGCAATGGCTGGTCACGGGCGGCGTCGCGGCGACCGCGGCGCTGGCGGTCGCCGTGGGTGTCACGCTCTCGCGGCCCGAGCCCGTGCAGCGGCCCGGTGACGTGCTGCCGCCGGCCCCGGCGACCGCCGAGGCGAACCCGGCCGGGCTGGTCTGGTGGGCCGACGGGGAGCTTCACCTCACGGGATCCGTCGTCCGGGTCGCCGAGGTCCGTCGCTTGGTCGCCGCGGGCAGCGGAGCGGCGTACGTCGACGGCGAGGGGCGTCTGGTGGCCGTCCAGGCCGACGGCGGGCGCACCCTGATGGGCCGGCCCGAAGAGGGCTCGCCGCTCGTCTCGTCGCCGCAGCGCGGCCTGGTGGCGTGGGCCGACGCCTCGGTGCCGGGCGTGACGCGGCTGGTGGTGTGGGACGTCGAGGCGGGACAGCAGCTGGCCGCCGTCACCACGCGGCCGCGCGTGCGTCCGATCACCTTCGACGGTGGGTGGCTGCGGTTCGGCCAGGGCTTGCGTGACTGGGCGTGGGACCCCTCGGGCGGCCCGGCGCAGCTCACCGGGGACGGCTACTCCGACGACCCCAACGAGCGCACCGCCCTCGTCGACGCCGTGGCCGGCACCCGCGTCGAGCAGTGGGGCACCTTTCTGCGTGTGGTCCGGTCGGGACGGCGCGGGGAGGCGAGGTTCCCGGGATTCGGCGGCTCCTTGTCGTCCGACGGCCGGCTGGTGCTCACCGGACCGGAACAGGGTCGCGAGCCGAGGCTCTACGACACCCGGAGCGGCGACCGGCTCGACACCTGGCGGCCGGACTGGCAGGTCCGGGCGGCGGTGTTCGCGGACGGCGGCCGGGTCAGCTGGCTGGCCGACCAGGGTGGCGGCGAGCTGGTGATCGTCACCTGTGGCACGGCGGCCCGCAGCGACTGCTCGGGCTACGTCGAGCTGGGGCAGGTGGAGGACGTGCTGCTGGCGGGGGACACCCGGAGATAGCAGGTTGGCCGGGTACGGCGTCGGCAGCCTGAGGCAGGATGGGGACGTGCGCGCCGACCCGGACTTCGCGGCGTACGTCGTCGCGCGCTGGCTGCCGGTGGTGAGGGTGCTCGTGGTGCTCGGCCACCCGGTCGACCGCGCCGAGGACGTCGCCGTGGCGTCGTTCGCGCCGGCTGCTGCCCGACTGGGGCCGGCTGCGCCGCGAGGACGACGTCGACGTCGAGCTCGCGCGGGTGGTTCTCGACGGCTGGGTCCGCACGCGCGGCCGCGAACCTGCACCCCAGGTGCCGGTGAGCGTGCCCGCCGCGCGGGTGATGACCCAGGAGCTCGAGGACCAGCTGGCCCTGCTCGAGAGGCTGGTCCAGGGCCTCGGTGAGCTCGACGACGCGACCAGCGTGGCCGTCGTGCTGCACCACCTCGGTGAGCTCGACGAGCAGCAGGTCGCCGAGGTGCTGGGCGAGCCACGCGCCGAGGTCCACCATCGGCTGTCCGAAGCTGCGGCAGCCCTCGACCTGCAGCCCCTCGACCCCGCCTGCCACTCCGCCGCCGCAGCGATCGACGTGTCTCCGCCGTCGGTCGCCCGGGTGGTCGCCCACGCGAGCGCGGGACAGCGCCGCCGGTGGCTGGTCACCGGTGCCGTCGTGCTCGCCCTCGTCCTGGTGGCCGGGGTGTCCTATCTCTTCATGCGCCCTACCCCGGCGCCCGACCCGGACGCCCTGGAGATCTCACCGGTGGAGAACATCGTCGACGTTGCCTGGTGGTACGACGGTGTGCTCCACCTCCACCACGGCACCGCCCGCGTGCCCGGGGTGACCCAGCTCGTCGAGACCGGCATCGGGGTGGTCTACGCCGACGGTGACGGGCGCGTGGCCGCTGTCGACGAGGACGGCACGCAGCGCCGGCTCGGCAAGATGGCGGCCGACACGGCGCTGGTCGCCCAACCCCGGTTCGGCTGGGTGGCCTGGACCCTCCCCGAGGGCGGCGACATCGTCGTCTACGACGCGATCGGCGACCGCGAGCTCGGGCGCCTCGACGCGAGCGACGACAGCTTTCTGATCGGTTGGGACCGCGAGCGCCTCTACTTCCACAGCGAGCGACAGCGACTGGGTCGCCAACGTCAGCGGGCCCGGTCTCACGGAGCCCCAGCAGGTCGAGCCACCGGAGGGCTTCCGCGGCTCCGACCTCCTCGATGTCTCGTCGGGCTCCGAGCTGCGCGGCCAAGACAGAGCGCTGTCGGTCGTGCACCCCTACTTCAGCATCCATCCCGAGGTCCCGGGCATCACCGGTCTGCTCTCGCCCGACGGCAACTTCGTGCTGACCACGATCGACGACGACGAGGTCGCGTTGTACGACGCGCGTGACGCTCACCTCGACGGAGACTGGGACACCTGGGTCGACCGGGGCTGGACCACGGTCGCCGCGACCTTCACGGTGGAGGGGCGCGTCGTGTGGGTCGTCGACAGCCACGACGGGACCTACGGCCTCTACGAGTGCCAAGCCTCCAAGCAGTACATCAACTCCATGAACCCCGACCAGGAACCCTGCACCCAGCGCCTCGACGTCGACGGTGTGCCCGTGCTGGCCGGCACCACCTGGTACCTCTTCTTCCGCTGACCCCGTCTGGCGACCACTAGCGTGGGCGGGTGCACACCTTCAGTCAGGTCGACGTCTTCTCCGCCGAGCCGTTCTTGGGCAACCCGGTCGCCGTCGTGCACGACGCCGCTGGCCTCAGCGACGAGGAGATGGCGGGCTTCGCGAACTGGACGAACCTCTCCGAGACGACCTTCCTCCTGCCACCGACCACTGACGAGGCCGACTACCGGCTGCGGATCTTCACGCCGAGTGCCGAGCTGCCGTTCGCGGGACACCCGACGATCGGGTCGGCGCACGCGTGGCTGGAGGCCGGGGGAGTGCCACACCACGACGGTGAGCTGGTCCAGGAGTGCGGGGCCGGGCTGGTGCGGCTGCGGAGAGGGACGCGGCTGGCCTTCGCCGCACCGCCCTTCCTGAGGTCCGGGGACGTCTCGGACGAGGACCGCGAGCGCATCGTCCGCGCGCTGCGCATCGACCCGTCGCAGGTGGTCGACCTCCAGTGGATCGACAACGGGCCCGGCTGGGTCGGGGTGCTGATGGGCTCCGCCGAGGAGGTGCTGGCGATCCAGCCCGACTGGTCGGCCGCGGCCGGGATGGACATCGGCGTGGTGGGGCCCTACCCGGACGGCAGCGAGTGCGCGGTGGAGGTGCGCGCGTTCTGCCCGGGCTTCGGGATCTCCGAGGACCCGGTGACCGGCAGCCTCAACGCCGGGGTCGGCCAGTGGCTGGCCGGCGACCGGCTGCCGTCGTCGTACGTCGCCTCGCAGGGCACCGCGCTCGGTCGCCGCGGGCGGGTATACGTGGAGCGCGCGGTCGACGAGGGGACCGACACCGTGTGGGTGGGCGGTGACGCGCGCACGAGCATCTCCGGGACCGTCAACCTCTCCCACTAGGTTGGGCGCCATGCGGGCCTCTCTCGACGGCAGGCGCGTCACGCTCGTGGCCGCGGTCGCCGACAACGGGGTGATCGGGGCGGCGGGCGGGATCCCCTGGCGGATCCCCGAGGACTTCGCCCACTTCAAGCGGGTCACCCTCGGCCACACGCTGCTGATGGGCCGGGCGACCTACGACTCCATCGGCCGGGCGCTGCCCGGCCGCACCACGGTCGTCCTGACCCGCGACCCGTCGTGGTCGGCCCCCGACGTCCAGGTCGCGGGGTCCTTCGACGAGGCGCTGGCCCTGGCCGCCGGCCTGCCGGGCGAGGTGATGGTGGCCGGCGGCGCCACCATCTACGCCGCCGCCCTGCCGGTGGCCGACGCGCAGGTCCTCACCGAGGTCCACCTCGCGCCCGAGGGCGACACGTACTACCCCGACTGGGACCGCGCCGAGTGGGTCGAGACCCAGCGCGTGCCCGGTCCTGGGCTCGAGTGGGTGTGGTGGGAGCGGGCGACGGGAACCTAGGCCAGGGTGGCGGCCAGGTCGGCGAACATCCGGTCCATTGCCCCGACCCCGACGGAGAGGTGACCCTCGCCGTCGAGCAGGTGAGGCGTAACCCCGGGGATGTGGTCGGCGAGCCAGAGTCCGTGGGCCAACGGCACCATCAGGTCCTCGGTGCCGTGCCACAACGCGGTCGGCACCTCGATCGCGGCCACGTCGAAGCCCCAAGGCCTGGTGAAGGCCAGGTCGTCGTCGAGCCAGCCGTCGACGCCGGTGCGCAGACCCTCGCTGATGTTGGCGGACAGCGCCTCGCCGAACTCCTCGGTGAGCAGGGCCTGGTCGACGGCGGGCAACAGGTGGTCATGGCCTCGATGAGCGCGGGCCATCGGCGTCCGAGGCCGGGCAGCTCGCTCGAGGTAGGCGCGCCACGGCCTCGCCCTCGAGGGCGGCGCCGAACTCCTCGACGTTCTGCTCACCCATCCCCGCCAGGAAGTCCAGGCCCTCGGCCTCGCAAGGCGCCACACCGGCAATCACCAGGGCACCCGTGGTCCGCGCGGAAGCAGGCCGCCGTGGCCAGCGCGTGCGGGCCGCCGCCCGACCAGCCGGCCGTCACGCACCTGTCGGCACCCAGGTGGTCGAGCACCTGCTCCATGTCGGTGACCACGTCGGCGATCGAGCGTCCCGCGTGCCGCGACGACGCGCCGTACCCGGCTCGTGAGTACGTCACCATCCTCAGTCCCGCTCGGGCGGCCGCGTCGAGCATGTGTGGCATCTGGGTCACCGACCCCGGTGTGCCGTGGTGGAACAGCAGCACCTCGCCGTCGCCTCCGGCGTCCTGGATGTCGAGGCGGCGGCCGTCCTCGAGCTCGATGGTGGTCATGGCGCGATCGTGCCACCTGGTGCCAGCAGGGCGACCGGGATCGGCCGGCCCGCTTTGCGCGCGTAGCGCGCGACGCCCGGCCGCTGCGCCAGGATCGTGGCCCAGGCGGCGTCCCGTTCGGCACCCACCAGCTCGCGAGGGGACCACCGTCGTGCGCCGGGCACCGACCTCGATCTCGGCCGTGCGGGCCACCCGCAGGTTCCGGAACCAGTCCGGGTCGTGTGGAGCTCCGGACGCCGTGCCCCACACCAGCCGGCCGTCCGCGGTGTCGAGGTAGGCCATGCAGGTCGACCGAGGCTGCCCGCTCCGACGGCCGGGCACGGTCAGCACCAGCGCCTTTCCGGCCCCGCCGCCGGCGCGACCGGACGTGCGACGGTAGGCCCACACGCCGAGCCTGTTGCTCCGCGACAGCAGCCTGCGCCGCACGCTCACGGGCTCATGCTAGGTGTCTGGCAGGGTGGACGGCATGGCTGGCATGGAGCTGAGGGTGTTCACCGAACCCCAGCAGGGGGCGTCGTACGACGACCTGCTGCGGGTGGCCCAGAAGACCGAGGAGCTCGGCTTCGGGGCGTTCTTCCGTTCCGACCACTTCCTCGGCGTTCGGCACCGACGGCGTACCCGGCCCGACCGATGCGTGGGTGACGCTCGGCGCACTGGCCCGCGAGACCAGCACCATCCGCCTCGGCACCCTGGTGACGAGCGTGACGTTCCGGTGGCCCGGTCTGCTGGCGGTCCAGGTGGCACAGGTCGACCAGATGAGTGGCGGGCGCGTCGAGCTGGGCCTCGGCGCGGGATGGTTCGACCGCGAGCACGCGGCGTACGCCGTCCCGTTCCCCGACACCACGGAGCGCTTCGAGATGCTCGAGGAGCAGGTCGAGATCGTCACCGGGCTGTGGGCGACCGACGGCGGGTACGGCTTCGAGGGCAAGCACTACACGATCGAGGACTCACCCGGCCTGCCCAAGCCCCACCAGGCCAAGCCGCCGGTGATCATCGGCGGGGCGGGGAAGCGACGGTCGGCCGCGCTGGCGGCGCGGTTCGCCGACGAGTACAACGTGCCGTTCAGGGCGTTCGAGGAGGGCCTGGCCGTGCACGACCGGGTGCGTCAGGCGTGCGAGGACGTCGGCCGCGAGCCGGCGTCGATGGTCTACTCCAGCGCGCTGGTGCTGTGCGTCGGCAGGGACGAGGCGGAGTTCGCGCGCCGCGCGGCCAACATCGGCCAGGACCCCGAGATGCTGAGGAAGACCCAGCTCGGCGGCACCGTGAGCGAGGTGCTCGACAAGGTCGGCCGTTACGCCGACTCGGGCCAGACGCGGCTCTACCTCCAGACCCTCGACCTCCACGACCTCGACCACCTCCACCTGGTCGCCGAGGAGATCAAGCCGCACTTCGCCTTGATCGCTGGTTGAGGGTGAGGGCGGCCACGCCCGAGCCTCGAAACACCTCGTGCTCGGTGGACCGTGGTTTCGAGGTTGGTCCCGTCGAGGCTCGCAAGCTCGCACCTCAGGACAAGCGCTGTCTGCTCCTCACACCTCAACCATCGAGAGGTGGGCAGCCCGATAGCCTGGGGGTCATGACGTCCCCGCCCTCCGGCCCGCGCTTCGGCCGGATGCTGACGGCGATGGCGACGGCGTTCCACGACGACGGATCCGTCGACCTCGACGGCACGGCCCGCATCGCCGACCACCTCGTCGCCCACGGCCACGACGGCGTGGTGGTCAGCGGGACCACCGGTGAGAGCCCGACCACCACCGTGGCCGAGGACGGCGACATCCTGCGCGCGGTCATCGACGCGGTCGGCGAGCGAGCCGTCGTGGTCGCCGGCGTCGGCACCAACGCCACCGCACACTCCGTCGAGCTGGCCAGGCAGGCCGAGAAGCTCGGCGCCGACGGGCTGCTGCTCGTCACCCCCTACTACAACAAGCCCGGCCAGGCGGGCGTGCTCCACCACTTCCGCACCGTCGTCGAGAGCACCGACGTGCCGGTGATGCTCTACGACGTCCCCGGACGCACCGGCCACCGAGATCGCGCTCGAGACCTATGCCGCCGCCAAGGAGTGGCACACCGTCGTCGCAGTCAAGGACGCCGTCGGCGACTACGCCCGCGGCGTGAAGATCATGCGGCTGGGCTACGACCTCTACTCCGGCGACGACGTCTCGACGCTCGGCTGGCTGGCCCACGGTGCCCAGGGCGTGGTCTCGGTCGTCGGCCACGCGGCCGGCGACGAGATCGCCGGCATGATCCGAGACTTCCTCGGCGGCGACCACGCGGCCGCCCTGGCGACGTACGAGCGGCTGCTGCCCGCCACCGACGCCATCATGGGCGTCCCCAACTACGGCGCCACCACAGCCAAGGCTTGCCTGCAGCTGCTCGGCGTCCTCGACAACCGCAACGTCCGCGGCCCACTCGTGCCGCTCACCGACGACGAGGTGGCCGCCCTCCGCGAGGGCCTGGCCGCCTCCGAACTCATCTACCTAAGGAATCCCTTGAGTCATCCCCACCCCGAGCTCTCCGCACCCGCGCCGCTGGCGCCCGGAGGGCTACGGGTCATCCCGCTCGGCGGCCTCGGCGAGGTCGGCCGCAACATGACCGTCTTCGAGTACGACGACCGCCTCCTCATCGTCGACTGCGGCGTGCTCTTCCCAGAGGACCACCACCCCGGGGTCGACCTGATCCTCCCCGACTTCGAGGCGATCCGGGACCGGCTCGACGCGGTCGAGGCGCTGGTGCTCACCCACGGCCACGAGGACCACATCGGCGCCACGCCGTACCTCCTGCGCGAGCGCGAGGACATCCCGCTCGTGGGGTCCGAGCTGACGCTTGCGCTGCTCGACCCCAAGCTCCGCGAGCACCGCCTCAAGGAGACCGTGCACCACGTCGTCAAGGAGGGCGACCGGCTCACCCTGGGCCCGTTCGACCTCGAGTTCATCGCGGTCAACCACTCCATCCCCGACGCGCTCGCGGTCGCGATCCGTACGCCGGCGGGCCTGGTGCTGCACACCGGCGACTTCAAGATGGACCAGCTCCCGCTCGACGGCCGGATCACCGACCTGCGGGCCTTCGCCCGGCTGGGCGAGGAGGGCGTCGACCTGTTCCTCACCGACTCGACCAACGCCGAGGTCACCGGCTTCACCACGCCCGAGGTCGACATCAGCCCGGTGCTCGACCGGGTCTTCCACAAGAGCGCACAGCGCATCATCGTGGCCTGCTTCGCCAGCCACGTGCACCGTGTGCAGCAGGTGCTCGACGCGGCGGTCGAGCACGACCGCAAGGTGGCGTACGTCGGCCGCTCGATGGTGCGCAACATGGCCATCGCCCGCGACCTCGGCTACCTGACGGTCCCGGAAGGGGTTCTCGTCGACGTCAAGGACCTCGCCGAGCTGGCCCCTGAGCGGCAGGTGCTGCTCTCGACGGGCAGCCAGGGCGAGCCGCTCTCGGCGCTGAGCCGGATCGCCCAGCGCAACCACCACCTCGTGCACATCGAGGAGGGCGACACCGTCATCTTGGCCAGCAGCCTGATCCCCGGCAACGAGAACGCCGTCTACCGCGTCATCAACGGCCTGGCCCGCTGGGGTGCCAACGTGGTGCACAAGGGCAACGCGATGGTGCACGTCTCCGGCCACGCCAGCGCCGGTGAGCTGCTCTACTGCTACAACATCGTCAAGCCGCGCAACGTGATCCCGGTGCACGGCGAGATCCGCCACATGCGCGCCAACGCGGCGCTGGCACGCAGGACCGGCGTACCGGCCGACAACGTCGTGATCGCCGAGGACGGCGTGGTCGTCGACCTCGTCGACGGGCAGATCTCGATCGCCGGCAAGGTCGAGTGCGGCTACGTGTTCGTCGACGGCTCCTCGATCGGCGACGTCACCGAGTCGTCGCTGAAGGACCGCCGGATCCTCGCGTCCGAGGGCTTCATCTCGGTGATCGTGGTCATCGACTCGGTCAGCGGGAAGGTCGCCGGCGGCCCCGAGATCCACGCCCGCGGCTTCGCCGAGCACGACTCGACGTTCGACGCGATCAAGCAGCCGATCATCGACGCGCTCGACCGCGCCGGAGCCGAGGGCAACAACGACGCCTACCAGCTCCAGCAGGTCATCCGGCGCGTGGTCGGCCGCTGGGTCAACCGCGAGCACAAGCGCCGGCCGATGATCATCCCGGTCGTCATCGAGGCTTAGCCTCGGTAGTCGAGCTCGAGCTCTAGTCGACTCGGTCGATCTACGGGTCTGTCACCCGCGTCGCGACCGGCGTAGCGTCGTTCGCTGACCGCTTCAGACCGGAGCGGTCTCGGGGGACAGGAGGCAGGGATGTACATCCAGGTGATCCAGGGCCGGTGCAACGACGCGGACCGGCTCAAGAAGCAGCTCGACCTGTGGGAGCAGACCATCGCCGACGGCGCCGACGGCTGGCTCGGCAGCACGAGCGGCGTGACCGACGACGGCACCTCCATCGCGGTGGTGAGGTTCGAGTCGCGGGCGCAGGCCGACGCCAACTCGGCCCGCCCGGAGCAGGACGCGTGGTGGCGGGAGACGTCCGCCTGCTTCGACGGCGAGCCCAGCTTCACCGACTACGACGACGCGTTCGAGTGGCTCGGCGGTGGGTCCGACGACGCCGGGTTCGTCCAGGTGATGCGCGGCAAGGTCGCCAACGCCGACGGCTTCCGCACGTTCAGCCAGCAGCCGATGGACGGCCTGCAGCGAGATGCGGCCCGAGATCATCGGCGGCACGGTCGCCATCGCCGACGACGGCGACTTCACCCAGACCATCTACTTCACCTCCGAGGCCGCGGCCCGCGAGGGGGAGAAGCAGGAGATGCCCGAGGAGGTCCAGCAGCAGATGCAGCAGGCCATGGGCGACATGGGCGACATCACCTACCTCGACCTGCGCAACCCCTGGTTCTCCGGCCGCGCCTGACCGACGTCCCGCTCAGCCTCAGTCGACGGTCTCGAACGCGGTCGCTGTCTCAGGCGTACCTGTGCTCGCGAAGCACGCGGATGTCATCGGAGGTCGTCATGGCACAGGCCGAACACTCGAACCGGGTTCCGCGGGGTTTCGTGACGGGACTCCGTCCCTCCTCAACCAGCGGTGGGGCGCTTGCGCGGTGCGGAGGACTTCTTGGCGCCGACTTCTTGGCGGCCGTCTTCTTCGCGGCCTTCTTCTTCGGTGGCGACGGGTCTTTGGGCGCGGGGCGGGGGTCGCCGGGCCAGTGGGCGAGGGTGTCCTCGAACATCGCCTGGACCTCGCGGGTCTTGTTGCGGATCTGGTCGGCGGGCCAGGCCGAGACGTCGATCGGCGGCAGCACGGCCACCTGGACGGTGCCGGGCTTGATCGTCAGCGAGTCGCGCCACATCAGCTCGCCGGCGTTGCGGATGACGATCGGGACGACCGGGACACCGGCCTCGCGGGCGAGGTGGAACGCACCGGTCTTGAACTCGCCGAGCGTCGGCGTCAGTGAGCGGGTGCCCTCGGGAGCGATGACGACGGAGATGCCGTCGTTGAGCTTGGCCACCGCAGGTGCCAGGGCATCGCGGGGGTTGGCCCCGCCCTTGCGGTCCACGAACGCCACGCCCGCGAACCTGAAGACCGGTCCGAAGATCGGGTCCTTGGTCAGCTCCTGCTTGGCGACGCCGGTGAAGTCTCGTCGCAGCAGGTAGCAGATGACGAAGACGTCGAGCTGGCTCTGGTGGTTGAACACGAAGACCGCCGGCCGCTGCTCCCAGACATGCTGCTCGCCGATGGTGTCGACGCGGACGCCGGCGAGGGCGAGGGAGTACTCCGAGGACAGGGCCATGATCGAGGAGATGGCCGTGCGGCGGCTGCCGTTGAGCAGCCCGAACGCCGCCCCCGTGCCGATGCCGGTCAGGATGCCGCCCATCGCGGCGGCCGAGCGGGCGATGGTGGGCAGGCTGGGCAGGCCGCGGCTGCGGAAGTCGAGCACCGGCCAGCCCTCGGCGGTGGCGTGCTCGCGGAGCCGGTCCTCCGGAGTGGTGGCCGCGGGGAAGCCGACCTGGCTGAGGAAGTCGATGTCCTCGTTGCCGTTGGAGTAGGCGTAGCTCGCCTCGAGGTCGATGCCGTGCTCACCGCCGAAGATGCGGACCGCGTTCGCCTTGCCTGCCCGCCACAGGGTCGGGCCGTGCGCCCGCCCGGTCAGGATGCCGTCGTCGCCGGCCTCGAGGGTGGTGCTGAGCACGTGGTCGATGCCGAGCGTGCGGGCGGCGGCCTCGAGCTGGAAGCGCGTCGCCGACGAGGCGAGGACGACGGTGTGGCCCATCCGGTGGTGGGCCTGCACGAGCTGCCACGCCTCCGGGTAGACGCGGGCGGCGAGCTTCTTGGCGAAGACCCGCTCGCCGACGGCCGTGACGTCGTCCTGGTGGTGTCCGTCGAGGCCGCTGAGCCCGATGGCGACCAGCTTCTCGAAGTCCTCCTCGGTCTCCACCCCCCGCAGCGCCAGCACGGTGGTGCGGACCGCCTCCAGCGGCCCGACCTTCCCGCTGCGGATGCGGTCGAGGTAGAAGTCGACGGCCGAGAACCCGTGGATGAGCGTGCCGTCGAAGTCGAAGAAGGCGGCGACCTGCGGGCCCTCCGGTCCGGCGTACACCTGCTCGAGGCGTTCAGACAACAACACCGGTGACCTCCGCTCGGTTGGCTGCGTCGAGGGACTCGATGAGCTGGGCCCGCTCGATCAGGCTGGTGACGAACTCGAGATGGTGGGTACGGCGCCGCTGCAGGTCCGCGGGCGACTCGCCGTCGCGCCAAGGTCAGCAGCCCGAAGTTGTCCTTCAGGTCGAGCGCCGAGGTGAAGAGCTCCCGGGAGACCGACTCGGGGCTGTGCAGCCGCCGCTGGAGCAGCATCTGCCGGCCGACGCGGTCGCAGTCGTCGAGCAGAGCCGCCTTGTCGAGCGGCTCGGCCGGGTCCGTGTGTGCCAGCCGGTCGGCGACCACGAGCTGAGCATCGAGGAAGGACCGCAGCACCCGGTGGGCCATCAGCACGCCCGACCCCTTCAGCGCCGCGAGCGGGTCGGAGGAGCCGCCCGCGATCAGGGCGAGCTCCGCGCGCAGCTCGGACTCGAAGGTGTCGCGGTCGGGGAAGAAGAACTCGAACTTGAGCAGGTCGCGGATCCGCTTGGCTTCGGTCCAGCCGGTCAGCTCGGGGCTTGGTTGATCGGTGCTGGCGGAGTCCTGCTGGGAGGTCCACAGCAGGGCCAGCTCGACGATCGCCCGGTTCACGAACCAGTGGATCGCGTTGTTGCGGTAGAACGCCGCCACCAGGTGCTGGCCGCGGTCGACGGCGTAGACCGGCTCCTCGCCCTTGTCGAAGACGGTGACCACCTTGGCCTTCTCCAGGCCGGCGAGCACGGCCGTCAGCTCCTCGGGCTCGCGCAGCCGCTCGAGGCCGGTCGACGGCAGCGCGCGCGTCTCGATGTAGGCGAGCACGGGTTCGAGGATCCGCTGGATCTGGGTGAGCGTCAGCGACTGGTCGCGGACGCCGAGCAGCGTCAGCGCCAGCAGCCCGTTGGCCGTCAGGGGCGACGTGCGGTTGATGCCGACCGCGACCTCGAAGGCGATCTTGTGCAGCGCCGCGCGGTTGTCGTCGGCGTCGGCACCGGCGGGAGGAAGCCAGGAACGGATCGCGATCGGCTCCCCGAACCGCACGTACGCCGAGCCGCCGTGCGTGCGGCGTTGGGACCGGGCGTACTCGGCGAGCCACTTCAGGCCCTCGGCCTGCTTCTTCGCGCCGGCCTGCTCGGCAGCCATCTTGGAGACCTCGTGGAGCCGGTCGTAGGTGATCGACGTGGGCACCAGGTAGACGTCCTCGACCCGGCCGCTCTGGACGGCCTGGGCAACGTAGCGGAGCAGGCCGTAGCGGGGGCTGCGGATCTTGCCCGTGCGCGAGCGCCCGCCCTCGAAGTACCACTCGAGGTTGAAGCGCTTGGCCAGCAGGAACGCGAAGTACTCCTGGACCACGGCCTTGTAGATCTCGTCGTCGCCGAAGCTGCGGCGGATGAAGACGATGCCGGCCCGCCGGGCCAGGTCGCTGATCGGCCAGATCCGGAGGTTGGCGCCGCCCATCACGTGGTTGCGCGGGAAGTCGTTGCGGGCGAGCACGTCGCCCAGCACGAGGGTGTCGACGTAGGAGCGGTGGGCCGGCAGGAAGACGAGCGCGTAGCGCTTGTTGAGGTCGCGCAGCCTGGCCAGGCCGGACTGGTCGGCGAGCACCTGCCAGGTCGAGGAGTGCAGCGGCTCCATCATCGCGTAGAACATGTCGACCGCCGCCCGGCTCTGCACCGAGACCAGCTCGTCGAGGCACTCCTCGGCCTTCTCGAGCCCCTCGTCGCGGGTCAGACCCATCTCGGCCGAGACCTCGGCGATCTCGTCGCGGAACTCCTTGCGAGCCAGGATCTCCTCGCTGACGGCGTGGGGCACCTTGTAGCGGTTTCCGATCTCGGCGCGCTCCTCGCGCTCGAGGGTGACCACGGCCGATCGGCGTACGAACGCCGCGAACGCCTCCGGGTCGGTCTCCTCGCGGGTCGATGGTGCTGGCGTGCCGGAGGTGTCGTGATAGCGCTTGCGCAGGTCGCTGAGCAGGGCCGGCTCGCCCGCCATCACGCGACGGCGGTGCGGGGAGAGGGCCGTCAGCCTGCGTGAGAGCCAGGTGGCCGGCCGCTTGGGGGTGGCGAGCAGGGCCAGCTCGGAGAGCCGGGAGGTGCCGTTGCGTCGCTCGACCGGGGGCAGCCACGCCACCCGGACGGGCATCACGAGCGCCTCGTCGTACGACGCGAGCGCGGCGCCGAGCCCCTCACCGGCTCCCGTCACGGCGTCGAGGACGACGGCGATCGGCGGGTCCTGCTCGCGCGCCCAGGCATCGATCACGGGGCGCTCCACGGACGCGGCGTCGACCGCGACCGCGATCACAGGGACCGACTGCTGGCTCACACCTCTCCCTTCCGTGGGCGCGCTCATCATCGCAGAAGCGGGACAACGAACAGGGGCCCCGCCGGAAGGATCCGGCGGGGCCCGCGTAGGTGACCAAAGGGTCAGGAACTCACTCGACGATCTTGACGGTGAACACCTTCTTGCTCGGCTTCGCCGTGCTCGAACCCTGGTACTTGGCGACGAGCTTGTGCTTGCCCACGGTCAGGTTCTTCTTGATGGTGATCTTCACCTTCCCGTCGACCAGCTTGCCCTTCGCGATCGTGACGCCCTTGTACTTGATGACGACACGACCCCCTGGGGTCAGGGTGTCGGCGAGGACCTTCACCCGGACCTTGAAGTCGGCCTTGTAGGCAGGCGCATCGGAAGGCTTGCGTACCTTCGTCGTCGTGCCCACCTTGACCGCCGGAGGCGTCGTGGTGGGCGTCGCTGTCGAGGTGGCCGTCCCCGTTGCTGTTGCCGTGGCCGTGGCCGTCGGGGGCACGCTCGGGCTGGGCCCGCCCGGGGCGCACGCCAGGACCTCGATGTTGTCGACGTACCACCCGTCGTTGCCCGTGCACTGGTCGCGACCCATGGCCAGACGCAGCTGGACTGTGTCGCCCGGAGCAACGCCCGCCGCCGACAGGCTCACCTGGGAGGTGACCCAGCTGCCGCGGACGGTTCCGCCGTCGGTTCCGTGGAAGGCGGGCTGGCCGGCCAGCGGGTTGTCGTTGTCATCCGGTCCGAGCAACGGGCTCGGCGCGTTGAAGGTGTAGGCCGCCGCGGGGATCGCGGTGAACGGTCCACCGTTGACGCTCAGCTGGACGTTGCCTCCGTCGAAGTCCACCTCGGTCGCCACGTAGTGGTCGAACGACAACCGGGGCGAGACCACGGAAGCCGGGACCGCGATGTTGCCGCTCGCCAGGAAGTCGGCGCTGAGCGGGTTCTCCAAGGCGCAGTGGACGTCGGGGTCCGGTCCGAAGGCGGCCGTGCCGGTGTGGTCACCGGGCAGGTCGGCAGTCGCCGCCCATGGCTGGCTGGTGCCACCGGCTGGCACGGTCGGCAGACCGGGATCCCAGCCGGCGATGTTCTCTCCCGCGTCCCCTTCGAAGTCCTCGGCGAACAGCGTCGTCGGCGTCGTTCCCGCGCCGCAGGTGAACGCCGGGTCGCCCGACGCGAACTGTGGCTGGAACCCACACTGGGACGTCGGGTCCGTGCGCAGCTCGACCGCCGCGGCGGCGGCGCTGACCTGGGCGCAGTCTGCCGACGTGATGAGGTCGGGGGAGTCCACGCTGTCGTTCGGATCCGTGCTGAGCTCCTTGATCGGCTCGCCGGCCAGCGCCAGCTCGCCGCAGGACGTCTCGAGTGCGTCGGCCAGCTCCGGGAAGCCGCTGTTCAGCACCAGCTTGGTCGACTGCGCCCGGAAGTAGATCGCCGCCGCCTTGTCCAGACCGATGCCCTGCACGGTCACTCCGTTGTAGGTCCCGCCGTCGACCAGCAGCGCGTAGCTGTGGTTGACCACGCCGGAGTTCGAGTGCACTCCGCCCTGGTCGTCTGCCGCGCAGTAGTACTCGGCGTCACTGACCTTTCCGGGCTGACCGAGGCACGTCGGGGTCCACATGTCGCGCGAAGCCCCGCCGTCGTCGTCCTCGAACATCAGCCAGCGGTAAGAGTCGGCTCGCTGGGGGGCCGCGTCCTTCATCGTGACGTTGACCGTCTGGCCCGCGGTCACCGTGGTGCGGATCAGCTCGCGGTCGGAGACCGTGATCATGACGGTCGGCACCAGGCCGCCCGGGTCGTCACCGGGCATCAGGAACACGGCGTCGTCGCGGTTGCCGATGATCAGGGCCGTGGCACCCGCCGTGGTCGCGACCTGGGCCTTCTCCGCGAACGTGCAGCGTCCGCGGTCGACCATGACGATCTTGCCCGCCACGGCGTCGGCGTTGGTGTACGGCGAGCAGCCGTCGGTCGTCGTACCCGCCGGGAGAGTGGCGTCCGCAGGCTCTGCCGCGTCGAGGGCCAGCGCAACATCACCGGTGATGCCCGTGGGTGTCAGCTGTGCCCCGAAGGAGGCGCCGCCCGTCTGGCAGATCTTGGCGATCGTCGACGGGCTGTTGATGGTCAGCTGGGCCAGGGCAGCAGTGTGGGTGGAGCACTGGCCGTCCTCACGAGGTGTGGTGAGGTCACCTTCCTCGTCGTCCTGGCGGTCGTTGAGGAGGTCGACGGTCTCGCCCCAGATGTCGGAGTAGGCCTCGTTCATCGCGCCGGGCTGCCACTGGTAGATCAGGCCGGAGGTGTACTCGGTGTAGGCGTGGCCCCACTCGTGCGCGACGGTGTCGTCTGCGGAGGACCCGTCGCAGTAGTTGGTCGTGAACCCGTTCCAGTTGGCGTTGGGGCACTGGATGCGCGGGTCGTTGTTGATGGTGGTCATGGTGTGGCCCAGACCGTCGTAGGAGTCCCGGCCGAAGGCGTTGCGGAACAACCAGTACGACTCGCCGCTGGACTCCACGATGTTCAGCTGGCTGGCGTTCAGCTTGTTGGTCGGCTTGCCCTCCTCCCACACCTTGCTGAACAAGATGTCGCCGTTGGGCTTGAGCTTCGCCTCGTACAGCTCACGGTCCAGCGCGTCCTGGCTGACGGAGTAGCGGTTGACCACCTTGCCGTCGTCGGCGGTGACGAACACCATCTCGCGGATGTTCTTCTTGTTGGTCACCTCCACCTGGTACGCGAGCTCGGTGCGGCCCTTGTCCACGCCCTGGATGAGCCCGTGCCGGTAGACCACGAGCTGGGAGGACGCGGCCCTGACGCCCTTCACCGACGCACCAGCGGTCGGGGGCTGCGCGCGCACCGCCGCGACGGCCTTGGCTGCAGCGGCACGCGGGCCGAGCGTCCGGGCCAGGTCGAGGTTGCGGACCGGCACCAGGGCGCCGTTGACCGAGGTCAGGTTCCCCCGCTTGTCCACGTGGACCTTCAGCATCGAGCCGTAGACCGGGATCCCTCGGTACCGCTGGGTGTAGGTGAAGTGCTTGTAGCCCAGGCCGTCCTTGGTCGCGCCGGCGCGGACCAGCTGTCGGCTGGGAGCGCCGAACGCCCGGGAGTACTGCTTCAAGAACGCCTCGGCCTTCGCCCGTGGGTGCGCGTCGCTCGACGGGTAGAGGTCGCCGTTGGCGCCGGCGCGCACAAGGGACGCCTTGCCCGTGGCCTTGGAGGTACTGACCTTGACGGAGCCGCGGGCTCCCTCTCGGACCTTCTGGACGAGCGAGGGCTCACGCACCACGGGTGCGGGTGCGGGCGCGTCGCCGGCGGCAGCCTGCTGGACCGCCGGGACGATGGTCAGCGCTGCGCCGACGAAGGCGAGGCTGACGACATACCTCAGTTGCTTCACGAGGACTCCATCGAGGGGTTCGGTGATGGGAGACGATCCGAACGGGATCGGATCGGGTATCGGTGGCACCTTAGGCTCAGCCCCCGACGGGGTCCAGGGTCAGCGGGTAAAACGTGCTGCGTCACGCCCCGTTGTTGGCGGCGTAGGCGACGTTGGTGAACACTCCGCCGTCCAGCTCGGTGGCCAGTCCGAATCCGCCGGTGACGTACGGCGTGCCGGGGTCGGTGTAGTTGATGGTCGGCAGGGCGTTGCCGTTGAGGTAGACCTGGATGTTGGCGCCGGTCTTGAGGACCCGGATCTTGACCGGTGTGGCGATGGGGTTGAGCCCGGTAGGGACGTCGGGGACCACCTGCCCGGTCCCGGCCCGGTAGAGCCCGAGGTTGCCGTTGTAGCGGATGAAGACCAGGTAGCCGCCGCTGACCCAGTCGAGGTAGGGCTGTTCGGCGGCGTTGGTGATGTTCAGCCCGCCCCAGGCGTGGGGACGGTCGTTGGGGACGGCGTTGGGGTTGAGCTGGACGGTGGCGGTGTAGGTGCCGTCGGCGAGGTGGGCGTTGTAGTTGCTGACGGGGGCCTCTGCTCGCCCCTCGACCCCTGAACTCGGAGAGTTCCCCATGAAGCGAGCACTCCTCTCTCTGCTCGGCTCCCTGTTCCTGACCGCTCCCCTGCTGGTCGCGACCGGGAGCCCCGCCACGGCCATGCCCGCGGCACCGCGCGCCAGAGCTTCTGGTCCGCCCGAGCGCGACGCCTGGGACATCCACGTCCCACCGCGGCCGGCGACGACCGAACCAGCCCGAGCATCTTCAAGGACTCCAACCCTTCTGGGCGCTTCAACCGGCTCTTGCCCGGGGAGGACTGGGGTCAAGACACTCCGCGAGAATGGTGGGCGGTCCCCGTACGCGGACCGCGTCGGCGGTCGCGAACGGCTCGACACGCCTTGTGGTCCGTGTGACTGGTGTGACGGTGGCATACGTTTGGTGTCATGGCGACCCGTACGTCTTCCCCGCCGGGTTCGCGGAGCAAGAGCACGTCCAAGTCCGGCCGACCCAGTCGATCTGGGGGGTCCGGAGGCGGAGGTTCGAGCACCCGAGCGCGGAGTACGAGCACAAGAACCGGCCGCAAGAAGCGGTCCTCGAGCAAGCGCGCGCCCACGCGGACCCGCAGGCCGGCGCCGCGCGCCGTCCGGAGCGGGCCCGGGCCGGTCCTCCGGGGCTTTGCCGCGCTCGGCCGCGGGGTGGCCGCGATCTGGCTCGGCATCGCGCACGCGATCGGGGCCGTGGCCCGGTCGATCGGGCGCAGTGCCCGCGACCTCGACCCCGAGCAGCGCCGCGACGGTGTGGGGCTGTTCGTGATCGGCGTGGCCGTCGTCGCTGCGGCCGCCGTGTGGTGGCAGCTCCCCGGCACGGTGATGGAGAGCGTGCGCACCGTCGTCGCCGGCTCGGTCGGCAAGGTCGGCTGGCTGGTGCCGCTCATGCTCGTGCTCATCGGCTGGCGCAACATGCGCGACCCCGAGCGCAACGGACCGGCCGGCCGGCAGGTCGTCGGCTGGGTGGCCCTGGCGTTCGGCGTCCTCGGCATCGTCCACATCGCCAACGGCAGTCCGCAGCCCGAGCTCGGCGACGCCACCGACCTCCAGGAGGCCGGCGGGGCCGTCGGGTTCGTGGTCGCCAGCCTGCTCCTCGACCTGCTCCGCACGCCGTACGTCGTGGTGCCGCTGCTGGTGCTGCTGTGCGTGTTCGGCGTCCTGGTCATCACCGCCACGCCGGTCTACCAGGTGCCGCGCCGCCTCGGCGCGCTGCGCGACCGCCTGCTCGGTCGCTCGCCGGCCGGCGCGGAGGAAGGGGTGGACGAAAACAACGACGAGGGCGAGCCGACCCAGCCGATCCGGGTCCGCGGCTCACGGCGCTCGCGCGTCGGGTCGATGACTGACACGGGCATCGACCCCGAGATGGGCGACCCGGCCTACGACTCGCCGGTGCTCGAGGAACGCGAGATGAGGCGTCGCGGCCGCAAGAAGGCGGACGTCGACGCCGACGCGACATCCGAGGTCTCGGGGGTCGACGTCACGAGCGACGGCGAGCTGGAGCCGCCTCCCCACACCCCGCTCCCGCAACGCGTGGAGCAGCTCGCGCTGTCGGGCGACATCGCCTACTCGCTGCCGGGCAACGACGTGCTGCGCGCGGGCTCGCCCCACAAGGCGCGGTCCAAGGCCAGCGACGCCGTGGTCGAGCGGCTGACCCAGGTGATGGAGGAGTTCGGCATCGACGCCCAGGTCACGGGCTACACCCGCGGCCCGACCGTGACGAGGTACGAGGTCGAGGTCGGCCCGGCCGTCAAGGTCGAGAAGGTCACCGCGCTGTCGAAGAACATCGCGTACGCCGTCGCGTCGGCCGACGTCCGGATCCTGTCCCCGATCCCCGGCAAGTCCGCCATCGGCATCGAGATCCCCAACCTGGACAAGGAGATCGTGTCGCTGGGCGACGTGCTCCGGTCCGGCACGGCTCGCTCCGACCACCACCCGCTGGTGGTCGGTCTCGGCAAGGACGTCGAGGGCGGCTTCGTGGTCGCCAACCTGGCGAAGATGCCGCACCTGCTGGTCGCCGGCGCCACGGGCTCCGGCAAGTCCAGCTTCATCAACTCGATGATCACCTCGCTGCTGATGCGGTCCACGCCCGACGAGGTCCGCATGATCATGGTCGACCCCAAGCGGGTCGAGCTGAACGCCTACGAGGGCATCCCGCACCTGATCACCCCGATCATCACCAACCCCAAGAAGGCCGCCGAGGCGCTGGCGTGGGTCGTGCGCGAGATGGACATGCGCTACGACGACCTGGCCAACTTCGGCTTCCGTCACGTCGACGACTTCAACAAGGCGGTGCGGGCGGGCAAGGTCACGGTGCCGCCGGGCAGCGAGCGCGAGCTGACGCCGTACCCCTATCTCGTGGTGATCGTCGACGAGCTGGCCGACCTGATGATGGTCGCGCCGCGCGACGTCGAGGACTCCGTCGTCCGGATCACCCAGCTGGCGCGCGCCGCCGGGATCCACCTGGTGCTCGCGACGCAGCGGCCCTCGGTCGATGTCGTCACGGGACTGATCAAGGCCAACGTGCCGTCGCGGCTGGCGTTCGCGACCTCGTCGCTGGCCGACAGCCGCGTCATCCTCGACCAGCCGGGTGCCGAGAAGCTCGTCGGCCAGGGTGACGGCCTGTTCCTGCCGATGGGTGCCTCCAAGTCCGTGCGGGTGCAGGGGTCCTGGGTCACCGAGGCCGAGGTCCACCAGGTGGTCAAGCACTGCAAGGCCCAGCTCGCGCCGACCTACCGGGACGACGTCACCGCTCCTGCGGCGAGCAAGCGCGAGCTCGACGACGACATCGGCGACGACATGGACCTCGTGATCCAGGCGGTCGAGCTGGTGGTGTCCACGCAGTTCGGGTCGACCTCGATGCTCCAGCGCAAGCTGCGCGTCGGCTTCGCCAAGGCCGGGCGACTGATGGACATCCTCGAGAGCAGAGGAGTGGTCGGGCCCAGCGAGGGCTCCAAGGCCCGCGACGTGCTGGTCAAGCCCGACGAGATCGACGGTGTGATCGCGACACTTCAGGGGGAGCCCGATGCGTGACCAGAACGACAACACCCAGGACATTCCTGCACTGGGGCCGGTCTGCGACGACGAGCTCGTCGAGTTCGACGTGCCGACAGACTTCGGGCCGTTGCCCGCACCTGCGACGGCCGACTCGGCCGAGCACGACGACCCTGCGCTCGAGGACGAGCCCGTCACCGTCGAGGTACGCCGCCGGGCCGGCGTGGCCGCCCTGGTCGGCGTGGTCGCGGGCGGTGTCGCGACGGCGTACCTCGCGCGGGCCGTCGACACCGGCTCAGCTCTCGACTGGGCGCTCTGCGCGCTGATGACGTTGGTGGCCGTCGCCCACCTGGCCGTCCTGGTCGACGCCCGCACACCGCTGCTCGTCGCCGACGAGCACGGCGTCCGCCTGCGGCTCGGGCGGTCATGGACCGGCCTGACCTGGGCGTCGCTGCAGCGCGTCGAGCTGACCGAGCGCAGCGGTCTGCGCGACGGGCGGATCGTCTTGGTGCCGCATCGCCCCGAACAAGTGCTCGACGAGGCAGGCGCCGGCGCTCGCCGAGCCGCCCGGCTCGCGCGGCTCGTCCACGGCGCACCGTTCGCCGTACCGCTGTCGCTGGCCAGCCGCGTGGCCGCCGGGCGGCCCCAGGAGACCTCGAGGCCACACTCCTGTCGCTGGCCGCCGGACGCACCGACATCGTCAACGGCCCAGTAGGAGAGCCGGTAGGAGAGCCAGTAGGAGAGCCGGTGGTCTCCCAGCAGGCAGAGGCCGAGCACGCCGACGACGTTCCGCCCGTCCGGCGCTGGACCCATCCCGGGCCGGCCATCGCCCACGGCATCGGCCTGGTCGCGGCACGCCTCCGTTCGCGTCCCGACGTCGACGCCCCCGGTGGTGCACGCCCCGACACGGGCCTGCCGTCGCCGGTGGTCGCGAGCGCGACGCCGAGCCCCCTGCGGCACCTCGTGCCGGGCCGGCGTACCGAGGTCAGCCGCGACGTGTCGCCCGACTGGGTGGCCGGCGCCAACGCGCTGAAGACCGACGTCGACGACGGGGCGACCGGGCGCGGTCTGCCGGAGGCCTTCGTGCTGCGCCGGCCCGGATCGGTCGAGCTGGAGGTCGAGACCGAGGGCCAGTCAGAGATATGGGGCTCCTACGGCGAGAAGGTGCGGCCCATCGCCGTCCCCGGCGAGGCGCTCGAGACCATCGTCATCGACGACTTCGCCATCGAGCCGGCCGAGGAGCCGGTGATCGGGCCGGAGTTCGCAGCGGCCCGAACTCGCCTCGGGCTCTCGGTCGACCAGCTGGCCGAGCGGACCCGCATCCGCCCCCACGTGATCGAGTCGATCGAGGCCGACGACTTCGTGCCCTGCGGCGGCGACTTCTACGCCCGCGGGCACATCCGCACCCTCGCGCGGATCCTCGGCATCGACGCCGCGCCGTTGCTGGCGTCCTACGACGAGCGCTACGCCGACGCCCCGGTCAACCCGCGCCGGGTCTTCGAGGCCGAGCTCGCCCACAGCGGCGGCATCCGCGCGACCCGCGGCGGCCCGAACTGGTCGGTGCTGGTCGCCGCGGTGATGGCGCTGGTGCTGGCGTGGTCCATCGCCCGCCTGGCGATGGACGGCCCGGTCGACCTGCGCGACCAGCCCGTCCTCAACGGCTCCGGCGGGCCCAACCGCCAGGGCGCTCCCGTGGCCCCGGCCGTGCCCGTGGTGATCTCCGCGCCCGCTGGTGGCGCGCGCGTCATCGTCCGTGACGGCACCGGGTCGGTGGTCTTCAACGGCGACCTCGCCTTCGGAGCCAGCAAGACCCTCTCGGTCTCCCCACCCGTCCGCGTCCAGGCCACCGACGGCTCGGTCACCGTCTCCGTCGACGGCGACGACCACGGCGCCCTGGGCAAGGCCGGCTCCCCGGGTTCCGGGACGTTCGTCGTCCGCTGACGGTGCCGTTCGGGTCACTCGGCGGCGGGATACCCGGTCAGCCGGGTAACCCGCCGCCGAGTGACCGCAGGGACACGATTCGTGGCCGGAAAGCATGCGCTGAGGGTCACTCGAACTTCTCCACAGACTCCCGGCTGGCGGGTTCAGGCGGGGGGTGTGGGGAAGCCTCTGGCGGTGAGCGAGAGCAAATGGGGGGTACGGGCCCCGGAAGTCTCGGGGCTGGTGATCCCTGCGGCCGTTGACCCGACAGGTAGTTCGGGGCCGACCCGAGGGCAAGCGCAAGGTCCGCGTTGGCGCCGTACGTCGCCGGGACTGTACGTCCCTACCGCCACGGATTCAGGGGTCGAGCAGCGGATCCTCGAGCAGGGTGTACGACTGCGCGCCGGAGCGGTGACGGGCTGGGCGGCCCTGCGCCTGCTGGGAGGAGGCTACTTCGACGGTGTCGAGGTCGACGGCGTGACTCCGCTCCCCGTTCAGGTGGCCGCGGGAGCCGATCGCCTGCGATCGTCCCAGGAGGTCTCCGTCGTGCGATCCGCTGTGGACGAGCGCGACGTCGTGATCCGGTACGGCGTGCGGTGTCTGCGCCCGCACCCTGCGCTGTTCGACGAGATGCGTCGTACCCAGGAGGCGCGTGAGGCCGTCGTCGCGGCCGACATGGCGGCAGCAGCGCAGCTGTTGACCATCTCGGGCATGCGCGCCTATGCCAGCACCCGGGCGGGCGACCGTGATCTGTCGCGGGTGTTGGACGCACTGGCCCTCGCCGTCGACGACTCGTGGTCACCGATGGAGACCAGGCTCCGCTTGATCTGGGTCCTGGACGCCGGCTGGGACCGTCCGCTCTGCAACCGGGGGGTGCTGGATGCCTCCGGGCGACTCATCGGGCATCCCGATCTCATGGACCCGCGCAGGGGCATCATCGGTGAGTTCAACGGCGCAGATCATCGCGGTCGGGAGCGATACCGCCGAGACGTGGGCCGCGAGGACAAGTTCCGACGGGTCGGCCTCGAGTGCTTCACCGTGGTCGGAGACGACATCCGAAACGTGCCTCTCGTCGTCGACCGCATGCAGGCTGCGAGGGGGCGCGCGGGCCAGCAGCCCCAGCTATGGACGCTCGTTCCTGGCATGACTCCAGATCGACTGACCCCGTTCGCACCCTGGGAGCGCTGATGAGGATGCGAGCAGGGTCACTCAGCGATGGAATACCCGGCTGACCGGGGATTCCGACATCGAGTGACGCACGCGTCATACTCGAAGCCCTATGACTTCCTCCGTCGCGCTCGTGACCTTGGGCTGCGCCCGCAACGAGGTCGACTCCGAGGAGCTGGCGGGGCGGTTGGCGGCCGGTGGGTTCACGCTCGTCGACGACCCGGCCGCGGCCGACACCGTGGTCGTGAACACCTGCGGGTTCGTCGAGCAGGCCAAGAAGGACTCGGTCGACACGCTGCTCGAAGCAGCCGACCTCAAGGGCAACGGCACGACCCGCGCGGTCGTCGCGGTGGGGTGCCTGGCCGAGAGGTACGGCGCCGACCTCGCCGCCAGCCTGCCCGAGGCCGACGCGGTGCTCGGCTTCGACGACTACCCCGACATCGCCGCCCGCCTCCAGGGCATCCTCGCCGGCGAACAGCACTCGGCCCACGTGCCGAGGGACCGCCGCGAGCTGCTCCCGATCACCCCCGTGGAGCGCCGGGCCCCTGCCGACGAGCAGACCGTCAGCGTCCCGGGGCACGCCCCGGCCAGCCTTCGGATCCGCCTCGACAAGGGCCCGACCGCCAGCCTCAAGCTGGCCAGCGGGTGCGACCGGCGCTGCTCCTTCTGCGCCATCCCGAGCTTCCGCGGCTCCTTCGTCAGCCGACGGCCGACCGAGGTCCTCGACGAGGCCCGGTGGCTGGCGGGGCAGGGCGCACGCGAGCTGTTCCTCGTCAGCGAGAACTCCACCTCCTACGGCAAGGACCTCGGCGACCTCCGGCTCCTCGAGTCGCTGCTGCCCGATCTCGCCGCCGTCGACGGCGTCGACCGCGTGCGGGTCTCCTACCTCCAGCCCGCCGAGACCCGGCCCGGGCTGGTCGAGGCGATCGCGCAGACGCCCGGCGTGGCGCCGTACTTCGACCTCTCCTTCCAGCACGCGAGCGGGCCGGTGCTGCGCAGGATGCGCCGCTTCGGCGACGCCGACAGCTTCTTGGCCCTCCTCGACCGCGTGCGCGAGCTCGCACCCCACGCCGGCGTCCGTTCCAACGTGATCGTCGGGTTCCCGGGCGAGACCGAGGCTGAC
The DNA here is from genome assembly GCA_963758885.1 of uncultured Actinomycetota bacterium. GTDB lineage: Bacteria > Actinomycetota > Actinomycetes > Propionibacteriales > Nocardioidaceae > Nocardioides. The sequence continues at coordinate 113,611 of CAVWXS010000041.1, forward strand.
CTCGAGGTCCTCACCGACTTCCTGGTGGCGGCCCGGATGGACGTCACCGGCGTCTTCGGCTACTCCGACGAGGACGGCACCGAGGCAGCGCGCTTCGCCGACAAGCACGACGACGACGAGGTACGCGCCCGCGTCGCCCATGTCAGCGGCCTCGTCGAGGAGCTCACCGCCCAGCGGGCCGAGGAGCGCATCGGCGAGCTCGTCGAGGTTCTCGTCGAGTCTGTCGACGGCGACTGAGGTCGTGGGCCGGGCCGCCCAGCAAGGGCCGGAGGTCGACGGTACGACGACCCTCCTCGACGCCGACGACCTCACGGTGGGCGACCTGGTCGTCGCGACCGTCGTGGCCAGCGAGGGCGTGGACCTGGTGGCCCGATTGAGGGACCGGCGATGAACGAGGTCAGCTCATCGGGCAGCAACTGGAACCTGCCCAACGTGCTCACCGGCCTGCGCATCGTGATGGTGCCGTTCTTCGGGTGGGCGCTGCTCCACGAGGGCGGCGACTCGGTGCTGTGGCGGACCGTCGCGTTCGTCCTGTTCGTCGGCGCGATGATCACCGACAAGATCGACGGTGACATCGCCCGGGCGCGCAACCTGGTCACCAACTTCGGCAAGATCGCCGACCCCATCGCCGACAAGGCCATCACCGGGATGGCCTTCATCGGACTCTCGATCGTGGGGGACATCTGGTGGTGGGTGACCGTGGTCGTGCTGCTGCGCGAGTGGAGCGTCACCCTGCTGCGGCTCTCGATCCTCAAGCAGGTCGTGGTGGCCGCGGCGCAGTCGGGCAAGATCAAGACGGTCCTCCAGGCCATCGCCCTCTCGACGCTGTGCCTGCCGCTGCGGCAGGTGACGGGGGAGCCCTGGGAGACCATCGGCACGGTGCTCTTCTACGCCGCCCAGGTGCTGCTGGCCGGGGCCGTCGCGATGACGATCTGGTCCGGCTACGAGTTCTTCCGTGACGTGTGGCGCCAGCGCGGCAACATCCGCCAATCCGCCGTTCGCTGATTTGTCACTTCTTGGCCCCGGTGGGGTGGCTTCCCCCCGGTTAGGGTGACCCGGCCCACACCTGTTCCCGCCCTCTTCCCCGACGGCGCAGGCGTGCGCTCTCCTGCCCTGCTGTGAACGACCTGTTCTCGAGTGTGAGGAAACGCATGTCCACATCCCCCAAGCGCCTCGCCGTCCTGGCGAGCGCTGCCCTGGCGGCTGCGGCGATCACCGCCGTCGCCCCGCCCGCCGCCCAGGCGAACCCCGGCGGCACCGACCTCGTCATCAGCGAGGTCTTCGGCGCAGGCGGTAACACAACCCGGTGCCGCCTACAACGCCGACTTCGTCGAGCTCTACAACCCGACTGCCGGGTCGATCGACCTCTTCGGCAAGTACGTCGCCTACCGTTCCGCGACGGGCAGCTGGGGCGGGGCGATGAGCCTGCGCGGCACGCTGCCGCGGGCGCGCACTACCTGGTGCGGATGAGCTCGGTGGGCGGCGCAGGCGCCGCTCTCCCCACGCCCGATCGTGTGGCATCGCCGTCGATCAGCATGGCGACGGCCGGTGGACAGGTACTGCTCCTCGACAACGCCGGCCCGCTCACGGCCCGCGGCGACATGCCGGCGGCGGCGGCGTGATCGACATGGTCGGCTCGACGGCGCCGGCGCCACGAGCTTCGAGACCGAGCCGGCTCCCGCCGCGACCGCGACCCAGAGCGCCACCCGGACGCCGACGGCACCGACAGCGACAACAACAGCGCCGACTTCGCGCTCGCCACGCCGACCCCGGGGCACGCCTGCGTGCCGACGACGCCCGGGTCCGTCTCGGGCCCCATCGCCCAGATCCAGGGCGCCGACACGACACCACGCCCCACGCCGGACCGACCGTCACCACCACGGGTGTCGTGACGGCGAAGTACCCCGCCGGCGGCTTCAACGGCTTCTACATGCAGACGACGGAGCGGGCCGTCGACCCGACCACGGCGCCTCCGACGCGATCTTCGTCTTCACAGCGACCTCCGACGACGTCACGCTCGACCTCGGCGACGGCGTCGAGGTCATCGGCACGGTCGAGCGAGTTCGACGGGAGACCCAGATCACGCGCCGACGGCGTCGACCAATGACCACGCCGGGCACGGTCAACGCGTCGACCACCGCGGCGTGCCCGACACCGCCAGGCGCGCGAGGACCCACGAGGGCGAGCTGATAGGCGCCCACCGGCGACTTCACGATCACCAACACGTTCCCCACCAACACCTTCGGCGAGATCGGCCTGGCCCAGGGCGACGCGCCGCTGCTCCAGCCCACCGAGGTGGTGGGCCCGGCATGAGGAGCGTCGCCGACATCGAGGCCGAGAACGCCGCCCGCGGCGTCGTGCTCGACGACGGCCTCGACCACGCTGTTCCTGCTCGGCACCCCCAACCAGGACGCGACGCCGCCGTACATCTCCACACGACAACCCGTTCCGCATCGGCGCGAGCGGCACTTTCGCGACGTGATCTCAGCGAAGGCGCCTCGGCTACCGGTGCGAGCCGCTCGACGCAGGTCGTCGGCCCGGACAATTCCGCCTCGCCGTTCACACCGGAGTTCAGCACCGCTCGCCGACACCCGACGCCGCGCGCATCGAGGCCGAGCGCCGCGACCTCAAGGTCGCGTCCTTCAACGTGCTGAACTACTTCACCACGCTCGGTGACGCCAACGACAACAACGACGGCGACCCGACGGCGCCGGCGGCTGCACGGCGTTCAACGACCGCGCGGGCGACGGCAACACCGTCTCCGGCGGCTGCAACCAGCGCGGTGCCTGGGACCCGCCAGGACCTCGACCGCCAGCAGGCCAAGATCGTCGCGGCCATCAACGCGCTCGACGCCGACGTCGTGGGCCTGATGGAGATCGAGAACTCCGCCGAGCTGGGCGAGACCGCCAACGAGGCGGTCAAGACCCTGGTCGCGGCCCTGAACGCCGACGCGGGCGCGGGCGCGTGGGCGGCCAACCCATCGTCGGCCGAGCTGCCCGCCGCCTCGAACGAGATGGACGTCATCCCCAACGCGATCATCTACAAGCCCGCTTCGGTCGACCGGGTGGGACCGTCACTGGCGCTCGGCGACCAGAGCACCGGCAACGACACCGCCACCGACGAGGCCTTCGCCAACGCGCGCGAGCCGCTCGGCTCAGGAGTTCGAGCCGGCGGCGACGGCGGCGAGGAGTTCCTCGTCGTGGTCAACCACTTCAAGTCGAAGGGTTCGGCCGGTCCGTTCGCGGGCGACACCGACCAGCGGTGACGGCCAGGGCGCCGGCAACCAGTCGACGGATCCGCCAGGCCGACGGCCCTGGCGAGCTGGATCCCGACGATCCAGGGCACGACCGAGGACGTGCTGCTGCTCGGTGACTTCAACTCCTACACGATGGAGGACCCGATGCAGGTCCTCTACGACGCGGGCTACCAGGACTTCGAGCCGTCGCGGGCCACGACGAGTACTCCTACTCCTTCGACGGCCTGTCGGGGTCGCTGGACCACGTGCTCGGCAACGCCGGCGCGGCGACCGATTCACCGGTGCCGACATCTGGAACGTCAACTCCGTGGAGTCGATCGCGATGGAGTACAGCCGGTGGAACAACCACGCCACCGACTTCCACACCACAACGCGTTCCGGTCCTCCGACCACGACCCCGTGGTGGTGGGCCTGGCCGGAGAGCGACCAGCTGTGTCCAGATCCTCGGCACCAACGACTTCCACGGCCGGATCTCCAACGACACCGGTGCGCCGACGGCGGGTGCCGCGGTGCTGGCGGGCGCGGTCAAGCAGCTGCGCGCGGCCAACCCCGACACGGTGTTCGCGGCCGCCGGTGACCTGATCGGCGCCTCGACGTTCGAGTCGTTCATCCAGCAAGGACAAGCCGACGATCGACGCCCTCAACGAAGCGGGTCTCGACGTGTCGTCGGTGGGCAACCACGAGTTCGACCAGGGGTACGACGACCTGATCAACCGCGTGATGGCACCCTACGACGCCGACGACAACCCCAGGGTGGCGCCGACTGGCAGTACCTCGCGTGCCAACGTCAGGTTCAAGACGACCGGCGACCTGGACGAGCTGGCGCCGTCGTGGTCGAGGACCATCGGACGGCGTCGAGGTGGGCTTCGTCGGTGCGGTGACCGAGCACCTGCCTGCGCTGGTGTCGCCCGGTGGCATCGCCGACATCCAGGTCACCGACATCGTCGAGGCCGTCAACGAGGAGGCCGACGACCTGAAGGCCGAGGGGGCCGACATCGTCGTCATGCTGGTCCACGAGGGCTCCGGCACCACCGACTGCACCGACATGGCCGACGACCCGACGTCCGACTTCGGCATCGATCATCAACGGCGTCAACGACAACATCGACGCGATCGTCTCCGGCCACACCCACCTGGAGTACAACTGCTCCTTCCCGGTGGCCGGGCTGGGCCGGGTCGCACGTGACCGAACGTCCGGTGGTCTCCGCCGGCCAGTACGGCATGGCACTGAACCAGATCGTGTTCAGGTCGACCCGACCACCCACGAGGTGACGGGCAAGAGCCAGGCCGTGCTGCGGCTGAAGAAGGGGTCACTGGCTCCACGTTCAACTACCCGGCCGACCCGGCCACGGCTGCCATCGTCGCGGCCGCGGTCGCCAAGGCTGGTCGCTCGGGCAAGTCGAGCTGGGCAAGATCGCGCGGTCCCTTCACCGGCGCCCGAGTTCAGCACGGACCTCGGAGAACCGTGGCGGCGAGTCCACCCTGGGCAACCTGGTCGCCGAGGTGCAGCGCTGGGCGACCCGGAACCCGGAGTCGGGTCCGCGCAGATCGCGTTCATGAACCCGGGCGGCCTGCGCCAGGACATGGTCGGGGTCGGCAACGCGGCGACGGCTACCCGCGCACGCTCACCTACCGGCTGGCTGCCGACGTCCAGCCGTTCGCCAACACCCTGGTGAACATGGACCTCACGGGAGCCCAGATCAAGGCGGTCCTGGAGCAGCAGTGGCAGCCCGGCGGCGCTCGTCGCGGTCCGTTCCTGCGGCTGGGCGCCTCGAAGGGCTTCACGTACACCTACGACCCGACGTGGCCGAGGCTCCCGGATCACGAAGATGTGGCTGAACGGCACGCCGATCGACCTCGGCGACGACGTACTCCGTGACGGTGAACTCGTTCCTGGCGTCCGGTGGCGACAACTTCACCGCGCTCACGGGCGGCACGAGCAAGCAGGACACCGGCAAGGCCGACCTGCAGGCGATGGTCGACTACATGGCCGAGTTCGCCAACGCCGGTGCCGGTGACCCGCCGCTGCCGGTCGACTGCGCCCAGCAGGCGGTCGGGGTGAAGTTCCCGGCCGGCGCGCCGGCGTCGTACCAGCCGGGCACCGACCACGTGAAGTTCGACCTCACGTCGCTGGCGATGACCGAGTCCGGTGCCGTTCGCGACACCGACGTCACGGTCAAGCTCGGCGGCACCGCGCTGGGTACGTTCCCCGTCGAGACGGTGCTGACGGTCCCGGACGGCAACTCCACCACAAGAACACGAACGACGAGTCCGGTACCGCGTCGGTCGACGTCGTGTTGCCGGCGTCGACGCCGGGCGGTACTGCCAACCTGGTGGTCGAGGGCGTGGCGACGGGCACCAGCTGTCGAGGTGCCGGTGACGGTGACCGGCGTGACGTGCCCCCGCCGGTCCCGGCGCCTACGACGGTCGGCGGCAGCGCGGAGGCGTTCGCCTACGGCAAGGCCGGGACTGCTCGAGGTCCTGATCAGCCGGGCGAACGCGACCGGCCAGGTGGAGGTGACCACGGAGAAGGGCGAGAAGCTCGGCACAGTGACCATCACCGGCGGCAAGGGCACGCTCACGCTGGCGCCGAAGTCGTTGAAGCCGGGGGAGCACGAGCTCACGCTCAAGTACCTCGGCACCAGCGAGTTCGCGCCGTCGACCGGCACGGCGACCGTGCAGGTGACCAAGCCCAAGCCCAAGGTCAAGATCAAGGTCGATGACAAGATCGAGAAGTCCGAGGGCGGCAAGGTCACCGTTCGAGGTGACCGCGCCGGACGACATCAAGGTCAAGGGAAGGTCGAGCTGATCGTCAAGGGCACCGGCAAGTCGGTCACCGGCAAGTTGGTGGACGGCAAGGTCGTGCTCAAGCTGCCCAAGCTCAGCAGCGTGGACACCTACACGCTCAAGGCGATCTACCTGGGCAGCGCGCTGCTGGCCAAGGCCAATAAGAGCGTGAAGTTCGAACTCGTCAAGTAGCGCCTGCACCACCCGACGGCCCGTCCCCGCTCCGGTGGGGCCGGGCCGCCGGCCATTTTCGGGGCCGGTGACAGCGAACTTTTGTCACTCGGGCACCATCGGAACCTGTGTGCGTGTGGCTCGGGCGCGACCGCGACCAGACGCCGCACGGCAGCTGACAACCGATCAACCGACCGGAAGGCAGAAACTGTGCGACACCGCAAGAATCTCCGGGTTGCGCTGGCGACCTCGGTGACCCTGGTGGCGGGAACCCTCGCCACCGTGGCCGTCACCGCGTCCCCGGCGCAAGCCCTCCCGAACGTGACGATCAACCTCGTCGGCATCAACGACTTCCACGGGCGCATCGACGCCAACACCGTGAAGTGGGCCGGCACCGTCGAGCAGCTCAAGGCCAGCGCCCCCAACCCGATCGTCGTCGGCGCCGGCGACCTCATCGGCGCCTCGACGTTCGCCTCGGCCGTGGCCAACGACCAGCCGACGATCGACGTGATGAACCAGATCGGCATGAACGCCTCGGCCGTGGGCAACCACGAGTTCGACAAGGGCTGGACGGACCTGCGTGACCGGGTCATCGGCCACCGGAACCCCAACGCAACGTGGAAGTACCTGGGGGCGAACGTCTACCAGAAGGGCACCACCACTCCCGTCCTGCCGGAGTACGCCGAGTTCACCAAGGAGAATGTGGACGTCGCCGTCATCGGCGCGGTGACGCAGGAGACCCCGAGCCTGGTCGCCCCGGGCGGGATCAGCACGCTCGACTTCGGCGACCCGGTCGCCGCCGTCAACCGCGTGGCCGCCCAGCTCAGCGACGGCAACGACGCCAACGGCGAGGCCGACGTGCTGGTGGCCAGCTTCCACGCGGGCTCCAACGTGACGACCGGCTACGCCGACGCGTTCGCGGCAGGGCGGTGAGTTCGCCAACATGGCCAACCTCAACCCCCACATCGACGCGATCTTCAACGGGCACACCCACCAGAAGTACGTCTACGACCAGCCCGTCACGGGCGGCGACCAGCCCACGCGGCCGATCGTGCAGACCGGCTCCTACGGCGCGAACGTCGGCCAGATCCTGCTGACCTACGACACCGCGACCGGGAAGGTGATCGACAGCTCCGCCAGCACCACGCCGCGCGCGTGACGACGAGCGACGCCGAGCTGATCACGCAGTACCCCGTGCTGGCGCAGGTCAAGGACACGGTCGACGCGGCCCTGGCCAACGCGAAGGTCGTCGGCGACAAGCCGGTCGGCAAGATCTCCGGCGACATCACCACCTCGTTCAAGGGCGGCAGCTACGTCAACGGCAAGTACGCCGGCGGCGAGCGCGACGTCCGTGAGCAGGAGTCGACGCTGGGCGACCTGGTCGCCAACGCGCTCCGCGACGGCATCCCGGCAGCACAGGGCACGCCCGATCTCGGCATCGTCAACCCGGGAGGCCTGCGCGACGAGCTGATATACGCCGGCCAGCCTGCCACCAACCCCGCCAACACCGACGGTGTGGTGACCTACGCCGAGGCCAACCAGGTGCTGCCGTTCGTCAACAACGTCTGGCTGGTCCAGGTGACGGGCGCCCAGCTGAAGCAGGTGCTCGAGCAGCAGTGGCAGCCCGCCGGCGCCGACCGCGCGTTCCTCGCCCTCGGGCTCTCCGACAACGTGCGGGTCACCCAGGACGCCTCGAAGCCGGTCGGGAAGCGGATCACCTCGGTGATCGTCAACGGTCAGCTGGTCGACGCGAAGAAGACCTACACGGTCAGCACCTTCTCGTTCCTCGGCCAGGGCGGCGACAACTTCACCGCGTTCACGGGCGGCAAGCCCAAGGACACCGGCCTGGTCGACCGCGACGTCTGGATCGGCTACCTGCAGAAGGCGGGCACGATCGCTCCCGACTTCGCCCGTCAGCAGGTCAAGGAGAAGAACCTGAAGCGCAGCGTCAAGCCCAACAAGAAGTACACCTTCCGGGTGTCGGGCCTCGACCTGGCTTCGCTCGGCAGCCCGCAGAACACCGAGGTCGGCGTCTACGCGACCACGTTGGTCAAGGGCAAGCCGGTCCAGGTCAAGATGGGCGAGTTCCCCGTCAAGGACGGGCTGGCGAAGCTGAACTTCCGCACCCCGCGGATCCGCTTCTCGCAGCTGTCGGTGGTCGCCGAGCCGACGGACACGACGGTCGGCGTCTTCCACGGCCAGTTCAACCACCAGATCAAGGCCAAGCCGCGACTGGCGACCTCGAAGTCACCCAAGCCCGCGATCGTCGGCAAGACCCAAGACCTCCGTCAGCATCGAGGTCAAGGTGCCCGGCATGCAGCCCAAGGGCTGGGCCGCGGTCAAGATCGGCAAGAAGCAGTACAAGGGCAAGCTGGTCGACGGCAAGGTCGTGGTGAAGCTGCCGAAGTTCAAGACCACGGGCAAGAAGCAGCTCAAGGTCAAGTACCTCGGCGGCAAGGACTTCAAGCGCGCCTACAAGTTCATCAACCTGTGGGTGGTCCGCTGAGGTAGTCGCCCTAGCTGGTTTCGAGGCGGCGCGCTGGACGGCCTCGCACCGTCAGACGCGACCGAACTGGTTGCGCTGGTTTCGTGACGGGCCTTCGAGCCTCGACAACCACCTGGCGGCTGCGCGGTCAGCGCACGGTGCCGGTCGCCGCGCGCAGGCGGAACGCCGCCTGCACCAGCGTCAGGTGGCTGAAGGCCTGCGGGAAGTTTCCGACCATCCGCTTCTCGCGGGGGTCGTACTCCTCCGACAACAGGCCGACGTCGTTGACCAGCCCGACGAGCCGGTCGAAGAGGGCGTTGGCGTCGTCGAGGCGGCCCGCGGCGGCGTACGCGGAGACCAGCCAGAAGGAGCAGGCCAGGAAGGGATGCTCGCCACCGGGCAGCCCGTCGACGTCGGTCTCGGTGCGGTATCGCATCAGCAGACCGTCACGCATCAGGTCCTTCTCGATCGCCTCGATGGTGCCGAGCATCTTCGGGTCGTCGCCCTTGATGAAGCCCACGAGCGGCAGCACCAGCAGCGAGGCGTCGACCTGGTCGGTGTCGTAGTGCTGGGTGAAGGTGTTGCGCTCGGCGTTGTAGCCGCGCGTCAGCAGCTCCTCGCACACCTCGTCGCGGGCCTCGCGCCAGCGGTCGACGGGTCCTTCCATGCCCTGGTCCTCGACGGCGCGGACGGCGCGGTCGAACGCCGCCCACACCATCGCCCGCGAATGGGTGAACGGCCGCCGAGGGCCGCGGATCTCCCAGATCCCGTGGTCGGGCTCGCGCCAGGTGTCGACCAGCCGGTTCACCAGCGAACGCTGGAGGTCCCAGCCGTCGTCGTCGTCATCGAGCCCCGCGCTGCGGGCGGCGGCCAGGGCGATCATCACCTCGCCCATCACGTCGGTCTGCTTCTGCTCGACGGCGGCGTTGCCGATCCGCACGGGCGCCGACCCCTCGTAGCCGGGCAGGTGGTCGAGGGTGTGCTCGGGCAGGTGACGCGCGCCGTCGACGGCGTACATGATCTGCAGGTCGTCGGGGTCGCCGGCCACGGCGCGCAGCAGCCAGTGTCGCCAGAACCTGGCCTCGTCGGTGTAGCCCGCGTCGATCAGCGACTCGATCGTCAGCGCCGCGTCGCGCAGCCAGCAGTAGCGGTAGTCCCAGTTGCGCTCGCCGCCGAAGTCCTCGGGCAGCGACGTGGTCGGGGCGGCCACGATGCCGCCGGTCTGCTCGTGGGTCATCAGGCGCAGGGTGAGCAGCGAGCGCCGGACGATGTCGGCGTGCGGCACATCGGCGTGGCAGCGGCTCGCCCACTCGCTCTCGTCGGCGATCGTCTGCTCGATCGGTGGGTCGGCGCTCGGCGGCGTGCGCTCGTACGACGGGATCCAGGTCATCGAGAAGGTCAGCGACTCGCCGGCCTCGACGTCGAACTCGTCGATGTGGCGGTGCTTGTCCCCGATCGGGAGGCGGGAGCCGCGAAGGATGAGCTTGTCCGGGCCCGCCACCGCGGTGATCGCCCGCTCCCCTCGGATGTCGCGCTGCCTCACCCACGGGATGATCAGGCCGTAGTCCAGGCGGACCACCCACTCGTGCCGCATCCGCACCGTGCCGCTGACGCCGGTGACGATGCGCACCACGTCGGCCCGGTTGTCGCCGGTGGGCATCACGTCGAGAAGGCTCACCTCGCCCTCGGGGGTCACGAAGGTCGTCTCGAGGGCCGCCGAGTCGTCCACGTAGCGGCGGCGGACGTCGTAGTCGGTGGTCGGGGACAGCTGCCAGTGCCCGTGGCTGTCGTCGCCCAGCAGCCCCGCGAAGCAGGCCGGAGAGTCGAACCGAGGCAGGCACAACCAGTCGATGGAGCCGTTCTTGCCGACCAGAGCTGCGGTGTGTCGGTCGCCGATGAGGGCGTAGTCCTCGATCGGCAGCGCCATGTGGGGAACAGTAGCCTCGTGCGTCACACGATCAGGCCCCACAACGCCGAGCCCCCGGCAACCGAGGTCGTCCGGCTGCTGCGCCTGCGTGGTGCCACCGCCGCCTCGGCCGAGTCACTCACGGGTGGTCGGCTGCGCGGCCCTGCTCACGGAGATCCCTGGCTCGTCGGAGGTCTTCCGCGGAGGCGTGGTCGCCTACGCGACCGACGTGAAGATCGCCGTGCTCGACGTACCCGAGGCCGTGGTCGAGCAGTACGGCGTGGTGTCGGCGGAGTGCGCCCGGGCGATGGCGCGAGGAGTGCGGCGGTTGACCGGGGCGACGTACGGCGTGAGCACCACCGGCGTCGCCGGCCCCGACGAGCAGGAGGGCAAGCCCGTCGGCACCGTCTACGTCGGCGTCGCCGGGCCTGACGGCGACAGCGCCGTCGCGCTGGAGCTGGTGGGCGACCGGGCGAGCATCCAGGACCGCACCTGTCGCGAGGCCGTCCTGGCCCTCGCCGACCGGGTGCGGCTCGCGCGCGGAATGAGGTGGTCACCCACCAGTTACCGAGGGAAGAACCAGGCCTCCGGTAGCGTTGGGCCAACCGAACGACTCGAAGACGCCTCTTGGGTAGGAGGGTGAGCGCATGGTGCTGTTCCGTCGGCTGCTCGGCGACGTGCTCCGCGACAGGCGGACCCAACGCGGACTCACCCTGCGCGAGGTCTCGGCCGAGGCCCGGGTGAGCCTGGGCTACATCTCCGAGATCGAGCGGGGTCAGAAGGAAGCCTCCTCCGAGCTGCTCGCCTCCCTGTGCGACGCCCTCGAGGTCCCGCTCTCCGCGGTGCTGCGCGAGGTCTCCGACGCGGTCGCGGTCCAAGAGGCGGCCGCGGTGACACCTGCTGGGCTCACCTCGCTCGATCCCATCCGGGCGCGCAGCCGCGCCGAGGTCGTCGCCTCCGCCGCCTGACGCCGTGCTCCTCGTCACCGCGGGCGGCTGGCACGACGGGCACCAGTACGCCGCCCGCTTGCGGCCGGCTTCGCCCAGCTCGGCGTACGCGATGGGGGTGCGGCAGCGCAGGCACGGGTCGCCGGGCTTGCCGTAGACCCACAGGCTCCGGCCCCGGCGTTTGTCGCCAGTCGTCGCGATCTGGGGCCGGTGCCGGTTCTGGACGAGCAGCTGGTGGGCCAGGCGGACCATCCGCAGCGGGTCGGCGACGACACCGACGGGAGATCGCGGGTCGTAGCCGGTGAGGAAGCACAGCTCGGTGCGGTAGATGGTGCCGATGCCCGCGAGGTTGCGCTGGTCGAGCAGGGCCTCTCCGAGGGGTCGCGAGGGGTCAGCCGTGAGCCGGCGAGCCGCTTCGTGCTCGTCCCAGTCGGGGCCGAGCAGGTCGGGGCCGAGGTGGCCGACGACCTGGTCCTCGTGCTCGCGGAGGACCAGCTCGACGACGCCGAGCTGGAACCCCACGCCGACCTTGTCGCCCGTGTCGAGGACCACCCGGGCCAGGTGGCCGGCCTTGTTCCAGCGTTCGCCCCGGTCGTAGACCCGCCAGGACCCCTCCATCTTGAGGTGGGTGTGGAGGGTCCAGGCCCGGCCGCCGACGGACTCCGCGACCGGCCGGGCGTCGATGCGGGTCAGCAGGTGCTTGCCGCGCGAGACGGTCTCGACGACGGTGCCGCCGGACAGGTCGACCGTGGCGATGGCCGGTACCCGGAAGTCGCTGCGCACGAGGGTGCGGCCCGACAACCCCAGGTGGAGCCGCCGGGCGGTGCGCCAGACCGCGTCGCCCTCGGGCACCTCAGCCGCCCGTGGGGCGCAGCCTGCAGACCGCGCGGCGTGGCGACGAACCCGGCGGCGTCGAGGGCGGCGCGCAGCGGGGTGGCGCCCGCGCCGAGCAGCTGCTCCCCGTCGGCACGCTCCACGGTCATCCGCCCGAGCGCGCCCCGACGGGCCGCGTCGGCCAGCGCGTGGGCGGCGGGCTCGAGCCGCCCCTCACCGTGACCAGCGTCGTCGGGCCAGGTGAGCAGGGTCTTGCCGCCGCGCTCGACGTAGAGCGTCAGGGCGCCGTCGACGAGGACCACCATGGCGCCGGCCTTGCGGCCGGGGCGGTGGCCCGATCGACTGTCCGGGCTGTCGGCGTCGGCCTTCTCGGGCCGGTCGGGCCAGGGCAGCGCGGCGCCGTAGGGATTGGCGGGGTCGGTGGCCGCCAGGGCGACCGCGACGGGCTTGGCGTCGTCGGGCACCTCGGCGAACGTGCGCAACCGGTCGATCGACCCGGACGTGCCGAACTGGGCTGCTCCGAGCGATCCGACGAAGTAGCCGCGCCGGCAGCGGCCGGTCTCCTCGAAGGCCGAGAGCACCTTGTAGACGGCCGCGAATCCTCCCGGCACGCGTTCGCTGACCACGGCACCCCGGGTGACCACGCCGTGGCGGTCGAGCAGCCGCTCGGCGACCGCGTGGGCGCGACGGGTCGGGTCGTCGTCGAGGGCCGGCAGGATCGCCCAGCGGCCGGCCGTCTCGGGCGGGCCCCCGCGGGTCGGCATCCGGGCCCGGCCGGACACGGTCGTGCGGGTGCGGGCCGGTGCCTGACGGGTGCGGTGGGCGGTCTTGCCGCCCCGGATCAGCGCGCGCAGGGGCGTGAGGGTGTCGTTGCTGATGCGGCCGGCCCAGACGAGGTCCCACAGCACCCCGGCGAGCGCCCGGTCGTCGGTCGCCTTCACCTGGTCGGAGAGCTGGCGGAAGAACCACGCCCCGCCCGGTGCGAGCGCGTCGAGCACGGCCTGGTGGAGCTCTGCAGTGCTCGATCGGTGTCGGTGGCGGCAGGGTCGAGCGGGGCCTGGTCGGCGAGGTGGAGGGCGACCCACCCGTCGTTGCCCGGGAGGTCGCCCTGGCCGGCCCAGATCACCTCGCCCGAGGTGGTGAGCTCATCGAGGTAGGCCGGCTCGTAGTCGCGGACCCGGGCAGCGAGGACCAGCTGCTCGAGGGCGGAGGCGGGGACGGGTGCGCCGGAGAGCTGGTCGATCGCGGTGAGCACGCCGTCGACACCGCGCAGACCCCGGCGCCCGGACGACCCTGCCGATGATGGCCGTCGGCGACCGACTGCCAGGCCGGCAGGAACCGGGCCAGCGCCTGCGGGTCGACCGGCTCGACCTCCTTGCGCAGCCTGGCCAGGGATCGGCGGCGCAGGCGGCGCAGCACCTCGGCATCGCACCACTCGGTCTCGCTGCCAGCAGGTCGGAACTCGCCGTCGAGGACCCGGCCCTGGGCACCGAGCCGCTGCAGGGTGTGCCGGGCCACGGCCGCACCCAGCCAGAGGTGGGTGGCGAGGTCGGCGACGGTGAACGGGCCGTGGGTGCGGGCATAGCGGGCGACCAGGTCGCCGAGCGGGTCGTCGACCGACTCGGTGAAGACGTCGGGGATGCCCGGCGGGACGGGGACGCCGAGCGCGTCGCGCAAGACGGCCGACGTCTTCGACCGCGGACCAGCGCTCCTCGCCCGCCATCCGGACCAGGGCGGCGCGTCGGGTCGAGCCGAGGCGTTCGAGACAGTCGGCGACGTCGGTGCCAGGGACGGTGCGGTCGGCGATCTGCTGGACGGTGAGGGGGCCGAGCAGCCGCAGGAGGTCGGCCACCCCCTCGACGTCGCTGGGCCTGGCGGTCGGGCGGTGAGCCGCTGCAGCTCGGCCTCGACCTCGGCGAGCACCTCGGGGTCGAGCAGCTCGCGCAGCTCGGCGCGGCCCAGCAGCTCGGCCAGCAGCCCCTGGTCGAGCGACAGCGCGGCGGCCCGGCGCTCGGCGATCGGCGAGTCGCCCTCGTAGACGAACTGGGCGACGTAGCCGAAGAGCAGGGTGCGGGCGTAGGGAGACGGCGTCTGCGTCTCGATGTCGGAGACGCTGACCTCGCGGCGGTCGAGGCGCTGCATCAGGCCGACGAGGGCGGGCAGGTCGTAGACGTCCTGGAGGCACTCGCGGACGGCCTCGAGGACGATCGGGAACGACGGGTACTTGGCGGCGACCTCGAGCAGCTGGGCGGCGCGCTGGCGCTGCTGCCAGAGCGGCGAACGGCGGCCCGGGTCACGGCGGGGCAGCAGCAGCGCGCGGGCCGCGCACTCGCGGAACCTGGCGGCGAACAGCGCCGAGCCGCCGACCTCGTCGGTGACCAGCTGCTCGATCTCGTCGGGCTCGAAGACGACCACCTCGCCGCTCGGCGGGTCGACGTCGGTGTCGGGGATGCGGATCACGATGCCGTCGTCGGAGGCCATCGCCTGGCCGTCGACGCCGTAGCGCTCGCGGAGCCGGGCGTTGATGGCCAGCGCCCAAGGCGCGTGGACGGGGGTGCCGTAGGGGGAGTGGAGGACCAGCCGCCAGTCGCCGAGCTCGTCACGGAACCGCTCGACCAGCAGCGTGCGGTCGCTGGGCAGGATGCGGGTCGCCTCGACCTGCTCGTGGACGTAGGTGACCAGGTTGTCGGCGGCGTACGCGTCGAGACCCGCCTCGGCCGCCCGCGCGTTCGCCTGCTTGGCCCGGGCAGGGCGGCCAGCTCGCGGGTGAAGCCCCCGATGGCCTCGCCCAGCTCGGCGGGGCGGCCGAGGGTGTCGCCCTTCCAGAACGGCAGCCGGCCCGGGACGCCAGGGGCGGGGGTGACGAGCACCCGGTCGTGGGTGATGTCCTCGATCCGCCAGCTGGTCGCTCCCAGCGCGAAGACGTCGCCGACGCGGGACTCGTAGACCATCTCCTCGTCGAGCTCGCCGACCCGCCGGCCGGTGCCCTCGCCGACCAGGAAGACCCCGAACAGCCCGCGGTCGGGGATGGTGCCGCCGCTGGTGACCGCGAGCCTCTGGGCGCCGGGCCGGCCGGTGATGGTGCCGCCGACGCGGTCCCAGACGACGCGGGGCCGGAGCTCGGCGAACTCGTCGCTGGGGTAGCGGCCGCTGAGCAGGTCGAGGGTCGCCTCGAAGGCGCTGCGAGGGAGGTTGGCGAACGGCGCGCTGCGGCGTAGGAGGTCGTAGAGGTCGTCGACGGTCCACGCCTCGAGCGCGGTGGTGGCGACGACCTGCTGGGCCAGCACGTCGAGGGGGTTGGCCGGCACCCGCATCGACTCGATGCGCGCCACTGCGCATCCGCTCGACCGCGACGGCGGTCTGGGCCAGGTCGCCGCGATGCTTGGGGAAGAGCACGCCGTGGGAGACCTCACCGACCTGGTGGCCGGCCCGGCCCACGCGCTGCAGGGCGCTGGCCACGCTCGGTGGCGACTCGATCTGGACGACGAGGTCGACGGCGCCCATGTCGATGCCGAGCTCGAGGCTGCTGGTGGCGACCACGCAGGGGAGCCGGCCGCGTTTGAGGTCGTCCTCGATGAGCGCGCGCTGCTCCTTGGAGACCGAGCCGTGGTGGGCCTTGGCGATGACCGCACCTCGGCGCCGGCGCCTGCGCTCGCCCGGACTGGGCCATGATCTGGGCCGGTGGCTTGCCGGCCTCCGGGAGGTCGCCTCCGGCCCTCGTTGGTGGCGATCTCGTTGAGCCTGGCCGTCAGCCGCTCGGCCAGGCGACGGGAGTTGGCGAAGACGATGGTCGAGCGGTGCTGCTCGATGAGGTCGGCGACGTGCTCCTCGACGTGGGGCCAGATCGAGCCGCTGCGGCCGTCGTCGGCGTCGGCGGCGTCGCGGTCGACGTCGTACGGCGCATCACCGTCGGGCGCGGTCATGTCTTCGACGGGGACGACGACCTTGAGGTCCCAGGCCTTCTCGGCAGGCGGGGACACGATGTCGACGGGGGCGTGGCCGCCGAGGAATCGGGCCACCTCGTCGAGCGGCCGGACGGTCGCGGACAGCCCGACGCGCTGGGCGGGCGTGTCGAGGAGGGCGTCGAGGCGCTCGAGGCTGACGGAGAGATGGGCCCCGCGCTTGGAGCCGGCCACCGCGTGCACCTCGTCGACGATGACGGTCTCGACCCCGCGCAGGATCTCGCGGGCCTGGGAGGTGAGCATCAAGAACAGCGACTCCGGCGTGGTGATCAAGATGTCGGGCGGCCGCGAGTGTCAGGCTGCGCCGCTCCTGGGCGGTGGTGTCGCCGGAGCGGACCCCGACGCTCAGCTCGGGGAGCTTGTCGATCCGGACGTGCGATCCGGTCGGCGGCGTGGCGGATGCCGGCCAGCGGCGCCCGCAGGTTGCGCTCGACGTCGACGCCCAGCGCCTTGAGCGGGGAGATGTAGAGCACCCGGCACCGCTTGGCCTTCTCAGGCACCGGCGCGGTGAGCAGCCGGTCGAGCGACCACATGAACGCCGCGAGGGTCTTGCCGGACCCGGTCGGGGCCACGACCAGCGCGTGCCGGCCCGCCCCGATCGCGTCCCACGCCCCCTGCTGCGCCGCCGTCGGCTCTGCGAACGCAGCCGCGAACCACTCCCTGGTGGGTTCGCTGAAGCGGCTCAAGGCTGCGTGCACCCGTCCATCCTGACAAACGCCACCGACAGCGCGGTCGCGAGATTTCCCCGGTCGACCGGGGAAATCTGCACTTGTCGGGGCTAGCGAGCCCCGACAAGTGAAGGAAAACCGCGACAGGCTGGATGCGATCAGGCGGCAACACGCCGGAACATCGCACGGATGCGGGCTGCGGTCAGCTCGGGCGTGTAGAGGTCAGCCCACACGAGCCGGATGCAGCGCCAACCCGTGAGGCGGCGGATCATGTCCTCGCGCTGCTTCTCCCGGAACACCACGTCGGATGCCTTCTCGCCATCCTTGAGGAGCCGCTCGTACTTGACCTTGCCGTCGAACTCCAAGAACAACCCGTATGCCGGCCAGGCCAGGTCCACGCGGGCGACCTCTCTGCCGTTCTCGTCGTAGATGGGGTAGTTGACCTCGGGCGGTGGTAGTCCTTGAGACCAAACGAGGTAGCGAGCGCGTGTCTCGCCGACGGACTCACTGCGGCCGTCGGCCAGGCGTAGGACGAGATCCGTGATGAGCGTGTTCGGCCACTGGGCCATGCTTGCGTAGCGCGCGCGCAGAGCGGCCAGCTCGACCATCTGCCTGTGCAGGAGGTCGTCGACCTCCACCAGGCTGTGCTCCACATCGGTCAGGGTCGTGTACTCGAGGGCCGCACGAACCGGGCTCATCACGGCCAGGCCTTTGTGCGGGACGACGTCGCCCTCCTGGACGACGCCGCGATGAGGCCGGACCTGGGCTTCCCGACGGTTCATCGTGCCGTCGGGCCGCGTCAGGTGCACCTCTGTCAGGTCGGCATCCCAGAGTGGGCATCCCCACTGCGCGAGGGCACTTGTGTGGCTCAGAACGGCCGGCTTGCGCGCCTGACGCACGGCCGCGCGACAGAGGAGGTCGTAGCGGCCCGCCAGGTCCAGTCCGGCGTAGATGTGGGCCAGTACGTACGCGCCACGTCGCACGCGGATCCACTGGCGAGACGCCACCGCCCTGGCGATCGCGTGGTCACCGTACCCCAGCGCCTCCGCCTCTGACCTGAGGAAGACGCCGTGCTGGTTGCAGATGAGTTCGAGTATCGGATCCACGTCACAGAAGGTTTCCGTCACTCCGGCGCCTGGTGGAAGACCCATTCACCTAGCTGTGGATAGCCGTCGCCGAACCGACTTGTCCGAGCCGCGTCCTGGGCGCGCGGGACGCCGTACTTGTTGGCCTTTGTCTGAACTTGTCGTGGCTCGCTAGCCACGACAAGTGAAGATTTCCCCGGTCGACCGGGGAAATCTTCAGGGTGCGAGTCTCACCGAGCCAGCCAGTCGGCGTAGGCGTCGAAGGTGTAGGGGCGGCCGAGGAAGTCGCTCGACGAGGTCGGCGGCGTCGCGGGTGCCGCCGGGGGAGAGGATCAGGTCGCGGTAGCGGTGGGCGACCTCGGGGTCGAACAGGTCGTCGGGGTCGAAGGCGCTGAAGAGGTCCTTGGCGATCACCAGCGACCACATGTAGGTGTAGTAGCCCGAGGAGTAGCCGTCGAGGTGCCCGAAGCCGGCGAACATGTGGGTGTCGTCGACGTAGGGGAACATCGAGTAGCGGTCCTGCAGCGAGACCGTCGCGCCGGTGAGGTCGTCGGGCCGGTCGGTGTGGAACCAGTAGGACATCGCGGCGTAGAACATCTGGGTGCGCGCGGCGTAGCCCTTGCCGAAGTCGTCGGCGCGCTTCATCGCCGCGACCAGGTCGGCCGGGATCGGCTCGCCCTCGGCGTTGAGGGCGAAGGTCTGCAGGACGCCGGCGTCCCACGCCCACTCCTCCAGCAGCTGGCTCGGCGCCTCGACGAAGTCCCACTCGGTGGCGACGCCGGCGAACCGGCTCCACTGCGCCCTGCCGGCGAGGACGTGGTGGACCAGGTGGCCGAACTCGTGGAACAGCGTGACGACGTCGTCGTGCTCCATCAGGCCCTTGGGGAAGTTGCACACCAGGACGCCTTCGGGCAGCTGCCGGCCGGCGACGCCGTCGGTGATCGTGAACTGGGCGGCGTGGGAGTACTTGCCCTCGCGCGGGTGGAGGTCGAGGTAGATCCGGCCCAGAGGAGTGGCCGGCGTCTCACCGGCCAGCGTCACGTCGTACGCCGTCACGTCGGGGTGCCAGACGACGGCGTCGTCGACGGGGGTGTAGGTCAGGTCGAACAGGCGGCTGGTGACGTCGAGCAGGCCCGCACGGACGCGCGCGAAGTCGAAGTAGGTGCGCACGACCTGGGCGTCGACGTCGTACTGCTCCTTGCGGACCAGCTCCTCGTAGAAGGGGTAGTCGACACCGTCGATGGCGGTGACCTCTGGGTGGTCGACGCGCAGCCGCGCCAGCAGCACCTCGCGGTCGCGCTCGGCGGACTCGTGGGCGACCTCGGTGATGCGGTCGATGAACTCCGGGATCGCGGCGCCCTTGCCGATCATCTTCACGCCGGCGTCGTAGTCGGCCCAGGTGTCGTAGCCGACGAGCTTGGCGAGCTCCTCGCGGAGCTCGAACAGCTCGCGCAGCAGCGGCTCGTTGTCGGGCCAGCCGAGGTTGAGGAACGCGCCGACCATCTCGCGGCGCACCTCGCGGTCCTTGCAGAAGCGTGCGCACGGGGATGGCGTCGGGGTAGTCGGTGGTGATGGCCACCAGCCCGTCGTCGCCCACGGGGTGGGCGTCGAGCCAGTCCTGCGGCAGGCCGTCGAGCCGCTCGGGGGCGATGCGGATGGTGCGCTTGCCGTCGCGGATGTTCTTGCTGAACTCCTGGCCGACCAGCGTCAGCTGCTCGTTGATCTCCTTGATGCGAGCGCGGGTCTCGTCGTCGCGGTCGACGCCCGCACGCCGGAAGTCGGTGAGGGTCTTGTCGAGCAGGCGGGCGGCCTGCGGGTCGAGCTCGGCGGCGTCGAGGGCGGCGATCACGTCGTACAGCTCGCGGTCGAGCTGGAACTCGGTGCCGATCCTCTGCACCTCCTGGACGGCGGCCTCGCCGCGCGAGCGGACGGACTCGTCGGGGTGGACCTCGCTGAACAACGAACCCACGGAGGCAGCGTTGCCCAGGCCGATCATGCCGTCGTCCCAGATCTGCAGCGCCTGCTCGGCCGTGGTCGCCTCGCCCGCCTTGAGGCGGCGTACGGCGTCACGCGCGGCCTCGAGCCCGTCGGCGCAGCGCCTGTCGAGCCAGTCGGCGAACTCGTCGGCGGCGGGAAGGGTGACGGGGGCCGGAGAGTCGGTCTGCCTGGTCACGCCGCGATCCTCTGCCGATGGCGCCGACAGAACCAATGCGTTATCGGGTGCCAGCTCGGATGTCGGGGTATTCCTCTATGGTCGCGGACGTGCCTGAACCGGTGACTGCCGAAGAGCTGATGATCTCGGCGCGCGGGCTGCGCAAGTCGTTCGGCGACTTCGAGGCGGTGCGCGGCATCGACGTCGCGGTGAGGCGCGGCGAGGCGTTCGGTTTCCTCGGTCCCAACGGCGCCGGCAAGTCCTCGACGATGCGGATGATCGCGGCGGTGTCGCCCATCAGCGGTGGCGAGCTGCGCATCCTGGGCCGCGACCCGGCGACCGAGGGCCCGGCGATCCGCGGGCGGCTCGGCGTGTGCCCCCAGGACGACACCCTCGACACCGAGCTCACCGTCTTCGACAACCTGTTCATCTACGGCCGCTACTTCGGGCTTCCGGCCGCCGAGGTGCGCGAGCGGGCCCAGGAGCTGCTGGAGTTCGTCCAGCTGACCGACAAGGCGAAGGCCAAGGTCGAGGAGCTCTCCGGAGGCATGAAGCGGCGGCTGACGATCGCGCGCTCGCTGATCAACCAGCCCGACCTGCTGCTGCTCGACGAGCCGACGACGGGGCTCGACCCGCAGGCCCGCCACCTGTTGTGGGACAAGCTGTTCCGGCTCAAGCAGACCGGGGTCACGCTCGTGATCACCACCCACTACATGGACGAGGCCGAGCAGCTGTGCGACCGCCTGGTGGTGATGGACAAGGGCGTGATCGTGGCCGAGGGGTCGCCCGCGGCGCTGATCGCCGAACACTCCACGCGCGAGGTGACCGAGCTGCGCTTCGGTCTGGCCGGCGACGACGGTGCCGACCGGGACCACGGCGCCCTGGCCGAGAAGGTCGCGGACCTGGGGGAGCGGGTCGAGGTGCTTCCCGACCGGCTGCTGGTCTACAGCCACGACGGCGACGAGGTGGCGACCAAGGTCCACGAGCGCGGACTGCGGCCGGTCGCGGTGCTGGTCCGCCGCTCCACGCTGGAAGACGTCTTCCTCCACCTCACCGGCCGGACGCTGGTGGACTGAGATGGTCGGTGACCGCACCCGAGGGTCTTCCGATCACGGAGGGCATCGCCCGCCAGGTCGACTACTGGCTGACCGTCTACCGCCGCACCTGGAAGGGCACGGCGATCTCGTCGTTCGTGGCCCCGCTGTTCTACGTCGTGGCGATGGGCGTGCTGCTCGGTGGCTTCATCGAGGTCGACCCGGCCGAGCTCGAGGGCGCGACGTCCTACCTCGCGTTCCTGGTGCCCGGCCTGCTCGCGGCCCACGCGATGCAGACCGCCGTGGGCGAGACGACGTACCCCGTGATGGGCATGATCAAGTGGCAGCGCATCTACGACTCGATGCTGGCCACGCCCTGCAGGTGCGCGACCTGGTGCTGGCTCACCTGGCGTTCGTGACGATCCGGGTGGCCAGCACCTGCGCGGTCTTCATGCTCGTCGTGGCGCCGTTCGGGGTGATCGAGACGTGGTGGGGAGCGTGCTCGCGTTCGGGACCCAGGTGCTGATCGGTACGGCGTTCGGGTCGCTGGTCTACGCGTTCACGACGCGGCTGTCCTCGCCCGAGGGCTTCGGCGTGCTGTTCCGCCTCGGCGTCTTCCCGATGTTCCTGTTCTCCGGGGCCTTCTTCCCGATCGAGAACCTCGGCGAGGTCGGCGAGTGGGTCGCCCGGCTCACGCCGCTGTGGCACGGCGTGAACCTCACGCGGATGTTCTTCCTCGACAACGTCGACTGGGGCTTGGCCGCCGTCAACGCCGGGGTCCTTCTCGTGCTGACGCTGCTCGGCCTGCGCTGGTCGATCGCGGGCTGACGAAGCGGCTGGTGAGCTGATGACGAGCATCCATCCCGATGACCGCGCCCTCACGCGTCCGGCCGCCGACCTGGTGCCGCCGCTGACGTCGGTGGCCGCCATGCGCCTGCTGGTGCTGCGCAACTACCTCGTCTACCGCGACGCCTGGAAGCTGTTCGTGACCGGGTTCTTCGAGCCCCTCTTCTACCTGCTCTCGATCGGCATCGGCGTGGGGTCCCTGATCGACTCCTTCGAGTTCAACGGCCAGGTCATCGACTACGCGTCGTTCGTGGCTCCCGGCATGCTCGCGGCCTCCGCGTTCAACGGCGCGCTGATCGACATGACCTACAACGTGTTCTTCAAGCTCAAGTTCGACAAGCTCTACGACCAGATGCTCGCCACGCCGCTGTCGACCGGCGACATCGCGCGTGGCGAGATCGCCTGGGGCCAGCTGCGCGGCGGGACCTACTGCGCGGTGTTCATCCTGGTGATGGGCGCGATGGGGATGCTGCACTCCTGGTGGGCGGTCCTGGCGCTGCCGGCGGCGTTGCTCATCGGCTTCGCCTTCGCCGCGGTGTGCATGGGGCTGACGACCTACATGAAGTCCTGGCAGGACTTCGACAAGATCACCCTGGCCCAGCTGCCGCTGTTCTTGTTCTCGGCGACGTTCTTCCCGGTCACGGCCTACCCCGACGCGGTGCGCTGGCTGGTCGAGGCGACGCCTCTCTACCGCGGCGTGGTGCTGTGCCGCGAGCTGACCACCGGCGCGGTGTCGATGGCCTCGGTGTGGTCGGTGCTCTACCTCGTGGCGATGGGGCTGGCCGGGCTGGTGCTCGTCCGGCGCCGGCTCGACCTGCTGCTGCTCAAGTAGCGAAGCGCCAGACCCGGCGTCGGCCAGCGCCTCGCGCAGCCGGGCGATCGCGATCGGGCCGACGCCGTGCAGTGCGGCCAGCTGCGCCTCGGTGACGCTGCCGAGCGACTCCAGGGTCACCAGGCCCTCCTGGCGCAGCGCGCGGGTCGCGGGCGCGCCGATGGAACGGGGGAGCGGCGTGCCTTCAGGACGCGGTGGTCGCTTGCGCCGGCGACCGTGCAGCCTGTCGACGACGGCCTCGCCGCGCGGCGAGAGCCGGTAGCCGATCGCCAGCGACTCGGTCAGCCCGAGCTCCTTGAGCTTGCGCACGTCCTTCTTGAAGTCCGCCGTCTCGCGGCCCGCCTTGGCCGCCAGGTCGGGGGCCCGGCGCTCGGGGTTGCGGTCGACCAGGTCGAGGGTCTGGCGGGTCCACGCGCCGTACGACGACGCGCGGTCGAGCCGTTCGAGCCGCGCGACGATGGTCGGCGACCTCCGCCTTGTCGGGTACGGCGTCGCGCAGCAGGGCCCGCGGGTCCTCGCCGGCGTGCCGGAGCCCGACGCGCCAGGCGGGGTGCTCGGACTTCGGCTCCAGCGCCTTGACGCAGCGCGGCCAGCGACGGCGATCCTGCCCGGCGGGCGTCCTCCTCGGTGAGGTCGGCGACCTCCACCTGCTCGACCGAGGTCACCTCGACCAGGCCGACCATCGTCCGCATCTTGGTGCCGACGACGACGCGCGGGCGTTCCCAGCGCCTGAAGGCGAGGTCGATCTCGCCGTCCTTGATCGAGCGCAGCTCGGTCGGCCTGATCATCACGGCTGCATCATCGCCGACCGATGGTCGGGATATCCGGACTCGTCAGGCGTTGCACCCCTGACGTCTCGGCGTCGTTGCAACACCCGAACATCCAGGAATCGACCGCCGAAGGTCATGCCCGGTCACGGCTGCTCCCGGAGTCTCGTCGCCCAGCTTGAGCTGCCACCAGGCGGTGTCGACCCAGGCGCCGAACTTCCAGCCGACCTCCTCGACCACGCCGACGCGGGTGAAGCCACACGCCCGGTGGAGCGCCTCGCTCGCGGGGTTGGGCAGCGCGATCACGGCGAGCGCCACGTGGATGCCGTCGGCGCGGAGCAGCCCGAGCAGCTCGTCGTACAGCTTGCGGCCGTAGCCCTGCTGCCGCGCGTCGAGGCCGAGGTAGACCGAGACCTCGCGGGTGTGGGCGTACGCCGGTCTGGCCGGAAGACCGAGGACTCGGCGTACCCGCGTACCTCGCCGTCGTCGGCGACCACCACCAGCAGGTGCTCGCCGTCGACCCGGTCGTCGCCCACCTTGGAGAGCCAGCGTTCGGGGCCGGGTGACTCGTCGTCGAAGGTCGAGACCGACGAGATGGCGTGGTGGTCGTAGATCGCGGAGACCTCGGGCAGGTCCTCCTCGGTGGCGGCGCGGATCTGCATGCCCTCGACTCTGCAACAGGTGGCCCCGGTTGTGCCAGCGTGTGCCAAGGTGACCCGAATCCCGTGATCGCGCCACCGGATGCTCCTGAGAGGATGCCCGCATGACCACCGCCGGGTCGGTCCCGCCCGACACCAAGGACTGGACGTGGGTCCTCGACCGGCCGTGCCCCGAGTGCGGTCTCGAAGCCGGCTCGATCTACCCGGGCGACCTGCCCCACCTGATCCGCGCCAACGCGCAGGTGTGGCTGGCGCTGATGGGCCACCCCGACGTGGCGGTGCGGCCCAGAGCCTCACGTGTGGTCGCCGCTGGAGTACGCCTGCCACGTGCACGACGTGCACCAGCTCTTCCACGAGCGCCTGACCATGATGCTGACCGAGCACCAGCCCCACTTCGCCAACTGGGACCAGGACACCACGGCTGTCGAGAAGAGGTACGACGAGCAGGTGGCGGCCATCGTGGGGCCGACGCTGGTCGCGGCGGCGTACGCCGTCGGTGACGTCTACGCGTCCGTCTCCGGCGACACCTGGGACCGCACCGGCCTGCGCAGCGACGGTGCCGTCTTCACCGTCGCGACGCTGGGGCGCTACCACTACCACGACGTCTTCCACCACCTCCGCGACGTGACTGCGCTGGCGGACGGCGTGACCGTGGGGTCCTACGACGCCTACGCCGACGACTACGCCGCCGGCACCAGCGCCATGCCCGACGTGGTGGCCGGCAACATCGCCCGGTTCGTCGGCGCGGTCGGATCCGGCGGACGCGTGCTCGAGATCGGCAGCGGCCCCGGCCGCGACGCCCTGGCGCTGGAGCAGATCGGTCTCAGCGTCCGGCGCACCGACATCAGCCCGGGCTTCGTGCGCCACCTGCGCTCGGCGGGGTACGTCGCCGACCAGCTCGACCCGTTGAGCGACGAGCTGACCGACCCGCTGCGCGACGGTGCGCCGTACGACGGCGTGTGGGCCAACGCGTCGCTGCTCCACGTCAGGCGCGCGAGCCTGCCGGTCGTGCTGCGCCGGCTGGCCGCCGTCACCCGGCCGGGCGGCACCTTCCACGCGACGCTCAAGGAGGGTGACGGCGAGACCTGGTCGGTGCACGGCCACGTCGGCGCCCCGCGGTTCTTCACCTTCTGGCGGGAGGACGACCTGCGCGCGCTGCTCCTCGAGGCCGGCTGGCGGGTCGACGAGGTACGCCGCGGGGAGAGCACGCCCGTCGACCGGCCGAGCGAGTCGTGGCTCGCCGTGTTCGCCACCCGGGACTAGGACCGTGCGGCACACCGAGTTCTGGGCACGGATGGAGGCGGCGCTGGGCGCCGGCTACGCCCGCCACTGGGCGTCCCAGACCGTCATCCGCGAGCTCGACGGGACGTACCCCCGAGGAGGCGCTCGATGCCGGCGTCACGCCCAAGGAGGTCTGGGCGGCCGTGTGGCGGGCCCTCGAGCTGCCGCCGGTCGACCGGTGACCACCTCGCCGATCGTGGGCCCCACGACCTCCAGGCGGTCCAGCGGCACACCGTGCGGGTGCTGGTCACCAGCCAGGCGGTCGGCGCACTCGGCATGACCATCGGCTTCGCCACGGCCTCGCTGCTCGCGCGTGACATCTCCGGTTCCGACACCCAGGCGGGTCTCGTGCAGACCTGCCAGGTCCTCGGGCGCGGCCGTGGCGTCGTACGTCCTGGCCCGCTTGATGTCGCGCCGTGGACGTCGGGTAGGACTCGTCACGGGCTACCTCGTCGGCGCCACGGGGAGCGTGCTCGCCGTGGCGGGCGGGGTGGCGGAGTCGATGGCACTGCTCCTGATCGGCGCATCGCTGCTGGGAGTGACGTCGGCGGCCAACCTCAGCAGCCGGTACGCCGCCACCGACCTCGCCCCGGAGAGCTCTCGGGCCCGCGCCCTCTCGATCGTGGTCTGGGCCTCGACGATCGGAGCCGTCGCTCGGCCCCAACCTCACCGGTTTGGGCGCCTGGACCGCCCAGCAGCTGTCGCTGCCCGAGCTCACCGGTCCGTTCGCCGTCGGTGCCGTCGCCATCCTCGTCGCTGCGCTCGTGCTGTTCGTCGCACTCCGTCCGGATCCGCTGCTGGTCGCCCGGCAGGCGGCCGACGTCCCCGTGGTCGTGCATTCCTCGTGGCGCCGGGCCTTCGAGCTGATCCGGGAGCGGCCGGTCCTGGGCGCGGCCATCGTCGTGCTGGCCGGAGCCCACGCGGCCATGATCATGGTGATGGTGATGACGCCGCTCCACATGGAGCACGGCGGCGCCGAGCTGGAGATCATCGGCGTGGTGATCAGCGTGCACGTGCTGGGCATGTTCGCGTTCGCCCCTGTGGTCGGGTTCCTGGCCGACCGGGTCGGACGGGCCCCCACGGCGATGGCGGGCGCGACTCTCCTGCTGATCGCCCTCACCCTGGCCGCGTCGTCGCCCCCGAGGGACGTCATGGCAGGTGTTCGCCGGGCTCTTCCTGCTGGGCCTGGGCTGGTCGTTCTCGACCGTCGCGGGCGCGACGCTGCTCACCGACCACGCGCCGCTCGAGGCGCGCACCGACCTCCAGGGCCTCGCCGACCTCGTCATGGGGCTGACAGCCGCCGGCGCGAGCGCGCTGTCCGGCCTCATCGTCGCCGCGTGGGGCTTCCCGGCGTTGTCGCTGATCGCCTGCCTGCTGCCCATGGCGGTCGGTGTCGCGGCCTACGCCGCCGCCCGCTTGACCACCGTCCCCTCCGAGGTGTGAGCATCCCTGCTGTGGACGCACTGCACCGACGCATCGCCGTGGCCGAGGCGATGGCACCCCGATACGCGGCCAACGACGGTGTAGCGGCCGTCCTGCTGGCCGGCTCGGTGGCTCGCGGGCTCGCCGACGAGCGCTCCGACGTCGAGGTCGACGTCTACTGGCATCGCCCGCCCAGCGACGCCGAGCGCCGCGCGGTCGTGGACGACGCCGGGTGGGAGTGGGTCTACGCCGAGGTCGACGAGCACGAGTGGGCTGACGGCGTCCGGCTCGGTGGCGTCAAGGTCGACGTCAGCCAGTTCACGACGGCGACCATCGACGGCTACCTCGAGGCCCTGCGGTCGGGTGACACCGAGCCGGAGCTGCAGGTCCGGGCCACCGCGCTGCTCGACGGGCGGGCGCTGGCCGGCGCCGACGTGGTCGAGGCCTGGCGTGCCCGTCTGGCGCCGTACCCGGAGCCGCTCGCGCTGGCCATGCTCGACCAGGCCCTCCCGCCGCGACCGGTCGAGCGGCTGGAGATGCTGCTCCAGCGCGACGACCCGGTGCTGCTCACGCGGGACCTCCTCGAGGGGGTCCACGGACTGCTCGACGCGTTGTTCGCGGTCAACCGGCGCTACGTGCCCCACCCGTTCCACAAGTGGCTGAGCTTCGAGTGCGGCCAGCTGACGCTCGCCCCGCCCGACCTGGAGGGCCGCATCCGCCGGGTGCTGGCGTCGCCGCGCGAGGGCGTACCCGAGTTCGTGCGGCTGACCGAGGAGACCCTCGACCTCGTCGAGCAGCACGTGCCGGCGTACGACGTCGCGGCGGCCCGGGCCGAGTTCGGGTCGTCGCTGCGCGGCTGAGGTAGTCCCTGACGTTTGGGTTGCTCTCGGACTCGCTGAGCAACCCAAACGTCAGGGACTATCCCGAGAGCTGGTGCTGGAACTCGCCCTCGATCGAGTGCACCTCGAACCCGAGCAGCTCGTTGATGCGCACCATCGGGGCGTTGACCTCGGCGTTCTGGGTGCGCACGAACGTGCGATCGGGGAACTGCTCCTGGAGCGTGCGGGTCAGGGCGCACTTGACGGCCAGACCGAGCCGGTGACCGCGGTGGGCGGGCAGCACCAGCGTCGACCACTGGTCGACCGACGTCTCGTCGCGGTCGGGGGGACTCGTCACGGCACAGGTGTAGGCGACGATGGTGCCCATGCCGTCGAGGGCGAGCACGGTGACGCGGGTGCGTCCTGACTCGAGGATCTCCTCGTCCTGCGCGGCCAGCTCGACCGGCGTCCGGCGCCCCTCCTCGACCTCGAGGTCGCCCTGCGGCATCTCCACGTTCAGCTGGTTGTAGACGTCGCAGAACCCCTGGGCGAGCTCAGCGGGGACGGGTCCCACGATCGTCTCGAGCCGGTACGCCGAGGCGTGGGCCGCCGCCTCGGCCTCGAGACCGACGAGGGTGCTCTCGTCCACCGGCAGCGGCTGGCGGCGTTCGACCTCGACGTTGTTGAGCACGTAGCCCAGCCGCTCGGCGAAGGTCCGGTAGCCGCTGCGGCCGTCCCTGCCCAGCCAGGTCACGGTCACGGTGGTCCTGCGGCCTCTGTCGCGTTGGAGGTGCTCCTCCGCGTGGCGCACCAGGGCGCTGCCCACCCCCTTGCGGCCGTGTCGTGGCGGGACCCAGGCCCACAGGTGTGCCTGGTGCAGGTTGTCGGTGGTGCTGCCCGTCGCCCACACCTGGCCCAGCATCCGGTCGGGCGTCGGGTCGCCGTCGAAGGCGGCGAAGGCGTCGTAGAACGCGGGACCGGGCGGGCGGCGCAGCATGGTCTCGCTCTCGGCCCGGGAGAAGACGCGCGCGTCCGGGACCTCGGCGCGCTGCGCCTCGACGTACTGCTCTTGCAAGACGTCCATCTCGTGCTCGTCCCAAGGGTCGACGGGGCGGATCGTGAGGCTCATGGCGCAACCCTGCCAGCCGTCGGCGTGTCGGCGCGCGCTCGAATACCTGTTCGACTAGGTTCGATTCCGCAGGGTCTGGCAGGCGGTGATCCACAGGCGTCGCGCGAGACCGAGCGGACTGTCGGTGGTTCGTCCTAGCGTCGGGCCCCATCACAGACATCGGCATCACAGACACCCCACGGAGGACGGACCACATGGCTGGTGGAGACCGCGAGAAGGCCCTCGACGCCGCGCTCGCCAACATCGAGAAGCAGTTCGGCAAGGGCTCGGTCATGCGGCTGGGCGACGACACCCGGGCGCCGCTGGAGATCATCCCGACCGGTTCGATCGCCCTCGACATCGCGCTCGGCCTCGGCGGGCTGCCGCGCGGCCGCGTCGTGGAGATCTACGGCCCGGAGTCCTCCGGCAAGACCACGGTCGCCCTGCACGCGGTGGCCAACGCCCAGCGCGCCGGCGGCATCGTGGCGTTCATCGACGCCGAGCACGCCCTCGACCCTGAGTACGCCAAGGCCCTCGGCGTCGACACCGACGCGCTGCTGGTCTCCCAGCCCGACTCCGGTGAGCAGGCGCTCGAGATCGCCGACATGCTGACCCGCTCCGGTGCCCTCGACCTGATCGTCATCGACTCCGTGGCCGCGCTGGTGCCGCGGGCCGAGATCGAGGGCGAGATGGGCGACAGCCACGTCGGCCTCCAGGCCCGCCTGATGTCCCAGGCGCTGCGCAAGATGACCGGTGCCCTCAACAACGCCGGCACCACCGCGATCTTCATCAACCAGCTGCGCGAGAAGATCGGCGTGATGTTCGGCTCGCCCGAGACCACCACCGGTGGGCGGGCGCTGAAGTTCTACGCCTCGGTCCGCCTCGACGTGCGCCGCATCGAGACGCTCAAGGACGGCACCGAGCCGGTCGGCAACCGCACCCGCTGCAAGGTCGTCAAGAACAAGGTGGCCCCGCCGTTCAAGCAGGCCGAGTTCGACATCATGTACGGCAAGGGCATCAGCCGCGAGGGCGGCCTGATCGACGTGGGGGTCGAGGCCGGCATCGTCCGCAAGGCCGGCGCCTGGTTCACCTACGAAGGCGACCAGCTCGGCCAGGGCAAGGAGAACGCCCGCGCCTTCCTCCGCGACAACCCGGATCTCGCCAACGAGCTGGAGAAGAAGATCCTCGAGAAGCTCGGCGTCGGGCCGCAGGTCGACGCCGAGGTGCCGGCCGAGCCGGTGGGTGTCGACGACTTCTGATGTCCACCGTGGCGCGGCAACGTCGAGGCGGGGGTCTCGGCGTGGCTCGGCGACGAGGCGGCGTCCACCGTCGCACAATGAGGAGACTCGAGGGCCGGTCCGGGGGGATCCGGCCCTCGAGGATCCCTCTGCCGACGAGCAGCCCGATCCCGTTGCGCTGGGTCCGGACGCCGACCCGGAGTCGGTCGCCCGCACGATCCTGCTCGACCAGCTGACCGGGCGGGCGCGGACGCGGCGCGAGCTCGCCGACAAGCTCAGGTCCAAGCGGGTGCCCGACGACGTCGCCTCCCGACTGCTCGACCGGTTCACCGAGGTCGGGCTGATCGACGACGCCGCGTTCGCCCGCCTGTGGGTGGAGTCGCGTCAGGCGAGCCGCGGGCTGGCCCGGCGGGCGCTCGCCGACGAGCTGCGACGCAAGGGCGTGGACGCCGAGGTGGTCCGCGAGGCCGTCGACGAGGTCGATCCCGCCGACGAGGAGGCCACGGCCCGCGCGCTGGTCCGCAAGAAGCTGCGGTCGCTGCACCGTGTCGACCGGGCCACCGCGACGCGGCGGCTGGCGGGCATGCTGGCGCGCAAGGGGTACTCCGCCGGCCTGGCCTTCGCCGTGGTCAGGGACGAGCTCGGCGGTGCCGAGGCTGCTGACGGGGAGCTCGACGAGGACTAGGGTCGCCCGCATGCCGGACCTCGACGTCGTCTACGACGAGCTGTCCCGGCGGCTGTCGCGCCACGAGGCGGCCTTCCGGGCGAGCGACAACCCGACCGACGCCAACGCCGCTCGGTCCCGCAAGGAGCCTCGGGCCCAGACTGACGGCCGCTCCGACGCCACCACCTATCTGCTGCTCGGCGCGCCAACCGAGAAGTACCCGGATGGCCAGATGTTCGCGAGCGTGCGGCGTGGCAGGCGCTATGTGAGCTACCACCTGTTCAGTCTCTACCTCGAACCAGGACAGCTCGACGGCCTCAGCCCCGAGCTGCGCAAGCGCATGCAAGGCAAGACCTGCTTCAACTTCACCCGGGTCGACGCCGACCTCTTCGACGAGATCGACGCAGCTGACCGATCGTGGGCGTGACCTCTACGCCGAGCGCGGGTTGCTGGCGCACGGCTGACCCGGGGTCGGCCATGATGGGCCCATGTCGAGCGCGACCCCTTACTCCGACCTGCTGCGTCTTCCGCCCGGACCCGTCGACCTGCGGTCCATCGAGACCGACGCCGCCCCCGGCTATGACGGCGACAAGAAGTCCGGCAAGGCCGACCTGGGGGCGATCGGGGAGGAGCTGTTCGACCTGCAGCAGCGCCTGTTCGCCGGCAAGGACGACGGGCAGCGTGCGGTGCTGCTGGTGTTGCAGGGCATGGACACCTCCGGCAAGGGCGGCACGCTCAAGGACACCGTCGGCATGGTCGACCCCCAAGGCGTCAAGATCACTTCGTTCAAGGGCCCGACCAAGGAGGAGCTGTCCCACGACTTCCTCTGGCGCATCCGCAAGGCGGTGCCCAGCCCGGGGATCATCGGCGTCTTCGACCGCTCGCACTACGAGGACGTGCTGATCGCCCGGGTGCGCGAGCTGGCGCCGCCCGAGGAGATCGAGCGACGGTACGGCGCGATCAACGACTTCGAGGCCGAGCTGGTCGAGTCGGGGGTCACGATCGTCAAGTGCATGCTCCACATCTCGCCCGAGGAGCAGAAGGAGCGCCTGCTGGCCCGGCTCGACGACCCGACCAAGCACTGGAAGTACAACCCCAACGACCTGGCCGAGCGGGCGCGCTGGGGCGACTACCGGGCGGCGTACGAGACCGCGCTGGAGCGCAACAACACCGACGTCGCTCCCTGGCGGGTCATCCCGGCGGACAAGAAGTGGTACCGCAACCTGGCCGTCGGAAACCTGCTGCTGGAGACCCTGCGCGGCCTCGACCCGCAGTGGCCGAAGGCCGACTTCGACGTCGAGGCCGAGCGGCAGCGGCTGCTGGACGAGGAGCCGATCACCTAGATGTCCCCGATGGATGCCCGCTGATGCTCGAGACCGTCGGCGTCACTCGTTACGTCACCCCGCTCCGAGAGGGCGGCAGCCTGCCCGGGATCGTGGAGGCCGACGACCTCGGCACCTACGTCTGCAAGTTCCGCGGCGCTGGACAGGGGACCCGCGTGCTCGTCGCGGAGGTGATCGCCAGCGGGCTGGCCCAGCGGGTCGGACTCTCGACCCCGCGGCTGGTCGTGCTCGACCTCGACCCGGCGATCGCGCGCTACGAGGCCGACGAAGAGGTGCAGGACCTGCTCAACGCCAGCCCCGGACCCAACCTCGGCGTCGACTTCCTGCCGGGAGCGTTCGGCTACGACGGCGAGCTGGCGGGAGGCGCGGACGGGGTCGGCGCGCGGATCTTGTGGCTCGACGCGTTCACCGCGAACGTCGACCGGTCCTGGCGCAACCCCAACCTGCTGCGCTGGCACGACGGCGTGTGGGTCATCGACCACGGCGCGTCGCTGTACTTCCACCACGCGTGGGGCAACGGGCCGACCGCCCCCGAGCGGTTCGCCGCGCAGCCGTGGGACGTCAGCGACCACGTCCTGGGCGCCCACGCCCGCCGGCTGCCAGAGGTCGACGCCGAGGTCGGCGACCTCCTGGGCCACGACGTCTTCGTCGAGGTGCTGGCCGACGTGCCGGACGCCTGGCTCGAGCCGGTGCCCGGCGGCGGAGACCCCCGAGGAGCTGCGGGCGGCCTACGTCTCCTTCCTCGACGCGCGCCTGGCCACCCGGCAGTGGCTTCCGCTGGAGCGCGCCTCGTGAAACCGTCGGGCCAGCCCTACCAGTACGTCGTGCTCCGGTGTGTGCCGAGGGCTGACCGTGAGGAGTTCGTCAACGTCGGCGTGGTCCTGTACTGCCAGGCGACCGAGTTCCTCCACGCGGCGTGGAGCGTCGACCCTGAGCGGCTGGTCGCCCTGGATCCGCGGATCGACGTCGACCAGGTGTGCGAGGCGCTGACCTTCGTCGATGGGGTGTGCGCCGGCGACGACCGCGGGGGAGAGGCTGCCCGGCAACCGATCGGCACTCGGTTCGGTTTCCTCAAGGCCCCGCGCAGCACCGTCGTCCGTCCCGGCCCGGTCCACGGCGGTGTGACCGACGACCCGGCGCGCCAGCTGGAGCATCTGCTGGAGAGACTGGTCGGGTGAAGGTCTTCTTGTCCGACGGCCGGGCGCTGCGTTACTGGAACGGCGGCACCGACGGCCCGGTCGTGCTGGTCTTCCACGGCTGTCCCGACACCCGCCGGATCGCGATGACGGGGGGCAAGGCGGCCTACGACGCCGGCGTCCGCCTGCTCGCCTTCAACCGTCCTGGCTACGGTTCGTCGACGCCAGCGGCCTCGACGCACACGTCCGTCGCGAACGACGCGGCCGAGCTGCTCGACCTCTGGGGCATCGAGCGGGTCGCGGTGCTGGGGATGTCGGTCGGCGGATCGTACGCCGCCGCGTTCGCCGCGACGTACCCCGAGCGGGTCACCGCGCTGGCGCTGGTGTCTGCCCAGGGCAACACCGTGACCGACACCGAGGGCACGGTCGAGGACGCCGTCGAGCGGATGCGTCCGGAGTTCATGGAGTGGCGCGCGAAGATCGACCCGGACGACGAGGACGACGCGGCGCTCGCGGCGCGGTTTCTGGCCGAGCTCCCGGCGGCCGACGCTGCGTTGCTCCGCGAGTTCGACGACGAGTTCGTCGGCTATCTGGCCTTCGAGGCGCTGGTGAAGCCGGAGGGCTACCTCCGCGACGCCGCGCTGCTGTTCCGCCCGTGGGACTTCGACCGGTGGCCGACGTGCGCTGCCCGACGACCCTGTGGGTCGGCGACCGCGACGACAAGGCGCTCGCGGCTGCGCCCTGGTGGGCCGAGCGGCTGCCGCAGGCCGACGTACATGTCCTCCCGGACACCTCGCACCTGGCGGCGCTGCTCACCCAGTGGCCAGCGATCCTGCGACGGCTCCGAGCTGGTGACGAAACAGCGACGGGTTGACCACGGACGGAGGCTTGCGGACCTTCGCCGCCTCCTCGAACGCCGCCCCCGAGGGCCAGCAGCAGCCCCTCGCTGCGCGACGGACCCAACGAACGTCAGCCCGACAGGCGCCCGACCGGCTCGGCGGTAGCCGGCCGGCACGACCATGCTCGGAGTACCCGGCCCGCGCTGCATGTCCCTCGCCGTGCCGGCCCGGTACGACGACGGCGGCCGCGTCGGCAGCACGCAGCGCCGCGTCGATGCCGTGCTCGCCGGCAACCGCGAGGTCGCGCGCCCGATGCACCTCGTACGCCGCCCGCTCGGCGTCGTGGTCGACCGCCAGCGCCTTCTCGACGTGGGCCTGGCCGAACTTCAGCGCCTGCGTCGGCGTGAGCCTCGTTCCACGCGGCCAGCTCGCGCATCGTGCGGATCGGTGCGCCCTCGGGCAGCGTGGCCAGGTAGGCGTCGACGTCACGGGCGAACTCGTAGTGCAACACCGGCAGCTCGTCGGTCTCCGGGAGCGCCGGAACCTCGACGAGGACGGCACCGCGGTCGCGCAGCACGTCGAGCGCCGCGCGGAACACCTCGGCATCATCGGCGTGCAGGTCGTCGGGCTCGGGCGGCACGGCGAGGCGGACGCTCGCGCAGGGTGTCGGGGCCCGACCCCTCGCCGTACGTCTCCCCGGTCAGCACACCGAGCAGCGCGGCCGCGTCGGCGACGGTGCGGCACATCGGCCCGGCGCAGTCCTGGCTGGTCGCGATCGGGAGGATGCCGCTGCCGGGCACCAGGCCCAGGGTCGGCTTGAGGCCGACCAGGCTCTGCGCGCACGACGGGCTGAGGATGGACCCGTCGGTCTCGGTGCCGACCGTGACCGTGGCCAGTCCGAGCGCCGCGGCCGTCCCGCTGCCCGAGCTCGACCCGCTGGGCGTGCGGCTGACGTCGTAGGGGTTGAGCACCTGGCCGCCGAGCGAGGAGTAGCCGCTCGGCATCTCCTCGGCCATGAAGTTGGCCAGCTCGGTCAGGTTGGTCTTGCCGATCACCACCGCGCCGGCCTCCCGCAGCCGGACCACCAGGTCGGCGTCCTTGTCGGGCACGGAGTGCTCGAGCGCGAGCGCGCCCGCCGTCGTGGGCAGCCCGGCGATGTCGATGTTGTCCTTGATGAGCACGGGTACGCCGTGCAGCGGGCCCCGCACCTGGCCGTCACGTCGTTCGGTGTCCAGCGCCTCGGCTCGATCGTGGGCGTCCGGCGCCAGGCACCGCACCGCGTTGACCGCAGGTCCACCGGAGCTCAGCGCGGCGATGCGGTCGACGTACGCCTCGACGAGCTCCGCGCTCGTCGTCGCTCCCGAGGCCATCGCCGCGCTCACCGCTGCGACGCCTGCCGTCTCCAGGTCGAGTTCCAGGCTCACCGGGTCACCGTACCCACGCCGAGTCGGCGCAGATCGCCCTCGAACATGGCGCCGAGTCGGCGCAAGATCGTCCTGCGCGGAGGGCGATCTGCGCCGACTCGGCGGGTGTGCGAGGGCGATCTGCGCCGACTCGGCGTTAGACGGGGACCAGCTCGACAGCACCCACGGCGTAGCGGGCCAAGACGGTGCGGGCGATCTCGGGGTGGGCGCCGAGGGGCTCGGAGACGGCGACGGCACCGGCCTCGAGGGCCAGCTCGGCGGCCCGGTCGGGCAGGAAGCCGGGCGCCAGGAAGAGCGAGGCGACCGCGATGTGGCGGCGGCCCTCCTTGCGGAACGCACGCACGGCCTCACCCGTGGCCGGTGGGGCCGACGAGGCGAACGCGGCGGTGACGGGGAGCTTGTGGTGGGTGCCCCACAGGCGGGCCAGCCGCGCGACGGACTGGTTGGCGAGCGGGTCGCTGGAGCCGGCGGCGGCCAGGACGAGCGCGTCGAGCTCGCGGGCGCGTGCGCCCCGCAGGGCCTCGCGCATCCGCAGGTCGAGGACCTCGAGGAAGCGGGGCTCGAGGCCGAGGATCGGCGTCGCGCGGATCTGCACCTCGGGGTGCCGTGCCTGCGCGGCCGCGATGGCCGACGGGACATCGACCTTGGCGTGGTAGGCCTCGGTGAGCAGCAGCGGGACCACGACGATCTCGTCGTGCTTGCGGGCCAGCCGGGCGATCGTGGTCTCGAGCGACGGCTTGGCCAGGTCGAGGAACGCGCGCTCGATCTTCAGGTCGGGGCGCAACGAGCGCACCTCCGCGACGAGGGCGTTGATGGTGGCGGCGGAGCGGGGGTCCCGGCTGCCATGAGCCAGGGCCACCAGAGCGGGAGCGGCCATCAGTGGGGCCTCCTCTCGGTCGTCAACGGGTTGTTTCGGGTGGGTCGCTCGACGACGGTGTCGAGCAGGTGGACGTGCGGCGGGCGGGTCATCGGTGGATCCCGCACTCGGTCTTGTTGGTGCCGGCCCATCGACCGCTGCGCGGGTCGTCGCCGGGCGCCACCCGCCGGGTGCAGGGTGCGCAGCCGATGGAGGGGTAGCCGTCGTAGACCAGGGGGTTGACCAGGACGCCGTGCTCGGCGATGTAGCGCTCGACGTCGTCGTCGCTCCAGCGCGCCAGCGGGGAGACCTTGACCTTGCCCTTGCGGGCGTCCCAGCCGACGACGGGGGCGATGACCCGGTTGTGGGTCTCGGCGCGGCGCAGACCGGTCGCCCACGCGTCGTACCCGGCGAGGGCGTCGACCAGCGGCTGCACCTTGCGCAGCTGGCAGCACAGGTCGGGGTTGGTCTTGTAGAGGTCCTTGCCGTGGGTCGCGTCCTGCTCGGCGACCGACTGCACGGGCGTGATGGTCAGCAGGTTGACCGGCATGGTCGCCTCGACGGCGTCGCGGGTGCCGATCGTCTCGACGAAGTGGTAGCCGGTGTCGAGGAAGACCACGTCGACCCCGGGCGCGACCTTGCCGGCGAGGTGGGCCAGCACGGCGTCGCCCATCGAGGAGGTGATGCAGAAGCGCTTGCCGAAGGTCGCGACGGCCCACTCGATGATGTGCTCGGCCGGCGCAAGCTCCAGCTCGGCACCGACGTGGGACACCAGGTCGCGCAGCTCCTCGGGGCTGCGGCCCTCGGTGTGGGTGCCGCGGAAGTCCCGGGCCTGCTTGGTGGTCGCGGTGGTCATGAGCCCGCTCCCGGGCTCACCGGTGACGGCACACCCTCGGGCCGCGCGACCTGGCCGAGGAAGGTGACCGCGAACGCCCGCAGGCAGGCGCGGCACTCCCACCCGTCCTCGCGCGGGAACAGGTCCTGCTCGCCGCAGTAGGGGCAGTGGTACGGGCTGGCGTGGCGGCTCATGAGACGGCCTCCAGCCGGCGTTCGCCTCTGAGGACGGCCTCATCGGCGCGGACCACCCAGGTGGCGAAGGACTCGCCCTCGCTCGCGCTCCTGGAGGTACGCCGTGACGACGGCCGTGATGTAGTCGTCGAGCTCGGCGCTGGTCACCTTGTGAGCCCGCAGCTTGCGGCCGAAGTTCGCGTTGAGCCCGGTCGCTCCGCCGAGGTGGACCTGGAAGCCCTCGACCTGGTTGCCATGGTCGTCGAGGACCAGCTGGCCCTTGAGGCCGATGTCGGCGCACTGCGTGCGGGCGCAGGCGTTGGGGCAGCCGTTGACGTTGACGGTGATCGGGGTGTCGAGGTCGGGGAAGCGGCGCTCGAGCTCGGCGACCAGGTCGCGGGCGCGGTCCTTGGTGTCGACGATGGCGAGCTTGCAGAACTCGATGCCGGTGCAGGCCATGGTGTTCTGCCGCCACGGTGACGGGCGGGCCGACAGGCCGATCTCGTCGAGCCTGCGCAGCAGCGGGTCGACGGCCTCGGGCTTGACGCCGATCAGCACGATCTTCTGGTACGGCGTCAGCCGCGCGCCGCGGACGGCGTACTCGTCCATCAGGTCGGCCAGCTGGAGCAGGACGGTGCCGGAGACCCGGCCGGCCGTCGGGGCGACGCCGACATAGAGGTCGCCGTCGTTCTGCTCGTGCACGCCGACGTGGTCGCGATGGCCCACGGGTGAGGGCGGCGAGGGCGTGCGGACCAGGGGGCGGCCGAGGTACTCGTTCTCGAGGACCTCGCGGAACTTGTCGATGCCCCAGTCGGCGACCAGGAACTTCAGGCGGGCGCGCGAGCGCAGCCGGCGGTAGCCGTAGTCGCGGAAGACCGACGCGACGGCCTCCCAGACGTCGGGCACCTCCTCGAGCGGGATCCAGACGCCGGCACGCTGGGCCAGCATGGGGTTGGTGGACAGCCCGCCGCCGACCCACAGGTCGAAGCCCGGGCCGCGCTCGGGGTGCACCGTGCCGACGAACGCCACGTCGTTGGTCTCGGGGGACACGTCGTGGCTCGGGTGGCCGGTCACGGCCGTCTTGAACTTGCGCGGCAGGTTGGAGAAGCGCGGGTCGCCGATGTAGCGGCGGTGGATCTCCTCCAGCGCCCACGAGCCGTCGATGATCTCGTCCTTCGCGACGCCGGCGACCGGCGAGCCGAGGAACGGGCGCGGTGAGTCGCCGCAGGCCTCGACGCTGCTGAGCCCGGCGGCGTCGAGGCGGCCCCAGATCTCGGGGACGTCCTCGATGCGGATCCAGTGGTACTGGATGTTCTCGCGGTCGGTGACGTCGGCGGTGTCGCGGGCGAAGTCGACGCCGATGCTGCCCAGCGCGCGCACGGCCTGCGCCGGCAGCAGCCGGCCGTCGGAGCGGACCCGCATCATGAAGTAGCGGTCGTCGAGCTCCTCCTCCTCGAGCACCGCGGTCTTGCCTCCGTCGATGCCGGGCTTGCGCTGGGTGTAGAGACCCATCCAGCGGAAGCGCCCGCGCAGGTCGGCCGGGTCGATCGAGTCGAAGCCCCGCTTGGAGTAGATGTGGAGGATCCGGTCGCGGACGTTGAGCGGGTCGTCGTCCTTCTTGGACTGCTCGTTCTTGTTCAGAGGCTCGGTGTAGCCGAGCGACCACTGGCCCTCAGCGCGCTTGGGGCGCGGGATCTCGGTGTGACGAGCCGGCTGGGACTGGAAACGAAGGTCTGGCACGGGACGAGGTCCTTGTTCGCTGACGGGCCGCGCGCAACATTGGGCGCGGAAGGGGCGGCTTGTTTCAGCGAGGCCAACACATCGCGCTGCGCGTACGCCCCAAGTCCACGTGGCGGCGTACCACGAGGAACTTGTGGGTGGCGGCGATGCTCATGTCAAGAAGTCTCAGGGACTGGACGCCCTTCTCACAAGGCGAAATCCCGTGATGTGAGACGCTTGTCCATCTGTTGAGATCCCTACGTCGTTGTTACGTTGGCAACGTGAGCCTGGCCACCGTGGCTCTCGACGTACCGCGGACGACCCCTCTTGCCCCGAGGCCCAGCGCCCTTAGGGTGTGCGCCATGACCGGCCTCACACCCGATGCTCTCGCCAAGACCGCCTCCAGCGCCTACGACGCCATCCTCGAGATGATCGGGTCGGTCGAACCCCGGATCGCCGATGCGACCCGCCAGGAGCTGACCGACCAGCGGGCGTCGCTGAAGCTGATCGCCAGTGAGAACTACGCCTCGCCGGCCGTGCTGCTGACGATGGGCACCTGGTTCAGCGACAAGTACGCCGAGGGCACCGTCGGCCACCGGTTCTACGCCGGCTGCCAGAACGTCGACACCGTCGAGTCCGTGGCGGCCGAGCACGCCCGCGAGCTGTTCGGGTCGCCGTACGCCTATGTCCAGCCGCACTCCGGCATCGACGCCAACCTGGTGCTCATCGAAGAGCGCTTCTCCGAGCTGTTTGCGCCGAGTCCCGAGGACTTTCGTCCCCTCTGGCGTCAGGAGGCGCGCATGAGATGCTGATCACCTGGGAGACGGACCCGAGACGAGGATGAGTGCATCCCTACCTCGTAGAGGCAAAATAGCACCTAGAGGCGGCGAGGAAGCCCAAGGCGCTGTCAGGTCTGGCGCTCCAGGATGTCCGCAGCCAGGGTCTCCAGTTCAGCCGTCCAGTCCGTGGGGGGCACCGCTGGCCGCAGGAGGAATTTCGAAAACCCGACGGCCAGCCATGCGTCGACCCGTTCGTGCAAGGCCCTGCGGCTCTGCGGGATGAAGTCCGCGGGGTCGAGGTCTGGACGACGACGGCGTAACTGTTCGACCGCTGCCACGGGCAAAGGGCCACGGCTGTAGGTGAGGTTCACGCCAAAGTGTTCCGGGTCGATGGTGCGCCCGGCTGCGGCCGCTGCGGCTTCGACGCGCTGGCGTTTCGCCGCGGCCTCGGCGGGCGTGAGCAGGCCGGGAATCCACCCGTCGCCCAGGCGTCCGGCGCGCCGCAACGCCTCCGG
Organism: uncultured Actinomycetota bacterium; assembly: GCA_963758885.1. Lineage (GTDB taxonomy): Bacteria > Actinomycetota > Actinomycetes > Propionibacteriales > Nocardioidaceae > Nocardioides. Next base: position 154,152 of record CAVWXS010000041.1, read on the forward strand.
CACCTGCCCACCCAACCACATCTCCAGTGGCATTTGCACGGGCGTTGGAGAGAGCCGGGCGTCACGCAGCTGATAGCGCGGGCCGTCGTGATGGACGACCTCGCCACTCCACAAGCGCCGCAGCAAGGGGAGCACCTCCTCCAGGAGCGCGCCGCGTTCGGCTTTGCTAACGTGCTGGGCCAGCAACTCCGAGGTGTTGGGCTGGCCCAGGACCATGATGAGTAGCAACCGCCCACCGCTCAGCCGATCCAGATTCGCGAGTTCACGCGCCAGCCGCACCGGGTTGCGCCCCGGCACGATCAGGTAGGCACCGAGCTTCAGTCGCGTCGTGCGTGCGGCGGCATGCGCCAGGCCGACGAGGGGATCAAAGGGGCCGTTGAGCATATGCTCGGGGAGCCAGAGCGAATCGAACCCCAGTCGTTCGAGGTCATCTACTAACTGCGGGAAGGCGTCGAGTGTCAAGTCTGCCTGGCCTCGACACGTGAACCCGAACCGAACCTTCATGCCCCCTTCCTCCCTGGTACTGCGAGGACATCAATAGATGCCTGGCAGGCCTACCGGTGGTCTGCCTTGCCGACGAATCCCTTGCCGTAGCCTGCTTCGCAGGCAGCCCAGGCTCCGGCGACCCGACCACTGAACAGCGCCGGGCCCAGCATCGTGCCTTCCAGTCCCGCCTTGCCGTTAATGTGCCCTCCGGCCATGCCCGTAAGCTCTCCCGCGGCATACAGTCCCGGAATAGGCTCGTAGTGCTGATCCAGTACCTGGCAGCGCAGGTTGGTCTTGACGCCACCAAAGTTCTTGCGGGCCAGCGGCACGTAATGCAGAGCGTAGAAAGGGCGGCACGGCGGTGTTTTTCTTTCTCCCCTTGAGCGGACGCTGGCAGGCCGGGTCGTGCGTTCAGGCCGTCGTCGATGGCGCGGTTGTAACGGCTGAGCGTCTCCACGAAGGTCGTGGCGGGCGCGGCCAACTGCTCGCCCGGCTTGGCCCAGCGAAAGTGCCTGCTTGATGTGCGGCGAGGCTTTCCAGGAGCGCCTGGACCTTCTCAGGGTCCTTGTTTGAGGTGCCGGGTACGTAATCGTCGGAGTAGCTCACCGTGAGGCCACCAGCCATGGTGCTGTCAATGATGGACCAGCATTCCGCCGGCTCCTGCGCCATGACGGCCCGGCTCCCCGATGCCCCACCCGTGAGGTTCTCGTTGTGGAATCTGAGACCCTGCATGTTCACCCAGACAGCGTCGGGGATGCCGCGCACCACGAGCCCG
>CAVWXS010000042.1:0-32400 GCA_963758885.1 uncultured Actinomycetota bacterium
CCGGGCCGCCGCGCTCGAGTCGGTGCTGCACGGACCTACCCTCACCAACACGCACACGAAAGGCGTCGCATGAGCACTCCCGACGAGATCACAAGGGCTCTACGACGAGACCCTGGTGGGCAACGCCCCGCGGGTGCTCGAGCTGACCCAGGAGGGACTGGCGCTGGGCATGGAGCCGCAGACGCTGCTCTTCGACGCGCTGATCCCTCGCTCGAGGAGGTCGGCGCGCGCTTCGAACGCGGTGATTCGTGCCAGAGATGCTGATCGCCGGCAGGGCGATGGCCGGTGCGATGGAGCGGCTCCGCCGTTGCTGGCCGAGACCGGCGTCGAGACCGTCGGCAAGTTCTTGATGGGCACCGTCAAGGGCGACGTCCACGACATCGGCAAGAACCTCGTCAACATCATGCTCGAGGGCGCCGGCTTCGAGGTCATCGACCTCGGCGTCCAGGTGGCGCCCGAGAAGTTCGTGTCGGCCATCGAGGAGCACCAGCCCGACATCGTGGGCTTCTCGGCGTTCCTGACCACGACGATGCCGATGTTCAAGGCCAACATCAACGCCCTGGAGAAGGCCGGCCTGCGCGACCAGGTCGTCATGATGGTCGGCGGTGCTCCAGTCACCCAGGAGTACGCCGACGCCGTCGGCGCCGACGGCTACGCCGCCGACGCGTCCGCGACGGTCAAGAAGGCCAAGGACCTCCTCCAGAAGCGCCGGGCCAAGGTGCTCGCATGACGGCCCACCGCGGAGCCGCTGGAGACCAAGCTCCGCAGCGCCACCAAGGAGGTCGTCCTCGGCCACGGCCACCGGTTCTGCATCATCGGTGAGCGCATCAACCCGACCGGCCGGCGGATCTTCCAGGAGCAGCTGCGCGCCGGCGACTTCTCGGCCATCGAGCGTGACGTCAAGGCCCAGGTCGAGGGCGGTGCCGACGTGCTCGACATCAACATGGGCGTGCCGCTCACCGACGAGCCCGACCTGTTGGCCAAGGCGATCCAGATGGTGCAGTCGCTGACCGACCTGCCGATCTGCATCGACTCCTCGGTCGTGGAGGCCCTCGAGGCCGGGCTCGCGGTCTACCAGGGCCGCGCGCTGGTCAACTCGATCACCGCCGAGGACGACCGGATGGCGGCGATCCTGCCGCTCGTCAAGAAGTACGACGCCGCGATCATCGCGCTGCCCAACGACCACGACGAGATCCCGATGGAGGCCGACAAGCGCCTGGTGCTGACGGAGAAGATCATCCGCGTCGCCACCCAGGAGTACGGCATCGCCCAGGCCGACATCGTCATCGACCCGCTGGCCATGCCGATCGGGGCCGACACCGGCACCTCGCTGGTGACGATGGAGTGCATGCGGCGGATCCGCGACGAGCTTCGGCGTGAACATGACGTGTGGCGCGTCCAACGTGTCCTTCGGCATGCCCGCCCGCCACACCCTCAACTCCGTGTGGCTGCCGATGGCCATGACCTCCGGTCTGACCAGCGCGATCATGGACGCCCGGACGCCGCAGGTCGTGGAGGCCGTCAAGGCAGCCGACGTGTTCCTCAACCACGACGACTGGGGCATGGCCTGGATCTCCGCCCACCGAGCCCGTCAAGCTGCCGGACAATCAGCTGGGCAGGCCGCCGCGGTATGACCTCACGTCATGACCCCATGACGACCTCGGCGACGAGCCCGGGGAGCTCGAGTACCCGCTCGAAGCCATCCGTCGCGAGGGGCTGCTCGCTCCTCGCGGCGCCGAGCCCGCGGTCCACGACGGCACCGGTCGCGTGCAGCTGTCGTTCACCGTCGAGGACAAGGAGGCGCCGCCCACCCAGCGCAGCGTGCGTGTGCCGCCGGGTGTGAGCGTCTTCGACTCCGCGTCGTGGAACGGCATCGCCATCGACTCCACGTGTGGTGGCCACGGCACGTGCCACAAGTGCAAGGTGCGGGTCGAGCCGGCCACGCCGGTCACGCGGCACGACGCACGCACCTTCAACCCCGCCGAGCTCGGCGCGGGCTGGCGGCTGGCCTGCCTGGTGCAGGCGACCCGCGACCACGACGTCGTCGTACCCCCGCTCGTCACGCGCCCCAAGGCCGCGACCGTTGGCGTCGGCCGGCAGGTGATCCTGCGACCCGCGGTCCAGAAGCGCTACGTCGAGCTGACCGAGCCGACGCTGGAGGACCAGCGTCCCGACCTGGTGCGGCTGCTCGACGCCATCGACGACCTCGAGCCGGTGCCCGACCTCCACGTCCTGCGCCGACTGCCGAAGGTGCTGCGCGAGGCCGACTTCAAGGTGACCGCGGTGATCGTCGACGAGGCACTCATCGACGTCGAGCCCGGCGACACCACCGGCGTCCGCTACGCGATCGCCTTCGACCTGGGCACCACCACGGTGGTGGCCACCCTGCTCGACCTGGTCACCGGCACCCCGGTGGCCGTGGCGTCGATGCTCAACAAGCAGCAGCCCTTCGGCGGCGACGTGATCTCCCGGATCAGCGCGACGATGCTCGACCCTGCGGCGCTGGGCCGGCTGCAGGAGGCGGCCGCCCAGACCCTGTCGACACTGGCGGAGCAGGTCTGCCGTGAGGGCGGTGTCGACCGGCTCCACGTCTACGAGGCGGCGCTGGCCGGCAACGCCACGATGACCGCGCTGCTGCTCGGGATCGACCCCGAGCCACTCGGGGTGGCGCCGTTCGTGCAGACGACCGCCACGCCCCCTGTCGTGCTGGCGAGCGAGATCGGCCTCGAGCTCCACCCGCGGAGCGCGGGTCGCGTTGTTCCCGGCCCTGGGCGCCTACGTGGGCGGCGACATCGTGGCCGGCATGCTGGCCACCGGCATGGACCGCGACAAGCGGGTCCGGCTGTTCATCGACGTCGGCACCAACTGCGAGATCGTGCTCAGCGACGGCGAGCGGATCCTGTCCACGGCGGCGCCCGCCGGGCCGGCGTTCGAGGGCGGCGCGATCCGGTGCGGCATGCGCGCAGCCGACGGAGCCATCGAGGTCGTCAAGCTGACCCACCGACGGGTCGTCCGACGTCGAGCTGGGCGTGATCGGTGACGTCGAACCGCGCGGCCTGTGCGGCTCCGGGCTGGTCGACGCGGTCGCCGAGCTGGTCAAGGCCGGCCTGCTCGACGCCAGCGGTCGCTACGCCACCGACGAGGTCGCCAAGGAGGTCGCGCCGGGTCTCGCCGACCGGCTCACCTACATCGGCCAGGAGCGCGTCTTCGTGCTCCACCGCGAGCGACCCGACAGTGACCCCTCCGAGTCCGTCGTGCTCTCCCAGCGCGACGTACGTGAGCTGCAGTTCGCCAAGGCGGCCATCTCGACCGGCTGGACCCTGCTGATGGAGCAGCTCGGCCTCGAGCCCCCAGACATCCAGCAGGTGCTGCTCGCCGGGTCCTTCGGCAGCTACCTCTCGGCGGCGTCCGCCGTCCGCATCGGGCTGGTGCCCAAGCTGCCGGTGCTGCGCATCGTCGCGGCCGGCAACGTCGCGGGCGAGGGCGCGAAGATGGCTCTGCTGTCGATTCGCGAACGCGCCGGCGCCCTGGCGCTGCTCGAGGAGGTGACCTATGTCGAGCTCTCCGACCGGACGGACTTCAACGACCGGTTCGTCGACCTCCTCGCCTTCCCGAGCTGACCGGCCCCGGCGGATCGCCCTCGTCGCATGCGGTGCGCTGGCCCAACCCGCCGCGCAGGTCGTCGCGCGCCGCGGGTGGCCGGTCGACGTACACCCGCTCCCGCCGTTGCTGCACAACCAGCCGCACCTGATCGCCGACGAGGTGCGCCGGCTGGCGACGTCCCTGGCTGCCGACTACGCCGGCGTCGCCGTTGGCTACGCCGACTGCGGGACGTACGGCGCCCTCGACCAGGTCTGCGAGGAGCTCGGGCTGCGGCGGTTGCCCGGCCTGCACTGCTACGACCTGTTCGCGGGGGAGTCCGACCTGTCGGCGCAGCTGGACGCCGAGCCCGGCACCTACCTGCTCACCGACTTCCTGGTCCGCTCCTTCGAGCGCACCGTCGTGCGCGAGCTCGGCCTGGACCGCTGGCCCGAGCTGCGCGACGACTACTTCCGCCACTACACGCGAGCGGTGTGGCTCGCCCAGGAGCCGGACGCCGAGCTGCGCACCCTCGCCCAGCGGGCCGCCGACCGCATCGGGCTGCCTCTGACCGTCGTGCCGACCGGCACCGGTCGCCTGGAGGCAGCCATCTCGGGTCTGCTGGAAGGCCTCGTCGCCGACGGTCTGAGCGCAGCCCGTGCCGTAACCTCGTGCCAGTGAGAATCGCAATCGCGGGCCTGGGCTACGTCGGTCTGGCCAACGCAGCGATCCTGGCTCGGCACAACGAGGTCGTGGCCGTCGACGTGCTCGCCGAGCGCGTCGATGTCGTCAACCGGCGCGAGAGCCCGTTCCACGACCCCGAGCTCGCGCACTTCCTGGCGACCGAGGAGCTGGACCTGCGAGCCACGCTCGATGCCGAAGAGGCCTACCGGACCGCCGACTTCGTGGTCATCGCGACGCCGACCGACTACGACCCCAACACGCTCGCCTTCGACACCTCGTCGGTCGAGTCCGTGATCCGCACCGTCGTCGAGGTCGCACCCAACGCCGTACCCGTGGTGAAGTCCACGGTTCCGGTCGGGTTCTGCGAGCGGATGACCAACGAGCACGGCAGGCAGGTGCTGTTCTCGCCGGAGTTCCTGCGCGAGGGACATGCGCTCCACGACAACCTCTACCCGAGCCGGATCATCGTCGGCGACGCGACGGTGGAGGCCAAGGTCTTCGCCGACCTGTTGCTGGCGGGCACGGCGTTGCAGGACAGCCCGGTCCAGGTCGTCGGTTCGACCGAGGCCGAGGCGATCAAGCTGTTCTCCAACACCTACCTGGCGATGCGGGTGGCGTTCTTCAACGAGCTCGACACCTTCGCCGCCCAGCACGGCCTCGACCCGCGGGAGATCATCGACGGGGTGAGCCTGGAGCCCCGGATCGGCCTCGGCTACAACAACCCGTCGTTCGGCTACGGCGGCTACTGCCTGCCCAAGGACACCCGACAGCTGCTCGCCAACTACGACGACGTCCCCCAGCGGCTGATCGAGGCGATCGTCGACTCCAACGACACCCGCAAGGACTTCGTCGCGGCGCGCGTCATGGACCTCCAGCCCCGTCGGGTGGGGATCTACCGGCTGGTCATGAAGGACGGTTCCGACAACTTCCGCTCCTCCAGCATCCTCGGCATCGTCGACCGGCTCCGCGAGGAGGGCGTCGAGATCCTGGTCTACGAGCCGGCTCTCGAGGCTGCCGAGTTCGACGGACTCCGTGTGGTCGAGGACCTCGAGGAGTTCAAGCGCGCCGTCGACGTGATCGTGGCCAACCGGCAGACCGCCGAGCTGACCGACGTCGCCGACAAGGTCTACAGCCGCGACATCTTCCACGTCGACGACTAGGGGTCGCCGTACCCTCAGCGCTTCGACCCCAGCTGGTCGAGCAGCTCGGTGCGCCACCTCTCGGTCTCGGCGACCTGGTTGAAGGTGAACACGTGCACGCCTTCGACGCCCATCTCGGGCGCGGAGAGCTCGGCGGCGCACTTCTGCAGGAACTTCTCGCCGGTGAAGCCACCGGGCGCGGCCAGCCGCGCGAAGGTGCCCTTGTGCTTGACCAGGAAGCGCGTCGACTCGCCGACGCCGATCTTGCCGGCCATCGTCAGCAGCTTGGTGCGGTCGACCGGCCCCGGCAGCCCGAGCAGCAGCGGCATGGTGATGCCGCGCTTCCTCATCCGCCGGACCCACTTGGTCAGCACCTGCGGGTCGAAGGTCAGGTTGCTGACCACGTGGGTGGCGTAGCGGCGCTTGTCCCACATCGACTGGATGGTCAGGTCGTCGTCGATGGTCGGGTGGGACTCCGGGTATCCGGTGATGCCGACGTGGGGGAACGGGCTGCCCAGCTCCTTGAGGTCCTCGAGCATGCTGAGGGCGTCGGGGTAGGCACCGGGCGGGTCGGCGTCGCCGCCGGGCACGAAGACCCGGGTGATGCCCTTGCCGGTCAGCCGCTCGCAGATCTCGCTCAGCTCGGCCTTGTCGCGCACCATCCGGGCGGCGAGGTGGGGCACGGCGACGTAGCCGTGACCGGTCAGCCGCTCGGTCAGGTCGAGCGTCGGCTCCAGCCCCTTGCTCGGCGAGGCGGTGACGGTGAGGGTGCGGTCGACGGGGACGTGCTCGAGGAGCTTGTCCTCGATCGTGGCCGTGGGGAGCACCTCGTAGCGAGCGTGCTCGAGCAGGCGGATCGTCGTCGCGGCTACTGCGGTCTTGTTGCGCATGATGCACCCTGTTCCGTGATGCGCATCGGTCGTCGTACTCTATCGGGGCGGGCGTCCCGCCGTCGACCATCGCGATGGCGACGATTGGGAGGCGTCTTCGCGCATGGGTTAGAGTTCCACCCGCTTCAAGTGCAACGCCAGGCCCCGTAGCGCAGTTGGTTAGCGCGCCGCCCTGTCACGGCGGAGGCCGCGGGTTCGAGTCCCGTCGGGGTCGCAGCAACACATCAACGCCCGGACCACCAGGTCCGGGCGTTCGTGCGTCCCCCACGCCCCATCGCGACCGCTGATCGGCGACGATGGGGCCATGCCGGTCGAGCTGGGGCGCGAGGAGTTCGAGGAGCTCGTGGGTGAGGCCCTCGACGAGATCCCCGACGAGATCGCCATCTTGATCCAGAACGTCGTCGTGCTCGTCGAGGACGACGCGCCGCCCGACGACCCCACCCTGCTCGGCCTCTACGACGGTGTCGCGCTGCCCGACCGCATCGCCAACCACACCGGCCTGCCCGACCGCATCTTCATCTTCCGCAAGCCGCTGCTCGACATGTGCGAAGACCTCGACGACCTCGTCGAGGAGGTGCGGATCACCGTCGTCCACGAGGTCGCCCACCACTTCGGCATCGACGACGCCCGCCTGCACGACCTCGGCTACGCCTGACCCACCGCGCTCGCCGACAGGCGCGCTTGACGTGCGCAAACCCGGCGCTGACGCGAGCTTGCCCACCCAGCGCCGGTTTCGACGGCCGGCCGGCCTCGAAACCAGACGAGCCGCGAACCCGAGCGCGCAGGCAGCGACGGCGAGCACCACGGTCGCGACGGCGTACGCCGCCCCAGCGGCGGCCCCGCGGCTGTGCGCCTGGTCGCGGGTCCGCACGGCGAAGGCGGAGTAGGTGGTCAGGCCGCCGCAGAAGCCGGTGCCGAGCAAGGCGAGCGCGTCCGGCGAGGGGTTCGCACCGACCACCAGGCCGAGGACGAACGAGCCGGCCACGTTGACCAGCAGCGTGCCCCACGGGGTACGACCGTCGAGGTGGTGTCCGACCCAGAAGCGCACCACGGCTCCGACAGCCGCGCCGAGCGCGACGAGCAGGGGCGTCACTCGTTGCCGTCCTCGGCGTCGAAGACCAGCCGATCCGGCTGTGAGGTCCACCGGCCGGCGAGCGAGACGGCCAGCAGGCAGACCGCCAGGGTGCCGGCCAGGTACGCCGCCGCGAGGCCCGCGCGACCGTCGGCGAGCAGCGCGCGCCCCTGGTCGGCGTACGTCGACAAGGTGGTGTAGCCGCCGAGGACGCCTGGCCCCAGTCCCACCGCGAGCAGCGGCCGGCGGCGTACGGCCGCCAGTGCGGGCAGGGCGGCGAGGCCCAGCGAGCCGGTGACGTTGATGGCGAAGGTGGTCCACGGGAAGCCGTCGCCGTCGGGCACCACATCGCCCAGCCACCAGCGCAATGTCCCGCCCAGAGCGCCGCCCACCGCTACGGCCAGCAACAGAGGAAGGCCCGGTCGAGCCTTGGTCATGACCGGGTCACGAAACGCTCTGGTGCCGGCTCACTGCCGGCCCCGGCGGTCTCCAGGGAAGTGCGTCGGCGCCATGGGTCTGCCGCACGAACTCGCCGAACATCCAGGTCTGGAAGGCGACCTGCTCGGGGGTGCGCGCCAAGGTCAGCAGCCGCTCCTGGCGGCAGAAGGCGTCGGCCAGCTCGAGCAGCTCGATGAAACGCTGGAAGTCGTCGCCGGCAGCGCGCGGCACGGTGATGGTCAGGTCGAGCTCGTCGTCCTCGTCGAGCAGGGCAGTGGAGAGACGCTCGTCGCGCAGCCCCCGCCAGAAGGTCGCGTCGAGCTCGGCGAAGAAGCGGGACAGCGAGGCCGCCAGCGGGTAGTTGGCCTCGTGGCCCATCGCCAGCAGCCGCAGCTCGCGACGCAGCTCGCGCAGGTGCATCCGGTTGGACTTCATCTCCGGCAGCGGCAGGCCGATCAGGGTGACGTCGACGGGGTCGTCGACGAGCGGAGGATCCTCACGCTGGAGAGGCTGGAGCTCGGTGATGATGCCCTGGACCCCGCGGCCCTCGGCGAGCTCGACGCGCGGCACGAACCAGACGATCTTGCCCTCTTCGTCGATGTCGGCGCCCCACGCGCTCGAGACCCGGGCGACGATGGACAGGCCGCGGCCGAAGGTCAGCAGGAGGTCGTCCTCGGGGTTGCCGTCGAGGTCGGGGAGGTCCGGCGGGTGGCGCGAACCGTCGCGCACCTCGATGCGAGGGTGCTCGCGGGTGCCGCGCAGCCGCACGCTCACCGGCTGCTCGGCGTGCAGCAGCGCGTTGGTGATCACCTCGGAGACGCTGATGGAGGCCGACTCGACCAGCTCGGGACGGTCGATCTCGGTCAGCACCTGGGCAGCCCACCGCCGGGCGTCGGAGACGCCTCTCGGCCCAGGCGTCAAAGCCTGGGCAGGACGGTTCAGGGGCATGCGGACTCCAGGGCGGGAGGGGGAACGCCAATCTCTGGCTCTCGTACCCCGTGGAAAACCAGATCAAACACGTTCCCTGGTGACCTTTGTATCGGCCGAACGGACATTTTCGGGTGGTATGCGCGGCGGCACGCCGAGGAATGTCGAAGAAATCGCGTCGTTCGTGCTGCTCGCCGTACCCCTGCTATTCCCGCTCACGGCGTGAGAACAGAGACGTGGACACCGGTTGGGCGCCCGGCGCCGGGAGGGAGGAAGATCGGGAGTGGAAGAGGTCCCCGCAGATCCGTCGTCGAGGAGAGGGCATGGCTCACAGCCCAGCGTCAGGCACCCGGCACCGTGTGGTGGTCATCGGGTCCGGCTTCGGAGGACTGTTCGGGACCAAGGCCCTCAAGCGGGCCGACGTCGACATCACGCTGGTCGCCAGGACCAGCCACCACCTGTTCCAGCCGCTGCTCTACCAGGTCGCGACCGGCATCTTGTCCCAGGGCGAGATCGCGCCGTCGACGCGCGAGATCCTCAGCCGCCAGGAGAACGCCACGGTGCTGCTCGGCGAGGTGATCGACGTCGACCTCGAGGCGCGCACCGTGACCTCCGACGTGCTCGGCCGCAAGACCGTGACGCCGTACGACTCGCTGCTCGTCGCCGCCGGCGCGGCCCAGTCCTACTTCGGCAACGACCACTTCGCCGAGGACGCCCCCGGCATGAAGAGCATCGACGACGCCCTCGAGCTGCGCGGCCGCATCTTCGGCGCGTTCGAGATGGCCGAGCTCGGCGCCAGCCGCGGCGAGAACATCGACCACCTGCTCACCTTCGTGGTGGTCGGCGCAGGCCCGACCGGCGTGGAGATGGCCGGCCAGATCGCCGAGCTCGCCCACCGCACGCTCAAGCGCGACTTCCGGGCGATCAACACCCGTCAGGCGCGGGTGATCCTGCTCGACGCCGCGCCCGCAGGTGCTGCCGCCGTTCGGCGCCAAGCTGGGCGAGCACACCAAGAAGGCCCTCGAGAAGCTCGGCGTCGAGGTGATGCTCGGCGCGATGGTCACCGATCTCGACGAGCGCGGCATCGAGGTGGCCTTCAAGGACGGCCGCACCGAGCACATCACTCGCCGTCACCAAGATCTGGGCCGCCGGCGTGCAGGCCAGCGCGCTCGGCAAGACACTCGCCGCGCAGACCGGCGCCCCGCTCGACCGGGCCGGCCGGATCGGCGTCAACCCCGACCTGACCCTGCCCGGGCCACCCCGAGGTGTTCGTGGTGGGCGACATGATCGCCCTCGACAACCTGCCCGGCGTGGCCCAGGTCGCCATCCAGGGCGCCAAGTACGCCGCCAAGTCGATCGAGCGCCGGATCGAGGGCAAGCCCCCGCAGCCGCCGTTCAAGTACTTCGACAAGGGCTCGATGGCCACGATCAGCCGCTTCAAGGCCGTGGCCCTGATCGGCAAGATCCGGCTGACCGGCTTCATCGCCTGGGTGGCGTGGCTGGCGCTGCACCTGATCTACATCACCGGCTTCAAGAGCCGGCTCACCGCGCTTGATGCACTGGTTCGTGTCGTTCCTCGGCCGCGGCCGCGCCGAGCGAACCACCACCCAGCAGCAGATCTTCGCCCGCGCGGCGCTCCAGCGGCTGCGCGGCGGGGCGGCCGACCTGGTGTCGGCCCCCGGCGCCTACGACCGGGCGCAGGAGATCCTCGAGGTGACCCGCCGGGCCGAGCTCGAGGCGCGGGCGCTGGAGGAGGCCCGGCTCACCGACTCCGGCGAGCGTGGGCAGCACGCGCGAGCAGCAGAGGCCTGAGTGACCGTCTCGAAACCCGGCGAGTGACTCGACCGCGCGGGCCAGGGCCTCAGGCCACGTGGTGGTAGGCCTCGAGCACCCGGGTGAACGCCCTGGGGTCGACCATCGTGCGGTCGATCACGAACGGCGTGTTGGCCGGTCGCTCGATGAGCACTCGCCACCGGTTGCTGCGCGGCTTTCCCTCGGTGCGGATGATCGTGTAGTGGCTGGTGAGGTCGAAGCGCTCGCTCTTGCCGGCGCGCTGCACCTCGAGGATGCCGCCGTGCACGTGCAGGTGCGAGACCGGCGAGGCGGCCCAGGCCGCCCAGAGCACCACGGTGAGGACGCCGACCGTGGCCGCGATCCCGATCGCCACGGTGGACCCGTCCTCGTAGGCGCGCCAGCCGAGGTAGATCGTCGCCACGAGCCCGACGAGGGTGAGGAGCCCGACGACGCGGCGCCCGTTGCCGCGCGGCTTGAACTCGACCGAGTAGACCGAGGCGTCGACCATGCGGCGCCCGGTGATCGGGTTGACCGAGCCGTTCTCGCTACTCACGGAAAGCAAAATAGCCCCGATCGGGGATCCTTGACACGTGAACAGGAAAGGTGGTCCGGACCGGTTGTCGTGCCGGTCGCGGGCATGCGGTAGGCCCCGTGGGACTCGAACCCACAACCTAAGGATTAAAAGTCCTCAGCTCTGCCAATTGAGCTAGGGGCCCGGGCGCCGCCGGGTGGCACCTGTCGGGGTGGCCCGGCCGGGTGGTACTGCGCCGCGAGGGCTCAGGATAGGCCCGCCGGGAGAAACCACCCCGATGGGCGGTGAACCGACGCTTGTCATCGGTGACCACGTTGGTAGGGTTTGGTTCGCTCAGGTGCAAGTTCCAGCAGGTCAAACGCCCGCGGAGTTTGTGATCCGACGGCGTATCGACCGCGTGCGATCCACTCACGTCAGTCGAGGCGGCGTGTCACCGCACCCGGGTGGGTCGCCGAGGTGGCGACTCTCGCCTCGAAAACAGGAGTAACGAGCACCATGGCTCAAGGCACCGTGAAGTGGTTCAACGCCGAGAAGGGTTTCGGCTTCATCGCGCAGGAGGACGGCGGCGACGACGTCTTCGTGCACTATTCGGCCATCCAGTCGCAGGGCTACAAGTCCCTGGACGAGAACCAGAAGGTCGAGTTCGACGTCACCCAGGGGCCCAAGGGCCCGCAGGCGGAGAACGTCCGCGCGCTCTGACGGCTGGATCAAAGCGACTTCGGCGAGGCCTCGTCCCTTCGGGGGCGGGGCCTCGTTCCGTTCCGGACACGGCCTGGGTCAGCCGCCGGGGTGGTGCGGCACCCCTCGTCTATACCGGCCCGGCGTCAATCGATTGATTCGTCGGTCAAACGCGACCGTGTGGTTTAGGTTCTTACCTTGGGGGAACCATGCTTCGGGGGTAGGGCTGGCGGCTATGCGCGCCAGGGAAGCTGAGGGGAGAGGGCGTGCACGACCAGTTCGACGTCACGCTGGAGGATCAGGACCTGCTCCGTGAGGTGGAGCTGACCACCAACCTGATCATTGCCGCGAGCGAGACCGACGAACATCTGACGACCGACGAGATCGACCAGATCCTCGGGGTCGAGTCGCAGCGCGCCCAGGGCTGAGCTCCTCATACCCTCCGGGGGTACCATGGGCGGATGGCCCACGAGCACGGCTACATCAGCCGCAAGGACGACTACCTCACGCGCCTGCGTCGCATCGAGGGGCAGGCGCGCGGTCTGCAACGGATGGTCGACGAGGAGAAGTACTGCATCGACATCCTCACCCAGGTCTCGGCGATGACCAAGGCCCTGCACGCCGTCTCGATCGGCCTGCTCGAGGACCACATGAACCACTGCGTCGTCGACGCCGCCCGCGCCGGTGACGAGGAGGCCCGCGAGAAGGTCGCGGAGGCAGCCGAGGCCATCGCCCGGCTGGTGCGCTCCTGATGGCCCGCTCATGACCGTCACGCGGATCACCGTCACCGGGATGACCTGCGGCCACTGTGTCGCCTCCGTCACCGAGGAGCTCGGTGAGGTCGCCGGCGTCGACAGCGTCGACGTCGTCCTCGAGACCGGTGAGGTCACCATCACCAGCGGAGTGCCGCTCGACCCGGCCGACATCGAGGCGGCCGTGGCCGAGGCGGGGTACGCCGTCACCTGACCGGGGGGTTCCAGCCATGCGCACGCTCGACCGGGTGCTCGCGTTCGTCTGCGCGTTGACGGCCGTCTTCGCCCTGTCCTTCGCCGTCGGGCGCATCGTGGGGCCGGTCGGCCCCGCTGTCGACCAACCGGTGCCCACGCAGGAACACGACACCGGAGGCGAGGGTGAGCACTGATAGCTCCCACGTCCTCACCCTCGACGTCACGGGCATGACGTGTGCATCGTGCGCGAACAGGATCGAGCGCAAGCTCAACAAGCTCGACGGGGTGACCGCGAGCGTCAGCTACGCCACCGAGCAGGCCCGCGTCTCGTTCCCCGACACGGTCACCACCGAGGACCTGCTGGCCACCGTCGCCGCCGCCGGGTACGCCGCCGCGCCGGTGACCGCCGTACGCGATCGCGGGCCGGGCGGCGCCACCGCCCCTGACCTCCACGAGGCCGAGCTCGCCGCGCTGCGGCAGCGCCTGGTGGTCAGCGCCGTGCTGTCGGTTCCGGTCGTCGCGATGGCGATGGTGCCGGCTCTCCAGGTCGACCACTGGCAGTGGCTCTCGCTCACCTTGGCCGCGCCGGTCGCCGTGTGGGGCGCGTGGCCCTTCCACCGCGCCGCCTGGGCCAACCTGCGTCACGGGGCCACGACCATGGACACGCTCGTCTCGATGGGAGTGCTGGCCGCGTTCGGCTGGTCGCTGGTGGCGCTCTTCGGCGGGTCGGCGGGCGACCCGGGGATGACCCACCCGTTCCGGCTCACGGTCGAGCGCAGCGACGGTCTCGACGACATCTACCTCGAGGTGGCGGCGGGGGTGACGACCTTCCTACTGGCCGGTCGGTACCTCGAGAAGCGGGCCAAGCGGCGGGCCGGCGAGGCTCTCCGTGCGCTGCTCGACCTCGGTGCACGTGACGTGGGCGTGCTGCGCGGCGGTGTCGAGGTCCGGGTCCCGGTCGAGGACCTGGCGGTCGGCCAGGAGTTCGTGGTGCGACCCGGCGAGAAGGTGGCGTCCGACTGCATCGTCGTCAGCGGCACGTCGGCCGTCGACATGTCGATGCTGACTGGCGAGGGGGCGCCCGTCGAGGTCGGTCCCGGCGACGAGGTGGCCGGGGCGACGGTCAACGCGGGTGGCCGGCTGGTCGTCCGGGCGACTCGCGTGGGCGCCGACACCCAGCTGGCCCAGATGGCCCGGCTCGTCGATGCCGCCCAGAACGGCAAGGCCGACGTCCAGCGCCTTGCCGACCGGGTCTCGGCGGTGTTCGTGCCCGTGGTGATCGCCCTGGCCGCCGGCACCCTCGGCTTCTGGCTCGGCGCGGGCGCCGGACCCGAGGTCGCCTTCACCGCCGCCGTGGCGGTGCTGATCGTGGCGTGCCCGTGCGCGCTGGGACTGGCCACCCCGACGGCCTTGATGGTCGGCACCGGGCGCGGCGCCCAGCTCGGCATCCTGATCCGCGGGCCGGAGGTGCTCGAGGACACCCGCCGCGTCGACACCGTCCTGCTCGACAAGACCGGCACCGTCACCACGGGCCGGATGGCCCTCGTCGACGTGGTCGCCGTCCCGGGCTGGTCGGGCGCCGACGTACGACGTCTCGCCGCGGCCGTCGAGTCGGCCTCGGAGCATCCGGTGGGGCGAGCTGTGGTTGCGGGCCACGACGGTGCGCTCCCGTCAGTGAGCGGCTTCGCGGCGCTGGCCGGCTCGGGGGTGCGGGGCACGGTCGAGGGTCGCCAGGTCGAGGTGGCCCGACCCTCGCCTGCCCTCGCGCAAGGCCTCGCCCGGGCCGTCGATGCCGCCGAGGCCGCGGGCCGCACGGCCGTCGTCGTCACCATCGACGGGGAGGACGTCGGCGTGCTCACGGTGGCCGACACGGTGAAGCCAACCTCGGCCGAGGCCGTGCAGGACCTGCTCGAGCTGGGGCTCTGGCCGGTGCTGCTGACCGGCGACAACGAGCGTGCGGCTCGCGCCGTCGCGGCCGAGGTCGGCATCGAGGAGGTCGTCGCGGGCGTGCGCCCCGAGGGCAAGGTGGCTGCCGTGCGCCGAGCTTCAGGACGCCGGCAGGGTCGTCGCCCTGGTCGGCGACGGTGTCAACGACGCTCCGGCGCTCGCTCAGGCCGACCTCGGTCTGGCGATGGGCACGGGCGCCGATGTCGCCGTCGAAGCGGCTGACCTGACGATCGTCGGAGGTGATCTGCGGGCCGCCGCGGTCGCCGTACGTCTCTCACGCGCCACGTTGCGCACCATCAAGACCAACCTCGGCTGGGCGTTCGGCTACAACGTCGCCGCCCTGCCGCTCGCCGCCGCCGGCTTCCTCAACCCGATGATCGCCGGCGCCGCCATGGCCCTCTCCAGCGTCGCCGTCGTCACCAACAGCCTGCGCCTCCGCCGCTTCCGGTGAGCCGAGTTGCGTGAGATGTCCCTCCGAGTTGCGTGAGATGTCCGGCGTCCGCAACCTCCGGCTGTGATCGAGAGGACCCGAGGCGCAACTCGCGGGGACATCTCGCGCAACTCGCCGGGACATCTCACGCAACTCGGCTGTCAGCAGGTGGCGAAGAGGACGGGGCCGGAGGTGAGGTCGCTGAGGACGTACTGCGCCGTCGACGGGGTCGAGGTCGAGCAGCACGAGAGACCCGTCCGCGCGGGCCGAGCGCAGCGCGAAGCGGTCGGCGAAGTCGCCACCCTGGCCGACGGCCGGGCCCGTCGCGAGGGCGGCGCGGCTGTCGGCGTTGGCACGGGCCTGGTCGTCGTTGGCGAACTCCATCGCCACTCGTACCTCGCCCTCGGGGAGCACGCCCATCGCGAACGCGAGGTACGGGTCGACGGTGCCCGCAGCGGCGACCAGCTCCGCGGCCTCGGCCTGGTCGTCGGTGTCGGCCTGACCCATGGCCAGAGCGCCGCAGGCGTACTCGCCGGAGTAGACCGCCGCCGACAGCGGCGTCACCCAGGGCCTCGGTGACCTCGTCGAGCCCGTCGACACCGTCGCCGTCGCCGGTGGCCGCGCTCACCGCCGCCTCGAGGTACGCCTGCTGGTCGGAGGCCATCACCAGGTGCTCGTCGCGCGTCGAGGACGACGTAGGCCAGCTCGGGGGTCAGGTCGGCCGAGATGCGCGGACAACAGGTCCGGCCCGCCGGCCCAGACCCCGTCGTCGTTCTCGGGCGGTGGGTACCCGAGCTCGGTCAAGCCGGTCGGCCAGGTCCCCGAAGTCGGTGTCGTCGGGCATCCGCAGGGTGACCACCGCGCCGTCGGCCGACTGGCTGAACAGCTCCCACTCGGCCGAGGCGGGCGAGAAGCCGAAGCCGTCCTGCAGCGCCGGCGCGGACTGCAGCAGCGCCGACCGCGAGGTCAGGTCGGCGTCGTACGCGTCGTCCAGGAACGTGCGGAGCTCGTCCGCGGTGGACCGCGCGTCGACGTCGCTCTCGAGCTCGCGGCGTACGCCGGCCCAGTCGGTCCACGAGAGCCGCTCGGACCCAGCCGGCGCCGAGGCGACGGCCCGGGAGAACTCGCTCTGGTCCGACCGACTCCACGAGTAGTAGCCGAACCCTGCGAGGGCCAGCACCAGCGCGCCGGCGACGACCACGATGACCGCCTTGTTGACCGCTTTCCGCACACACCCTCCAAGGCCGCACCTGGTGATGTGAGACTAACGACCATGCCGCCGACCGCCCGGCCAACGGGGGACGTCTCCCGAGTGCCACCCGACGTCCAGGCCGCGGGTGCGGTCGTGCTCCGCAAGGACGCCGTGCTGCTCGTGCACCGGCCTGCGTACGGCGACTGGTCGTTCCCCAAGGGCAAGCTCGACCGCGGCGAGCCGGCGCCCGTCGCCGCCGTCCGCGAGGTCGGCGAGGAGACCGGGGTGCGCATCCGCCTCGGTACGCCGCTGAGCTCGCAGCGCTACCCCAGCCGCGGCCGCGCGAAGACGGTGTCCTACTGGCACGGCCGGGTCGTGGGCGACCACCGCGTGGACGGCTACCTCGTCAACGACGAGATCGACGAGGTGGCCTGGGTGCCGGTGCGCAAGGCCCGCAAGCGGCTCTCCTACACCTTCGACCAGAACACGCTGGACGAGGCGCTGTCGACCGAGTGGCGCACCCGCGCTCTGGTGGTGCTGCGGCACACGAAGGCCCGCGCGAAGAAGGCGTGGCGCAAGGACGACCGGCTGCGCCCGTTGCTCGCCGAGGGCAAGCGCGACGCCACGCGGCTCATCCCGTTGCTCGCGGCCTACGCGCCCAGCCGGCTGGTGACCTCCAGCAGCGTGCGCTGCGCGCAGACCCTGGCGCCGTACGCCGCAGCGTGCGGCTGGCCGCTCCTGGAGACCGACGCCCTGAGCGAGGAGGACGCCACCGCCGAGGCGGTCGTCGACATCGTCGCCGAGCTGCTCCAGAGCAAGGAGTGCGCCGCCTGTGCACCCACCGTCCGGTGCTGCCGACGGTGTTCGACGTCGCTGGGCATGGTGACCGACAAGCTGGCCCCCGGCGAGCTCGTCGTGGTGCACCACCGCAAGGGCAAGTTCGCGGCGTTCGAGCGCTACTGACGCGCGCTCCTGGGACGGCCCGCTCCTGGCGTCCTCTCCACCAACGGCCAGTCCTCGTTCACCCTGCGTTCACCATCGCCCACGGAACCGGTCACTTCCCTCCCTACGTTCACGGTGTCAGAGCCGTGTCCGGCGACCGCCGGACCCGACACGAACACAGGAGACACGAAGTGAACAGCACTTCCATCCGCCGGGCACTCCTGCCCGGCATCGCCGCGCTCGCACTCGTGCTCGCCGCCTGTGGCGGACAGGCCTCGGGCAGCAGACGGCGGCGACGGCGGCGACGTCGGGCGTCGGTGGCGGTCGACGGTTCGTCGACGGTGTTCCCGCTGAGCAACGCTGCGGCGGAGCTCCTCAACGAGGAGAACCCAGACATCAAGGTCACCGTGGGTGAGGCCGGTACCGGTGGCGGGTTCGAGGTCTTCTGCGCGGGCCAGACCGACATCTCGGACGCGTCCCGCCCCATCGAGGACGACGAGGCCGACCCTTTGTAGCGATGGCGGTGTCGAGTACACCGAGCTGCAGGTGGCGACAGACGCCCTGACCGTCGTGGTGAACCCCGATCTCGACATCGACTGCCTCACAACCGAGCAGCTGAAGATGATCTGGGAGCCGGGCGCCGAGGGCAAGGTGACCAACTGGAACCAGGTCGACCCCAGCTTCCCCGACGAGGAGATCAGCCTCTTCGGCCCCGGTACCGACTCGGGCACCTTCGACTACTTCACCGACGCCATCAACGGTGAGGAGGGCGCGTCGCGCACCGACTACGAGGCGTCGGAGGACGACAACGTGATCGTGCAGGGGGTCAGCGGGACTCCTGGTGCGATGGGCTACTTCGGCTACACCTACTACGAGGAGAACTCCGACAGCCTCAAGGCAGTCGCGGTCGACTCCGGCAGCGGGTGCGTCGAGCCGTCGCCGGAGACGGCGCAGGACGGCACCTACGCGCCGCTGTCGCGGCCGCTGTTCATCTACGTGAGCAACGCCTCCTACGGCGACAAGCCCCAGGTGGCCGAGTTCGTCGACTTCTACATCGACAACCTGGCCGACATCACCGAGGCGGCGCAGTTCATCGCGCTCAACGACGAGCAGACCGCCGAGACGCAGTCGGCCCTCGACGGTCTCAAGGGCTGACCCCAGCCACAGCTGAAGGGCTCGCGTGAGACCACCACCACGCCTGCAGGCCCGCCACCACAGGCGGGCCTGCAGGCTTCACCCATCGACCTGTCGGGTCGCTCGCGACCAGGCGAGGCCGTGATCAGGGGCGTCCTGCTCGCTGCCGCTCTGGTGTCGGTCCTGACCACCATCGGCATCGTCGTCGCCCTCCTCAGGCCTGCCGTGGAGTTCTTCAGGGACGTCCCGGTCTGGGAGTTCCTGGGAGGCACTCGGTGGGCACCCAACGACAGCGGCGAACCCCGACTTCGGCGTGTGGCCCCTTGTCTCGGCCACCTTGGTGATCACCTTCGTGGCCCTCGTCGTGGCCATCCCCCTCGGCCTCGGCGCGGCCATGTACCTCTCGGAGTACGCCTCGCCGAAGATGCGTCGTCGACTCAAGCCGATCGTCGAGCTGCTGGCCGGTGTGCCGTCCGTCGTCTACGGCTTCTTCGCCTTGACCTTCGTGACGCCGAACCTGCTGCAGAGGGTCCTGCACATCGACGTGGGGTTCACCAACGCCCTGGCTGCCGGGCTGGTGCTCGGGGTGATGATCATCCCCACCATCGCCTCGCTCTCCGAGGATGCGTTGTACGCCGTCCCGCTGAGCCTGCGTCAGGGGTCCTTCGCCATGGGGGCCAACCGCATGCAGACCACGTTGCGTGTCGTGCTTCCCGCCGCGATGTCCGGGGTGGCCGCGGCGGTGATCCTCGGCCTGTCGCGCGCCGTCGGCGAGACCATGATCGTCGCCCTGGCAGCCGGGTCGCGGCCGCACCTCAGTCTCGACCCACGGGAGGGGATGCAAGCCATGACCGGCTACATCGCGACCACCGCCGGCGGGGAGAACCCGGTGGGCTCCACGAGCTACAACACCCTGTTCGCCGTTGGGCTGCTGCTGTTCGTCATCACCCTCATCATCAACGTCATCAGCATCGCGCTGGTGCGACGTTACCGGCAGGAGTACTGATGGCCGACCTACGCCCAGACCGCCTCCCAGACGGTGCTGGCGACCGCGGGCACGGGACCGCGACCGCTCGGTCAAGTCCCTGGTGTTCCTGGGCCTGTTGTGGTTCTCCCTCTTCTTCGGGGTGCTGGTGCTGGTGGCCCTGATCGTGTCCACGGCGCTCGAAGGCGCGCCGCGCTTCGACACGGACCTGATCACCCGTTACAGCTCGACCCTCGAGTCCCGAGCGCACGGGTTTCCGGGCCGGCATCCTGGGCAGTCTCATGGTCGTCCTGGCGACCGCCGCGCTGTCGGTGCCGCTCGGCATCGCCGCGGCGCTGCACCTGGAGGAGTTCGCGGACCGGGACCGTTGGTACAACCGGTTCATCGAGGTCAACCTGCAGAACCTGGCCGCCGTGCCCTCCGTGGTCTACGGCCTGCTGGCCGTCGCCTTCGTCGCCGTGATCGGGATCCATCAGCGCGGCCTGGTCATCAGCGGGGCGGTAGCGCTGTCGCTGCTGATCCTGCCCGTCATCATCATCACCACCCGCGAGGCGGTGCGGGCCGTTCCTCGCGAGATCCGTGACGGCTCCATGGCGCTGGGTGCAACACGTGGCAGACCACCTGGAAGCAGACGCTCCCCTCGGCGGTGCCCGGCATCGCCACCGGGACGATCCTCGGGCTCTCCCGCGCGATCGGCGAGGCCGCTCCGCTGCTCATCATCGGCACCGCGACTGCCATCCGGTTCGACCCCAACGGCCTGATGAGCCAGTTCACCGCGCTGCCCCTGGAGATCTACTCCACGACCTCCCAGTCCCGGGAGGACTTCCGAGTCGCCGCCGCCGCCGCCATCATCGTTCTCCTGATCATGATCCTGGCCCTCAACGGGCTGGCGATCTTCATCCGCAACAAGTTCCAGCGCTCCTGGTGAAAGGGACCCCTATGTCGACGCATGCCGCCACAGCCTCCGCCCGCGGGGCGGAAGCCGATCGGTCAACGCCCGGCGGTTCGGTCGGGAGCCTGTCCCAGGTGGCGCAGGAGATCGAGCGCGACCTCCCGGACAAGCTGATGAACCCGATCATGGAGACCATCCAGCTCAACATCTTCTACGGCGACTTCCACGCCGTCCACGACGTCAACCTCGCGTTCGGCAAGAACGAGATCACCGCGCTCATCGGTCCGTCCGGCTGCGGTAAGTCAACCGTGCTGAGGTGCCTGAACCGCATGAACGACCTGGTGCCGAGCGCCCGGGTCGAAGGCGAGGTCAACTACCACGGCCAGAACATCTATGCGCGAGGCGTCGACCCGATCGCCGTACGCACCCACGTCGGCATGGTGTTCCAGAAGCCGAACCCTTTCCCGAAGTCCATCTACGACAACGTCGCCTACGGACCGCGGGTCACCGGCATGAAGGTCGATGACATGGACGATCTCGTCGAGGGCGCGCTGCAAGGTGCCGCGCTCTGGGACGAGGTGAAGGACAAGCTCAAGCAGTCGGCGTACGGTCTCTCCGGAGGTCAACAGCAGCGGCTCTGCATCGCCCGGACGATCGCCACCAAGCCGGACGTGATCCTGATGGACGAGCCCTGCTCGGCACTCGACCCGATCGCCACCGCTCGTGTCGAGGACCTGATGCTCAAGCTGACCGAGGACTACACGATCATCATCGTGACCCACAACATGCAGCAAGCCGCTCGGGTCTCGGACCGGACAGCCTTCTTCACCGCACGCCCCGACGAGACCACGGGCAACCGGACCGGTCTCCTCGTCGAGTACAACCTGACCAAGCAGCTCTTCACCACACCCTCGGACAAGCGCACCGAGGACTACATCTCCGGCCGCTTCGGCTGACGCGGAGCTTCACGGTTGCGAGTTGGTCTCGACGGGCGCGACCAGGTCTCGACTCGGTCTCGGCGCTCATCCGCGGCCCCGCGCGCCCTAGAAGGAGCACCCGGGGTCGGAGCCTGCGGGCCGACGAGGGCGTGGCTCATGGGATGGCGGTGAGCCTGTCACCGTTCGCGGCGGCGGAACGGTGCCTGGCTCACCGCCGTACGGCGTGGCTCTGGGGTGGCGGTGAGTGCTGCCACCGTCCGCGGCGCCCGGAGACGGTCCCAGGCTCACCGCTGGCGCGGGAACCCCGGTCAGGGCAGGAAGAAGTGGGCCACCCAGTAGCACAAGGCCGTCGACGAGCTGATGCAGAGCAAGGAGTGCGCTGTGGTGTGCACCATCGCCCTGTCCTCCCGACGGTGCTCGACTCCCTGGGGATCGTCACTGACAAGCTGGCTCCGGGCGAGCTGGTAGTGGCGCATCACCACAAGGGCAAGGTCGTGGCGTTCGAGCGCTACTGACGCGCTCACCGCGCGTCAGAGGAAGAGGCTGGGCAACGCGTAGCAGAGGGCGGCGGCCAGGGCGGCCATGGGGAAGGTGAGCACCCAGGCGACAGGATGGAGCGCGCCACGCCCCAGCGCACGGCGGAGAGCCGGCGGGTGGCGCCGGCGCCCATGATCGCCGAGGTGATGATGTGGGTCGTGGAGACGGGGGCCTCGAAGACGTACGCCGTGGTGTAGAGCACCGCCGCACCGACGGTCTCCGCCGCGAAACCGCGGGCGGGGTCGAGGTGCGATGATCTGGCGGCCGAGCGTCCGCATGATCCGCCACCCGCCGGAGTACGTGCCGAGCGAGATGGCGGCGGCGGACGTGACGCACCACCCACAGCGGCAGGTCGGTCGCCCTCCGCGGCGTGCCCGGTGGTGATCAGGGCCAGGAAGATGACGCCCATCGTCTTCTGGGCGTCCTGCAGCCCGTGCCCCAGCGCCATCGCGGCGGCCGACACGGGCTGCATGCATCCGGAACTGGCGTGAGACCCTCCTGGGGTTGCGGCTCCGCAGGATCCACATGAACGAGAGCATCAGCAGGAAGGCGAGCGTGAAGCCGGCCAGCGGTGAGACGACCATCGGGATCAGGACCTTGTCGATGATCGTCGTCCCAGTGCACCAGGGCCCCGGCGGCGAGCGCCGAGCCGACCAGGCCGCCGATCAGGGCGTGGGTCGACGAGGACGGCAGGCCGAGCCACCAGGTGGTGAGGTTCCACGCGATGGCGCCGAGCAGGCCGCACATCACGATCGTCAGGCCGTGCGTGGCGGAGAAGCCGGCGGTGTCGATGGTCTCGCTGACGGTCTGTGCGACCTTCTGGCCGAGCAGCGCGCCGACGAAGTTCATCATCGCCGCCAGGACCAGGGCCACGCGCGGGGTCAGCGCCCGCGTCGACACCGAGGTCGCGATCGCGTTGGCGGCGTCGTGGAAGCCGTTGGTGTAGTCGAAGGAGAGGGCGACGACGACCACCGCGATCAGGATCGCGAGCTCCATCCGGTCAGGACTCCTTGACCGCGATCTGCTCCACGCGCTTGGACAACCGTCTCGAAGGCGTTGATGGCGCCCTCGAGCTTCTCGACGACGTCCTTGAGCTTGAGCACCTCCATGGCGTCGTAGTTGCCGCTGAACAGCTTGGAGATGATCCGCCGGAAGCTCTTGTCGCCGGCCTTCTCGAGGCGGCCGATCTCGAGCCAGTACTCCTCGAGGTCGAGCGACTGCAGCCGCGGCATGGCGGCGGCGGTCAGCTCGGCGCAGCGCTGGATCAGCTCGACCTGCTTGGCGAACTCGGCGGGGAACGCCGCGATGTCGTAGAGGTTGATGAGGTCGGCCGCCTCCTCCATCTCGTCCATGGCGTCGTCGAGCCCGTAGGCGAGGGCGTGGATGTCCTCGCGGTCGAAGGGCGTGACGAAGGTCTTGTTGACGCGCTGGATGATCGCGCGCGTCGTGCTGTCGGCCGCGCTCTCGGCCTCGCGCATCTCCTTGGCCTTGGCGGCGCGGTCGGTGCCTTCGGCGAACATCTCCGCGAGCAGCCCCGAGCCCGTGACCAGGTGCTGGGCCGACTCGGAGAAGAGGGTGTAGAACGCGCCGTCCACGGGACGGATGCTGAAGGCCACGGATACTCCTGGGAGGTCGGGGCGCGGACCGTGGACCATCGTGGAGGTCGGGTGCACCACCGTGCAACTCGGGGGTACCCCTCGCGGCGACGACGTCCAGTCGCGCGGCGGCATCGCCGCAGGTCAGCAGGGGTGCCCGCGACCAGGTCAGGGCAGCCACTCAGGAGCGGCGGCGCTGGCTCTCGATCAGGCTCTCCTGCAGATGCACCTTGCCGTCGTTCTGCTGCCACGAGCCGTCGCGGTGCAGCAGCCAGGCGTGGGTGTCGGGGTCGAAGGCCAGGTCGAGCAGCTGGCCCACCTGGTCGCGGCTGTCGGCGCCGGGCAGCCTGACCAGCACCTCGACGCGACGGTCGAGGTTGCGGTGCATCAGGTCGGCCGAGCCGATCCAGGCCTCGGGCTCGCCGCCGTTCTCGAACCAGAACACCCGGCTGTGCTCGAGGAAGCGGCCCAGGATCGAGCGCACCTCGATGGTCTCGGACAGTCCCGGCACCTCGGGCCGCAACGCGCAGATGCCGCGCACGAGCAGCTGCACGGGCACGCCCTCCTGCGAGGCGAGGTAGAGCGCGTCGATGGTGGCCTCGTCGACGATGGAGTTGGCCTTGAGGCGGATCCGCGCCGGCCGGCCGTCGCGGTGGTGGGTGATCTCCTGGTGGATCCGGGCGACCAGCCCGTCGCGCACCGAGTCGGGCGCGACCAGCAGCGTGTCGTACGACGGCTTGCGGCTGTAGCCGCTGAGGTTGTTGAACAGGTTGGCGACGTCCTCGCCGATGGCCTCGTCGGTGGTGATCAGCCCGAGGTCCTCGTAGGACCGGGCCGTCTTGGGGTTGTAGTTGCCCGTGCCGATGTGGGTGTAGCGGCGGATGCCGTCGGGCTCGTCGCGGACCACCATCGCGAGCTTGCAGTGGGTCTTCAGCCCGACCTGGCCGTAGACGACGTGGCAGCCGGCCTGCTCGAGCTTGCGGGCCCAGCGGATGTTGGCCGACTCGTCGAAGCGCGCCTTGATCTCGATCAGCGCCAGCACCTGCTTGCCCGACTCGGCGGCGTCGACCAGGGCGTCGATGATCGGGGAGTCGCCCGACGTGCGGTAGAGCGTCTGCTTGATGGCCAGCACGTGCGGGTCGGCGGCGGCCTGCTCGAGGAAGCGCTGCACCGACGTCGCGAACGAGTCGTACGGGTGGTGCAGCAGTACGTCGTGCCGGCGGGCCGCCTGGAACACGTCGACAGGCGAGGACGACTCGACGTCCGTCAGGTTGCCGTGGGTGATCGGCACGAAGGCGGGGTACTTGAGGTCCTCGCGGGGGAGGTCGGCGATGTCGTGCAGCCCGCGCAGGTCGAGCGGACCGGGCACGCGGACGACCTCCTGCGGCGAGACGCCGAGCTCGGAGATCAGCAGGTCGAGCACCTGCGGGGTGATCGACTCCTCGACCTCGAGCCGCACGGGCGGGCCGAAGCGCCGGCGCAGCAGCTCCTTCTCCAGTGCCTGGAGCAGGTTCTCGGCGTCGTCCTCCTCGACCTCGAGATCCTCGTTGCGGGTGACTCGGAAGGTGTGGAACTGCAGCACCTCCATGCCGGGGAACAGCCGCTTGAGGTGCTCGCCGATGACGTCCTCGAGCGGCACGAAGCGCTGGTTGCCCAGCGACACGAACCGGCTGAACGTGGGCGGCACCTTGACCCGCGCGAAGTGCTCCTTGGTGGTCTTGGGGTTGCGGACCAGCACGGCCATGTTGAGCGAGAGCCCGGAGATGTAGGGGAACGGGTGCGCCGGGTCGACGGCGAGCGGCGTGAGGACCGGGAAGACGCGCTCCTTGAAGAACCGCTTGCAGAACTTCTGCTCCTCGCGGTCGAGGTCGTCCCACCGCACCAGGTCGACCCCGTTGGCCGACAGCGCCGGCACCAGGTCGTCGCGGAAGAACTCCGCGTGCCGCTGGCTCTGCTCGGCGGTGCGGGTCCAGATCGCCTCGAGCATGTCGCGCGGCATCAGCCCGGACGCCGCCCGCACGGCCATGCCGGCCGCGATCCGGCGCTTGAGGCCGGCCACGCGGACCATGAAGAACTCGTCGAGGTTGCTGGCGAAGAACGCCATCGACCGCACCCGCTCGAGCAGCGGCAGGCTGGTCGTCCTCGGCCATCTCGAGCAGCCGCAGGTTGAAGCGCAGCCAGGACAGCTCGCGGTCGAGGAACCGGTCCTCGTACTTCGCCAGGTGCTCCAGCGCCTCGGGATCGGGCACGTACGGCGGCTCGACGTCGAAGGTCTCGTGCACGACGCCGTCGGCGGGGACCGGATCGTCGGCAGGGCTCGGTCGGGTGCTCTGACACGGTCATGGCGCAAGTGTGGCACCGCGAGGTGAACGCGGGGTGTCCCTTCCTCACGTCAACGGGATCCGTCCGTGCCGGACGTACCAGTGGCCGCCGCGCTCGATCCGGTCGAGGATCGCTCGCTGCAGCGTCGTCTCGCGCGGCAGCGCGGCCCGGCTGTCCGTCGTCGTGTCCCGCCGCCGGAACACGAAGAAGACCGCGTCGTCGTCGCCGAGGTCCGCGTCGCCGTAGAGCTCCCAGCGGCGCTGGAAGCGGACCATGTTGCTCTCGGCCGGAAGCACCTCGGCCAGCTGCGGGTCCAGCAGCCAGGAGCGGCAGTGGAGCTCCTCGGCCGGCAGGTCCGCGAAGTGCGTGCCGAACACCTCGCGGGCCCGTGCGAAGGAGTCGTCGACCGACCCGGGTGTCAACGGCCCGCTCTCGGGGATGTGGGTGTCGATCACCCACCGACCGTCGAGCCGCATCAGGTTGAACGCAAGCCGGCCCAGCCAGAAGTACGCGCCGGACCAGACGCACACCAGCCAGCCCTGGGTGTGCAGCCCGAACGCGCCGTACGTGCGGCGGTGCACCGACACCTGCTGGCCGAGGTCACGCAAGCCGCTCGCCGAGACCTCCGGCGGGACACCGCGGGCGGCGTGGAACCGGCGTACGGCGTCCGCGGACGCGACCAGGGCGAGGAGCGGCAGCAGGCCCATCGGCCGCCCCGGCTCGTCGCGCAGGTCCGCGAGCACGCGCGGCCACGGGAAGTCGAGGTCGCCGACCCGGGCTTCGAGGCGCCCCGCCGCATCGGCGACCCGGGCGCGGTCGTGGTCGTCGAGCCGGGCGGCATGCGCGAGGAGGTCGGCTCGGTCCTCCGGCCTGAGGCCGAGGCTCTCGAGGTTCGCGTCGTCAGCCCTGCTCCAGCACCGGGCCAGGGTAGGTGGCCGCGATTCACGGCGCGTTCCATACCGCCGGTAGGGTTGCTCTCAGCATCCCGCTCTGTCTCGCCTCGGGTTGCCCGCGCCGGCTCTACCGACATCGCAAGCCGCGCCGCCTCACACGTGAGGCCCATGCTTTCGCCCCACCGCCGGTGGGGCTGCCGGGTGAGACACACCCACCGAGAGCGAACTCTCTTGTCTTCGTCTGCTTCTTTCCCCGACCTGGGCGTGCCCGCGAACCTCGCGTCCGTCCTGGCCGGCCTGTCCATCACCGACCCCACTCCCATCCAGGCAGCCACGCTGCCCGACTCCCTCGCCGGGCGCGACGTGCTCGGCCGCGGCCGCACCGGCTCCGGCAAGACCTATGCCTTCTTGTTGCCGCTGGTGGCCCGGCTCCAGGCTGGTCAACAAGGTGGCCAGCGGCGTACCCGTCCGGGGTCGCCGCGCGCCCTGATCCTGGCCCCGACGCGCGAGCTCGTCGGCCAGATCGACGTCGCCCTCAAGCCGCTGGCAGCGGCGGCCGGGCTGCGCACCCAGACCATCTTCGGCGGTGTCGGCCAGGGCCCGCAGGTCAACGGCCTGAGGGCCGGCGCCGACATCGTCGTCGCCTGCCCCGGCCGGCTCGAGGACCTCATCGGCCAGGGCCACTGCAAGCTCGGCGACGTCGAGGTCACCGTGCTCGACGAGGCCGACCACATGGCCGACCTCGGCTTCCTGCCCGTCGTACGCCGCCTGCTGTCCCGCACGCCCGCCGGCGGCCAGCGGATGCTGTTCTCGGCCACCCTCGACAAGGCGATCGACGTGCTCGTCCGCCAGTTCCTGAACCAGCCGAAGACCCACCAGGCCGACTCGGCCCAGGCCACGATCGCGACGATGAGCCACCACGTCCTCCACGTACGCCGCGAGCAGCGGATCCCCGTGCTCGTCGACCTGACCAGCGCTCCCGGCCGCAAGGTCGTCTTCACGCGCACCAAGCACGGCGCCAAGGCGCTGGCTCGCCAGCTCAACCGCAGTGGCATCCCGACCGTCGACCTGCACGGCAACCTCAGCCAGGGTGCGCGCACCCGCAACATGGAGGCCTTCCACTCCGGCCGCGCCACCACGCTCGTCGCGACCGACGTCGCCGCGCGCGGCATCCACGTCGACGACGTGTCGCTCGTCGTGCACGCCGACCCGCCGTCGGAGCACAAGGCCTACCTGCACCGCTCCGGTCGCACGGCCCGCGCCGGCGCCGAGGGCACCGTCGTCACGTTGATGACCGACGAGCAGGTCCGCGACGTCCGCGCCCTGACCCGTGCCGCCGGCATCCAGGTGACCACGACCAAGGTCGACGGCGTTGCCGACGAGGTGCTCCGCCGCCTCGCTCCGGGTGTCCGTTCGCTCCCCGGCGGGTTCGCGGAGGCTGCTCCGGCCGCCCAGTCCACGCCGCGCAGGAAGCCCAAGCCGCGCCGCGGTCCGGCCGTCGCCGCCGAGGCGGGACGCCCGCAGCGTCAGGGCCGTCCGTCGCGGTGGCCGCAACCGTGGCCGCGGCCGCGGGCAGGGCGGCCCCGCAGCGGGCAAGTCCGGGCAGTCACGTCCGCACAGCGCGGCGTCGTTCAGCTCGCGGGCTCGCTGACAGGTCTGAGCGGCACGCTCGTACATCACGTGCGTGTCGCTCGCCGCGTGCGTGAAGCCGAGCTTCTCGTAGAGGTGGACCGCCGGCGCGTTGTCGGACTCGACGTAGAGCAGGACCTCCTCGAGGCCCAGCGACGCGCAGGTGTCGCAGGCCGAGCGTCGACCAGCGTGCTGCCCGAGGCCGCTGGCCCTGGGCCGCGGGGTCGATCGCCACGACGTACACCTCGCCCAGCGTCGCGGAGTGCCGCTTGGTCCAGTGGAAGCCGTGCATCCGGCCGCCGCTCGACCGCGACGAACAGGTCGGCGGGGTCGAACCACGGCTCGGCCATCCGCTCGGCCAGCTCCGTCGGCGTCCATCGAACCCTGCTCGGGGTGGTGGGCGAACGCGGCGGCGTTGACGCGCAGCAGCTCTGCCTCGTCGCCCGGCTCGGAACGTGCGGATGTCGATGTCGGCGGGTGACCCCGAGGGCGTGGCGGTCGGGTCCGGAGAGCGGCCTTCGCATCACCCACAGCTCGCGCACCCGCTCGAAACCGGTACGCCGCGCGAGCGCTGCCGCGGCCGGGTGGTCGCCGTGCGACCAGGCCTGCCAGGGGCCTGAGCGGTCGCCCAGGGCGCGCGTCGAGCAGCCGGGCGCCGACGCCCGTGCCGCGGTGGGACGGAGCCACGACCAGGTGCAGCAGGTCGCCGTCGATGATCGCGAACCCGGCGCCCGGCTCGACGCGGACGTCGAGCTCGTCGGCGTGGTGGCGCAGCCGGCGCCAGGCGCCCTCGTCGAGAGGTTCGGCACCGTCGGCCTCAGCGCTTGCGCGGGCGATCTCCTCGATCGCGTTCAGCTGCGACTCGTCCACAGGTGACTCTAGGCGTCGCACGTTCGCTGGTCGAGGCGGGCGAGCCGCTAGCGAGCCCGTCGAGGCCCGGACCGCTCACGGGGTCTCGACGGCTCGGCCGTGCCAGGCGTCACGGCTCGACCAGCGACTCGGCCGGGCGTCATGGCTCCTCGCACCTCGGTCGGCGAGCCTGGCGGTCTTCTCGACTTGGCCGGGATGACGAAGCGGTAGCCGACGTTGCGGACGGTGCCGATCAGCGTCTCGTGCTCGGGGCCGAGCTTGGCCCGCAGCCGGCGGACGTGCACGTCGACGGTGCGGGTGCCGCCGAAGTAGTCGTAGCCCCACACCTCCTGGAGGAGCTGCTGGCGGCTGAAGACCCGGCCGGGGTGCTGGGCGAGGTACTTCAGCAGCTCGAACTCCTTGAAGGTCAGGTCGAGCGTGCGGCCGCCGATCTTGGCGGTGTACGACGCGTCGTCGACCACGACCTCGCCGGAGCGGATGACGTGGGCCTCGGGGTCGTCGGCGTCGCGCCGCGCGGCGAGCCGCCCGGTCGAGAGCCGGATGCGCGCCTCGAGCTCGGCGGGGCCGACGGTGTGCAGCACGATGTCGTCCATGCCCCAGTCGTGGGCGGCGACGGACAGGCCGCCCTCGGTGACCACGAGCAGCACCGGGACGTCGGCGCCGGTCGTGCGGATCAGCCGGCACAGGTCGCGGGCGTGGGCGAGCTCGAGCCGGCCGTCGACCAGCAGGAGGTCGGCGTCGGGCGCCTCGAGCAGGGCGCTGCCCTCGGCGGGCAGGATCTTGACCTGGTGGCCGAGCAGGGCCAGCGCGGGCATGACCTCGGCCGAGGGCTGCAGCGCGTTGGTCAGCAGCAGCAGGGTGCTCATGGTGCCTCCGAGGATCGGATGGCGGCTGGGCAGAGTCTGGGCTCGGACGTCCTTGGCCGATGGGGAAGGATACCGAGCCATGGAGCCGGCCACCGAAACCTCGGGCGAGGTTGAGACGGTGACGCTGTCCGCTACTGGGCGGCGGCCAAGGCCGCGGCGGGGGTGGCCGAGGACGTCGTCCGGTCGCCGGGCCGGTGACGCTCGCCGAGCTCCGCGATCGCGCGGTCGCCCTGCACCCCGGCACCCGCCTCGGACGCAGTACTCGGCGTCTGCTCGGTGCTCGTGGGCGATCGGCCCGTGGGCTCGCATGACCCCGGGTCGGTCGAGGTCGCGCCCGGCGACACCGTCGAGTTCCTGCCGCCCTTCGCCGGCGGGTGAGCCGGAACTCGGCACGGTCGGAGGCGCGGGCCGCAGTGCGGCCGATCGAGCTTCGAGAGCCGTCGGTGACGCGGTGATCGCCGCCGGAGCGCGTGCGGTTCGCGGCTCGCGGCCGAAGCGTCCGATCGTCGCTCGGGTCGTCGCCTCGCTCACTAACCACCGGGCTGCAGCAGCCGGAATGCGCCGGAGACTGCGCGGTTGAGGCAGCCGTGACGACCGGACAGTGGGTGCTGCTCGCCAGCGTGCTCCTGGTCGTCGGCTTCGCGGTCTACCGCGTCTCGACCGACGGCCGCTTCCGCAGCGCCGGCAGGCCGCTGGAGCCGCCGCCCCGGCCGCGGCGAGCGTGCTGACCGACGCCGGGGTCGCCGTACCCCTGGGGGAGCGGGCGACGCTGCTGCAGTTCTCCTCGGCGTTCTGCGCGCCGTGCCGGGCTACCCGGCGGGTGCTCGGCGAGGTCGCCGGCCTGGTGCCGGGCGTGACCCATGTCGAGGTGGACGCGGAGCAGCACCTCGAGGTGGTCCGCGCGCTGCGGCGTGCTGCGCACGCCCACCACCTTGATCCTCGACGCCGAGCGGCCGTGAGGTCTCCCGCGCTGCCGGGCTGCCGCAGCGCGACCAGGTCCTCGCTGCGCTGGCGCGGGTGTCATGCATGACTGTCCGAATCGCGGACACATCGTCCACATAGCGAGACGGCCCGTTCTTCCGGCGACCCGTCCGCCCCTACAGTGGCCGTCATGTCCTCGACCATGCTCACCAAGCGCCGCGCAGTGGACCACTGCCGCGTGCGCTCGGCGCTGTGTCGAATGTCCTGATAGGTCGCGACCCCCTGAGGCGTTCTTCCTCGAGTCGCGACCGCGCCTCGCACCTCCAGCGTGGGCGCCCGTCAGTCGCAGACATTCGAGGAGACACATGTCCGCAACAGATCGACCCACGCGGGCAGCAGCTCGCGGCGGTGATCACCAGCGCCGTGCTGGTCGCGGTGCTGCTCACCGCCCCCGGCCCGGTCGGGCTGCTGCTGCTCGCGGCGCAGGCCGCCCTGTTCGCGACCGCGGTGCTGCGCGGCGTCCAGCGCACGCCCGTCGCCGCGTTGTTCCGCAGCGTCGTGCGTCCGCGGATCGGCCCCCCGGCCCACCTCGAGGACGCCGCGCCGCCCCGCTTCGCGCAGGGCGTCGGCCTGGTGTTCGCGATGGTCGGCCTCGTCGGGCTTCGCCGTCGGCGCCGACCTCGTCGGCTACGTCGCGACCGCCTTCGCCCTGGTGGCCGCCCTCCTCAACGCCACCATCGGCCTGTGCCTCGGCTGCGAGGCCTACCTGATCGGCCGCCGTGTGCTGGCCGCCCTGAATTCCCCCGATCGTTCGCAACTCACAGCAACAGGATCAAGGAGCAACCCATGAGCCGCGAGAACACTCTCGTCTCCGCCCAGTGGGTCGAGGACAACCTCGACAACGACAAGGTCGTCCTCGTCGAGGTCGACGAGGACACCACCGCCTACGACAAGGGCCACATCCAGGGAGCGATCAAGCTCGACTGGACGACCGACCTCCAGGACCAGGTGCGCCGCGACTTCGTGAACAAGGAGCAGTTCGAGGCGCTGCTGAGCTCCAAGGGCGTCGCCAGCGACGACACCGTGGTCCTCTACGGCGGCAACAACAACTGGTTCGCGGCCTACGCCTACTGGTACTTCAAGCTCTACGGCCACGACGACGTCAAGCTGCTCGACGGCGGCCGCAAGAAGTGGGAGCTCGACTCCCGCGAGCTCGTGGCCGACCTGCCCGAGCGCGCTGGGACGTCGTACACCGCGAAGGACCAGGACACCAGCATCCGCGCCTTCCGCGACGAGGTCGTCGAGGCGATCGGCATCAAGAACCTCGTCGACGTGCGCAGCCCCGACGAGTACGCCGGCCGGTTGCTCGCCCCGGCCCACCTCCCGCAGGAGCAGGCCCAGCGCGCGGGTCACATCCCGACGGCGGCCAACGTGCCGTGGAGCAAGGCGGCCAACGACGACGGCACGTTCCGCTCCGACGACGAGCTGAAGCAGATCTACACCGAGGCCGGCGTCGACTGGAGCAAGGACACCATCGCCTACTGCCGCATCGGCGAGCGCTCCTCGCACACCTGGTTCGTCTTCCACGAGCTCCTCGAGGAGCCCAACGTGAAGAACTACGACGGTT
>CAVWXS010000043.1:0-143006 GCA_963758885.1 uncultured Actinomycetota bacterium
TCTCCGCTTCGTGGGAGGCCATCTCGGGTGCCTACGCCGCCCTGTTCCGAGGCTCGGTCTACAACACCCGGGCCCAGGACTTCGCGACCGCGGTCCGGCCTCTGACCGAGACGCTCAAGTTCGCCGCCCCGTTGATCGCGGCCGGCCTCGGCGTCGGCCTGGCCTTCCGGGCGGCACTGTTCAACATCGGTGGCCGCGGCCAGATGCTGCTGGCCGGCGCCGCCGCCGGCTGGGTCGGCTACCAGTTCGACTGGCCCTGGCCGATCCACCTGACGGTGGCGATCCTGGCCGGCATGGCCGCCGGCGCCCTCTGGGCCGGGATCGCCGGCGTCCTCAAGGCCCGCACCGGCGCCCACGAGGTGATCGTCACGATCATGCTCAACTACGTCGGCTTCTACCTGGTGTTCTACGCCCTGTCCGAGCAGAGCCTGCTCCAGGCGCCCGGCTCGGCCAACCCCAAGTCGCTCCCGATGCACGACTCGGCACAGATGCCCAAGCTCCTCGGTGAGCGCTACAGCCTGCACCTCGGCTTCCTGCTCGCCCTGGTCGCGGTGGCCGTCGTGTGGTGGATCCTCAACCGGTCGTCCCTCGGCTTCCGGATCCGTGCCGTCGGCGAGAATCCCGCCGCGGCGCGCTCGTCCGGCATCGACGTCGGACGCACCTACACCGTGGTGATGCTCATCTCCGGCGCGCTCGTCGGCCTGGCGGGCGCCAACCAGGTGCTGGGCACCGTCACCAGCGGCATCTCGACCGACCTCGACGCCGGCATCGGCTTCGACGCCATCACGGTCGCCTTGCTGGGCCGGTCGAAACCGATGGGCATCTTGTGGGCCGGGCTGCTGTTCGGCGCCTTCAAGGCCGGCGGCTTCTCCATGCAGGCCTCGCAGGGGATCCCCGTCGACATCGTGCTGGTCGTGCAGTCCCTGATCGTGTTGTTCATCGCCGCCCCGCCGCTGATCCGGGCGATCTTCCGACTGCCGACGAGGGAGGCCCAGTGAGTGAGCCAGTGAGCACGCCGGCCAACACCCCCGCAAATACGCCTGTGAGCGCTACCGACGCAGAGGAGATCCGCCTCCCCGAGGTGATCCTCGTCGACCGCAAGGCGCCGACGATGTTCGGCATCCTCACGGTCGGACTCGCGCTGATCGTGGGCTTCAACCCCCAGGAGGGCGACACGTCGTTCCGCCTGGCCTTCCCCAGCGACTTCGTCCAGCTGCCGACCATCACCGTGCCGTCGACCGCGACGACCTGGCTCCTGGTCCTGGTGTGCGCCCTGTGCACCGCGGCCTCGGTCGCGTTGTACCTGCGGGTGCAGAAGACGAAGCTGTGGCTCGTCGTGGTCTTCGCGCTCGCCTGGATGACCGGCTTCCTGACGTGGGCGGCCGCGGGCAGCACCGTGCCCGTCGTGGGCCTGCTCGGCGGGTCGCTCGCGGTCGCCGTACCCCTCGTCTTCGGCGCCCTCGGCGGTGTCCTCGGAGAGCGCTCCGGCGTCGTCAACATCGCCATCGACGGTCAGCTGCTGTTCGGCGCGTTCGGCGCCGCGATGATCGGCTCGCTGGTCGGCTCGGCCTGGGCCGGCCTCGCCGGGGCGATGGTCGCCGGTCTGCTGGTCGCGGCGGTGCTCGCCGTGTTCGCGATCAACTACATGGTCGACCAGGTGATCGTCGGCGTGGTGCTCAACGTGCTGGTCATCGGCTTCACCAGCTTCATGTTCAGCCAGGTGCTGGCACCCAACGCCGCGAACCTCAACAGCCCGCCGAGGTTCGAGCGGGTGCCGATCCCGGTCCTGGGCGACATCCCGCTGATCGGCCCGATCTTCTTCCGCCAGACCCCGATCGTCTACCTGCTGTACATCGCCGTCGCGCTGGTCACCTGGACGCTCTACCGCACCAAGTGGGGCCTACGCATCCGCGCGGTCGGCGAGCACCCGAAGGCGGCCGACACCGTCGGCATCAAGGTCAACCGCACGCGGTTCCGCACCGTCCTGATCGCCGGCGCGGTCGCCGGCATGGGCGGCGCCTTCTACACGCTGGTGTCGGTGCCGCAGTTCAACCGCGAGATGACCGGCGGCGCCGGCTACATCGCGCTGGCGGCTGTCATCTTCGGCAAGTGGGACCCGATCCGGGCGACGCTCGCGGCGCTGCTGTTCGGCTTCGCCTCCAACCTCCAGGGCGTGCTGTCGGTCATCGGCGCTCCGGTGCCCAGCCAGTTCATGCTGATGCTGCCGTACGTCGTCACCATCTTCGCCGTGGCCGGCCTGGTCGGCCGCTCGCGGGCCCCCGCCGCCGACGGCATCCCCTACAAGACCGACGGCGCACTAGCGCGCCGTCAGTGACGGAAAGCAGCATCGGCGCCGCCGAGCAGGACCTGCTTTGCGTCACTGACGACGAGTCAGCGAGCGGTCAGGGCGTCGACGGCGACGCTGGAGAGCACGCGGGCGGCGATCAGGGCGGCACCCTCGTCGACGCGCAGGTTGCCCTGGTGGAGGTCGTAGGTCGGCCCGCCCGGCGTACGCGTGCCCAGCCGGCCCATCGAGCCCGGCACCGCGTCGAGGAACCAGGCGAAGTCCTCGCCACCCAGGCTCTGGGTGGTGCTGACCCGGCCCTCGGGTCCCAGCACGCGCTCGACCGCACCGACGAGCAGCTGGGTGGCAGCCAGCTCGTTGACCACAGGAGGGACGCCGCGGCGGTAGTCGACCTCGGCCTTGACGCCGTAAGGAGCCACGATGTCGTCGATGTAGTCGCGCACCAGCCGCTCGGCGTGCGACCAGGCGACCGCGTCGAGCATGCGCACGGTGCCGCCGACCACGCCGGCCGACGGGATCACGTTCGGCGCGACGCCGGCGCGGACCATTCCCCACACCACGCTGACGCCCGCGCGCGGGTCGAGGCGGCGCGACAGCACCGCCGGCAGCTCGGTGATCAGCTTGCCGAGGGCGAAGGTGAGGTCCTCGGTGAGGTGAGGACGCGAGGTGTGGCCGCCACTGCCGGTGAGCCGCACCTCGAGCTGGTCGGCCGCGCCGGTGATCGGCCCCTCGCGCACGCCCACCTGTCCGAGGTCGAGGGTGGGGTCGCAGTGGAGGCAGAAGATCCGCTCGACGTCGTCGAGGGCGCCCAGCTCGAGCAGGGCCGTCGCCCCGCCGGGCATCACCTCCTCGGCGGGCTGGAACAGCAGCCGGACGCGGCCGGGCAGCTCGCCTCGGCGGTGCACCTCGGCGAGCGCGAGCCCGGCGCCGACCAGGCCGGCGGTGTGCACGTCGTGACCGCAGGCGTGCGCGACGCCCGGCCGGGTGCTCACCCAGGCGTCGGTGGTCAGGTCCTCCACGGGGAGGGCGTCGAGGTCGGCGCGCAGGGCGACCCGGGGGCCGCCGGCCGGTGACTGGTCGCCGATGTCGACCAGCAGGCCGGTGTGCGGCAGCCGGGTCACCTCGAGGCCGGCGCGCTCGAGGCGCTCGGCCACGACCTCGGTGGTGCGCTGCTCGTGCCAGGAGAGCTCGGGGTGGGCGTGCAGGTCGCGGCGCAGCTCGAGGAGCTCTGTCCGGTGCGCCTCGACCGCAGCATCGATCAGGTCGTGCGCAGAAGATGACATGTTCCGCTCAGATTAGTCGACCCGATCCGTGGTCGTTGAATCCTTGTCGAACGCCGTCAGGATCCTGTCGGCGGCGGCCGTGGGCGGCAGCTCACCGGACCGCACCGCCTCGCGTACGTCGGCCCGGATGGCGGCCACGGCCGGCGAGCGCCGCAGCCGCTGCTCGAGCTCGTCGCGTACGAGCGCCCAGGCGAACTCGAGGCGCTGGTCGGCCCGCTTGGCCGCAAGCCCGTCGACGCCGAGGCTCTCGCGGTGGGCCAGTACCTGGCGCCACACGCCCTCGACTCCTTCGCCGGTCAGCCCGGAGCAGGTGACCACCGGCGGCGTCCATCGCCCGCGCTCCCCTGCCGTGGACCAGGCGGAGCGCCCCTGCCAGCTCGCGCGCGGCGGCCTTGGCCTCCTGCTCACGGTCCCCGTCGGCCTTGTTGACGGCGATCACGTCGGCGATCTCGAGGATGCCCTTCTTGATGCCCTGGAGCTGGTCGCCGGTGCGGGCCAGGGTCAGGAACAAGAAGGTGTCGACCATGCCGGCGACGGTGACCTCGGACTGCCCGACACCGACGGTCTCGACGAGCACGACGTCGTACGCCGCCGCCTCCAGCACGAGCATCGCCTGGCTGGTGGCGCGGGCCACTCCCCCGAGCGTGCCTGCGCTGGGGCTGGGCCGGATGTAGGCGGCCGGATCCGCGGAGAGGGCACCCATCCGGGTCTTGTCACCCAGAACCGAGCCGCCGGTCCGCGTGCTGCTCGGGTCGACCGCCAGCACGCCGACCTGGTGCCCGTCGGCCGTGAGGCTCGTGCCGAGCGCCTCGATGAACGTGGACTTGCCGACGCCCGGGACCCCGGAGATGCCGACCCTGACTGCGGGTGCGTGATCGGGACCGGCCTCGAGCGCAGTGAGCAGGTCGCGGGCCTGGACCCGGTGCTCAGGCCGGCTGGACTCGACCAGCGTGATCGCCTGGGACACGGACGCCCGGCGTCCGGCGAGCACCCCGGTGACGAGGTCTGCGACGTCAGGCATCCAGCTGGGCCCGCAGCTTGGTCAGCAGGTCGAGCGCCGACTCGGCGATGACCGTGCCGGGCAGGAAGACGGCCGCCGCGCCCATCTCCTGGAGCAGGGGGACGTCGTCAGGCGGGATCACCCCGCCGACGACCACCATGATGTCGGGGCGGCCGTGGTCGGCCAGGGCCTGCTTCAGAGCGGGTACGAGCGACAGGTGGCCGGCTGCGAGCGAGCTCACGCCGACCAGGTGGACGTCGGCGTCGACGGCCTGCTGGGCGACTTCCTCGGGCGTGCTGAACAGCGGGCCGACGTCGACGTCGAAGCCCATGTCGGCGAAGGCGCTGACGACGACCTTCTGGCCGCGGTCGTGGCCGTCCTGGCCCATCTTGGCGACCAGGATGCGCGGGCCGGCGCCCGGCCGCCTGCTCGAACTCCTCGGTGGCCTCGATGACCTGCTGGACCAGCTGGTCGCCGACCCCGTCAGATGACGGCCGGCTTCGTCCCTGAACACTCCCGAGATGGTACGGATCTCGGCGCGGTGCCGCCCCCACACCTTCTCCAGCGCGTCGGACATCTCGCCGACGGTGGCCTTGGCGCGGGCGGCGTCGACGGCGAGCTCGAGCAGGTTCCCGTCGCCCTGCGGCGGCCTCGCGTCAGGGCGGTGAGTGACGCTGCCGTACGGCGTCGTCGTCGCGCTCGGCGCGGAGCCGCTCGAGCTTGGCGACCTGCTGGCGGTAGACGTCGTCGTTGTCGACCCGGAGGACCTCGAGCGGGTCCTCGACCGGCAGCCGGTAGGTGTTGACGCCGATCACGGCCTGGGCGCCGGAGTCGATGCGCGCCTGGGTGCGGGCGGCGGCCTCCTCGATGCGCAGCTTGGGGATGCCCTGCTCGATGGCCTTGGCCATGCCGCCGGCCTGCTCGGCCTCGGTGATGTGGCCCCAGGCGCGCTCGGCCAGGTCGTGGGTGAGCCGCTCGACGTAGTGGCTGCCGCCCCAGGGGTCGATGGTGCCGGTCGTCCCGGTCTCCTGCTGGAGCAGCAGCTGGGTGTTGCGGGCGATCCGCGCCGAGAAGTCGGTCGGCAGCGCGATGGCCTCGTCGAGGGCGTTGGTGTGCAGCGACTGGGTGTGGCCCTGGGTCGCGGCCATCGCCTCGATGCAGGTGCGGCCGACGTTGTTGAAGACGTCCTGGGCCGTCAGCGACCAGCCGCTGGTCTGGCAGTGGGTGCGCAGGCTGAGCGACTTGGGGTTCTGCGGCTCGAACTGCGTCACCAGGCGGGCCCAGAGCGCGCGGGCGGCGCGGAGCTTGGCCACCTCCATGAAGAAGTTCATCCCGATGGCCCAGAAGAAGCTCAGCCGGGGAGCGAACCGGTCGATGTCGAGGCCGGCGTCGAGGCCGGCGCGGAGGTACTCGACGCCGTCGGCCAGCGTGTAGGCGAGCTCGAGGTCGGCGGTCGCCCCGGCCTCCTGCATGTGGTAGCCGGAGATGGAGATCGAGTTGAACCGCGGCATGTGCTCGGCGGTGTAGCTGAAGATGTCGGAGATGATCCGCATGCTCGGCGCCGGCGGGTAGATGTAGGTGTTGCGGACCATGAACTCCTTGAGGATGTCGTTCTGGATGGTCCCGCTGAGCTGCTCCGGCTTGACGCCCTGCTCCTCGGCCGCGGCGATGTAGAGCGCCATCACCGGCAGCACGGCGCCGTTCATGGTCATGCTGACGCTCATCTGGTCGAGCGGGATGCCCGTCGAAGAGCGTGCGCGCGTCGTAGATCGAGTCGATGGCCACGCCGGCCATGCCGACGTCGCCGCGCACGCGCGGGTGGTCGGAGTCGTAGCCGCGGTGGGTGGCCAGGTCGAAGGCGACGCTCAGACCCTTCTGACCGGCGGCGAGGTTGCGCCGGTAGAACGCGTTGGACGCCTCGGCGGTCGAGAACCCGGCGTACTGGCGGATGGTCCACGGCTGGGTCGTGTACATCGTCGGGTACGGGCCGCGCAGGAACGGGCTGAGCCCCGGCCACGTGTCGAGGGCGTCGAGGTTCTCGACGTGCTCGGGCCCGTAGACCGGGAGGATCTCGATGCCCTCCGGGCTGTGCCACGACCCGTCGTCGAGGATCGCTGTCGAGGAAGCGCGCGCTAGCGCCTCGTCAACGAAACCCGGTGACTCGAACGGGAGCCGGCCAAGCGACTTCGGGACGCTCATGCCAGCGCCTCCCTGCGTGCGCTGCAGGAAGGCCAGCGCGTCGACGCCCATCGCGCAGGAGTCGTCGGCCCACTCGCGCGGCTTGCCCGCCACGATGACGCGCTCGGCGCCCGCCTGGCGGAGGCGGCCGCGGTGTCGGCACCCGACTCGTCGTACGCCGCGTCGGTGCCGGCGAGGCACACCACCGGCTGGCCGTCGTATGACGCGGTCGCTACGGCGATCCCGCCGGCGGCGAACAGGTTGGTCGCGAACGTCGCCCGAGCCGTGTGCGCGGCGACCGAGCCCAGGGTGGCCAGGAACACCGGCGTGGTGGCCGGCTCGTCGCGGAGCGCCTCGAAGGCGGCGCCGTAGCGGCGGACGTCGTCAGGCTCGCCGTCGCGCTCGGGCAGCGTCTCGGCGAGGTTCGGGAACTCGGTCAGCCCGGTGATGGGCAGCCGGCGCGTGGCGACCTGCTCGTCGCGCTGGGCGACGGTGGCGGCGATGGCGTCGTCGAGCGAGGCGCCGCCCTCGAGGGCCTGGAGGAACGTCCCAGCCCGCCAGGGCGAGGTCGTGGGTGAGCCGTTCGACCGCCCAGGCGCCGCCGGCGGGGTCGGTGACCGCGCTGACGTGGGACTCGTCGTTCAGCAGGGCCATCTGGTTGCGGGCGATGCGGCGGCCGAAGGCGTCGGGGCGGCCGAGGGGCCGGTCGAAGGGCTGCACGGTGACGGCATCGGCGCCGCCGACGGTCGCGGAGAAGGCGGCCACCGTGGTGCGGAGCATGTTGACCCAGGGGTCGTACCGACTCATCATCGGCCGGCTGGTGACGGCGTGCTGGCGCTGCACCAGGGGTGCGTCTTCTGGGCCGGCCCCGCTGACCTCGAGGAGGCGGGCCCACAACAACCGGGCCGCCCGCAGCTTGGCGATGGTGAGGAACTGCTCGTCGGTCGCGGCGTAGCGGAACTCGACCAGCCCGGCCGCCTTCGCAACCGGGATGCCGGCCGCCTCGAGCACGCGCAGGACGCGGGCCGCGGCGACGATCGACCAGCCCAGCTCCTGGGCCTCGGAGGCGCCCCGGTCGTGGACGGCGGAGGCGTCGACCACGACGGCCAGGACACCGGCGCCGAGGGCCAGGCGGGCCACCGCGACGAGCTCGTCGTCGGCGGCGTCCGCGCTGACGCCCAGGTTGGTGCCCGCGGCAGGCGTCGTGTCGCCGAGGTGGGCCAGGAAGCGCTCGGCGACCGTCGACGGGCTCGGTCGTCGCGTCGAGGACCACCGGCGCGAGGTCGAGCAGGACTCCGTCGAGGACGACGGCCAGGTCGGTGTCCGGACCCGCGTGCAGCCACAGCGACGTGGCGCCGCCGTCGAGGTCCGCGAGCGCGTCGTCGTTCAGCCGCTTCGGGTCGTCGCCGCGCAGCTCGACGCGGACGTCGCGGCCGCCGGGCGCCGTGGGGCGGGCATCGGTGCCGTCGTCGCCCGTCGGTGAGGGCTCAGCCGGCGGCGTACCGAGCGGGCTGACCGGGATGCCGTCGAGGGTGGTGCGGGTGAGCTTGGCCCACACGGCGTCGTCGGGGTCGTCGTCGCGGAGCCGGCCGGCCTTCCGGAGGACGGCGGCGGCGGCCTTCTCCCAGTCGGCCCGGGTCGAGGCCGGACCGTCGAGAGCCAGCGCGAGCGTGCCCTGGGCAGGCTCCAGCTCGGCGGGCTCGCGAAGGCCGCCCTCGACAGCGTCGTGCGAGGTCATGTGTCGCACTCTAGGAGTGGCGCCGTGCCCCAGCCAGCCGCTGTGACCTTTCTGGCGTGCGGACAGGGCCACCGCCATACTCACGCTCGTGGCTCCACCAGATCCGGGCTGGTACCCCGACCCACAGAACGGCACCCTCGCGCGCTGGTGGGACGGGACGCAGTGGAGCTCCGCCAGCCAGCCGGCGGCAGACCTGGCCAAGGGCGTCGCCACGCCCCTGCCCGCCACACATCGGCCCGCCAAGCCCCGGCGACCGGGCTGCGTGGGTTCGGCCGCGAGCTGCGGCTGGCCGCCCAGGCCGACATCGTGAGCAACGTCATCGACATCGTGGCCGCCGTCCTGGCGATCCTGGTCGTCCGACATCTCACCCGACTGGTACGTGAGGCCCAGGTGGTGTCGTGACCGACCTGTCCGATGCCGAGGTGGCCGTCGCAGCCGCCGTGGCCGGGGCCGCGGAGGTGCGGAGCCGGTACGGCGGCCCGCTGGTGCGCCACGCCAAGGAGGGCACCGACTTCGCGACGTCCGCCGACCTGGCGTCGGAGGAGGCGATCCGGGCGGTGCTGGCCGAGTACCGGCCCGGCGACGCGATGGTCGGCGAGGAGGCCGGGCGCACGGGTCCCTCCGGGGCGACCCGCGAGTGGCTGGTCGACCCGCTGTGCGGGACCCGCAACTTCGCCGCGCAGACGCCGCTGGTCGCCGTCAACGTCGCCCTGCGCACCGCTGGCGCGACCGTCGCGGCCGCGAGCGCGGACCCGATGACCGGCGAGGTGTTCTGGACCGACGGCTCGGCCGCCTTCGTACGGCGCGCGGGCGCCGACACCCCACTTCGGCCGGTGCCCACCTCGCTGCTGGTCGACGTGGACCTCGACCATCCCGACGGCGGTGAGGCCCTGCGTCTCCTGGGCCATCCGGCCTTCCACCGCGAGTTCAGTCCCCGCGTCAGCTCCACGACGCTCGCGATGACCTGGCTCGCGGCCGGACGCCGGGCGGCGTACGTCCACGAGGGCGACCTGCGCGACAACGTCCACTTCGCCGCTCCCATCGCCATCGCCCAGGCCGCCGGCTGCGTCGTCACCGGCGTCCACGGCCAGCCGCTCCACACCGGCGCGGGCGGCCTCCTCGCCGCCGCCGACGCAGCCACCCACGCCCGCCTCCTCGAGCTGATCACATCGACGTTCGGTGGTTGAGGTGCGAGGAGCGCAGCGACGAGCCTCGAAACCACCTGTCGGGAAGCTTGGTTTCGAGGCTCGGGCCTGGCGGCCCTCGCACCTCAACCAGCGCATGGGTGGCGGTCCAGCGTTCACCGCGGGTTCAGGCGTACCTCACAGTCAGGTCGGGCGAGCGCGTCACGCTCGAGCCGTGAACAGCAACCGGCCGCGGCGGATCGCTCTGGTGACGGAGTCGTTCGACCCGCGGCTCACGGG
The DNA here is from genome assembly GCA_963758885.1 of uncultured Actinomycetota bacterium. Classification (GTDB taxonomy): domain Bacteria; phylum Actinomycetota; class Actinomycetes; order Propionibacteriales; family Nocardioidaceae; genus Nocardioides. The sequence goes on from CAVWXS010000043.1 coordinate 9,929, forward strand.
GACCGCGGGGACGGTGCGGCAGGTGGCGGACCGGCTCGTGGCGACCGGCCACGAGGTCCGGCTCCTCACCGCTGGCACCGGCCCGGCGGCGTACCACTCCGTGGGCGTCAGCCGGTTCGGCCGGCCCCGGCGCAGCCACCAGCTCCACGAGTCACTGCACGCGTTCGGGCCGGACCTGGTGCACGCGTTCACGCCCGGGCCGATCGGGACCAGGGCGCTCAAGCAGGCGGTCCGCCTCGGCATCGCGACACTCGTCACCGAGACGTCCGCGCGCGCCGAGTACGCGCCGCCGCGGTGGCAGGAGCAGGTCGCCGACCGCGCCGACCGGCTGACCGTCACCGCCTCGTGGCTCCGCGACCGCCTCGACGCCGCCGGCCTGGACGGCATCGCCTCTGGGCTCCCGGCGTCGACACCGGTGTCTTCCACCCCGACCGGCGCAACCCGGCGCTGCGCGCCACGTGGACCGACGGCGACCTCACGCAGGTCGTCGTCGGCTACGTCGGCAGCCTCCGCAAGAGGCACGGCGTACGCCGCCTCGCCGAGGTCGCCCGCGTGCCCGGCACCCGGCTCGTCGTCATCGGCGACGGCCCCCAGCAGGCCTGGCTGCGCGGCCGCCTGCCCGCATCGGTCCGGTTCACCGGCGAGCTCAAGCCGCGCGAGGCCGCGGCCGCCATCGCCTCGCTCCACCTGCTCGTGCAACCCGGCACCAGGACGACCTGTGCCCATGCGCTGCGCGAGGCCGCGGCGTGCGGGGTGCCGGTGGTCGCGCCGCGCGCCGGTGGCGCGCTCGACGTGGTCGAGCACCTCGGCACCGGTTTCCTGTACGACCCCGCGACGCCGCTGGCCCTCGGCGATGCCGTCGCCGCGGTGGTCGCCGACCCGAACCGACGCCTGCTGGGGGCACACGCCCGCGAGCTGGTCTCGCAGCGCACCTGGCGCGACGCCGTCGACGAGCTGGTGCGCGAGCACTACGCCGCGTTGCTCGACGACCCGCGCCGGCTGGCCGCCTGACCGCCCGCCAACTGACCCCGCAGCCAAGCCACGCGATCGGTGTGGTATTGCGCCGATTTGGTACGAGATCGGTTGTCTGTCACGCTTGGCGCAGCATCCGGACGTATGAGCCCGGAGCGCGGTGATCTCAGGGTGGGGCTCGGCTCTCCACACGTCACCGCCTGACCGTGGCCCGGCCGCGGTCTGCTCAGCTGCTGGTCGCGCATCGACCCCCCGTCCCGCGCGACCAGGCGGAGAGCCCCGTGCCGCGCCAGAAACAGGGGTCCCCCCAAGGGCTGACCGGTCGTACCGCACCCCCCCGCGCGACCGGCCGGTCAGCCTCCCGCAGGTGAGCGCGCTAGCCCGCGATGTGGTCGACCACGAGCTCGGGCACCAGGTGGTCGTCGCCGCCGACCGACCACTCGGGGAAGTCGTAGACGGCGACCATCAGCTGGAGCGGGTACGTCGGCGGGCGCGGGCAGCGGCGTACGACTGCGCCGTCGACCGAGAAGACCGCCTCGTCGGAGTCCCAGTCGACGGCGTAGGTGTGGAAGTCGGCCACGTCGATCGGCAGCCGCGGCGCGTCGAAGTCGTGTGTCAGCGCCGGGTCGCGGAAAGCCTTGATGCCCATGCCGACCTCGCACGAACCCTCGCGTCGACCGACTTCCCGAAGATCTCGACCACGCACAGCTCACCGCACCGCAGCTGCGTCGGGGTCGTCCTCGAAGCCGGCCAGCCACAGCGCGCCCATCGACCGCGGCGAGAGGGTCATCCGGCAGCGGATCTCGACGTGGCCCGGACTGTCTTCGGCGGCCGGCAGCCAGCCCTCGAACCGGGGCTGCTCCTCACGCACCAGCTGCCCGTCCGCGAACCGCTGCTGGCCGTAGACGCTGCCGACCGGGCCCGGACCAGCTGCCCGACTGCACGGCCGACACCCGCAGCGGCGGGGTGTGGATGGGCCACACCGGGTGGTCGACGGGGACGTCGAGCACCAGGCAGGAGTCGTCGAGGTGGTAGGACGCCCTGGTCTGCTCGCGCGAGCTCCAGGCCGGCAGGTAGTGCGGCAGCCAGACGTCGGTGTCGAGCTCGGGACCGTCGAAGTCGTCGCGGAACGCTCACGGCGCTCCCTCCTTGCCGTTCCCTCGCGAGCGCGCTGGCCGTAGGTGCCTGAGGTCAGGGTGCGGTAGGACCGCGCCACGATCTGCTCGAGGACCTCGAGGTCGACGTCGTCGAGGTTCTTGAGATAGACGCAGCCCACGCCGGTGGTGTGCGGCCCGAGCCTCGCCAGGTCGGTGGCGTGGGCCCCGACGCCGTCCATCAGGTAGACCGACGTCGCGGCCTTGCGCGGGGCGAACCCGGCCGCCGCCGCGTCGCCCTCTCGGCCGCTCGCGTAGCGGTAGTGGTAGCGCCCGTAGCCGATGGCCGTGCCCTCCAGTCGCGGCGGCTGACCGGTCGCGCGGTGCATGAGCGCGAGCAGCGTCTCGGCGTCGCGACGGCGCCGCTCGGGCGTCACGGCGTCCACGAACCGGCGTACGTCGTCATCGACCTCCATGAGGACTTTTCTACCGGCTGGCGCCGACAGGCGACATGCTGAGCCATGCCTGAGGGGTACCCGCGCTACTACGCCGTCAACGACCGGCTGGTCATGCTCGCCGAGGTCGAGGGCGGCGGCGTCGACTGCCTCGCCTTCGACTTCGTGACCGGTGACTTCGTCGTGGCACGCGAGTACTACGCGGCGCTCACGCCCGGCTCCGGCAAGGACGTGGACTCCTTCACGCCGGAGGAGTTCGCGCGCGTGCTGGCGGAGCGGCGGGCGGACGTCCTGGTCGACTGGGCGCGCCGGGTCGCGGCCGGCACGGGCGAGACGCCAGACGGTCTCCTGCGCGACCTCGGCATCGACCGCGCGCTGGTCCCGACGTTCGGCGACGCGGCCATCGAGCCGCCGCCGCTCGGCGCCCGGCAGGTGCACCTGCGCGGCGGTGTCCCGAGCATGGCCACGGTCGAGGTCTGGCCCGCCGCCGGCTCGCTGACCCTCGGGATGCTGGACCTCCGGCTCGGTGCGCGCCAGGGGCTGCCGCGCGTCCACTGGGACAGCCCGCACCAGTCGGCGTACGACGTCCGGTCCGGGCCGTCGGGTCGCTGCACGGTCTTCGCCCGGACGTCGGTGGCCCCGGCACCGGAGGCACCGGTGGACTCGGTGATGCTCCGCACCGAGCCGAAGTAGCGGTTCTCCACAGCTCGCCGCGACCCCGTTGCGACGACCCCTTCCCGACCCGTTGGATCGTGCCGTCGTCTCGGGAAGGAAAGCTCGATGTCTCGCATGCTCGCCCTGCTCGTTGCCCTGCTCGTCGTCCTCGTGGTGCTGCCTCTGGTCGCCTGCTCGGCGGAAGCCGGTCCGGCCGCTCCCTCGAGCAGCCCGTCCACGACGGTGCCGCGAGCCGCGCCCTACCGGCTCGACCGCGCAGACGCCCTCGACGCGGTGCGGGCGCAACCGCCACGCGGATTCGAGGTGGCGCTGACGTGCCGCGGCCGGACCGACGAGCGCTGCCGCCGGCCGGACCTGGCCAAGGTCCGGTGGTTCGTCGCGACGATGGCGACCGGAGCGCCCCTGCCCGACGGGAACGGCTTGCGCGAGCAGCTGATCAGGATCGTGACCGCGTGGCCCTCGGTCGCGGCAGCGCGTAGGTATGTACGTCGGACCACTGAGGACCTGCGCCGCTACCGCGGCGAGTACGACATCGCCCTGCACAAGACCGGCCCCCGCACCTACACGCCCGGCGACCGCGGACGAGGCGAGCTGCACGAGGTCTCCTCCGGATCGCTGGCGGGGTACCGCGCTGCGTCGGGTCTTCCACTACGTCTTCTACGGGCTCGTCCCGTCGAGGAGCGTGCTGGGGGGTCACTTCGTGAGTCGCCGGGGCCGCTACGTGGCCGACATCGAGTGGGTGGCCCGCGACCAGCGCACCGACCGCCGCCTCTCGCACCTGCCCCGCCGTCTGCTGCGGGGCCTCGGGTGACCCTGGAAACGGTGGCGCCATTCTGGCGCCACCGGCGCTACCGTGGAGAGATGGCGACGATCCAGATCAAGCACGTGCCCGAGGAGACCCACGCCGTCCTGACGCGGCGCGCGGCCGCCGCGCACCAGTCGCTGCAGGAGTACCTGCTGGCCAAGCTCATCGAGGACGCAGCCCACCCGACGAACGCCGAGATCTTCGACGAGATCGACGCTGAGTTCGAGCGGGAGGGCGGTGGCGGCACGTTCACCCTCCAAGAGGTCGTCGACATCATTCGGGAGGATCGTGAAAGTCACTGACGCGAGCGTGCTCGTGACCGCGTTGGCCGGCGTGACCTCCCGGGCCAGGAGCGTTCGTGCCCGCCTCCACGACGACGCCATGGCCGCTCCGCACCTGGTCGACCTCGAGGTGCTGCATGCGTTGCGGGGTCTGGTCCTGGGAGGACGTCTGGGCCTGCCTGACGTCGATGCGGCGATGCAACGCCTACGCAGGCTGCCGCTCGCCAGGCACGCGCACCAGCCGCTGATCGAGCGATGCTGGGAGCTGCGACACAACCTGACGGCCTATGACGCGTCGTACGTCGCTCTCGCCGAGGCACTCGGCGTGCCCCTGCTCGACGGCCGACGCCCGGCTGGCCAACGCGCCCGGGCATCCGGCTGCGAGGTCGAGCTGCTGACCTGAGCAGCTCCTAGACCGGCGTGCGGCCGTCGTTGTCCTTGTTGCGGATGCCGATCTTGTTGCCGAGCCACACCAGCGGGTCGTACTTCTTGTCGGCGACGCGTTCCTTCATCGGGATGATCGCGTTGTCGGTGATCTTGATGCCCTCGGGGCAGACCTCGGTGCAGCACTTGGTGATGTTGCACATGCCGAGCCCGGCCATCTGCTGGGCGCGCTCGCGACGGTCGGCGACGTCGAGCGGGTGCATGTCGAGCTCGGCGTACCGGAGGAAGAAGCGGGGGCCGGAGAAGGCCTCCTTGTTGTCCTCGTGGTCGCGCACGACGTGGCAGACGTTCTGGCACAGGAAGCACTCGATGCACTTGCGGAACTCCTGGCCGCGCTCGACGTCCTCCTGCATCATCCGGCGCTTGCCGTCGGCGTCGCGCGGGCCGAGCTCGACGCCGGGCAGCTGCCGGGCCTTCTTGTAGTTGAAGGAGACGTCGGTCACCAGGTCGCGGATGACCGGGAAGGTGCGCATCGGCGTGACGGTGATCGTCTCGGACTCGTCGAAGTCGGAGAGCCGGCTCATGCACAGCAGCCGCGGGCGGCCGTTGATCTCGGCGCTGCACGAGCCGCACTTGCCGGCCTTGCAGTTCCAGCGGACCGCGAGGTCGCCCGACTGGGTCGCCTGGACGCGGTGGATCGCGTCGAGCACCACCTCGCCGCTCTCGACCTCGACGTCGTAGTCCTTCAGCTCGCCGCCGGACTTGTCGCCTCGCCAGAGCCGCATCTTCAGGGTGTAGGCCACGTCAGTCTCCTTGGGATGGTGGTTTCGAGGCTCGTCGCTGCGCGCCTCGCCCTCAACCACCGGTCGGGTCACTCGAAGAACTTCTTCAGGTCGTCGGGCATCGGCGGCAGCGGCTGGGGGTTGAGCATCACCGACTCGCCGTCGTCGGCGAGCGACACGACGAGGTTCTTGCCGCCCCACTCGGGATCGGGGCCGGGGAAGTCGTCGCGGGTGTGACCGCCGCGGGACTCCTGGCGCTCGAGCGCAGCCTTCGCGATCGCCTCGGAGACCAGGAGCATGTTGCGCAGGTCGAGAGCGAGGTGCCAGCCAGGGTTGTACTGGCGGTGGCCGTCGACGCTCATGATCGTGGCCCGCCGCTTCAGCTCCTCGATCGCCGAGAGCGCGTCGCGCAGCTCCGGCTCGGTGCGGATGATGCCGACCAGGTCGTTCATCGACTGCTGGAGGTCGTGCTGGATCGTGTAGGGGTTCTCGCCGCCGTCGATGCTGAACGGCGTCACCGCGCTCCACTGCCCGGCCCGGACGTCCTCGTCGGAGACCGTCGGCCGCTGGTCGCCCAGCCCGGCGACGTACGCCGACGCGGCCTCGCCGGCCCGGCGGCCGAAGACCAGCAGGTCGGACAGGCTGTTGCCGCCGAGCCGGTTGGAGCCGTGCATGCCGCCGGACACCTCGCCGGCGGCGTACAGGCCGGTCACGGCGCTCTGCTGGGTGTCGGCGTCGACCTCGACCCCGCCCATCACGTAGTGGCAGGTCGGGCCGATCTCCATCGGCTCCTGGGTGATGTCGACGTCGGCCAGCTCCTTGAACTGGTGGTACATCGACGGCAGCCGCTTGCGGATGAACTCGGGCGTACGCCGCGAGGCGATGTCGAGGTAGATGCCGCCGTGCTCGCTGCCGCGGCCGGCCTTGATCTCGGAGTTGATCGCCCGCGCGACCTCGTCACGCGGCAGCAGCTCGGGCGGGCGGCGGTTGTTCTTCTTGTCGTCGTACCAGCGGTCGGCCTCCTCCTCGGTGTCGGCCGTCTCCGCCTTGAAGAACTCGGGGATGTAGTCGAACATGAACCGCTTGCCCTCGGAGTTCTTCAGGATGCCGCCGTCGCCGCGCACCGACTCGGTGACCAGCAGCCCCTTCACCGACGGCGGCCACACCATGCCGGTCGGGTGGAACTGGACGAACTCCATGTTGATCAGCTTCGCGCCGGCGCGCAGCGCGAGCGCGTGGCCGTCGCCGGTGTACTCCCACGAGTTGGACGTCACCTTGAACGACTTGCCGATGCCGCCGGTGGCCAAGATGACCGCCGGCGCGTCGATGACCACGAACCGGCCGGTCTCGCGCCAGTAGCCGAAGACGCCCGCGATCCGGCGGTCGTCGCCGTCACCGTCCTGGAGCAGCTCGGTGACCGTGCACTCCATGAAGACGTCGATGCCGACCTGCACGGCACGCTGCTGGAGCGTGCGGATCATCTCCAGGCCGGTGCGGTCGCCGACGTGGGCGAGCCGGGCGTAGCGGTGGCCGCCGAAGTCGCGCTGGGAGATCAGGCCGTCCTCGGTGCGGTCGAACAGGGCGCCCCAGTCCTCGAGCTCCATCACCCGCTCGGGCGCCTCCTGGGCGTGCAGCTGGGCCATCCGCCAGTTGTTGAGCATCTTCCCGCCACGCATGGTGTCGCGGAAGTGCACCTCCCAGTTGTCCTCCGGCCAGCGGTTGCCCATCGCCGCGGCGATGCCGCCCTCGGCCATCACGGTGTGGGCCTTGCCGAGCAGGGACTTGCAGACGATCGCGGTGTTGGCGCCGGCCTCGTGGGCGGCGATCGCGGCTCGCAGCCCCGCGCCTCCCGCGCCGACGACCACGACGTCGTAGGTGTGGCGCTCGATCCCGCCCTCGGAGTAGTAGGACATCTCGTTGCCGGTCATCTCATGACGTGCCATCAGAAGAATCTCACGTCCTCGATCGCGCCGGTGGACAGCAGGTAGACGTAGAGGTCGGCGATGGCCACCGAGAACAGCGAGAGCCAGGCGTACTTCGCGTGGTCGCCGTTCAGCCTCGAGACCCAGGTCCACAGCCGGTAGCGGACGGGGTGCTTGGAGAAGTGACGCAGCCGGCCGCCGACGGCGTGGCGGCAGGAGTGGCACGACAGCGTGTAGAGCCAGATGAGCGAGATGTTGACGATGAAGATCAGCGTGCCGAGGCCCATGTGGATGCCGTCGGGCTCGCCCTCCATCGGCCCGAACGCCAGCAGGGTGTCGTAGGTGAGGATCAGCGCGACGACCACCGCGGCGTACCAGAACAAGCGGTGGATGTTGTTGAGGATCAGCGGCAGCCGGCTCTCGCCGGAGTAGGCACCGTGCGGCTCGGCGACCCCGCAGGCCGGCGGGCTCAGCCAGAAGGACCGGTAGTAGGCCTTGCGGTAGTAGTAGCAGGTCAGCCGGAAGCCCAGCGGGAAGATCAAGATGATCAGCGCGGACGACAGCGGGAACCAGCCGAAGGGCTGGCCGAAGTCGGAGGAGCCCTCGACGCAGTCGCCCAGGCACGGCGAGTAGAACGGCGAGAGGTACGGCTCCACGAAGTAGTGAGTGCCCGCGAAGGCCCGCCAGGTCGCGTAGACGACGAACGCGCTGAACACCACGAAGGTGGTGAGCGGGTAGAGCCACCACCGGTCGGTCCGCAGGGTCTTCTCGGGGATCCTGGCCCGGGTCGGGCCGGTCACGCCTGTGGACATCCGGTGGTCCTTCCTGACCTGGGCCAGCGATCGTGCTGGTCATGAGCGTGGGCCGGTCCTGAGTCTTGCGCGTCAGCCTGCCGAGGTTAATCGGCGCACCCTGGAGCCGCCAGGCCGGGGCGAGCCGTGGCGTCGGGTTGTGGGCTATGTCACGCTCGCACGGGCGGCCGATGACGCCGCGGGATATCCTCGCCGCAGCACAGATCCGGGTCTCGGCCCGGCCGATCAGCCGGGGTCCATATCGGTCCAGGGGGAACATGACGAGGCCTGCGATCCTCACCGTCGACGACGACGAGCAGGTGTCCGCGGCGATCGGCCGCGACCTGCGTCGCCGCTACGGCCGCGACTACCGGATCGTGCGGGCGTCGTCGGGCGACGGAGGCCCTGGAGGTGCTGGCGGAGCTCGCGCTGCGCGACCGGCCCGTGGCGCTGGTCGCGGTCGACCAGCGGATGCCGCACATGACCGGCATCGAGACCCTCGCGGCCGCCCAGGAACGCGGCCTGGCCGACGGCGCCAAGCGGCTGCTGCTGACGGCGTACGCCGACACCGGTGTGGCGATCCAGGCGATCAACGACATCGGCCTCGACCACTACCTCTTCAAGCCGTGGGACCCGCCGGAGGAGAACCTCTACCCCGTCATCGACGACCTCCTCGGCGACTGGCACGCCGAGAACCCCGACCAGACGTCCGACGTCCGGGTGGTCGACCACCGGTGGTCCGACCGCGGCTACGAGGTGAAGACCTTCCTGGCGCGCAACCACGTGCCCTACCGCTGGTTCGACGTCGAGCTCGACGAGGAGGGCAAGCGGCTGGCCGAGCTCGCCGGCGTCACCGCCGACGACCTGCCCCTCGTGCTGCCGTCCGACGGCGACCCGCTGCGCTCCCCCACCACCGTCGAGCTCGCCGGCGCGCTCGGGCTCAGCACGCAGGCCCAGCAGCCGCTCTACGACGTGTGCATCGTCGGGGGCGGGCCGGCCGGCCTGGCCTCGGCCGTCTACGCCGCCTCCGAGGGGCTCAGCACCATCGTGGTCGAGCGGCAGGCGCCGGGCGGCCAGGCCGGGACCAGCGCGGCGATCGAGAACTACCTGGGCTTCCCCAAGGGCCTCAGCGGCGCCGACCTCACCCACCGCGCGATGGCCCAGGTGCAGCGGTTCGGCGCCGAGATGGTGCTGGCCCGCGACGTGGTCGCGCTCGAGCAGCGCGGGCCGGTCCGCGCGGTCGTGCTCGACGGCGACCCCGACGATCGGCCCGTGATCGAGGCCCGCTCGGTGATCGTGTCCACCGGCGTGTCCTACCGGCGGCTCGAGGCGCAAGGCATCGACGACCTCACCGGCCGCGGCGTCTACTACGGCGCCGACGCCAGCGACGCGCGTCAGGTCGTCGAGGACGACGTCTACGTCGTCGGCGCCGCCAACTCCGCCGGCCAGGCCGCCCTCAACATGGCCAAGCACGCGCGGCGCGTGGTGATGCTGGTGCGTGCGGGCGGCCTCGAGGCCTCGATGTCGCGCTACCTCATCGACCGCATCGACGCCTCGCCCGACATCGAGGTGCGCACCTCGAGCGAGGTGACGGCAGCGCGCGGCGACGGCCACCTCGAGTCGCTGACGATCCTCGACCGCACCGACGGCAGCTGCGAGGACGTCGCGGCGAGCTGGCTGTTCGTCTTCATCGGCGCTCAGCCGCGCACCGACTGGCTGGGCAAGGACGTCGCCCGCGACGAGCGAGGGTACGTCGTCACCGGGCCCGACCTCGCCAGGTTCACCGCGGGGGCTGCCGAGCAGGTGCCCTGGCCGCTGAGCCGGGCGCCGTACGCGTTGGAGACGAGCGTTCCGGGAGTGTTCGCAGCGGGCGACGTACGCCTCGACTCCATGAAGCGGGTCGCCTCTGCGGTCGGCGAGGGCGCGATGGCCGTCCACCTGGTGCACCGCTACCTCGCCACCACCTGAGAGGCGGCGGACCATGCGCGTCGACGACCTCCGCCCCTTGCCCATCTTCGCCGGCGTCAGCGACGAGCGGCTGGCCGAGCTGCTGGCCGTCGGCCGCACGATGGAGATCGAGCCCGGCACCGAGCTGTTCCACGAGGGCGAGCCGGCCGACCACTGGTGGGTGCTCGTCGACGGCGCCGTCGACCTGTTCCGCACCGTCGGCAGCGAGGAGACCCGCGTCGGGCGGATGGACGCGCCCGGCCGCTGGGCCGGCGGCTTCCGCGCCTGGGACGAGAGCGGGGTCTACCTGGCCTCGGGCCGCGGCGTCGAGTTCGGGCGGCTGCTGCAGGTGCCGGCCGACGACCTCCGGGGGCTGATGGAGCGCTGGCTGCCGCTGTCGGTGCACCTGATCCGGGGCGTGTTCGGGACCGCCAGGTCGATCGAGTCGACCGTGCGCCAGCGCGAGTCGCTGGTCACTCTCGGCACCCTGGCCGCCGGCCTGGCCCACGAGCTCAACAACCCGGCCGCGGCCGCCGTACGCACCGTCGATGCGATGGCCGAGGCCTGCGACTCGCTGCTGTCCTCGCTGGGCGGGCTCGCCCGCGGCGCGATCAGTGCCGAGCAGTTCCTCCACCTCGACGAGCTGCGGCTCGAGGTCACCGGCCGCCCGCCCGCGCGCAGGGGCATGGCGCTCAGCGACGCCGAGGACGAGCTGGTCGACTGGCTCGACGACCACGGCATGCCCGAGGCCTACGACCTCGCCTCGGCCCTGGCCGCCGCGAGCGTCGACGCGGAGTGGTGCGACCGCGCCGCCGACCTGCTCGACGGCCCCGCTCTGCAGCCGGGCCTCGAGTGGATCGCCGGCACGCTGGCGATGGGCACGCTCCTCGGCGAGCTGCGCGAGGCCACCGGACGCGTGTCCGAGCTCGTGGGAGCCGTGCGGTCCTACACCCAGATGGACCGCGCCACCATCCAGCCCGTCGACGTCGTCGAGGGTCTCGAGAGCACGCTGGTGATGCTGCACCACAAGACCGGCGCGGGGGTCGAGGTGGTGCGCGAGTACGCCGACGACCTGCCGCGCGTCGAGGCCCACGCCGGCGAGCTCAACCAGGTGTGGACGAACCTGATCGACAACGCCGTCGACGCGATGGAAGGCACCGGGCAGGCTGCGGGTGACCGTCCGCGCCGAGGACGACGCCATCGTCGTCGAGATCGCCGACACCGGCAGCCGGCCTGACCGACGAGGTCGCCGCCCGCGCCTTCGACGCCTTCTACACGACCAAGGACGTCGGCAAGGGAACCGGCCTCGGCCTCGACATCGCCCGCCGCGTCATCGTCGAACGCCACTCCGGGACCATCGAGCTGGTCCGCGAGGGCGACGAGACCGTCGCCCGGATCCGCCTCCCCCGTTGAGTTGCTCAAATGGTGCGTTGAGTTGGCCGCGTATGGCTGACTCGAATTGGCCGAACCGGCGGCTCGTCCGGCCATACGGGCTCAAGTCAACGGCGCCATTTGGGCCTCAACTCAACGAGGATGGGCTACGTTCCGGGTGAGGGGTCCCGAGATCGTGCCGTTCGCCGACGAGCACCTGGACGGGGCGGCGGAGGTGCTGGCCGCACGGCACCGGCGGCACCGCGAGGCCGAGCCGCTGCTGTCGCCGGCCTACGAGGAGCCGGCGGCGGCGCGCGAGCTGCTCGTGGCGGCGTACGCCGCCGACGACGCGTCGGGGTCCGTGGCGATCGACGGCAGCCGGGTCGTGGGCTACCTGCTCGGCGCGCCGAAGGGCGGCTCGGCGTGGGGCGCCAACGTCTGGGTGGAGTCGGCCGGCCACGCGGTGGAGGAGCCGGAGACGGCCCGCACCCTGTACGCCGCGGCCGCGACGCGCTGGCTCGACGAGGGCCGCGCGGCGCACTACGCACTGCTGCCGTCACACGACACCGCACTGGTGCAGGCCTGGTTCCGCCTGGCTTTCGGCTGGCAGCACACCCACGCGGTCCGCGAGCCGGCGTCAGCCGGTCCGGTGCGCGACGGGCTCGTCGTACGCCAGCCGGAGCGGTCCGAGATCCCGCAGCTGGCCCGGCTCGACATGGTGCTGACCGAACACCAGGCGCTCTCGCCGACCTACTCCGGCGGGCCGCCCGACGTCTACGAGGAGCGGGTGGCCGACTGGGAGGAGGACTTCGACAACCCGAAGTTCTGGAACGTCGTCGTCGAGCACGACGGCGCCATCGTGGGCAGCGCGGTGGGCTGCGCGCTCGAGGTGTCGTCGAGCCACACCGGCCCGGCCCGGCCCGACCACGCAGCCTTCCTGGGCTTCGCGGCCGTGCTGCCGGAGGCCCGCGGTCTCGGCGTCGGACGGGCACTCGGCGAGGCGGTCTCGGGCTGGGCGGCGGAGGAGGGCTACCCGAGCATCGTCACCGACTGGCGCGAGACCAACCTGCTGTCGTCACGAGCCTGGCGCGGGCTCGGCTACCGCGACACCTTCACGCGCGTGCACCGGCTGGTCGGTCACTGACCCGGTTCAGCCCAGCCCGCCGGTGCCGGCGGTAGGTCTGCCCGGTATTTCTCACACGGTCAGCGGTCGAAGGTGGGGCCGGAGAGGGCTAGCGTGTCGATCCGTGGCCACCACGACTCCTCGCCCACTGGTCAAGGGCACCCGCGGCGTCCGCACCACGATCGCGCTGAAGATCCTGATGGCCGTCAGCGGCGGGGTCTTCATCCTCTTCGTGCTGCTGCACATGTACGGCAACCTGCAGGCTTTCGCCGGCCACGACGCCTTCAACGAGTACGCCGAGCACCTGCGCACGTTCGGCCAGCCGATGTTGCCCTACACCGGCCTCCTCTGGGTGATCCGGATCGGGCTGGTCGTCTCGCTGGTGGTGCACGTCTACGCCGCGGTCACGCTGTGGCGACGGGCCCGCGCCGCGCGCGCCACGCCGTACGTCATGAAGAAGCACACCGGAGCCACGCAAGCCTCCCGGCTGATGCGCTGGGGCGGGGTGACGATCCTGCTGTTCTTGGTCTGGCACCTGCTGAACTTCACCGTCGGCAAGGTCAACGTGCAGGGCGGCCCGACCGACGACCCCTACGACCTGCTCGTCGACACCTTCGACACCTGGTGGCTGACGTTGATCTACCTGGTGGCCATGCTGATGCTCGGCGCCCACCTGCACCACGGGATCTGGAGCGCGGCGCAGACCCTCGGCTGGACCAGCCACGCGCGGTCGCGCTGGGTCGCCCGCCAGTTCGCTTTCTCCCTCGCACTCATCATCACCGTCGGCTTCTCGCTGGTGCCGGTGTTCGTGCTCGCCGGCGTCATCGACTAGGAGGGACCCCGGAAATGAGTGCTGCGACATGACCGACATGCCGGACACCACCTCGACGGCACCCGAGTCGGCCGTCGCGCCGGCGGAGTTCGCCGACGACGCCGCCGGCTACTACACGCCGGGCGACCCGATCCGCGACACCAAGGCACCCGCGCGGCCCGCTCGAGGAACGCTGGAACACCCGGCAGTTCGAGGCCCGCATCGCCAACCCCGCCAACCGGCGCCGGCTGTCGGTGATCGTGGTCGGCACCGGCCTCGCGGGCGCGAGCGCCGCCGCGACGCTGGGCGAGGCGGGGTACGTCGTCAAGTCCTTCTGCTACCAGGACTCCCCGCGCCGCGCCCACTCGATCGCAGCCCAAGGCGGCATCAACGCCGCCAAGAACTACAAGGGCGACGGCGACTCGGTCTACCGGCTCTTCTACGACACCATCAAGGGCGGCGACTACCGCTCGCGCGAGTCCAACGTCTACCGGCTGGCCCAGGTGAGCGCCAACATCATCGACCAGTGCGTCGCGCAGGGCGTGCCGTTCGCCCGCGAGTACGGCGGCCTGCTCGACAACCGCTCCTTCGGCGGGGTCCAGGTCTCGCGCACGTTCTACGCCCGCGGCCAGACCGGCCAGCAGCTGCTGATCGGCGCCTACCAGGCCCTCGAGCGGCAGGTCGCCGCCGGCACCGTCAGGTGCTACACGCGCCACGAGATGGTCGAGCTCGTCATCGTCGACGGGCGGGCGCGCGGGATCATCGTGCGCGACATGGTCACCGGCGAGATCGAGACCTACTTCGCCGACGTCGTCGTGCTCGCCAGCGGCGGCTACGGCAACGTCTTCTTCCTCTCCACCAACGCGATGGGCTGCAACGTCACCGCGACCTGGCGGGCGCACCGCAAGGGCGCCTACATGGCCAACCCCTGCTACACGCAGATCCACCCGACGTGCATCCCCGTCACCGGACACCACCAGTCCAAGCTCACGCTTGATGAGCGAGTCGCTGCGCAACGACGGCCGGATCTGGGTGCCGAAGAAGCAGGCCGACTGCGCCAAGAATCCCGCGCGACATCGCCGAGGAGGACCGCGACTACTACCTCGAGCGCATCTACCCGGCGTTCGGCAACCTGGTGCCCCGCGACATCGCCAGCCGCCAGGCCAAGAACATGTGCGACGAGGGTCGCGGCGTCGGCCCCGAGGTCGAGGGCGTACGCCGCGGCGTCTACCTCGACTTCGCCGACGCCATCGAGCGGCTCGGGCGCCCGGCGATCGAGGAGAAGTACGGCAACCTCTTCGACATGTACGCCCGGATCACGGGCGAGGACCCCTACGCCGTGCCGATGCGCATCTACCCCGCGGTGCACTACGTGATGGGCGGGCTGTGGGTCGACTACGACCTCCAGTCCACGATCCCCGGGCTGTTCGTGACGGGCGAGGCCAACTTCTCCGACCACGGCGCCAACCGGCTCGGCGCGTCCGCGCTGATGCAGGGACTGGCCGACGGCTACTTCGTGCTCTCCAACACCATCCGCGACTACCTCGCCGACGGGCCGTTCGACAAGATCGCCGAGGACAACCCGGCCGTGGTCGAGGCGCAGCAGTCGGTGCAGGCGCGCATCGACCACTTCATGACCAACAAGGGCACCCGCAGCGTCGACTCCTACCACCGCGAGCTCGGCAACATCATGTGGGAGTACTGCGGCATGGAGCGGACCGAGGACGGCCTCCGCAAGGCGATCGACCTGATCCGCAGCCTGCGCGACGACTTCTGGCGCAACGTCAAGGTGCTCGGCACCGCCGACAGCCTCAACCAGTCCCTGGAGCGCGCCGGCCGCGTCGCCGACTTCCTCGAGCTCGGCGAGCTGATGTGCATCGACGCCCTCAACCGTCGCGAGTCCTGCGGCGGCCACTTCCGCGCCGAGTCGCAGACCGAGGAGGGCGAGGCGCTGCGCCGCGACGAGCAGTACTCCTACGTCGCCGCCTGGGAGTGGGCCGGCAGGACGAGAGACCCGGTGCTGCACAAGGAAGAGCTGACCTACGAGTTCGTCGAGATGAAGTCGCGGAGCTACAAGTGAAGCTGACCCTGAACATCTGGCGGCAGCCGAACACCGCGTCCGCCGGCGAGATGAAGACCTACGAGGTCGACCGCCTCCCCCGACATGTCGTTCCTCGAGATGCTCGACGTGCTCAACGAGGAGCTCAACGAGAAGGGCGAGGAGCCGATCGCCTTCGACTCCGACTGCCGCGAGGGCATCTGCGGCATGTGCGGGCTGATGATCAACGGCGAGCCGCACGGACCCGAGCGTCACCACGACCTGCCAGCTGCACATGCGGTCCTTCAACGATGGCGACACGATCACCATCGAACCCTGGCGCAGCACGGCGTTCCCCGTTCTCAAGGACCTCTGCGTCGACCGCCGCGCCTTCGACCGGATCATCGCCTCCGGCGGCTACATCTCGGTCAACACCGGCGCTGCCCCCGACGCCCACGCGACGCCGGTCCCGAAGGACAACGCCGACCGCGCGTTCGACGCCGCCACCTGCATCGGCTGCGGCGCCTGCGTCGCGGCCTGCCCCAACGGCTCGGCCACGCTCTTCCTCGGCGCCAAGATCACCCACCTCGGCGAGATGCCCCAGGGTCAGGCCGAGCGCTGGAGCCGAGTGGTCGACATGGTCGGCCAGCACGACTTCGAGGGCTTCGGCGGCTGCACCAACATCGGCGAGTGCGCCGCCGCCTGCCCCAAGGAGATCCCGCTCGACGTGATCTCCCAGCTCAACCGCGACCTGCGTACGGCGATCCGCAAGGGCCACTGACACACCAGACGGCCGCCGTACTCACAGTCCGGCGGCCGTCTGAGTTGTCGACGAGCTGAGTCCCGATTTCCCAGCTCGTCAGCGCGTGGTGGCCCGAAGGGGCCAGTTGCCGTCACCCTGGGCGACTGCTTGTGAGGTGGCGCCGTAGCCAGCTGCGATCGTGCCGAGCATGGCGAGTGCGGCGATGGATGCCGTCAGGAACTTGCGCATTGGATCCTCCTGTCCGGGCGCCGAGATCGCCGCGTGGTGGGGCGGAACCCCCCGTGAATGCTGTCGGTTTGACAACGCGTGTCAAAAACTAGAGACCTGCTTCGACAACCTGTCAAGACTTGAATTGTCAAACATTTGTGACACATCATGACTACGTGGCGCGAGAGACCGCCCAGCCGGCGCGTTCGCTACGGTTTGACAGGGCGCCGACCGCGCCACTTGTCACGTAGTTCGACGCGTTGGTGCCGCCACGAGCCGCGCCACTGGCGGCAGTGAGGGAGGGAGGCCCGATGACCGCGATGACATTCGGTCACCGGCTCAAGGAATGCGCCAGGCCCGCGGGCTCAACCAGTCGGAGGTGGGCTTCGGGCGCTACTCGGCCAGTTACGTGTCGCTCCTCGAGCGCGGCCTGCGCAAGCCCAACCCCGAAGTCGTGCGCTTCCTGAGCGACCACCTCGGGGTGGAACCGGCGCAGTTCATGGACTTCGACTCGGGCCAGCCGACGCATCTGGAGCATGAGTTCACCGTGCTCGACGTGGCCTCGCGCAACGCCTGGCTCGACCGTGACTACGAGCAGGCGGTGGTGCTCGCCCGCCAAGCGGCCAGGGCCGCTGACGTGACCGGTCGTCCCGACTCCTGGTGGAGCTCGACCCACCTACTGGCCCAGGCCTTGAGGGCGCTGGAGCAGTACGAGGAGTGTCACGAGCTCGCCGTCGAGCTGAGCACCCACTCATGTGGCGACGCGGTCACCCGAGCTGGTCGTCGAGGCGCTGACTCTGGCGACGCGCGCGGCCCGCGCTGACGGTCGGCTGCAGCTTGCTCTCGAGGACATCGTGGCGGCGCGGACGCGTGCCGAGACGCTGCCACCGTCTGCTCCTCAACGCCTCAGCTGCGCCCTGGTTTTCGTCGCGGTGCTCGCCGACCTGGGCCGACTTTCCGAGACCGCAACCGCCACCGAAGAGATCCGCCTGCTTCGAAACGAGGTGGACTCGGCGCACCTACGTGGTGAGGCCGCGTGGTTGCTGGGCAACCTGGCCTTCCTCGCCGGAGATGCCGAAGATGGGGTCGCCGAGCACGCCCAAGCGCGACTCCTCATCAGGCCCGAGGCCGACCTGCGCGCGTGGGGGCGCTTCCACAAGGCCTCCGCGGCCATGCGAATGGCCAGCGGGCGACAGCAAGGTGGCCGACCTGATCGAGGAGGCCGACCATGCCCTCCGGCTCGCGGGCAACGACGGAGACCTGCGCGAGCTGGACCTGCTCAAGGCTGAGCTCGCCCTCACCGAGGGCGATCCCGAGCGCACGCTGAGCCTGGTCGACCGCGTCATCGGCGACTCGTTGCCCCCGAACACCAGGGGCGAAGCCGAGACCCTGCGTCACCGTGCGCTGCATGCCCTGGGCCGCGACGAGGAGGCGGCGGCCGCCCTCACCCTGGCCGCGCTGCTCTTCGAGGAGGCCGGTGCCTATCGCCGGGCGCTCGACGCCTGGCGCACCCAGGCCGGCGTACCCCGCGCGGACTGAGTCAGCCGCTGAGCGAGAAGTCGCGGGTCGGCTGCCAGCCGGCGACGTCGTCGTGGACGTACAGGTGGAAGTCGGTCACCTCGAAGGTGCAGTCGAAGTCCGCGAGGTCGTCGAAGGCGCGGTCGAGCTGGCCGTCGGACAGGTGGTGGGCGACGGTCACGTGCGGGTGGAAGGGGAACTCGACGTCGACGTCGAGCGGCCCGGACCGGATGGCGGCGGCGAGCTGCTCGGTCTGCGAGATCCCGTTGACCAGGGAGACGAAGACGACCGGCGAGACCGGCCTGAAGGTGCCGGTGCCGCGCAGGTGCACGTCGAACGACGACCCGGACTCCGCGACCTTGGCGAGGTGCTCCTCGACGGTCTCGAGGTCGTCGGCGCCGATCTCGGTGGGCGGGACGAGCGTGATGTGGGTGGGGATCAGGGCGGCCGCCGGGTCGAGGTCGATCCGGTAGTCCTGCAGCTGTGCTGCCCAGGGCTCGGGGATCGAGAGGGCGACTCCGATGACGGGCACCCGAAAGACCTTACTGACCTTTACCCAGCAGTGAGTCCAGGGTGGGCGGGCGCCACGAACCCGACCCGCTGCCAGACGTCGCGCAAGGTCGCTTCAGCCACCTCGGTGGCCTGCTGCCGGCCCTGCTCGAGGACGGCGCTGAGCTGCTTCTGGTCATCGAGGAGCTCCAGGGTGCGGTCGCGGAACGGCGTCACGAACTCCACGACGACGTCGGCGAGGTCCTTCTTGAGGTCGCCGTAGCCACGCCCGGCGTACTCCTCCTCGAGGTCGGCGATGCTCCGCGCCGTCAGGGACGAGTAGATCGTCAGCAGGTTGCTGATGCCGGGCTTCTCCTCGACGTCGAAGCGCACCTCGGACCCGGAGTCCGTCACGGCAGAACGGATCTTCTTCGCGCTGATCTTGGGATCGTCCAACAGCTCGATGATGCCTGCGGGAGAGGACGCCGACTTCGACATCTTCGCCGTCGGCTCCTGGAGGTCGGTGATCTTGGCCGTGGACTTCAGGATGTAGGGCTCCGGCAGGCGGAAGGTCTTCTTGTAGCGGTGGTTGAACCGCTGGGCCAGGTCTCGGGTCAGCTCGAGGTGCTGGCGCTGGTCCTCGCCGACGGGCACGTAGTGGGGCCGGTAGAGCAGGATGTCGGCCGCCTGGAGGATCGGGTAGGTGAACAGGCCGACGCTGGCGGCCCCCTCCCCCGACTTCGACGACTTGTCCTTGAACTGGGTCATCCGCCGCGCCTCGCCGAAGCCCGTCAGGCACTGCAGCACCCATGACAGCTGCGCGTGCATCGGGATCTGGCTCTGCACGAAGATCGCCGACCGCGCCGGGTCGATGCCCATGGCCAGCAGCTGTGCCGCGGCACGCAGGGTGCGTTCGCGCAGCACCTTGGGGTCCTGCTCGACGGTGATGGCGTGGAGGTCGGCGATGAAGAAGAACGGCTGGTGGTCGCGCTGGAGGTCGACCCACTGGCGGGTCGCGCCGAGGTAGTTGCCGAAGTGGAAGGAGTCGGCCGTCGGCTGGATGCCCGAGAGCACCCGCGGACGGGCGCCGCCGGAGGCGACAGTGGGGACGGCCAGCTCGGGCTCGGTGATGGCGCTCATCTCGCTGGGCATTCTGTCAGGGCATCGATGCAACCTCGTGAGCCGCCCACAGGTCGCATAGTTGAGGGCACGAGGAGGCACGGTGGACGAGGGACGGCTGCGCGAGGTGTACGCCGTGGCGTACCCGCGCCTGGTCGGCCAGCTCGTCGGCGTCACCGGCGACCCAGCGGAGGCCGAGGACGTCGTGATGGAGGCGTTCGCCAGGGCGGCGCCACGGCGCAGCTCCTTCCACGAGGCCGACAACCCCGAGGCCTGGCTGCGCACCGTGGCCGTCAACGTGGCGCGCAGCCGCTGGCGGCGGATGCTCCGCTGGGCGCACCTGGTCCCCGCCCTGGCCGCCACCGAGGCGTACGCCGACCTCCCCGAGGACCGCCTCGCGTTGATGGAGGCCCTGCGCCGGCTCCCCGTGGCGCAGCGCGAGGCCATCGCCCTCCACCACCTCGCCGACCTGCCCGGTCGCCGAGGTCGCACTCACCCTCGGCGTGCCGGAGGGGACGGTGAAGGCCCGGCTGTCCCGGGGCCGCGACGCCCTCGCCGCGCTCTTGTCCGAGGCCACCCAGGAGGACGACGTTGTCGAACATCGATGAGCTGCCCGACCTCGCCGGCGACGTGCGCGAGCGCGCCGTCCCGCCGCCGTACGAGCAGGTGACCCGGCGGGTGCGCGCCCGCCGGCTCCGCACCGCGGCCGGGACGATGGCCGCCGCCGTCATCGCCGTCGGCGGGATCGCCGTCTGGCAGAACGCCGCGACGACCGCCGTCGCCGAGCCCTGCCGCCCCCGATCACGCAACCGGCGGACCCGGCCTACCCGGCCTCCGCCGGCATGGCGGCAGGTCGTCGACGGGACCGACTCGCACCCGTTCGAGGCCGAGGGCACCGACGACGGCTCGATCGCCGTCGTGTGGCGAGCCCTGGAGCACCCGGAGCCGACGTTCGCACTGGTGATCCGGGAGCCCGACGGCAGCCGTGCACGGAAGGCGCCTCGATGCGCCGGTGTCCCTCACGCCCGTCCCCGGCGGGTGGGTCGGCCTGCACGACCGCTCGGGCGTGGTTCATCGTCCAGCGACGGGACGTGGACCGACCTCGGCGCGGCCCGGCGCAGCCGCGCGAGCCGCGCAGGCGGGAGACGTGCTCGTCGCTCGGGCAGTACGGCCGGCTGGCTCTACTCGACCCGACGGACCGCAGCCTGGTCGACGGTGCCGCTCGACGGCCGGTCGCCGACGGCTACGTCACCCCGGACGGCGTCCTGGCGACGTGCGCTCGTCGAACGGTCGCGACCGAGATCTTCTTCTCACGCGTCCGACATCATGCGCTGAGGCGTGCCGACGGCGACGCCTGCGTGATCGCCGGAAGCGGCGACACCTCGCCATCGTCGCGACTCGGCGACGATCCCGACGGCGGCATGCCGCTGCATGACGCGGGCTGATGACCGACGGCGGACGCACCTGGGCGCGTGCCGCCGGATCGACCGACATGCTCGCGGCGTGACGTCCGTGGTCGTGAGCGCCGGACGGGACGACCGTGGTCACCGACGCCAGCATGGCGACTGGTACCTGATCGACGCCGACGGCGGCTTCCTCCGAACCGACCGCGAGGTCGGCGAGGCGTTCGTCGCGGGCGACCGCCTCTACGCTCGTCGTACGGGTTCATGAACGGCCCCGCTCTTCTACTCCGACGACGACGGCCGCCAGCTGGACACGAGACGACCCTGCCCGGAAACGAGTCGAAGCAGGAGTGACCGCCCTGGCAAGGTGGCCCGCATGCCGCCCGTGACCGCCCCGACCCTGACCGACGGCCCCGTCACCCTGCGCCACCCGCAGGAGAGCGACGTCCAGGGAGGGTGGGAGCAGTGCCAGGACCCGCTGTCGCAGCAGTGGACGACCGTCCCGATCCCCTACTCCCACGCCGACGCGCGCGACTTCATCCTCGGGTTCGTGCCGGGCGCGTGGGAGTCCGACAAGGAGTGGGGCTTCGTGGTCGAGGCCGAGGGCAGGTACGCCGGGCACATCGCGCTGCGCAACGAGGGCAACCGCCGCGCCGAGATCGCCTACGGGTCGCACCCCTGGGTCAGGGGGACCGGCCACATGGAGCACGCCCTGCGGATGCTGCTCGACTGGGGCTTCCGCGAGAAGGACCTGGCGACCGTCATCTGGCTGGCCAACGTCGGCAACTGGGCCTCGCGGCGGCTGGCCTGGAAGCTCGGCTTCTCCTTCGAGGGCACGCTGCGCCAGTGGTTGCCGCACCGCGGTGAGCTGCGCGACGCCTGGGCCGGCACGCTGCTGGCCGACGACCCGCGCGAGCCACAGGGCCGCTGGATCGACGACGCGGTCCTCGAAGGTCCACGGCGTGCGCCTGAGGCCGTTCCGCGAGGAGGACGCCGCCCGGGTCGTGGAGGGCTGCCGCGACGAGCGCACCCAGGCCTGGCTGGGCGACCTGCCCGCGCCGTACACCGAGGACGAGGCGCTCGCCTACATCCGCCGCCGGACCGGCGTCCGGGCGACCGGCAGCGGGGTTGAGCTGGGCCGTGGTCGACCCGGACACCGATGTGCTGCTGGGCGCCGTGGGGATCGACGACCTGACCGACGACCTGGCCCACGGACAGCTCGGCTACTGGACCCACCCGGACGCTCGCGGCCGTGGGCGTGATGACGGCAGCGGTCGCGCTCGTGCTCGAGCACGCCTTCGAGGTGCTCGGGCTGCGCCGGGTCAAGGCGTACGTCGCCACCGGCAACGTCGCGTCACGACACGTGCTGGAGGCCAGCGGCCTGACCGAGCAGGGCGTCGAACGGCTGGGCACGGTCACGGCCGACGGCCGGGTCGACGCCGTCCTCTACGACGTCCTGCGTGAGGAGTGGGCACGCAGGACCTGAGCTCCGCTGCTAGTCCTGACAGGTGTTGGTGCAGTTTCCCCAGGCGACGTCCATCGTCACGGTCTGCTCGAACGACTGGCTGGTGGTCTGGTTCGTGATCGTGTACGTGAAGGTCACCGTGTGCCGAGGACGGGTTGTTCCCCCGGGTGAAGGTGTACGTGAGCTTCTTGACGCCGGTCGGAAGGGTGTTCGTCTGCACAGGCGTCACCTGCAGCAGCTCGTTGGTCGCGTCGACGCCGGTGATGATGACGTCCGGGTCGGTCACGGCGAAGGTGTCGCCGCTGGTGTTGGTGAACGTCACGTCGATCCGGTACGGCTTCACGGGGCCACCACCCACACCGCACCGGCAGCCGGCCATCAGCGTCAGCGTCGGCGCGTAGGTCGGAGACGCCGCGAACGCGGGCGCAGCGACGGCGATGGCCACCACCGGCACGGTCCATGCGGCCCCGCGGGCAAGCGTGCGCCGAGAGACCTGGTGAGAGGACATGCGGAAACTCCATGGGGGGTGTCGGGGGGACGGCGTCCGCGAGCGACACCGATCAGTGGCACGAACGTACCGAGACGCGATTCCGATCCCGCGGTCGAACCAAGTCAATGACGACCAGTTTCATCCAAATAGGGACGAGCGGCGCCGCGGCATAGTCAGAACGGGCTAGGCGTGCTGACCCCAGCGGTCAGCGTGTCGCCTCGACACTGCTGGCGCGCCGATGCATGGCGGCCGCCAGCAGGAGCACCGCGACGCCCGCGGCCGCCAGCGCGGCGCCGACGACGCCGGTGGACCCGTAGCCGAACCCGGCAGCGATCACCAGGCCGCCGATCCAGGCGCCGGCGGCGTTGGCGATGTTGAGGGAGGCGTGGTTGAGCGCGGCGCCGAGGGTCTGGGCCTCGCCCGCGACGTCCATCAGCCGCAGCTGGAGGTTGACGACCAGCACGGAGCCGAGCGCCGTCACCAGGAAGCAGATCGGCAGCAGCCACCAGCCGGCGGGCGCGACGAACGAGAAGGCGAGCAGCACCACCGCCATCCCGATGGCCGAGAGGAGCAGCGAGCGGAACACCGACCAGTCGGCCAGCTCACCGGCCAGCCAGGTGCCGGCCACCATGCCGATGCCGAACGCCAGCAGGAACACCGGCACCGCCCCCAGGGGCAGGCCGCCCACCTCGGTCACTGTCGGCGCGATGTAGGAGTAGACGGCGAACATGCCGCCGAAGCCGACCGCGCCGGCGAGCAGGGTCAGCCACACCTGCGGCTCGCGGAACGCGCGCAGCTCGCGCCGCCCGGTGGCCTCGGCGTCGCCGGGGCACGAGGGCACGAAGACCAGGACGAGGGCGGCCGTGAGCAGAGCGAGTCCGGTGACCGCCCAGAAGGCCGAGCGCCAGCCGAGGTGCTGGCCCAGCCAGGTGGCCGCGGGCACGCCGATCACGTTGGCGACCGACAGACCCAGCATCACCATGGCGACGGCACGCCCCTTGCGGCCCTGGGGCGCGAGCGAGGCCGCCACCAGTGACGCGACGCCGAAGTAGGCGCCGTGGGGGAAGCCCGTGGCCACCCGGGCCAGCGTGAGCTGCTCGTACGACGTGGCGAGCGCGCTGGCCGCGTTGCCCACGGCGTAGGCGACCATCAGCGCGACCAGCAGCCCGCGCCGCGGCAGGCGGGCGCCGAAGAAGGCCAGCACCGGAGCGCCGATGACCACGCCCACGGCGTACGCAGAGATGATGTGCCCGGCCTGCGGGATGGAGACGCCGACGCCCTCGGCGATCTGGGGCAACAGTCCCATCGTCACGAACTCGGTCGTGCCGATCGTGAAGCCGCCCATCGCCAGGGCGAGCACCGCCAGCACGAAGCTACGGGCGTGGGCGCCGGGTCGTCTCGACGGGTGGCGGGAGCGGCGGGGGCTTCGGTCGACATCGGCACCCATCGTCCAACCTGCCCCGGCGGCCTCCTATTCCGCGGGAGTCCCACCCGTTGGTTGAGGAGGGCCGTCAGGCCCAGGCGCCGCGCCTTCTACAACCAATCGGAACATCTCCAGCACCACACCAGGGGATCTTCCGTTATCTGCTCGTCGGGTCGTGTCAGGGCACTTTCAGCTTGACCTTGACCGCGCCCTTGGCCTTGTTGCCGGCGACGTCCACCAGGTCGTAGGCGACCTTGAGCTTGGGCTTCTTCAGCGCCCGGATCGAGTCGACGGTCGCCTTGCTCACCGACAGCTTGACTCTCTCGCGGTCGCCACCGTCGGCGACCACCAGTGCCCGGCCGATCGAGATCTTGCGGGTCTTGCCGTTGCGCTTGCCGACGACCTTGAGGGTCACCTCTCCGACGCACCGGACCTCGGATGCAGGGCAGCGCACGGGCACCTTGACCTGCTTGCCTTTGAGCTTCGCCACGCCCACGGTCGGCTTGGGCTTGGTGGTGTCGGGGAGGGCCGGCTGGGGAGGTATCTCGACCGTCTCGCAGAAGGCCAGCACGTCCGAGGGGTCGGCCACCACGCTGTCGCTGTCCCTCCCGCAGTCGACACTGTCGGCGACGGAGTCGGCCATCCGCAGGAGGTCGGCGCCGTCGCCTGCCTGGACGCTGTCGGCGCCGCCGCCACCTTCGATCGTGTCGTCCCCCGGGCCGCCGAAGAGATCGTCCGCTGCCGGGCCGCCCGTGAGTGTGTCGTTGCCACCTGCGCCGAAAACCTGGCTGGTCCCGTCGAAGGCGAACAGGTTCACCTCGTTGTCTCCGGCGTTCATGCCCAGTTCGAGGCCCTCGATGGAGGCCCAGGCGTAGAACTGCCCTCCACCTCCGGCGATCTGCGCCACCAGCCCTCCGTTGAGCGGCGTGACGTCCAGGCCCACCTGGCCAGCAGGCGTGAAGTCGAAGGCGTAGGTGTCGGTGCCGGCCTCACCGTCGAGCACCTGGTCGGGGGTACCGAAATCGCTGAGGAGATCGTCGCCGGGCCCGCCCTTGACCTCGTCGCTGCCCTTGCCGAGGAGGATGTCGTCGCCGGCCCCGCCAGTGATGCTGACCTGCCCGGTGTTGCCGGTGGTGAAGCCGCCGCCGGTGACGTGGTCGTTGCCGTCGCCGGCGTCGACGCCGATCCCTTCGACGTCGCTGGCCGCAAGCCCGGACACGTCGATGGTGTCGTCGCCGCCGTTGCCGAGCACGACGACCTTGTCGATGATGGCGGAGCAAGCGAGCATGGCGCCGTTCGGGTCCGCTCCGTTGATCAAGATGTTGCCCGCCGGGCAGGTCAGCACGATCGTGTCGCCGGAGTCGTCCGAGGTGACAGTCAAGATCCCGAACATGAACGACGACGTCACGGTCGCGTGGGCGGGGGCGGCGACGAGGGTGACGGCGGACACGCCCAACAGGCCGGCCGAGAGGCCGACGCGTAGACCCCGGTGCCGTGTCCGCACCCGGTCAACCTAGGTTCGCCGTTGGACGGGAGCAATAGCCCGATCAGGCCAGAGAAGCGAGCGCCTCGTTGAACGTCTTCGACGGGCGCATCACGGCCGAGGCCTTCTCGGGGTCGGGCCGGTAGTAGCCGCCGATGTCGGCGGGCCTGCCCTGGACGCCGATCAGCTCGTCGTTGATCGTCTGCTCGTTCTCCGCCAGCGTCTTGGCCAGGGGCTCGAAGGCCGCGGCCAGCTCGGCGTCGTCGGACTGCCGTGCGAGCTCCTGCGCCCAGTAGAGGGCGAGGTAGAAGTGCGAACCGCGGTTGTCGATCGAGCCGACCTTGCGGGCCGGGGACTTGTTCTCTGCGAGGAACGTGCCGGTGGCGCGGTCGAGTGCGTCGCCCAGCACCTTGGCCCGCGTGTTGCCGGTGGCCTCCGCGTAGTGCTCGAAGGACGCGGCCAGCGCGAGGAACTCACCCAGGCTGTCCCAGCGCAGGTAGTTCTCCTTGACCAGCTGCTGGACGTGCTTGGGCGCGGAGCCGCCGGCGCCGGTCTCGAACAGGCCGCCGCCGTTGATGAGCGGGACGACCGAGAGCATCTTGGCCGAGGTGCCGAGCTCGAGGATCGGGAACAGGTCGGTGTTGTAGTCGCGCAGCACGTTGCCGGTGACCGAGATGGTGTTGAGGCCCTGGCGGATCCGCTCGACCGAGAGCTTCGCGGCGTCGACCGGCGACATGATGCGGAGGTCGAGGCCGTCGGTGTCGTGCTCGTTCGAGGTACGTCTGCACCTTGGCGATCAGGTTCGCGTCGTGGGCCCGGGTCTCGTCGAGCCAGAACACCGCGGGGTCGCCGGTGGCGCGGGCTCGGGTGACCGCGAGCTCGACCCAGTTGCGGATCGGCACGTCCTTGGTCTGGCAGGCGCGCCAGATGTCGCCGGCGTTGACGTCGTGCTCGAGCACCGTGTCCCCCGCCGCGTTGACGACGCGGACCGTGCCGGGCGCGGGGATCTCGAAGGTCTTGTCGTGGGAGCCGTACTCCTCGGCCGCCTGCGCCATCAGCCCGACGTTGGGGACCGAGCCCATGGTCGCGGGGTCGTAGGCACCATGCTCGCGGCAGTCGTCGATGACGGCCTGGTAGATGCCGGCGTACGACGAGTCGGGGATCACCGCGAGGGTGTCGGCTTCCTGGCCGTCAGGCCCCCACATGTGCCCGGAGGTACGGATCATCGCCGGCATCGAGGCGTCGACGATCACGTCGCTGGGGACGTGCAGGTTGGTGATGCCCTTGTCGGAGTCGACCATCGCCAGCGCGGGGCCCTGGGCCAGCCGCTGCTCCACGGCCTCGCGGATGGCCTCGCCGTCGGGGAGCGCGTCCGCCGCGCCCATCAGGGCGCCGAGCCCGTCGTTGGGCGAGATGCCCGCGGCGCTCAGCTGGGCGCCGTACTGCTGGAAGACGTCGGGGAAGAACATCTCGACGAAGTGGCCGAAGACGATCGGGTCGGAGACCTTCATCATCGTGGCCTTGAGGTGCACCGAGAAGAGCACGTCGTCGGCCTGAGCCCGGGCGATCTGCTCGGTGACGAACTCGCGGAGCGCCTCGACGTCCATGCGGGTGGCGTCGACGACCTCGCCGGCCAGCACCGGCACGGACTCCTTGAGCACGGTGACCGTGCCGTCCTCGGCGACGTGCTCGATGCGGAGCGTGTCGTCGGCCTCGAGAACCACCGACTGCTCGCTGTGGCGGAAGTCGCCGTCGTTCATGGTGGCGACGTTGGTGCGCGAGTCGGCGGTCCAGGCGCCCATCGAGTGGGGGTGGATGCGGGCGTACTGCTTGACGGACTCGGGCGCGCGGCGGTCGGAGTTGCCCTCGCGGAGGACCGGGTTGACGGCGCTGCCCTTGACCTTGTCGTAGCGGGCGCGGGCGTCGCGCTCGTCGTCGGTCTTCGGCTCGTCGGGGTAGGCCGGCAGGTCGTAGCCCTGGGCCTGGAGCTCGGCGACCGCAGCCTTCAGCTGCGGGACGGAGGCACTGACGTTGGGCAGCTTGATGATGTTGGCCTCGGGACGCTTCGCGAGGTCACCCAGCTCGGCCAGCGCGTCGGAGGTGCGCTGCGCTTCCGGCAGGCGGTCGGCGAACGCGGCGACGATACGGCCTGCCAGCGAGATGTCCCGGGTCTCGACCGGGACGCCGGCCTGCGCGGCGTACGCCTGCACGATGGGCAGGAACGAGAAGGTCGCCAGCAGCGGCGCCTCGTCGGTCTGCGTGTAGATGATCCCGGTTGAGTGATTTGAGGTGGAAACCGTCTCGCTGGACACGTTCGGACGCTAACAGGCGTGCGGGCCGCGCGGCCAAGCGGGCAAGGGGGCGATCGGCGTAGGCTGCCCGAGCAGTGGACAACCCGGGCAGTCACACGGAAGGGGTCTCGGCATGACGGAGTCAGGGGCGGGCACAGCGGTGACAACCACGGCGGCGGATCCGACGCCTGCCCACAAGCTCTCTGCCGAGGTGGCCGGCACGTTCGTGCTGGTGTTCTTCGGAGTCGGCACGGCACTGGCCACCGGGGGCGAGGTGATCACCACCGGTTTCGCGTTCGGCCTCACCGTGCTGGTGATGGTCTACTCCGTGGGCCGGGTCTCCGGCGGCCACTTCAACCCGGCGGTCACGGTCGGGGCCGCCTGTGGCGGCCGGCTCGCATGGGCGCAGGTGCCGGCGTACCTCGGCGCGCAGCTCGTGGGCGCCATCGTCGGCGCTGCCGTGCTGTGGACCATCTGGCAGGGCATTCCAGGCTTCAGCTCCGAGGGCAACTTCGGCCAGAACGCCTTCGGCGACGAGAGCGGCCTGGGCATCAGCTGGTGGGCGGCCTTCCTCGTCGAGGTGGTCACGACGCTGGTCTTCCTGGTGGCCATCCTCGCGGTGACCGACGAGCGCAACGAGCACCCCGCCCTGGCCCCGCTTGCCATCGGGTTCACGCTCGCGATGATCCACTTCACCACGATCCCGCTCACCGGCACGTCGGTGAACCCCGCCCGCTCGATCGGCCCCGCGCTCTTCGCCGGCAGCGACGCGATCATCCAGCTGTGGCTGTTCATCCTCGCTCCGCTCATCGGCGGCGCGCTCGCCGGCCTCCTGTACCCGGCGCTCTTCGGCCGCCACAGCCGAGCCGGTCGCCGGGTTCGGGACTGCGGTTCGGAGGTCGTACGCCGCCCGGGGCCGTCCCCGGCTACGGCGAGCCCGACGCCTACCAGCAGCAGTGGAACCAGCAGTACCCCCAGGGCCAGGCGCCGCCACCCGGTCAGCCCTGGCCGCCAGAGGCGCCGCAGCAGTGGCAGCAGCCGCAGTACCCCACCGCGCCGCCCCCGCAGACGTGGCCCCAGCAGCCCCCGCCGCAGCAGCCGCCGCAGCAGCAACAGCCGCCGGCCCAGCCGCCACAGGCTGCGCCGTACCAGCAGCCCTGGCCTGGAAACGACGACGACGGCCAGACACAGGTACGTCCGCCGACCTGACCACCCGTTGGTTGAGGAGCGACGCTGGGTCCATCTCGGGGGCGCGTCACGAGACCCCGCGACAGGTCCGCCCTCCCCTCACCGGGTTTCGTGACGGTCGCTGCGCGACCTCCTCAACCAGCAGCAGGGGGTGGCTCGACCACCGAACGCAGCACGAGGTGCTGGGTACCTCCGGTCATCGTCGTCTCCTCCACGAGGCCGACCCCCTCGGCGTAGGAGCGGCGGATCACGGGTCCGGGGTCGTCGTACGGGTAGTTCAGGGCGTCCTCGACCAGCAGCAGGCCACCGAAGGTGCCCGCGGGAACTGTCCTCTCCTCGTCGACCGCAAGGATCGTGGACCGGTCGATCGCGGTGGGCGACAGTGCGCGTGTGTACCCGTCGCCCACACGAGGCGATGCCAGCATCGCGACGCCCGGCTCGGCGCCGTCGTCATCGGCGCTCCAGAAGCGGGTGAGGTCCCGAGTCGTGGGCACCAGGCCCCGGCTCTCCTCCCCGAAGAGCCACACGTTGCCGCGGGTGTCCTGCGCGTAGAAGGCATCTCCCTGGACGACGACCCGACCGCCCCGGTCGGTGCCTGTGCTGTGCACGACGACGCACGCAACGCCGGCGACGACCCTGGGTCGTTCCTCGACCCGTACCTCGAGCTGCTGCACCTCGCTGCCCGCGACGTCGTAGGTCCAGACCGTGCCAGGCGTGAGCGGCAGCCACGGGTTGCCCACGTCGTCGACGAAGTCGTCCGGATCCGGGTCCGGCGTCGGGATGACCAGCTCGTCGACGCCGCGCGGGCCGACTTCCTCGGGGTTCGCCTTGCCGGCCGCGCCGCAGCCGGTCAACCCGAGGCAGAGCACGACGAGCGCGGCCGCGGCGAGGGACCCTGTTCGCCGCAGCATGGGCCCAGGATGCCGCACTGGCGGTGGCTGCTAGCGTCGCTGCCGTTCCCGCACCCCAAGGAGTTCTCGTGTCCCCAGCTGATGTTCGGGCCCCTCTGAAGGTTGCCGTCACCGGCGCCGCCGGCCAGATCGGCTACAGCCTGTTGTTCCGGCTGGCGAGCGGTTCGCTGCTCGGCGCCGACCGCCCGATCGAGCTGCGGCTACTGGAGATCGAGCCCGCACTGAAGGCCCTCGAGGGCGTCGTGATGGAGCTCGACGACTGCGCGTTCCCGACGCTCGCCGGGGTCGAGATCGGCTCCGACCCGCGCCAGATCTTCGACGGCATCAGCCTCGGCCTGCTCGTCGGCGCCCGCCCGCGCGGCCCGGGCATGGAGCGCGGTGACCTGCTGTCGGCCAACGGCGCGATCTTCACCGAGCAGGGCAAGGCGCTCAACGAGGTCGCCGCGGACGACGTACGCATCGGCGTCACCGGCAACCCGGCCAACACCAACTGCCTGATCGCCCTGAGCAACGCCCCCGACATCCCGTCCGAGCGGTTCTCGGCGCTCACCCGCCTCGACCACAACCGCGCCATCTCCCAGCTCGCGGCCAAGACCGGCGCGCCCGTCACCGACATCTCTCACATGACGATCTGGGGCAACCACTCGGCGACGCAGTACCCCGACCTCTTCCACGCCGAGGTCGGCGGCCGCAACGCCGCGGAGGTCGTCGGTGACCAGGACTGGATCGAGAACACCTTCATCCCCACCGTCGCCAAGCGCGGCGCCGCGATCATCGAGGCCCGCGGCTCCTCCTCGGCCGCCTCCGCCGCGTCCGCGACGATCGACGCCGCCCGCGACTGGCTGCTCGGCTCGGCCGAGGACGACTGGGTGTCGATGGCGGTCGTCTCCGACGGGTCGTACGGCGTCCCCGAGGGGCTGGTCTCCTCGTTCCCGGTCACCACGTCGGGCGGCGACTGGGCGATCGTCGAGGGGCTCGAGATCGACGACTTCTCCCGCTCGCGCATCGACGCCTCGACCGCCGAGCTGGCCGAGGAGCGCGACGCGGTCGTGGAGCTCGGCCTGATCTGAGGTCTGCCGACCCGCGCTTGCCAGGGCCGGGTTCACCTACCAGCGGCAGGTCCCGCCGGCCGCACCGCGGCGAGGCGGACCACCATCTCGGCGAGAGCCTCCACGTCTTGGCGTGAGCGAGCCTGGTCGGGGTCGCCGAGGTACTGCATCGCGAGCCCCAGCGTGCCGCCGACCAGGGCGCGCGCGAGGGTGTCGAAGGGCACCTCGCAGACCTCGCCGGCGTTGTTCGCGGCGTCCTGGCACCACTCCGCCACGATCTGCCCGTAGCCCTCGACCTGCCGTCGCGCCAGGCTCTCCAGCCCGGGGGTCCGCACGGCGTAGAGGAACAGCTCCTGCCGCATGAGGGGCAGCCGGGGGTCACCCACGATCTGCTGCTCCCAGAAGGTCGTGAGCCCGTGGCGGATGGCGAGCTCGAGGCCGGCGCCCTTCTCGGCCACTCGTTGAGCACGGCGGAGACCTCGTCCCTGACGTCCTCGAACACCGCCGTGAGCAGCAGCTCCTTGGACGGGAAGGCGTAGTGCAGCGTCCCGAGCGGCACCCCCGCCTCGGCCGCCACCGACCGCAGGGTGGTGCTCGCCACGCCGTCGCGGGCCAGCACGGCGCGCGCTGCCGACACGAGCTGACGACGCCGCTCGGACGCCTTGACGTACGCCATCCGGTTGCCCCTTCGATACGGCCGTCCGACCGAGTCTCGCACGGCCCGGATTTGCCCGACCGTCTGTGACCGGTTAACATCCTATCTAAGTCGGTCAACCGACCGACTTCTGGCTCGCCGGGATCCCCCCGCCCGGCGAGCCCCCTGAGAGGACCCCCGCATGCCCCTGTCCGCCCGTCGAGCCGTGCGACCCACGGCCCTCCTGGCAGTCGCCGCCGTCTCGGCCGGCCTGGTGTTCGCCCCCGGCTCCGCCTCGTCGGCCCCGCCCGAGGCCCAGGCCGCCCAGCACAAGCGCGTCGGCCCCCCGACCGTGAAGATGGTGACGCTGGTCACCGGCGACGTCGTCAAGGTGTCGAGGTCGTCCGACGGACGCCAGTCCGTCACGCTGCAGCCGCGGCCGGACGGTTCCATCCCGCAGGCGGCCATCCGGCAGGTGCACGACCACGTGTACGTCGTGCCGAGCGAGGCGTTGGGGCTTCTCGAGGCGAACCGGCTCGACCACGACCTCTTCGACGTCACCGCGCTGATCGAGGCGGAGTACGACGACGCGTCGCGCGAGTCGCTGCCGGTGATGGTCGACTACGGCAAGGGCGCGAAGGCCGCCCAGGAGTCGCGGAGCGTCCTCCCTGGAGGGCGCCGAGCGCACCGTGACCGTGCCTCGGCTCGGCATCGCGGCGTTCCACGCCGAGAAGGAGGACGGCCGTGCATTCTGGGCCGACCTCACCCGGGGCGAGGACGCTGCCGGCAACCCGACCGCCCTGGCCGACGGCGCCGCGCGCGTCGACCTCGACGGCCGCGTCGAGGTGGCCCTGGAGGACTCGGTCCCCCAGATCCACGCCCCCGAGGCGTGGGCGGCCGGCTACGACGGCGTCGGCACCACCGTGGCGGTGCTGGACACCGGCTACGACCCGACGCACCCCGACCTCCAGGGTCGGGTGGGGGCGTCGGCCAACTTCACGACGGACGCCTCGGTCACCGACGGCAACGGCCACGGCACCCACGTCGCCTCGACGGTCGGCGGGAGCGGTGCCGCGTCCGGCGGGCTCCGCAAGGGCGTGGCCCCGAAGACCGGCCTGATGGTCGGCAAGGTCCTGAGCGACGGCGGCTGGGGTGAGGACTCGTGGGTCCTGGCCGGCATGGTCTGGGCCGTCGACGAGGGTGCGGACGTCGTCAGCATGAGCCTGGGCGGCGACACCGACGACGGCAGCAGCCCGCTCGCCTCTGGCGATCAACGAGCTGTCCGCCACCTCGGACAGCCTGTTCGTCGTCGCCGCAGGCAACAACGGCGGCAACGGGCCGTCCACCGTCACGGCACCCGGCTCGGCCGACGCAGCCCTGACCGTCGGTGCCGTCGACGTCAACGACGTGATGGCCGGCTTCTCCAGCCGCGGCCCGCGCTTCAGGAACGGTGCCCTCAAGCCCGAGGTCGTCGCCCCCGGCGTCGACGTGACCGCGGCCCGCGCCGCCGGCACCGAGCTCGGCCCGATCGTCGACGAGGCCTACACGACGATCAGCGGTACCTCGATGGCCACCCCGCACGTGGCCGGTCTGGCCGCGATGATCAAGCAGCAGCACCCGGCCTGGGACGGCGAGCAGATCAAGTCGGTCATCGCCAACAGCACCGTGCCCGTGGCGGACGCGACCGGCTTCGACGCCGGCACCGGCCGCGTGGACGCCATGGACGCCATCGAGCAGGACGTGCTCGCCCCGGCGTCGCTGTCGCTGGGCTCCTACGCGTGGCCCTACTCCGACCTCGAGCCGACCAGCAAGGCCGCTGACCTACACCAACACCGGAGCCGCTCCCGTCACGCTGTCGCTGGCCCTCACCGGCCAGGACGGGTCGGCGGAGCCGACCGGCTCGATGACGCTGGCGAGCGACACGGTCACCGTGCCGGCCGGCGGCAGCTCCTCGGTCGAGGTGCTGCTCGACCCGACCATCGCCGACCCCGGCGCCTACTCCGCGGTCGTCACCGCGACGCCCGATGACGGCGGCGGCACGGTCCGCACCGGGCTCGCCTACCTGCTCGAGCCGGAGCGGTACGACGTGACCGTCACCGTGAAGCCCCGCGTCGGCACCCAGGCCGCCTCCCACGAGCTCGGCCTCTCGAGCTTCGGCGAGCCGTGGATCTACGAGCAGCGCTCCTTCGGCGCCGCACCCGGCGCCCAGACCGCGACGTTCCGGCTGCCGCCGGGCACCTACACCACCGGCGCCATCTCCTTCGGGCTCGCCGGTGACGGCGCGAAGGAAGGCATCGTCACCTACGAGCCGTCGTTCACCGTCTCGAAGAACACCGAGATCGTGCTCGACGAGAACCAGACCGGGCGCTTCGGCTACCAGGTCGACCGGCCCGTCGTCGACGACGGCGCGATCCTCGACGTCGGGTGGACCAGTGACGCCGGCTACAACGGGCTGCTGTTCTACGGTGCCGTCGACCGGCTCTACGGCCGGCCCTCGGCCGGCCTGGGCGGGTCTGCGACCGTGGCCGCCAACTGGCTGCTCAGCCAGCCCGAGGGCCTCCTCACCCCCGCGGGCCGCAAGCCGGTGGCGCTGCGGCCTGTCCCCGCGGCCGGCACGACGCCCGCCGAGACTCCGGTCCGCGTGATCGACGGCCGGTTCCGGATCGTCGACGCGGGCAGCGCGGCCGCGCCACGCACGTCGTCGCTCAAGGGCGCGGTGGCCGTGGTCTCCGGAGCCTGCACCGACCTGACCGCGACCGCCAACGCGCTGGCGAAGGCCGGCGCGGCGGCGATGGTGGCCTATGCCGCCCCCGGTGCACGAGTGCGCCGGCACGATCGACGGATCCGCCGAGCTGCCCACGCTGCAGGCCAAGCCGTGGGACGCCAAGGCGCTGCTCGCCGAGCGCAGGGTGGCCGGGCCGAGCTGGTCACGCACAAGTCGCCCGGCGTACATGTACGACCTGGTGAGCTTCTGGGGCGACGGCGTCCCGAACGGCGGCACCGTGCGCGGCACCGGCAAGTCCGTCGCGGCCCTGGTCGAGCACTACCGCGGCATGGGCAGCACCAGTGCCGACGGCCTGCAGGCCGTCGAGGAGCTCATCGGCTGGGTCCCCGAGCGGGGCGGTGTGGCCAACATCGGGCTGAACCGCGCGGTTCCCTTCCCGACGACCGTGACCCACTACGTCTCCACCGGCGCCGTGTGGGAGCGCACCGTCGCGATCCAGGACGCCGAGTACGGCGGCGAGTACGGCCGGCTCTACGCGCCGCGCCGCACCTTCGGCGGTGGCACCACGACGCACGACACCTGGTTCGGCGGCCCGATCGGCTCCCGCGTCTCCCCGCTGACCTCGGTCACCAACGGGTCTCCCGCCTCCGACGCGGGAGGGCAACGAGCTCTACCTGTCGATGGGCGCGTTCACCGACGCGGCCGGACACCTGGCGAACTCCGACATCTTCAGCGCGGAGTACAACGGCAAGATCTACGTCGACGACGTGCTGGAGCACGACATCTTCGCCTCGGTCTTCATGAACACCACGATCCCGGCCGGCGACCACCGCATCCGCGTGGTCACCGACATCCAGCGCAAGAACCTGTTCTGGCAGCTGTCGACCGGGATCAAGACCGAGTGGACGTTCGAGTCGGACCAGCCGCAGGACTGCCTGCAGGTGCTGCCGATGCTCGGCATCGACTACGTGATGCCGCTGTCGTCGACCAACAGCGCCCCCGCGGGCCGGTACGACTTCACCGTCAGGTTCTCGATGCCGGACACCGTCGAGATGCGGCCGATCGTCAAGCGGAGCGTCGACATCTCGTGGGACGGCGGCCAGACCTGGCGTCCGGCGGACTGACCAAGTGCGGCGACACGTCCTGCAAGGTCCGAGGTGCGCAACGAGTCCGGCGGACAGGCCAGCCTCCGCGTCTCGGCCACCGACGCCGCCGGTCGCACGGTGACGCAGGAGATCACCGACGCCTACGCCGTGAGGCGGTAGGAACACCGAGCCGCCCGTCGGGAGCCAGAGAGGGGCTTCCGGCGGGCCCACGGCGCTGAACGTGAGTCAGCCGCACAACGTCATACGAATCGAGCCATCTATGGCTCGATTCGTATGACGTCCGCGGCCGGATCGGCTCAGGAGCGCGAGCGGTCCCAGCGGTAGGCGAGGAAGTTCAGGACCGCCCATCCGATCGTCACGGCAGCGACCTTGCCGCGCACCTTGCCGTCGTCGGCCTTGGTGACCAGCGTCGCGCAGTCCGCGAGGTCGCCGGCGATCCGGCCGCGCATCGCCCACGCCACCCCGCGGGCCGGGCCGAACACGCCCAGGGCGCTCAGCAGCAGGTCGCGGACGCCGTACGCCCTGGCCAGCGAGTCGTAGCCGGAACGCTGGCCGGCATCGGCCTCCATCACCTCGGCGAGATGGGACGGCTTGACCAGCGCGTAGACGCCGTACGCCGCGCTGGCCGCGGACATCACTCGGCTGGCGGGGTAGCTGATGCTCATGCTCCGCCCGTACCCACGCAGGCGCCACGCACCCTTGGCGGCGCTCAGGTGAGGGGCATGTCGGGGATCGAGGAGGCGAGCGCGATGAGCGCGACGCCGCAGACGATCAGCAAGCAGGCGTCGAGGAAGCGGTTGCGGACCGCGAGCATGCCGGCGTCGCGGTTGGCCAGTACCAGCCGCAGCAGGGCGGCCACGAGCAGCGAGCCACCGAGGATCTGGATCCCGAGCCGCCAGTCGCCGCGCGCAGCGATGACCAGAGCCACGCCGGCCACGATCAGGATGCACAGGTAGAACGCGCCGCCGATGGTGGAGGGGTAGCGCCGCGGCTCCTCCTCGCCGGCGAGGTCCTCGCCCTCGTCGTACGGCGTGGGCTCGTCGTCCTCACCCGGGGCGACGGCCGCCGCGGGGTCGACCGGCTCGGCGACGGAGTCGAGCGCCGGCTCGACCTGGGGGTCGTCGTCGGGGTCGGGTACCGCGCGGAGGTGCGCCACGAGGACCCAGACTAGACGCCCTCCCGGCCGCTCAGGCCGCCGACGCCTCCGCGATCTCCACGATGTTGCTGAGCAGCATCGCCCGGGTCATCGGCCCCACGCCGCCGGGGTTGGGCGACACCCAGGCCGCCACCTCGGCCACGT
Organism: uncultured Actinomycetota bacterium; assembly: GCA_963758885.1. Taxonomy (GTDB): domain Bacteria; phylum Actinomycetota; class Actinomycetes; order Propionibacteriales; family Nocardioidaceae; genus Nocardioides. The sequence continues at coordinate 46,944 of CAVWXS010000043.1, forward strand.
CGTCGGCGACGTCACCGGCGATCTTGCCGTCGACCCGCGAGACGCCGACGTCGAGGACGGCCGCCCCGGGCTTGACCATGGCTGCCGCTGATGATCCCGGGTACGCCGGCCGCGGCGACCACGATGTCAGCCTCGCGCACGTGGGCCGCGAGGTCCTTGGTGCCGGTGTGGCACAGGGTCACGGTGGCGTTCTCGCTGCGGCGCGTGAGCAGCAGGCCGAGCGGCCGGCCGACGGTGAGGCCACGCCCGACCACGACCACCTCGGCCCCGGCGATCTGCACGCCGTGACGGCGGAGCAGCTCGATGACACCCACCGGCGTGCACGGCAGCGGACCGGCCTTGCCGAGCACCAGCTTGCCCAGGTTGGTCGGGTGGAGGCCGTCGACGTCCTTGTCGGGGTGCACCCGCGACAGCAGGGCGAACTCGTCGAGCCCCGTCGGCTGCTGCACGATGAAGCCGGTGCACTCCGGGTCGGCGTTCAGCTCGTCGATGACCGCCTCGACCTCCTCCTGCGTGGCGGAGGCGGGGAGGTCGCGGCGGATGGAGTTGATGCCGATCTCGGCGCAGTCCTTGTGCTTGGCGCCGACGTACCAGTGCGAGCCGGGGTCGTCGCCGACCAGCACCGTGCCGAGACCCGGCACGATCCCGCGTTCCTTCAGCGCGGCGACGCGCTCGGCCAGCTCGGCCTTGATGGTCTTGAGGGTCGCGGTGCCGTCGAGGATCTGGCCAACTGTCTGGGCGGTCATACGGACGGGACTCCTGGGTCGCATCAGTGGAGGAAATGACGAGTGCCGGTGAAGTACAGCGCCACACCGGCCTTCTCGCAAGCCTCGACCGTCAGCTGGTCCCGGACCGAGCCGCCCGGCTGCACGATCGCCCGCACCTGCGCGTCGAGGAGGATCTGGGGGCCGTCCTCGAACGGGAAGAACGCGTCGGACGCCGCCACCGAGCCCTTCGCCCGGTCGCCGGCGCGGGAGACCGCGAGACGGCACGAGTCGACGCGGTTGACCTGCCCCATGCCGATGCCGACGGACGCTCCCTCGCTGGCCAGCAGGATCGCGTTGGACTTCACCGCGCGGCAGGCCTTCCAGGCGAACGCGAGGTCGGCGAGCGTGGCGGCGTCGGCTGCGGGGCCGGCCGCGAGCGTCCAGGTCGCCGGGTCGTCGCCCGGGGCGTCGACGTGGTCGACACTGCTGCTGCAGCACGCCGCCGGAGACCATCCGGAACTCGAAGCCCGGAATCCTCCTCGGGCCCGTCGCAGACCAGGATCCTGAGGTTCTTCCTGCGCCTGCAGCACCTCGAGCGCGCCGTCGTCGTACGCCGGCGCGACGATCACCTCGGTGAACACCTCGGCCACCTGCTCGGCCATCGCCACGGACACCGGCCGGTTGGTGGCGATGACCCCGCCGAACGCCGAGGTCGGGTCGCACTCGTTGGCCAGCCGGTGTGCCTCGGCGATGTCGGCGCCGACGGCGATGCCGCACGGGTTGGCGTGCTTGATGATCGCGACGGCCGGCTCGGTCGAAGTCCCAGGCGGCCCGGCGCGCGGCGTCGGTGTCGACGTAGTTGTTGTAGGACATCTCCTTGCCGCGCAGCTGCTCGGCGCCGGCCAGCCCGCCCGAGCCGTCGGCGTACAGCGCGGCGGGCTGGTGGGGGTTCTCGCCGTACCTCAGGTCGGCGACCTTGGTGAACGTCGCCCCGCCGAACTCCGGGAAGCAGGAGCTCGTCGTCGGGCGGCGCGAGCACACTCGCCCATCCAGGTCGGCGACCGCGACGTCGTACGCCGCGGTGTGGGCGAAGGCCTCGGCGGCCAGCCGCTGGCGCTGCTCGAGGGTGAAACCGCCGGCGGCCACCGCCGCCAGCACGTCGTCGTAGGACGACGGCGAGGTCACGATGGCGACCGACGGGTGGTTCTTCGCTGCCGCGCGGACCATGGACGGCCCGCCGATGTCGATCTGCTCGACGCACTCGTCGGGGGTCGCGCCGGACGCCACGGTCTGGCGGAAGGGGTACAGGTTGGAGACCACGAGGTCGAACGGCTCGACGCCGAGCTCCGCGAGCTGCTGGACATGGGACTCGAGGCGGCGGTCGGCGAGGATGCCGGCATGCACCTTGGGGTGCAGCGTCTTGACGCGGCCGTCGAGACACTCGGGGAACCCGGTCAGGTCCTCGACCTTGGTGACCGGGATGCCGAGCGACTCGATCCGGGCGGCCGAGCCGCCGGTCGACACCAGCGCGACACCGGCCTCGTGGAGGCCGCGGACGAGGTCGTCGAGGCCGGTCTTGTCGTAGACGGAGACGAGGGCCCGGCGGATGGGGACTCGGTTGATGGGAAGAGGGCTCACGACACACTCCTGCGCTGGTTGAGTGGGGCACCCAGGCGGGCGATGCCCCTGACGTTCACTCCCCGGTGGTGGTCCACCTGCGCCAGTCGTGTGCGGTCAGCCTAACCCGATCCGCACGTGTCGGCCATCCACCGCGAAGCCCTCTCGGGCCATCTGGCCGACCGTCTCCACGAGCATCGCGCGCTCCTCGGTCTTGATCCGCTCGTGGAGCGTCTCGACGGTGTCGTCGTCCTCCACACGGACCGCGCGCTGCTCGACGATCGGGCCGGTGTCGATGCCGTCGTCGACGACGAAGAGCGTGCAGCCGGTGACCTTGCAGCCGTAGGCCAGGGCTTCGGCGGGGCCGTGCATCCCGGGGAACGACGGCGAGAGCGCCGGGTGGGTGTTCAGGGTCCGGCCGGCGAGCTCGGAGAGGAACGCAGGGCCGAGGAGCTTCATGAATCCGGCGCAGACCACCAGGTCCGGCTGGTACGACGCCACGGTCGCCGTCAGCGCGGCGTCCCAGTCCGCGCGGCTGGGAAAGTCCGGCACGCGGTGCACGAACGTCTCGACTCCCGACTCGCTCAGCCCGCCGCAGCCCTTCGATGTCGTGTCGATCGGCGCCGACGGCGACCACCTGGGCGCCGTACGCCGGGTCCGCTGCTGCGTCGAGCAACGCCTGGAGGTTGGTCCCCGAGCCGGAGACGAGGACGACCAGGCGGGCGGGCACGGCCCGAGTCTAGATCCCACCGTTGGTTGAGGAAGGCGCGCTAGCGCCTGTCACGAAACCAGCGTGACGGAGGCGGTCCCGTCGCGGTTTCGTGACGGGCCTGGCGGCCCTCCTCAACCAACGAGAGCGGCCTGCCGCCGCACGTACCTGCGGTAGGACCAGGTGGCTGCCAGCGAGCCGACGAGCGCACCGAGGCCGAGGGCGACCACGGCGTGCAGCGTCACCTGCGCGGCGAACGGGCCGACGTCCTGCATCCGGCCGGGTCCGACCGAACCGCCGGCGAGGGCCGTGAGGGCGCCGACGACGACGCCGGCCAGGATGCCGCCGGAGCAGCCGCGCACGGCAGCCTCCTCCCAGCGGGTGGTCGGGTAGAGCCGGTGCACGCGGGCGGCGGCGTACGCCGCCACGATCGGCGGGACCAGGAGCAGCAGCGCCATCCACGAGGCGGGCCGGCCGTCGTCGGGCAGGGCCGCCAGCAGCGGGAACATCGGCACCGGCCCGAGCACCACCGCAGTGGGGCTGGCGACGGTGGCGGTGCCGAGCGCGAACCCCGGGCCCAGCAGGTAGCTGGCCGCGAACAGCACGGCGTTGGGGAGGACAGCCAGCGACAGCCCGGAGTAGAGACTCGCCTCTCCGGCGTCGGTGTGCAGCTGCGACATGACGTTGAAGGCCGCCCCGAGGTCGAGGGCGAGCGCCACCAGGAACGCCACCGCCGCGACGAGCAGGAGCCTGCTGACGACCTTGAGGCACACGGTCGAGGCCGCTCGCAGCGACAGGGGCAGGAACGCCGTCCAGATGGCCGCGCGACCGGCCCCGACCGCGATGGAGACGCCACCGAGCACGAGGCAGAGCAACAGCGACCAGACGATCACCCGGGCGCCCGACCCGACCGAGCTGTCGGACCCGAGCACCCGCAGGGTGCCGACCGCGACGGCGACGTACGCCGTGGTGAACAGGGCCGTCGCCGCGGGGACGGTCCAGTCGCGGACGCCGTCGGCGATCGCGTCCGCGTCGGGCCCGTGACCCGAGACCGAGTCGCCTACCCGGTGTGCGATCCGCCACACCGACCAGGCACAGATCAGGCTGATGCCGAGCGGGATGGCCGAGATCGTCACGCCCGCGACGTCGAGCCCGGAGCCGTGCCCCATCAGCCAGGCGTACGCGCCCGCCCGCAACCCCTCCCGCGGAGCCCCGTGCGAGCCCGCGTCACTGAGGAACCACCCCGCCACCCCCACCGCGAGACACACCAGCAGCGGCCCCGCCGCCGCCACCACCCCACCGAGCACGGCAAGCAGCACCAACGGCCGCCGATGCCGCGCATCGACCACCTCGGCGCGCGAGGTACCGAGCGAGCGCGCGGGCCCAGACAGCAGCGAAGTCATCAGCCCCATCCTCGCCGCGACCGCGAGCGAACAAGCCTCCGCCACGCCGAAATCACCCACCACGAGCCGCGACGGGTGGACGCCGCCGTGGGCGGGCCGGCGGAGGCTAAAAGGGCTTGGCCGCGGCGGCCGCCAGCGGTCGCAAGCGAAAACGAAGGACGTGCGGCCGACGCGCCGCCCCTGTCCTCCGTCGGCCCTGACCGCGGCGGCGGCCCGCGGTCGATGACTCAAGCCCCGCGCAGCGGGAAGGCCCCGCGCAGCGGAAGACCGCGCGCCGGGATGTGCAACCGCAACCCGGGACGCCGTACCTTGGGACGGCCATGCCGCTTCCGCAGACGAGTTCGACGACTTCTACAAGTCGGCCCGCACCTCACTCCTGCAGCAGACCTTCGCCCTGACCGGCGACCTGCCGGCGTCTCGCAGCGCAGTGCGCGACGCGTTCGTCGCGGCCTGGCACCACTGGCGCAAGGTCTCGCGCCTGGAGGACCCCGAGGCGTGGGTGCGGCCGCTCGCCTGGCGGCACGCCCAACGCCGCCACTCCGCGCGCATCTTCCACCGCGACCGCAAGCTCGACCCCGAGATCCGCGCCACGCTCGACGCGCTCGCCAAGCTGCCGCTGGCTCAGCGCAAGGTCCTGCTCCTCACCCAGCTGACCGACGCCTCGATGGCCGACATGGCTCGCGAGGTGGGACTCCCGCTGCACGAGGCCGAGCAGCGCCTGCAGACGGCGACGTCGCAGTTCGCGATGAACCGCGAAGTCTCGACGACGGGCATCCGCCCGATGTTCGAGCCCCTGCGCGAGCACGTGTCCGACGCTCGCTGGCCACGGGTCACCATCATCCGCCGCGCGGGCACCGCCCGGCGCCGTACCCACACGGCCGTGGGCGCGGTCGCAGTCGTCGGGGCGCTGGTGCTCGGTGGCGCCGTCGTCACCGACGCCCAGGGCGTGAAGCCGTCGCTCGAGAACGCCCGCAGCACGGGCGTCGCCGCACTGCGCCTCGGTCCGGGGGCCGACGGCCCGGATGACCCGTCGCCGTCCGAGTCGGCCGCAGCCGACGCACAGCCGGTCTCGATCACCGAGGACGACCTGGTCACCATCGACCAGCTCGCGCAACGCGTGCCCGGCCGATGGCGGCAGGCCGGGACCGACGGCTCCAAGACCGGCATCCTGATGCCCTGCCAGTCGACGCGCTTCGCCGATCCCGAAGGCATCGCCTCCGCGGCGCAGCAGTTCAAGGCCCCCGCCCGCAAGAGTCAGTCGCGGCGCAGCATGGTGCAGACGGTCGAGATGTCGACCACTGGCCGCAGCGCCAAGGCGGCGTACGACGCCATGCTGGGCTGGTTCGGCGGGTGCAGCGACGCGAGGGTGCAGCTGCTCGCGACCCACGACGTGGACCGGGTCGGCGACGAGGCCAAGCTCCTGGTGCTGCGCAACTGGAAGCGTCCCGAGACCACGATGCTCGCCGGCATCGCCCGCACCGGCCGGGCCACCACGGTCACCTTCACCCGCACCCAGGACGTCCGTCGGCCCGTCCTCGCGAGCGCGGCAGGACTGCTGGGCGACGCCGTCAACGGGCTGTGCCGCCTGCCGGACACCGGCCCGTGCGCCGAGAAGCCCGAGCTGACCGCCAGCCGGCCGGTGCCAGTGGGCGAGGTGCCGGCCATGCTCGGCGAGGTCGACCTCCCGCCGGTCGTCGGCGTCGACCGCCCCTGGATCGGCACCGAGGCCCGCGTCGCCCGCACCAACCTGGCTGCCACCCGCTGCGACGCCACCCACTTCGACGCCAAGCCGATGAAGCGGAACATGACGCGCACCTTCGTGATCCCCGAGGCGCGGCTGTCGGACCTGTTCGGACTCACCGAGACCGTCGGCCTGCTGCCGGAGAAGCAGGCGCGTAGCTTCGTCGCCGGCGTGCGCACCAGGCTGCGCACCTGCGCCGACCGCGAGCTCGGCAGCGAGGTCGTCCGCGTCACCGACGTGTCGACCCGGCAGCAGGACATCACCGTCTGGCACGTGACCACCGAGATCAGTGACGACGAGTCGGTGACCTACCTGATGGGCATCGTGCGCGACGGTGGCTCGGTCGCCCAGGTCGGCTTCGTCCCCGACGGCAAGGTGCAGATGGCTCCGGGCGCGTTCGTCTCGCTGGTCCGCCGGGCGCTCGAGCGGCTGCCCGACCTCGCCGACGAACAGCTGACGACGACCGGCAACTCCGGTCCGCGTTCCCGCGTCTCATCGGTATGACGCCTCGGACGCCCGCGGGCCTGGCGCTCGCCGCCCTCCTGCTGGCCGGCTGCGGCAACGCCACTTCAGCTCCCGTCGCGGACGACCCCGAGCCCTCTCCGTCCAACCCAACGGCCAACCCGACGGCCAACCCAACGGCCACGCCCTCCACGCCCTCCTCGCCCAGCCCGTCGCCGGCTGCTCAGACGAGCTCGGCGACGCGGCCACTGGAGGGGTTCCCGCTCGCGAGCGGCTACCCCGAGACCAACGGCGACGACGGCTCGCCGGTCGTGGTCTCGGCCGAGTCGGGCGTGGGCGACATCATGCTCTGCGGCCGTCCTGCGTGGACCCCGGACCTGCTGCTCCCCCCGGTCGACCTGATCGGGACGACGTACACGGGTGAGGCAGAGGACATCCGAGGCCGCACCCTTGTCCGCTACGAGGACGAGCAGCTGGCCGCCAAGGCACTGACGATGCTGCAGCTCGCCGTCGAGCGGTGCCCGGAGGGCGAGGCGGGCGGGACGGCCCAGGTCTACACGGGAGAGTTCCGCTACGCCGGCGCGGGCGCCTTCACGATCACCCACCGCTACCGCGGCGAGCAGGGCTTCGACACGGGCCTCGAGGTGATCGACGCCGTCCAGGTCGGCGACCTGCTCCTGCTGAGCTCGGAGTACGGCGAAGGCGGCGGTTCCGCGGAGACGATCGAGGCGGGCCAGCGGGAAGTCACCGACCACAGCGACGCCCTGCTGCCGTGGCTGTGCGAGTACGCCGTCCCCGCCTGCGCGGTCCGCGAGCCCGTCCCGTGGCCAGCTCGGACACGATTCGTCTGCGTCGCTGAGCGAGGAAAGTCGGCAGCAAACCGCAGACGAATCGGGTTGGCGGATACTCGACGCGTGGAGGAGACGCGGATCCGGCTCGCCTCGGCGATCGCCGTCGACGTGCCGGGCGGCGACACGCTGACGGGGCGTGAGCTCGGCAGCCGCAAGGCCCGCACCTTGCTCGCGCTGCTGGCTGTCGAGCGCGGGGCTCTGGTCCCGCTCGACCGCATCGTCGAGGCGTTGTGGCCCGACGACGCGCCTGCCGACCCCGCGGCCAACGTGGCGACCCTGGTCAGCCGCACGCGCAAGCTCCTCGGCGCCGACCTGCTCACCGCGACCGGTCGCTCGTACGGACTCACCCCCCGCGGTCCATGGCTGGTCGACCTCGACGAGGCGGCACGGCTGACGACCGAGTCGGGGGCCCGCTCTGCCGCGGGCGAGCCGGTGCTCGCCGCAGCCGCCGCCCGCGCCGCCCTCACGCTCTTGGGAACCCAGCCGGCGTTGGTCGACGAGGACGACGCCGACTGGGTACGGGGCGCTCGCCACGAGGCCGACTCCCTGCGTCGCCGCGCCCGCCACCTGCTCGCCGACGCACTGACCGCCCTGGAGCCCGCCGAGGGGGCCCGGGTGGCTGCCGTGAGCGTGGCGGCGGACCCGTACGACGAGCAGGCCGTCCGCTCCCTGATGCGCGCGTTCGTGGCCGACGGCCGGGCGGCTGCCGCCCTCACGGCGTACGACGACCTGGCCGCACGCCTGCGCGAGGACCTCGGCACGACTCCGGACCGCGAGACCGGAGACCTGCACCTCTCGGTGCTCCGGGAGGCCGCGCTCCCGGCCGAGTCGCCGACCAGCCACCACGTCGAGCGACCGCTCCTGGTGGGCCGCGAGCCCGAGCTGGCGCAGGTCGAGCGCGCCTGGGCCGGGCTCGCCTCGCCGGGCCCGCCCCGCCTGCTGCTGGTCGAGGGCGAGGCCGGCGTCGGCAAGACCCGGCTCCTCGACGCCGTCGCCGACCTGGCCACGAGCACCGGCGGCCTCGTGCTGCGTGGCCGCTGCCATCCGGCCGAACGCTCGTTGTTCCTCCAGCCGTTCGTCGACGCCCTCCGGCCGGCACTGCTCGACGCCCCTCCGTCGGCGTTGACCGCCCTGCTGCGCGACCACGCGGCCGCGTGGGTCTCGCTGGTGCCCGAGCTGGCCGCCGTGGTCACGCCGAGCACGCCGCTGCCCGCCGACGTCGACCTGCAGCGCCGTCAGGCCTACGACGCCGTGGCCGCCGTGCTACGCCGGCTGGCGCTCGAGCGGCCCGTGCTGCTGTGCGTCGACGACCTCCAGGACGGCGGTGCCGCGACCGTCGACCTGCTCGGGTACCTCGCCGGCCGGCTCGGCGACGCCCGGGTCCTGCTCGTGGCCGCTGTGCGGGCCGAGGACGCCGACGTGGCCGCGCGGCTGGCCGACCGGGCAGCGGTCGTCAGGCTGGGCGCCCTCCCCCGGTCGGCCGTCGACGCCCTCGCCGCCGCGGCGGGGCTCACCGCTCACGGCGAGCAGGTGATGGCCCGCACGGCCGGGCACCCGCTGAGTGTCGTGGAGTACCTGCGCGCGCTCGCGCAGGGTGACACCGGCGTGCCCGAGTCGCTCGCGGACGCCGTCCTCAACCGTGTCGCGCGACTCGACGGCACCGGCCGCGCGGTCGTCGAGGGGGCCGCGGTGCTGCGCCGCCGCATCGACCCGGCCCTGGTGGCCGCGCTGGTCGAGCTGTCCGACGTGGCGACGACACGCGCCTGCGAGGAGCTGGTCCGGCTCCGCCTGCTCGTGCGCAGCGGTCATCACTACGAGTTCGCCAACGACCTGCTGCAGGAGTGCGTGCACGCCGCGTTGCCCCCGGCGCTGTCGCTGGCCTACCACCGCCGCGCCGCCGACCTGACCTCCGACCGGCCCGAGATGATGGCCGAGCACGCGCACCATGCCGGCGACGAGCCGCGCGCCGCCCAAGGGTGGCTGCTGGCCGGCGAGGCGGCCCTGCACCGGGCCGCTGTGGAGGACGCGCTCGGCCTGCTCGACCGGTCGCTCGCCGTCGAGACGTCGTTCTCGGGCACGCGGGCGCGGGCGCTGCTGGCCCGCGCAGCCGTCCACGAGGCCCGCACCGACTTCGCCTCCGCCCTCGCCGACGCCAACTCGGCCCTGGCGCTGGCCCGGTCGACACGCGAGCCGCGACTGGAGATGGCGGCCCTGCGCTTCCTGGGCGGCGACGCCGCGGTCGGACTCGGGCGCACCGTCGATGAGCTGGTGGACCCGCTGGAGGAGGGGCTGCGGCTGGCCGCCGACCTCGGCGACCGCCGTGCGGAGGCCGACATCAGCAGCCGGCTCGCCATCCTCGAGGCCAGCCGGCTCCGCCTGACGACCGCGCTGGCGCGCGCGGAGCGTTCGGTCGCCCGGGCCAGGGCGGCCGACTCGGAGGACGCCCTCATCCTGGCTCTCGACGGCCTCAAGTCCGTGCTGGGCTACCTCGGCGACCCCGAGCCGCTCGGCGAGGTGGTGGCCGACCTCGAGCCCCGCGTGCGGGCGCGCGGCAACACCTGGCTGCTCCAGTGGGTGGTCTTCGAGTCGTCGTTCGTGCCGGCAGCCGAGGGTCGGCTGGACGCCGCGCGGGCCCGGGTCGCCGAGGCCATCGAGCTGAACCGGCTCAGCGGGTTCCCGGCGTACGCCGGGTACCTGGCGGCGCACGACGGGTGGTACGCCCGCCTGTCCGGCGACCTCGAGGCCGCCCGGCGCATCGGCCGCAACGCAGTCGAGGCGACCTCGCCGGTCAACCACCCGTGGTGGTACGCCATCGCCGCCGGCCTCCTCGCCGCCACCCTGGTCGAGACCGGCGACCGGGCCGAGGCCGAGGCCGTCGCGCGGCGCGGGCTGGCGGTGGGCGAGACCGCGATGGCCGGCGGTCGCCTGCGCTGCCTCGCCGCCGTCGCGGCCCTCGGTGACGAGGAGGCCCGAGCCGAGGCCGCCCGGCTGCTCGACGAGGTCGAGTGCCCGCCCGGCAACGCCTGGGTCACCGGGGCGGACGTCTACCTGCTGCTCGGCCGCCCCGACCTGCTGACCCCCGCCATCAGGAACTCCTGGCCCCACCTGGCCGCCCGTGACGTGCGCACCATCGAGGAGGCGCGCGGAGCGCTAGTCGACGAGCCACGTGACGGCGAGGTCAGAGCAGGTCCAGCACCAGGTCGGCCGCGCGCTTGGCCCCGTCCTTCGGCACCGGCAGGTAGTCGGTCGGTGACTTCAGCGCCGCGGCAAGCTCGTCGGCGATCAGGCCGGGATCGGCCTGGCGGTAGTCCATCGCCCGCCCCGCGCGGTGCCGCTCGAGCCGGTGCCGCACGTGCACCTGCTGCTCGAAGTGGTGACCGAGCGGGAAGTAGAGGAACGGCCGACCCGCCGCCGTCAGCTCCATGGTCGTGCTCAGCCCGCCTTGTACGACGGCCACGTCGCAGGCCGCGTGGTGCAGGTCGAGGTCGGGCAGGAAGCCGTGGACCTCGACTCCGCGCGGCACGTCCAGCGAGTCGGGGTCGATGCGGGGTCCGGCGACGACGACCATCCGCAGGCCGGGGATGCGGCCTTGCGCCTCGTCGTACGACGCCACGACCCGCCGCAGCAGGTGGCCGCCCACACCCGACCCGCCGACGCTGACGACACAGACGACCTCGTCGTCGCCGTACCCCAGCCGGTGGCGCAGCTCGGCGCGCTTCCCAGGGTCGGGCCGATCGCCCATGACGTACCCCGCGAAGTCGAAGTGCGCTTCGGTCCACGCGCGGGCCGTCGGCAGGTCAGGCCCCAGGGGCAGGTCGACCACGTCGGCCGGGTCGCCGACGAACACCGACCGGTCGCGCAGGGCCGGGTAGCGCGCGACGTGCTCGACCATCTCGGCGTTGTAGTCGGACGTCAGGAACGCCTCCCGCTCGCCACCGTCGGGCATCGGCACCCACCCGACGAAGTCGGTCATCCACACGAACGGCGCCCGCTTGAGCTCGGGGTGCTCGTGCAGGAAGTGGTCGAGGTCCCACGCCTCGTCGCCCAGCCACAGGTCGAAGCTCTCGCGCTCGACCAGGTCGTCGAAGACCATGAAGTTGTTGACCAGCACCTCGTCCATCCGCCGCACCGCCTGGAAGGCGTGCAGGTCGTGCTCGCCCGACTCCGACTCGAAGTGCCCCGACTCGTTGGCGAGCAGCCGCGAGGCCGGGTGCACGACCTCGCCGCGGCGCTCGAGGAACTCCGCCACCGGCGACTGGGTGAGCCACTGGATCTCCAGGTCGGGTCGCTGCTCGCGCATCGCGTCGGCGATCGCCAGGTCGCGGCGCACGTGGCCGAGCCCGATCGGCGAGCTGAGGTAGAGCGCCCGCGGCGGGCGGCGCATCCCCACGCGCCGGCGGCGCGTCGGAGCGGGCGCACCGGTGACCCGGTCGACGAAGCTCTTGATCGCCCGGTTGACGAGCACGGGGTGACGCGCCATCGGCAGGTGCCCCGCGCCCTCGAGGACGACGTGCTCGCCCTGGGTCCAGCGGACGACGCTCTCGCCCCGCCCGAGCGGCTGGCAGCGGTCGTCGGTCCCCTGGATCACCAGCACGGGCTGGACGATCCCGCGCAGGAGGGCCTCTGCCTCCTCGGGCGTGCCGGGATGCCGGCGGCTCCCGTTCTCGGCCAGCATCACGTGCCCGCTGGTGCCGCAGTTGTAGGCGTGGATGTCCTCGAGCTGCTTGGTCGAGTGCGGTTCGGGAACCATGTTCGCGAAGAAGAAGTCCGCGTAGTCGGGCCAGTGGTCCGGGATGTAGTGGCGGTTCCAGCCGAACCACCCGCTGTAGTCGTCGAGCTCCTCGTCGAAGTGGCGCACGGCCTCCAGCCGGATGGCGATCGGCGGGGTGAAGTCCCGTGCCCACGGCGCCACGGCCACCACGCCCTGGACACGCTCGGGATGCAGCGCCGCGGTGAGCAACGACTGCCAGGCGCTGACGCAGATCCCGGCCAGCACGGCTCGCTCGATGCCGAGGTGGTCGAGGACCGCCAGCGTGTCGGACACGAGCGACAGGTCGTCGTACGCCGTGGGGTCGAGCGAACGCCCGGACCGACCGTTGCCCGGCGGGTCGATCGTGACCACGCGGTAGTGCTGGGCGAGGTAGGCGACCTGGCCCTTCCACGCGCGGCTGTGCACGCACGTGTCGATGGGGGCGAAGACGATGGTGTCCTCGCCCGCGTCGTTGAACGTCTCGTAGCCGAGGCGCACCGCACCGATGTCGACGTGGCCCTGCTGGTCGGGTTCCCGAGCTCGCATGCCATCACCTTCCAGTCGCCCGGTTGCAGTGCCCTTGCAATGACCAGTGCAACCAGCCTGCAAGCGCCTCCGCGCAATGTTCGGCCACCAGCATCCACCCGGGATGCCAGGCACGACAGTCCGACTGGGGAGACCTGATGACCACCGTCGAAGAAAAGACCGAAGCCCCCGCCATCGACATGGACACGCTGATGGCGTTCGTCGGCAAGTTCGTCGGCGACCTCGGCGCCACCATCGGCGCCGGCAACGTTCTGCTCGGCGAGCGGCTCGGCCTCTACCGCGCCCTCGCGAAGCAGCCCGGTGACGCGCGCTCGCTCGCGGCGGCCACCGACACCGACCCGCGCTACGTCGACGAGTGGCTGCGCGGCCAGGCGGCGGGCGGCTACATCCAGTACGACGCCGGCTCGGCGACGTACTCGATGACGCCGGAGCAGGCGTTCGCGCTGACCGACCCGACCGGCCCGGTGTTCCTGCCTGGCGCCTACGAGCTCGCCCTGGGGGCCCTCAAGGCGCAGCACCACATCGAGGAGTCCTTCCGCACCGGCGCCGGCTTCGGCTGGGGCCAGCACGACGAGGACGTCTTCACCGGCTGCGAGCGGTTCTTCCGCCCGGGGTACCTGATGCACCTGCTGACCGAGTGGATCCCGGCCCTGGACGGCGTCCAGGCCAAGCTCGAGCGCGGTGCCAGCGTGGCCGACCTCGGTTGCGGTCACGGTGCCTCGACACTGCTGATGGCGGACGCGTTCCCGGCCAGCCGCTTCGTCGGGTCGGACTACCACACCGGCTCCATCGAGTCCGCCCGCGAGCGGGCCGAGGACGCCGGGGTCGGCGAGCGGGTGAGGTTCGAGGTGGCCAGCGCCCAGGAGCTCGAGGCCACGGGGCTCGATCTCGTGACGACGTTCGACTGCCTGCACGACATGGGCGACCCGCTCGCGGCGGCCCAGCACATCCGGCGCTCCCTGGCCGCGGACGGTACGTGGCTGATCGTCGAGCCCGCCGCGGGCGACACCGTCGAGTCGAACCTCAACCCCGTCGGCCGGGTGTTCTACAACTTCTCGACGTTCCTGTGCGTGCCGAACGCGATGTCGCAGTCCGGTGGCTACGCCCTGGGCGCCCAGTCCGGCGAGGCCGCCATCCGCCAGGTCGTCACCGACGCCGGCTTCACCCGCTTCCGCCGGGTCGCCGAGACGCCGTTCAACAACGTGTACGAAGCGCGTCCGTAACGGGGGGTCGCTGGTTCGAGGCTCGTCGCTAGCGCCCTCGCACCTCAACCACCGAATGTTCGGTGGTTGAGGCTGTGACGGGCCGCCAGGCCCGAGCCTCGAACCACCGGACGGTCAGAGGGACTGCAGGATCTCCCGCATCAGCGCGGCGGCCTCGGAGGGGGTCTTGCCGACCTTGACGCCGACGGCCTCGAGGGCCTCCTGCTTGGCGGCCGCGGTGCCGGAGGAGCCCGAGACGATGGCGCCGGCGTGGCCCATGGTCTTGCCCTCGGGGGCGGTGAAGCCGGCGACGTAGCCGACGACCGGCTTGGTGACGTGGTCCTTGATGTACGCCGCGGCGCGCTCCTCGGCGTCGCCGCCGATCTCGCCGATCATCACGATCGCCTTGGTGTCGGGGTCCGCCTCGAACGCCGCCAGCGCGTCGATGTGGGTGGTGCCGATGACCGGGTCGCCACCGATGCCGATGGCGGTCGTGAAGCCGAAGTCCTTCAGCTCGTACATCATCTGGTAGGTCAGCGTGCCGGACTTGGAGACCAGCCCGATCGGGCCCTTGCCCGCGATCGTGTGCGGCGTGATGCCGGCCAGCGACTCCCCGGGCGTGATGATGCCGGGGCAGTTCGGGCCGATCATCCGGGTGCTGACTTGCCGCTCGAGGTAGGCCCACACCTCGGCGGTGTCCTGCACGGGCACGCCCTCGGTGATGACCACGAGCAGGCCGATGCCGGCGTCGATGGCCTCGATGCAGGCGTCCTTGGTGAAGGCCGGCGGCACGAACACGACCGACACGTCGGCGCCGGTCTCGGTCATCGCCTCCTTGACGGAGCCGAAGACCGGCAGCTCCTGGCCGCCGAGCTCGACGGTCGTCCCGGCCTTGCGGGCGTTGACGCCGCCGACGATGTTGGAGCCGGCGTCGAGCATCAGGGTGGTGTGCTTGGAGCCCATCCCGCCCGTCATGCCCTGGACGATGATCTTGGAGTCCTTGTTGAGGTAGATCGACATCTCTCGCTCCTCAGCGGCCGTTGGCGAGCTCGGCGGCCTTGTCGGCCGCGCCGTCCATGGTCGGCACCTGGGTGACCAGGGGGTGGTTCAGCTCGTCGAGGATCCGGCGGCCCTCGTCGACGTTGTTGCCGTCGAGCCGGACGACGAGCGGCTTGGTCGCCTCGTCGCCGAGGATCTCCAGCGCGCCCTTGATGCCGTTGGCGACCTCGTCGCAGGCGGTGATGCCGCCGAAGACGTTGACGAACACGCTTCGACCTGCTCGTCGTGGAGGATCACGTCGAGGCCGTCGGCCATCACCTGGGCGTTGGCGCCGCCGCCGATGTCGAGGAAGTTCGCCGGCGTCACGCCGCCGTGCGCCTCGCCGGCGTACGCGACGACGTCGAGGGTCGACATGACCAGCCCCGCGCCGTTGCCGATGATGCCGACCTGGCCGTCGAGCTTGACGTAGTTGAGGCCCCTCTCCTTGGCCTTGGCCTCGAGGGGGTCGGTCTCGTCCTTGATCTCGAACTGCTCGTGGTCGGGGTGGCGGACCTCGGAGGCGTTGTCGTCGAGGGAGATCTTGCCGTCGAGCGCCTCGAGCTTGTCGCCCTCGAGCCGCGCGAGCGGGTTCACCTCGACCAGCGTGGCGTCCTCCTCGGTGAAGACGCGGTAGAGGTCCTCGATCATCTTGACGGCCTGCTCGAAGACCGCCTCGGGGAACTTGGCCTCGGTCGCGATCTCCCGGGCCTTCTCGGCGTCGACGCCGGTGCCGGGGTTGATCGGGATCTTCTTGACGGCGTCCGGGTTGGTCTTGGCGACCTCCTCGATCTCGACGCCGCCCTCGACGGACGCGATGCAGAGGTACTGCCGGTTGGCCCGGTCGAGCAGGAAGGAGAAGTAGTACTCCTCCACCGGCGGCGTCGCCGGGGTGATCAGCACCCGGTTGACCGTCAGCCCCTTGATCTCCATCCCGAGGATGTTCGAGGCGTGCTCGAAGGCCTCGTCGGGGGTCTTCGCCAGCTTGACGCCGCCGGCCTTGCCGCGGCCGCCGGCCTTGACCTGCGCCTTGACCACGCAGAAGCCCAGCTTCTCGGCGGCCGCGCGGGCCTCCTCGGGCGTGGTGACCACGATGCCGAGGGTGGTGGTGACGCCGTGCTTGGCGAACAGTTCCTTTGCCTGGTACTCCATCAGGTCCACGTCCGCACCCTAGTCGGGTCGGCCGGAGGGGCACGAGACGGCCCAGGATTCGTCCTGGCCGGGTGATGTCGGCGGTCGTCCGTACGTTTCGAGGCATGAACGCGATCGACGTCCCCGAGATGCTGCCCGACCCGCCCGGCGTCAAGGTGCAGTACTTCACGGCCACCACGCTCGACGGCTTCATCGCCGACGCCGACAACTCCCTCGACTGGCTGTTCGTCGTCGAGCGCGACGAGGACGACGGTGCCTGGGACGCCTTCATCGGTGGCGTCGGTGCCCTGGTGATGGGCGCGACGACCTACGAGTGGGTGCTGGGCCACGAGCCCGAGATGCTCGAGCGCCCGGACAAGATGGCGCGAGTTCTACGACGACCGGCCGACCTGGGTGTTCACCCACCGCGAGCTGCCGCGCATCCCGAGCATCGACCTCACGTTCGTCGAGGGCGAGGTCCGCGACGTCTACGACCGGATCGTCGAGGTCGTCCCCGGGAAGAACATCTGGGTCGTCGGCGGCGGCGACCTGGTCGGCCAGTTCGACGACGCCGGACTGCTCGACGAGATCCGGCTCGGCGTCACGCCCGTCACTCTGGGCGCGGGAGCCCCGCTGCTCCCCCGCCGGATCACCTCCGAGCGGATGCGCCTGCGCAGCGTCGAGCGCAGCGGTCAGATGGTGAACCTGGTCTACGACGTCAGCCGGCCGGGCTGAGCGCCGTCAGGCCGGAGCGCCGAACGCCTCTGAGACCCACCCGGTGATCTCGGTGGTGGCAGCGCCGGGCGTGAAGACCTTGCGCACGCCCATCTCCTCCAGCACCGGGATGTCCTCGTCGGGGATGATCCCGCCGCCGAACACCGCGATGTCCGACGCGTCGCGCTCGGCGAGGAGGTCGAGCAGGGTCCTGAAGAGCGTCATGTGCGCTCCCGAGAGCACCGAGAGGCCGATCAGGTCGGCGTCCTCCTGGATCGCGGTCTCGACGATCTGCTCGGGCGTCTGGTGCAGGCCGGTGTAGATCACCTCGTGGCCGGCGTCGCGCAGCGCCCTGGCCACGATCTTGGCGCCGCGGTCGTGGCCGTCGAGGCCGGGCTTGCCGACCACGATGCGCACCCGGGCCGATGCGGATCCGGTCGAGGACATGTGCGCAGGCTACCGCGTGGACTTTTGCCGAAGATCGGCAAATGTGATGGCCGTCATTGCACAAATTGGTTGACAGGATTTCCCGGGCCCGTAACCGATCCGTTACAGTCTTGGCTCGGCTCGACTTCCCCGTCCCCTGTCAACGGAGCAAGCGTCCATGGGTTCACACCGTGCGGACACGCGCGCCTCGCGCGACCGCAACGCGGTGACCCAGCCGACCCCCCAGTACCCCGTCTCGCAGCCCGGCAAACGTGCCGCGCGCAAGAACGACGCCACACCGGCCCGCGCCACGCGCACGCCGACCCGCGTGGCCAGCCCGTCGGTGGAGACGGCGCCCAAGCAGCGGCCAGTCGTCGAGGCGCCTCGCCGATCGGCAGCCGGCCGGCGGTCTGCTCCTCGCAAGTCGCTGATCCGCGGACTGCCGTCTGCTCCGATCCTGCTCGGCGTCGCCGCCCTGGCCGTCTCGGCGGGCGGCGCGCTGACCGCAGGCGACCCTCAGCTGGTCGGCGCCGCCGACAGGACGCCACCCGCGAAGATCATGCAGGCCAGCGCCCTCAGCGGCAGTGGCGACGTGGCCACCACCATCCAGCCCGGCAGCCGTGGTGCCGTCGTCAGCCGCGACTCGCGACGCGACGCGCTCGCCGACGCCGCTGACGACGACGTCCAGGCCGCGGCCGAGGAGCAGGTCAAGCAGCTCGAAGGCGCCCGAGCGGCGTTCGCCGCCGAGGCCGAGAAGCAGGCCGCCAAGATCAAGCTGAACCTCTGGCACCTCCCGGTCCTCGGCTACCACCTGACCGCCACCTTCGGCCAGTACGGCCTGTGGTCGAGCTACCACACCGGCCTCGACTTCGCCGCTCCCAGCGGCACCCCGATCTACGCGGTGGCCAACGGCGTCATCACGTCGGCGTCGTACGACGGTTCTTACGGCAACAAGACCGTGCAGACCCTCGAGGACGGCACCGAGCTCTGGTACTGCCACCAGACCTCCTACACGGTCAGCTCGGGCGAGACCGTCCGAGCCGGCGAGCTGATCGGCTACGTCGGCTCCACGGGCCACGTGACGGGCCCCCACCTGCACCTCGAGGTCCGCCCCGGCGGCGGCGACCCGGTCGACCCGTACCAGGCCTTGGTCGTCCACGGCGTCACGCCGTAACCGCGCAGACCGCTGGTCGAGGAGGGACGCTGCGATCACGCCTGGGCCCGTCACGAGACCCGGTGAGCGAGCCGCCGACCGGAGACTAGAGCTTCTCCACCGGCGCATACCTCAGCAGCAACCGCTTCACACCGTCGGAGCCGAAGTCGATCGACGCGACGGCCCGGTCGCCGGCACCCTCGAGGGCGACCACGGTGCCGAGGCCGAAGGAGTCGTGGGTGACCCGGTCGCCAGGCTCGAGCGACGGGATGTCGCGCGCCGGCTTGGCCTTGGAGGCGGCGTCGGCCCGAGCGGCGGCCGACGAGAAGTTGCGTCGGCCGGCAGGTGTCGGGTCGGCCAGCCCGCGGCTGCCGCCACCGGTCAGGTCGGGTCGCGACCACATCGTCTGGGCGGCCTCGGTGCGCTTCCAGTCGACCAGGTCGACGGGCAGCTCGTTGAGGAAGCGCGAACCGGGGTTGTGCGCCGGTGCGCCCCACGCCGACCGCATCAACGCACGGGAGACGTAGAGCCGCTGCCGGGCACGGGTCAGGCCGACGTAGGCGAGCCGGCGTTCCTCCTCGAGCTCGGGCTGGTCGCCCAACGAGCGTGAGTGGGGGAACACGCCGTCCTCGAGCCCGGTGAGGAACACGACCGGGAACTCCAGGCCCTTGGCGGTGTGGAGCGTCATCAAGGTGACCACGCCGGCGTCACCCGCGTCGTCGGGGATCTGGTCGGCATCGGCGACGAGCGCGACGCGCTCGAGGAAGTCGCCCAGGCCGGGGGCGACGAGGCCGGCGTCGACGTCTGCGGGGTCGGCGGACGGGCCGGCCTGGGGGTCGTCGGAGAACTCCCGGGCCACCGCCACGAGCTCGGCGAGGTTCTCCACGCGGGTCGCGTCCTGGGGGTCGTCGGAGGCCTCGAGCTCCTCGAGGTAGCCCGAACGAGCCAGCACGCTCTCGAGGATGACGTCGGCCCGCTCGCCAGCGTCGACCATCGACTGGAGCTCGGTGACCAGCGCCACGAAGCCCTCGATGTTGCGCAGCGACCGCGACGCGAGACCGGGCGCCTCGGCCGCCCGCTGGAGAGCGGCCCAGAAGGTGATCCGCTCACGCTCGGCGAAGGAGTTCACGCACTCGACGGCTCGGTCGCCGATGCCTCGTTTGGGGGTGTTCAGGATGCGTCGTAGCGAGACCGAGTCGTCGGGGTTGACGAGCATCCGCAGGTAGGCGAGGGCGTCACGAACCTCGCGGCGCTCGTAGAAGCGCACGCCGCCGACGACCTTGTAGGGCAGACCGACCCGGATGAACGTCTCCTCGAAGACCCGGGACTGGGCGTTGGTGCGGTAGAAGATCGCGACATCGGCCGGGCGGGCCGACTTGTCGTCGGTGAGCCGGTCGATCTCCTCGGAGACGAACCTCGCCTCGTCGCGCTCGTCGTCGGCGACGTAGCCGACGATGCGGTCACCGTCGCCGGCGTCGGACCACAGCTTCTTGGGCTTGCGGCCCTGGTTGTGGCCGATCACCGCGTTGGCGGCGTTGAGGATCGTCTGCGTCGAACGGTAGTTCTGCTCGAGCAGGATCGAGGTCGCGTTCGGGAAGTCCTGCTCGAAGTCCATGATGTTGCGGATGTTGGCGCCGCGGAACGCGTAGATCGACTGGTCGGCGTCGCCGACGACCATCAGCTCGGCGGGCGGGACGCGGTCGGGGGCTTCCTCGGCCGGCAGGCCGCGGCCGTCGTCGTAGCGTCGTCGCACCTCCATCTGGTCGGCGCACAGCTGGTGGATCAGGGCGTACTGGGCGTGGTTGGTGTCCTGGTACTCGTCGACCAACACGTGGCGGAACCGGCGGCGGTAGGTCTCGCGAACGTCCGGGAACTGCTGGAAGAGATGGACCGTCATCATGATCAGGTCGTCGAAGTCGAGGGCGTTGGCCTCGCGGAGCCGGCGTTGGTACATCGTGTACGCCGCCGACATCGACTCCTCGAACCGGTTGCGGAGGTCCTTGGCGGCGTCGTCGGGGTCGCGCAGCTCGTTCTTGTGGTTGCTGACCCAGTGCAGGACCGCACCGGGCTGGTAGCGCTTGGGGTCGAGGTCGAGATCCTTGAGCACCAGCGTCATCAGCCGCTTGGAGTCGGCCGCGTCGTAGATGGAGAAGCTCGACTTGAAGCCCAGCCCCACACTGTTGAACTGAGTGATCTCCTTGCGCAGGATCCGCACGCAAGCCGAGTGGAACGTGCTGACCCACATGATCCGGGCGCGCCGGCCGACCAAGGCCTCGACCCGCTCCTTCATCTCGGCGGCTGCCTTGTTGGTGAAGGTGATGGCCAGGATCGAGCCGGGATGGGCCTTGCGCTCGGTGATCAGCCAGGCGATCCGCCTGGTCAGCACCCGCGTCTTGCCCGAGCCCGCCCCGGCGACGACGAGCAGCGGCGCGCCGGCGTGGACGACGGCCGCGCGCTGGGGCTCGTTGAGCCCCTCGAGGAGCTCGTCCGGGGTCGGTTGACGACGCTTCTCGGCGGCCTCGTCGGGGACGCCGGCGTTCTCCACCTCGGGGAGCGAGAGAGCTTCGGTCATGTCCGTCCAACCCTACGTCCCACCACCCCCCACTTCGGTGGTTGAGGTGCGAGGGCGGCCACGCCCGAGCCTCGAAACCTCCGATCGGTCAGGTGGTTTCGAGGCTCGTCGCTGGCGCTCCTCGCACCTCAACCAACGAGTAAGGCAGGGCGACCCCGACGTTCGCGAGGGTCAGTGCGAGCAGGGCCCAGTAGAGGCCCTGGGGGATCCGGTCCTTGCGGAGGTTGGCCATCACCAGCACCAGCACGACCAGCCCGATCGCGAACTTCACCGCGATCTTGGTGTGGTCGACCGGGTCGTCGCCCGCCTCGACCACCGCCACCAGGAACAGTCCCGCCAGGAACGCCGTCCCGGCGCCGTCGCGCATCAGCCCGTTGACCCGCTTCTCCGGGCGGCGTACCTGCACCAGGATCCCGGCCAGCAGCGCCACGACTCCGCCGATGTGGAGCACCAGCAGCACCACGTGGGCGACGTCCATGTCGCGATGCTAGGGCCTAGAGGAGTCGGCGGTCCGACGCCCACTTGGTCAGCTCGTGGCGAGACGACAGCTGCAGCTTGCGCAACACCGAGGACATGTGGGTCTCGACGGTCTTGATGGAGATGAACAGCTCCTTGGCGACCTCCTTGTAGGCGTAGCCGCGGGCGATCAGCCGCATCACCTCCCGCTCGCGCTCCGAGAGCCGGTCGAGGTCCTCGTCGACCGAGGCGACCTCGATGGAGCCGGCGAAGGCGTCGAGCACGAAGCCGGCCAGCCGCGGCGAGAACACCGCGTCGCCGGAGTCGACCCGCTTGATCGCGTCGACCAGCTCGGGGCCGGTGATGGTCTTGGTGACGTAGCCGCGGGCGCCGCCGCGGATGGTGCCGATGACGTCCTCGGCGGCGTCGCTCACCGACAGCGCGAGGTACTTGGTGTCGGGCGACTGCGCGCGGCGGATCACCTCGACGCCGCCCCCGCCGGGCAGGTGCACGTCGAGGAGTACGACGGCCGGTCGCCTCGACTCGATGGTGGCGACGGCGGAGTCGACGTCGGAGCCCTCGCCCACCACGTCGACGGCGTCGCCGAGCTCGGCCTTCACGCCCACCCGGAACATCGCGTGGTCGTCGACGATGACGACCCGGACCAAGCCGTTGCTGTCAGCCATCTCTCTCCTCGTCAGCGCTGTTGCCCGCGGCTTTGTCCCCAGCCTTGTCCGCAGCCTTGTCCGCAGCCTTGTCCGCAGCCTTGTCCCCAGCCTTGTCCCCAGCCTTGTCGGAGTCCTTGCGCGGCAGGCGCAGGCGCACCTCCGTGCCCTCGCCGGGTGTCGACCTGATCTCGGAGGTCCCTCCGTGACGGTCCATCCTGTCGACGATGCTGCCACGGACGCCCATCCGGTCCTCCGGCACGTCAGCGGGGTCGAAGCCCACGCCGCGGTCGCGGACGAACACCTCCACCGCCGACGGCGAGATCTCGACGTACACGTCGACCTTGCCCGTCCCCGCGTGCTTGGCGGCGTTGACCAGTGCCTCGCGCGTGGCGTTGACGACCGCTCGCATGGGCTCGGTGAAGGGGCAGTCGCCCACGCACACCAGGTCGACGTCGACACCGTGGGTGTCCTCGACCTCGGCGGCGATGGTACGCATCGCGCCGGCAAGGGTGTCGGAGTCCAAGCTCTCACCCTCGAACAGCCAGGACCGCAGGTCACGCTCCTGCGACCGCGCGAGGCGGGCGACGAGCGCGGAGTCGTGGGCGTTCTTCTGGATCAGGGCCAGCGTCTGCAGCACCGAGTCGTGCAGGTGGGCGGCCATGTCGGCACGCTCCTGCGTGCGCACCCGCTCGGCGCGCTCTGCGGTCAGGTCGCCGGCCAGCCGGTAGATCCAGGGGCCGATCACGATGGCGAGCCCGAGGAAGCCGACGGCTGCCGACAGCAGCACGTTGTAGAGGTCGCCCACCTGGCCCTCGCGGAGCGCGAACACGCCGATCGCCAGCAGGATCAGCAGCGCACCCGCGATGACCCGCGCGACGGCCTGCCAGGTGCCGGCGCCGAACACCATCCGGACGGGGTCGATGCGGCCGGTGCTGTCGATCCACCGTTCGCGCTGCGCCTCGTCCGCCTGACGCCACAGCAACGCGATGCCGACGGTGGCGATGAGCAAGGGCCAGAACCAGGCGCCCGCTCCGAGCATGCCTTGGAGCAGCAGGACCACGCCGAAGCCGAGCGCACCCAGGGCGATGGCGGGGCCGGCGTCGACCAGTCGCCGCACGCGACGCGGCCGCGCCCCGCGTCGACTCGCGCTCTCGAGACCGGGGGCTGCCTCGGCGAACTGCTCGTCGGTGGGGAGCACCATCCAGAGGCCGGCGTACATCGCGAGGCCCGCGCCCCCCAGGGCGGCGGTGACGACGAACGCCACGCGCACCCACAGCACGGGCAGGCCGAGGTGGGCGGCCAGCCCGGCGGCGACGCCGCCGACCACGCGTTCTTGCGTGTCACGGGTCGCCCGGCGGAAGTAGAAACGCTCGGCACCCGGCTGGCCGTGGGGGCCCGCCGGTGGGGCGTCGAGGGTGGGAGTGCTGCTCATCGTGTGTCCATCGTCGCAAACGAGGCGATGCGGGACCATGAGGCAGGACCCTGACGGCACCCTGACGGCCCCCGGCCAGCGGCTGGACGCCGACCCGGGGCGAGGTCAGGGTCGTCCCCGATGGTGTGCGGCGGCGCGGTCGCGCAGGCTTGGGGCCATGACCACCACTCCATCTTCGGAAGGGTCTCCGGCCGGCCCGGATGGCTACCTCCAGCCAGACCCCTCCGCCCGCCTATCAGCAGGCGCCGGCGTACCAGCCGCCGCCCGGCCCGCGGGTGACCTCGGCCGAGGTCCGCGACCTCGCCCGCCTCCGCAGGACCGTCGTCGACCGCAAGGTCGCCGGCGTCGCGGGCGGCATCGCCAGGCACCTCGACATCGACCCGTTGATCGTGCGCGTCGCGTTCGTGGTGCTGTCCCTGTTCGGTGGCGCCGGCCTGATCGTGTACGCCGCGTGCTGGATCCTGCTTCCCGAGGACGGCCAGCTGCAGCAGCCGCTGGGCCTCGACGAGCGCAGCCGCAGCGTCGCCCTGATCCTCGTCGGCATCCTCGGTGTCGCCC
The DNA here is from genome assembly GCA_963758885.1 of uncultured Actinomycetota bacterium. GTDB lineage: Bacteria > Actinomycetota > Actinomycetes > Propionibacteriales > Nocardioidaceae > Nocardioides. The sequence continues at coordinate 71,077 of CAVWXS010000043.1, forward strand.
TGCTCGTCGGGCAGTGGGACTGGTTCTGGGTACCCGGCCCGCTGATCCTGGTCGCGCTCGTGGTGTGGCTGGTGATGTCCAGACGCAACGACTCGACGGCCACCACCTTCGCCCCGGCCGCGCCGCCCGGCGTCCCGAACGCGGGCCCTGACGCCGTCACCCCCGAACAGCGCTGGGCGTCGGCCTCCAGCAGCGCGCCGTCGTACGACGTGCCGGCCGAGCAGGCCGCCTACCAGGCGCCGACGTACTCGGCGTACGCGCAGCGGGCACGCGGCGGCACGACCAGACCTACACCCAGCCGGCCAACCAGCCACCCGCTCCCCCGACCTACCCCACGCAGTACGTCCACCCCACCCCGCGGAACCCGCGCAAGCGCGGGCCGAAGCTGTTCTGGTTCACCATGGCCCTGGCCGCCCTGGCCGTCGGCGTCGTCGGCATCGTCGACGTCTCCGGCGCGCCCGTCGCGGACTCGACCTACCCGGCCGTCGTCGTCGGCGTGGTCGGCGTGATGCTGCTGGTCGGCGCGTTCTACGGGCGGGCAGGTGGGCTGATCTTCGTCGGCCTGGTCGCCGCGGCGGGCACCGCGATCGGGGTCGCGTCGGAGAACGTCGACTCCGACCGTGTGGTCGACACCCCCACGTCGGCGGACGCTGTCCTCGCCAACTACGACTACGGGTGGGGCGAGTACGTGCTCGACCTGAGCCACGTCAACGATCCCGACGAGCTGAACGGGCGCACCATCCGTGTCACGGCCGACGCGGCCGAGCTCGACGTGGTCGTCCCCGAGGACATGGACGTCACCGTCACCGCGCGCACGAACGGCCCGGGCGGGATGACTGTCTTCGGCGAGGAGACCGGCGGCTGGGACACCCAGAAGACCTTCACCCACGACGGCGGCGTTGACGTGCCCGAGATCACCCTCGACCTCGAGATCGACGTCGGTGAGATCGACGTCCGCACCCGCTGACCCACCTCAGGCACAGGAGACCGACATGACCACCATCGACACCGGGGCCAAGCGCAGTGGCCGCCACCCCATCAACATCGGCCACTTCGTGATGGGCATCGCCTTCTTGGGCATCGTCCTGATCTGGATCCTGGTCGAGTCCGACGCCGTCACCGGCGACGACATCCGCTGGCTGCTGCCGGTGCCGTGGGTGCTGGCCGGCGTTGCCGGGCTGCTCGCCACCACCCGCCGCAAGCACCACGACTGGGACACCTACGAGTCCGGTCAGCGGGGCTGGGTCGGTCGCCAGGAGCCGCCGGCACCGGTCGAGGAGACCCACCCCGACCAGTCGGCGTACGACGACCTCGACGAGAAGCTGGCCCGCGCCGAGCGTGAGACACAGACCCGAGCCACCACCAGCACCGCGACCGTGGCTCCGCCCGAGCCCGCAGACCCGCCCGAGCCCGCAGACCCGGCCGACCCCGCAGACCCGGCCGACCCCGCAGACCCAGCCGACCCCGCAGACCCAGCCGATCCGGCTGACCCCGCAGACCCGAAGGAGAACGACCGATGAGCACCACCCACACCACCCACGAGGGCACCCGCCGCCTCGTCCGCCGTACCGACGACCGGATGATCGCCGGCGTCTGCTCCGGCATCGCCGACTACACCGGTGTCGACGTGACCGTCATCCGGCTCGCTGCCGTCATCGGCGCCGTGCTCGGCTTCGGCACGCTGATCGTGGCCTACGTCGTCGCCTGGTTGCTGATGCCGGAGGCGTGACGCCTAGTGGTTGAGGAGGCTCGTCAGGCCCGTCACGAACCCAGTGACCGATCGTTCGGTGGTTCGTGAGGGCGCCGCGACGACCTCGAAACCACCGACGTCTAGAGGCCCAGGTCCTCGGCCATCCGGTCGGCGACCTGGGCCTCGCCACGTCTCCCGCCCTCGGCCCGCAGCCCGGCGACGACGCCGGCCCGGTCGGCGTCCGAGCGGTTCTGGCTGTACTTGGCCTTCGCTTCGACCTTCTCGATGGCCAGCTGGATGCCGACGATCGCCCGGAGCTGGCCGTCGACGTACTTGGCCGGCGCGTCGTCCACGGACCAGGCCTCGTGGCCCGCGCTCTCCCGCCGGTTCTCGTGCAGCTCCGTCAGCCAGGTCACCGCCTCGCGCAGCCACTCCGGGTCGTGCTCGACGCGCAGCCGGCCCGTGAAGTGCACGGCGGAGTAGTTCCAGGTCGGCACGACCTTGCCGTGCTCGGCCTTGGCGGCGTACCAGGCCGGCGACACGTACGCCTCCGGCCCCGTCACCACGGCCAGAGCGGGTGAGTCCGGCTCGATCGCCTTCCAGTGCTGGTTGGCCTTCGCCATGTGCATCACCAGGCGGTTGCCGGCGGGTTCCCAGATCACGGGCAGCATCGAGGCCATCGGGTAGCCGTCGGCACCGGTCGTGACCAGCTGCGCCGAACCGACCTGCATGACCAGGGCCTGGATCTCGGGAACGCCGTCGAGGGCGTTGAAGTGCGGGACGTACACAGGGGCATTCTCCGCCACGGGCAAGATGGCCGCATGACGCTGCCCGGCTTCGACGGCCTCACCTCGCTGTCCGCCCTCGATCGCCTCGACCTCGTCGCCCCCTCGGTCGCGGTCGCGCTCGACGGCTGGCCGCGGGCGCTACGAGGTCGCGGTGGTCGAGATCGACCCTGACCTGGCCGACACCGCGGCACTCACGGAGGCCTACGACCTGCCGCTGGAGGCGAGCGCCAACTGCGTGCTGGTCGCCGGTAGCCGTGGTGGGGAGGAGCGGATCGCCGCGTGCGTCGTCGCCGCTGACACCCGCGCCGACGTCAACACGACCGTGCGCAAGCTGCTCGACGTACGCAAGGCGTCGTTCCTGCCGATGGACCGCGCCGTGGCCGAGTCGGGCATGGAGTACGGCGGGATCACGCCGATCGGCCTGCCCGGCTCGTGGCGGGTGCTCGTGGACGCGGCGTTGCTGACCGTTTCGGCTGCGATGATCGGCTCCGGCGTACGCCGCTCAAAGATCATCCTGTCCGGCTCGGCCCTGGGCGACATCCCCGGCGCCGAGATCGTCGAGGGGCTCGGCAGGCCCGTTTAGGTCTCGCGGAGCAGGGAGTCCAGGGTCTCGGCGTCGACGAACGAGGTGTGGGTGCCGGCCGTGCCGCAGGCCCAGGCGCCGGCGATCGCTCCAGCGCGGCCCGCGGCGTACCAGTCGGGCTCGCGCATGGGAGGACCCGCGAGCACGCTGCGCAGGAACGCCGCGACATAGCTGTCGCCGGCGCCGTTGGAGTCCACCACCGGACGCCCGGGGATCGTCGCCGCGGACACGTGCTCAGGCGGGCGCCCGCGCACCGCGACCCGGCTGCCGCGCTCGCCGTCAGTGGCCACGACGACCCGGGCGCGACCGTCGCCCAGGACCGTCGCGAGCACGTCGTCCACGCGGTCTCCCAAGGCCGACGCGGAGAGGAACACGATGTCGGCGCCGAGCGCGAACACCCGGTGGTGCGGGTTCTCGCCGTCCCAGTCGTGCAGGTCGGTGCTCGTCGTCACCCCATGGTCGACCGCGTCGGTCAGCGCGTGGCGGGCCCATCCCATGATCGAGACGTGGACGTGCCGCGCGCGCTGCACTCCCCGGGCCCACAGCCTCCCGTCCGGCAGCATCTCGGCCGGATGCCGTGGGTCGTAGAACGACATACGACGCCCGTCCGGCGCCACCAGGTTCACGGCGCGGCGGGTGCCGCTCGGGTGGGTGACGTAGCGCAGGTCGACGCCCGCCACCTCGTACTCCGCCACGATCCGCCGCCCCTCCTCGTCGTCGCCGATCACGTCGGCCAGCGCGGTCCGCAGCCCGAGGGCGTGGCAGCCCATCACGACCCCGTGGCCGGTGTGCGCGACGTAGGACTCCACCGGCGGCACCAGGAAGGAGTCGCGGTTCTCCGGTGGCAGCGACGGGACTCGTACGACGGTGTCGATGCCGACGCCGCCGACCACGAAGACGTCGAGCTCGGAGGACGCACCGAGGGTCACGGCCTCATCACAGCACGGACACGTCTTCGCCGCACCGGTGTCGGAGCGGTCTCTCGTTCGCGACGCTCGACTCCGCGTCCGCACCCACCTTGCGACCGTGACAGCGGTTCTGTCACAGTCGCAGACGTGAAGCTCTCCACCCAGCTGATGTACGCCGGCAACCCGCGGGAGGCGGCCGACCAGGTGGTCGCGCTGGAGCAGGCCGGGCTCGACACCGTCTGGGTGCCGGAGGCCTACGGCTTCGACTCCCCGACGCTGATGGGCTACCTCGCCGCCAAGACCGAGCGGGTCGAGATCGGGTCGGCGATCCTCAACATCTACTCCCGCACGCCGGGAGCCCTCCTCCAGACGGCCGCCGGCCTCGACAACGTCTCGCAAGGGCGCGCGATCCTCGGCCTCGGCGCCAGCGGCCCGCAGGTCATCGAGGGCTTCCACGGGGTGCCCTACGACAAGCCGCTCGCCCGGACCCGCGAGATCGTCGACCTGGTCCGCCGCGGCCTGCGCCGCGAGACGCTGCGCAACGACGGGCTCTACCCGCTGCCGCTGCCCGAGGGCCAGGGCACCGGCCTGGGCAAGCCGCTCAAGCTGCTCACCAAGCCCGAACGCCCCGCCGTACCCATCTACATCGCCGCACTCGGACAGAAGAACGTCGAGGCGACGGCGGAGTACGCCGACGGCTGGCTGCCCTTCCTCTTCCACCCCGAGCGGGCCCACCACGTCTGGGGCGACGCGCTCGCCAGGGGCAGCGGCCAAGCGGCCCGAAGGTCTCGGGCCCCTCGAAGTCTCGGCGGGCGGCATGGTCGCGATCGGCGAGGGACCGGAGACCAAGGCGTTGCTGGACTTTGCGCGGCCGTTCTTCGCCCTGTACGTCGGCGGCATGGGCGCGCGGGGCAAGAACTTCTACAACGACCTGGCCTGCCAGTACGGCTACGAGCAGGAGGCCAAAGAGATCCAGGACCTCTACCTCGGCGGCAACAAGCGCGACGCCGAGGCCAAGGTCCCGCTCGAGTGGCTCGAGGCGACCAACCTGGTCGGCCCGGCGTCGTACGTGAAGGAACGGCTCGCCGCCTACGCCGAGGCGGGCGTGACCAACCTGATGGTCCAGCCGGTCAGCGACGACCCCGCGGCGACCGTGCGCACGCTCAAGGAATGGGTGGGTTGAGGCGCTCGGACTGACGTCGGCTCGACCTCCGAGTCCGCCTACTTGGTCACCGTGATGTTGAAGAAGGCGCTGCCCCAGGTCGAAGTCGCTCTGGCATTCGGTGTCGCCGCCGTCGCCGACAGCCAGGACCCGGAACTCCACCCGGTAGGTGTTGGGCTTGACCCATTGGGGGTCGGCTCGAGGCCTTGAGGTCGGCCTGGAAGAAGTCCTTGCTCGCGTCGTAGGTGATCGACGAGGCTCGACACGGCCGCCCAGTTCGAGTCCGCCGGCAGCCGGAGCGATCCGCTTCCACCTGATCTGGATCTGGCTGTTGGCGAGGAGGGTCGGCTGCCTCAGAGTCGGACAGTGGCGCTCCGTTGGCTCCGAGGACGGCGACCTTGACCGGCGTCGTGCCCGTCGAGTTGGTCGAGGTCGTCCTGGCGCGACCGGCGAGACGAACTTCGCCGATGGCGTACTGGACCGCCATGGGCACCGACGCCCCGACCGAGCCCGGTGAGGTCATCGTCAGCAGGAACGAGCCCACCGTCGGCCGTGCCGTCATCGTCGGCACGGTGCGCGTTGCCCGACGTGTTGGTCGTCAACGTCACCTTCGGCGGCGAGCCGGCGAAGCCGGAGGAGGTCGCGCCCGGCTGTCCGGTGACCAGGGCGGGCAGCGTCACCTCGACCGGAGCACCCTTCACGTCGCCTCGCGCGTCGGTCACGCGGATCGACAGTGCCGGGAACGCATCGTTGGGCTTGGCCTCGAGGAACGCCGGGGTCGGCGTGATGACCAGCCCGTTGAGAACCACGTCGAAGGTCTTGGTGTCGATGGGCTGACCGTTGAGGCCCAGGAGCTGGGCCTGCAGGGTGAGGGGGCCGGACGGAACGCGCCCGTCGGCCGGTGCCGGCGCCAGGACGGTGCCGGCCGTCCCGGCGCGTCACGTTGTCTTGCGAGTCGTAGAGCGCCTCGCCGTAGCGGAACACCGTCCACCGGACGGTCCGGCCCGCGAGCCCGGTGTTGTCGTGGTCGGCGACCGTGGCGACCACGCCGAAGGGCGCGGTCGGGCGTGCGATCGACCGCTGCGAGGCTCAGGTGAGCACGGTCGATGTCGATCGTGTCGGAGTCAGCGAGGTTGCCCTGCGCGTCGAAGATCTCGGCCACCACGGTGAACGCGCCGACCGGCAGCGTCGTGCCGGTGGGAGGTGCCAGCACTGCCAGCCCTTGCGAGTTCGTCACCGTCCCGTACCCGAACAGCGTCTGGCCGCCCTGGATCACGCTGAAGGTGACGGTGCGACCCGCGATGGGGACATTGCCGGGACCGGTCACCTTCGCCGAGACACCCAGCGGTGACCCGTTGGCCGGGTCAGGTGCGACAGCGGTGAGGTGCACCTCCGAGGCGTCGACGTTGCTCGCGACGCCGACCGGGTAGCCGTCGCCGTCGGCCGTGTCGAGCCCGACCGCGCCCACGCCGTTGGCAGCCTGGACGAGGAACCGCATGTTCTCGCGGTCGACGGCCGGGAACTCGTTGAGGTCGAGCGTGCCGGTCCACAGGGTGGAGTCGAGCGCGTCCTGTGTCAGGTTGAGGGAGCGCCAGCGGCCGGCGCCCGTGCCGTCCGGACCTCCGGTCCAGGTGACCCACACCTCTTGGACGCCCGCCGAGGGGTCGCCACTCGCCCGCACGCTGAACGTCACCTTGCGACCGGTGCCGAGGGTGCCCTGCGCGTCGGTGATCGTCGGCGCGGACGCCAGAGCGGGCGTGTTGCCGGCGGCGCCACCGAAGGTCTGCGCCTCGTCACCGGAGTAGAACAGCCGGAAGCCCAGCTTGCTGTAGGCGCGCTCGGTGTTGGTGACGAGCTGCTCCGGGTTGGCCCCGGTGTCGATCCCGGGGTCGTTGCGGTACTGCGTCGGGGAGAGGATCAGAGACGTGCGGCCACTGGCGCCCAGCGCCCCGAAGTAGTTGGCGGTCGCCAGCTTCTCCGGGAAGAACGTCGGCGAGTCGAACGTCGTGTTGGCGGTCGCCCCCTCGATCGCCGGCGCGCCCGTGAGGGGGACCAGGTTGCCGGTGTCGCGGTAGTAGCCGGCACGGAACCCGACGCCGCGCAGCACGAGTCCGTTCGCGGTGACGTTGACGACCTGCTTGGGCAGCGCGGGCATGCCCGGCTCCACGGTCACGCCGTCAAGGCCTTCGCGCCAGGTCAGCAGGCCGTCGGGCACGTCCGCGTCCTCCGCCGCCTCGGAGTACTTGCTGTGGCGCGTTCCCGGAGGATCGTTGAGGACGTCGAGCGGGGTGTCCACGTAGAACTCGTCGTCCCCGTCGTTCGGCTCGTTCACGCCGAGGTTGCCGGCGAACAGGCCAAGTCTGCTGCCTGGTCCTGTCGTGACGGCTGTCGGCGGACGCTGGGAGCCTCGCCGCCGATCGGCTGGCGGCCGGGAGCGTCGAAGCCGGTCATCGGCAGGCCGTACAGGGTGGCCTGGAGCACGGCCTTCTGGTCGATGCCCTGCAGGGTGCTCAGACGTGGCCAGGTAGTCCTGCTTGGCCAGCGCCAGCGCCTCGCCGATCGCGACCGGGCCGGCATCGCCGTCGGTCGGGCCTTCGCGCAGCCGCTGGCTGATGCGCGTGGTAGAGCCGCTCGCTGTACTCGAGGAAGTCGGAGTCGCCGTACTGGTAGCCGGTGCCGCCGATGAGCAGCGGCCTGCTGCCGCGCCAGCTGCTGGCTCCAGTCCTCGCCGTGGCGACGCCGACCCTGCCTCGCGCTCGACGATGTTGTAGCCGGAGTGGCAGCCGGCGCTGAGCACGCAGGGTGTCGGTCAGCATGCCGGCGTTCTCGGGCTGGCGCCAGCTCAGCTGGCCGCGAAGGTGTCGTCCTGGTCGAAGTTGGCGGCCAGCGTGTCGTTGGCGCTGAAGTGGCCGGCCAGGTAGACCAGGTCGTGGTGGTTCGTCGAACAGCTCGCGCCGGAGGTCGGTCGGCCGTCCCAGGAGTCGTCGTGCGGGGTCGCCGGCCGTCTCGATGAGCGTGTCGTGTTCGCCGTCCGGCAGGGCCGTCTGCGAACTCGGCGTTGACCCGCTTGGCGGCGTCCGCCAGGAAGTCGTAGCCCGTCACCAACGAGCGGCCCTCGCCCTCGGCGGAGACCGGCAGCGTCGTGCCGTTGCGCTCGACCTCGAGCTGGTGGAAGTGCGCGACCGTGGACTCGATCTCCTCGGGCGTCTTGACGAGCCGGCCGACCGCGAGGTCCGGCACGGGCACGTCGCGCCGCCGATGGTCACGCTCGGTGCGCGAGCCGTAGGCGTCCTGGCCGAGGACCTGGTTCTGGTCGAGGCTGGCGCCCGCGGGGGTGTCGGCGAGCATGTCGAGCTCGAACTGGCTCTCCGGCCCGAGGCCCGAGGTGTCGGGGTAGCGGAAGAACGGGATGACCTCGTCGCCGCCGGCGAGGACGACGTACTTGAGCGTGTTGCCGTCGGCACGGTAGGTGTCGACAATGTCCTTGATCGCGTCGGCGACCAGGTTGGTCGCGTAGGGGCACTGGCGAACGTGTCCGCCTGTTCCTGCAGCGTCGGTGACCCGGTCGGACTCGTGCAGGTCGACGACAACGCCGTCGGTGTCGGCGGCGAGGGTCTCGCAGCGAGTCCATGTAGAGGTCGTAGGGCATCGTCGACCACCTCGGGGTCTGGGTCGTCGAACAGGTTCAGCTCGTCGGTGTCGGTGAGGATCACCGTCTCCTTGCCGGGGACGGTCGGCCCGTGGTCGGCAGCGTGCCGTATCGAGGAGGCCGGCGCCGTCTTCGCCGAGGCAGTCCTGGATGCCGCTGACGGTGAGGCCGAGCTGGTAGGAGTGTCCCGACGTCGAAGACCTTGTCGTCGTGGCCCTGGACGCGGACGTAGAAGTTGCCGGTGGTGTTGTCCGGTGGCGGCCGTGACCTTCTCCGCGGCGTGCCGCGCCTTGACCGAGGCCACCAGGAGCGTCTGGTCCTGGGCGGCCGAGAAGGCGTCGCGGAACTTCGGGTCCGAAGCGAGGTCGGGTGCGTAGGAGTCGGGCGCGTAGACCCGCGGCGCATAGACCCGCGGCGCATAGACCCGCGGCGCATAGACCCGCGGCGCATAGACCCGCGGCGCATAGACCCGCGGCGCATAGACCCGCGGCGCGAACGTCGCCGACGGCACGTCGTCGGCTGAGGTCGGCGATCTTCTTGACGTCGTCGGGTAGACTGGCGCCTGGGTGCCGGCGCCTGGCGCGCCGCGAAGCCGAGGCCGCGGCAGCTCGGCGAGGTCGCCCTCTGTGAGGTCCTCGAACGGCGTCCCGATGTCGCCGTAGAGCGCCAGGTCGTAGTCCTCGGAGGGCTGGCTCAGGTCGACGGACGCCGTCTGGCCCGGGACCACCGGGAACTTGTACCAGCGGGCCTCGCCGGCCTCGGCGAGCTGGCCCTGCTGTCCCGGCGGTGCGAGCAGCTCGGTCGCGCCGGGCCACTGGCGGTTGTCTCCGCCGAAGGTGCGCGTCCAGGTAGGGGCGGGTGCTGAGGGTGAAGGTGCCCCGCAGGAAGTTGTTGGAGTCGCCGTTGCGGCCGATGAGCCGGAAGCCGTACGGTCGCGCCGGCCTGGAGGTTGTCGAAGGTGGCGACGTCGCCGTAGACGAAGCCGTTGGAGGGCGTGGTGCAGCAGTTCTGAGGGCCGGCGTTGACGAGGTAGGGCTGGCTGTCGGCGGGCGCGATCTGCGTCTCCGGGGTCGTCACGGGCACCCCGTTGACGATCGGCTGCAGCTGCGCGGTGACGCCGAACCAGGCGTGCAGGCCCTGCCAGGTCCACGGCACCTTGATCGGGTTGCCTGGCGGTGGCGGCGTTGGCGGCGATGGCGGTGAAGTCCCAGGACCGCGGCTGGCCGAATCCGGCCGGCTGGCAGGTCGTAGGAGAACGCTGCGGCGGACGTGCGAGCCGTCCGACCGGAGTGCGGGTCGGTGCCCGGTCGCCGCGGTCACCGACCAGCCGACGTCGATCGGCTCGGCCTCGGCAGGCGCGCGGGCGACGACCAGCGGACCGGTGACGGTCGCGACGACGGCGGCGAGGGCGATCAGCAGCCGCCGACGGCGACGCGCCGACGCGGTGATTGTCGGGCTCGGTGCGTGCGGACAGACGTGGACACGCGCAGGCCCCCCTGACAGCTCACGACGTCCCCCAGTGGAGGAGGACGATTCCCCCGAGAGAAGCGTTCGTACGATACCTCGGCATCCCGACATCGGACTGTTCGCCAGCGGACACTTCTAGATCGCCGCTTTCTCGTAGTTGACAAGCGAGATTGGCGTACCCCTCGACTCACTACTCGCTCAGGAGCAGGCCGGCCCGGCGGATCGTCAGGTCGAGGTCGTCGGACCGTCCCGAGGCCGCGGCGCGGTCGAGCACGTCGGCCGGCGTGCGCGCCTGGGCGGGCGCCAGGGCCTCGGCCAGGGCGGTCTCGGTGGGCGGGAAGCGCGGGGCGCCGATCTCCTCCCGCAGCCGCTCCGCCGCGGCCAGCAGGGACACCGCCTCCGCGTCACCCGCGGCACCGCGCGCGAGCAGCCAGACGGCGACGTCCTCGAAGACGTGCGCGAGCGACCAGCGGTCGTCGTTCTCGGCGTACGCGTCGAGCGCCGGGAGGAAGTGTCCGGCCGCCTCCTCGAGCTGGCCGAGGTCGCGGGTCACGTTGCCGAGGTTGTGGCGGCCGACGGCACTCAGCCACCGGTCACCGACCTCCTCGGCGAGGGCGAGGGCCTCGACGAACCGCTCGAGGGCCTGCTCGAGGTCGCCGCGGACGGTCGCGAGCATCCCCATGTTGGTCTGGGACACGCTCACGGCGCGACGGTCGCCGAGCGCGCGGCGCCGCACGAGCCCCTCCTGACCGAGCCGCTCGGCCTCGTCGAGGTCGCCCTCGTCCTCGGCGACCAGGGCCAGGTTCGTCAGCAGCGCCGCGACGCCGGCCTCGTCGCCGAGGGTCTCGCGCACGGCCAGGCTGGCTTCGTACGCCGCCCGCGCCTGGTCGGGGTGACCCTGCTGGGAGGAGAGCGTGCCGCGCAGGTGGAGCACTCGCGCCCGGCCAGCCTCCTCGCCCACGTCGAGGAAGGCCGCCTCCGCGGCAGCCAGCTCGCTCTCGGCCTCGACGTAGCGGCCCTGCTTGCGGGCCAGCTCTGCCGCCGCGGTCCGCGCGCGGGCGATCCCAGCGGCGTCGGCGACCGCCTCGGCCGCCTCGCGGGCACGCGAGACCGCTTCCTCCGCAGGGACCCAGTCGCCGCGGACCTCCAGCGACTCGCCGAGCTGGAGCAACACCCCGCTGCGTTCGTCGTCGTCGACGAAGGGCAGCACCTGCTCGAGGTAGGAGATCGCCGCCTCGTTGGCGTACGCCGACCGGGCGGCGTCGGCCGCGGCCCGGAGATAGCGCCGCTTCTTGGGCACGTCCTCGCTGCGGGAGTAGTGGTAGGCCAGCAGGTCGAGGTTGCGGTCTGGCCCGTCGGGCTCGCTCTCGAGGGCGTCGCCCACCTGGCCGTGGAGCAACGACCTCATCGAGTAGGGGATCGAGTCGTAGGCGACGTCGCGGGTGACGGCGTGGCCGAACGCGAACGCCTTGTCGCGTGGGTCCTCGAGGTCGATCAGCCGCGTCGGTGTCAGCGAGACCAGGTCGTCGTGCACGACCTTCTCGGGTCCGAGATCGGGGTAGGCCGCGGCCACCAGGGGCGAGCGGAAGGCGCGCCCGATGACACTGGCGACCTTGACCGCGCGGCGCTGGTTCTCGGGTTGGGCGTCGATGCGGCTGAGCACGAGACTGTGCAGGCTGGGCGGCAGCTCGAGGGCGTCGGGGTCGACGCCGTCGTCGCCGCTGGAGTGGGCGAGCACGTAGTCGACGAGCTGCTCGAGGTAGAAGGCGTTCCCCTCCGCGCGGCCGACGACCGTCGCGATCAGCTCGGCGGCGGGCTCCCGCCCCGTCAGCGCCCGGTGGCGTGCGCCGACCAGCACGGCCGACGCCCCGGGCGCGAGGCCCTCCAGGGCGATGTCGGTCACGTGGTCACCGCGGCCGACGGGCAGCCCCGCCAAGGGCGTCCCGTCGGGGCGGGTGGTGAGCACCAGCAGCGCGCGGATGCTGCTCGTCGGCGCGCGCCAGCGCCTCGAGCACGTCGCGCGAGAGAGGGTCGAGCCAGTGCGCGTCCTCGACGACGACGACGACGCTGTCCTTCGCGCTGGCCTCGAGGAGCCGCCGGAGCAGGTCCTCCAGCGAGGTCTTGCGGAGCTCGCCGTCGAACGACGCCGTGAGGTCGCTGTCGGGCATCGCCAGGCCGAGCACGGGGCCGAGCAGGGGCGCGCGGGCGAGGAGGGTGGGCTCGAGGCGCCCCACCGCGTCGGTGACGCGATCGGCGGTGGGCTCGTCGTCGAGGCCGAGCAGGTCGGCCCACACGTCGCGCCAGGCGGCGTACGCGGCCTCGGCGGCGATCGGCGTCGCCTCGCCCCGGGCGACGGTGACCCCGGCGGCCGTCAGCTCACCGACGAGCTCGTCGACGAGGCGGGACTTGCCGGTGCCGGCCTCGGCCTGCACGACGACGACCTGACCGCGACCGTCGTCGGCCGCCTGCCACAGCTCGCGGAGCCGGCCCAGCTCGGCTTCGCGGCCGACCATGGCGTTGAGGGCGGCGGGGCGACCGCCCGTACGGCGCCGGGTCGAGCGGCCGCGGAGAGCGCGGACGCTGACCTCCTGCACGCGCCCCTTGACCGTGATGGAGGGGAGGTCGTCCCACTCGAACCGCTCACCGGTCTGCTCGGCGACGTCGCCGTGGACCCAGATGCCGTTGGCGGGCGCGCGGGTCATCAGCCGCGCCGCGAGGTTGACGGCATCGCCGAGGCAGCAGAAGGTACGGCGCTCGTAGTGGCCGTAGGTGCCGCTGCGCAGGCGACCCGTCGCCACCCCGATCTGGACGTCCGTGACGGGGACCTCCTGAGGGATCTCGAGGAGCTTCAAGGCTCCCTCGCAGGCCCGCGTCGCATCGTCCTCGTGCGCGAGCGGCGCGCCGAAGACGGCGTACAGGTAGGCGCCCTTGTCGCCGATCGTGAGCTGGAGGACCGAGCCGCCCATCTCGTCGAGCGCGAGCTGCGCACGCGTGACGAAGTCGCCGAGCACCTTCGGCGCCTGGGGGTCGTGCTCGAAGTCGAGACCTCCGAACCGCACGAAGATCGGTACGGCCGGGCGAAGGTCGGCGAGAAACTCGCCCCGTCCGGCCACCAGGCGCTCCCAGACAGGAGGCAGCAACCAATGGCGCGCCGTCTCCAGGGGAAGTGCGGGCCACTCCTCGACGGCTTCGGGGACGGTCGGCGGGTCGACCAGCGCGTCGACGATCCCGACAGCTCCGGCGTCCCCTTCGCGAGTCTCGATCAAGGTGACGCGGCCCTCGAGCGAGGAGAGCGCGCCGGAGTCGAGCACGACCTCGCCGGCCTGCGAGCGCGCCTCGGCCGCGGCCAAGGAGTCCATCAGCCGGCCGGCAAGCACGTCGATGAGCTGGACGTCGGGGTCGCCCACCACGAACCGGTGCACCTCACCGACGGCGACCGCGACCTTGACCCCCAAGCTCACCGAGTTCCCGCCGGGCGTCGAGACCACACCGACCTCTTGCATGATCGACTGCATCGCCAGTCCGCACGCCGTGGCGCGACTGCCGTCGTCGCCGTCGATCCACGCGGTGACGGCGTCGCCGCTGAAGTAGACGACGCTCCCCCGCCAGATGTGCAACGGCTCGAGCAGCGCCGCGAAGACGCGTTGGAGCGTCGCGGTCAGCTCTTCCGCGCCGCGGCGGCCGCCGAGCTCCCGCGCGAGGGCCTCGGTCAGGGAGGTGAAGCCCGAGATGTCGACGAACATCGCCGCGCCGCTCGACTGGAGCGGCAGGTCCTCGCCCCGCGCGATGGCGCGACGACGGTCACCCGGGATGTAGGCCTGGGGATTGTCCCCTGGCAGCGGTGCAGGCATCACGTCCCCTCGTCCGGCGACCGTCGGTGCCTATCGTGTCATCCGCCCCCGCGCGCCTTGCACCGTGACAGTCGCACTGTCACGATGGCAGGCGTGCCACGCGCGATCTTCGACGACGAGCACGAGGCGTTCCGCGAGTCCGTCGGCGCGTTCCTCGACAAGGAGGTCGTGCCGTTCCACGACCAGTGGGAGAAGGACGGCATCGTCGACCGTGACGTCTGGGCCAAGGCCGGCGCCCAGGGCCTGCTGGGGCTGCAGCTCGACGAGGTGTACGGCGGCGGCGGGACGCCCGACTTCCGCTTCAACGCGGTGATCGGCGAGGAGATGACCCGGCGCGGCGTCTACGGGGCGGCGTTCACGCTGTTCAACGACATGATCGTGCCGTACCTCGCCGCCTGCGCCTCCGATGAGCAGAAGCAGCGATGGTTCCCCGGGCTGTGCTCGGGCGAGACGATCGCGGCGATCGCGATGAGCGAACCGGGCGCCGGGTCGGACCTCCAGGGCATCCGCACGTCTGCGGTCGACGCCGGCGACCACTACGTGCTCAACGGCCAGAAGACCTTCATCTCCAACGGCATCCTCGCCGACCTCGTCGTCGTGGTGGCGCGCACCGACCCCGAGGCCGGTCACCAGGGCATCTCCCTGCTCGTGGTCGAGCGCGGCATGGAGGGCTTCGACCGCGGCCGCAACCTCGACAAGATCGGCCAGCACGCCCAGGACACCGCCGAGCTGTTCTTCTCCGACGTGCGCGTCCCCAAGGAGAACCTGCTCGGCGAGGCCGGGCACGGCTTCGTCCACCTGATGACCAACCTCTCCCAGGAACGGCTGTCGATGGCGGTGTCTGCGGCGACGGCGTGCGAGGTCGTGGTCGACCTGACGCTGTCCTACGCCAAGGAGCGCACGGCGTTCGGGCGCCCGATCGGGAAGTTCCAGCACAACCGTTTCGTGATCGCCGAGATGGCGACCGAGGCCCACA
This sequence comes from uncultured Actinomycetota bacterium, assembly GCA_963758885.1. GTDB lineage: Bacteria > Actinomycetota > Actinomycetes > Propionibacteriales > Nocardioidaceae > Nocardioides. The sequence goes on from CAVWXS010000043.1 coordinate 86,151, forward strand.
TCGCCCGGGTCTTCGTCGACGACTGCCTCGCCCGGCACGTGCGGGGCGAGCTCGACGCCAAGACCGCGTCGATGGCGAAGTACTGGGTCACCGAGCTGCAGAACAAGCTCGTCGACCGTGGTGTGCAGATGCACGGCGGCTACGGCTACATGACCGAGTACCCGATCGCCCGGGCCTGGGTGAACAGCCGCGTCCAGACCATCTACGGCGGCACCACCGAGATCCAGAAGGAGATCATCGGTCGGTCCTTGGGTCTCTGAGCCGTTTCGAGGCTCGTCGCCGGCGCTCCTCGCAACCACCCCGCGTCCCATGTCACAATTCGGACTTCCCAAGCGTCGATTGACCGGGACCCGATGAGTTCTGCACCCTCTCAGGGTCTGCTCAGGGGATAACCCGATGAACCCTGTCCCCGCCTTGTGATGGAGTCTCCTCATGCATCGTCAGATCGCCGGCAAGCTCACCGGCAAAGTCACCAAGTGGATCGTCTTCGCGGCCTGGATCGTCGTCTTCGTGGTCGCCAGTGGTTTCGCCGCCAAGCTCACCGACGTCCAGAACAACGAGGCCTCGTCCTGGCTCCCGGCCAGCGCCGAGTCCACCGAGGTCCTCGACGAGATCTCCACTGCCGTCAACCCCAACGACATCCCCACCCTCGTCGTCTACGACCGCTCGTCCGGGCTCACCCAGGACGACCTCGCCGCGATGGATGAGCAGGCGGCCGAGATCGCCAAGATCGACGGCGTCACGTCGGCGGGAGTCCTCTCGCCGAACGTCGCCCAGCAGCAGGACCTCCCCGTCCAGCTGCTGTCCGAGGACGGCGAGGTCGGCTACCTCTACTTCGTCTTCAACTTCGGCGAGAACGGCTGGACCGACATCCCCGACGCGGCGGACGAGGTCCGCGACATCGCCCAGATCGACGGCGTGACCGTGCACCTGGCCGGCTACGGCGGTCAGGCGGCCGACTCCGCCGAGGCCTTCGAGGGCATCGACACCAACCTGATCCTGGCCACGCTGCTGGTCGTGATCGTGATCCTGCTGCTCACCTACCGCAGCCCGACCCTGTGGCTGCTCCCGATCATCAGCGCCGTGTTCGCCTACATGACCTCGGCCGGCGTGGTCTACCTGCTGGCGAAGTACGCCGACCTCACCGTCAACGGACAGAGTCAGGCGATCCTCGGCATCCTGGTGATCGGCGCGGGCACCGACTACGCCTTGCTCCTGGTGGCGAGGTACCGCGAGGAGCTGCGGCGCCACGAGGACCGTCACGAGGCGATGGCGTTCGCGCTGCACCGCGCCGCCCCGGCGATCCTGGCCAGCTCCGCCACCGTCGTCGTCAGCATGCTCTGCCTGAGCTTCGCCGAGCTCAACTCCACCGCGGGCATGGGGCCGGTGCTGGCGGTCGGCATCGCGGTGACCTTCCTGGTGATGGTCACCCTGCTGCCCGCGCTGCTGGTCATCTGCGGCCGCTGGATCTTCTGGCCCAAGCGCCCGACGTTCGGCTCGCCCGAGCCCACGAGCACCGGCTTCTGGGCCCGGGTCGGCAACCGCATAGCTCCCAACCCCCGCAAGGTGTGGCTGATCACGGCCGGCCTCCTGGCGATCGCCTGCCTGGGTCTGTTCCGGCTCGACCCCTCCGGGCTCTCGACCGAGGACACCTACACCAAGGAGTTCGACTCGATCAAGGGTCAGAAGGTACTCACCGAGCACGGCCTGGCCGACAGCTCGAACACCATCCAGGTGGTCGCCAACACCGATGCCCTGCCCGAGGTGCAGGACGCGCTCGCCGGGATCGACGGTCTCGGCGAGGCCCGCCCGGCACAGGACCTGGGCTCCGGGCGCTCCTACTTCGAGGCCACCATCAACGCCGACATCTCCTCCCCGGCCGCATTCGACATCGTGGAGTCCTCCCGTGAGGCCGTCCACCAGGTCGATGGAGCCGACGCCCTGGTTGGCGGCGGGGCGGCGTTCTACCTCGACACCAAGGTCGCCTCCAACCGCGACAGCAAGGTGATCATCCCGATCGTCCTGGTCGTGGTGTTCCTGATCCTGATGGGCCTGCTGCGGGCCGTCGCGGCGCCGCTGATCCTGATCGGCACGGTGGTCTTGTCCTTCGGCGCGGCCCTGGGCATCTCGGCCCTGCTCTTCGAGTACGTCTTCGGCTTCGCCGGGTCCGATCCAGGGTTCCCGCTGTTCGCGTTCGTGTTCCTGGTCGCCCTGGGCATCGACTACAACATCTTCCTGATGACCCGGGTCCGTGAGGAGACGCAGACCTTCGGCACCCGGAGGGGCTCGCTGATCGCGTCTCTCCTCCACGGGCGGCGTGATCACCTCCGCGGGCCTGGTGCTGGCGGCGACGTTCCTGGTGCTCGGCTCGATCCCGGTGGTGTTCCTCGCCGAGATCGGGGTGGCCGTCGCCCTCGGCGTGATGCTCGACACGTTGATCGTGCGCTCGGTGCTGGTCACCGCGATCAACCTCGACCTGGGCGGCAAGATCTGGTGGCCGAGCAAGCTCGACCGAGGCGACACCATCGGCAACCTTCCCGACGCCAAGCAGGAGGAGGCGCTGGTCCGCTGACGGATGCGTCGGCTCCCCCACCCGCCCTACCCTGAGGTGCGTGGGGGAGTCGATGTCCGGGGTCAGCGTGCTGCTCCGGCTGTGGGAACAGTCGGGCCGCCGGCTCCGCGAGCGCTGCCGCGGGCTCCCCGACGAGGAGTTCTTCTGGGAGCCGGTCGCGGACTGCTGGAACATCCGGCCCGACGACCGCCATGTCGGCGGTTGGTCCTACGAGTACGAGTTCGCGCCCGCCGACCCGGCCCCGCTGACCACCATCGGCTGGCGGTTGGTGCACCTCACGGCCGGCAACCGCCTCTACTGGAACCACGCGTTCGGCGACGGCAGGCTCACGTTTCCCGACCTGGTGGTGCCTCACACGGCAGAGACGGCGATGGGCGAGTGGCGCCAGAGCCGCGTACCGATCACCGCGTGGCTGACCGACGCCACCGACGACGACCTGGCCGAGCTGCGGCCCTCGCACCTCCCCGAGCGCCAGATGGCGGCCGGCGACCAGGTCCGAGCCCTCGTCGACGAGCAGGTCCACCACGGCGCCGAGATCGCCCTGCTGCGCGACCTGTTCGCCCGCCCGCACGAGGACTACTACTCCGCCCGCACCCTCCACACCGATTCGTCAGAGGTCTGACGGGTCCTGGCAGCGTGGCCGCTTCTGACGAATCGGTGTTCAGCGGCCGTCGAGGTGCACCGGCAGCGCCTCGACGCCGTACACGATCGAGCGGTCGTGGAACTTCAGCTCGCCGGGGTCGACCGCGAGCGCGAGGTGGGGGAACCGGCGGGCCAGGGCGGGGTACGCCGCCCGCAGCTCCATGCGGGCCAGCTCGGCGCCCACGCAGCGGTGGAAGCCGTGCCCGAAGGCCAGGTGGGAGGCCGTCGCCTGGGAGTGGTCGAAGCCGCCGCCGTGGTGAGCGCGCGGGTCGCGGTTGGCGGCGGGCAGGTGAGCGAGGAGGACCGCGCCCTTCTTGATCCGCTGCCCGCCGAGGACGACGTCGTGCTTGGCGAAGCGCGGGAAGGAGATCTGCACGACCGCCAGGTAGCGGAGCAGCTCGTCGACGATCGGGCCGACGGTGTGGTCCTCGGCGATGAGACGGTCCCAGACGTCGCGCCGCTCGAGGAGCACGGCGGTGCCCAGCGCGAGCATCGAGGCGCTGGTCTCGAGGCCGCCGGTGAAGGCGCCGTCGGCCAGGCCGGCCAGGTCGAAGTCGGTGATCTCGTCGCCGTGCTCGCGGATGATCTGGCCGATCAGGCCGGGGCCGGGGTCCAGGCGCTGGCGGGCGGTCTCCTCGAAGAGGAAGTTCCGCGAGCCGGCCACCGCGCCGACCGTGCCCACGCCCCCGCCGGTGACGTCGAAGCGGGCGCTGGCCATGCCGCGGAACTTCTCGCGCTCCTCGACCGGCAGCCCGAGCAGCTCGCAGATCACCAGGAAGGGCACGGGGAAGGCGAAGGTCTGCGCCAGGTCGACCGGCTGGCCGCCGGCGCCGAGGCGCTCGGTCTCGTCGAGCTGGTCGCCGATGATCCGGTCGATGGCAGGCTTGAGCCGGGCCAGCCGGCGCATCGTGAACTCCGGCGTCAGCAGCTTGCGCAGCCGGGTGTGGTCGGGCGGGTCCGTGAACCCCAGGCCGCCGATGTCGCCGCTGTCGGCGTTGCCGGACTTGCCCATGTAGGGGCGGATGTCGGTGGAGTACGACGTCTGGTCGGCCAGCAGCTCGCGCGCCTCGGCGTCGCCGGTGACCAGCCAGACCTCGACTCCGAGGAAGGTGACGACCTTGGCGACCGGCCCCTTCTGCTCACGCAGCTCGCCGATGCGGTCGACGGGCTCCATGCCGTCCCGCTTCAGCGGCCAGGTGAGGCGCTCGGGCACGCGGTCGAGCCGGGACAGGTCGATGCCCGGGCTGCGGGCGATGAGCGCGCGGCGTACCCGCGAACGCACCGCCTCCAGGACTTGCGCCACCACGACCCCCAGGGCCTCGGAATCTCCGGACTGCCCGAATGGTACGACGCCCGCTCGCCCGATCGGGTGAGCCCCGGTGCTTATCGGGGGAGGTTCAGGGTTCGAGCCGACTGCGGGCGGCTCCCGGCCTCCGGCGAGGAGCGCTCGTCGCCTCCTTGTCGGAGCCGCCCAACTCGATCAGCCCCCGGGGCACCTCGATACGACATCGCGGCCCCGATGCTCGTGACAACCGCTCATCGAGCGTCAACAAGGTGCCGTCGAGAGCCTCTGCGAGCGCAACATAGAAGGCGTCCCAGCCTCGGACGTTGTTCCGCAGGTCCCATGCCCTCGGGATGAGGCTCGTGTGGGCGAATCGCTCTCCGGGCCACAGCTCGAGGTCTTCGATCGCCTGCCTCGCCGCGGTGTCGTCGAGGCGCCCGTCCAGGTGGTAGCGCCGGATGACATTGAGGGTCTCGACGTCCACCACGTGCGGTGCGGCATGGTCTTCGTCTTCCCGGAGGTATCGCTTGACCAGCTGGCCAACGGGTGTGCCGATGAGTGCCTCGAAGAGGCAGCCGGCGTCAACGACGAGCATCCGGCCAAGGTCCCCGGATCTCGTCCAGGGTTGCCACGACTTCCGAGCTGGTGATGCTGGATGTGCGCCGTCCGAGACGTTCGAGCCACTCGTTGACCGACGGGCGCGACGCCAGTCGGTTCGCCTCGCGCCTGAGCAGCTCAGGGACACTGAGGCCCGCTTCGGCAGCGCGAACGGACAAGGCGGCGTACACGTCGTCCGAGACGTCGCGGATCTGGATCGTCTTGCTCATGCCGCCATCATCTCATGCACACACGCATGATGCCATGCAGATGTGCATGACCGCTGTGCGCTACTCCCACTCGATCGTGCCCGGCGGCTTGGAGGTGATGTCGAGGGTGACGCGGTTGATCTCGCGGACCTCGTTGGTGATGCGGGTGGAGATCTTCTCCAGCAGGTCGTAGGGCAGGCGGGCCCAGTCGGCGGTCATGGCGTCCTCGGACGTCACCGGACGCAGGACGACGGGGTGGCCGTAGGTGCGGCCGTCGCCCTGCACGCCGACCGAGCGCACGTCGGCCAGCAGCACGATCGGGAACTGCCAGATGTCGCGGTCGAGTCCGGCGGCCGTGAGCTCTTCGCGGGCGATGGCGTCGGCCTGGCGCAGGATGTCGAGGCGTTCCTCGGTGACCTCGCCGATGATCCGGATGCCGAGGCCGGGGCCGGGGAACGGCTGCCGCCAGACCATCGTGGGCGGGAGCCCGAGCTGCTCGCCGACGAGGCGCACCTCGTCCTTGAACAGGGTGCGCAGCGGCTCGACCAGCGCGAACTGGAGGTCGTCGGGCAGGCCGCCGACGTTGTGGTGGGACTTGATGTTGGAGGTGCCGGCTCCCCCGCCGCTCTCGACGACGTCGGGGTAGAGCGTGCCCTGGACGAGGTACGCCGTGTCCTGGGCGCCGCTGGCCAGGTCGCCGAACACCCGTACTTCGGCCGCCTCGAAGGTGCGGATGAACTCCCGGCCGATGATCTTGCGCTTCTCCTCGGGATCCACGATCCCTTCGAGCGCCCCGAGGAACTGGTCGCTGGCGTCGACCACGTCGAGGGTGTCGAAGACGGCCTCGAAGTCACGGCGTACCTGCTCGGTCTCGCCGAGCCGCATCATCCCGTGGTCGACGTAGACGCAGGTGAGACGGTCGCCGATGGCGCGCTGCACGATCGCCGCCGCCACTGCGGAGTCGACGCCACCCGACAGCGCGCAGATCGCCCGGCCGTCGCCGATCTGGGTGCGGATGGCCTCGACCTGCTCCTCGACGATGTTGACCATCGTCCAGGTGGGCCGGCAGCCGGCGATCTCGAGCAGGAAGTGCTCGAGCACCTGCTGGCCGTGCTCGGTGTGCAGGACCTCCGGGTGCCACTGCACGCCCGCGAGGCCGCGGCCGACATCCTCGAACGCCGCCACAGGCGTGGCCACGGTCGAGGCCAGCAGCGTGAATCCCTCGGGTGCCGCGGTGACGGAGTCGCCGTGGGACATCCAGACGTTGTGGTGGGCGGGCAGCCCGGCGAGCAGGGTGCCGGACTCGACCACGCTGACGGGGGTGCGGCCGTACTCACGCGCGCCGGTCGGCGAGACCTCGCCCCCGAGCGACTGCGCCATGATCTGGAAGCCGTAGCACATGCCGAACACGGGCACGGACGCCTCGAAGAGCGATGCGTCGAGCCGCGGCGCACCGGGCTCGTAGACCGACGACGGCCCACCCGACAGCACGATCGCCTTGGGCTGGCGCGCCAGCATCTCGGCCACCGGCATGGTGTGCGGCACGATCTCGGAGTAGACCTTCGCCTCACGCACCCGCCGCGCGATCAGCTGGGCGTACTGGGCACCGAAGTCGACTACCAGGACCAGGTCGTGCTCCGACATACCCGGAGCCTATCGAGCTCGGGTCGCGTGGTTTCGAGGCTCGTCCCTTCGAGGCTCGCAAGCTCGCACCTCAGGACAAGCGCTTCTGCTCCTCGCACCTCAACCAGCGAACATCCTCCACTCCCCGAGCCGTGACGATGCGCCGGCCGGCGTCGCGACTCACGCCCAGCGCAGCGTCAGACAGGGCCCGGCCGGGGAGGGAGGGTTGGCCGGGCCCTGCGCGCCGAGATGGAGCGAGCCCCTCCCCGGCAATGGGTCCAGTCAGTGAGGGAGCACGAGAGCTGGACCCAGCCGTCCAACGACGCCTCGACAGGCCGGTTACGGGTGTCCGAGCGCTTTGTTCGGGTCAGCTGATTCCCACGACGGGAAGCCGCAGCGCTGCCGGAGCCGTCGGCGGCACCGCCGGCGAGGCGGGTGCGACCGGCGAGATCCGCTCGTACGCCGACCCCAACGGCGGTCGAGGGTCGGCGTCGCCCCGGTTGGGCCAGAAGGCCATCGCGCGCTCGGCCTGGGCGGTGATGGACAGCGATGGGTTGACGCCGAGGTTGGCCGAGATCGCGGAGCCGTCGACGACGTGCAGGCCGGGGTGGCCGAAGACCCGTTGGTAGGGGTCGATCACGCCGGACTCCGCCGAGGCGCCGATCGTGCAGCCGCCGATGAAGTGCGCGGTCATCGGCCGGTTGAAGGGCTCGCCGATGGTGCCGCCGGGGGTGCCGCCCATCAGGTCGGCCATCCGTCGCGCGGCCTCGTTGCCGGCCGGGATCCACGTGGGGTTGGGCTCGCCGTGGCCCTGCCGCGACGAGAGCACCCAGCGGCCGGCGCGGTTGCGCCGCAGGAACGTGGTGATCGAGTTGTCGCGGCTCTGCATGACCAGGACGATGACGGTGCGCTCCGACCAGTGCCGGAGGTCGTACAGGTCGAGCACGCGGCGCTTCTCCCGCCACAGCTCGCGCAGCCAGGTGCGCCAGCGGGGCCTGTCGTCCTCCGCGTCGGTGAGCACGGTCTGGAGCAGACACATCGCGTTGCTGCCCTTGCCGTACCTCACCGGCTCGATGTGGGTGTGCTCGTCGGGGTGGAACGAGGACGTGATCGCGACACCCTGGGTGTAGTCGACGGACGAGTCGGGCGCGATGGCGCCGAGGACCGACTCGGAGTTGGTGCGCGACAGCTCGCCGAGCCGGGCGGAGACGTGCGGCAGGTGCCCTTCGCGCTTCATCCGGTGCAGCAGCCGCTGGGTGCCGAGCGCCGAGGCGGAGAGGACGACCTGGTCGGCGGTCAGCACCCGGGTGGCGTCACGCCGGCGGACCTTGGCCTTGGTGTGGCGGACGTGGACGTCGTACCCGCCCCCCTCGCGTGGCGAGACCCGCGTGACCGTCGTCAGCGGCAGCACCTGGGCGCCGTTCTTCTCGGCGAGGTGCAGGTAGTTCTTCACCAGGGTGTTCTTGGCGTTGTGGCGGCAGCCGGTCATGCACTCGCCACAGTTGCGGCAGGGGTTGCGATCGGGTCCCTCACCGCCGAAGTAGGGGTCCGGTACGACGTCGGACGGCGCGGCCCCCGGCCCGCCGAAGAAGACGCCGACCGGCGTCGGCCCGAACGTCTGCGCCACGCCCATCTGCGCCGCCACCTTGCGCATCACCTCGTCGGCCGGCGTGTGCAGCGGGTTGGGTGTGACCCCCAGCATCCGCTTGGCCTGGTCGTAGTACGGCGCCAGCTCGGCGCGCCAGTCGGTGATGTCGCGCCAGGCCGGGTCGTCGTAGAAGGCGGGCAACGGCTCGTAGAGCGTGTTGGCGTAGACCAGCGACCCGCCGCCGACTCCGGCTCCCGACAGGATGACGCAGTCCTTGAGGAGGTCGATGCGCTGGATGCCGTAACAGCCGATCTCCGGCCGGAACAGGAACCGCTTGGTGTCGAACGACGTCGCCGCGTAGTCGTCGTCGGCGAACCGTGCCCCGGCCTCGAGCACGCCGACCCGGTAGCCCTTCTCGGTCAGCCGCAGCGCGGTGACGGAGCCGCCGAAGCCCGAGCCGACGACCAGGACGTCGAAGTCGGCTCAGTCGGTCATCAGGGGCGGCCGAGCTTCTTCATCAGGCGCAGGCTGCCGGTCATCAGCTTCGCGAAGGCGGCGTCGGACATGCCGAGCATCGGGGCGATGCGGACCAGGCGCTGGGTGCCCACCGACTGGATGTCGGTGTAGCGGCGGATGCCCTCCGGGCCGTGGCGCCGGCCGAGGCCCGACTGCCGCATGCCACCCATCGGCGCGCCGACGCTGCCGAACGTCGCGCCGTACCCCTCGTTGACGTTGACCGTTCCGCACTTGATCTCACGCGCCATGGCGCGCGCTCGAGCCCCGTCCTGGGAGTAGATCGAGCCGTTGAGCCCGTACTCCCCCTCGTTGGCGCGCGCGACCGCGTCGGCCTCGTCGTGGAAGCGGTAGACCGCGACCACCGGTCCGAACGTCTCGGTGCCGAAGCAGGCCATGTCGGGGGTGACGCCCTCGAGGATGGTCGGCTCGTAGAAGTACGGCGCCAGCTCCGGCCGCGCCCGGCCACCGGTGAGCACCCGCGCACCCTTCGCGACCGCGTCGTCGACGTGGGCCTGGACGTTGGTGAGCTGCTGCTCGGAGATCAGGGGGCCCATGTCGTTGCCCCAGTCGAGCGTGGCGCCGAGCGTCATCGCCTCGGTGCGGGAGACGAACCTGGACGACGAACCTGTCGTAGACCTGGTCGGCGACGAACATCCGCTCGCTCGAGACGCACAGCTGGCCGGCGTTCGAGAACGAGGCCCTGACCGCTCCCTCGGCGGCCCTCTCGAGGTCGGCGTCACGCAGCACCAGGATCGGGTTCTTGCCGCCGAGCTCGAGCGAGCAGCCGATCAGCCGCTCCGCACAGCCCTGGGCGATGATGCGGCCGGTCGCCGTCGAGCCCGTGAAGCAGACGTAGTCGGCCTGCCGCACGAGCGCGCCGCCCACCTCGCCCCCCGGCCCGGCGACGACCTGCCAGAGGTCGCGCGGGAACCCGGACTCCTCGAGCAGCCGGGCGCCCAGCAGCGCGGTCAGCATGGTCTGCGCGTCGGGCTTGATGACCACCGCGTTACCGGCCATCAGGGCGGGGATGCCGTCGGACATCGCGAGCGTGAGCGGGTAGTTCCAGGGCGAGATGATGCCGACCACGCCCTTCGGGACGTGGTTCACGTCGATGCGCGTCAGCGCCGGGAACAGCCCGGGGCGGCGCTCGGAGTGGAGGTGGCGACCGGACGTGCGGGCGTAGTAGCGCGCGGTGAGTGCGACGTGGGCCAGCTCCTCGAAGCCGTGCTTGCGCGCCTTGCCGGACTCCCAGCCGATCACGTCCAGGATCTCGTCCTGACGGTCGAGCACGAGGTCGTGGAAGCGCAGGAGGACCTCGGTCCGCTCCTCGAACGGGGTCCTGGCCCACGCGACCTGGGCCCGCCGGGCCCGGTGGAACGCCTCGGCGACGTCGGCCTCGCTCGACTGCGGGATGCTCGCCAGCGGCTGGCCGGTGAGCGGCGAGCTCACCGCGACCGACTCGCCGGACGTCGAGACGACTCGCCCGGTCAGCGCGGCGGCGTATTCGGGCTCGAAGGCGAGCGTCGCCCCCGGGTGGTGCTCGGGGTCTCGCGGCCCCGTGATCGTCGGGTCCGGCTCGTGAGCACTCATACCTGCGAGCGTAGGCGACCCACACGCCGATTCGTCTGCGGATTGCTGCGAGATTTCACGCTCGGCGCCGCAGACGAATCGGCTCACGTAGGGTCCGGGGATGGAGCTGCCTCGCCGCGTCGCCGGCGCGCTCGGCCTCGTGGTGGTGGCGGGGCTCCTCCCTGGCAGTCCCTCAGCCGCCGGCAGGGGCGCCGATGCCGGCGTCGTCCAGGCCCGGCGAGTGGACCAAGCCGCCGGGTGCGTCTCCGAGGGCGGCACCGGCGCCGTACGGGCGCCCAGGTTCGTCCGGCAGATCACCACCGGGGAGACCGGCTGGTTCTCCTCGCCTGGCCTGGTCGACCTCGACGGCGACGGCCGGCTGGAGATCGTCGCTCCGTTCTACTCGACGTTCGTCTTCGACGCGAAGGGCCGGCAGCTGGGCCGGGGCACGGCCAGCGAGGGCCGGGTCTATCCCCCGTCAGTGGTAGCCGACCTCGAGGGCGACGGCGTCACGGACATCGTGGTGGCCGGCAACGCGGGCACCGTGGCGGCGTACGAGTTCCGTGGCGGCACTCTGCACGTGAAGACCGGTTGGCCGGCGTCGACGAACAGCGGCGGGCAGTCGCCGGAAGCACGCGGGCTCGCCGCCGGGGACCTCGACGGCGACGGCACCGTCGAGGTCGTGGCGACGACGACCAACACCTCGCCCACGGGCGCCCAGGTGTTCGTCTTCGGTGCGAACGGCGACCTGTTCCAGCCCGAGGGCGGCCACTCCCCCGCCTGGCCCCGCTACAACCAGCTCGCGGGGGCGGGCAACGACGTCAACTTCAACCAGGTGGGCAACCACGGCTACGGCGCGTACGGCGAGAACGTCGCGATCGGCAACATCGACGACGACAGCGACCTGGAGATCATCACCACCTTCGACAACCACCAGATCAACGCCTTCAACCTCGACGGCACCTCGATCCTGGCATCCCCCTGGTTCACCAACCGGCAGTCCGACGCCGAGGGCAAGCGGATGGGCTGGGGCCAGTTCATCCGCTGGGCCGATCCCCAGGTCGAGCGGCGTCACTACCACCTGCACACCGGCGCCTGGCCGAGCCCGGAGGACGAGACCTGGCTGCAGTGGACCGCGTCGCCGCCCGCGGTCGCCGACCTCGACGGCGACGGCCGCAACGAGGTCATCGGGCTCCCCAACGCCGAACGGCACATCCCCTACCGCACGGTGGCGCACGCGTTCATGGTGCTCGACGGCGCGTACGGCGACGGGTCGCGGTCCGCACGACGTCACCGCGGCTTCGAGAAGCTGCCGATGTCGAACCACCCGGTCCACAGGCCCGACGGCGACTGGTACCCGCCCAGCGGCATCCCGGCGCCGACCGTCGTGGACATCGTCGGCGACGACCGGCCCGAGATCGTCGCTGCCCTGCCTGGCGGCAAGGTCTACGCGGTAGGACCCGACGGAGACCGGCTCTGGACGGCCGACTACGCGCCGCGGCGCGCCAAGACGTTCGCCTCCGAGGTGGTCGCCGCCGACCTCAACAAGGACGGCAGGCCCGAGCTGGTCTTCGGAACCTACGCCCTGCAACGCAATGCGGGACGCCTCGTCGTGCTCTCGGCGAAGGGCAAGAAGCTCTCGGTCACCCGACTGCGCCACCAGGGCCAGGACGGCAACGGCATCGGCGTGGCCGCCGCGCCGTCGATCGGCGACCTCACCGGCAACGGCACCCTCGAGATCGTGCTGACGACCTTCGACCACGGTGTCGACGTCTACACGGTCCCCGGCTCGGGCGCCGGGTGCCTGCCCTGGCCGACCGGGCGTGGCAACGTCCTCCGCGACGGCACGGGACCCGCCACGGCGCCGTGACCACGCGCCGGTCGGCGTACGGACATCTGGTGATTGCGCGGCGGAAGTGTTGTCACGCGATGTCGGGCCACGAGGGCGGTGCGTTGATGAGGCGGTCGCGCACCCCGGCAGCCTCGTGATGACACGACGGCGCCGCGGACCACGTGGGCCCGCGGCGCCGTCGCATGGAACGAAGGGCCCAGTCATCGTCCTCCGAGCGAGCTGTCCAGCGAGTAGCCGGACCACCTGGGCTCGGTCGCGATTGCGGTCAGCTGGTCGAGCGACAGCCCGAAGTCAGGGCTGGTCGCCTGATGACCGGCGGCGGAAGCAGCGCGGGTGACTGCCGCCGAGACGGTGACGCGGACGTCGCCCACGTAGTGCTCGGCCACCAGCATGTCGGACCCGCCGTAGACCGTGGAATACGTCTTGAGCCGCGACCCGTCGGCGAGCTCGGAGACCTCGCACGACTCCACGTCACTGGTGCACTCGATCGCTGCCCCTCCGAACAGCGCCTTGTCCATGACGCCGACCGCGACGTGGACTTCCTGCGAGCCGTCAGCAGGTGCGAAGTCGAACGACCCGACGGCCGCTGGCCAGTGCTGGTTGGCGCTCTGCCCACCGAACCCCGAACCATCGCCCGGGACGACGCCGGTGACGGCGTCGAGAAGCGCGGAGGCAAGCTCGTCTCCGGTGCCCGCGACCGACGACTCTCCCTGTCCGAGCGTGGAGTCTGGACGCTGCCCCAGTCGTGCGCCGGTCTTCACCGGGCTCGTCGTGGCGGGGCCGGGCTGCGCGTTGCCGAACGCCACCTTCGCGATGCCGGTCTGCGGGTCACTTGCTCTCTCGGCGAACGCCTGGTTGGCGGTGGCGACACCGCCCACGGCAACGATGGCGAGCGAACCGCTGGCGACGACCACCTTGCGCCATCCCTGCAGTCCGTGACTCTTGCGAGTGTGCTGATCCATCATTTCTTCTCCTCGTTTCTCGTTTGTCGGGGGCGGCGGAAGGCCGCCAACCACCTGTCGCCGCGCCGGCCCGGCCCGGTGACCCCTGTTAGCGAGAAATGACCAGGACGTTGCTCTTCCGACGGCGGCCCGCTCGAGGCGCCGCGGCTTACGGCGTCAACCGGGCCGCCAGCCCGGCTAGCTGCTCGACGGTCAGGGCCGGCGCTGCTCCCGCAAAGCCCTCGCGTGGCGGCGCAGACGCGTTGATGACCACGACGTACTCGCCGACCCACCTCTCGGCGTACCTGATCATCGAGGGGCCGTACTTGCCGGTGATGATGAGCTCTCCCGTCCGCAGGACCGATCGGTCGGGCAGCCGCTCGAGCTTGCAGTGCAGGAGCACTCGGTGGCAGCCGGTGAAGTAGGCCGATGGCCCGTTGGGGTACAGCGTGCGCTCGGAGGAACGCTCGAACGACACCGTCACCACCGAGTGAGGTGAGCCGTCGGCCGGCGCGAAGATCGCAGAGGCTCCCTCGACGAGACTTCCGTGGTCTCGGGTCGTGAGCGCATGCACGTCGGTGATGGTGCCGGCGGCTTCGGCCTCGAGGCCGGCACGCAGCTGGCCGGCCACATCGCGGTCGCCTGCTGCCGCGGCTGCGCTTGCCTCGCCCCAGATCAGCTGGTTGCCGGAGTGGGAGAGAACCATCGCCACTCGTGCCGGAGCCTCCAGCGCTTCCGTCGCGGAGTCGCCTGCGCGAGGGCCGAACACGCCGCTGGATGTTGCGATGACACTCGCGGCTGCCAGCAGGGTCAGCGTTGCGGCAGCCACCTGGGTGCGCCGTCGACGCCGGCGAAGTGCTGCCCCGCGTGCTTGCGCGTGCGCGGCAAGCCCGGCCGTGTCGGTGCGAAGCTCGTCGTACAGCTCGTAGAGCTGCTCGCGCAGGTCCCTCATGACCAGGCCTCACTGTGGTGGAGGACCAGCGGTTCTTCCGAGGGGAGCAGGGCGCGCAGTCGCCCCAGCGCGCGGGCGGCGCGCTGGCGACAGGCGTCCTCACGGATGCCGAGGAGCTCGGCCGTTCGAGCCACGGAGAGGTCCTCCCAGTAGCGCAGCATCAGCACTGCGCGATCCTGCTTGGTCAGCTGCCGCAGCGCCGCCAAAAGGTCCATCCGCACAGCGTGGTCCACGCCCTCCGCGACGCGCTGGGGCACGGAGTCGACGGGCCGCTCCGAGGATCTGCGCAGCCGACGGTGGGAGAGATAGGTGCGCGTCAGCACGGTGTGCGTGAAGGCCAAGGGGCTGTCGGCCTTCGAGACCTTGTGCCAGTTCGCGTAGACCTTCACGTACGTCGCCTGGGTGAGGTCCTGGGCCAGGTGATGGTCGCCGCACAACACCAGGGCTGCGCAGTGAATGCGGCGACCGGTGGCGTGCACGAACGCCTCGAAGTCCTCGGTCTGGTCCTCCATGAGCTGCCTTCCGACGGTGAGGTCCGGAGCTTCCGCCCCGCGGAACGACGCCGCTGCCGGCAGCGTCGCGGACCGACGTGGTCCGCGACGCTGCTGATGCGCCGGTTGCCGTCCCGGCCTACCGGAGCGGCTGGAGGTGAGCCGCGATGTCGACGAGCTGCTGCATCGTCACGGGCGGGTTATGCCCCAGCACGCTCCCGTCCTCGGCTCGCCCGGCGGAGGCGTTGACCCCGATCACGACGCCGTCAACGAGCCGGTCGACCCGGTACAGCGTCCACGGTCCGGTGGAGGTCTCGACCCCGACCTGCGAGTAGGTCTTGACCAAGGTGCCGTCGGGCAGGGTGGACACCTGGCAGTCCTCGAGCTCGTCCGGGCAGAAGTTGACGTACTCCTCGGCGCTCATGCCGCCCCAGCCGCCGGTGAGGAAGAACACCGAGACGCCTTCACCCGAGGGGCCGAGATCCACCGATGCCGACACGTTCTCCGGGTTGTGCTCGTCGGCCGGGGTCCGCCAGCCCTGCACCTCAGTGATCGTGGCGCCCAGGAGTACCGCGTTCACCGCCGCTTGCAATGCCTCGCCTGCTCGGGGGAAGGGCCGCTGGATGCGTCGCCCCAGGTCGGCCGTGACCTGCCCCACGGGGTCGACGGGCCCGGCAGTCGGCTCCTGGCCCGCCTGGCCGACAGGTCTGATGGCATCGGTCGGCTCGCTCGGACGTCGCGCGACCCCGCCCTCGGCAGGGCCTGCCACCGAGCTCCCGCCATGATCGACGGGGCCGGCGGGCAGCAGCTCGCCCGCCACGGCCAAGGAGGCTGTCATGACCGCGACCCCGGCGACCGACGCGGCCAGGGTCTTGACGCGGCGCCGCCGGCGGATTGACGTCCCCTCGGTGCGGGCGCGTGCAGCAAGCCGCACCATGTTGGCGCTCTCGTGCTCCACGCTCTCGCGCATCAGCTGTCGCAGGTCAGTCATGAGATCTCCCCGGTCTCGTCGTCGGTCTGGGTGAGCGCGGGCAGGAGCGTCCGGAGCTTGGCCAGCGCCCGCGCGGCACGGTTGCGGCACGCCGAGCTCCGAATGCCGAGGATCTCGGCAGTGCGTTCCACCGAGAGGTCCTCCCAGTAGCGCAGCACCAACACCGCCCGTTCCCGGGGTGGCAGCTGCCGCAGCGCTGCGAGCAGGTCCACGCGCATCGCCATGTCAGGCCCAGCGATCGGCTGGTCGGGCAGTGAGTCCACGGGCTGCTCACCCGAGCGGCGCAGCCGTCGGTGCGACAAGAACGTCCGCGTCAGGATCGTCCGCGAGTAGGCGAGCGGGCTGTCGGCGGCGACGACCTTGGACCAGTGCGAGTAGATCTTCGCGTACGTCGTCTGGGTGAGGTCCTCGGCCAGGTGATGGTCCCCGCACATCAGCAGCGCACTGCGGTACAGGCGGTCGGCGGTGGCGTGCACGAACTCCTCGAACCCGTCTCGGCCGAAGGGGTCGCGGGTTCGTTGCACCACGGTGTCGGTGGCGAGTCGCTCGACTGTCACACCCCGATGACGCCACGAACCACGCATGGCGTCACACCTCCTCCGGGAATCGGTGTCAGACGCTAGGGGGCCGATGTGGGGGTAGTCCGTCCGCGCGACGACACAGCAGCGCCGCAGACCCGAAGGTCCGCGGCGCGGCTGGGTCGGATCATCCCCGCGATCAGCCCACGGGCGGGAAGAGCTCTTCGTAAGACGGCAGCTTGTCTTCGAACGGAGAGTCGATCGTCGCGTCGAGCGACCACCACGGCTGAGCTGGCGATCTGGGTCAGTTGGTCGATCGAGAGCACTGGCTCCGGCCTGGTCACGCTCAAGGTCTCGGCGGACGTGTACGGCGCGTTGATGGAGGCGACGCTCACGCGGATGTCCCCGACGTAGTGTTCGACCACCAGCCGCTTGACTCCGCCGCCCAGGTCCTCGGCGTAGGACAGCAGCTGCGAGCCGTCCGGGAGCTCGGAGAGCTGGCACGGGTCCGCGTGGTCCTGACAGTCGGGCACGTAGCCCGGGAACATCGACTTGTCCATGACTCCGACCTCGACGCCGCCTGCTCCCGAGCCGTCGCTTGGGGTGAAGGTGAAGTCCCCACCGGCCGCCAGCCATTTCCCTCGCAGGCCCTGGCCCTCGAAGTCGGAGCCCTGGCCCGGCACGAGCTCGGTGACCGCGCCGTACAGGGCAGCCACGGCCGGGCGGCCAGTGGTCGCCAGCCCCATGGCCGCGGCCGACTCCGACTCCGGCTCCTGAGTGAATCTGAGCTGGGCGACCTTGGCCCTGAGCTCGGAATGATCCGATCCCGGGGTCGTCGTCCTGGCGGCACCGGCACCCGGATCGGCGAACGCCTGGCTCACTCCGGTGGCCCCTCCGGCGGCGAGAACCGCCAGCGAGCCGCCGATGACGGCAACCTTGCGCCACCCTCGCTGGGATTTGGTGAGGTGCATGTGAACTCCTTTGTGGTCGTTGGACTGTCACTCCGATGACGCACGACACTCCTCGTCGCGTCACCGCGCCAGCGAACTGGTGGCTCAACGTGTCCATGGCGAGTCGTTGGACGGTCACACCCCGTCGCCGTGATGACGCAGCAGCGCCGCGGACACGAGGTCCGCGGCGCTGCGATCGGCTGCTCGGCGTCTATCCGTTGGCGCCCGAGGTGAGCTCCTCGTACGAGGGCAGGGTGTCCTCGTAGGGCGAGGCGAGGGGCGTCGCCAGTGACCACCACGGCTTGCTGGCGATCTCGGTCAGCTGCTCCAGCGTCAGCACCGGCTCCCCAGCGCGCGCCGTGGCATCCTCGCCCGAGCCCACCAGGGTATTGGCCTCGACCCACACCCTGATGCCGCCCACGTAGCGCTCGGCCACCAGCTGCTTGCCGCCGTTCGCCCCGTCGTCGGAGTGGTAGGTCACCAGCTGCGAGCCGTCGGGCAGCTCGGTCAGCTTGCACCCCTTCCAGCCGTCCTTCTGCAGCATGTCGCACGTGGATGCGCCGCCTCCCCACATCACCTCGTCCATGATGCTGATGGAGACGCCACCGATCGCGGACCCATCAGCCGGCGCGAACTGGAACTCTCCGTTGATCCCCCTCCAGAGAGGCGCCCCCGCACCGCCGAAGTGGCCGGCGCTCGCGCCGTTGAACTCCGAACCCTCGCCAGGCACGATCTCGGTGACCGCGCCGTACAGCGCGGCGGTGAGCTCCCGGCCGGTCACCATGTTCGGGGCCGGCTCGAGCGTCTTGCCCAGCTGGTCTTGGGACCGGGAGCCGTTCTTCGGATGGTCGGCCTGCTTGGGCGTGGCGGGCTGGGGCGCCGTGGAAGCGTCCGACGGCGGTGGGGTCCCGGGGTCGGCGAACGCCTGGCTCGCACCTGCGGCACCCGCGGCGAGGATCGCCAACGATCCGGCGACGACGCCGATCTTGCGCCATCCGCGCAACGTCTTGCTCTTGTGCAAGCGACTTCCTTCGTGGTCGATGGACTGTCACTCCGATGACGCACGACCACGCCGCTCCCGTCACCCGCCCACGATCGAACTGGTGTCAGACGATGTCGGGGGCGCTGACCCGGGCCTCGTCGGCCTCCTGGTCGGTGAGCATGGTCTGGCTCTGGCGCTCGGCCTCGACGCGGCGGAGGTAGTGGTCGACCTCGTCGGCGGTGCGGGCCTCGTCCCAGCCGAGCTCACCGGCCATCAGCCGGGCGGCCGGGCTGGCGGCGTGGATGCCGCGGTCGAAGGTCTCGATGGAGATGCGCGTACGCCGCGTGAGGACGTCGTCGAGATGGCGTGCGCCCTCGTGGGTGACGGCGTACACGACCTCGGCGGCCAGGAACTCTTCCGCGCCCTCGAGCGGCTGGGCCAGCTCGGGACGGGCGGCCAGCAGCGCAAGCACCTCGTCGACCAGGCCGCCGTAGCGACCGAGCAGGTGGTCGATGCAGGCAACGCTGACGCCGGCACGTCGGGAGAGCAGCACGCGTTGGTTGGTCCGGGCGAGGAAGCCATCCGCGCCGGCGAGAGGGATGCGGTCGGTGATGCACGCCCGTGCGTCGGGGACGGCGACGTCGACAGCGTCCTTGGCCATCACCCGGTAGGTCGTGAGCTTGCCGCCCGCGATCATCACCAGGCCGGGCGCCGGCGCGACCACGGTGTGCTCGCGGGAGATGCGCGAGGTCGGCTCGCGGGCGCCGCGGACGAGCGGCCGCAGGCCGGCGTACACGCCCACGACGTCGTCGTGGTCGAGCGGCTCGCGCAGCAGCGTGTTGACGTGGGTGAGCAGGTAGTCGATGTCGGCGCGCGAGGCCGCGGGGTGGGCCTTGTCGAGGTTCCAGTCGGTGTCGGTGGTGCCGATGATCCAGTGCGCGCCCCACGGGATCACGAACAGCACCGAGGTCTCGGTGCGGGCGATCAGGCCGGCCTCGGAGCGGATCCGGTCGCGCGGCACGACCAGGTGGATGCCCTTGCTGGCTTGGACGTTGAGGGCGCCGCGCCCGCCGATCATCTCCTGGATCTCGTCGGTCCAGACGCCGGCGGCGTTGACGACGACCTTGGCCCGTACGTCGAGCTCGCGGCCCGACTCGAGGTCGACGGCTCGTACGCCCACCACCCGCTCGCCCTCGCGCAGGAAGCCGACCACGCGGGTCCGGGTGGCGACGTGGGCGCCATGGCTCGCGGCCGTGCGAGCGACGGCCAGCACGAGCCGGGCGTCGTCGACCTGGGCGTCGTAGTAGCGGATAGCGCCCTTGAGGTCCTCGGTGCGCAGGTCGGGCGCGATGCGCGCGACGCCCTTGCGAAACAGGTGGGCGTGCCGGGTCAGGCCCATGTCGTACTTGCCCGCCATCGCCATGCCGTCGTACAGCAGGAGTCCCGCGCCGATGTAGGGCCGCTGCCACCTGCGGTGCAGCGGATAGAGGAACGGCACCGGCCTGACCAGGTGCGGCGCGAGCCGGGTCAGCAGCAGGCCGCGCTCCTCGAGGGCCTCGCGCACCAGCCCGAAGTCGAACATCTCCAGGTAGCGCAGCCCGCCGTGGACCAGCTTGCTGCTGCGTGAGCTGGTGCCCGAGGCGAGGTCACGTTGCTCGACCAGCCCGGTCGCCAGGCCCCGGGTCGCGGCGTCGAGGGCGGTGCCGGCTCCGACGATGCCGCCGCCCACGACGAGCACGTCGAGCTCGCCGTCGACCACCGTGGCAGACAGGGTGCCCAGTGCGGCCTCCCGTGCAGCGGGGCTGAGCGCACTGGCCTGGGTCACCTCCTCATCCTGCCTGACGCGCTGCTCGCGGGCGTGAAACCCGGTCGACCGGGTATCACGGACGTTCGTGTGGGTGGCAACCGTCACCAAGAGGCAGGAACGCGAGCACCGGCCTGATCCATCTCGAGGTGGGACACGTGTCTGCCGCGAGCACCACCCTGGAGCTGTTCTGCCTCCAGGGCATCGGCAACGTCGGCGTGATGCGACCGACGTTGACCGCCCTCGCCGTTGGGGCTCTGCACAGCTGAACCTGTCGTTAGGCTGACGGCCGACACGGGAGGTCCCATCCGCACGTACGCCGGCTTCGGGCTGGTCACCAGCCTGACCCTGGCGGTGACCGCTCTCGGCACGCCGTGGTCGCTGGTCGAGCGCGACGACCGGCCTGTGCGGGACAGCTTCGTGACCGTTGGTTTCGAGACAGGCGCCAGCGCGCCTTCCTCAACCAGCGGTGGCGCCAGCGCGCCTTCCTCAACCAACGACGGTCGGCGTGAGGTCACCGTGGTCCTGAACGGCGACCTGCTCTGGCACGACACCGTGTGGCAGAGCGCGGCGGCCGACGCTGAGACACGTGCTGGCCGCACGGGCAGGGGCCGTGCGTTCGACTTCGACCCGATGTTCGCCGCACTGCGGCCGATGATCGAGGCGGCCGACCTCGCGGTCTGCCACGAGGAGGTGCCGTTCGCCGCGCCGGGGGCGGCGTACCGGAGCTACCCGGTGTTCGCCGCCCCGCCCGAGATCGCGCGGTGGATCGGGTCGATGGGCTGGGACCTGTGCACCACGGCGTCCAACCACGCCGTCGACCAGGGCTACGACGGCCTGGTGCGCACCGCCGACCTGCTCGAGCGCGCCGGCGTCGGTCACGTCGGTACCTTCCGCACCGCCGCCGAGCGCCGCAGGCCCGTCATCCACACCACCGACGACGGCGTGCGGATCGCGGTGGTCGGCGGCACCTACAGCCTCAACGGCTTTTCGGCACCGGAGGGTCGCGAGTGGTCGGTGTCGATGTGGGACGCCCGCAACCTGATCGCGCAGGCGCGTGCGGCGCGCCGGGCCGGCGCCGACATCGTGATCGTCAAGTACCACGGCGGCAGCGAGTACGTCGCGATGCCCAACGCCGAGCAGGTCGCGCTGGCGCGCACGCTGACCGCCTCGCCGTACGTCGACCTCGTCGTCGGCGAGCACGCCCATGTCGTGCAACCGATCACCACGGTCAACGGCAAGTGGGTCGTCTACGGCATGGGCAACGCCATCGCGCAGAACGAGACGTCGAGGCCGCGCGCCTACGAAGGCATCGCCGTAAGTTTTACCTTCCGCGAGAGCGGTCACGGTGCGGCGCGACGCTTCGTGGTCGACCATGCGGAGTACGTGCCGACGTACTGGAACCACCTCTCGTCCGGCCGTCCGATCCGCATCCAGCGGGTCGTACGCGCTCTGAGCCGCGGGATGGCCAGCAACGGGCAGAGCACGACGCGGCTGCGCGAGGCCCTGCTGGCCACCAGGGCTGCGGTCGACCTGCTGGGACATGCGCGAGGCTTGGAGGAACGATGAGGCGGTTGCTGGGACTGCTGCTGGTCTCGGCAAGCCTCACCACTGCGCTGATCGTTGGCGCACCCGCCCAGGCGTGCGCCTGCGGTGGCGTCGTCGACCAGCCGGGCGGTGACACCTCCGTCAGCTCCGAGCGGGCGGTGGTCGTCTGGGACGGCAAGCTGGAGACGATCATGCTCCGGCTGAGCACCCGTTCGGAGGCCGTCAACGCGGGCCTGCTCGTGCCCACGCCGACCCCCGCCAACGTCGAGCTCGGCGACGAACAGGTCTTCACCGACCTCGCCGACGTGATCGCGCCGCGCACCGAGGAGCGCTGGCACCTGTTCGGCCCGCCGCTGCTCCTCGGCGACGGCGGCGGCGACGGGACCTCGGCCGGCGGCCCGGGCGGTGCCGGCGTCGAGGTGCTCGGCACCGTCGACCTCGGTCCGCTGCGCGCGACCACGCTGTCGGCGGCCGACCCCGGAGCGCTCGACTCCTGGCTCCAGGACAACGGCTTCCAGACCTCGGCGGCTCTGACGAGCACGGTCCAGCCCTACATCGACGAGAACTGGAGCTTCGTCGCCGTCCAGCTCAACGCCGTCGGTCAGCCGCTCGCCGGCGACCTGCCGCCGATCACGATGACCTTCGCCAGCGACGAGGCCGTCTATCCGATGCGCATGTCGTCGGCCGCCGAGGAGACCCAGCAGCCGGTGGTCTACGTGCTGGCCGACCACCGGATGTACCGCACCGACGCTGTCGCCTCCGGGTCCACGCGTCCCGACATCGCCTTCGCCGGCCGCGTCTCCCCCGGCGAGGTCGCCTCTGCGACGCTCAAGGAGTGGCTGGCCACCTCGCCGTACCTGACCGTCACCTCGCAGTGGCTCCCCGACCCGAGCCAGATCGTCACCGACTTCACCTTCGCGCGAGCGCCTGACGACACGCCGTTCCAGCAGGTCGTCTACGACGAGACCTACTTCCTGCCGGGCGACGTCGGAGCGTTGCTGATCGCGCTGCTCCTCGCCGGTGTGGTCTGGCTGGCGGTGCGGCTCCTGCGTGGCCGCGGACGTTCGTCGCTGGTCGAGGAGGGTCGTCAGGCCCCTCAGGAGATCCCGTGACGGGCACGACGTCGGCGGTCCTCCGGGTCAGAGCCGCTTGACGAACTCCGCGGAGACCTCGATCGGACGGAAGCCCATCTTGTCGTTGATGGCGACCATGTGGTCGTTGGTCTCGGCGTTCTGGGTGCTGACGAGGGTCAGGTCGCCGCGGGCCGACTGTACGGCGCGCAGGTTGACCGCCTTCGTGGCCAGACCGAGCTGGTGGCCGCGGTGATCGCGGTGCACGAAGGTGCCCCACTGGTAGACGTGCGTGCTCTCCCCCAGCGGCATGGCCAGGGTGGAGTACGCGACCACCTCGCGGTCCGGGGTGAGGGCCACGGTCTCGTAGCGGGCCCGGCCCATCGCCGCCGTGCCCTCCAGCATCTCGGTGTAGCGCTGCGGGGTGATGACCTCCTCCTCGAAGTCGACGGCGCCGGTCGGCGCGTCCACCGCGAGCTGGCCGATCACCGTGCAGAGCGACTCCAGGATGTCATCGGGCACCGCACCGACGAAGGTCTCGATGACGTAGCCCTGGTGGCGCGTGGCGGCCTCGTCGACCCACTCCTGGACCAGCGCGTCCGGCACCGGCAGCTCCAGGTGGCGGACCACCTCGTAGACCGAGAGCTCGTAGCCGCACGCCTCGGCGAAGCGACGGTAGGGATGGTCGTCACGGCCCCTGTAGGGCAGGTGGGAGGCGCTCATGACCAGCGACCGGCCGTCGTCCTTGACGACCTGCTCGAGCAACTCGACCATCGCCCGGCCGACGCCGCGGCGCCGGTCGGGCAGGTCGACGCTCAGGTCGAAGAACGCCTTGTCGGTGTTGTCGAGCAGGAACGTCCACAACGTCGCGTGGGCCACCATGCGGTCGCCGTCGTACGCCGCGAACAGCTGCTGTCGCTCGCCGCTGTCGGGGGAGCGGTAGGCGCCGAGAAACTCGGAGAAGCTCCAGAAGGGCGCGTGCTCCCGGCCGTGCAGCTCCGAGCGCCGGCCGAGGTCGTAGAACTCACGCATCAGGGCGTCGTCCGCCAGGGCGACGTCGTCGAGAGCGCGAATGTCCACGACAGGCCAGGCTACGGACAGGAGCGCGTTCAGCCGAACGGTTTTAGAGGCGGACCCGCTCGCCCAGCGAGTCGCGGTGGTCGGCGAGCATCGTGTGGCGGGCGCGCGTGGCCTCGACGAGCTCGGTGTCGAGGTCGGCGACGGCTACTCCCGGCTCGGCACCGAGGCGGACCAGCGGCCGGCCCTCGGGGTCGTAGATCGCCGAGCCGCCGCTGAAGTCACGCGACCCACAACGTCCGGTCAGGCCGGCGAAGACGACGTACATGCCGTTCTCGACGGCCCTGGCCGCGTAGTAGAGGTCGCGGCGGTGCTCCCCGCCGGCGAAGTACGCCGAGGAGCTGAGGTAGGCGACCGCGCCGTCCTCGGCGGCGGCGCGGGCATGCTCGGGGAAGCACCCGTCGTAGCAGATCGAGAGACCCAGCTCGACGCCGTCGACGCGGATCGAGGCGCCGTGGTCACCGGGGGTGAAGTGCTTCTTCTCCTCGCCGTCGAGGTGCTGCTTGTCGTAGGGCACGTCGACGGCGCCGTCGGGCTGGACGACGACACTGGAGATCGTCTTGACGCGCCGGTCACCGACCTGGGCCTCCAGGGCGCTGCTGGCGACCACCACCGCACCGGTGTCGCGGGCAGCGTCGCGGAGCGGGTCCAGCGGCAGGTCGGCCAGGCCTGGTAGCCGGCCGGCGAAGACGTCGATGTCGTAGCCGGTCAGGAACGTCTCCGGAAGGACGACGACCCGGGCGCCGCGGTCGGCAGCCTCGCGGACCAGCCCGGCCGCCGTACGGACGTTGGTCTCGAGCTTGCCGGCCACGGCCTCGGCCTGAGCCGCGGCGACCCTGATGATCACGGAGCGATCACAGGACGACGACCTCGATCCGCTGGAACTCCTTGAGCTCGGTGTAGCCGGTCGTGGCCATGGCGCGGCGCAGGGCGCCGACGAGGTTCATGGTCCCGTCGGCCACGCGGGACGGGCCGAAGAGGATCTCCTCGAGCGTGCCGACCGTGCCGATCTCGACGCGCTGGCCGCGCGGCAGGGCCGGGTGGTGGGCCTCGGCTCCCCAGTGGAATCCGCGCCCGGGCGCATCGGCAGCGCGGGCGAACGGCGATCCGACCATCACGGCGTCAGCGCCGCACGCGACGGCCTTGGCGATGTCACCGGACTTGCCGATCGACCCGTCGGCGATGACGTGGACATAACGCCCTCCCGACTCGTCCATGTAGTCCCGCCGGGCTGCGGCCACGTCGGCGACGGCGCTGGCCATGGGTACGGCGACCCCGAGCACGGTCCGCGTCGTGTGGGCGGCACCGCCGCCGAAGCCGACGAGCACGCCGGCCGCGCCGGTGCGCATCAGGTGCAGCGCCGCCTGGTAGGTCGCGCACCCGCCGACGATGACGGGGACGTCGAGCTCGTAGATGAACTCCTTGAGGTTCAGCGGCTCGGCCTGGCTGCTGACGTGCTCGGCGCTCACGGTGGTGCCGCGGATCACGAACATGTCGACACCCGCGTCGACCACGGTCTTGGCGAACTGCTTGGTGTGCTGGGGTGAGAGGCTCCCGGCGACGGTGACCCCGCCGTCACGGATCTCCTTGAGCCGGGCGCTGATCAGCGCGGGCTTGATCGGCTCGGTGTAGATCTCCTGGAGCCGGTGGGTCGCCTCGATGCCCTGCAGCTCGGCCACCTCGGCGAGCAACGGCTCGGGCTCGTCGTAGCGCGTCCAGAGGCCCTCGAGGTTGAGCACGCCGAGGCCGCCGTACTTGCCGAGCGCGATCGCCGTCTCGGGCGACATGACGGAGTCCATCGGCGCGGCCAGGATCGGCAGCTCGAAGCGGTAGGCGTCGATCTGCCAGGCGACGCTGACCTCCTCCGGGTCGCGGGTACGCCGCGACGGGACGACGGCGATGTCGTCGAAGGAGTACGCCCGGCGCGCCCGCTTGGCCTTGCCGATCTCGATCTCGGTCACCGGCGAAGCCTATCGGCGCCTACCCTCGGTGGTTGAGGTGCGAGGCCGGCCACGGCCGAGCCTCGAAACCACTCACGCCGGCATCAGGTGGTTTCGAGGCTCGTTCGACTCAGCGCACTGCGCTCACACCTCAACCACCGAAACGAACGCTCAGTCGGGCTTGAAGCAGACCATGAAGTGGTTGCCGGCCCTCCACTCCTCGTCCGACGGGCCGTCGAAGGCATAACGGTTGGAGTTGGTGAGCCTCGCGCACCGTCGGCCCTGCTTGAGGTACTGCTCCCTGGAGGAGGCCCGCCGGTCCAGCTTGTACGCCGCCTTCGCACGGAGCTTGTGCGACATCTGGCACGAGGTGTCGTTGAGGGCCTTGCCGACCAGGCACCGGGCGTACTTGTCGTCGAGCGGCAAGCCAGCCCAGCGCGACCGAGGTCGGCAGCTTGCCGAGCCCGCTCGTGCCCTTGTGCAGCCCGACATCGCAGCGCGCCCAGCGGGCGCCCTGGGCGCGCTCCTCCTTGGTCGGGATGAACCACCACAGGTCGTACGACGACATCTCGGCCAGCTTGGCGCTGCCGAGCACGTCGTAGAGGGCCTCGTAGCAGGACACGACGATGCGCGAGTACACCGCGGTCCACCTCACCGGCTTGGAGAGCCGCTTCACCTTGACGGTCATCAGCGTGTGGGGCGCGTCGCACGGGACCGCATCCTGGGTGGCGGAAACCTTGTTGGCCTGCTTGGTGGTCAGGTCGTAGCACAGGCCGACGGCGGGTTCGTGATAGCCGGGACCGGCGAGCTGCTGCTGGGCCGCCGGCGGGGTGGTGGCCTCGGACACCGACGGGACCAGCCCGATGCCGAGGCAGAGCGAGAACAGCAGGACGAGCACACGTGACCGGGTCACCGGGTCTCCTCACCGCAGCGAGGGACGGGCGCCCTGACGGCTCCCCCGAGCCAAGCCTCGTTGCTTGCTCGGCAAGCTAATGAGCCCCGTGGCGGCGTGGGGACCCTCCCTGGGGGTGGGCTCTATGGTCGAGGTCATGCCAGCGAGCAACGCCAAGCGGCAGGAGCTGATCGTCGCGACGCTCAGCGAGGCGTTCGAGCCGCTGATGAAGGCGGACCCCGACGGCTTCCGCACGAAGTTCCGCAAGATGGCAGCCGACCCGTTCGCCTTCTACCGCGGCAGCGCGTGCGTCTTCTACGCCGACATGGCGCGCCGGAAGGACCAGCGGGCGGACGACCGCACGAGTCGCGTGTGGATCCACGGCGACCTGCACGCCGAGAACTTCGGGACCTACATGAACTCCGAGGGCGTCCTGGTCTTCGACGTCAACGACTTCGACGAGGCCTACCTCGGCCACTTCAGCTGGGACCTGCGGCGCTTCCTGGCCAGCCTGGCGCTGATGGGCTGGCAGAAGGCCCTGCCGGAGGACGACATCCGGTCGTTGTCACGCACGTACCTCGACGCGTACGTCGACCAGGTGCGTCACTACGTCAAGGTCGAGGAGGACGAGGCGTTCGCGCTGCGCCTCGACAACACCGAGGGCGCGGTCCAGCAGGTGCTGGTGACGGCCCGCATGTGCACCAGGATCGAGATGCTGGACGAGATGACCGAGGTCGTCGACCACGAGCGCCGGTTCGTCCGGGGTGCCGGTGTGCGAGAGCTGAGCAAGACCGAGCGCGGCAAGGTCGAGCGTGCGTTCAAGCGCTACCTGAAGACGCTGTCCGACTCCAAGCGCCAGCAGCAAGCGGTCTTCTACGACATCAAGGACATCGTGGGCAGGTCCGGGTTCGGCGTCGGCTCGGCCGGCCTGCCGGCGTACAACATCTTGATCGAGGGCTTCAACCAGGCCCTCGAGAACGACGTGGTGCTCTCGATGAAGCAGGCCAACATCCCGGCCGTGAGTCGCATCGTCGACCACGAACGCGCCAGTGACTTCTTCGAGAACGAGGGGCATCGCACCGTCGTCAGCCAGCGGGAGCTCCAGGTGCACACCGACCCGTTCCTGGGCTGGACCACCGTCGACAAGGTGGGGTACGTCGTCGACGAGGTGTCGCCGTACGAGGCCGACCTCGACTGGGGCGAGATCACCGAGCCCGAGGAGATCGAGCCGGTCGTCGAGCTGCTGGGCCGCGCGACGGCCAAGGTCCACTGCGTCTCCGACGAGGACAGCGACGAGGACCTCGTCGACTTCCAGACCGAGGAGGCGATCATCGAGGCGATCGACGAGGATCCGGACGGGTTCGTCGACGAGCTCGTCGACTTCGGCGTCGACTACGCGGAGAAGACCCGCAAGGACCACGCCCTGTTCGTCGACGCCTTCAGGGCCGGCAAGTTCGACCTGGTCTCCGCCGTCGGCTAGCCGGCCAGGAACGAGAGCCGGACCTCGCGGTCGGGGTTGTCGACGTTGAGGTCGACCAGGCAGACCGACTGCCAGGTGCCCAGAGCGAGACGCCCCTGGATCACGGGCACGGTCGCGTACGGCGGCACGAGCGCCGGCATCACGTGTGACCGGCCGTGCCCCGGCGAGCCGTGCCGGTGCCGCCACCGGTCGTCGGCCGGCAGCAGGTCAGCCAGCGCAGCCAGGAGGTCGTCGTCCGACCCGGCCCCGGTCTCGAGGATCGCGATCCCGGCCGTGGCGTGCGGGACGAAGACGTGCAGCAGCCCGTCGCCCTTCCCGGCGGCGAAGTCCGCGCACTGACGGGTGATGTCGAGGACGGTCTCGCTGCTGCCGGTGCGGATGTCGATCGTCTGCGACTCCATGCGACTCATCCTCTTCGGTGGTTGAGGTGCGAGCGCGGCGCTTGTCCTGAGGTGCGAGCTTGCGAGCCTAAGGGACGAGCCTCGAAACCACGTCACGCGATCAGAGGTTTCGAGGCTCGGGCCTGGCGGCCCTCACACCTCAACCACCGACGGTGCTACCGCCCGCTGTAGTTGGGGGCCTCGACGGTCATCTGGACGTCGTGGGGGTGGGACTCGGCGAGGGAGGCCTGGGTGATGCGGACGAACCGGCCCTTCTCCTGGAGCTCGGGGATGGTGCGCGCGCCGGCGTAGAACATCGACTGGGTGAGGCCGCCTATCAGCTGGTGGGCGACGGCGGACAGCGGGCCGCGGTAGGCGACCTGGCCCTCGATGCCCTCGGGCACGATCTTGTCGTCGCTGGTGACCTCGGCCTGGAAGTAGCGGTCCTTGGAGTAGGACTTCTTGCCCCGGCTGGACATCGCGCCCAGCGACCCCATCCCGCGGAACGCCTTGAACTGCTTGCCGTTGACGAAGATCAGCTCGCCGGGAGCCTCCTCGCAGCCGGCCAGCAGCGAGCCGACCATGACCGAGTCGGCGCCGGCGACCAGGGCCTTGGCGATGTCGCCGGAGTACTTCAGGCCGCCGTCGGCGACCACGGGGACGCCCGCGGCCTTGCAGGCGAGGGTGGCTTCGTAGACCGCCGTGATCTGCGGGACCCCGACGCCGGTCACCACGCGGGTGGTGCAGATCGCACCCGGACCGACGCCCACCTTGACCGCGTCGGCGCCCGCGTCGACGAACGCCTGGGCGCCCTCGCGGGTGGCGACGTTGCCGCCGATGACCTGGACGTGCCTGGTGGCCGGGTCGCTCTTGAGCCGCTGGACCATGTCGAGCAGCATCCGGACGTAGCCGTGGGCGGTGTCGGCGACGAGCACGTCGACGCCCGCGTCGATGAGAGTGGTGGCGCGCTGCCAGGCATCTCCGAAGTAACCGATGGCCGCGCCGACAAGCAGGCGTCCGTGGGCGTCGTAGGACGCATCGGGGAACTGCTCGCCCTTGACGAAGTCCTTGACCGTGATCAGCCCGCTGAGGTGACCCTGCTCGTCGATGAGCGGCAGCCGCTCTCGCTTGTGCTGGCGGAGCAGCCGGGTGGCCTCGTCGCGGCCGATGCCGACCGGGCCGGTGATGAGGGGCATCGGCGTCATCACCTCGTCGACCTTGGTGGTCGCCCACTCCGCTACGGGCGTGAAGCGCAGGTCGCGGTTGGTGATGATGCCGAGCAGCCGGTTGTCGGCGTCGACGACGGGGAGCCCGGAGACGCGGTACTCGCCGCAGATGCGGTCGAGGTCCTCGAGCGTCTGGTCGGGGCCGATGGTGACCGGGTTGGAGATGATGCCGGTCTGGGTCCTCTTGACCAGGTCGACCTGGTAGGCCTGGTCCTCGACGGAGAGGTTGCGGTGGAGCACGCCGATGCCGCCCTCGCGGGCCATCGCGATGGCCATCCGGCTCTCGGTGACGGTGTCCATCGCGGCGCTGACGAGCGGCGCCTTGAGGCTGATCTCGCGTGTCAGGCGGGTGGTGGTGTCGATGTCGGACGGCGCCAGGTCGGAGAACCCGGGCAGCAGCAGGACGTCGTCGTAGGTGAGGCCGAGGGTGGCGAACTTCTCGGGGACGTCAGAGGTCATCGGGCGGCACGGGACCTTTCGCGCGGGATCGAGTCGCCAGTCTATCGGCGGCCCCTCATGACCCGCTCACTCCCGCGGCGTGCCCGTCCACTTCCTGCCGAGGTAGCCGAGGTCGGCGGCGACGTCTTCGCGGTAGGAGGTGTACTTCGCATCGAACGGCGTGCGCGCATGGAAGGCGACCAGCTGCGGCGCGCTGACGAAGACCAGACGCCCCGCTGCCGAGCTGAAGAAGTCGCGGTGGTCGACCATCCGGATGTTCTCGTCGTAGGGCACCTCGCGCAGCCGGTCGGTGCGGGCGACGTAGACCTGCGGTCCCTTCATCACCACCGACAGCCCGCCGATGGCGTCGCCAGGGGGCCGAAGTGGAGCCAGGTGGCCGGGGAACAGCTCACGCTCGTCGCCGTAGGGCCAGGTGTACCAGCGCGGCAGCTCGATGAGGGTCGCGCAGACCGCATCGGCCTCGGGGTGCTCCTCGAGGAAGGCGACGGCACCGGCGAGGTCGGTGCCGGCGGTCATCACCACGTCGTCGTCGGTGACCATCACGTACGGCGTCGTGACGGCCGCGATGGCGGCGTTGCGGCCGACGGCCACCCCGGAGTTGAACGGCAGGCCCAGCACGGTGGTCCGGCCGTCGGGGGCTGCCATCGGCTCCGGCGAGTCGTCGGCGAGCACGATCGGGCCCGTGAAGGCACGACGGGTGGTGCGCACGAAGCGCCGGGCCGTGGCCGGCCTCAAGAAGGTCTTCGCCGTGACGGTGAGCCGCTCGGCCAGCCAGTCGTCCTGCTCGCGGTCACGACGTACCTTCAGCCGGTCGAGGGTTGCGACGGCGCCGAGCTGGCTCCGGACGGTGGCGCGGTGGGCCAACCGCAATGGGGCGCCGTACGGGCCCAGCATCAGCCTCTTGGCACGCTCGACCCGGCTCACGCCAGGCATCGTCGCACGCGATCAGCGATGCAGCGCGGCCAACGGGATCCGCACGGTGAGCCGGTCGCCGGACATCCTGATCCGGCCACGGAGGCCGGCTGCCAGCACCATCGGCAGCACGGCCTTGTTGTCGGCATGCGTGGTGAGCACCAGCTCGGCAGCGTTGCGAGCAGCGGCCACCCTCACCGCCTCGGCCATCAGGCGACCGCCGATGCCCTGTCGCCGCCAGGCCGGGACGACCGAGAGCTCCAGCAGGCAGGCGTCGGGCTCGTCGAGGGCGGGTGAGACCGTCGCGCTGCCGACCACCTGCCCGTGAACCACGGCCCGCACCTGGGCGCCGTCGACGACGAGTTCCACACGGTCCCCCGCGCCGGTGGGAGTCGCCGTCGACGGCGCGAGGGGCGCTGCCCGGGTCAGCACGTCGTCGACCAACGACGCGAGCGCCGCGGCCCGGGTGTGCTCGGTGGCGGTGAACGGCGCCCCGCGGCGTACCTGGACGAGCAGCGACGCGACCGTCACCTCCAGCACGTCGAGCGTGCCGCCCCCCGTGGGCGGCTCCGCCTCGGCGTCGAACAACCGGGCGAGCACATCCGGGAAGCTCGCCGGCGACGCCAGCACGGCGGCGGCCGCCTGCACGTAACGAGTCGGCTGGTCGGCCAGGGCCGCCTCGGTGCAGGGCATCACGCTGACCGCTTCGCCGTGGGCACGCTCGACGAGAGCCTGGACGTCGGCCGGCCCCCAGCCCTCGGGTGTGTCGAGCACCAGCTCGTCGGTCACGAGGGCCACTCCAGGGAAGATCTGGAAGCCCAGGATGTTGACGCCGCTCGCCCCGCACTCGGTGGCCAGCGCCGCCAGGGCGCCCGGCCGGTCCGGGAGGGTCGCGCGCACTCGCCACAACATGCCCCGATGGTGGGTGCACCCGGTAACGACCGAGGTACGGGCATGTTTCGCGCGTGCAAACTCACCGACCGGCTGCGGCGAGTGGGCAGGCCAGGACAAGTGGCCGTGCTCGGCGTCGCCGCGAGTCGGCAGCTTCACCCCGAAATGCAGGCCGAGTCGGCGCATCTTCGGTGAAGATGCGCCGACTCGGGCCTGTTCTGAGATGAAGTCTGTGCCGACTCGGGAATGGATCAGTGGCCGTGACCGTGGCCGTGACCGGCCGCGGGGGCTTCCTCCTGCTCGGGCTTCTCGACGACCAGGGTCTCGGTCGTCAGCAGCATGCCGGCGATCGAGGTGGCGTTGACCAGCGCGGAGCGGGTCACCTTGACCGGGTCGATGACGCCCTGGGCGACCAGGTCGCCGTACTCACTGGTGGCGGCGTTGTAGCCGGTGCCGACGCCCGCCTCGCGGACCTTGTCGACGATGACGTGGCCGTTCTCGCCGCCGTTCTCGGCGATCCAGCGCAGCGGCTGGTCGAGCGCCTTGCGAACGACGCGTACGCCGGTGGCCTCGTCGTCGGTGAGGCCGAGGTCGTCGCTGAGGACGGAGGCCGCGTGGATGAGGGCCGAGCCGCCGCCGGCGACGATGCCCTCCTCGATCGCGGCGCGGGTCGCGGAGACGGCGTCCTCGATGCGGTGCTTCTTCTCCTTCAGCTCCACCTCGGTGGCGGCGCCGACCTTGATCACGCACACGCCGCCGGCCAGCTTGGCGAGGCGCTCCTGGAGCTTCTCGCGGTCCCAGTCGGAGTCGGTGTTCTCGATCTCGCTCTTGATCTGGTTGACCCGGCCCTCGACCTCGGCCTTGGGGTCGCCGCCGCCCTCGATGATC
Organism: uncultured Actinomycetota bacterium; assembly: GCA_963758885.1. Taxonomy (GTDB): domain Bacteria; phylum Actinomycetota; class Actinomycetes; order Propionibacteriales; family Nocardioidaceae; genus Nocardioides. The sequence goes on from CAVWXS010000043.1 coordinate 118,993, forward strand.
GTGGTGTTGTCCTTGGTGATCACCACGCGGCGGGCCTTGCCGAGCACGTCGAGACCGACCTGGTCGAGCTTGAGCCCGACCTCGGGGGCCACGACCTGACCGCCGGTCAGGGTCGCGATGTCCTGCATCATCGCCTTGCGGCGGTCGCCGAACGCGGGGGCCTTGACCGCCACCGCGGTGAACGTGCCGCGGATCTTGTTCACGACCAGGGTCGAGAGCGCCTCGCCGTCGACGTCCTCGGCCAGGATGAACAGCGGCTTGCCGGACTGGATGACCTTCTCCAGCAGCGGGAGGATGTCGGCGATCGCCGAGATCTTGCCCTGGTGCAGCAGGATGTAGGGGTCGTCGAGGACGGCCTCCATCCGCTCGGGGTCGGTCACGAAGTACGCCGAGATGTAGCCCTTGTCGAACTGCATCCCCTCGGTGAACTCCAGCTCGGTGCCCATGGTGTTGGACTCCTCGACGGTGATCACGCCGTCCTTGCCGACCTTGTCGAACGACTCGGCCAGCAGCTCGCCGATCAGCGCAGTCGCGGCTGGAGATGGTGGCGACCGAGGCCATGTCCTCCTTGGACTCCACCTCGCGGGCGGCCTCGCGCAGCGCGTCGCCGACCGCCTCGGCAGCGGCGTCCATGCCGCGCTTGAGGCTCATCGGGTTGGCGCCGGCGGCCACGGCGCGCAGGCCCTCGTGGACCATCGCCTGGGCGAGCACCGTCGCGGTCGTCGTACCGTCGCCGGCGACGTCGTTGGTCTTGGTGGCCACCTCCTTGGTGAGCTGGGCACCGAGGTTCTCGAACGGGTCGTCGAGCTCCACCTCGCGGGCGACCGTGACACCGTCGTTGGTGATCGTGGGGGCGCCCCACTTCTTGTCGAGCACGACGTAGCGGCCCTTGGGGCCGAGGGTCACCTTGACCGTGTCGGCCAGGGCGTCGACGCCGCGCTCGAGCGAGCGGCGAGCGGTCTCGTCGAACTCCAGGATCTTGGGCATGTCACTCCTTCAGAGTGCTGGTGGTGCAGGAAGCGAACGGGTCGTGCGCCCCAGCGGTGCGCTCTAGCGCACGCTCAGGGACACGACCCGATCAGGTGAGTCAGGAGACGACGGCGAGGACGTCGCGCGCCGAGAGGATGAGGTACTCCTCGCCGGAGTACTTGACCTCGGTGCCGCCGTACTTGCTGTAGATGACCTTGTCGCCGACGGCGACGTCGAGCGGGACGCGGTTGCCGTTGTCGTCGATGCGACCCGGACCGATCGCCAGGACCTCGCCCTCCTGGGGCTTCTCCTTGGCCGTGTCGGGGATGACCAGGCCGGACGCCGTGGTCTGCTCCGCGTCGAGCGGCTTCACGACGATGCGGTCCTCGAGGGGCTTGATGTTGACCGACACGATGTCGACCTCCACGCTTCTGAGTTGATCTGGACGGGTGGGACCCAGGCTGGTAGCGAGGTCCCGGACGTTTGAGCCTGCTCGGAGGTACGCCGTCGCGGGGGTCGTACGTCGTCGCAAGCGCTGGCATTCTCAGGTCGAGAGTGCCAGCGCCGACGTTAGCACTCCCCCTGCGACGAGTGCCAGGGTGGCCCGGCCGGGCACCAGCCCACGGCTTCAACAGCCTCGCCGTCCACATCCCGGAGCTCCACGAGTCGGTGGTCGTCGCCGTCAACGAGAACGTCCGTGGGTCGGTGATCGAGGCGATCGCGATCGCGGCCCTCTGCGGTTGACGCGCCGCACGTCAGGCCACTGCGAGGATGGCGGCCGTGGACCTCGACGCCTTCGCCTGGCTGCTGACCGACGAGGGTCAGGCCGTGCTGGCCCGGGCCGTCGAGGCGACCGGTCAGGACGGGTACGACGAGCTGGCGGTCCAGGCCCAGCTGCGGCGTACGACGACGGCCGAGCGGGTTGCCACGGCGATCGGCCAGGCCGAGCTGCGGCGCCGAGCGGTGGCGAAGTTCGGCGAGCTGGCGCAGCGGATGTACTTCACCCACGACGGGCTCGAGCAGGCCACCAGGCACTCGGTGGCCACCCACCGGGCCGGCCGGCTGCAGGCGGCGGTCACCCAGAGCGCGATCGACCTGGGCTGCGGCATCGGTGGCGACCTGGTCGCCTTCGCGCGCGCGGGGATCACCACGGCCGGGGTCGACCTCGACCCGGTGCGCGTGGCGGTCGCCCGCGCCAACCTCGCGGCGCTCGAGCTCGCCGGCGCGGTCCAGGAGGCCGACGCGACCCAGGTCGACCCCTCGCCGTTCGACGTCGCCTTCGCCGACCCGGCCCGCCGCGGCGGCCGCGGCCGCACCTTCAACGTCGAGGAGTGGGCGCCGCCGTGGTCGTTCGTGGAGGGGCTGCTGCGCGGCAACGCCTGCGTCAAGGTCGCGCCGGGCATCCCGCACGCCCTGGTCCCGCACGGCGTCGAGGCCGAGTGGGTCAGCGACCGCGGCGAGGTCAAGGAGGCCGCGCTGTGGTCGGGCCGGCTGGCCACGGTGGCGCGGCGGGCCACCGTGATCGGGGACGGCGGGCTGGCCACCCTGACCGACGAGGACGACCCCGGCGCCGCGACGGTCGGGGTCGGCGACGTCGGCCGCTACCTCTACGAGCCCGACGGGGCGGTCATCCGGGCGGGGTTGGTGACCGCGGTGGCGGCCGGTGTCAACGGTCGGCTGCTCGACCACAAGATCGCCTACGTGACCTCGGACGAGTCGTTCCACACGCCGTTCGCGCGGTCCTACCGGGTCGTCGAGGAGCTGCCCTACCGGGAGAAGCAGCTGCGCGCCGCGCTGCGGGCGCGCGGCATCGGCATCCTGACCATCAAGAAGCGGGGCGTCGACGTCTCGCCGGAGCAGCTGCGCAGACGACTGGACCTGCACGGCGAAGGCAGCGCGACGCTCGTCCTGACCCGGAGGTCAGGCGCGGGGGTCGCGCTGCTCGTCGAACCGTTCTGAGCGCCTGCTGCCCGTCAGTTCGGGCGAGTGCAGGGCGTCGCGCACGCAGTCGGTCTGGGACGGCGGGCAGGTCGACGATGCCGTCGTCGCCGACGCCGGCGTCGTGCGGCCAGTCTCCGGGTTGTCGCTCCAACGGCGGCTGACGCCCGTGCCGCAGACGTCGCCGGTCACCTGGCCGTTGGCGCAGCCGGTGAACGAGCTCGCCGCCGATCGAGTAGTTGAAGTACATCACGACCGAGTCCGTCGAGCTCTCGTCGAAGTCGGCGCGTCGACGTAGACGCACGCGTCAGTTGCCGACGAGGGTGACTTCTGTGGTTGTCCACGCCGGCGAAGGCGCCGCGACAGTCGTCGCCGACCATCATGTTGACGATCCGTGACACTGTGTTGGCGTCGATGGCGCCGGTGGCCTTGAAGCAGAAGGTGAAGTGGTAGGTCTTGTCGTCCGCAGCCCTCGCCGGGTGCTTGCACGCGACGCCGCACTGGCTGGCGACGACGGGCGGCTCGGAAGCCGCGAAAGCGGGTGCTGCGTAGGCAACGGCGGCGATCGGCGCCGACCAGGCCACGCCGCGCGTGACTGTTCGCCTCGAGATACGAGTCCCCCCGGACTGCGTCAACGCAGGCGTCTTCTTGGAATCCATTGTTACCCCCCCGGATCACATGGTGAAGTCACACCATAGACCGGCGGGGCTTGCGAGGGAAATGCGGTATCCCCAGGGCTTCGCGGTGGGCTGGACCACTTGGTTTCCGTCGGCCTGGGGGCGTATCAGCGACGGACTTCGTGGCTGGGTGGTTCCTTTACCTACGTTTGCGTCGAACCTGGGGAAAGCCTGGCGTTCAGCAACCGGTTCGCGGTATCGCGGACACTCTCACCGGCAGCCGTCCGGGCGCGGTTCGGGCCCCGACGAGGAAGGCCACCAGTGCGTCCATGGCGCCGGGCGTCGCGCCGTACGTCGCGAGCCGGACGGGTGCGTCGGTGCGCGTCAGCACGTCCGGCCGGTCGAGGGCGACGACGACACCGGCCCGCGGTGGCCGGCCGACGACGCGGCCCGGGAGCAGGGCGATGCGTACGCCGCGCTTGCCGACCGAGAGCCCCCGTCGCTGCGCGGCGGCCCGGAACGTCGCCACGGCGTCGGCCGGGCCGACGACGCGGACGTGCCCGCCCACGAGCGCGACCGGAGCACGGCCCGGCGACCGAGGTGAGGGCTGCCGCGGACAGCTGCCCCGAGACGCGCCAGGAGCTGCCCAGCCCCAGGGGCTCGGCGTCCGCGTGGGCGACGTGGAGCATCAGCGCGATCATCCGGGCCGCAGCCTCGTCCAGCCGCGAGCTCAGCATCCGGCGGTCGCGGACGGCGGCAACGATGCCGTCGCGGGCGGCGCCGGCGTCGGCGGGCATCAGCACGACGTCGACCCCTGCGTTGACCGCCCGAACCGCGGCCTTGGCCGGCCCGTAGCGCTCGGTCACCGCACCCATCGACAGCGAGTCGGTGAGCACCAGGCCGCGGAAGCCGAGCTCATCGCGCAGCAGCCCGTCGACCACCAGGCGCGAGAGCGACGACGGAACGCCGGGGTCGACCGCCCGCACGTCGAGGTGGCCGACCATGACGGCCGACGCGCCGGCGGCGATCCCGCGCCGGAAGGGCACCAGGTCGGTACGCCGCAGCTCGGCGAGGGACTTCCCCAGCACCGGCAGGGCTTGGTGGCTGTCGACGGTGACCGAGCCGTGGCCCGGGAAGTGCTTGAGGGTGCCGATCATCCCTGCGTCCGAGATCCCTCGTTGCGCGGCGACGACCTGCTCGGCGGCGAGCCGGGGGAAGCCCGACGGCCGACCGGGTGCCGATCACCGGGTCGGCTGGCCCTCTCGTCACGTCAGCCACCGGGGCCAGCACCGAGGTGAACCCCAAGCCGCGCATCTCCCTCGCGCCCGCTGCCGCCGCGCGACCGGTCAGTGCGGGGTCGTGCGCTGCACCAGCAGACATGAACGCCGGGAACCGGGTCGCTGCGTCGCGCACCCGCACGACCGTGCCGCCCTCCTGGTCGACACCGATGAACGCGGGGTACCCACGGCCGCGGACCTCGTCGCTGCACCGCAGCGTTCACGGCCCGGATCTGCCCGCTGGAGGTGATGTTCTCGGCGACCGGGACGACGCCGCCGAGGTGCAGCCTGCGCACCAGGCGGGCCGGTGATCCGGTCCCGCGGTAGCCGGCCACGACCACCTGACCGGCCCGCTGCGCCAGCGTCATCCGCTCGACGAGCTCGCGGGCGCGGCGTACCTCGCCGCGGGTCGGTCCCCACCCGCTCGACTCGTGCGCACGTCGCCCCGCGTGCTCGTCGTGCATCGCAGAGCGCTCGACGACCGGGCCCGCGGCACCGTGGGCGACGGTCGGCAGCACCGCGGCGCCACCGGCCACCGCGATGAGCAGAGATGGCGCACAGGCCCGCGACGCCGGTCAGGGGGCGAGGCACGCCAGCCAGTGTCTCAACGTGGGGCCTGGCCACGAGGGGAACCCCCGGTTCCGCCCGCCTGTGGGCCGGCAGGCCCATCACCTGGGCGCCCTCCCCAGCAGCCCGACGGTGGTCCACACCCGGGAGCGGTACAGCCGGACCGCCGGGTCGGTCGCGTCGACCTACGCGCGGCGGTCCGGGAGTCCATGGTCATCTCGGATCACACCCCAGGCCGTTCGGGCAGTATGCTCCGCGGGTACGTGAGCCGACGAGGTACGGAGCCTGTGGGGGGCGAGTCGGCTGGACAAGGACCTGATGAACGGAATGCAGGCGATCGACCCACACTCGGGCACCCAGTCCAGAGTCGACACGCGGAGCCGGCGCACGGAACCGCTGCCGCCCAGCTGCTGCTGCACGCCCAGCAGGTGGCCGACGAGCTGCGCAGCCAGGCGGAGCAGCAGGCCGCCGAGGCGACCGCCATGGCCCAGATGCTCGAGGCCGAGGCGCGCCGCCTCCACGACCAGGCCACCGCCGACCACGACGCCGCGGCCCGCGCGCTCGCCATGGCCGAGTCCCGGCTCGCGGACGCCTCCCAGGAGGCACGCCAGTCGGTCGCCGATGCCGGCGAGCAGGTTCGGATGCTGCTGGACGCCGCGGAGTCCCAGCGCCACCGCATCGTCGGCGAGGCCACCGAGTCCGCTGATCGCGACCGAGCCGTCGCAGCCGAGGAGCTGGCCCGCACCCGCGCCGAGGCCGAGCGACTGGGCGTGGAGGCCCGGCTCGACGCCGACCGACGCATCGCCACGACCGGGGCGATGACCCTCCGGTTGCTCACCATCGCCACCGTCGCGATGCGCCAGCAGCAGCTCGAGACGGTGAGGGCCGCCGAGGAGCTGCGGATCTCCGCCGAGGAGGACGCCGCCGCGGTGCGCGCCGAGGCGGCGCAGGAGGCCGAGGCGCTGCGCAAGGACGCCGACACCCACGCCCACACGGTGCTCGCCGACGCCGAGCACGTGCGCGCCCACGCGCACTCCGCCGCGGAAGAGGTGCTGCGCGCGGCGCGCGCCGAGGCCGCCCAGGCCATCGCCGCCGCCGAGGAGCAGACGGCGTGGACGCAGGAGACCATGCAGGCCCTGCTGGCCACGGCGGAGCAGGAGGCCGAGCGGCTGCGGGTCGAGGGCCGCGCCGAGGGTGCCCGACACCTGGCGGCCAGCCGCCGTCGGCTCCAGAAGGTGGTGCATCGCGTCACCGACCGGCTGCGCGAGGACAGGGCGGCTGCCGAGCGCGACGCCCAGGAGCTCAGCGGCGTGGCCACCGGCCTGGTCGCGGCGGCCGAGACCGACGCCGCCCGCATCCGCGAAGACGCCGAGGAGGCCTCGCGCGCCATGATCGCCACGGCCGAGGACGAGGCCAGCCTCGTCCACGAGCGTGCGCACCGCCGCGAGGAGGAGACCGAGTCGAGCACCCGCCTGCTGCGCCAGCAGGTCGCCGACGAGGTCGTCCGCAACCAGCAGGCCGCCCAGGACGAGCTGCGGCAGGCTCGGCAGGAGGCCGCCGAGCACCTCGCGGCAGCACGGGCCGAGGCCGACGAGCTGCGCAGCAAGGCCCACGCCGTCCTCGACGACGCCCGCGCCGAGGCCGCCGTCCTCACCAAGCGCCGCGACGAGATCGCCGCGGAGCTCGAGGGGCTCTCCGGCGTCATCCAGGCCTTGGCCGTCCCCACTGACAGGCCCACTGACAGGCCCAGTGACATGCCGCCTGATACGCCTAACGACGGGCCGGCCCGATCCGCCCCCGAGGAGAAGGAAGCACCATGACCGACAGCCCCCAGTTCCGAGTGGTCCTGCGCGGCTACGAGCCCGCGCAGGTCGACCAGCGGATGCAGCAGCTCGCGGCGCAGGCCGACGAGGCCCGCGCACACGCCGAGCAGCTGGCCGAGCGCGTCCGCGGGCTCGAGCAGCAGAGCCACGACGCGGCCGGCGCCAGCGAGGCAGCAGCGGGCCCCGCGTCGTTCGAGCACCTCGGTGAGCGCGTCGCGCAGATCCTCAGCCTCGCCGAGGAGGAGGCCAGCGAGCTGCTCGAGCGCGGACGCTCCCTGCTCGACGGCGAGCGCCAGCAGGTTGCCGACGTGGTGTCGCGCCAGCACAGCGACGCCGACAAGTACGCCGACCAGACCCGCAGCGACGCCGAGACCGAGGCCGCGCGCGTGCTCGAGGACGCGCGTCGCAGCGCCGATGACCGGCTCGACGCCGCCGAGCGTGACGCGGCGGCCCGCATGCAGGAGGCCGAGGCGGTCTACGAGCAGCAGCGCGCCAAGTCGGCCCAGGCGGCGGCCGACTTCGAGACCACGCTCGCGCGTCGCCGCAGCGCGGCCGAGGAGGACTTCAACACCCAGATGCAGGAGGCCCAACAGCGGCTCGCCGAGCTCGAGGCCCACATCGACGAGACCCGCACCAACGCCGAGAAGATGAACGACGAGACGATGCGCGAGAGCCGCCGCCTCGTCGAGGAGTCCGAGAGGCAGGCCGCCAGCATCGTCGGCGAGGCCCGTGCGCAGGCCGCCCGCATCCGCTCCGACGCCGAACGCGAGCTCGCCGCCGCCACCCAGCGCCGCGACAGCATCAACGCCCAGCTCGCCAACGTGCGCCAGATGCTGGCCACGCTCACCGGCGGCACGGCCGTGTCGATGATGGACGTCGCGCTCGGCGACGACGAGACCGACGAGGTCCAGGCCGCGCCGCAGGGCGAGGTCCAGGTCGAGACGGTCGACGACTCCGAGGCCGAGCAGGCTGAGGTCGTGGAGGCGTCGTCCGACGACGAGGAGGACGACGCCGAGCGCTGACCCGCCCGCAACTTCTGGAGGGCGGGCGCCGTCACAGCGGCATGAACCGTCTCGGTCGCACCGTCTCGCTCGCCGTACCTGTCCTGCTTCTCGCCGCCTGTGGCGAGGCGACCTCGTCGACCGTCGTCGGCGGACGACGACACGACCTCGCCGAGCCCGACGGCGACGGCGTCCGAGACGCCGTCCGAGACCGTGCCTGCGACCCCCACCCCGACGGCCACGCCGAGCCAGGACGGGCCGGTCGTCCTCAGCTTCCAGGGTCTCGAGGAAGGGCCGCCTCCGGCGATGCCCTACCTCCGGAAGGACGCCGACACCCGGGGCGGGTGGTCCCTGGTGGAACCGGACGGCGACGTCCGGCGGCTCGACCGGGAGTACGCCCAGTTCGCTCCGATGGGCGACGGGTTGGTGGGCCTGGCCTACGAGGACGACAAGACCTTCGCCTACCTGCTCGACGGCAACCTCGACGACGTCTCGCGCGTGGCTGCGGGAGACGGAGGGTTGGCGGCTACTCCGGACGGCTCGATCGTGGGCTGGTTCGGAGGCGACCGCCGGCCGCACTTCGTGGAGGACGACGGTGCCCGCGAGGGCTACCTGCCGGAGGTGGAGGGTGGCTCGAGCCTGGCCGCCCTCCTCGTCGACGGCACCACGTGTCAGGAGGGTGAGGGCGGCAACGGGTGCGCGGCCTTCGTGAACTCGGTCGACACCAGCAAGGCCTGGTCGGCCATCTCCCACGGCATCGTGGACACGGTCCCCGGGGTCATCTCCATCGGCGACGTCGCGAACGGCGGAGGGATGATCGGCATGACCTCCATCGCGGACGAGGGCTCGTGCTGGGGTCTGTTCAAGGTCTGGAAGCCCAAGCCGGCATGGGAGACCTGCGACTACACACTGTTCGACTTCTCGCCCTCGGGCGAGCGGATCCTGGCCGGTCCGTCGTACCTCGACGGCTTCGGCCAGGGCATCGCTGCCGTGCTCGACCGCGACGGCGAGGTGCTTGCCGAATGGCGCAGCCATGGTCGAGCCACGATCCTCGGCACCGTGTGGGAGGACGACGACCACGTGCTCGTCACGGCCTTCCAGGACGAGCACTCGGCGATCCTCCGGGTGGGACTCGGCGGCTCGGTCGAGTTCGCCCTGCCGCCCGTGCCGGACGAGAACGCCTCGGGCGTCTACGTCCTCCCGGTCCGCTGACCCGACAACCGGCACGGTCGGCTGTGTGCAGGTCAGACGCTGCCGAAGTAGCTCGTCTCGTCGACCTGCCCGCCGCGTCGTACGCCGCCCCGGATCGCGTAGGAGTCGAGCAGCAGGCCGTCGTCCCAGCGCAGGCGGGCGAAGTGGTGCGAACCCGCGGACCAGGACGGTGAGCCCTCATGAGCGGTGGTGGCGCGGGCATCCGGCAGGCCCCGCACCAGGTCGGCGACGTCGTCGTCCCAAGAAGCCATGGCGCCACCGTATGCGCGCGTCACGACAGCTCGCTTGATCGATTTGCAACCTTCGCGAGCCGCGTCGCGTCCTGGATCAGAGCCCGTACACAGGAAGGATGACCCGTGACCGCCAGTCCCATCGCCGACCCGGGGACGCTGATGTCTGACAGACGAGCTGCGCGTGACGCCGACTTCGCGGCGTACCTGCAGGCGCGCCAGGCCAGCGTGCTGCGGACGGCGTACCTGCTGACCGGGGACCGGCACACGGCCGAGGACATCACCCAGACGGCCTTCGCCAAGCTCTACCTGGCGTGGGACCGCGTGCGTGACCAGGGGTCGATGGACGGCTACCTGCGCCGCATCCTGGTGAACGAGAACAACTCCTTGTGGCGCCGCGGCTGGAAGAAGCGCGAACACGCCACGGACCAGCTGCCCGAACCGACTCCGGTGATCGACGAGTACGACGACGGGCGCGGCGCGGCTCTCTGGGACCTGGTCCAGTCCCTGCCGAAGAAGGCGCGTGCCGTCTTGGTGCTGCGCTACTACGAACAGCTGTCGGAGGCCGAGACCGCCGAGGTCCTCGGCGTCTCCGTCGGCACCGTGAAGTCCCAGACCAGCCGGGCACTGGCCGCGCTCCGCGAGCGCACCCCGGCCCACCTGAACCCCGCCACCCCCGAGGAGGAGGAGTGATGAGCGACCTCGACGACGAGCTGACCCGCACCCTGCGCCAGCACGCCGACAACCTGCCTGCCGCGCCCGCTCGCGTTCGACGACGTCCGCGGCAGGGCCACCTCGATCCGCCGGCGCCGCCGGCTGGCCACCGGCCTCGGCGTCGCCGCCGCGGTGGCGGTGATCGTGCCGACGGCGATGTTCGCCACCAGGGGCACGAGCTCCGACGGGCAGCTGCCGCCCGCCACTGCGCCTTCCACGGCCACCGACACGACCTCACCATCACCGTCGCCGACATCGACGCCCACCATGGGCTCGAACCCGCACGCCATCGACGTCACCGACCTGCCGACCGGCGCCCCGCCCGCCGCCCCCGTCCTCGGCGACAACGACATCGCGCTGGCCCAGACCAGCGAAGCCGTGGTCCGCTGGATGAAGGACGGCACCATCACGGTCGAGGCCGCCGGGCAGACGTTCGGTCCGTACACCACCTCGCACGGCATGGTCCGCAACCCCGCCGCGACCGCGGTCGCCTGGGCCACCATGGAGGGTGAGGTGATGGCCTGGGCCGACGGCGAGGCGGAACCGTTCGTGCTGAGCGAGACCGGACTCGACGACGTCCGCGTCGGCGCGGTCACGGGCACCGACTGCTCCCGGCGGGCGGACCGGTGCACGTTCTTCGTCTCGGGCTACGACTTCGACGCCAACACCAGCGAGGTCTTCACTCTCACCAGCACCGGGGTGCGCGGCGAGGTCGACCCCGACGGTCTGCTGATCAGTGTCAGGGACGCCACGGACGACGGCCGCGTGCTGGGCTTCACCGAGATCGACGAGCTCGCCCCGTCCACGTGCTCTGCCGTGCTCGACCCGGCCGAGACGGGCTCGAAGCCGTTGTGGAAGACCTGCGACCACGCTCTCGACACCTTCTCGCCGAACGGCGAGTACGTGCTGGCAAGCGACACCTACGGGGACGGCATCGGCTCCGGCGTCATCGCGGTGTACGACGCCGAGACCGGCGAGCTGCTGGCCGACCGGACGAACCGCAGCCGGGCCTGGCGTTCTACAACAGCGCCGTCTGGGAGGACGAGACCCACGTCCTGTTCACCGCGCTACCAGGACGGCCAGTGGTCGATGGTCCGGATGGACGTCGACGGGGCGATGGAGTACGCGATCGCGCCGCAGAAGGGCAACCAGGACAACGTGCCCTGGCGCTTCGAGACGCGCTGACGTACATCGCTGGTTGAGGGAAGGCGCCGCCAGCCCGTAGCCACGAAACCCGTCGAACCGGACCGCTGGCCTGTTGCGAGGCTCGTGCGCAGCGCTCCTCCTTCCTCAACCAGCGAGCAGTCAGGCGACGACCGTGGTGATCGGCATCGAGGAGTCGGCGGGGAGGTCGAGCGCGGACGGCGTGCGCCCGCGGGCGACGAGCTCGGCGCCGAGGGCGGCGACCATCGCGCCGTTGTCGGTACACAGGCCCGGTCGCGGCACCCGGACGCGTACGCCGCGTGCCTCAGCGCGCTCGACGGCCATCGCGCGCAGCCGGGAGTTGGCAGCGACACCGCCACCGATCAACAGGTCCTCGATGCCGCGGTCGGCGGCGGCGTCGAGGGCCTTGCGCACGAGCACGTCGCAGACGGCCTCTTGGAACGATGCCGCCACGTCGGCGACCGGCACCGGTTCGCCAGACGCCTGACGAGCCTCGACCCACCGGGCCACGGCGGTCTTGAGCCCCGAGAACGAGAAGTCGAAGCGGTGTCGCTCCAGGTCGCGTCGCGAGGTCAGGCCGCGCGGGAAGTCGATGGTGACGTGCCCCTCCCGGGCTACGCGGTCGATGTGCGGTCCCCCGGGGAACGGCAGCCCCAGGAGCCGGGCCACCTTGTCGAAGGCCTCGCCTGCGGCGTCGTCGATGGTCGAGCCCATCGGCTCGACGCCAACGGTCACGTCGGCGACCGCGAGCAGCGAGGAGTGCCCGCCGGAGACCAGCAGGGCCAGGCAGGGCTCCGGGAGCGGGCCGTGCTCGAGCTGGTCGACGGCGACGTGGGCGGCCAGGTGGTTGACGCCGTAGATCGGCTTGCCGAGGCCGATGGCCAGCGCCTTCGCCGCCGCCACGCCCACGAGCAGAGCGCCCGCAAGTCCCGGGCCGCTGGTCACGGCGATCGCGTCGACGTCGTACAGCCGCACGCCCGCGGTCTCACAGGCCCGCTCGATCGTGGGCACCATCGCCTCGAGATGTGCCCGCGAGGCGACCTCGGGGACGACTCCGCCGAATCGCGCGTGCTCGTCGACCGAGCTGGCCACCGCGTCCGCCAGCAAGGTGGTGCCGCGGACCAGTCCGACCCCCGTCTCGTCGCAGGACGTCTCGATGCCGAGGACGAGCGGGGCGTCCGTGCTGTCCGGGGTCACGGCGAACATTCTGCCCGCGGCGGGCATCTGACCCCTCAGCCGGTCGTGCGCTGCGCGCGTACGAACCTGGCCAGGTTGCTCCATCGTCGATCGGAAAGGCTCTCCATGCTCAAGCCGGCCATCCTCAATCCAGTAGGCGTGAGGCGGGGCGCATTCGCCGCCGTCTCGGTCTCTGCTCTGGTCGTCGGGCTCCTCGGCGGCGCAGGAGCCGCGCCAGCCCAGCAGGCTCGGGACCCGCTGACCCCGCGAGCGAAGTTCGTGATGAAGCCGGACGGCTCCAGCGGCGCCACCAAGGTCGGCGCCGCGATCCCGAACATCGACTCGGTCAAGGCGACCATCCGCACCTACTACGCCGCCACCAGCGACGGCATCGCGGACAAGAAGAAGTCGGCGTACATCACCGAGATCGCCAAGCTGCTCAACGACCAGAACGCACTCCTGGCACAGAACGCCAACATCACCAAGCCCGCCATCGTGCTCGACGTGGACGACACCACGCTCTGGAACTACGACTTGGAGGACGGGGAGCTGCACTTCGACTACGACCCCGTCGTCCAGGACACCTGGGTGCAGGAGCAGAAGTTCCCCGCCGTTCCGGGGATGGCGGAGTTCGTCGACAAGGCCGTGAAACAGGGCTACACAGTGTTCGGCGTGACCGGCCGCGCCGACACCAAGGAGGCCGCCACCCTGGCGAACCTGACCAAGGTCGGTTATGGCACCGCCTTCACCGCGGACACGCTCTTCACCAGGTGGAGCGGGACCAACCCGAAGCCGGCGTACGTCACCTGCCTGGTGGCGACGTCGTGCACGACGGTCGAGTACAAGGCGGGCACCCGTGCCCACATCGAGTCGCTCGGCTACAAGGTCGTCCTCAACATCGGCGACCAGTGGTCCGACCTCAAGGGCGGGCACGCGCTCAAGGCGCTCAAGCTGCCCAACCCGACGTACTACCTGCCGAGCCCGGACCTGCCGGGGCTGGCGCAGCCGAACTTCGTCCCGCGGAACGTCTTCACCATGGCGGCCGACGGCTCCAGCGGCGAGACGGTGGGCGGTGAAGGCATCCCCAACTTCGACTCGGTCGTGGCCACCATCCGCGCCTACTACAACGCCCCCGACGGCATCGCGAACAAGCACCAGTCGCGCTACATCACCGAGATGAAGAAGCTGCGCGACAAGTGGGCCCCCCGCCTGAAGACGCGCTGCACCAACCAGGCGGCGCTCGGCAACCGACCCGCCGTGGTCTTCGACGCCGACGACACGACGCTGTGGACCTACGACATGGAGGACGCGGCGATGGCCTTCAACTTCGACCCCGCCCTTCAGGACGAGTGGGTGCAGGGCAAGAAGTTCAGGCCCGTCCCGGGCATGAAGCGGGTCGTGAAGGCGGCGAAGAGCGGCGGCTGCAAGGTCATCGGCCTCACCGGCCGCGGCGCCGACCAGCGCAAGGCGACCCTGCAGAACCTGCGGAAGTACTACGGCGACGCGTTCCGCTCGAAGTACTACTTCACCAAGTGGGCTGACGGGAAGCAGCCGGCGTACGTCACCTGCGAGGTCGAGGACGAGTGCACCCGCGTGGAGTTCAAGTCGCAGACACGGGCGCACGCGGAGGAGAAGTTCGGGCTGAAGATCATCGCGAACTTCGGCGACCAGTTCTCCGACCTGCTCGGCGGGCACGGCAAGCCGGTGAAGCTGCCGAACCCGACGTACTACCTGCCGTAGCCGGGAGTCGTCCCGGTCGCGGTGCCAGTCGCGGTGCCGTCGCGGTGTCCTACTTTCTTCCCCAGGACCACCGCGGCGGCACCGTCCCGGTAGTAGCCGCGGCGGCGGCCGACCTCCACGAAGCCACGGCTCACGTAGAAGGCGGTCGCCGAGGCGTTGTCCTCCCGCACCTCCAGCAGCAGCCGGGTCGCGCCGTCCTCGGAGGCGTGGCGCTCGACCTCCGCGAGCAGGGCCGAGGCCACGCCGCTGCGCCGGCGCGCCGGCGCGACCGCGATCCTCTGGAGCTCGGCGTCGTCACCGGCCGCGCTCGCGACGGCGTGTCCGACGACCGTGCCGTCCACCTCGGCCACCAGGTAGGTGACGGTCGGGATCGCCGCAGCGACGCCCTGCTCGACCAGCCCGCGCGACCACGCATCGTCGCCGAGGCAGGTCCGCTCGAGATCGACGATCGCGTCGACATCGGCGGCCGTCGCCGGCCGCACCAGCGTCACGACACCCGCTTCCGCTCGCCTGGCAGAGCCGCGTCGGGCCGCCGAAGGTATCGCGGCTCGGGGTCGGTCAGCTCGACGCGCTCCTCGACCACCGCGCGCGCCAGCCAGCCGGCGCTGGGCAGGGTCGGCGCGACCGGTCGGCCGAACGCCTCCGGGTACAGCACGGCGCCTTCGCCGGCGACCGGCAGGTCGGTCGCGACGGCATCGGGCCGGTCGACCACCGGGCCGGAGAGCCGGGTGCCCTGCTCGTCGTAGGCCGCGAGGTAGACCTCCTTGCGGCGCGCGTCGGTGGCCACCACGAAGTCACTGCTGTTCCGCAGCCCCTCGGCCGCCTCGAGCGCGATCGCGTCGAGCGAGCACACGCCGTACGCCGGGAGGTCCAGCACCATCGCCAGCGTGCGGGCCGTGACCAGCCCGACGCGCAACCCCGTGAACGGTCCCGGGCCGGTGCCCACCGCCAGGGCCGTGAGGTCCTGGCTGACCAGCCCGGCGTTCCGCAACAGCTCGTCGATCAGCGGCGCGAGCTGCTCGCCGTGCTTCATCCGCTGCTCCGAGCGCACCTCGGCGACCACCGAGTCGCCGTCGTGCAGCGCGACGGTGACGAACGGGGTGGCGGTGTCGAAGGCCAGCAGCACGAGGCGAGGCTACCGACCTTCCGCTGGTTGAGGAGGGCGCGTCAGGCCCGTCTCGAAACCGGCAGAGCGGGAGGTTTCGTGACGGGCGCTAGCGCGCCTTCCTCAACCAGCGACGTGCTCACACGGCGCGCCAGTGGGTGGTGAGCCGGCCGTCTTCGTGCAGCAGGTGGACCGCGAAGCTCGGCGAGGCGCCGTACCAGACGACGGGGTGCTCCTCCTGGTCGAGAGGAACGGTGGAGACCACGCCGCCGCCGACGAGCACGGGGCGGCCCGCGAACGAGGAGACCGCCATGGTGTGGGCGTGGCCGACCAGGGTGGCGACGACGTGAGGGTGACGGCCGATCACCGCGGCGAGCGCGTCGGGCTCGGTGAGCATGATCGGGTCCATCAGGCTGACACCGATGGCGACAGGTGGATGGTGGAGGCAGACGAACGTCGGCCGGGGGTCCCAGGAGAGCTCGGCGTCGAGCCAGGCCAGCTGCTCGGGCGCGAGCACGCCGTGGTCCTGCCGGACGCCGTCGAGCTCGTCGACGAGTGAGTCGAGCATCAGGAACCGGGCGCCGCCGACCGAGTGGGAGCGGTTCGCCCAGCCCCGTGAGGCGCCAGCCGCGCCCGCGAGGAAGGCATCGACGTACGGCCCGCGGACGTCGTGGTTGCCCGGGCAGACGACCATCGGACCCTCCCAGGCGGACAGCACCGAGACGGCCTCGGCGTACTCCTCGGGGTCGCCGTGGTCGGCCACGTCACCGGTGTGGACGAGCACGTCGGGGCTCGGATCCATCCGGAGGATGGCGTCGAGCACCCGCTTGGTGCGCTCGGCGGCGTCACCGTTGTCGTGGCCGAAGTGGGTGTCGCTGAGGTGCGCGACGACGAACGCGACACCGGGCGTGGAGGTGGGCACGATTCCAGGCTAGGGACGTATTCGGCCCGCTACTGTCCGCTTCGTGACACAACGGGAAATCGCTCTGGAGGGTGTCCGACCCGGCGAGGAACGGCGCGGGTTCTGGCACTCGGTGTGGTTCCCGGCCCTCGTGCTCGTGCTCACCGTGGCCCAGCTGGCGGTGGCGGAGTACGTGCCCGGCATCGAGCGCTTCGCCGACAAGGCGTTCGGGGCCCGGCTCATCGCCTACCCGGTGATGATGCTGTTCGTTCCGGCGGTCTGGTGGCTGGTGCAGCGGCGTCGCGGCCTCCACGACGACGCCCCACACTTCGCCTTCGGGCTCATCGGGCTGCCGTTCCTGGTCGACGTGACCGGCAACAGCCTCGACCTCTACGACACCGTCTTGTGGTGGGACGACTTCAACCACTTCATCAACTGGGTGTTCCTGTGCCTGGGCCTCGCGCTGGTGATCGCGCCACGGCTGCGGCCGGCGTGGGTGCTGGTCACCCTGGTGACCGGCTTCGGCTGCCTGCTGGCCCTCGGCTGGGAGCTCGGCGAGTGGTACACCTTCATCCGCCACGGCACCGAGCTCGACACGGCCTACGAGGACACCCTGCTCGACATGGCGCTCGGCACCCTCGGCTCGCTGGTCGCAGGGTTCTTGGTGTTGCGGCTCGGGCGACGCGCGGTCGGGATGTCGGGATACCCCGTGCTCGACCGGGTATGCCCGCAGCCCGTGACCCCCGATCTGGTGCCGGGACCGGCCGAGCGCGACAATCCGGGTCACAGAGCCAAGTTGGCGCGCTCGGCGCCGATGGTGGTGTCGGGCCCGTGGCCGGTGTGGACGACGGTGTCGTCGGGCAGCGCGAAGAGCCGCGCCCGGATCGACTCCTTGATCAGGTCCTCGTCGCTGAACGACCGCCCGGTCGCGCCAGGACCACCCTCGAACAGCGTGTCGCCGGTGAACACGCAGGCCATCGAAGGCAGGTACAGGCAGACCGCGCCCGGCGCGTGGCCCGGCGTGTGCAGGACCCGGACGTCCTCACCCGCGACCGTGATCACCTGGTCGTCGGCGAGGTCGACGTCCCAGAGGTAGTCGCTGTGGGTGAGCTCCCACAGTGGCCGGTCGTCGGGGTGCAGCAGGATCGGCGCGACCGTGGCCTCGCGCAGCGCCGGGGCGACTCGCACGTGGTCGTCGTGGGCGTGGGTGCACACGATGGCCTTGACCTTGCGTGACCCCACGACGGACAGGATGTCGTCGACCGAGTGAGGCGCGTCCACCACGATGCACTCGGTGTCGTCACCGACCACCCACACGTTGTTGTCGACGTCAAACGTCTGGCCGTCCAGCGAGAAGGTGCCACTCGTCACGGCGTGGTCTACCCGCAGCATCAGGCTCCGCCCATCAGAACAGGACCACCGAGCGCAGCACGTTGCCGCCGTGCATCTTCTCGAACGCCGCTTCGACCCCGTCGATACCGATCTCCTCGGTCACGAAGGCGTCGAGGTCGAGCCGGCCCTGTTGGTAGAGGTCGACGAGCAGCGGGAAGTCGCGCGTCGGCAGGCAGTCGCCGTACCAGCTGGACTTCAGCGCCCCGCCCCGGCCGAACACGTCGATCAGCGGGATGTCGGGGATCTTCATGTCGGGGGTCGGTACGCCGACCAGGACGAGCGTGCCGGCCAGGTCACGGGCGTAGAAGCCCTGCTTCCAGGTCTCGGGCCGGCCGACGGCGTCGATCACGACATCTGCGCCGTGGCCGCCGGTGAGTGCCTGGATCGCCTCGACCGGGTCCTGCGAGGTGGAGTTGACCGTGTGGGTGGCGCCCATCTTGCGGGCCCCCTCCAGCTTGCGGTCGTCGATGTCGACGGCGATCACCGTGCCGGCACCCGCGAGCACCGAGCCCGCCACCGCGGCCGCGCCCACGCCGCCGCAGCCGATCACGGCGACGGACTTGCCGCGGGTCACGTTGCCGGTGTTGATCGCGGCCCCCAGACCCGCCATCACGCCGCACCCGAGCAGGCCGACCGCAGCCGGCCGGGCCGACGCGTCGACCTTGGTGCACTGACCGGCTGCGACCAGGGTCTTCTCCGCGAACGCGCCGATCCCCAGCGCCGGGGACAACGGCGTGCCGGCTCCCTCACCTTCAGCCAGCGTCATCTTCTGGGTGGCGTTGAACGTCGCGAAGCAGTACCACGGCTCGCCGCGCAGGCAGGCCCGGCAGCTGCCGCACACCGCGCGCCAGTTGAGCACCACGAAGTCGCCGGGCTCGAGGCCGGTGACACCCTCGCCGACGGCCTCGACGATGCCGGAGGCCTCGTGCCCGAGGAGGAACGGGAAGTCGTCGTTGATGCCGCCCTCGCGGTAGTGCAGGTCGGTGTGGCACACGCCGCAGGCCTGCACCTGCACGAGCGCCTCGCCCGGGCCGGGATCGGGGACGTTGATGGTCTCGACGCTGACCGGCGCTCCCTTGCTCCGGGCGACGACGGCCTTGACCTGGTGCGGCATGTGACTCCTCTTGTCGTCGGTCGAGGTGCGAGGGCCGCCAGGCCCGAGCCTCGAGACCATCGCGGCTGAACAGACATTCAACGCACACCGTAACGGCGACGTCCAGGGCCCACACAGGCACTCCTATCCTGGCCGGGTGCCCACCGCCCTCACGCTGCTCGACGGGGTGGCCTGGCAGGGTCAGGCCGTCCCCGGCGACCGGGTCGCGGCGTTGCTCGCCGCGCTCGCGGGCGAGGGCGATGGCCCCGCCCCTTCGGTGGTTGAGGCGCGAGGGCCGCCAGGCCCGAGCCTCGAAACCACACCTTCGAACTCACCGGATTTCGTGGCTCGTCGCTGGCGCTCCTCGCACCTCAACCAGCGAGGGGCGTCGGCCAGGTGACACCCAGCCAGCGCGCGCCGACGGGGACGAGGGTGACGGTGCGGGGGTCGAGGGCGTCGGGGTCGTCGGGATCGGGGGCGGTGGCCCCCCGGGCGATCCGGACCTCGAGTCGCGACTCGGCCAGGCCCTCGGCGATGCCGACGCCCCACTCGACCACGGTGACCGCCTCGTCGAGGGAGGTGTCGAGGTCGAGGTCGTCGAGCTCGCCGATGCCGCCGAGACGGTATGCGTCGACGTGCACGAGAGCCGGCCCGCCCGACAGCGACGGGTGCACGCGGGCGATCACGAACGTCGGCGACGTCACGTCGCCGCGCACACCCCGCCCATGGTCCAGGCCTGACCCGAGCCCTTGGGTGAACGTGGTCTTGCCGGCGCCCAGCTCTCCCGAGAGCACGACGAGGTCGCCGGCGCGGAGGAGTCCGGCGACCATCCGGCCGAGGTCGCGCATGCTGTCGGCGTCGGGAGCCGGCAGGGTGCGCGGGACGACGCGCCGCAGCTCGACGTACGGCGACCGGCGCGCGCCCTGCACGAACCCGTGACCCCGCCAGAAGTCGATGGTCGCGGGCAGCTCCTCGCGGGCCACGACGGCCACCTCGTCGCCGTCGACGATCGAGAGCGCCTCGGCGACCAGAGCGCCCGCCACGCCGAGCCGCTGGGCGGAGGGGACCACGCCGAAGCGGCGCAACCAGACGGTCCGACGGCCTGGGGTCCCGTCGTGCTCCATCACCAGCGCCCCCACCGGGTGTCCCTCGAGGGTCGCGAGCAAACCGCCGCCCATCGCCAGTGCGGCGGCCACCGACTCCTGTGTCTCGGCCATCGCGTCGGCGGGCGGGTCGAGCGGCGGCCTGGCGCCGAACGCTGCCCGCACCACCGCGTGCACGGCGGCCGCGGCGTCGGCGCCCACGCGGCGTACGACGAGGGTCATCTCTCGCTCATGACTGGTCGACCAGGTCACCGGCGGCGGCCAGGAGCTGGTCGAGCTCGGCGTTGACCTGGTCGTGACGCTCGAGCATCACCATGTGGCCGGCGCCCTCGCACTCGAGCATCGTGGATCCCTCGATCAGCTCGTGCAGCTTGCGGCTGTGCTCGATCGGCGTGAGCCTGTCGCGGGTGCCGCAGATGATCGCCGCCGGCACGCTGCTCATCGCGTGCACGGTCTCGAACTTGTCGATCGTGCCGAAGGTCGGGAAGAAGTCGGCCACCACCCCGAACGGCGTGGCGGAGAGCATGTCGTGGACGAACTCGACGTAGCGGGCGGGTACGGCGTCGCCGAAGGACAGCTCGTCGGTCGCCACGAGCGCCACCGACCGCCCGATCCTGCGGAACCGGTCGACGGTCCGGTGCCCTCGCGCCAGGCCCGCCACGAGTCGCTGGGCGAGCTGCCCGCCCACCGTCGAGGGCAGCAGCGGCAGCACGATGCGGTGCGGGTCGACGCCGCCGGCGGTGGTGGCGATCAACCCGACGCCGACGACCCGGTCGCCGAACAGCTCAGGGTGCTCCTCGGCGAGCGCGACGACCGTCATGCCACCCATCGAGTGCCCCACCAGCACGACAGGGCCTTCGGGGACGGCCTCGTCGAGCACGCGCAGCAGGTCCTTGCCGGTCTGCTCGATGTTGGCGTTGTCCTCGGTGGACCGCCCGGAACGCCCGTGGGAGCGCTGGTCGTAGTAGACGGTGCGGACCAGGCCGCGGTAGGCCGCGCGCTGGAAGTGCCACGAGTCGAGGTTGAGGGCGTAACCGTGCACGAACACCACCGTCAGCTCGGCGTGGCGGCGGCGGGCTCGCAGCCCCTTGCCGCTCACCAGCGCGGGCTCGAGCTCGTCGATCTCGACGTGCAGCGGAACGCCGTCGTCGGCGACGACGGTCAGCGGATCCGCGCGCAGCGAGCCGAAGGGCGTCTTGTCGCCGACGCCTCGCCGGGCGATGATCCGGCGCCGCTGCGCGACGCGCAGCGCGGTGCCGGCGGCCGCCACGCCGACGGCGCCGGCCGCGAGCCCGAGAACGCGGCGGGTGGTGCTCACTGGTGGTCTCCTTCGTAGCGGCGCTGGAGGCGGCCGCCGATGCGGGTGACGATCTCGTAGGAGATCGTCCCGCATGCCTCCGCCCAGTCCTGGGCGGTGGGTTCGCCGTGGTCACCGGTACCGAAGAGCACGACCTCCGCATCCAGCGGCGGCAGCTCGCCACCGAGGTCGACCACGACCTGGTCCATGCAGACGCTGCCACGCACGCGGCGGCGTACACCGCCGACCGAGACCTCGAGCGTGTTGCTGCCGTGGCGGGGTACGCCGTCGCCGTACCCGACCGGCACCAGCCCGACCGTGGTCTCCTCGTCGGCGACCCAGGCGTGGCCGTAGGAGACCCCCTCGCCCTTGTCGATCCGCTTGACCAGCGCCAGCGGTGCCAGCACGGACATCGCGGGACGCAGCCCGAGGTCGGGCGTGAAGCCGGGCGCGGGGTCCAGCCCGTACGACGCGCAGGCCGCACCGCACCAGGTCGAACCGGCTGCTCGGCCGCAGGATCGCGGCGGCGGAGTTGGCCAGGTGGCGCACCTCGGGGCGCAGGCCGGCGTCCTCCGCGATCCGCAGCGCCTCGTGGAACCGTTGCTCCTGCAGGTCGTTGGCGGGATGCGCAGGTTCGTCGCTGCACGCGAAGTGGGACCAGATCCCGGTGACCCGGGCCCGGCCCGCGCGCTCGTGCTCGGCGGCCCGGGCCACCAGGGCGGGCCAGGCGTCGAGCGTCGAACCCCCGCGCGACAGGCCGGTGTCGACCTTGAGCTGGACGCGCGCTCCGGCGGCCGCGGCGACGATCTCGTCCAGGCGTTCGACGGTGTACGCCGTCACGTCGACGTCGGCCTGCACCGCCCGGCCCAGCGAGCCGTCCTCGACGTCGGCAGGGAGGGTGAGCCAGCACAGCAGCCGGCCGGAGTCACCGGCTTCGCGGAGGGCGAGCGCCTCGGCGACCGTGGCCACTCCCAGCCATCCGGCACCGCCTGCACGGGACGCGCGCGCGACCTCGACGATGCCGTGGCCGTAGGCGTCGGCCTTGACGATGGTCATCATCGCGGCCGGGGCGACCAGAGCGGCCAGCGTCCGGACGTTGTGACGGACCGCAGCCAGGTCGACCACGATCTCCGGACGCATGTCCCAAGTGTTTCAGAGCCGAGTGTTGGGCAGGTCCCGCACAACGGCGGGGATCGCCCGCGCCACGTCCGGCGCGGTGATCGGCCCGCCCTGCGAGGCGTACGTCGCCGCGGCGCCGTGCAGCCACGAGCCCACGGACGCCGCGTCGTACGGCTCGAGCCCGGCGGCCAGCAGGGCGCCGATCATCCCCGAGAGCACGTCGCCCGCCCCGGCGGTGGCGAGCCAGGGCACCCCGGTGCTGGTGATCCGCGCCCGGCCGTCGGGCCGGGCGACGACGGTGCGCCGGCCCTTGAGCAGCACCACGGCGTCGTACCTGGCCGCGGCCTCGCGAGCGTGCCGCAACGGCGCGGCCTCGATCTCTGCCCGCGGCGCCCCCGTCATCCGGGAGAGCTCGCCGGCGTGCGGGGTGAGGACGGCGGGCACGGTCAGCGGACCGTCGACCAGCGCCAACGCGTCGGCGTCGACCACCACGGGTACGCCGTCGAGCAGCGCCTCGGCAAGCATCGTCGCGACGCCGGGGCCGCCGCCCGAGCCGATGGTCCAGGCCTGCACCTTGCCGTTCTCGACGACCACGTCAGGGTGGGCCGCGATCACCTCGTCGCGAGCGCCGGCGACGTAGCGGACCATGCCACACAGCCCGGACGCCGCCCCCGCTACGCAGAGCACGCCGGCGCCGGGGTAGGTCACCGAGCCGGCTCGCACGCCGACCACGCCCCGCGTGTACTTGTGCGCGTGCCCTCGGGGAGCGGCAGCAGCGCCGCCACGTCATCGGGCTGGAGGCTCTCGACGGCCGCGTCGGGGAGGTCGAGCCCGATGTCGAGCCCGCCGGATGTGGACAGAGGGACGAGGTGCACCACGCCGGCGTGGGAGGCCGCGGGGTCGGCGAGCAGCGCCACCTTGTAGGTCCCGAAGGTGACCGTCACCTCGGCCCGCACCGCCGTTGCGCCGACCTCGCCCGTGTCGACGTCGACCCCGGACGGGACGTCGACGGCGACGACCGGTACCCCTGCGAGTGCCTCGACCGCGGCCTGGGCCTCGGGCTTGAGGCCTGGGCGGCCGCCGATGCCGACGATGCCGTCGACCACCAGGTCCTGCTGCTGCTCGCGGCGCCTCGGTGACGCTGCGACCGCCTGCCCGGGTCAGCGCGGCCAGTCCGCCCTCGTGCGGGTGGTCCGACAGCAGCCAGGCGCTGACCCGGCACCCTCGCCGGGCCAACAACGCGCCGGCGTACAACGCGTCACCGCCGTTGTCGCCGCTGCCGACCAGCAGCACCACCCGCGCGCCGTAGCCGTGCCCCAGCAGGTCGAGCACCGCGCTCGCCAGCCCCGAGGCCGCCCGCTGCATCAGCGCCCCCTCCGGCAACCTTGCCATCAGCTCCCGCTCCGCCGCCCGCACCTGGTCGACCGTGTGCGCGCTCCTCATGCCGTCACGCTAGCGGTGCAGGTTTCCCCGGCCGACCGGGGAAACCTGCACTTGCGACCCCAACGGACGGCGAAATCCCTCGAGCACGCGTCCGCTCGCGTCACAAGTGACGGCAACGCTCACACGGCGTACT
>CAVWXS010000044.1:0-42917 GCA_963758885.1 uncultured Actinomycetota bacterium
CGTCGACCGGTGCCGGACCAGCTCCTGCACCATCACCGGCCTCGCCAACGGCACGACGTACCGGTTCAGCGTGCGCGCCCACAACGCCGTCGGCTTCTCGGACTGGAGCAGTCCGTCGATCGGCGCGAAGCCCGATGACCCGATCGACCTGTTCGGCCGGATCCGCCTGGTGGAGGCCGGTGACCAGACGTTGAAGATCGCGTGGGTACCCGTCGAGACCAAGGGTGGGGCCCAGGTCACCTACGTCGTCCGGTGGGCCGGCGGGAGCTGTCGTCACCGTGCCGAGAGCGACGATCACCGGCCTCGACAACCACCTGCAGTACGTCTTCGAGGTGGTCCCGCGCAAGTGTTCACCTTCGGGACCGGCCTGAGGTCCGAGCCGTTCCAGCCCGTCGGCAAGCCCTTCACGCCGCCACCGCCGACCCTGACCGACCAGGAGACGGCGGGTGCGGCCGGCGCGGTGACCCTCACCTGGCCCGCGGTCGACGCCAACGGCCCAGGTCCCGTGCACTACACCGTCTATCGCGACAACGAGCCGATCGCCGCGTGCAGCGACATCAGCGCCCGGGTCTGCGACAACACCAACCTGACCTACAACGGCCACGTCTTCGACTTCGCGGTCCGGGCGAGGAACGGCGGCGGTGAGGTGTCCGACCTGGGCCCGGCCACCCAGTGGCGCGCGACCGGCAAGCCCGCGTCGTGGAGCGCGTGGAGCGTGCTGGCGACCGGCAACAACAACCAGGCCCGCGCCGGCTTCACCGTCCCTGCCTCGCGGGGTGCAGGAGTCGATCGTGCGGATCTACGTCGACGGCGCCAAGGTCCACCAGGCCACCGGCACCGGAAGCATGGACGCCGTGTTCGAGGTGCCCGACAACCTCGGCCCCCACGCGGTCTCGCTCGAGGTCTGCAACGAGGGCGGTGCGTGCACCCAGTCGTCGGCCCAGAACGTCCAGACCTACGGCCCGCTCTCGGCCGCGCACATCCACAGCATCACGCCGACCATCAACGTGCGCACGGTCTCGTGGACCATCGAGGTCGACAGCAACGGCCACGAGGCGACGCTGCTCGTGACCAGCGACAGGGGCCGTTCCAGGAGTTCGCGGTGCCGATCGGCGTCTCCACGTTCACGACCAGCGCGATGGAGTTCGACTACCAGGAGACCGAGACGGTGACCGTCACGCTGTCCGATGCCAGCCTGTCCCGCGGGCCGGTGACGGCGACCAACTCGGCTACCACCGAGCCCCCGCCGCCGCCGTCCGTGGTGGGCTCGAAGGGCGCTGCCTGCAACGACGACGCCTGCCGCCGGACTGCCGCCGTGCGACAGGCGCTGGTCGGCGGGCCGAAGTGCACCGACGCCTCGTGCGCCTTCGTCCACTTCGCGCTTCACAACTGGCGCACCGACGTGCCCGGCACGGCAGTGTTCTGCTCGGTCAACAACGGCCCCGACCGTCCCTACGACCCCTGGCCGACCTGGACACCGTCGACTACTACGGCACCCCCGGCGGCACGGTCGCCGTCCGATGCTTGAACGCGCTCGGTCAGGAACGCCCAGATCCAGTTCACCTGGTAACTCGCCCACAGAGAAGAGCCCCCCGTGACGATCTCCCAGCAACAGGCCGAGTGGTTCAAGAAGACCTTCGACCAGCTGACCGACAACATGGAGCAGGCCGTGCTCGGCAAGCGCCGCGTCGTACGGCTGGCGCTGACCTGCCTGCTATCGGAGGGTCACATCCTCCTCGAGGACTATCCCGGCACGGGCAAGACGATGCTGGCCAGGGCGCTGGCCAACACCATCCAGGGCAGCCACGCCCGCATCCAGTTCACCCCCGACCTGCTGCCCTCCGACGTCACCGGCGTGACGGTCTACGACCAGCACAAGGGCAGCTTCGAGTTCCACCAGGGCCCGATCTTCCACACCATCGTGCTGGCCGACGAGATCAACCGGGCGTCGCCGAAGACCCAGTCGGCGCTGCTGGAGGTGATGGAGGAGAACCGCGTCACCGTCGACGGGGTGGCCCACAACGTCGGTCGACCGTTCCTGGTGATCGCGACGCAGAACCCCATCGAGCAGGCTGGCACCTACCGGTTGCCGGAGGCCCAGCTCGACCGCTTCCTGATGAAGACGGGCGTGGGCTACCCCGACCGCGCGGCGACCGTGGAGCTCCTGGTCAACGCCAAGGTGCGCGACCGCGCGTCGTTGGTCACGCCGGTCATCACCTCGGCCGCCATCGGCCAGATGAGCGGCCTGGCCGACGACGTCTACGTCGACCCCGCGGTGCTGACCTACGTCGCGGAGCTCGCCGAGGAGTCGCGGCGCCAGCCGCACGTCCGGCTGGGCCTGTCGGCCCGTGGCTGCCTGGCGCTGGTCCGCGTCGCCAAGACCTGGGCGGCCGCCGACGGGCGTGACCACGTGCTGCCCGACGACGTCAAGGAGCTGGCCGAGCCTGTCTTGTGCCACCGGTTGCTCCTCGACGCCGAGGCGCAGTTCAGCGGCGTGACCATCGAGACGGTGATCGCCCGGCTGCTCGACAACGTCGCACCACCAACCGATCGCGTGGCTTGAGGACACCGTGAACACCGTGGTGGCGCGCCTGCGCCGGCTCGCTGACAGACCGGTCGGAATCGTCAACCCCCTGGGGTGGACGGTGCTGGTGGCCGGCGTCGGCCTCGTCGTCGCCGCGGCCACCACCGGCTGGCGTGAGCTCGCCGTGCTGGCGGCCGCCTGCCTGCTGGTCTTCGTGCTGGCCCTGCCGTTCCTCGTGGGACGCACCCGCGTCCACGTCGACGTGGTCCTGCAGCCCGAGCGGGTCATCGCCGGCGGCTCGGTGGCCGCTGGGGTCCGGGTCCGCAACATCGCCTCCCACGGGCTGCTGCCGACGACACTCGAGCTGCCGGTCGGCTCGATGGTGCACCGCTACGGCGTCCCGCGCCTGGCCCCGGGCGAGAGCCACGAGGAGAGCTTCACGATCCGCACCGAGTACCGCGGCGTGATCCCCGTAGGTCCCGCGACCACCCGGCGCGGCGACCCGCTGGGCATGCTCTCGCGCGACGTCGAGTGGACCGACGTGGTCGAGATCCTGGTGCGCCCGCCCATGGTGCCGATGGACTCCCTCGGCGCCGGCCTGCTGCGCGACCTCGAGGGGGTCTCGACCGACGCGGTCTCCCAGAGCGACCTGGCCTTCCACGCCCTGCGCGAGTACGTGCCCGGCGACGACCTGCGCCACGTGCACTGGCGCTCCTCGGCCAAGGCGATGGCCGTCGCCGACGACAGCCAGCTCCTCGTGCGCCAGTACCTCGACACCCGGCGCAGCCACGTCACGCTCGTGGTCGACGACAGCCCCACCGTGTGGGCCGACGCGCAGGACTTCGAGACCGCCATGTCCGTGGCCGCGTCCATCATCGTCCGGGCGACGCTCGACGAGTTCGACACCTCGTTCGTGTGCGGGACCAGCGCCTCCTCCGGGGTCACCGGACACCTCGCCCTCGACTCCGTCTGCCGGGCCGACTTCGGCACCGGCCGGGCTGGTCTCCTCGGCCCACCGGGCCGCCGTGGTCTCGCCCGACACCAGCCTGCTGTTCCTGGTCAGCGGCGGGGCCGGCGACTTCGAGGACTTCCAGCGCGCGGTCGCCGCCTTCCCTCCCGAAGTACGCCGCTACGCCGTGATCGTCGACCCCGGCGCGAACAGCCGGGTCACCGAGACCGGTGGCCTCGTCGTGATCCAGGTCGCCGACAAGGCCGACCTGGGCGCGCTGCTGAGGTGGTCCGTGCGATGAGGCTCCTGCGCAGGCTGACACTGGGCCAGGCCCGCCCGGTCGTGGTGGACGCCCTGTTCGTGCTCGCGCTGACCGGCACCGCGTTGGTCGGCCTCGGGTCGACCTACACCGAGTCCGAGTTCTGGTGGATCGGCATGACGGGCGCGCTGCTCGCCGTGCTGACCACCCTCGGCGTCGCGGTGGTGCTGCGCTGGCCGAGCGTGGTGGCCGTGCTGGGCGTGGCGGCCTGGTTCTTCCTGCTCGGCCCGGTGCTCTGCCTGCGTGCCCAGGACCTCGCCGCGCCCGGCCCCGAGAGCTGGCGGCTGCTCGTGGACGAGGCGCTGTACGGCTGGAAGGACCTCCTCACCACGCTGCCACCGGTCGACGGCGAGTCGCGGCTGCTGGTGCTGCCGTTCCTGATGGGGCTCGTCACGGGACTGCTCGGCACCGTGCTCAGCCTGGTCCGCACGCGCCGCCCGCTGCTGGCCGCGCCGCTGCCGCTGCTCGCGCCGCTGGCCCTCCTGGCCCTGGTCATCCTGCTCGGGGTCGGCCGGCCCGAGGCCCTGTGGCTGCAGGGCTCGGTGTTCGCCGTCTTGGCCCTGGCGTGGCTGGGCGTGCGCTACTCGCGCGACGTCCGCGCCGGTGAGGAGCACGCAGGGCAAGCTGGCCCGCCTCGGCCTCGGAGCGGCGCTGGTCGGCGTCGCGGGGTTGCTCGCCCTCCCGGTCGGCACCTGGGCCGCCGGCAGCGACGAGGGCCGCGTCATCCTGCGCACCCACGTCGACCCGCCGTTCGACGTGGGGCGGTACCCCTCGCCGCTGGCGTCGTTCCGCCGCTACGTCGAGCTGCCGCGAGGGCAGAAGAACCCGCTCAACCTGCACGACACCACGCTGTTCACGATCGAGGGCGTGCCGGCCGGGAGCCGGGTCCGCCTCGCCGTGCTGGACCGCTACGACGGCGTCGTGTGGGGCGCGAGCAACAACGCCCAGCCCGGTGTCGTCGCCGACACCTACCAGCGCGTCTCGAGCGTCATCGACAACCCCGTCGAGGGCTCGACGCTCGACGCGCGGGTGACCATCGGGCCGGGCTGGGGTGGGGTGTGGCTGCCCACCGTCGGCGCGCTGCAGACCCTCCAGTTCGCGCCCGGCGAGCGGGAGGAGCTCTCGGAGTCGTTCCGCTACAACCTCGCCACGTCCTCGGCCGTCGTACCGGCCGGCACGCGGCCGGGCGACGTCTACACCTTCACCGCCGTCAGCCCGTCCGACGAGCTGACGCCCGAGACCGCGACCTCGGGCAACGTCGGCGAGGCCGCCGGCGCCGCCGGCTTCCTCGACACCCAGGCGGTGCAGTGGTCGGAGGGCGAGCGGCAGCCGATGCGCCGCGTCCTCGCGGTCGCCCGTCACCTCAAGTCCGAGGGCAAGTACTCCGACGGCGTCATCGAGAGCGAGAAGATCTACCACGCGGGCCACAACCGCTACCGGCTGACCGACGACACCGGCGGGGTGAACTCCCCGTTCCTGGTCGGCAACGACGAGCAGTACGCCGCCTGGATGGCCCTGCTCGCCAACCGCATCGGCGTTCCTGCCCGCGTCGTCTTCGGTGCCGTCGTGCCCGACGGCGGCGTGGTGACCGGTGCCGACGTGCAGGCCTGGGTCGAGCTCCAGGTCGCCGACGGCACCTGGCGCACCCTGCCGACCGAGCTGTTCATGGACGACGACCGACCGGCCGAGCAGCAGACCACACGCCAGCAGCAGCTCAGCGGCAGCGTCGTGCCGCCGCCGGCCCCGATCCCGCCGCCGTCGACGGCAGGCGAGCAGAACGACGCCGACATGTTGGTGCGCAAGAACCGCTCGACAGCCAAGAAGGACGCCGACGAGGCGGCCGGCGCGGTCTCGAGATGGCTGGGCCGGATGGTGCGATTCGTCGCCGTCCCCGTGCTCGCGATCACGATCCTGCTCTCCTCGGTGGTCGTCGCCAAGCTGCTGCGCAGGCGTCGCCGGCGAACTCGCGGCAAGGTGTCGGCGCGCTTCGTCGGCGCCTGGCGCGAGCTGGTGGACCACGCGCGCGATCTCGGGCAGCCGATCCCGGTGGCAGTCGGCGTGACCCGGCGTGAGCAGTCGGCCCGGATCGTCTCTCCGGGCGCGCGGACCCTCGCCCACCAGGCCGACAGCCACGTGTTCGGTCCCCGGGTGCCGCGGCCCCGCGAGGCCGAGGCCTACTGGCGGCAGGTCGACAAGGAGCGCGAGACGATGTCGGCCTCGGCCAGCCGCTGGCAGCGCATCCGGGCGGCGCTGAACCTGACGACGTTCCGGCGGGCAGTCTGATCCGATGGACGTCGAGAGCATGCTGTGCGACCACGCCCAGGTCGCGGACGGCAAGTTGTTCATCTCCGGTGGCGGGATCGACCGGATGGTCGTGCCGGCGGGCGTCCCACCCCCGTTTCTCGCGAACTTCGCGGTCGCGGGCCTGGTGCGGGTCCCCTGGACCGCCACCAACACCGAGCACGTCCTGCGGTTCAGGTTCGTGACCGAGGACGGTCGGGTCCCTGAGCTGCCGGACGGCGCCCAGCCGGGCCCGGAGGGCGTCGGCGGAGAGATCCGGTTCAACGTCGGACGGCCGCCGCAGGCGATCAGCGGTCAGGAGCAGCTCGTGCCGTTCGCCTTCAACTTCCAGGGCCTGCCACTGATGCAGACCGGCCGCTACGTCGTCACGTTGACCGTGGACGAGGAGGAGGTCGGCCAGTCGGCGTTCATGGTGGTCACCCAGACCAGTTAGCCAGACCGGTTAGGTCGGGCTGGCGAATTTGGGTGGGGGAACGCCCGGGTCTAGACTGGCGTGTCGGCCCAACGTGGGTCGTGCTTTGTCGTGCCTCGCGGCTGTCCGAGCGCCCTCCGACCTCTCGAAACGTGGGAGATCGCTGTGCGCCCCGGATGAGGTGACCGAGCACCTCCACGAGGTCCACCCGCTTCCTGGCCAGCCAGGGCGCGGGGCGGTTCCCGGGCCTGGCCGGAAGACGAAAACGACACCAACAGATTGCGGAGGACATGCCGAAGAAGGAAGGCGTGATCGAGATCGAGGGCACCGTTGTGGAGGCCCTCCCCAATGCGATGTTCCGAGTGGAGCTCAGCAACGGGCACAAGGTCCTCGCCCACATCAGCGGCAAGATGCGCCAGCACTACATCCGGATCCTCCCCGAGGACCGCGTGGTGGTGGAGCTGTCTCCCTACGACCTGACCCGTGGCCGGATCGTCTACCGCTACAAGTAGTCAGCCGAACTGAGAGGACCTCCCCCGTGAAGGTCAACCCCAGCGTCAAGAAGATCTGTGACAAGTGCAAGGTGATCCGTCGCCACGGCCGCGTCATGGTGATCTGCGAGAACCCGCGCCACAAGCAGCGGCAGGGCTGAGCGCACCACCACAACTGAAGAACCACACAACGTGATCGCTAGCCGTCCTCGACGAGGACGGTGAAGCACCTCCGGAGCAGTGGCCGGAGCCCCACCCGAGGCGGGCGGGGACGCGACACGACAGACACCACCGCGCAAACCGAAAGGCCACCCATGGCACGCCTCGTTGGTGTGGACCTCCCGCGCGACAAGCGCATCGAGGTCGCACTCACCTACATCTACGGCATCGGCCGTACCCGCGCCCAGCAGGTGCTGAAGGCCACGGGCGTCAGCCCCGACCTCCGCGTCCACCAGCTGGGAGACGAGGAGCTGGTCAAGCTCCGCGACGAGATCGAGTCGAACTTCAAGATCGAGGGTGACCTCCGTCGTGAGGTCCAGGCCGACATCCGCCGCAAGATCGAGATCGGCAGCTACCAAGGTCGCCGCCACCGTCAGGGCCTCCCGGTCCGCGGTCAGCGCACCAAGACCAACGCTCGCACCCGCAAGGGTCCCAAGCGCACCGTCGCCGGCAAGAAGAAGGCCAAGTAGCCCTCTCGATCCCCCAGACCAGCTCAACCCCGTAGGAGTAGGAACCGTATGCCTCCCAAGAGCCGTCAGGCCGGCGCCAAGAAGGTGCGCCGCAAGGAGAAGAAGAACGTCGCCGTGGGCGAGGCCCACATCAAGAGCACGTTCAACAACACCATCGTCACCATCACCGACCCCTCGGGCGCGGTGATCTCGTGGGCCTCTGCCGGCACCGTCGGCTTCAAGGGCTCGCGCAAGTCCACGCCGTTCGCGGCCCAGATGGCCGCCGAGGCCGCCGGGCGCCGGGCGATGGACCACGGAATGAAGAAGATCGACGTCTTCGTCAAGGGCCCGGGCTCGGGCCGCGAGACCGCGATCAGGTCCCTGGGTGCGATCGGCCTCGAGGTCGGCACCATCCAGGACGTGACCCCGACGCCGCACAACGGCTGCCGTCCGCCCAAGCGCCGCCGCGTCTGAGCCTGAAGGAGATCTGAGCTAATGGCCCGCTACACCGGCCCCATGACCAAGAAGTCCCGCCGTCTCGGCGTGGACCTCGTCGGTGGCGACTCGGCTTACGAGCGTCGCCCCTACCCGCCCGGCCAGCACGGCCGCGGCCGCATCAAGGAGAGCGAGTACCTCCTCCAGCTTCGCGAGAAGCAGAAGGCTCGCTACACCTACGGCATCCTCGAGAAGCAGTTCCACAACTACTACACCGAGGCCTCGCGGCGCGCCGGCAAGACCGGTGACAACATCCTCCAGCTCCTGGAGTGCCGCCTGGACAACGTCGTCTACCGCGCCGGCTTCGCGCGCACCCGCCGCCACGCCCGCCAGCTGGTCGTCCACGGCCACTTCATCGTCAACGGCCGCAAGGTGGACATCCCGTCGTTCCAGGTGACCGCACACGACGTCATCGACGTGCGGGAGAAGTCGCTGGAGACGACCCCGTTCATCGTGGCTCGTGAGACCCACGGCGAGCGGATCGTGCCCGCCTGGCTCGAGGCCATCCCGTCGCGGATGCGCATCCTGGTCCACCAGCTGCCCGTCAGGGCCCAGATCGACATCCCGGTCCAGGAGCAGCTCATCGTGGAGTACTACTCCAAGAAGTAAGACGTCTCCCTTCGCCGCCACTGCAAATGTTCGGGTCCTTCAAATAGCGGTCGGACCCGGAAAGGAAAGAACAAGTGCTCATCGCACAGCGCCCCACCCTGTCGGAAGAGTCGGTCGACGAGTTCCGTTCGCGTTTCGTCATCGAGCCACTCGAGCCCGGCTTCGGCTACACGCTCGGCAACTCCCTGCGTCGTACCCTCCTCTCGTCGATCCCCGGTGCCTCGGTCACGAGCATCAAGGTCGACACCGTCCTCCACGAGTTCTCGACCATCGAGGGCGTCAAGGAAGACGTCACCGAGGTCATCCTCAACCTCAAGGGCCTCGTCGTCTCCTCCGAGCACGACGAGCCCGTCACGATGTACCTGCGCAAGTCGGGCCCCGGTGACGTCACCGCTGCCGACATCGCGCCGCCTGCCGGTGTCGAGGTGCACAACCCCGACCTCAAGATCGCCACCCTGTCCGACAAGGGCAAGCTGGAGATGGAGCTGGTCGTCGAGCGTGGCCGCGGCTACGTCTCCGCCGTCCAGAACAAGGGCGCCGACAACGAGATCGGCCGGATGCCGGTCGACTCGATCTACAGCCCCGTGCTGAAGGTGACCTACAAGGTCGAGGCGACCCGTGTCGAGCAGCGCACCGACTTCGACAAGCTGGTCATCGACGTCGAGACCAAGCCGTCGATCCGTCCCCGCGACGCGATCGCCTCGGCCGGCAAGACCCTCGTCGAGCTGTTCGGTCTCGCCCGCGAGCTCAACGTCGAGGCCGAGGGCATCGACATCGGCCCGTCGCCGGTGGACGAGCAGCTGGCCGCCGACCTCGCCCTCCCGGTCGAGGACCTGCAGCTGACGGTCCGCTCCTACAACTGCCTCAAGCGCGAGGGCATCCACACCGTGGGTGAGCTCATCTCGCGCTCGGAGCAGGACCTCCTCGACATCCGCAACTTCGGTGCCAAGTCGATCGACGAGGTCAAGGCCAAGCTGGTCGAGATGGGCCTGTCCCTCAAGGACAGCGCTCCCGGCTTCGACCCGCACGCTGCCCTGGCGGCGTACGGCGACGACGACGACGACGCGTTCGTCGAGGACGAGCAGTACTGATACAGCCACCCGCAGTTCCATCTACCCGGGTACCTGACACGGCCCGAGAGAATCGAGTGACCAGATGCCTACTCCCAAGAAGGGGCCCCGCCTCGGCGGCAGCGCCTCCCACCAGCGCCACATCCTGGCGAACCTGGCGACCGCGCTGTTCGAGCACGGCAAGATCACCACGACCGAGAGCCGGGCGCGCACGCTGCGACCGGTCGCGGAGAAGCTGATCACCAAGGCCAAGAAGGGCGACTTGCACAACCGTCGCGAGGTCCTCAAGACCATCCGCGACAAGTCGGTCGTGCACGTGCTGTTCACCGAGATCGGGCCGAAGATGGCCGAGCGTCCGGGCGGCTACACCCGCATCACCAAGATCGGCAACCGCAAGGGCGACAACGCCCCGATGGCGGTGATCGAGCTGGTGCAGGAGGCCTACCAGCCGGCCGACAAGAAGCCCGCCAAGAAGGCTGCTGCCACGCCTGCGCCGAAGGCAGAGCTCACCGGCGAGCCGGTCACCGAGGAGGACACCGACACCAACGTCGGCTCCGAGGAGACCGTCGCCGACGCTGCCGAGGAGTCCTTGGTCGCGAAGTTCGCGGACCTCGAGTTCGGCGACGACGTCGCCGTGGCGCTCGAGGACGGTGCCGCTCCGTCGGAGGAGTTCACGATCAAGGGCAACAAGGACTCCGGCAAGTACCACACGCCGGACTCCCAGTGGTACGACCAGACCATCGCCGAGGTCTGGTTCACGACCGAGGAAGCCGCCGAGAACGCCGGTTTCGTCAAGGCTGGCTGACAAGCCGACCGTTGCTTGCACGGGCCCGTCACCCTCGAGGTGGCGGGCCCGTCAGCGTGGCCAGTGGTCCCGGACGAGACGCTCGGCCTCGGTGACGCCGAGCCCCGCACGCCGCGCTGCCGCGACGTACGACGAGGCGGCCGCCCGCACGTCGCTGCCGGCCGCCGCTGCGCTCGGGCTGACGAAGGTGCCGCGCCGACCCTCGGTCACGATGACGCCGTCGCCCTCCAGCTCGCGGTAGACCCTGGCGACCGTGTTGACCGCGAGTCCGACCTCGGCCGCCAGGGCCCGCACGGTGGGCAGCCGGGAGCCGGCGGGCAGCTCGCCCGAGCCGATCCGGGCCGCGATCTGGCGCCGTAGCTGCTCGAACGGCGGCTCCGTCGCGGAGGTGTCGACCGGGTCGAGCCTCACTCCGCCGCCTCCCGGACGTCGATCCACCAGCAGGCCAGCCCGGCCAGGATGGCTGGGAGCACGTGGTAGACCAGCGCGGCGAACGCGAACCGAAGGTTGCTGTCGGCGAACGCGTCGAGGTCGAGCCAGCGGAAGAACGACGCGACGACGGCCGCCACCAGCAGACCGGGCCACCAGCCGGTGCCGTGGCGGCGGGCGATGCCCCAGCACAGGGCCGCGCCCAGCGGGATCAGGGCCGTCAGCGTCCACGTGTACCAGTCGAAGAAGCGCAGCGCTGCGTCCTGGTTACCCGTGTCGAGCAGGCGCTCGACGACGGCGCCGCGCAGGTAGCCCAGGGTCGCGACGCAGACCCCGACGGCGACCGCGATCCAGCCGAGGCGAGGTGCTCGGGCCCAGAGCAGCACGACGACCAACAGCGGCAGCCACGCCGTCAGGCTGACCGCCAGAAGGGCAGCCTCCTGGCCGAGGAGCGGGGTGACGAGGTCGAGGATGGCAGGCGTGATCGAGTCGACGTAGTAGGCCATCACCAGGTGCACCAGGGCCACGCCGGCCACGAGCGCCACCGACACACCTAGCTGGCCGTGACGCGAGTGGGCCCCCGTGGTCGTCTCGGTCGCGCCCGTCATGCGGGCCATGGTGCCAGTCATCTGTGGGGGGCGAGACGCCGGTGGCGTGGGCACACGGCTTCCGCTAGACACGGCTCATGAATGCCAAGCCGAACGCCTGGGTGCTGGTGGTGGGGGAGTCCCTCGTCGACATCGTGCACCGCGACGACGGCTCGACCGAGACCTTCCCCGGCGGCAGCGCGGCCAACGTCGCCGTCGCCCTGGCCCGGCTCGGCCGCGACACCGGGTTCGTGACGAGCTTCGCCGACGACGAGCACGGGCGGCTGATCGCCGACCACCTGGCCGGGTCGGGCGTCCGGCTCGCCACCGACCCGCACGTCGTACCGCGGACGTCGTCGGCGCTGGCCACGCTCCAGGCCGACGGCTCGGCGCGCTACACCTTCGACATCGACTGGCGGATCGGGCCGGTCGAGGTGAGTGACCCCCCGCTGGCGCTGCACGCCTGCTCGCTCGGCGCGGTGATCACGCCCGGCTGTGACGACGTGCGCGCGCTGATGGCGCGGCTGCGGGGCACGAGCACGACGTCCTACGACGTCAACATGCGGCCCAGCGTCACCGGGGTCGGCCCGGCCATCGCGAAGACGGTCGAGGAGACGGTGCGCCTGAGCGACCTCGTGAAGGCGTCCGACGAGGACCTCGAGGCGCTGTATCCCGGCGAGTCCGAGGCCGCTGCGGCCGAGCACCTGCTCGCCCTGGGTCCGGCCGCGGTGGTCGTCACGCGCGGCGCCGATGGAGCAGCCTGGTACGCCGACGGGCTGGCCGTCGCGGCCCCCGGGGTCGCGGTGTCGGTGGCCGACACCATCGGCGCGGGTGACACCTTCGGCGCGGCCATGCTCGACGAGCTCGGCTCCCGGGGTCTGCTCGGCGGCGGGGTCAGCGCGATCCGCGCCATGACACGCGCACAGGTCGAAGGCGTGCTCGACTTCGCCACACGTGCCGCCGCCATCACCGTGTCGAGGCCCGGGGCCGATCCGCCGTACCGGCACGAGCTCTAGTCGCCGACCAGCTCGAGCCGGATGTCGGGGACGTAGAGGTCGAGGCCGGGCGGGGCCTCGGCGATCAGCGCACCGTGCGCAGGGTCGAGGGGACGAGTGCCTCGATGATCGACCAGGAAGTAGCGCCCATGCGGTGTGCGCCAGACGTAGCGGCCATCGCCGCACTGCCGGCTGGTGTAGCCGGCGTGGGTCTTCCAGCGATGATGTCGACGGCCGAGAGGCGCGGAGTTGTGGGTGCCGGTCTGACCCGGTGGACCGTCCGGCTGGTACGGATCGGGATGGTCGAAGTCGGCACCGAGGCCCTCGCTGCCGGAGTAGGGGAACCGGTCGCCGCCGGTGATCAGGCGGACCCGCTCCTTGAGGTCGGTGGGGTGCTCGTAGCAGGAGAGCCGCACCCGGTCGGCGAGGTCCTTGACCGGCTTGACGGTGACGTGGGCGTGGCCGAGCAGATCGCGCAGCTGAGCCAGCGACATCGGCCCCAGACCCTCTACGCGGGCAACGCCGGCGGTCAGGCCGGACAGCGCGGCCTCGTGGAGATGGACGTGGAGGACGGCCTTGCGTCCGTGTCTCGCGGGTTCTGCCCCCTCCCCACGTCGGCCTTGGAGCAGCGCCACCAGCTCCTCAGGACGAGCGAGCCAACCGAAGGCGATCGAGCGCAGCTCGTCGCGGGTGGTGTCGTCGGGGTGGTCGGGGGCGATGAGGTCGGCGATCCGCTCGAGCAGAGCGTCGACCCACACCGCGTCGCCGGCGGTGACGCGGGCGATGACGTGGCGGAGCCCCTGCTCGTCGGACTGCGACAACGTGACGTAGCGACGGCGGCGCTCGGCCTCGACCTTGGCGGCGTGGGTGGCCGGGTCGGCCTCGATGATCTTGGCCTGGGCCACGGCGAGAACTCGGCTCGGAGACTCTGTCGCGATGATGGCCGACACCGCCCGGTCGACGACCTCGATCGTCGCGAGCGGGACCGAGCGGGTCATGCTCGCGACCTTGCGCGCCACCCAGGCCTCCGCCTGGAGCGACTCCACCACCTCCCAGACGAGCGGCAGGCGGTGCTGCAGGTCGAGCACGTCGGCGATGGCCGCCTGGCCGGTGAGCGGGTGGACCTGGCGGACCATGGCGATCTCGGCGATGCAGAACTCGCGCACCTTCGGTGAACCTTCACCGCCCACCTCGACGAGCCGGTCCTCGGACCAGGCGCGTCGGCCGTCCGTCGTACGGCGGGGGTCCGTGGAGTTGAGTGCCGCCCAGTGCGCCACCAGCCGGAGGTCGTCCACCTCTGCGCGGCGGCGGCGCAGCAGCACCTCCTCGGCGAGCGTCAGCGTCGCGTCGGCGTCCAGACCGGACAGGTCCGGAAAGCCGGAGTCGTCGGAGGGCGGAGGGGGCAGCATGACGAAAGCACTCTATCGAACATGTGTTCGAATAGCAACCACATGTTCACAGGGGCCGACTCAGCTCGACTCGGCCTTCCGGAACACCGACGTGAGCTGCTTGCCCAACGTCTGGGCGCCCAGGACCGGGATGAGCAGACCGAGCAGTCGGCCCACGAACGACTTGGGGACG
The DNA here is from genome assembly GCA_963758885.1 of uncultured Actinomycetota bacterium. Taxonomy (GTDB): domain Bacteria; phylum Actinomycetota; class Actinomycetes; order Propionibacteriales; family Nocardioidaceae; genus Nocardioides. Next base: position 14,236 of record CAVWXS010000044.1, read on the forward strand.
CGGTTCAGCTGCACCCGTACGTCCGTGCCCTCGTCGGACGGCGTGAGCTCGTAGTGCCAGCCGCTGCCGGGTCCCCAGAGGTTCGAGTCGAGCGTCTCGATGGTGACGGTGCCCGCGGCTGCGTCCCATTCGTAGCGCTCGCGCTCCCAGCCCGCTGATGTGCCCTCGGTGACCTCTGCGTAGGTGGGGCCCACCTCGTGCACCTTGAAGTGCGCGTCGTCGATGTTGGGCCACCGGCTGGCCCGGTCGGGCCCGAAGTCGGTCAGGACGGTCAGGACCTCGCTCGGGGACAGGCTGGTGTGGACCGTGAACTGCGTTGACGGCATGTGGCTCCCAGGGGTGCGGCGGTGCGGTGCTGGCTGTCTTCGCGCCCATCATCTCTCCCCGCTCGGGCCTGGCGATCGCGACGTCGTGACTGAGCGAACGGTCCCGGGACTCAAGACCTCGGAGGCGCCCGATGACCGGAGTCATCTGGGCCATTGGTCCCTGCCCAAGATGCCGATGGGTGCCTAGCGTGGGGGGAACGCGTCGTACGAAGGGGAGCACATCATGTCGGGAAGCAATCGGATAGAAGCGGCAACAGCAGCAGCGGCCAGGGCATATGAGGACTCGCGGGTTCCATGGCCGGCGCAGCCTGGCGTGGGTCCTCGCCGCAGTCATGCTGAGCAGCGCCAGCGGCGGATGCGTCGACAGGGACGCTGCCATATACGTGTCAGCGGGCCGGGGTTCGGTACGGCGGTCGTCGTACGCTGTTCACGGCCGTCGTCGATCAGCGACCTGCCGGCGACGCTGCTCTTGGGGTCGCCAGTGACACGGCGTCGACGACCACGACCATCACCGCGCCCGAGTCGTTCCGTAGCTGGGCGGTGTCGCAGCGGATACACGGTGCTGTACGCAGGTGCCATCCTCGGCACGGCCGTGGATGGCGTGGCGCAGCCGGCGACGTACCAGCCCACACCGGCAATCGCGGTGCCTCTCGCCGGGACGTGGACGTGGACCACGCGAGCCCACCTCGATGGAGGTCTCGGCGACGGCGCTCGGTCACCACACATACGCCGTCACGAGCCTCGACATCACCGTGGCCTTCCACGACGCCAACGGGCCTAGGCTCGCGACGACGGCAACGTGTGTCGTCGACTCGTCGGCGCCCACGTACAACCCGACCATCGACTCGTGGGATGTCGTCGCCACCACCGCCACGTCCACCACCTCGCTGTCGCTCAAGGGCGACACGGCAACCGCCATCATCGTCACCTCTGACGGGACGGCACCTGTCGGTGTCGTCGAGTTCTCGGCCGGCGAGAACTCCGTGACCGTGCCGGTGGTGTCGGGCCAGGCGACGGTCCGGCTGCCGAAGTTCAGCCCGGGGGCCTGCACCGTCACCGCCACGTTCGTGCCAGACGAGACGAGCCAGCTGACGGGGTCCACCGCAACGGTCACACGGTCCAAGTCGTCACATTGCTGACCCCGACGAGTCAAGGTCGTCAGGGGTCCGCTCAGCGGTAGTGCTCGCGAGCGTGCTCGTCGGCGGCGGTGCGGGCACGCGGCGTACCAGCCAGGGCGGTGAGGAAGGTACGAGGTCGACGGTGAGCTGGCTGACCGCTCATGCAGTCCGCCCAGGAATACGAGCACAAACTCAACGCCGGCCGCGGGTAGGCGGAAGCCCGAAGTTCCTCGCTGGTTCACGACAACCTCCCCAGGTCCTCATTCTCGCGAGGTGCTGCAATCTGGGCGATGTGACTCGGCGAGCGGATCGCCGCCTGCCTTTCACCGCCCGAGCACGTCGCGCCCGCCAGGGTCGCGGGCGGGGTCGTTCTCGGGCAAGGCGTCGAAGGCCCACTCGGAGCGCTTCCACTCCGGCACCGGGGTCAGGCAGTCCTCCTGCGGCACGAACCGCGACCGACGCACCAGCTGGTAGCGGTGGATGTAGCGGGGGCAGTTCGGATAGACGGCCCGTGCACGGACCCGGACCACGAACTGGGCCTCCGGGTAGTCATCGAGCAGCGGGTCGTCGAGCTCGACGGTCGCCGTACCCTCCAGGCGCATCCGGTGGCCGCGCTCGAGGTCGATGAACAACATGCCGACCGCGGGGTTGGCCAGGACGTTGCCGGTCGAGAGGTACATGCCGTTCCCGTCGTAGTTCGGGAACGCCAGCGTGTGCTCGTCGACCACCTGCACGAAGCCAGGCTCGCCGCCCTTGTAGGAGCAGGTCGGTCGTCCTTCGGCGTCGGCCGTCGCGAGGAAGAACATGTCGCGGGCCTCGATGAACGCGCGGTCGCCCTCGTCGATGGTGTCGTGGACGAGCAGCTCGTCGATCCGGTCGGCGATGGCTCGGGTGTCGAACCGGTCCTGCAGCGAACGGCTGCCGTCATGGAACCCCTCAGGCATGGCGCCTCCTCTACTCGGGCTCACTGAGCCAGGCGTGGACCAGCGGTACGACGGACGAGCCCTCGCCGCTGGCCGCGGCGACGCGCTTCATCGAGCCGGCCCGGATGTCGCCGACGGCGAACACGCCGGGGACGGACGTCGCCAGGCTCTCGGGCGGCAGGCCGTCGGCCCACTGGGCCTTGGGCACGTCGCGGCCGGTGAGCACGAAGCCGCGCTCGTCGCGGGCGACGGCCGCTGGGAGCCAGTCGCAGCGAGGCTCGGCGCCGAGCAGCAGGAACAGGCCCTCGGCGTTACGGCGCATCACCTCGTCGGTGTCGCAGTCCTTGACGTCGAGCCACTCGAGGCGGCCGTCGCCGCCGGCCGCCGCGACCTCGCAGCGGGTGGCCACGTTGACGCGGGGGTTCCACTCGATCTCGTTGATCAGGTACTGCGACATCGTCTCGCCGAGCCCGTGGCGCCGGACCATGATCGTGACGGACTTCGCGAAACGGGCGAGATGGATGGCCGCCTGGCCCGAGGAGTTGCCGCCGCCGACGACCACGACGTCGTAGCCCTCCATCTCGCGGGCCGCTGTCATGGCGCTGCCGTAGAACACACCACGGCCGGTCAGGTCGTCGATGCCCGGGGCGCGCAGCTTGCGGTAGGCGACCCCGGACGCGACCACGACCGAGCGCGCCTTGATGATCCCGCCGTCGGTGTGCACGACGTGGATGTCGTCGTGGGAGGTGAGCTCGCCGACCTCCCAGCCGGTGAAGAACGTGGTCCCGAACCGGATGGCCTGGTTGCGGGCGCGCTGGGCCAGGCGCATGCCTGAGATGCCGCGCGGGAAGCCGAGGTAGTTGCGGATCATCGACGACGTCCCGGCCTGCCCACCGACCGCCTCGGCCTCGACCACCACCGTCGAGAGGCCCTCGGACGCGCCGTACACCGCAGCTGCCAGGCCGGCGGGTCCTGCGCCGACGATGCAGAGGTCGACCACCGTGCCGAGCTCGATGGTGTCGGGCCGCCCGTAGATCATGGCGGCCACCTCGCGGACGCTCGAGGGTACGAACACCTCGTGGTACGGCGAGTCCACGAGCGGCCAGCCCTCCTCGCCGTCGTAGCGGTCGATCGATGCCGCGGCCGACCTCGCGTGTCGGGAGAGTAGGCGCGGTGTGGCATGCCCATGCGGTCCAGGAAGTCGCGGATCGCCAGCGTCAGCGCGTCCTGCTGCGGAGAGACCAGCCGCACCGTCTCGACCTCCGGCAGGGCCACCGTCGAGCCCCAGTCGGACAGCAGCTCGCACACGGCGGTGTGGAACTCCTCGTCGCGGACGCCGCGCGGCATCAGCAGGTAGGCGTCGTACTTGCCCTTCGCGAGCCCGGCGCGCAGCCGGTTGGCGTCCTCGAGGAACCGCTCCCACGGCGCGACCACGAGCCGCTTGGCGGTCGGCACCACCTGGCGCCAGGCGTGGAACGCCGCCAGCACGTTGTGCTGCTCGTCCGAGGGGACGTCGGACGGGAAGAGCGAGGAGTCGGCGACGTACATGGCGACCTGACCGCCCGTTGCCTCGATCTCGGTCGCGATGTCGGAGGCGATGCTGGGCGACGTCGCCGGGCGGATGTCGTAGTCGCGCGCGTAGCGGCCGAACTCGTCGACCAGGAACGCCGCGTTGTCGTGGGAGACGATGATGATGGCTAGGTGGAGTCCTCTCAGGCACCCCACCAGTATTGCGGGGGCCTGGTGCAGACTGCCTGACAGAATGCCTGGCGTGCGGCTGCGGATGGACCTCGCCTACGACGGCAGCGGCTTCCACGGCTGGGCCCGGCAGGACGGTCTGCGCACGGTGCAGGGCGATCTCGAGGCAGCCCTGGCCACCGTGCTCCGCGTGCCGTCGGTCGCGGTCACGTGCGCGGGCCGTACCGACACGGGAGTGCACGCACGCGGCCAGGTCGCGCACGTCGACGTCGAGCCGGACGTCCACGAGCTAGAACAGCTGCGGCGCCGCGTCGACGGTCTCCTGCCCGTCGACATCCGGGTACGTCGCGTGGTGGCCGCCCCGGAGGGCTTCGACGCCCGCTTCTCGGCCGCTGGCGGCGCTACGCCTACCGGATCGCCGACCGGCCCGAGTACGTCGACCCGTTGAGCCGCGGACACGTGCTGGCCTGGCGCCGCCCCCTCGACCTCGACGCGATGGACGACGCCTCGGCGATGCTGCTCGGTCGGCACGACTTCGCGTCCTTCTGCAAGCGGCGCGAGGGCGCGACCACGATCCGCACCCTGCTCGACCTGTCGTGGGAACGCGACGACGCCGGCCTGCTGGTCGGCACCGTGAGAGCGGATGCGTTCTGCCACCACATGGTGCGTTCGCTGGTCGGCTGCCTGGTGGCGGTCGGCGAGGGGCGCCGACGGCCCGAGTGGGCCGCCGAGGTGCTGGCCGCGGCCACGCGCGATCCCTCGGTCACCGTGGTGCCGCCCCACGGGCTCACGCTCGAGGAGGTCGGCTACCCGCCGGACGACGACCTGGCCGCGCAGGCGGAGGCCGCTCGCAGCGTGCGGACGTTGGAGGATGCGCCGTGAGGTGGCTGGCGCCCGTGCTGGTCTTCGCCTCGCTCGCGGTGGCCGCGCCGGCGCACGCCGACGCCACCCTCGACGGCGTGCGGGTGCACACGACCGAGCGCACCACGCAGGCCGTGACCGTCAGGCACACCGACGGCTGGCACGCCCGCGTCACCTTCTGGACGCGCCAGCCCGGCGGGCCGTGGGAGGCGAGGCGCCAGGTGGCCGACGGCCGCACCGGGTACGGCGGCCTGGTGCGGGCGGCGTACCGGAGGCAGGGCACCGGCACCACGCCGCTGGGTACCTTCGGCCTGCCGTGGTTCTTCGGCACCCACACGCGTGGCGACACGTGGCAGCTGCCCTACCGGCGCATCCGGCCGGGGGACTACTGGGTGCAGGACAACGCGTCCGCCTACTACAACCGCTACCGCAACAAGTCCCAGGGCGGGTTCCGGTGGTGGCTGCCCAGCAGCCATCCCGACAGCAGCGAGCGGCTCACGGACTTCGGGCGGCAGTACGAGTACGCCGTGGTCACGTCGTTCAACCGTGAGCAGGTCCGGCACCGCGGGTCCGGGATCTTCCTGCACGTCAACGGCCGGGGCCCCACAGCCGGCTGCGTCAGCGCACCTCGTTGGCTGCTCCGCTACCTGGTGCGCGTGCTCGACCCCGTACGGCGCCCGGTCATCGCCATCGGCCGCTGAGCCGACACCGATTCAGTCGTCTGAATCGGTGTCCACCCTTGCCGAATGCGTTAGTGACGGCTAACGTATTCCTGGTGACCGACGCGTTCGCCGCGGCAGCCGAGCCGACTCGGCGGCGGATCCTGCAGCTGCTCGCGCGGCGGCCACAGATCGTCAACGACCTCGCCTCGCACTTCGAGGTGACCCGGTCCGCGATCAGCCAGCACCTCGGAGTGCTCGCCGATGCCGGGCTGGTCAGCGCGGAGAAGCAGGGCCGGCAGCGGCTCTACCGCGTCGAGCACGACGGCGTACGCCGACTCCAGCGCGAGATCGAGTCGTTCTGGACCGAAGAGCTCGACCTGTTGGCGGCAGACGCCCATCGGGTCGCCGCCAGCCGCACCCACCACGGAGAGGAACTCCCACGATGACCAGCACGACCACGGACACTTCCGCGGGGCCTTACACCATCACCCGCGACCTGCCCGTCACGCCCGACGAGGCCTTCGCACTGATCACCGAGCCCGAGCGGTTGCGGCGCTGGAAGACGGTGAGCGCGACCGTGGACCTCAGGGCCGGTGGTGCCTACCGGTTCACGGTGATCCCGGGCCACGTCGCCGCCGGCACCTACCGCGAGGTCGAGCCCGGTCGACGCGTCGTGTTCGGCTGGGGCTGGGAGGGCAGCGACGACCTGCCGCCCGACGCCTCGACCGTGACCGTCACGATCGAGCCCGTCGGGACCGGCTCGCGAGTAACGCTGGTGCACGAGGGCCTGAACGCCGAGCAGGCCGCCAGCCACGCCGAGGGATGGGTGCACTTCTTCGAACGGCTCGACCGGGTCGCCGTCACCGGCGACGCGGGCCAGGACGAGTGGGCCTCGGCAGCCGACCCGACCGACCCGCTCACCGCGGCCGAAGCCGCGCTCGCTGCCCTGCAGCCGGTGCTCCGCGCCCTGACGGCCGAGGACCAGCCCAAGGCCACGCCGTGCGCGGACTTCACCTGCCACGACGTTGCCGTCCACCTGATGAAGTCGATGGCCGACGTGGGCGGCATGTCGGGCGCGACGGTGACCAACCCCGAGCAGGGCTCGCTGGAGAACAAGCTCTCGGTGATGACCGCGCAGGCCGTCGCGGGATGGCGCGCCCGCGGTCTCGAGGGCGTGGTGGTGCTGCCCAACGGGCGAGAGTTCCCCGCGGCGACGGCGGCCGCGCTGCTCCCCGTCGAGCTGATGCTGCACGGCTGGGACCTCGCGCAGGGCTCTGGCCAGGAGCTCAAGGTCAGCGACGGGCTGGTCGCCTACGTCCGCACGCTCGCCGAGGACGTCGTCCCGAGCGGTCGCGGCCGCAGCTTCGCCGACGAGGTCGAGCCCGGCCCCCACGCCGGTGCGCTCGAGCGGCTCGCGGCGTACGCCGGACGCACCCCGATCGCCTGAACCCAACCTCAACACACCCGAGACGTCCGCCACGAGGGCGGAGCAAGGAAGAAGGAGCACACGATGAGCAAGTACCTGTTGGTCTACCAGGGCAAGGTCGACCCGAGCACCCAGTCGGCCCCCACCGAGGAGTCCATGCAGAAGTGGACGAGCTGGGGCAACAAGGTCGGGTCGCAGCTGAGCGACTTCGGCTCGCCGACCGGGCCGCGCACCCGTGTTGGCGGGTCCGGCGACGCTCTGCCGATCACCGGCTACACGATCGTCGAGGCCGACAGCCTGGACGACGCGCGGGTGCTGTGCGACGGGCACCCGTTCCTCGACGAGGCGCCGGCGGACTTCTCCGTCGACGTCTACGAGCTGATGCCGATGTGACGCTGGCTCGATCGAGCACGGCAGGATGGCCGGGTGAGCGAGGACCACTACTTCTCCGCTGACCCGGCCGTCCCGTTCACCCGCCAGCCGGTGGTCGCCACCGTCTGGGGCAGGCGCCTCTCGCTCACCAGCGGCTCCGGCGTCTTCGCCCGCGGGCGGCTCGACATCGGGACGGCGGTGCTGTTCCGCGAGACCGAGCCGCCGGTGGGCGGGCGCGTGCTCGACCTCGGCTGCGGGTACGGCGTGATCGGGCTGGCCGTCGCCACCTGCTCGCCGGCCACCACGGTCACCGGCATCGACGTCAACGAACGCGCGGTCCTGCTCGCCAACGAGAACGCCGCCTCGCTGGGTGTCGCGGACCGGTACGCCGCCGTCACGCCCAGCGCGGTGCTGGACGGAGGGCTGGGCGACGCGACGTACGACGAGATCTGGTCGAACCCACCCATCCGGATCGGCAAGGACGCGCTGCACGAGCTGCTGCTCACCTGGTTCGCCCGCCTCGCGCCGGAGGGCCGCGCGGTGATGGTGGTCGGCAAGAACCTCGGCGCCGACTCCCTGCAACGCTGGCTGGGCGACCAGGGCTACCCCACCGAGCGGACTGGCGTCGGCCAAGGGCTTCAGAGTGCTGGAGTCGCGCCCGACCGCTGGTTGAGGAAGGCGCGCTAGCGCCTGACCCGAAGATCGCGGTGACCTACCCGCCCAGCGTCGAGCGAACCGGCTGCCCGTTCGGTCACCGGGTCGTGACGGTCGCTGCGCGACCTCCTCAACCAACGGCTACGCCTTGGTCGTCGGCCCGCTCGTATCGGGCCGGGGTGGCCCAACTCCCGGGGCCTGTCGACCCGACGTACCGGGCCACCGTGGCCCGAGTGCGGGGCGCGGGGGGTGTCGGGAACTGGTCCGGGGTGGCCCGGCACGACGCCCCAACGAGCCCCTGGGTCTCCCCGGGCATCTTTGGTTCATCGCCCTCGGTCCAAGTTTCGGTACCTCGTGGCGGGCCACCTGTGCCCCCTACGCACCGGACGTCGCCGGTGGGTGAAGAGGCGCGGAGGGCCGGGCCCCGAATTGCGATCTTCGGCTCCCACGGCGCCCAGGGCGCTCCTCTCGCTGCACTGTTGCGGTGACGGGCCCTCGAGATGGATCCAGCGTCCCTCCTCAACCAGCGGGACGGAACCGTGCGCCGACCCCGGGTGTCGTCACCGCATGAACACGATCACCACCACCGTCGCCGACCCGGCCGATGTGGCCCTGAAGGCCAAGCACCGTGCCATGTGGGCGTCGGGTGACTACGCACACCTCGCCGAAGACCTGATCTGGAGCCTGGGCCCCGAGCTCGTGCGCGCCGCGGGCGTCACGCGGGGGCAGCGCGTCCTCGACGTGGCGGCCGGCTCCGGGAACGCAGCCATCCCGGCTGCCCTGACCGGGGCGGAGGTGGTCGCCACCGACCTGACGCCCGAGCTGTTCGAGCCCGGACGCCGTGAGGCCGCCGAGGTCGGTGCGACGCTCCGTTGGGAGCAGGCGGACGCCGAGGCGCTGCCGTGCGACGACGCGTCGTTCGACGTGGTGCTCTCCTGTCTCGGCGTCATGTTCGCGCCGCACCACCAGCGCGCCGCCGACCAGCTGGTGCGGGTGTGCCGGCCGGGCGGCACCATCGCCCTGCTGAGCTGGACGCCGGAGGGCTTCCTCGGCCGGATGTTCGCGACCATGAGGCCGTACGCCGCGCCGCCGCCGCCAGGCGCCCAGCCACCTCCGCTGTGGGGCAGCGAGCGGCATGTGCGCGGGCTTCTGGGCGACCGGGTCAGCGACCTGCGAGCCGTCAAGGGACGCGTCTCGTTCGACCGGTTCGCGTCGGGCGCCGAGTTCCGCGACTACTTCAAGGCCTTCTACGGCCCGACCATCGCGACGTACGAGTTCCACGCCGGGGACCCCGGCCGGGCGCGGGCGCTCGACGCCGCGCTCGCAACCCTCGGTGACGAGGCCCTCGCCGGCGGGCGGACCATCGAGGCGGAGTACCTGGTCCTGGTCGCGACCCGTCGCTGATGCAGGATGGCGGCATGACGTTCGAGGCCGCCGAAGACCGCTACGACACCGACCACTACCGCTACGCCGGCCGGAGCGGGCTGAAGCTGCCGCTGCTGAGCCTGGGGCTGTGGCAGAACTTCGGCACCGACAGGCCGGAGGAGACGCAACGAGCGATCCTGCGGCGGGCCTTCGACCGCGGCGTGACCCACTTCGACCTGGCCAACAACTACGGACCGCCCTATGGACGCGCCGAGGAGAACTTCGGCCGCTACTTCGCCGACGACTTCAAGCCCTACCGCGACGAGCTTGTCATCTCCACCAAGGCGGGCTACGACATGTGGCCCGGCCCCTACGGCCAGGGGGGCGGGTCCCGCAAGTACGTGCTCGCCTCGCTCGACCAGTCGCTGCGCCGGATGGGCCTCGACTACGTCGACATCTTCTACAGCCACCGCTTCGACCCCGAGACGCCGATCGAGGAGACGATGATGGCCCTCGACATGGCCGTGCGGTCCGGGCGGGCGCTGTACGCCGGGATCTCGTCGTACTCGGCCGAGAAGACCGGTGAGGCCGCGGCGATCGCTCGCGACCTCGGCACTCCGTTGCTGATCCACCAGCCGTCGTACTCGATGCTCAACCGCTGGATCGAGCCTGACCTGCTCGACGAGCTCGAACGGCAGGGCATGGGTTGCATCGTGTTCACGGCGCTGGCGCAAGGTCTGCTCACCGACCGCTACCTCGACGGCGTGCCGGAGGACTCCCGGGCGGCGCGTGAGGGCTCCACCATCGCGGGGCTCGACGAGGAGGTGCTCGACCGGGTCCGCGCACTGAACGAGGTCGCCCAGCGACGTGGCCAGAAGCTTGCCCAGCTCGCGCTCCAGTGGGCTTTGCGCGACCCCCGGGTCACCTCGGCCGTGATCGGGGCCTCGTCGGTCGAGCAGCTCGACACCAACCTCGACGCCCTCGACTTCCCGCCGCTGACCGAGGACGAGATCGCGGAGATCGACAAGCACGCCGTCGACTCCGGGGTGAACCTCTGGGCACGGTCCAAGATCGGCCGCGAGATCGCAACAGAACCGGAGTGACCAGCGTCTGTTCCGCGTGAGTGCCCTCCTGCACGGTGAGGCGACGATGACCGCCGAGTTCGACGAATGGGTCGCAGCCCGCGGCCCGGGTCTGCTGCGCCTCGCCTACGTGCTGACGGGGAACCGCGCCGACGCCGAGGACGCTGTGCAGGACGCGCTCGCCCGGGCGCTGCCGCGGTGGGAGCACATCCGCGCCGTCGGCGACCCCGACGCCTACGTCCGCCGGATGGTGGTCAACGCGCACACCTCGTGGTGGCGGCGGTTCCGGAAGCGCGAGACGCCGGTGGCCGAGGCTTTCGGCTCCGGGGTCGACGCGGGTCCGGAGCTCGGGGAGAAGGACCGCGTGTGGCGCGCCTGCCTCGCACTGCCCGAGTCCCAGCGCGTAGCCGTGGTGCTGCGCTACTACGAACAGCTCGAGTACGCCGAGATCGCGGCCCTGACCGGCGTCGCGGAAGGCAGCGTGCGGTCGCGGGTCTCCCGAGGGATCGCGGCCCTGCGCACGTCGCTCGGCGAGGAGGAGAACAATGACTGACTTCGAGGACCGCCTCACGACTGCTCTGCATCGGGCGGGCGAGGACGCCCCCGATGCGGCCGGCCTGGCACCGGCCGCACGTCGCCGCGCCGGCGCCCGTCGTCGTCGTACGGCGCTCGCCTCGGTCGCTGCGGTGGTCGCGGTCGCGGGGGTGGTCGGCGGTGTCGCGCTGCTGGGCGGTCGTGACGGCGGGAGCGACCGCACACCCGTGGCTGACGCATCGCTCTCGGATCGGGTCGAGTCCTGGCGCGACCTGAGCGTCACGGTCCCAGCCGACTGGGGTCACGGATCGCCGGGCGACTGGTGCGCCGGCGGCGGCGACCTCGACGACCCGGTCGTGGAGCGGCCCGGGGGAGCGTCGGTGGACATCCTGTGCTCGCCCGAGCAGGGCTACGGCGTGCAGTTCATGGACGCGTCGGCGCTGGACCTCGCCTACGAGCCAGGTCACATCTGGCAGTACGAGACGGGCGACGAGAAGGGCGACCACGCCGTCTACCCCGACGGAGCCTGGATGGGGTACGAGCGGGGCTCGGGCGACAACCTGGTGTGGGTGGTCGCCCGCGACCGCGCCACCGTCGAGGAGATCCTCGCGTCGTTCGTGCGCAACACGAGCGTCGACGCCAACGGGTGCGCGGCGCACGCCGCAGATGCAGGCCCCGACCTCGCAGGGGGCCTGGTGCGGCTGTGCCGCTACGGCATCGACGACTGGCTCGAGCAGAGCGAGGTCCTCACCGGGCAGGACGCGGCGGACGCCCTCGCGGCCCTCGAGGCGGCGCCCGCGAAGGGCGACCGCATGTGCACCATGGCCCTCACCGGACCCGTGGTCTTGGTGAGCTCGGCCGAGGCCCAGGGCCGGGTGACCTTGGACGCCTGCCACGGCTTCAGCTGGGACGGCGACGAGCACGACCTCACCGCCGACGTCCTCTACTGGGTGCTCTCGCCTGGCTGGAGCGGGGGCGTCGAGGGCGAGGTGCCGATGCCCGACATGCTCCGGCAGTAGGGGGTTCGCTACGGCGAAGGACGGGACGGACCTGTGAGAGGAGGATCCGTCCCGTCCTTCTTCAGGGGCGCCCGGGGTGGCCGGCGTACTGGTTCCCGTGGTTGGTGCCGCGGGCCCACCGGTCGGTGGAGGCCTGGTCCTGACGAGCCTTCTTCTCGACTGCCTCGCGCTCCGCGCGGTCCGCGGACGTGCCGCGAGGCGCGTTCGAGGAGACGGCGGCCGGCTGGTTGCCCGGGTCGGTCTCCGACACCGTCTCGTTGCCGCAGGCGGCGGACCCGAGAAGGACGGCGAGCAGAACGGTGGCGCCGAGAGTGCGGTGCTTGATGGTGCTGTTCATGGCGGTGGTTCCTTCCGTGGATTGTCCGCGCGAGCTTTTTCGGCGGGTGACACCACTGACCCGGGAACCACCCCTCCAGATACGTCCGATGGGTGACGAATTGCCCGGCTACCCGATGCGGATCTATCCGGCCAGCGCCTGGGCTGCGTCGGCGAGGTCGCGGACGCCGCGGGTGAGCTCCTCAGGGCTGTCGGTGGTCAGGTCGACGTGGAAGCCCAGGAGAGCCGACTCCACCAGCTGGGTGATCCTGTCGACCCGCTGGCGTGGCGCGCCGCAACGCTCGAACCAGTCACGCATGGCTGCCGCCCAGCGCGCGTTGCTGTCACGGACCGAGCTCCGGTAGGGCTCCTGCCCGAGGTAGCCACTGGCCGCGGCCTGCACGTAGATCAGGTTGCAGGCGTGCAGCGGGGGCTCGAGGTAGGCCTTCCAGAGCCGCAGCACCCCTGCCCGGACCGTCCGCGGGGCCGGCAGGGCCCCCAGATAGTCGACGGACCTCGCGGTCGCCTCGTCGATGATGGCTGCGACCAGGCCGGCGCGGCTCCCGAAGTGGTAGATGAGCATCCGGTCGCTCGTGCCGACTGCCTTGGCCAGCGGCCGGAGGCTGAGACCGATCAGACCCTCCTCCAGCACGTGGTCGGTGCAGGCTGCGAGAAGTGCGTCACGTCTCGACTCGTCGGGCATCAAATCATTGTAGCGAGTGCTACAGTAGGAGAGAATGTAGCGAGTGCTACATACGTTCAGAAGGAGATGACGGACATGTACGGCGCGTTCCTGCTGTTGGCAGTCGCGATCGTGATCGAGGTCGGCGCGACAGCGCTGCTGCCCAAGGCCGAAGGTTTCACCAACCCCGGCTGGGCCGCTGTGGTGCTGGCCGGCTACGGGATCTCGATCTGGATGCTGACCGTGGTGGTCAAGCAGATGCCGGTGTCTGTCGCCTACGCCATCTGGGCCGGTGCCGGCACGGCCCTGGTCGCCATGGTCGGCCTGGTCTTTCTGGGCGAGCACTTCACCTGGATCAAGGCCGCCAGCCTGGCGATGATCGTCGCCGGCGTCGTCGGCCTCAACCTCGCGGGAGCCCACTGAGGCTGTTCGCCAAGGACGGGACGGACCCCGAATGGCCGTCCCGTCCTCGCTCAAGGCTGGCTCGGGTGGCCCGACCTCTTCAGCTTGTCCTCGACCTGGGTGCCGCGAGCCCACCGCTCGGTGGAGGCGCGGTCCTGACGAGCCTTCTCGGCAGCGGCCTGGCGCTCGGCCGCGTCCGCCGAGATGGGACCCTTCTTCTCCCCGTACTGAACCGGCGGGACCGACGAGGGCGGGTAGTTGCGTGCCACGAAGCCGGGCTGGGTGCCGGTCTCGTTGTCGGTCACCGTCTCGTTCCCGCACGCGGCGGACCCGAGGAGAACGGCGAGCAGAGCGGTGGCGCCGAGAGTGCGGTTCTTGATCTTGCTGTTCATGGCGTTGGTGCCTTTCGTGGTTGTCCGCGCGAGCTTTCTCGGCGGTGACAGCACTGACGCGGGAACCACCCCTTCAGATACGTGCAGTGGATAGTGGGTTGCCGGGCTCAGCCACCGGTGCCACTGTGGTTCGACGTCGATGTATCAACGGGCTCGGTCGGTGATCTGACGTATGTGATGACCATCGAAGATCGTTGCGCAGACGTGGAGGTGACACGGATGCACGAGCCCCTTGAGCTCGACGATCTGGTCGCACGCGCTCGGGCCGGCGACCAGGCGTCGTGGAACGCCCTCGTGGATCGCTTCCTGCCCCTGGTGAACTCCGTCATCGCGAAGTTCAGGCTCTCGGCCGCTGACGGGGACGACGTCAACCAGACCGTGTGGCTGCGGCTCGTCGAGCATCTCGGCGACCTGCGCGAACCGCGCGCTCTACCCGGGTGGTTGGTGACGACGGCGCGCAACGAGGCGCTCCGAGTCATCCGGCTGCGCGGGCGCTCCACCCCCGTGGACCCGCAGGGCTACGTCCTCGATCTCGTCGGCGAGCAGCCCGAGGTCGACGAGGAGCTGATCCGCGACGAGCGGGCTCAGGCGTTTCGCGCGGCCCTGCTCGAGCTCCCGGCCGGGCGGCGCGAGCTGCTCGAGCTCCTGCTCTTGGATCCACCGGTCTCCTACGACGAGATCAGCGCGAAGCTGGGCATCCCCAAAGGCAGCATCGGCCCGACCCGGGCCCGGGCTCTGGAACAACTACGGAACACCAGGGCGATGCGCGCCCTGGTGGCGGCCTCGGCCGTGGTCGAGTGAGGAGGCGGTCCTGATGACTTCTTGGATGGAAGACGAGGGCCTCATGACGGAACTGGCGGCGGCGATCGGGCAGGAGCGCGAGGTTCCGGACCATCGACGCCAGGCGGCGTACGGCGCGTTCGCGTGGCGCACCGTCGATGAGGACCTGCTCACCCTGATGCACGACTCGTCCCTGCAGGCGACGGCCGCGGTCCGGGGCGACGAGGACGCGCGCACCCTGTCGTTCGCGGGCAGCGGCATGTCCCTCGAGCTCGAGGTGGACGGGTCGACGCTCACCGGCCAGGTACTCCTTCCGGGGAGCATGGGTGAGGTGACCATGGAGCGGGCCGACGGCGAGAGCCGGACGGCCCGCACTGACGCCTCGGGCTTCTTCTCGCTGCCCGAGGCCTCGGGCACCGTGCGCTTCGCCGTCGAGATCGACGGGACCGTGCGACACACCGAATGGGTGGTTCTGTAGGACTCAGACACCCATCGCGAGGAACGCCGCCGCCGTCGCCTCGCGCACCCGGTCGCCACGCGCCGCCTCTCGGGCCCGCAGCAGGACGTGCCCGAGGTCGTCGCCTTCGTCCATCGCCGCGTGCACGTCGAGCATCAGCTCGGCGGTGGCCCGGTCGTTGACCTTCGCCACGCTCGACACGACGCCTGCCGACCCCATCGAGATCATGGCCGTCACCAGGCCGAGCATCTCCCCGGCGCCGATCGGCGCCACCACCCCCGACTCGCAGGCCGATAGCACCATCCGGTGCGGCGCCCGGTCGAGCCGCTCGAGGTCGTGCACCGTCAGCGGCCCGTCATCGAGGTCGAGCGAGGAGAACATCGGGCTGTCGTCGCGGAAGTGACCGTGCGCAGCGACGTGGGCCACGGCCGCGCCATCCAGCGCGACCAAGGCTCTCTCGACGGTTGCGCCGCCGCCCTTCAGCAGCACGGCATCCGGATGGCGATCGACCAGGACGTCGATCTCGGCCCCTCCGGACTCGAGTCCCGGACCGGCGACCAGCACGCGCCCACCGTCACTCGGCGCTGCCGCCCGCGCTCTCTGCCACAGCGTCGCCGACGGCGCCACGCTCACCGGGACGCCGGCCAGAGCGGGCAGCAACGACCACGGGGTGGCGTGCAACCGGCTCGTCGGCGAGACCACGACGGGACCGTCGCCCAGCGCTCGGACTGCGTCCCCGAGCAGGGCAGCCTCCAACCGACGGCCTACGTCGTCCAGGTCGGCCGGCCGTCCTCGGGCCGCCTGCCGCAGGGCGAAGCGGGCGAAGTTCACGACCTGTTCGGCGTCCTCCGCGCCGCCGAGCGCGAACCTCCTGACCCGTCCGCGTGCGACGACGAGCGCGTGCAGGCCGTGGTCCACCTCGACGAGCTCGACGAACGTCGTGCCGTCCAGGTCAGCTAGAAGGCGCTCGGTGTCGAACCGCTCGACGTTGGCGGTCCCGCCCGCGAGGTGATGGGTACGACGACGGATCGCCGCTTCGAGTCGCGCGCGGTCGGCGTCCAGCCTCGTAGCCGTCGGCGAGCCGTCGGCGCGTGCTGCGAAAAGCCGGCGCCGCGTGTCGCGCAGTGCGGCGAGCTCCCGGGCCAGGTCTGCGTCGTCCGGTGGGTGAACCGGCGGCTGGGAGAGCGCGGTCGCGCGCCTGCGCTCGCTCCAGGCCAGCAGGGTGCGGGGCCCGCTCTCGACGGCGTGCCGCAAGGCCAGCGCGGACAGCCCGTCGCCGTGGCGGCTCGCCAGCGCCCGGAGCTCCGAGCTGCCGAGCGTGCTGCGGTGTTCGTCCAGGGCTTCGAGCCCCCGCCGGCAGGCGACCAGGACGCCGCGCCGGTCGCCGGCCAGCTCGCGTCCCTCTGCCCGGGCGTACCACCCGGTCACTCGTACCAGCCCCGCTGATCGGCTGCGGTACTCGGCAGCGCGGCCGAAGAGCTCGGGTGCCGACGGGAGGCCGACCTCGGCGGCGGTGGTTCCGGCGAGCAGGAAGGCCAGCGCAGCGTCCTCGGAACCGCGAGCCTCCAACCCCACGGCGTTGGCGGCCGTCCGGGCGGCCAGGCGCTTGCCGCGCGTGCCGGTGCGGTGGCGAGCCAGGAGGAGGAAGAGCTCCGCCTTGAGGCCCCACCAGTCCAGACGATGGTGGGTGAACAGCGCCCAGGCCCTGGACGCGCTCACGACGGCCGGACCGGGCTGATGGTCTGCCAGCTCCGCCATCGCCAGGTCGAGCAGGAGCCTGGCGTGGTCGCTGCCCGACTCGGCGACGCGGGTCACTTCGGCGGACACCAGCTCGACCGCCTCGTGAGCAAGACCCGCCGTCAACATGGCCTCGCACCGGTCGCTCACCAGCGACCTCGGCACCTCGTCGACGGACGCATAACGCTCGGCGGCGTCGTCGTACAGTCGGAGCGCCAGCGGCAGGTTGCCTTGGCAGAAGGCAATCCCCCCTCGGTTTTGCAGCGTGACGACCGACTCGACCAGCTGACCCTCCTCGCCGTAGATCCGCTCCGCCTCCTCGACGGCATCGGCCGCCCGGTCGGCCTGACCGAGGGCCATGTGACTCAGGCCCATCAGGTTGAGCGTGCGTGCCTCCCAGACGCGCTCGCCGGCGTTACGAAGCCTGGGCAGGGCGAGCGCCAGGTCGTCGAGAGCCTCGTGCGGCTGTCCGAGCAGCTGGTACCGCACGTAGCTGCGCCGCACCAGGATCTTGGCAGCGACAACGGGGTCGGCCACCGAGGCAACGGCCCGATCGAGCTGTTCGACGCCTGCGGCGGTGCGCCCCGCCAGGGCGAGGACGGAGCCGAGGGTCGCGCGCACGTCGGACTCGCGGTCGACGTCACCGGAACGGCGGGCGAGCCGGACCGCCAGACCGGAGCTCCACCAGCGCCGGCTCGAGCAGGCCCCGGTCCCGGAGCACGATGCCGCGCGCGTGCCGCGCCACCGACAAGGTCCACGCATCGGCGTCCTCGGAAAGCATCCGCTCGGCCCAGGCCTCGGCGCGGCGGGGGTCGGCGATCGCGAGCGCGAGCATCTCCATCGCGGTCGTCGGCTCGGTCACGGCCATGTGCGCCCTTCCCGGTGGGCTGGCGCACCGGTACCTTCAGGTCTGGAAACTCAGCGCATTGTCGCTGACTGGGAGGGCCGATGGCACCTGGCGTGGACGATCCGCGAGATCTCGAGACCGCGCAGCGACTTCGCGACCAGCTCGCCCAGTTCAAGAGCGGCGACGTCGCCTGGGACCTCGACCCCCCCGACGGCCCCGGTCTCCTGTACGTACCCGACCAGGTCCTCGTCGAGTCCGGCAGGTCGGGCGAGGTCCTCGACGTGATCAGCTCACGAGGCGACATCTTCGTGAGTCCCGGCGGTGACGTCGACGAGCCTCTCGAAGGACTGTCCAGGATTCCGTTGCCTGCCTCGGTGAACAACGAAGGCCAGCCCGACCTCCTCGAGGCGCTCAGCGTGTTCGACGAGGACATCGGTCCAGGAGTGGTGACGCCCAACCACATCCTCCACCTTGCGCCAGAGGGGCACAGCCGCATCTGCCCGGCGACCGAGCCCGAGGAGACCGGACTCATCGGGCATTGGCCGCCGGAGAACGCGCGCGACGGAGCGGGCAAGGGCGTGCGGGTGGCTGTGGTCGACACCGGCGACTACCCGCTCGGGCCCAATCCCACGCCGAGACCCCCAGCCCTGGGTGCCTACGACGGGCACGCACGGTTCGTGGCCCACGTCCTGCACGACCGGGCACCGAAGGCGACGATCGAGCACGCGTCGATACCCATGCCAGGGGGTGGGCTGGACGAGGTGGCCATAGCCCAGGCGATCCTCGGGCTGGTCGGTCCAGATCGAGCCAAGGGCAAGCGTCCTCAGGTCGTCAACCTGTCGGCCGGTTGCTACACGTACAACAACCAGGGTCTGGCGGCGTTCCGGCACCTGCGGCGGGTCGGATTCGCAGGCCAGGACATCGTGCTGGTGGCGGCGGCCGGCAACGACGGCACGCCGCGCGACTTCTTCCCGGCGGCGTTCGGCTGGGTCCTGGGCGTCGGCTCGCTGAACCGCAACAACAAGGTCTCGAGCTTCTCCAACTACGGTCGCTCGGCAGACGTCTACGCCCTCGGTCGCAACATGGTCAACGTCTACCCCTATGGCCGCTACGTCTGCCACGAGGCGCCCAACAAGGGCGATGTCCGGAGGTTCGACAACGGGCTCGCGAGGTGGAGCGGCACGTCCTTCTCCAGCCCGCTGGTCGCGGGCCTGATCGCGGCCCGGATGAGCGTCGACAAGCAAGGGGCCAAGAAGGCGCGTGACGCGGTCCTCGCGGATGCCCGGCAGGGCAGCGATCCGGTGCACGGGAAGTTCAAGTACCTCCCCCGCAACAAGTACCTGCCGTCGTACCCGAGCTAATCGGGGTGCCGCACCGGGACGTCGTACCGCACAATCGACGTTTGTGGGCCACGTCGACGTGCAGGGTGTCCGGTTCGAGCTGCCGGACGGCCGCGTGCTGCTCGACGACGTCTCGTTCCGCGTCGGCGAGGGCGCCAAGGTCGCGCTGGTCGGCGCCAACGGGGCCGGCAAGACCACCCTGCTGAAGATCATCACCGGCGAGCTGACGCCGAGCGCCGGCGCGGTGACCCGCTCGGGCGGGCTGGGTGTGATGCGCCAGATGGTCGGGCACGGCCTCGGCGACGACCCCAACGTCGCCGACCTCCTGCTGTCGGTCTCGCCGGCGCGGGTCCGGTCGGCGGCCGCCGAGGTCGACCGGTGCGAGCGGGCGCTGATGGAGACCGACGACGAGGCGACGCAGATGCGCTACGCCACGGCCCTCGCCGACTACGCCGACGCCGGCGGCTACGAGCTCGAGGTCGTCTGGGACGTCTGCACGGTCAAGGGACTGGGCGTGCCCTACGACCGGGCGAAGTACCGCTCGCTCAAGACGCTCTCCGGGGGCGAGCAGAAGCGGCTCGTGCTGGAGTACCTGCTCGCCGGTCCCGACGAGGTGCTGCTGCTCGACGAGCCCGACAACTTCCTCGACGTGCCCGGCAAGATCTGGCTGGAGGGACGGATCCGCGAGTCCGACAAGACCATCCTCTACATCAGCCACGACCGCGAGCTGCTCGACAACACCGCGACCCGCGTCGTCACCGTCGAGCTCGGCGCCGCCGGCAACCTGGTCTGGACCCACCCGGGCGGCTTCGCGTCGTACCACGAGGCGCGCAAGGACCGGTTCGAGCGCCTCGAGGAGCTGCGCCGCCGCTGGGACGAGGAGCACGCCAAGCTCAGGGCGCTGATGCTGATGTACAAGCAGAAGGCGGCCTACAACGACGGGATGGCCTCGCGCTACCAGGCCGCGGTGACGCGGCTGCGCAAGTTCGAGGAGGCCGGCCCGCCGATCGAGCAGCCGCGCGACCAGCAGGTGAAGATGCGCCTCAAGGGTGGCCGCACGGGCAAGCGGGCGGTGGTGTGTGAAGACCTCGAGCTGACCGGGCTGATGAAGCCGTTCGACCTCGAGGTCTGGTACGGCGAGCGGGTCGCGGTGCTCGGCTCCAACGGCTCCGGGAAGTCCCACTTCCTCCGTCTCCTCGCCCGCGGCGGCAGCGACCCCGACAAGGAGCACCAGCCGGTGGACGCCGTCGTCCCCATCAAGGCCGTCGACCACACCGGCAAGGCCAAGCTCGGGGCACGGGTGCGTCCCGGGTGGTTCGTGCAGACCCACGAGCACCCCGAGCTGATCGGGCGCACGCTGCTGGAGATCCTGCACCGCGGCGACGAGCACCGTGACGGCATGGGCCGCGAAGCGGCCGCCCGCGTGCTCGACCGCTACGAGCTCGCCCACGCCTCGGAACAGAAGTTCGAGTCGCTCTCGGGCGGCCAGCAGGCGCGCTTCCAGATCCTGCTGCTCGAGCTGTCCGGCGCGACGCTGCTGCTGCTCGACGAGCCCACCGACAACCTCGACGTGCAGTCGGCCGAGGCGCTCGAGGCCGGGCTGGAGTCGTTCGAGGGCACGGTCATCGCGGTCACCCACGACCGCTGGTTCGCGCGTGGCTTCGACCGGTTCCTCGTGTACGGCGCGTCCGGCGAGGTCTACGAGTCCGACGGGCCGGTCTGGGACGAGAGCCGGGTGCAGCGGGTGCGCTGACCTCCTCGCCGCGCGCGGTCGGCGTACGGTCGGGGGATGGACCAGACCTGGGACCTGGCCGTCGAGCAGGAGATCGCCGCGTCGCCGGAGGACTGCTTCGACGCCTTCGTGGCGCTCTACGACACCGACCGGCCGGAGTGGGTGACCGATTCCGACCTCGACCTGCGGGTGGGTGGCCGGTGGCACGTCCGGTTCGACCCCGCGCCCAACCCGCCGTTCCGCGAGGAGCGCACCGTCACCGACGTACATCGGGGCGTCGAGCTCGGCTACCACGCCCGCATCCAGGACGACGAGGGGCACGAGCGGTTCGCCACGCAGGTGATGTTGACGTTCGAGCCGGCGGGCCAGGGGTCGCGGGTGCGCCTGACGCAGACGGGATTCGAGGACGTGGCGACGCGGGACGAGTTCGAGGCCAACTGGCCGGGCGTGCTCACCGAGGTGGCACGCCGCCTCGGGAACTGAGCACACCCGGCCAGTCATGGCCAGTGAACGTTTGTTGTCATGAGTTGGAGCTGGTGGCGTCGGAGTCGAGCGCCAGGGTGATCTCGTGCTCGTCGCCGTCACGCGTGTAGGTCACGGTGACCTCGTCGCCGGGACGGTACGACCGGATCGTCGCGACCAGGGAGTCGGCCCCAGTGATCAGGGTGTCGTCGACCTTGGTGATGATGTCGCCGTCGCTGAGTCCGGCGTCATTCGCCGCCGAGCCATCGCTGACCTGGCTGACCCGGGCGCCGTCCTCGACGAGCGCGCCGGCTCCGCTGGCGACGTCCTCCACGGAGATGCCCAGCCGCGCGTGGGTCGGCGTCTCACCGTTCTTCATCTGGTCGATGACGCCCATCACCTCGTCGATGGGGATCGCGAACCCCAGGCCGATCGACCCCGCGGCCGCACCCGGCTCGCTGGCGCCGGCGGTGCGGATCGAGGAGTTGATGCCGACGACGTGACCGGCCATGTCGACGAGCGCTCCGCCGCTGTTGCCGGGGTTGATCGCCGCGTCGGTCTGGATGGCGGGGTAGACGGTGCTGTTGCCCTGCTCGTCGGAGCCGACGTCGACGGGGCGCTGGAGGGCGCTGACGATGCCGGTGGTGACGGTGGAGTCGAGGCCGAAGGGCGAGCCGATCGCCACCACGGCCTGCCCGACCTGGAGCGAGTCGGACGAGCCGATCGTGGCAGGCGTGAGGCCACTCACGCCCTCGGCCTGGATCACGGCGGTGTCGGTGAGCGGGTCGGTCCCGACGATCGTGGCCTTGGCGTGCGATCCGTCGTTGAAGTCCACCTGCATCTCGCCGGAGTCGCCGGCCACGGCGACGACGTGGTTGTTGGTGAGGATCAGTCCGTCGGAGCTCAAGATGATGCCGGAGCCCGAGCCCTGGCCCTCTGCGCCGGCCACGTCGATCCTGACGACCGAGGGCAGCACGCTCTGGGCCACCTGCTCGACCGATCCGTCGCCCGACGCCGCGGCCGGGGTGTCGACGACCGGCGAGGTCGAGCGCGGGGCTGACGCGGACGGGGTCGACGCGTCCTGCTGCGAGGTCCACACCGCGGCGCCGCCCACTCCGGCGCCCGCGCCCACCAGGAGCGCGGCGGCCACGACCGAGGCGGCGAAGGCGCCGGGACGGCTCTTGCGCTTGCGCTCCGGGGTCGCGGGCGGGATGGGGCGCGCGTAGGCCACGGCGGGCAACGGGTGCGTGTCGCCGTACGGCGACGGCGGGTACGGCGCGTGGTGTGGTTGGTGCGGCTGGGGGGACTGGGGCTGGGGGGAATCCTGCGGATGCGGTGTCTCGGTCACGACATCGAGGCTGGCGGCCTCACCTGTGACCAGCCTGAGAGCCCGCTGGGCGTGGCCGAAAAAGGTGCGCTCAGCGGGTTCTCAGTCCCCGTGCCCCCCGCAGGGTCAGTGCTGCTTCTTCTTCGGCACGCAGAGCTTGGCGAGCAGGTGCTCGGAGAAGGTGCCGTCGGTGAGGTTCTGGGTGCCCCAGACGCGCAGCTTGCCGGTCACGTCCGCGTAGTCGTCGGTGCCGGTCACGGTGCTGGAGCGCGCCCCGAACTCGCCCGAGACGAGGTCCAGCGTGCCCTCGACAGGCGCGGTGAGCGTGCCGCTGGCGGTGGTGAACACGATCGTCCCGGTGAAGGCGGTGACGTCGTCGACGGTGTCACCGAGCGTGAACATGCCGGTCGTCGTACCGAGCTCACGACTGCCGCGGTAGATGGTGGCGCTGGTGGTGCCGTCGGGATTGGTGATGCCGTCGCCGAGGGCCTGGAAGGCGCGGCAGTGGCCCTTGCCGTGGCCGTTGGCGTTGCCATGGCCGGGTGTGGCGTCGGCAGTGCTGGAGATGCCGGGGGCGACGAGTGCGCCGACGGCGAGAGTGACCGCGATGGCGCGGCTCAGGCGTGCGTGCATGGTGACCTCCGTGGGGGGAGCGGGTGCCACCGCTCGACGTTAGACCGGCGTGGAGACCTCCGCAGGCGATGCGGTCTGGTCGTCCAGACCACCCCGGAGCACGACGCGGACGGCATCGCCCGGCCGCACGCGACCGGGCTCGACGATCCGGGCGTTGAAGCCGCGCAGGCGAAGGGCCTTGCCCGTCTCGCTGTTGACGAAGCGCGCCGCGTCCTCGCCGTAGCGCGCCACGAACTTGGCGCACCCGTTGTGGGGCTTGGCGGAGACCTCGAGCACCGGCCCATCCGCGCCCGGTTCGCCGAACTCCAGCCGCGAGCCCGTGGGCAGGTTGGCCACCGAGATGTCGAGGTCGAGGTACAGCTGGTCGCCGGCGTAGGCCTGCTCCTCGGCGCTCTCGGCCAGCAGGGCCACCATCCGAGCGCTCATCACGTTGACCTGCGAGGCCAGGTGACGGCCGTCGGCCATCGCCCGAGACCTGGCGCGGGGGAGCCAGTCGTCGCCGACCATCCCGTGGGCCAGGTCGAGCTGCCCCTCGTCGAGGACCTCGCGCTCGCCCGCGGTGGGACGGCGTACGACGAGCCTGACGACGCCCGCGTCGGCCGGGGCGGCGCGGACGTGGTCGAGGCCCTCGGTGAGCTGGGCGGTCGTGCGGTAGGGGAGGGCTGGGACGCGTTCGGGCACGGGCACATTCTGCCTGGTCTCGCCTCGCCTGCGGCCGCTATTTTCGCCTGCGGCGGGCTTGCGTGCTCCGTGGTCACCGCGGCTGCACGGCGGAGGGCGCTCGCCGCGCGACGCGCAGGTCGCACCGTCCGCTCCGTGCAGCCGGCGGTGAGCCGCGGACGACCAAAGCCCGCCGCAGGCGAAGAATGCTCGCCGCAGGCGATCTGACTACCCCGCGTACTTGACCAGGATCTTCTCGCACTGGTCGGTGTGGAGGCCGTCGAGGTCCTCGTTGACGACCAACACGTCCTTGCCGATTCCGCAGTGCACGACGTCGCCCTCGCCGAGGTAGTAGCCGTTGACGCGGTCGTCGCCTGCCCCGGCGAAGACCGTGTCGCCGTGCCCCACGTAGAGGATGTCGTTGCCGGTGCCGCCCTTGAAGGTGTCCACGGCTCCGTCGTCGGCCTGGCCGGCGATCCCGAGCCAGTCGGTGATCGAGTCGTCGCCGGCGCCGCCGATCAGGACGTCGTGGCCCTTGCGGCCGTCGATGGCGTCGTTGCCGCCCAGCCCGCGTACGACGTCCTCGCCGTTGGTGCCCTTGAGGTCGTCGGCGGCCGGGGTGCCCGTGATCTCGTCACGCTGCGCCAGGTGTGGGGCGGCGTACGACGGCGTTGCCACGGACAGGACGGTCGCTGCTGCGAGGGCAAGGCGAGGACGAGGAGGGGGGTGCGCATGCGGCCCAGCGTAGAGGTGGTCTCGGGCCGTCGCTGGCGCTCCCGCACCTCAACCACCGATCGAAGGTTTCGGTGGTTGAGGTGTGAGGTCGCCAGGCCCAGCCTCGAAACCACCCGGCGGGGGTCAGGCCCAGCGCTCGCTGGCGGGGACGAAGTCGAGCTTGCGGTCGCCGGTGTAGATCTGCTTGGGGCGGGCGATCTTCTGCTCCTTGTCCTGCACGAGCTCGAGCCACTGGGCCAGCCAGCCGGGCGTGCGGCCGATCGCGAACAGGACGGTGAACATCTCGGGCGGGAACTGGAAGGCCTCGTAGATGAGGCCGGAGTAGAAGTCGACGTTGGGGTAGAGCTTGCGCTTGACGAAGTACTCGTCCTCGAGCGCGATCTTCTCCAGCTCCTGGGCGATCTTGAGCAGCGGGTTGACGCCGGTCACCTCGAAGACGTCGTCGCAGGCCTTCTTGATGATCGTGGCGCGCGGGTCGTAGTTCTTGTAGACGCGGTGGCCGAACCCCATCAGCCGTTCGTTGCCGTTCTTCACGCCCTCGATGAACGACGGGATGTTCTCCATCGAGCCGATCCGGCGCAGCATCCGCAGCACCGCCTCGTTGGCGCCTCCGTGGAGCGGGCCGAAGAGCGCGCCGACGCCGGCGGCGACGGCCGAGTAGGGGTCGACCTGCGAGGAACCGACGGAGCGGACGGCATTGGTCGAGCAGTTCTGCTCGTGGTCGGCGTGCAGGATGAACAGCACGTCGAGCGCCTTGACCAGTCGCTCGTCGGCCTCGAACTGCTTCTCGCTCATCTTGAACAGCATCGAGAGGAAGTTGGCGGTGTAGCCGAGGTCGTTGTCGGGGTAGACGTACGGCTTGCCCTGCGCGTGGCGGAACGACCAGGCCCCGAGCGTCGGCATCTTCGCGATCATCCGCACGATCTGCATGTGGCGGTTCTCGGCGTCGTGGATGTTGCGGGCGTCGGGGTAGAACGTCGACAGCGCGCCGACCGAGGCCATCAGCATGCCCATCGGGTGGGCGTCGTAGCGGAAGCCCTGCATGAACGAGCGGACGTTCTCGTGCACGAACGTGTGATAGGTGATCTCGTGGACCCAGGCGTCGTACTCGGCCTTGGCCGGCAGCGTGCCGTGCACCAAGAGATAGGCCACCTCGAGGAAGGTGGACTTCTCGGCGAGCTGCTCGATCGGGTAGCCGCGGTACTCGAGGATGCCCTGGTCGCCGTCGATGAAGGTCACCGCGCTCTTGCACGACGCGGTGTTGACGAAGCCGGGGTCGTAGACGGCCAGGCCGGGCTCGTCCTCGGTAGCGCGGATCTGCCCGAGGTCGGCGGCGCGGATGGTGCCGTCGGTGATCGGGACGTCGTACTCCTGGCCGGTGCGGTTGTCGCGTACGGTGAGGGAGTTGTCGGACAAGGGTGCTCCTTCAACACTGGGCCCATCAAAGGCGCGGGGGAACCGGTCACCCACAGGGGTGTGCGCGGGTGCGGTTCGTCCATCCCAACCTAGACCGGGGCCTGGAACGGCGCGAATCACGGTCTCGAATTGGCGCTCGCGGAGGCACTTCCGTAGACTTGCCGGTCGCGCCTCCTGCCGCGTCCACGCCCCTCGCACGGGCGGGATGCAGACCCGGATCGACAGGTGGAACGGGGCAGAGTTCGTCAGAAGGCGCAAGATCCACCCCTACGAACGAAAAGGCATGTCTGTGCGCACGTACAGCCCCAAGCCCGGTGACATCACCCGGCAGTGGCACGTCATCGACGCCGAGGACGTCATCCTCGGCCGGCTCGCCGTCACCGCCGCCAACCTCCTGCGCGGCAAGCACAAGCCGATCTTCGCGCCGCACGTCGACACCGGTGACTTCGTCATCATCGTCAACGCCGAGAAGGTCGCCCTCACCGGCGACAAGCTGACCAGCAAGATGGCCTACCGCCACTCCGGCTACCCCGGTGGCCTCTCCGCCACCCCCATCGGCGTGCTCCTCGAGAAGGACGCCCGCAAGGCCATCGAGAACGCCGTCTGGGGCATGCTCCCCAAGAACCGCCTCGGCCGTCAGATCCTCAAGAAGCTCAAGGTCTACTCCGGCCCCAACCACCCGCACGCGGCCCAGCAGGCCGTGCCCTTCGAGATCAACCAGATCTCCCAGTAACTCTCGACGAAGGACAAGAACTCGTGACTGAGACCACCAACGAAACTGGTCACTCGTCCGGCGACGACAGTGAGACTGACGTCGAGGAGACCTACACCGCCGACGAGTCCGGCGTCGCCTACAGCTCGGAGTCCGCTCCGTCGGCAGACGCCCCGCTCAAGCCGGCCACCATCGCCCCTTCCGCGGCCACCGGCCGCCGCAAGGAGGCCGTGGCCCGCGTCCGCATCGTCCCCGGCACCGGCCAGTGGACGATCAACGGCCGCACGCTCGACTCCTACTTCCCCAACAAGCTGCACCAGCAGGTCGTCAACGAGCCCTTCGCGGCGACCCAGCTCGAGGGCCGCTTCGACGTGCTCGCCCGCATCCACGGCGGCGGCATCACCGGCCAGGCCGGTGCGCTGCGCCTGGGTGTGGCCCGTTCGCTCAACGCCCTCGACATCGACGCCAACCGCGCGGTCTTGAAGAAGGCCGGCCTGCTCACCCGTGACGCCCGCGTCATCGAGCGCAAGAAGGCCGGTCTGAAGAAGGCCCGCAAGGCGCCTCAGTACAGCAAGCGCTGACCGCGAGCCGCGGCACAGTGGCTCGCCTGTTCGGCACGGACGGCGTCCGCGGCCTGGCCAACGGTGACCTCACCGCTGGCCTGGCCCTGGACCTCTCCGTGGCCGCCGCCCACGTCCTCGCCGACCTCGGCGAGTTCGAGGGACACCGCCCGCTGGCCGTGGTCGGCCGCGACACCCGCATCTCGGGGCAGTTCCTCGAGGCCGCGGTCGTCGCCGGCCTCGCGTCCGCGGGCGTCGACGTGCTGCTGCTCGGCGTGCTGCCCACCCCGGGCGTCGCCTTCCTGACCGCCACGCTCGGCGCCGACCTGGGCGTGGTCTTGTCGGCCTCGCACAACCCGATGCCCGACAACGGCATCAAGTACTTCGCCCGCGGCGGCCTCAAGCTCGACGACAGCATCGAGACGGCCATCGAGCGCCGTCTCACCGAGGACTACGACCGCCCGACCGGCGGTGACGTCGGCCGCGTGATCGTCTACCCCACGGCCGTCGAGGAGTACGCCGCCCACCTGGTGCGCTCGATCGAGCACCCGCTCGCGGGACTCACCGTGGTGCTCGACTGCGCCGAGGGCGCGGCCTACGCCGTCGGCCCGCGAGCGCTCGAGGACGCCGGCGCCAAGGTGATCGCGATCCATGCCTCGCCCGACGGCCTCAACATCAACCAGGGCTGCGGCTCGACCCACCTCGACGCTGTTCGCGCCGCGGTGCTCGAGCACGGCGCCGACGTCGGCTTCGCGGTCGACGGTGACGCCGACCGCTGCCTGGCCGTCGACCACGAGGGCAGCGTCGTCGACGGCGACCAGATCCTGGCGATGCTGGCGGTGTCGATGCAGGAGGCCGGCCGGCTGGCCAAGGACACCGTGGTGGCCACGGTGATGAGCAACCTCGGGTTCGTCAAGGCCATGCGCGCCGCCGGCATCGGCGTGCGGCAGACCAAGGTCGGAGACCGCTACGTGCTCCAGGCCATGCAGGTCACCGGCTACAACCTCGGCGGCGAGCAGTCCGGGCACGTGATCCTCACCGACTACGCGACCACGGGAGACGGCTTGCTGACCGCGCTCCAGGTGCTGGAGCGGATGGTCACCACCGGCCAGGACCTGAAGACGCCTCGCCTCGGTGGTCGACCGGCTCCCGCAGACGCTCGTCAACGTCACCGACGTCGACAAGTCGCGCGTGGAAGAGGACGGCATCCTGGCCGCGGCCGTGGCCGAGGAGGAGGCCGCCCTCGGTGACTCCGGCCGCATCCTGCTGCGCTCCTCGGGCACCGAGCCGATCGTGCGCGTGATGGTCGAGGCCGCCACCCAGGGCGACGCCGACGCGATCGCGCACCGGCTCGCCGACGTCGTACGCCGCCAGCTCGCCCTCTGAGGCGATAACTGCTCGCGGGCGCACGGCGTGGCTCCCTAGGGTGCTCGGGTGCCTGACTACGAAGTCC
>CAVWXS010000045.1:0-41896 GCA_963758885.1 uncultured Actinomycetota bacterium
GTTCCTGCCGTGGAGCTCTCGGCCCAGGTGCTCAACCGCACCCTGCTCGATCGCCAGCACCTGTTGGCCCGCACCGACTCGTCGGTGCCGGCGATGGTGGACGCACCTCGTCGGCCTCCAGGCGCAGGACAACCAGCCGCCGTACTTCGGGCTCGCGGCGCGGCTCGAACCTTCGACCCGTACGACGTCACACGAGGCCTCAAGGACCGGTCGCTGGTGCGGTTGCTGACGATGCGCAGCACGGTGCACCTGCTGGTCGCCGACGACGCGCTGATGCTGCGCCAGTTCACCCGGCCGATCCACGAGCGCGAGCGCAAGGTCAGCCAGATGGTGCGGCCGGCGTTGGACGTCGACGTCGATGAGTTCGCCGTGGCCCTGTGCGCGGCGCTGGCCGATGGGCCGCTCCCGGTCAAGCGGCTCGGCGAGGTGCTGACCGAGCCTTCCCCGATGTCCCGGCCAACGCGCTGGCCCACCTGGCCCGGGTCGCGGCGCCGCTCGCCCAGCTGCCGCCGCGAGGCTGCTGGAAGCAGCCCGGCGGCGTCGTCTACCAGTTCGTCGACACCTGGCTGGGGCGTCCGCTCGCCGAGCCCGACCCGGAGGTCATCGTTCGGCGCTACCTCGCGGCGTACGGTCCGGCCTCGGCCGCCGACGTCACCGCCTGGTCCGGCGTGCCCGGCATCCCCGCCGTGCTCGCCTCGATGGACGACCTGGTCCGCCACACCGACGACGCCGGCAAGAAGCTCGTCGACCTGCCCTCCGGCGAAATCGCCGATCCCGAGACCCCGGCACCCGTTCGGCTGCTCGGCCTCTACGACAACGTCTGGCTCTCCCACGCCGGCCGTGACCGGGTCACCGATCCCGCCAAGCGCAAGCGCTGGATGGGTGTCAACGGCGGGCTGTGCAACACCGTGTTCGTCGACGGCTGGCTCGAGGGCCTGTGGCGCGTGGAGGACGGCCGCCCCGCGATCGTCGAGCTCTTCCGCAACCTGACCAGGCAGGAGCAGGCCGAGCTCGACGAGGAGCTCGACCGAGTGGCGGAGCTGCTGGCGCGCTGACATCGCGGATTCGTCTGCGCGTCGTCACCGCGGAATCGCAGGAAACCGCAGACGAATCGGTGTTCAGGCCCAGCGGGGGGTGCGGGACAGGAGGGCGGCGACGGCAGCGACGCCTGCGGTGGAGGTGCGGAGTACCTCGGCGCCGAGGCGTACGACGCGAGCGCCGGCGGCCTCGAACGCCGCGACCTCCTCGTCGCTGAGGCCGCCCTCGGGCCCCACCACGACGACGACCGAGCCCGAGCCGGGGACGTCGAGGTCGGACAGCGAGAGGGTCGCGGCTTCGTGGAGCACCACGGCCAGGTCGGCTTCGGCGACCAGCGCCTCGACGTCCGCCGTGGAGGAGAGGTCACCCACCTCGGCGAACCACGAGCGGCGCGCCTGCTTGGACGCCTCGCGGGCCGTCGTACGCCACCTGGCGAGGGACTTGGCGGCGCGCTCGCCCTTCCACACCGCCACCGACCGCGAGGCCGCCCACGGCACGATCCGCGGCGACACCCACCTCGGTCAGCATCTCGACCGCGAGCTCGCCGCGGTCAACCTTTGGGATCGCCTGGACGACCGTCACCGAGGGCGAGGCGCGGCGAGTCGGAGAGCGAGGCCACCTCCATCGAGAAGGCCCGCTTGCCCGTGGTCGTGACCGGCCCGGTGACCGCGCGACCGCGTCCCTCGGTGAGTACGACGCTCTCGCCCACGCGCAGCCGGCGGACGGCGACGGCGTGGTGCGCCTCGTCGCCCGTGACCTCGATGGTGGACCCCACCTCCGCGTCGTCCAGGGACGGCACCCAGTGGACGGGCAGGCTCATGGGACCGCGGCCGTCAGAGCCCGTTGAAGGCGTCGCGCAGCCGGCCGAACATGCCCTTGTGCTCCTCGCGCACCTGTCCGGTCGGCTTCTCCTCGTTGCGGATCGCCGCCAGCTCGCGCAGCAGCTCCTCCTGTCGGGCGTCGAGCCGCGTCGGCGTCTCGACGAGCACGGTGACGACCAGGTCGCCGCGGCCGGACCGCAGGCCCGGCACGCCGCGACCGCGAAGCACCTGGGACGACCCCGACTGGGTGCCGGGCCGGATCTCGATCTCGAAGGAGGTCTCGACACCCGACGTGCCGTCGGACTCCTCCTGGTCGACCAGGTCGGCCTCCAGCGTCGGCAGGGTCAACGTCGTGCCGAGCGCGGCCGCGGACATCGGCACCGCGACCGTGGTGTGGAGGTCGGTGCCCTGACGGCTGAACGTCGGGTGCGGGGCGACGTGGATCTCGACGTAGAGGTCGCCCGCCGGGCCGCCGCCAGGCCCGACCTCGCCCTGCTCGGGCAGCTGGACACGGGTGCCGGTGTCGACGCCGGCGGGGATCTTGACGGTCAGGGTGCGGCGGGAGCGCACGCGTCCGTCGCCCGAGCACTCGCGGCACGGGTCGGGGATGATCGTGCCGAAGCCGCGGCAGGCGGCGCAGGGCCGCAGGGTGCGGATCTCGCCGAGGAACGACCGCTGCACGTGGGCGACCTCGCCCGCCCCGTGACAGGTCTGGCAGGGGATCGGCTGCGAGCCGGCCGCCGTACCCTCGCCGTGGCAGGTGGTGCAGACGACTGCGGTGTCGACCTTCAGCTCGCGAGCGACCCCGAACGCCGCCTCGGCCAGGTCGACGTCGAGCCGGATCAGGGCGTCCTGGCCGCGGCGCGTGCGCGGCCGCGGACCGCGGGTGGCACCGCCCGGGCCGCCGTCCCGCCGCGCCGCCGAAGAAGGCGTCCATGATGTCGGTGAAGGAGAAACCGGCACCCTGGCCGAAGCCCATGCCACCGAACACGTCGCCGCCGTGGTCGAAGGTCGCGCGCTTCTGCGGGTCGCTGAGGATCTCGTAGGCCCGGCTGACCTCCTTGAACCGCTCCTGGGTCTCAGGGTCGGGGTTCACATCGGGGTGCAGCTGCCGCGCCAGGCGGCGGTAGGCCTTCTTGATCGTCTCGGCGTCCGCGTCTCGGGTCACGCCGAGGATCGAGTAGGGGTCTTGGCTCACCAACAGTCCTTCGTAGGTTTTCGTTGAGTTTTCGGTGGTTGAGGTGCGAGGAGCGCAGCGACGAGCCTCGAAACCCTCATGCTTCGTCGAGGATGCGCGAGACGTAGCGGGCGACGGCGCGCACAGCAACCATGGTGCCGGGGTAGTCCATCCGGGTCGGGCCGACGATGCCCAGGCTGGCCAGCGCCTCGTCACCGGGGCCATAGCCGGTGGAGACCACGCTCGTCGACGACAGCTCCTCGTAGGGGCCCTCGTGACCGATCCGCACCAGCACGCCGCCCGAGTGGGCCTCGCCGAGCAGCTTGAGCAGCACGACGTGCTCCTCGAGCGCCTCGAGCAGGGGACGTACGTCGACGTCGAACGAGTCGCCGTAGCGCGCCAGGTTGGCGGTGCCGCTCACCAGGACCCGCTCGTCGGAACGGTGGTCGGACATCGCGTCGACGAGCGCGGCCACCACCGACGAGGTCACCGCGCCCCCCTCGTCGAGCGCGCGGAGAGCGGTCAGGGCGTTGGCGATGGTCTCGCCCATCACGGCCCGGTGGACGGTCGCGCGGACGTCAGCGAGGTCGTCGTCGGTGACCGCTTGCTCGGGCTCGACGAGCCGCTGCTCCACCCGGCCGGTCGACAGGATCAGCACGACGAGCAGGCGGTTCGGCGCGAGCGCGACCAGCTCGACGTGACGCACCGTGGACCGGGACAGGGTGGGGTACTGCACGACCGCGACCTGATGGGTCAGCTGCGAGAGCAGCCGCACCGAGCGGTGCACCACGTCGTCGAGGTCGACCGCCCCGTCGAGGAAGGTGGCGATCGCGCGCTTCTCGGCGGAGCTCATCGGCTTGAGCGTGGTCAGGCGGTCGACGAACAGCCGGTAGCCCTTGTCGGTGGGGATCCGGCCGGCACTGGTGTGTGGCTGGGTGATGAACCCCTCCTCCTCCAGCGCCGCCATGTCGTTGCGGACGGTGGCGGGCGAGACACCCAGCGAGTGACGCTCGACCAAGGCCTTGGAGCCGACCGGCTCCTGAGTGGCGACGTAGTCCTCGACGATGGCTCGCAGGACGGCCAGCTTGCGGTCGTCCTGCAATCTGCTCGCCTCCCTCTGCATTCTCCGGTCTTGGGCGCGTCCGGTCCTGGCACTCGTCGGCCCTGAGTGCCAAGCGTACTAGCCTCGACCGGGTGACCAGGCTTCAACGAGGTGGCCGACCGGGTGTGGGTCGCGCGCTACCCCTGGCTCGACGTCAACGTCTCGGTGATCGCCGGCGGGGCCGGGCTGCTGGTCCTCGACACGCAGGCGTCGGCTGCGTTGGCGCGCGAGGTGGTCGCCGACCTGCGGCGGGTGAGCAGCCTGCCGGTGCTGTTCGCCGTCAACAGCCACGTGCACTGGGACCACACGTTCGGCAACGGCGTGCTCCAGGCGGAGGGAGCGGAGCTCATCTGCCACGAGACCGCCGCCGAGACCCTGCCCGAGCACGCCGCCGAGGTACGTGCCTCGGCTGCGGAGGAGGAGGAGCCACGCTGGGCGGAGGTCGCCGCGACCGAGGTCGTCGTACCCGAGCGCACGTTCTCGTCGGCGATCTCGCTCGACCTGGGCGACCGCTTCATCGAGCTCATCCACCCCGGACGCGGCCACACGGACGGCGACCTGGTCGTCCGCGTCCCCGACGCCGACGTCCTGCTCGCCGGCGATCTGGTGGAGCAGACCGACACCGGGAACGTGCCGGCCTTCGGCACCGACTGTCACCCGATGGAGTGGCCGCTGAGCCTCGACGTCGTGCTCGGCCTGACCACGGCTCAGTCCGTCGTCGTACCCGGTCACGGCGCTGTGGTCGACCGCGAGTTCGTCGAGGAGCAGCGCAACCTGATCGGCATCGTCGCCGAGACGATCCGCGACCTGGCCACCCGCGGCGTTCCCGTCGACGACGCCTTGGGCACCGCCGAGTGGCCCTACCCACGGGAGGCGCTGGGCAACGCCGTACGCCGTGGGTACGAGCAGCTGCCCCGCAGCCAGAAGCGTCTCCCGCTCGTCTGACCGCACCCGGCGGGGTGTGGCCCGGCCACCCCGGCACCGGTAGACCCGAGGCATGACCGAGACGCCCGACAGTGAGTACACCGACGTGTCCATCCCCGACGAGGAGCTGCCCGAGGACCTCCAGCCGGGCGACGACAACCCGCTGGCCGGCGCCACGGACGACGACGACGCCGAGCGGCAGGATCTCGGGGACCCCCACATCGCGGGCCTCGAGCGCGACGGCGACGACCACCTGACGCTCCCCGACGCCGACGCCGACGCCGACGCAGATGCCAGCGACGACGCCCACCACGGGGCACCGGACAGCGACGACTGACCGGCGCGTCCTCTCGGGCGCGACCCCCGTGCCCACCTAGCGTTGGGTGGTGCCATCAGACCGCTACGGCTCGGACGTGCTCGCCGGTGACTGGCGAGCGCCGAAGAACGGGCGAGCGGTCCCGGCCGTCGCCGAGATCGGCGCGGTGGTCGAAGAGGTGATGACGGAGTTCTGCGGTGCGATCGTGGCAGTCGACCGCGACATCGACACGCTGACCCTCGAGGACCGCCGCGGCAAGCGACGTACCTTCCCGCTCGGGCCCGGCTTCCTGCTCGAGGGACGCCCGGTGATCCTGGCCGCTCCGGTCCGCCAAGGCCCGGCCAAGACGACGCGTACGGCGTCCGGCTCGGTCGCCGTGCACGGCGCCACCGCTCGCGTCGCCCGCGCCAGCCGCATCTTCGTCGAGGGCCGACACGACGCCGAGCTGGTCGAGAAGGTCTGGGGCGACGACCTCCGCATCGAGGGCGTGGTCGTGGAGTACCTCGCGGGCGTCGACGACCTGGTGGCGCACCTGCGTGACTTCGGCCCTGGCCCGCAGCGCCGCGTCGGCGTGCTCGTCGACCACCTGGTGGCCGGCTCCAAGGAGAGCCGGATCGCCGAGGAGGTGCGCCGTTCTCCCGTCGGGGAGCACGTGCTGGTGGTGGGCCACCCGTTCGTGGACGTCTGGGCCGCGGTGAAGCCCGACCGGCTCGGGCTCGACCGCTGGCCCGACGTACCCCGCTCGGAGGAGTGGAAGAAGGGCGTGTGCCGTCGCCTCGGCTGGCCCCACGCCACCCAGGAGGACACCGCCCGCGCCTGGAAGCAGATCCTGGCGAAGGTGACGTCCTACGCCGACCTCGAGCCCGCCCTGCTGGGCCGGGTCGAGGAGCTCATCGACTTCGTCACCGCCTGACCTCCTCGCCGGAGGTTTCGAGGCTCGTCGCTGGCGCTCCTCGCACCTCAACCACCGGAAATGTCGGTGGTCGAGGTTGAGGGCCGCCAGGCCCGAGCCTCGAAACCACCAGGGCCGGGGACGCGACCAGGGCACGCTCAGGGGACTCACGGATCCCGGAACCGGGCCGCCGCGTCTAACGTTGCGGACAAGGATGCGGTCACCGTGGCCGCCCCGCCCAGGAGGCACGAACACCATGACCGAGACCCCCAACCCCAACCCGTACTCGGGTAGCGAGGGTCCCGCCCAGCAGCCGGCCTACAGCTACAGCTACCAGCCGGTCGCGAGCGCTCAGACCGACCGCAACTGGGCGTCGGCCTCGCACTGGGGCACCCTCGTCGCCGCCTGGCTGGCGATGGGCTTCATCGCGCCGCTGGTGATCATGCTGACGGTCGGCAACCAGTCGCCGTACGTCCGCCGGCACGCCGTCGAGTCACTGAACTTCCAGATCTCACTGCTGATCTACGGCGCCGCCGCGATCCTCTTCTCGATCCTCACCATCGGGCTCGGCCTGATCGTGGTGATCCCGCTGGGGCTGGTCGCGATGGTCTTCGCCCTGGTGTTCCTGATCCAGGCGTCGATCAAGGCCGCCAACGGCGAGGACTACCGCTACCCGCTGACCCTGCGCTTCGTCAGCTGACGCGGAGCTCGCCGTCACGGCAGCAGGTCGCGCACCACGCCGTCGGCGAGCAACCGGCCAGGCGTGGTGAGCACCAGCCGCTCGCCGACCCGGTCGATCAGGCCGCGCGCGACGAGGTCGAAGATCGCGGCGCGGCCGGTGGCGTCCAGGACCTCGACAGGTAGCCCGTCGTACAGGCGCAGCTCGAGCAACACGCGCTCCACCCGCCGGGTCTCGGCAGTCGAGCACCTCCCGCGCGTGCGCCGGGCTGACGTGCGAGCTGATCCGCTCGGCGTACGCCGCGGGGTGCTTGACGTTCCACCAGCGAACGCCGCCGACGTGCGAGTGGGCGCCAGGGCCGACGCCCCACCAGTCGGCACCGGTCCAGTAGCCGACGTTGTGCCGGCACCGCGACCGCTCATCTCGGGCCCAGTTGGACACCTCGTACCAGCCCAGGCCGGCCTTGGTGAGGCGCTCGTCGGCCAGCACGTACTTGTCGGCCAGGTCGTCGTCCTCGGGCGCCGCGAGCTCGCCTCGAGCAATCCGCCGCGCCAGCGCGGTGCCCTCCTCCACGATCAGCGAGTACGCCGACACGTGCTCGGGCGCGCACGCGAGCGCCGCGTCGAGCGAGGTCTCCCAGTCGGCGAGCGACTCCCCCGGAGTGCCGTAGATCAGGTCGAGGCTGACCTGCTCGAAGCCCGCCTGGCGCGCCCAGCCGACGACGGCCGGCACCCGCAGCGGGTCGTGCGTGCGGTCGAGGGTGGCCAGCACGTGCGGCACGTCGGACTGCATGCCGAACGAGATGCGGTCGAAGCCGACCTGGCGCAGCTCGTCGAGGTCCCAGAGCGCCACGCTGTCGGGGTTGGCCTCGGTGGTGACCTCGACGTCCGCCGCCAGCCCGAACTCCGCCGCGATCGCGGCCAGGACCGCACCGAGCTCACCAGGCTTGAGCAAGGTGGGAGTGCCGCCGCCGAAGAACACCGTCGACACCGGTAGCTCGGCGTCGCCGCAGCACGCGCCGGGCCAGTCGTACCTCGTCGATGGCGGCCTCGGCGTACGTCGACCGTGAGGCGCCGCGCACATCGGCCGAGCGGCCGAGGTCCTCGACCGTGTAGGTGTTGAAGTCGCAGTAGCCGCACCGCACGGTGCAGAACGGCACGTGCACGTAGAACCCGAACGGTCGCGAGCCGAGCTCGGCCAGCGCCTCGTCGGGGAGGGCGCCGTCGGCCGGGGCAGGCTCGCCCGAGGAGAGTGCGGACGGCATGCTGCATCAAACCAGCAGGTCGCCGGCTCCGCTGGTGAGGAGGGCGCCGTCGAGACGCGCCGTTCCGCCCACGGCGAACGGAGGAGGTTTCCCGAAGCGACGACGTTGGATGGGGTCGTGGAGCCCTTGGACGCCTACTCCGCCATCGTGGTCGGGATCGCCGACACGCTGACCCCTCGGGTCGCGGCGCTGCGCATCCGCGGCCGGCGGGGAGAGTCGGCCGGCTCGGCTGTGGTGCTCAGCCAGGAGGGACACCTGATCACCAACGCCCACGTCGTCGGCGACGCGACCGCCGGCGAGGCGGCGTTCGGCGACGGCACTACCGCACGCTTCGAGGTCGTCGGCGTCGATGCGCTGTCGGACCTGGCCGTCGTACGGACCGATCGGGAAGTGCCGAGCCCTCCGGAGTACGGCGACGCCGACTCCCTGCGCGTCGGCTCGCTCGTCGTGGCCGTCGGCAACCCGCTCGGGCTCGCGGGCAGCGTGACGGCCGGCGTGGTCAGCGCCCTCGGCCGCTCGATGCCCGCGCGAGGCCGCACCACGGCGCGGATGATCGAGGACGTCATCCAGACCGATGCCTCGCTCAACCCCGGCAACTCCGGTGGCGCCCTGGCCGACGCCCGCGGCCGGGTGGTCGGCATCAACACCGCCGTCGCCGGTGTCGGACTCGGGCTCGCCGTCCCGGTCAACGCGACCACCAACCGGATCATCTACCAGCTGATGCACGACGGCCGCGTACGGCGTGCCTACCTCGGCCTGGTCAGCAGCCCCGCTCCCCTCCCGCCGGCGTGGGCGGACCGCGCCGGCCAACGGGTCGCGCTCCGCGTCGTCGAGGTCGTCGAGAGCTCTCCCGCCGCGGTCGCCGACCTCCACCGCGGCGACATGGTCCTCGCCGTCAACGGAACCCCGCTCGGCAGCGCCGGCTCGCTGCAGAAGCTGCTCCTCGACGACGCCATCGGCTCCCGGGTCGAGATCACCGTGCTCCGCAACGGCGCTCTCGTCGACGTGGTCGCCGAGCCGACCGAGCTGGTCGACTGACCCGAGCCACCTCGGTGGTTGAGGTGCGAGGCCGGCCACGGCCGAGCCTCGAAACCTCCGTCACCGTGACGTGGTTTCGAGGCTCGTCGCTGGCGCTCCTCACACCTCAACCACCGAGCGGAGCAGCGTCACACAGGCACGTTGAGCGTGGCGACGTACCCCTCCGCGACCGAGCCCGTGACCTTGGCCATCTGGAGCGAGTAGCCGTCGGAGAAGATGCCGTCGCTGTCGAGGCTGACCTGCGTCAGGTTCGACACCGACTGCTCGTAGCCCTCGCGTGGCGTAGACCGTCTCGCAGACGTCCTGGGGCAGAGCGAGCTGCGAGGTGCGCAGCTTGTTGGTCGCGTTGGTGGCAGCGTCGAGCGACTCGTAGACCTCGAAGTGCATGTGCGGCCAGCGGCCGGAGTAGCACGCCGGGAAGATCGTGGTGAACTCCAGCGAACCGTCGGCGGCGGCCTCCTGGACGCCGCGCAGGTAGTTCTCGGACTGCGCGTCGCCGTCGTACATGGAGTAGCTGCCCTCGCGGTCGCAGTGCCACAGGTAGATCGCGGCACCGGCCAGCGGCGTCGCCTCGGCGCCGTTGAGGTCGTAGACCTTCAGCTTCACGGTCATCGGGACGCCTTCGGCCACACCGCTGGCGTCGCCGAAGCTGCCGGTGATGTCGGATCGGACGACGCCCGACTCGCTGAGCACGTTGGGGCCGTTGGAGCCGTCGCCGGGGAAGGGGCCGGCGGTCTCCTCGGGGATCTCGCCCTCGGCGACCTCGACGGACGAGTCGCCGCCCATGCCGCCGCCACCACCGCCGTCGGGCGGCCCGCCGTTCGGGGGGCCGCCATTGCTGGCGGTGTCGGTTGCCGACGACGAGGAGTCGGTGGCGCAGCCGGCTAGCGCGGCCACCCCGACACCCCCGAAGATCGCGAGCATGCCGCGCCGGGCCAGCCGCTGGCGCTCGACGATCTTGGGCAGGTCGTGGGAGAGGCCGAGGTCGTGGTCCTCGAGCTCGTCATGGGGGCCGTGGTGTTCGGTCATGCCCCTAGTTGACCCCGCAACCCTGTGCGATCTCGCTGTGCGGTTGCCGTGCGCTGGTCGCGGAAGGTCGCGCTGACGCCCGCGACCAGCCGGCTTAACGGGCAACCTGGTGCTCGACGGCGGAACGATCCACCCAGCGCCAGTTTCACCGGCCGGTCGGTGAAACCGACCGGCCACACCGCTAGGCGTAGAAGCCCTCGATGACGTCCTTGTAGTTGTCCTCGACGACGTTGCGCTTGACCTTCATCGACGGGGTGAGCTCGCCGGACTCGACGGTGAGGTCGTGGTCGAGCAGCTCCCACTTCTTGATGGTCTCCCAGCGGTTGAGGCTCTTGTTCAGCTCGTCGACGTAGCCGGCGACCATCTGGTGGCAGGCGTCGGACTTCACGATCGCGGCGTAGTCGCCACTCACCCCGTTCTCGGCCGCCCAGCCGGGCAGCGCGTCGGGGTCGAGGGTGATGAGCGCGACGACATAGTTGCGTTCGTTGCCGAAGACCATGAACTGGCTGGCGTAGGGGCAGATCGCCTTGAACTTCGCCTCGATCGCCGGCGGGGCGATGTACTTGCCGCCCGAGGTCTTGAACAGCTCCTTGATGCGACCGGTGATCCGCAGGTAGCCGTCGGGGTCGAGGGCGCCCTTGTCGCCGGTCTTGAGCCAGCCGTCGTCGGTCAGGGTCTTGGCGGTCTCCTCCGGCAGGTTGTGGTAGCCGTCCATCACGCCGGGACCCTTGATCATCACCTCGTCGCCCTCGCCGAGCTTGACCTGGCTGGCCGGGAAGACCGGGCCGACCGTGCCGAAGCGGTAGTCGTCGGGCAGGTTGACGAAGGAACCGGCCGACGACTCGGTGAGCCCGTAGCCCTCGAGGATGACGATGCCGGCGGCGTTGAACCACTCGGCGATGTCACGGTTGAGCGCCGCGGCGCCGGAGATGAAGAACCGCACCCGGCCACCGAAGCGGTCGCGGATCTTGGCGAAGACCAGCTTGTCGAACACCGTGTGCTGCAGGGACAGCGGCAGCGGGACGGACTTGCCCTCGCGCTTGAGCTGCTCGACCTGGAGACCGACCTTGAAGGCCTGGTTGAAGATCTTCTCCTTGAGGCCGCCCTCGGCTGCCTGCATCGTCATGATCCGGCCGTGCGCCTTCTCGAAGATGCGCGGGGCCGCGCCCATGAAGGTCGGCTTCACGACGGCCAGGTTGTCGATGATCTTGTCGACGCGACCGTCGATCGCGGCCGAGAAACCGCAGGCCATCTGGGTCGACATCAAGACCTTGCCGAACGAGTGCGCCATCGGCAGCCAGCGGAACTCGAGGTCGTCCTCGCTGAGGATGTTCTGGGCCCGGATCGCCTCGCCCTCGTAGACCCACGAGCTGTGACGCAGCCGCACGCCCTTCGGCCGGCCCGTCGTACCGGAGGTGTAGATCAGGGTGGCGAGCTGGTCGCCGCCGATGCCCTTGGCGGTCTCCTCGATGACCCCGGGGTGCTCGGCGAGGTAGGCCTCGCCGAGCTGCTCGAGGTCTTCGATGGTGATGACCCAGTCGCCGTCGGCCTGGCCGTCGAAGGTGACGACCTTGCGCAGGTTCGGCAGCTCGGACCTGCGCGCCGTGAGCTTGGCGATCTGGGTGTCGTCCTCGGCGAAGACGACCTGGCACTCCGAGTCGCCGAGGATGTACGCCGTGTCCTCCTCGTTCGTGGAGGGGTACACCGTCGTCGTCGCCGCACCGGCGCACATGATGCCGAGGTCGGCGAGGATCCACTCGTACCGCGTGCCGGAGGAGATCCCGACCCGCTGCTCGGCCTGGATCCCGAGCGCCAGGAGGCCGGCGGCGATCTTGCTGACGTCCTCGCCGGCCTGCTTCCAGGAGACGGACTTCCAGCCGTCGCCCTCGGGGTAGCGGAAGGCCTCGCGCTGCGGGGACTTGGCCACCCGCTCGAGGAACTGCACGGCCACGTTGGCCGGCAGGGAGTCGATGAAGCTGGCGTCGATCTTGGTGGGCATGAGACTCCCTGAAATCATGGCTGCGGCCAGTGCGGTGGGGGCGACAGGGGGCCACCCCGGGCACAGCCGACTGGACGGGCGTTGCCAGGAACCCTAGATCACGTTGTTACGGGCGGGTAGCCCGATCGCTCGCGGTCAGATGGCCGGCAGCTCGAGGGTGTGCTGCTGGCGGCGCACCTTGGCGGCGAGGTAGGCAGCATTGGTCTCGTTGAGGTGTACGCCGGTCGGCACGCGGGCGGGTACCTCGATGCCGAGGCCCTCGAGCTGAAGCACCTTGTCGGGGTTGTTGGTCAGCAGCGCCACCCGGCGTACGCCCAGCGCCAGGAGCATCTGGGCGGCGACCGTGTAGTCGCGCTCATCGGCCTCGAAGCCGAGAGCGAGGTTGGCGTCGTAGGTGTCGAGGCCGTCGTCCTGGAGCGCGTAGGCGTCGAGCTTGGCGTAGAGCCCGATGCCGCGGCCCTCCTGGCGCAGGTAGAGGAGCAGGCCGGCGGCGTTCGCCACCCGCTCCACCGACTCGCGCAGCTGGGGCCCACAGTCGCAGCGGTCGCTGCCGAAGACGTCACCGGTGAGGCACTCGCTGTGCACCCGGACCAGCGTGGGCCCCTCGGAGGTCGCCAGGCGGCGCTCACCGAGCCGGAGCGCCAGGTGTTCGCCTCCGTCGACGAGGCCCTCGAACGTGAAGGCTCGGGCGCTGGCGGTGTAACCGTCGGAGAACCGCAGCGGGATCTCGACCTGGGTACGGATGCGGGCTCGTGGCAAAGGGGTCATCAGTCCTCGTAGCGGTCCGAGAGTGCGTAGCGGAGGAGTACGACGTCGCCGAGGCGGCGTACGTCGGCCAGGGTGGCGCGCTGGTCCTGGTTCCAGGGGAACCGACCGTCCTCGACGAAGCGCGGGGCCCGCGAGTCGCCGACGAAGAAGGGGGCCACCACGAGATGGAGCTCGTCGGCCAGCCCGGCGGTGAGGAACTGGGTGTGGATGCTCCCGCCGCCCTCGACCATCAACCTGCGGGTGCCGCGGTCGTGGAGGTCCTCGACCAGCCGCCTCATCCGCACCTGCGGGCCGCCGTCGACCACGGTCGCGACCTCGCCGAGCCGCTCGCGGGCCTCGCGGACGGCCGGTCGCGCACAGTAGACGAGCTTGTCGGTCTGACCCGTGGCGAAGAAGCGCGCCCGCGGGTCGAGCCGCGCACCGGCCGTGACGGTCACCTTGACCGGCGTGGGCGGCAGCCCGCGGGCCACGCGCTCGTCGCGGCACGCGGCGCTGCGCACGAGCAGCCGCGGGTTGTCCTGGCGCACCGTCTGGGCGCCGACGAGGATCGCGTCGGACGAGGCCCGCACGGCGTCCACCCGCTCGAGGTCGGCCGGGTTGGACAGCAGCAGGCGCTTGCTCGAGGCGTTGTCGAGGTAGCCGTCGATGGACATTCCGCAGCTGAGCAGGATGTAGGGCCGGTCAGCCACGCTGGCTCACCACCTGTGCCACGTGGACCGTCTCGGGCAGCGTCTCGCTCGGCGCGCGCTGCGGGACCGGACGGCGTACGCCGA
Source organism: uncultured Actinomycetota bacterium (assembly GCA_963758885.1). Taxonomy (GTDB): domain Bacteria; phylum Actinomycetota; class Actinomycetes; order Propionibacteriales; family Nocardioidaceae; genus Nocardioides. The sequence goes on from CAVWXS010000045.1 coordinate 13,821, forward strand.
GCAGGACGGCGCCGGGCAGCGTTGCCAGCAGCGCCAGGACGCCGTACGCGACGGCCACGGACGCGCCCGCGGCTGCGCCGAGTCCGGCCGCGGCGAACGCCCACGCGGCCGCACCCTCGCGAGGCCCCCAGCCCGCGACGTTGAGCGGGACCGCGGCAGCGACCAGCACCACCAGGGCGATGGGGGCGAGCGTGGTGGTGGAGGAGTCGACGCCGACCGCGCGTGCCGCGACGACGAAGACCGCTGCGTGGCCGGCCGCCGCCAGTGCCGAGAGCGCCAGGGCGGCCGGTACGAGCTCGGGCTCGAGGACACCGCGGTTGGCCAGGACCACGACCAGCGCGGCGACCACGACGATCCCGGCGACCGCCAGGGCGGCGAGGACCGTGGTAGACGGTGCGGACGCGGCCGGCCAGGCGACCAGCACGACGAGCAGGGCGAGCGCGACGGCGACGGCCTGCCCCAGGACCCGCTCCCACACCACGGAGCGGATCGACCGGTGCGTCAGCCCGCGGTGGACGTCGCCCAGCACGCCACCGGGCAGCACGGAGTTGAGGAACTGCGACCGGTAGTACGCCGCCGTCGCCGCGCGGAGCGTCACGTCGACGCCGTACGAGCGCGCCACGAGCCGCCAGCGCTGGGCGCTGCACACGGTGGTCCCGGCGACCAGAGCCAGCGCAGCCGCTGCCGGCCCCGGTCCGACGGCTTGCAAACCCGCCACGAACGGTCCGGTACCCAGCTGCGCCGCCAGCACACCCAGCACCGCCAGCCCGACGGCAACTCGCGCCGCCGTCCACCACCGTCCGGTCATCCGCCCTCCTGCCCTGCCCTACGCAGGTACGTCGGGCTCGGTTCAGGTAGCCGCCAACTCCGGGACGTCATACGAAGTGGTCGCCAGAGCGACCACTTCGTATGACGCGATCCGCCGGGCCGACGACGCTCCTCGCGCGACGCCGACCTGCCAGTCGCCGTCCAGAGGCTGAACGACGTCGTCGACGCCCACCTGACGACCTGCCCCCGCAGCGGGCGTCGGCGCTCCCGTCGCGGGGTCCACCGGACGATGCCCGACCATCAACAGAGTCCCGCCGGGCGCACGCCGGAGCCAGTCGGGCCACCATCTCGCCGACGGACCCGGCGACGTGGACGTACAGGCAGCTGACCAGATCGAACAGACCAAGCGGAGGTGTCCAGCTCCCGAGGTCGCCCTCGACCCACTCGATGCGCCCAGCGACGTCCTGCCCGACGGCCTCGGCCGTCGACCGAGCGTGCGCGAGGGCGGTCGCGGAGAAGTCGACGGCGGTCACCTGCCACCCGGACGCGGCCAGCCAGATCGCCTCGGCACCGTGCCCGCAGCCGGCGTCGAGGGCGCGGCCCGGCGGCAGGTCGCCGACCTCGGCGAGCAGGTGCGCGTTCGGTGGCATCTTCGCGACCTTGTCGCCGTGCTCGGTCAGGGCCTGCGCCCAGCGCCGCTCCCAGGAGTCCCGGTCGAACCTGTCGTCGCTCACCCCGCCGCCGCCACCCGCGCCAGCACGTCCTCGACGGCGGCAGCCGCGACGTCCCAGCCCTCCAGGGCGGAGCGGCGTTCGGCGGCGGCGTGCCGCAGCCGGGTCCTCAGGTCGTCGTTCGACAGCCACTCACGCAGCGCGGCAGCGAGGGCGGCAGGGTCTTCACCGGGGACGAGCAGACCGGGTACGGCGCCAGGAGACGAGCCGCAGAGAGCCTCCCGTACCCCGCCCACGTCGGCCGCGAGCACGGGTACGCCGCGCGCGAGGGCCTCGCTGGCCACGATGCCGTAGGTCTCGTGGCGCGAGGGCAGGACCAGCAGGTCGGCGTTGGCGTACGCCGCGGCAAGGTCGGCGCCGGTCAGCGCGCCGGCCAGGGTGACCCGATCGTCGAGACCGGCCTCCCACAGCGCCTTCCAGAGGCGGGTGGCGTGCTCGGCGTCGACCGAGGCACCGACCAGCGACCAGGTCCAGCGCACGTCGGTGAGGGACGAGAGCGCATCGACGAGGACGTCGTGCCCCTTGACCGGAGTGATGGCGCCCACCGAGAGCAACCGGTCTCCCGGGAGCGAGCCTTCGGCCAGCGGCGACTTCTCGGCCCCCGGCACCACGACGTGCAGCCGGTCGGCCGGGACGTCGTAGGCCTCCGCGAGCCAGTCGCTGGTCCAGCGGCTCGTGCAGACGACCGCGTCGACCGCGGCGATCGCCCTGGACTCGGCCTCGGGCTGCGGCGTCGAGCCGGCGACGGCGAGCCCGATCGGCAGGTGCACCAGCATCACCAGGCCGAGTCGGTCGCGCGCACGGGCGAGCGCGTCCGGCGCGGCGGAGCCGACCAGCCCGTCGACGACGGCGGTCGCGCCGTCGGGCAGGCCGTCGAGGAGGCCGCCCAGGCCGTCCACCGTGGTCTCGTGCACGGCCACGTCGCGGCCGCGAGTCCGCAGCGCGGCGGCCAGCCGGAGGTCGTAGACGTTCCCCCCGCTCGGCCGAGCGGGGTCCGAGAGGCCGACCGGCCCGACGAGGTGCACGTTCAATGGTTCCCCGGCTCCTCTCGACCCAGCACCCGCTCGTAGCTCGCCGAGGCCACGTGCGACTCGTGCAGCGTGACCACGATCTTCGCCAGACCCTGCGCGGACTCTCCCATGTCCCCGCGGCGCACCCGCTCGGTGAGCAGGTCGGCGACGACGCGCGCGAGCACCTCCGTGGAGGAGTTGACGCCCGCGAAGTCGTCCTCGTCGTCGAGGTTGCGGTAGTTGAACCGCGACAGGACGTCCTTGAGCAGGTCGGCCGCGCGGGCGATGTCGACCAGCACGCCGTCGGCGTCGAGGCGCGGGCCCGTGAAGGCCGCGTCGACGACGTACGTCGCCCCGTGCAGCCGCTGCGCCGGCCCGAAGGCCTCGCCGCGGAAGCTGTGGGCGATCATCATGTGGTCGCGCACGGTCACGGTGAACACTCAGCCCTCCCCAGCGGAGTAGGTGGCGGGGTCGTCGGGATAGATGATGCTCCGACACAGGGTCGAACGGTGACCGTCCGTGAGATTCGCCATCACCTGCGGCAGCTCCTCGAAGGGGGACTCCCCCGTCAGCAGCACGTCGAAGGCCGGGTCGCGGAGCAGGTCGAGGGCCAGCGCGAGCCGGTCGGCGTGGGTACGCCGGCCACGACGGGCAGCGGCCACCTCACCGACCTGGCTCGCCCGGACCGCCAGGCGCTTGGAGTGGAAGACGCCCCCGAGCTCGACGGTGACCGGCGCGTCGCCGTACCAGCTGAGCTCGAGCACCTCGCCGTCGGGAGCAAGCAGCTCGAGGGCGGTCTGCAGACCGGCCGACGTGCCGGAGGTGTGCACGACGAGGTCGAGGTCACCAGGCGCCTCGGCGGGCGATGCGAAGGACACCCCCAGCGCCGACGCCACCGCCTCGCGGGAGGGGTCGACGTCGACGAGCGTCACCGTCGCGCCCGGGACGCCGGCCAGCAGGCGCGCGACGCAGCAGCCGACCATCCCCGCGCCGACGACCGCGACCCGGTCGCCGACCAGCGGCCGGGCGTCCCACAGTGCGTTGACAGCGGTCTCGACCGTGCCGGCCAGCACCGCCCGCGCCGGTGGGACGCCGTCCGGGACGACCGTGACCGCGCTGGCCGGGACGACGTACGCCGTCTGGTGCGGGTAGAGGCAGAACACGGTGCGCCCGACCAGGCCCGCCGGCCCGCGCTCGACCACGCCGACGCTGAGGTAGCCGTACTTGACCGGCCCGGGGAAGTCGCCCTCCTGGAAGGGCGCGCGCATCGTGGCGTACTGGCTCTCGGGCACCCGGCCGCCGAACACCAGCGTCTCGGTGCCGCGGCTGACGCCGGTGCGCAGCGTGCGGACGAGCACCTCGTCCGGACCCGGATCCGGCAGCCGGGCGGGCCGGATCTCGCCACGGCCCGGCTCCGCCACCCAGAACGCCGACGCCGTCACCCAGTCGGATGTCATGCACCGCCTCCTGAACCGAAACCGTCGCAGCCTCGTGAGAAGGAAGGTAGCGATCCCAGTCGATCGAGGACACGGAGGCGAGGTGGCCAGGGTTCAGCATCGTGTTCACCACCGGCTCGGGCCGGCCAACGCGATCACCGCCGTCCGCGCGCTGCTCACCTTGGTGCTGGCCGTCCTGGTGGTCCGTGACGCACCGGTCGGCGTCATCGTCGCGCTGGCGACCGTCGCCCTGCTCACCGACGCCCTCGACGGCCAGGTGGCGCGCCGTACGGGCACGGTCAGCCGCTTCGGCGCGCGGTTCGACATGGAGACCGACGCCGCGCTCCTGCTGGTGCTGAGCCTGTACGTCGCCCGCGACCTCGGCCTGTGGGTCCTCGCCATCGGGCTGGCGCGCTACGTGTTCTGGGCCGCGTCGGTGCCCCTGCCCTGGTTGCGGGGGCAGGCGCCAGCGCGCCATTGGTGCAAGGTCGTCGCAGCTTTACAGGGGGTGGTGCTAGTGGTGGCCGCGTCGGGGCTCCTTCCCGTCGCGGTCACCACCGGTGCCCTTCTGGTGTCCCTCGCCCTGCTGACCGAGTCGTTCGCCCACGAGGCCTGGGACCTCTGGCGACTGCGCCAGCCACACCGGCCCCGACCGTGGGCGGCCCGCGTCACCGGCCTGCTCGCCTGCCTGGTGGTCTGGGCCGTGCTGGTGGCCCCGGACGAGATCGGTGCGCTCGCCCCCGCCGCCTTCGCCAGGATCCCCGTCGAGGGTCTGGTGCTCGTCGGCCTGGTGCTGCTCCTGCCGGTCCGGCCGGCCGCCTGGCTCGCCACCGGCGCCGGCCTGCTGCTCGGGGTCGCTCACCCTGGTCAAGCTGCTCGACCTCGGCGTCTCGGTCGCCTTCGCCCGCCGCTTCGACCCGCTGGGCGACCCGGTGTACGTCGGCGCCGGGGTGTCGTTCCTCCGCGACGCCCTCGGCACGGCCAACGCCTACACCGTCACCGTTCTCGCCGTGCTGCTGATGGTCGGGGTGCTGGTCGCGGTCCCGTACGCCGTCCACCGTGCGGCGGGCCTCGCCCGCGGCCACCGCTCGGTCGCCGGCCGGGTCGTGCTGGCGCTGGCCCTGGTCTGGGTCGGCTGCGCGGTGACCGGCGTGCGCGTGGCTCCCGGCGAACCCGTGGCCGCCGCCACCGCCGTCGACCTCGCCTCCACCCACGTCACCGAGGTGCGCGACCGGCTGCGCGAACGCGCGGAGCTCGCCGACGCGATCGCCGACGACGACTTCGCCGACGTGCCGTCCTCGCGGCTGCTGTCGGCGCTGCGGGGCAAGGACGTGCTGCTGGTCTTCGTCGAGAGCTACGGCAAGGTCGCTCTGGAAGGGCTGCCGACCTCGGCCCAGCTGCGCGACAGCGTCGACGCCGACAGCCGGCGGTTGGAGGCAGCCGGCTACTACTCGCGCAGCGCGTTCCTCACCTCACCGACGTTCGGGGCGATGAGCTGGCTGGCCCACTCGACGCTGCAGTCCGGGCTGTGGATCGACAACCAGGGCACCTACGACCTGCTCCTCGACCACGACCGGCTCACCCTGAGCAGCGCGTTCGGGAAGGCCGGCTGGCGGTCGGTGGGCATGATCCCGGCCGACACCGAGCCCTGGCCGGACGGCGAGCGGTTCTACCGCTGGGAGGCGCTGCACGACTCGACGAACATGGGCTACGAGGGCCCGCGGTTCGGCTACGGCCGGATGCCCGACCAGTTCGCTCTGGAGCCGTTCCGGCGGCTCGAGCTCGACCGGCCGGGCCGCCAGGCCGGTGACCAGCCGGTGATGGCCGAGATCGACCTGGAGTCCAGCCACAACCCGTGGGTGCCGCTGCCGCGGATGGTCGACCCGGACGAGCTCGGTGACGGGTCGGTCTTCGACGGGATGCCCGAGGAGGGCGCGCAGCGCGACGACGTGTGGCGCGACGCCGACCTGGTGAAGGCGGCGTACGTGCGGTCGCTGCAGTACTCGCTCGACGCGCTCACCTCCTTCGTCGAGCAGAGCACCGACCCGGACACAGACAGGGACCTCGTGCTCGTGGTGCTCGGCGACCACTGGCCGGTCACCACCGTGTCCGGCACGACCCCGGGCCACGACGTGCCGATCAGCGTGATCGCCAACGACCCCGCCGTGCTGCAGCGGATCGACGACTGGGGCTGGGACGACGGCCTGCGGCCGCAGAGCGACGCACCGGTGTGGCCGATGGACGACTTCCGCGACCGGTTCCTGGACGCCTACACGCTACGCCCTAGAGCTTCAGGCGCAGGATCGCCTTGCCGTGGTCGTTCTGCAGCTCGAGCTTCGTGATGTCGTCGAGGTTGACGGCGATCCAGGTGTCGTCCGCGACGGTCTTGCCCGGCTCCGCCCACCAGCTCGCCACCGTCTCCGTCTCGCCGCTGCGGGTGAAGGCGACCAGGTTGTAGCGGTAGGCGTGCCCTCCGGAGTAGTCCTCGCGGTCCTCGTAGCGGCAGACGTAGCCCACCTTCGTGCCCGACTCCCCCTGGGTCAGGGACACGTCGGCGCTCACGCCGTAGTCGACCAGCACCTCCATGGGCAGGGCGGCCGCGGCGGTCTGCGACGAGCTGCTGGGAACGGCCTGCGGCTGGGGAGTCGGCCCGTCATCGCGGGCGGCCTGGAGGGCCGTGGCGCCCAACGCCACCACGGCCACGGCGGCCGCGGCCCCGAGAGTCACCAGTACCGCCTTGCGGCGCTGCTCGCGTCGTACGGCGGCCACCAGGGCCGGCAGCACCGTCGCGGGCAGTGGTTCGAAAGGGAGCGGGGCCTCGACCTGCTCGCGCGGGACCCGGCCGAGCAGCCCGGGCAGGCCGGCCAGCTCCGTGACGGAGCGACGGCACCGCTCGCACCCGGGCAGGTGGCGCTCGAACTCCATCCGGTCGGCCGGCGAGAGGGAGCCGAGGACGTAGGCGGCGTCGGAGTGGGCGAGTGGGCACTCGCTCATGAGGTCACCCCCATCTCCTCGAGGGCGAGGCGCAGGGCGCGCAGCGCGTAGTGGGTGCGGGACTTCACAGTTCCTTCCGGGACGTCGAGCTGGCGGGCGGCGTCGGCGACCGACATGCCGCGGTAGTAGCAGCAGACGAGGACGGCGCGGTGGTCGTCGCTCAGCCGCGAGAGCGCGTCGGCGACCACCCACGACAACAGCAGCTGGTCGGTGTGGTCGCGCGCGACGCCGGCGGGCTCGGGCGGATCGGCGACGGCGACCTCGGTGCGGGTGCGCTTGGTGCGCCACTCGTCGATCGCGAGGTTGCGGGCCACGGTGAACAGCCACGAGCGGACCGACCCGCGCGACTCGTCGAGCAGCCGCGAGCTGCGCCAGGCCCGCAGGAGGGTCTCCTGGAGGAGGTCTTCGGCGTGGGCGCGGTCATGGCCGGTCAGCCGCAGGCAGTAGCCCCAGAGCGCGCCGGCGTGCTCGTCGTGCAGCTGCTGCATCAACGCCACCGGTCCCGCGCTGGTGCTCGACGTCCTGTGGGGACTGCTCTCGGCCATGTCACCTCCTCACCTCGCAGGAACGTCAGCGGAGTCCCCACGGTTCAGTCTGGGAACACCAGGTAGCTGAGCACCACCCGGCCGCCGTCGGCGAACACCTCGACCGAGCACGTGTCCAGCCACACCGTCAGGGCGACCCGGCCGTCCACGAGCGGTACGGCCACCCGCGAGACCGACGCGAAGGCGTCGCTGAACGCCGCCGGCGCGCGCTCCACCACCAGCTCGCCGGCCGCGCCGTCGTAGGAGATCCGCAGCGCGCCGCCGTGCAGCTCCTCCACGTCGCCGGGCCGCAGGACGAGGTCGAGGTGCTCGTAAGCCGCGAGCTCGGGCACCACGCGCTGTCGCAGGCGCGTGACCGCTCTCGGTGGCGACGAGGGTGAGATCGCGAGGCAGCGTCATCGCGCCGCGCCAGCCGGTGCTGGGGGTGTCGTGGGCGTAGGCCCAGTTGCTGAGCCAGCCGATCATCACCCGGCGGCCGTCGGGGGCGTCGTTCCAGGTGACGGCGGCGTAGCAGTCGCGGCCGTGGTCCAGCCAGTCGCCGTGCTCGGCTGTGAACGTCGTGCCGTCGAAGTCGCCCAGCCACCAGCGCATCCCGCTGCCGCCACCCGGAGCGCCGGTGAGCACACTGACGAGCAGCACCCACCGGACCTCCTCGCTGCCGTCGACGGCGAGCGGGAACAGGTCCGGGCACTCCCACGGACCGTCCGGGACGGTGGGGTCGGTGAACTCGCTCAGCAGCGTCCAGGCGTGGAGGTCGTCGCTCGCGTAGAGGACGACCTTCTGCTCGACGGCCTCGACCGCCGCCATCAGCCATCGGTCGCCGTCGCGGAAGACCTTCGGGTCGCGGAAGGAGGTCGAGCCGCGGTCGAGGACCGGGTTGGCGGGGTCCTTGACCCAGGTCTCGCCGCCGTCGGCACTGCGGGCGAGGTGCTGGGTCTGGAGCCCGGGAGCCTCCGGGACGTGGAGGGAAGCGCGACCGAGGTGTAGATCGCGACCAGGTCGTCGCCGTCGACGACCGCCGACCCGGAGAAGACCAGCTCGAGCGGGCGCCCGTCGGCATCGACGTCCTGGCGGATCGCGACCGGCCGCTCGTCCCAGGTGCACGAGGTCGGTGGAGACCGCGTGTCCCCAGCTCATGTCGGCCCAGTGGTCGCCGTGGGGGTTGTGCTGGAAGAACAGGTGCCACCTGCCGTCGTGGAAGACCAGGCCGTTGGGGTCGTTGAGCCAGTGGCGGCGGGGCGTGAAGTGGAGCAGCGGGCGGGCCGGATGTTCGTTCATGCGTCAGTCCTGCACCGCTTTGGCGATCGTGAAGCACATCGTCAGGTAGTCGTCGTCGGGGTCGCCGTCGATGACCGCCCAGGAGGCGTTGTGGATCATCCGCACGACGACCCAGTCGCGCGCGCGGTCCTCGTCGAGGCCGGCCGCGTCGACGATCGTGTGGAAGCGGCGGCGGAGGTCCGTCGCGGAGGTTGTCGCCCGAGCTCGTCCCACCGATTCCAGAGCATCGGCGCGATCTCGTAGTGGGGGTCACCGCTCATCGGCTTGGGGTCGATGACCAGCCACGGCTCACGATCGGCCGCCAGCACGTTCTCGTAGTGCAGGTCGCCGTGGATGATCACGCCGACCGACGCCGGGTCGGCCACCAGGTCCCGGGCCAGCGACACGCACTGCTCCCGCATCCGGCGCGGGATCGGTGCGTCCGCGGGCAGCGCGGCGAGGTCGGCGGTCCAGCGCTCGACGTACGACGTGATCGTGCGCAGCTGCGGGAGTGCGGGCACGTGGATCCGGGGGTAGAGGCCGGCCACGACCTCGCAGGCCTCGAGGTCACCGATCGAGGTCAGGTCGCGCGGGTGCAGACGTTCGAGCAGCAGCGCCCGGCGGTTCGGGTCGGCCCGCAGGAGCAGGACGGTGCCGTCGCCGTGCCAGTGCTGGAGGGCGAGGTGCTCGAAGTCCGACTCCTCGGCGTCGACGTCGGCGTGCAGCTTCAGCACGGCGCGCAGGCCGTCGGCGGTGACCACCGGGACGACGAGCGAGCAGTAGCCGTGCATCAGCTGCGCCGTCGATGGTCAGCTCCCACTCGTCGAGGAGGTCGGACGCCAGGTCGCGGGAGCGAGTCGACCCAGCGCGGCCCAGTCGTCGCCCCGCTCGCGCATCTCCAGGACGCCGGCGGGCAGCTCGAGCCTCATCCGGGCGCCGTACCCGTGAGCCAGCGGTCGGGCGGGAGGTACGGCTTGTCGGGGATCGGCCGCGCGTCCTCGGTCGCGTCGGCGAGCACCTCGGCGCCCAGGCGGCGCCAGAACCTCGCCGCCCCGACGTTGTCGTCCTGGAAGGCGATCTCCCACGGCCCGGGTGCGCGCGGACGACGTGCTCGGCGAACGTCCGTGCCGACCCGGTGCGGCGGGCCGACCGCACGACGAAGAACTCCCCCATCACCCTGACGTCGTGCTCGACCCCTCGCACGAGGGCGAACCCGACCGGACGGTCGCCCTGCGCGGCGAGGTAGGCGACCACGTCGGAGTCGTCGGGGCGTGTACGACGCCAGGTGGCCGCGCCCGAAGCAGCCGTCGGGCGCCGGCGTCATGCCCCGGAACTCCGAGAGGTCGTGGCTGTAGAGCTGCCACAGCCGCTCGACCACCTGCCAGTCGACAGGCGTCGCAGCGACGCGCACGCGCAGCGGCCACAGCCACTGGTTCACCAGCGCGGTCAGGCCGTCCGGCAGCAAGCCCATCAGCTCGAGATCCTTCGGGCTGGCCCACATCGGGTGGTGCTGGTTCGACTCGTCCTGGTCCTCGGCCTCCTCGCCCCCGAGCACCGGCTCCCCCTCGACTCCGGTCATGCGGAAGTACGAGGCGGCCGCCCGCCGTGGTCGCCCTCGTGCAGCAGCTCGGCGACGGTCGCCGTCGAGCGAGCACTCCTCCGCCAGCTCGCGAACGACGGCCTGCTCGGCGTCTCGCCGTCCTCGACCCCGCCGCCGGGCAGCACGGCGTAGTCGCGGCCGTCGAGGTGACGGCGGATCACCAGCACCTTCCCGTCCCGCTCGACCACCGCGACCGCGCGCGGGAACCGGGCTCGACAGGGGCTGGCGGCGCACCCGCGCCATCCTGCCCGCCTCCGGATCGAGTGACCCCCAGGGCATGCCAATCGGCGTCGAAGGCATGTCTCTGTGGTGTCTCAGCGGAGGGATACCCGGCTGACCGGGTATTCCGGCGACGAGTGACCCGGACGCAGGTTCGGGCGGGCTCACCGCTTGCCGGACTTCTGCCGGCGCTGGCCCCGTGGAGAGCGCGGCGATGAAGGCTTCCTGGGGGACCTCGACGCGGCCGACCATCTTCATCCGCTTCTTGCCCTCCTTCTGCTTCTCCAGCAGCTTGCGCTTGCGGGTGATGTCGCCGCCGTAGCACTTGGCGAGCACGTCCTTGCGGATCGCGCGGATGTTCTCGCGGGCGATCACCCGGGCGCCGATGGCGGCCTGGATGGGCACCTCGAACTGCTGGCGCGGGATCAGGTCCTTCAGCTTGCCGGCGAGCATCACGCCGTAGGAGTACGCCGCGTCCTTGTGCACGATCGCGGAGAACGCGTCGACCGGCTCACCCTGGAGCAGGATGTCGACCTTCACCAGGTCCGCCGCCTGGTCGCCGGAGCGCTCGTAGTCGAGGGAGGCGTAGCCCTTGGTGCGCGACTTGAGCTGGTCGAAGAAGTCGAACACGATCTCGCCCATCGGGAGCGTGTAACGCATCTCCACACGGTCCTCGGACAGGTAGTCCATGCCCTGCAGGTTGCCGCGCTTGGACTGGCACAGCTCCATGATCGTGCCGATGTAGTCGGCCGGGCTCAGGATGGTGGCCTTCACGACGGGCTCACGGACCTCGGCGATCTTGCCGCCGTCGGGGTACTCGCTCGGGTTGGTCACGTCGATGACCTTGCCGTCCTCCATGACCACTTCGTAGACCACGTTGGGGGCCGTGGAGATGAGGTCGAGGTCGAACTCGCGCTCGAGCCGCTCGCGGACGATCTCCATGTGCAGCAGGCCGAGGAAGCCGCAGCGGAAGCCGAAGCCGAGCGCGCCCGAGGTCTCGGGCTCGTAGGCGAGGGCCGCGTCGTTGAGCTGCAGCCGCTCGAGCGCGTCGCGCAGGTCGGGGTAGTCGTCGCCGTCGATCGGGTAGAGCCCGGAGTAGACCATCGGGTTGGGGTGCTTGTAGCCGGCCAGCGCCTCGGTCGCGCCGTGGTGCTGGCTGGTGACGGTGTCACCGACCCGCGACTGGCGGACGTCCTTCACGCCGGTGATCAGGTAGCCGACCTCGCCGACGCCGAGGTCCTTGGCCTTCACGGGCTCGGGGCTGATCACGCCCACCTCGAGCATCTCGTGGACGACGCCGTTGGACATCATCTTGATCCGGTCGCGGTGGCTCAGCTTGCCGTCGACGACCCGGACGTAGGTGACCACGCCGCGGTAGGTGTCGTAGACCGAGTCGAAGATGAGGGCGCGCGGCGGGGCGTCGGCGTCGCCGACGGGCGCAGGCGTCTGCTTGACGATCTCGTTGAGCAGCTCGGTCACGCCCAGGCCGGTCTTGGCGGAGGTGAGCAGCACGTCGGAGACGTCGCAGCCGATGATGCCGGCCAGCTCGGCGGCGTACTTGTCGATCTGCGCGGACGGCAGGTCGATCTTGTTGAGCACCGGGATGACGTGGAGGTCGGCGCCGAGCGCGAGGTAGAGGTTGGCCAGCGTCTGCGCCTCGATGCCCTGGGCAGCGTCGACCAGCAGTACGGCGGCCTCGCAGGCCTCGAGACTCCGCGAGACCTCGTAGGTGAAGTCGACGTGACCGGGCGTGTCGATCATGTTGAGCACGTAGCTGCCCGGCTCGATGCGACCCGTGCACCTGCTGCCGGCGTCGTCGGTGACGGTCCAGGGCATGCGGACGGCCTGGCTCTTGATCGTGATGCCGCGCTCGCGCTCGATGTCCATCCGGTCGAGGTACTGCGCCCGGGCGCTGCGTTCGTCGACGACACCGGTCAGCTGCAGCATCCGGTCGGCCAGCGTCGACTTGCCGTGGTCGATGTGGGCGATGATGCAGAAGTTGCGGATCAGCCGCGGGTCGGTCTGGCCGGGCGCGGACGCGGGCTGGGACACGTGGAACTCTCGGCTCGGAGGCGGTGGGCGACTGGCAGCGAGTGCGCGTAGTCGATGGCTGGCTCATTGTTCCACGCACCCCGGCGCGGGCCCGATTCCGTCAGCGCCCGGACATGGGTGTGAGGGCCTGGATGCGCCAGGCCCTCACGATTCCCCCGTGAACCCGCCACCAACCGCCCCACACGGCTGGTCGCGGTTCGTGCTCCCCCTCCGGGAAGGTCTCCCGGTCGTTCAAAAGTCGATCGTCAGCGGTCGCTGCCACCCAGGTCGGTGTCACGCGGCGGCTGGACGTTGGTGCCGTTGAGCCGGTGCCCCTCGACGTCCTCGTCGTCGTCGATGAGGTTGCCGCCCTTCGTACCGGTGACCCTCGACGTCCTCGTCCTCGGTCAGGTTGCCGCCCTTCATCCGGTGACCCTCGACGTCCTCGTCCTCGGTCAGGTTGCCGCCCTTCATCCGGTGACCCTCGACGTCCTCGTCCTCGGTCAGGTCACCCTTCAGCCGGTGACCTTGTGCCAGCCGTCGACGTCGAACTCTGGTGCTTTGTTCTGCTCGTTCATCGTTCCTCCTGGTGGTGATCCCCGGCCTCACGGCCTGGATGAGTGCCACTGTGCTCCGCAAACCGGGATCGGTCTGTCCGCTTGCTGACACAACGGCGATATTTGTTCGCCCCGGCCTCAGCCGGGGACGCTGTTGTCGCTGGCCGCGTGCAGCACCGCCTTGACCTGCAGCGGTGTCAGCCAGGGGTGCTTGCCGCGCATCAGCGCCACCATCGCGGTGACGTGGGGCGCGGCGAAGCTGTTGCCGGTCGCGGTGATCGACCCGTGCTCGGCCCACGCGACGTCGACGTCGATGCCGCGAGCTCCGAACTCGACCGGTGGGTCAGGGTTGTAGGCCAGCGCGAGCTCCTCCGCACCGGCGCGGGCCGCCACCGAGATCACCGACGCGTACTGCGAGGGGTACGTCGGACCGGGCAGGTTGTTGGCCGCGCAGACGAGCGTGGTGCCGGAGAAGTAGGCCTGGTCGGCCACCTCGTGCAGCGGGCCGAACATCGCCTCGGCCTTGCTCGACAGCGACAGGTTGGCGACGTGCATGCCGCGCTCGACGCTCCACTCGACACCGGCGTGCAACAAGGCACCGCGGCCCTTGAGGTTGGCGCCCAGCACCCGGACGCTGTAGATCTCGGCGTCCGGAGCGATCGACCGGATGATCCCCGCGCAGGCCGTGCCGTGGCCGACGAGGTCGCCGTGGGGATCCTCGTTCTCGACGAACCCGTACTCCGCCGTGGCGTCCAGCTCGAAAGCGACACCGCCGGCGACGCCGCCGACGCGCGGATGGTCGGCGTCCACTCCGCTGTCGATGACGGCCACCTTGACGCCCGCCCCGGTGCTGCCGCCGAAGGCCCACTCCCGCACCTCCGCGAACGGCAGCGAGGTGACATGTTGCAAGGCCCCGCGGTCGAACGCGCCAGACCAGGCCGGTCCCGTGCTCACCGTGCTCCGGGGGCTCGCGATCCGGACGTCTGCCACGCCTCGACGACGCGGAGCACGTCACGGCCCAACCCGTCGAGCGAGGCGGCCGGAGTCGCCGCACCGGCACCAGAGCGACCGAGGAGCATCGCCATGTGGCTGGCCAGGGTGCCCAGGACGTGCAGGGTCCAGTCGCTCGCCTCGTCCACCGACGGGTCGAGGACCGACGTCACGCCGACCACCTCCCCCTCGGCGGACATCATCGGTGCGGCGAGGATCGAGGACGGCACGTACTCGGTCGACTCGGCCACGTCGCGGGCGAAGCGCGCGTCGCTCTGCACGTCACGGACCGCGATCGGCTGGCCCGACATCGCCGCCCAGCCCGCGATGCCACGCGACACCGGGATGCTCACGCCGACGATCGCCTCGGCACCGGCGCCGTCCGAGGCCACGAACTGCAAGGTCTCGCCGTCGTCGTCGACCAGGGCCACCGAGCAGGCGGCTGCCGCGAACAACCTGCGCACCGCCTCGACCGAACGCCCGAGCGCGACGTCGTAGCCTTCCGCGATCACCCCCACGCGCACACCGTACTCACGAACCAGGGTGAGGGAAGGGCCCCGAAGGGGTGGTTCACACCCCGAGTCGCTTCCAGGCCAGGTCCTCGGCGGCGCGAGCCGACTCGAGCGTGCCGCTGACGGTCTCGAGGAAGGGCTTGCGCCCGAGCACGAGCAGCTCGACGTCGGTGACCGCAGTGACGGTGGCGGTACGCGGCACGTTGCGCAGCAGGCCGATCTCGCCGAACACCTCGCCGGGGCCTTCCCGCCGCAGCACGGCGCCGTCGTGGGTGACCTCGACCTCGCCGGCGACGATGACGAAGAACTCGTGGGCCGGCTCACCCTCGGTGACGACGACCTCCCCCGGTCCCAGTCGCCGTCGCTCGCTCGCACGAGCCAGTCCCTCGACCGACGACGAGGCCAGTGGTGCGAACATCGCGATCCCGCGCAGCAGGTCGGTGTCGGGTGGCGCCTGCAGTCGCTGGTCGAGCCGACGCATCCGGGGCAGCGTCGTCACGGCGTACGCCGCCGCGACCGCACCCATGGCGAGAAGCGCGCCGCGCAGGCCCAGCAGGTGAAGCAGGACGGGGGCTAGCACCGAGCCGACCGCCATCGCGGCGATCAGCGAGGCGTCGACGGTGGCGAAGACCCGCGACATCATCCGTTCCTCGGCCAGCCGCTGCGGCAAGGTGTCGAGGCCGAGGTTGACCCACGGGTCCATGAACCCGACGACCAGGAGGGCGATGACCGCGGTGACCGGCGACGGGTAGGCCGCCAGCAGCAGGAACGGCAGGGCCCACCCGATCACGCCGACCGTCATGTCGGTGGCGACCCGTTTGCGGGCGACCCGCGCGAGCACCACGATCCCCCCGGCCACGCTGCCGAACCCGCAGACGGCGAGGAGGTAGCCGACGCCGTCGGGGCCGGCGTCCAGCATCTCGATGGCAATGATGACGTTGAGGACGGTGAGCGCCCCGAACAAGATGCCTTGGGTCGCAGCCAACGCGGCGGTGACGCGCAGGTCCGCGTCCTTGACGATGACGACGATCCCCGCGAGCGTCTCGCGCAGGAGACCCCCTTCGTCGCCGCCGTCCTCGGGCTGTGCGTCACCCCGGGGCGGCACCTTGATGCCGGCGACCAGGAGGAAGGACCACCCGTACGTCGCCACGTTGAGCCACATCGCGGTCTCGACGTTGAAGGCTCCGACGAGCAGCGCGCCGAGAGCGGGGCCGACGAAGATCATGATGTTCTCGAGGTTGGAGGAGACCGCGTTGCTCGACGTGAGCTCCTCCGGGTCGTGCACGAGCTGCGGGACCAGACCTGCCTGGGCGGCCCGGAACGGCGACCCGGCCACCACCGCCAGCAGGGCGAGCACGTAGACCGCCGGCGCCAGGTCGAGCGTCACGCAGACAGCCGCCGCCGACACCAGCACGGCGCGGGCCGCGTCGGAGACCATCATGAACGTCCGACGCGACATCCGGTCGGCGATGGTGCCGCCCAGCGGCCCGGCCAACGCTGCCAGGACGAAACGAACGGCCTGGAAGGCGCCCACGGCGGCCGCCCCGCCGTCTCGGAACGCCCACACCGTCACGGCCGTGGCGTAGGCCCAGTCGCCGATGCCCGGAGCCGAAGAAGGCCAGCTGGACACGGCGCAGCGCCGGGTTGCCGAACACCGTCACGAGCGACGTCTTCAGCTGTGCTGTCCCGCCCACGGCACCACCCCCGGACGCAGCGTAGGGCTCGCGGCGGCCTGTGACACCACTTTCTCCCTGCGCGCGCCCGTGTGTTCGCTAGCGAGACAGTTCAGGGTCCGGCCCGGTGCACACTGGGCGGCGTGGATGTTCCCAGAGTGCTGCGATCCCTCCCGGACGAGGATGCCAAGAAGCTGCTGAAGGCCTCGAAGGTCAACACCTACTACGCGACGCGAGGTGCTGGTCAGCGAGGGCGAGAAGTCCGACACCTTCCACATCGTGCTCGACGGCCGGGTGGCGATCAGGGTCACGCGCCCCTCCGGGGACACCGCGATCGTCAACATCCTCGGCCCCGACTCCCACTTCGGCGAGGTCTCCCTCCTGACCCAGGAGGAGAGCCGCCGCACGGCGAGCGTCGTGGCCATCGAGCCCGTGCGCACGCTCAGCATCCCCGCTGCCGTCTTCCACGACCTCCGCGAACGCAACCCGCGGCTCGAGCGGCTGGTCAGCCGGCTGCTCGCCCACCGCGTCGACGAGCTGTCCGCGCAGCTGCTCGAGGCGATGTACGACCCGCTCGAACGACGCGTCGTCAGGCGCCTGGCCGCCCTCGCGGTCACGTTCGGCGCGGGCGACCCGCCCCAGTCGACGCCGGTGACGATCCCGCTCACCCAGGACGAGCTCGCCGAGCTGGTCGGTGGCACCCGCCCCTCGGTCAACCAGGTGCTGCGCCGGTTCGTCGACGAGGGGGTCCTCGAGCTGAGCCGCGGCCGGATCATCGTCACCGACGTGGAGGCGCTGCGCCGCGTCAGCGACTGATCGCCCGGGGCCTGCTGCCTGACAACCAGGCAATGGGGCGGCCGTGCGTCACTCGTGCTAGGCAGGACGACGGCCGTCCGGCCGACCCTTCTCGGGGTTCCGCCACCGGCGCACCGCCGGATGCAAGGAATGGGGATCTTGCATGACGCACGCTCGCCACACCCGTTTGGCCGTCCTCCTGGCCACCATCACGGGCCTGGCCGTCGCCCTCCTGGGGCCGGCCGCCCCGGCCCAGGCCGTCACCAAGCTCACCGACGCGCAGGCGGCCTCCCAGCTCTCCGCGGCCGGCATCACCCGTACGTCGAGCGGTGGCTGCACCAACCGCAACGTCGGCACCTGCACGTCGTACGACCAGATCAACCAGGAGACCGTCTCCGGGATCATCACCTACAAGAACGCCAGCGGATGCGCGGTCAACATCACCGGCGGCACCGAGACCGGCCACGCCTCCGGCACCTACAGCCACTGGAACGGCTACAAGGTCGACATCTCGCGCTCGACCTGCAACGACAGCTGGATCACCGGCCACTACGCCTACATCGGCCTGCGCGGCGACGGCTACCCGCAGTACCAGGCCGCCTCCGGCAACGTCTACGTCAACGAGGGCAACCACTGGGACATCACCTACTACACGTGTGGTTGCTGACCTCACACTCCGCTGGTTGAGGTCCGAGCGCTCGTGCTGGCGAGCCTGCGAGCCAGGACGAGATGAGCGAGGAGGTTGAGGAGCGTCGACGCAGACCCGAGCTTGCGAGGGACTGGGTGACGCGTCTCGAAACCCGGTGACCTGTCCGCCCTCCGGTGAGGCAGGATCGCGAGGGTGACCGCCATCCCCACCACGATCCCGCACGGCCGCACGGCCCAGCGGCTGACCTGGCCGCACCTGCCACCGGGGGTCCGCGCGTACATCGAGCACCGGTGCGGGTCGCCGGTGGTGGACGCCGCCTCCCAGGGCGGCGGGTTCACCCCGGGCTTCGCCTCGGTGCTCACCTGCTCCGACGGCAGCAGGCACTTCGTGAAGGCGGCCTCGACCAAGGCGCAGAAGCTGTTCGCCGGCTCCTACCGCGAGGAGGCGCGCAAGCTCCAGGCGCTGCCGCCGGGCGTGCCTGCCCCGCGTCTGCTGTGGCTGCTCGACGACGACTGGGTGGTGCTCGGCATCGAGCACGTGGAGGGGCGCACCCCTCGCCGTCCGTGGCGGCAGGCCGAGCTCGACGCCTGCCTCGACGGGCTCGAGCTGGTCGCCCGTGAGCTGACCCCGTCACCACCCGAGCTCGACCTGGTCGCCATCGCCGACGAGATGGCGTCATGGCCGGAGTTCTGGAACCACGTGGCGGCCACCCGTGCCGACCTGCCTCACCTCGCGGACGCTGCCGCCCTGGCTGCCGGGTTCGCGGACGGTGTCGGCGGCGAGACGGTCGTGCACACCGACGTGCGCGACGACAACACCTTGATCCGCGCCTGACGGCACCGCGGTGTTCTGCGACTGGAACTGGCCCACCGTCGGCGCGGCTTGGCTCGACACCCTCTTCATGCTCATCGGCCCGCGCGGTGACGGCCTCGACGTCGACGCCGTGCTGGCTGCCCGGCCGCTGACCCGCGAGGTGGACGCCGACCACGTCGACAGGGTGCTTGCGCTCCTCGTCGGCTACTTCTTCAAGTCTGCGGACGAACCCGTCCCGCCGACGTCTCCGTACCTGCGCGACCACCAGCGCTGGCAGGGCGAGGTCGTGTGGCAGTGGCTCTGCGAGCGGCGCGGCTGGTGAGCCCCCGCGCTGTCGGCGTCCGGGCGCCGTGGACGGCGATGCCTGACCACGTCCGGGCCTGGGCGGCCGACGAGCTGGGTTCGCCCGTCGTCGAGGCCTACGACCAGGTCGGCGGGATGTCGCCCGGGTGCGCGACCCGGCTGGTGGCCGCCGACGGCGAGCCGGGCGTTCGTCAAGGCCGTGGGCCTGGAGCTGAACCCTCGCACGCCGTTCCTGTTCCGCCGTGAGGTCACGGCGCTGACCCTGATCGGCTCGCACGAGCTGTGGGCCGACATGCGGGCGTCGTACGACGACGGCGACTGGGTGGCGGTGCTGCTGGAGGACGTCGAGGGCGACCATCCGGACCTCGACGACGACGGCACCATGGACCTGCTGCTCCGCGAGACCGAGCGACTCGGCCAGGTGCTCGCCGAGCGAGTGCCCGACCCGCCCGCGCCCGACCCCGAGAACGGCGGCCTGAGCGACCTCCGCGCGATGTTCCACGACTGGGCCGACGCCGTGGCGCGGGCGGGCGAGGTCCCGCCGGAGCTGCTGCCGGACTGGGTCCGCCGCGACACCGTCACCTGGGAGCCGCTCGTGCGTGGCCTGGCCGACCATGACGTGCGGCTCGTGCACTGGGACATCCGCAACGACAACCTCCTCCAGCGGCCCACCGGCGAGCTGGTCTTCCTGGACTGGGGCGCCACCGGTGTCGGGCCGGGCTGGCTCGACCCGCTGCTCGCGCGGCTGGAGCGCGTCGAGGACCCGTGGTTCGACGCCGCCGTCGCCTCCTCCCCGGCGCTCGTGGCGGCGGGCGACCTGGCGGTGGACGCCTGGCTCGTGGGCTTCGCGGTCTTCCTCGCCTGGCGGGCGCACCACGCGGTCGACGTCAACCTGCCGACTCTCAACGATTTCCGGATCAGCGAGTCGCGGCGCATGCTGGTGGGGGCCGAACGACGCCTGGGCATCGCCTGACCTGGCCTGACCTGCGATTTGGGCGGGTCTGAGCCGCTCCGGTATCGTGGCCGATCGCGTGTGCGCCCGCCTGGGTGCCCGCCCTCAGACTCAGCTACCGTCCCCGAACCGACCGAACGAAGGCTTGCCCAGTGGCGAACATCAAGTCCCAGATCAAGCGGATCAAGCAGAACGAGAAGCGTCACCAGCGCAACAAGGCCGTCAAGTCCGACCTGAAGACCGCGGTGCGCAAGTTCCGCGAGGCCGCCGAGTCCGGCGAGAAGGACCAGGCGGTCGAGCTGGCCCGCAACGCCGGCCGCAAGCTCGACAAGGCCGTCTCCAAGGGCGTCATCCACAAGAACCAGGCCGCCAACCGCAAGTCGGCCATCGCCAAGAAGGCCGCGTCTCTCTGACCGACGCTTCTCACAGACCCGCCCCTGATCCGGGCGGGTTTGTCGCGTCTGGGGCTGCGGTGGCCTCAGTCCGAGGTCGACGGGTCGCGCAGACCGGTGATGGTCAGCACCAGGCGCTCGAGGGTGTAGGCCGCGTCGCTGGCCGCGCCCTTGATGTCGGCGTCGGCCCGGGCCGTGGCGCGGACCGCCTGGGCGATGGCGCGGTCTGACCAGCCGCGCGACTGGTCGCGGATCGTGCGCAGCTTCCACGGGGGTACGCCGACCTCGCGCGCCAGGTCGGCCTCGCGCATGCCCCGCGGCGCCGACTTGTAGCGCGCCAGCCCGCGGGCGGAGCCGGCGAACGCGGAGGTGACCAGCACCGGCGCCGTACCGCCGTCGATGGCCCAGCGCAGCTCCTCGAGGGCGACCCGCCGCCGGCCCCAGAACGCCGCGTCCGCGACCGCGAACGACTTGGCCTCGGCGCGGCCGCCGAAGTACTTGCGCACCTTCTCGACCGTCAGCGCCTCGTCGGGGAAGTCGTTGGTCAGCTGGTCGGCTGCGGCCGCGAGCGAGCGGAGGTCCTGGCCGACCGCCGAGACCAGGAAGGTCGCGGCATCCTTGTCGATGGTGGCGCCGTGGCGCCGCACCTCCTCGGTCACGAAGCCGGGGAAGTCGGAGGCACGCATCTCCTCGGACTTCACCTCGGTCACCCCCGGTAGCTTGCGCAGCTTGGTGAGCACGCCCGAACCCTTCGGCCCGCCCCCGTGGACGAGCACCAGGGCGATGTCGTCGACCGGAGCGGCGGCGTAGTCGAGCAGCCCGTCGACCGACTCGTCGGGCAGGTTCTCCAGTGACCTGCACCACCACGCAGCGGGTGCTCGAGAACAGCGAGGCCGCCGACATCTCGCCGAGCTCGGCCAGGGTCAGGCCGGCCGCCTCGGTCTCGGAGATCTCGGCGTCAGGCGTCGTGGCGGCGCACGGCGTCGCGGACCGCGGCGACGGTGCGCTCGTTGAGGAACTCCTCCTTGCCGGTCACCAGGGTCACCCGGCCCAGCACGTCCTCGGGCCGGGGGCCGCGCGCTCGTGGGTTCATCGTCGCGTCAGCCTGCCACAAGCAACCGACACGATCACCGGCGAGTCACGGCGACGAGCCGCCCGTCGCGGACGGCGATCACGACGTCGCCGTCGCGGTCGGTGCGCAACACCTCGGTGCCGCCCGAGGTCAGCGCATCGAGCACCTCCGCGGCCGGGTGGCCGTAGTCGTTGTCGGCGCCCACCGAGACCACCGCGAAGCGAGCCCCCAGCGAGTCGAGCCACCCGTGGTCCTGGTGGCGGCTGCCGTGGTGGGGCACCTTCAGCACGTCGACCCGCAGACCGGGCAGGGCGCGCGCCAGCGCGGCCTGACCAGCGGGCTCGATGTCGCCGGTGAGCAGCAGCCGGACGCCGGCCACCTCGGCCAGCAGCACGACACTCGCGTCGTTGGCCGTGCTCCCGTCTCCAGGACCGCGCGTGGGCGAGTCGGGTCTCGGCCAGAGGACCTGGAGCGTGACGTCGCCGATCGTCCGCGTCTCGCCGTACGGCGCCACTCCGGCCGCAAGACCGGCCTCGGCGGTCGCGGCGTCGAGCAGCGCGACGCCTCCCGGCGGGTCGGCCAGCCGGGTCACCTCCACCTCGGAGACCGTGCGCCGACGGAACACTCCCGCGACGCCGTCGACGTGGTCGGCGTGGAAGTGGGTGATCACCAGCAGCGGCACGCGGTCGACCCCCAGCCGGCGAAGGCAGCCGTCGACCGCACGCGGGTCGGGGCCGGCGTCGACGACCACGGCGCTGTCCGGCCCGGCACGCAGGGCCAGCGCGTCGCCCTGGCCGACGTCGCACGCCGCGAAGACCCACCCGGACGGCGACCAGCCCGGCGTCGGAGGACCGACCAGGGGGACGACGAGGAGCAGCAGGCACGCGGCGGCGCCGGAGGTACGGTGCCGCAGCACGACCGGGCCTGCCGCCACCACCGCGACGGTGACCGTCGTGAGGAGGACCAGCGACCACGCGGTCGCCGGCCAGTCGAGCGCCGCGCCGGGCAGGGCGGCGCCGTGCTCGGCGACGGTCACGATCCACCCGACGCACCAGCCCGCGAGCGTGCCGAGCAGCCGGCCGAGCGGCTCGGAGACCAGGGCGACCACCCCGCCGAGCAGCCCGAGCACGGTCGCCGGACCGACGACCGGGGCCACCACGAGGTTGGCGACGACGGCGACCAGGCTGACCTGCCCGGAGATCGCCGCCACCAACGGCGTGCACGCCAGCTGGGCCGCCGCCGGCACAGCGACCGCCTCGGCGAGCCAGCGAGGCAGCCACCGGGCCAGGGCGTCACGCCACGACGGGGCGACCAGGAGGATCCCGGCCGTCGCCAGCACGGACAGCGCGAACCCCGCCGTAGCGGCGAGTCCCGGGTCGAGGAGCAGCAACCCCACGACGGCTGCACCGAGGCCGCGGAGGCCCCGGTGCCAGCCACCGCGCCCGAGGCCCGATCAGCGCCACGGTGCCCATCGCGGCGGCGCGCACCACGCTCGGCTCGGTGCGCGCCAGCAGCACGAAACCGACGATCCCTGCGGCCCCGACGAGGCCGAGCCAGCGACCCCGGACGCCGCTGCAGCGGGCGACCACCAGGAGGAAGCCGACGACCAGCGTCAGGTTGGTGCCGGACACGGCCGTCAGGTGGGTCAGGCCGGTTGCCCGGAAGTCCTCGGTCAGCTCACGCGACATCCCGGCGTCGTCGCCGTCGACCAGGGCCGGCACCAAGGCGGCCTGGGCCGCCGGGCGATGGGCCACGGCCGCGCGGATCGAGGCCCGCAACGCGTCGGTGGCTCGCCAGGCCGGCCCCGGCCTCGCCATCCGCACGGGCGGCCCGCGCGGCGTCACGAGCGCCGCGACGTCGCGGTCGTCGGCGGGAGCGAGCCGGCCGGTGAAGCGCACCCGCTCGCGCATCGCCACCCGCTGCCACTCGTCGTCGCCGAAGACGAGCACGGGTTGGTGGCGCCCCACGGCAACCTTGACCAGCACTCGCTCCCCGAACGGTCCGGGGACCAGCCTCGGGTCGCTCGTGACCGTGCCGGTCAGGGTGACGAGGGCACGTTCGCGCGCAAGACCGGCGACCGGACCGTCGCGCACTGCCTTCGCCCGCGCGACGGCCACCACGCCGACCCCTCCCGCCGACGACGACCACCGCCAGGCCGGTGAGCAGGGCGCGCCGGCGCGCGGGCCGGCGTACGGCAGAGACGAGCAGCAGCGCTGACACGACGCCCAGGAAGGCCAGGGTCCAGCCGGAGGTCGCCGGCTCCCAGCGCGCCAGGAGCGCACCCGCCCACGCGGCGAGGCCGAGCACGGGCAGCCGGAGGTCGGGCCCGGAAGCGACGGACGGCAGACGGCTCATCACAGCGTCACGTAGGGCGCGAGCTTGGCCAAGGTGGCCTCGCCGATGCCGTCGACGTCGAGGAGCTGGTCGACCGAGGTGAACGCGCCGTGCTCGCTGCGCCAGGCCAAGATGGCCTGGGCGGTGACCGGGCCGACGTCGGGCAGCGACTCGAGCGCCACCTGGTCTGCGGTGTTGATGTTGACCAGGCCGGCCACCGGCGAGGTCGCCCCGCTCATCGTCGCGGCCACGCCGGCCGGCGGCGCGACACCGACCAGGATCTGCTCGCCGTCGACCAGCACCCGGGCCAGGTTGAGGTCGGTGAGGTCGACCCCGTCACGCGCTCCACCGGCCGCCTCCAGGGCGTCGACCACGCGCGAGCCGGTCTCGAGCACGGCGATGCCGGGTCGGCGTACCTTGCCGGCGACGTCGACCGTGACGGACACCACTGGCCCGCCGCCGGGACCGGCAGAGCCCGACGAGGTGGGGGTGCCGGACATGGTCACCAGGTCGGCCGCCGGACGGGGTGGCGGTGCCGCGACCTCGGCCGGGCCGCCGCCCAGCAGCCACCAGGCCGCCGCGCCGAGCCCGGCGAGGACCACGACCGCGACCACCATCAGCTGGAAGGGGCCCAGCGTCAGCCGCGCCGCGTGCGGCGTGGCGGCCGGGCGTGGGGACCGCGGCCCGGACCGACGGATCGCTGACGGCGAGCGGCTCGCGTGGCGCCCGGATCCGCGTGTGCGTGGAGTCGTCGCCCGGGGTCGACGCACCCCGGGCTGCGGCGAGCTCGGCCCCCAACAGCTCCAGCCGGCGTGCGACGGTCTCCTCGTGAGCACTGCGTCTCCCCGCTCGCCCAGCCATGCCGCGACGCTAGGCAGCCGCGAGCCGCCCGCCACCGCCTCGGCGAGCCTGTGGACAACCGCCGGGACCGGCGCGCCCGAGCGCTGCGCGCGTCTGGACGAGGAGCGAGGCGAGCGCAGCGAGCGCGAAGACGGAGCGCCGCAGCGCGTCGGACACGCTCCGAAGCGCGCGGAGGCGCAAATCGAGCAGCGGCGCTACGCAGACCGCCACCATGCCGGGCCCGACGTGGGCGCCGAGCACCGCACCGAGCTCGGTGCACCAGACCTCGCGACCGCCCAGGTTGCCGGCCAGCTCCTCGGTCAGCCGCTCGGCCAGCTGCTCGGCCCGGGGTGGCTGGCCAGGTGGGCGACGCACACGTCGACCTGGCGGTCGCCGGCCGCTTCCAGCACCAGTGCCTCCAGGCGGTTCAGCGCCTTGCCGGCGGTGCGCACCTTCTCGAGGTTGGCGACCTTGCCGTCGGTGATCGTGAGCAGCGGCTTGACCGACAGCGCGCCCCCGAAGATCGCGGCGGCCGCGCCGATCCGGCCGCCGCGCCGCAGGTACTCCAGGGTGTCGACGTAGAACAGGGACGTCGCCCGCGCGGCGCGGTCGCGGGCGGCCTCCACCGCCTCGAGCGCCGACCCGCCGCGATCGAGGACGTCGGCCGCCGACAGCGCGGCGTAGCCGGTGGCGACTCCGACCTGCCGGCTGTCGACGGGGTGCACCGGAACGGTCGAGTCCTTCGCGGCCAGCTGGGCCGACTCGAACGTGCCGCTCATCTCCCCGGACAGGTGGATCGAGACGATCTCGGTGGCACCCTCGGCGGCGGCGCGCTCGTAGACCTCCAGCAGGGCGCTCGGCGTCGGCCGTGAGGTGCTGACCGGCCGGAACTCCTTGAGCGCCTCGGCGACCATCGCCGGGGTGGCGCCGTTGGTGGCGCCCTCCTCGAGCACCTCGTCGTACACCTGCGCGCCGATCACGACCTGCAGCGGCACGACCACGATGCCGCGCTCGGCGACCACCCGCGCGGGCAGGCAGGCCGTCGAGTCGGTGACGACGGCGATCGACCCGGAGCCCGGCATGGCGCCGAGGTTACCCAGACCCGGTGCTCAGATGACGACGTTGACCAGCTTCGGCGCGCGCACGATCACCTTGCGGACCTCTGCGCCGTCGACGGCTCGAACGACGTCGGCGTCGGCCAGGGCCAGCGCCTCCAGGTCGGCGTCGGAGATGTCGGGCGCGACCTCCAGCCTCGCGCGCACCTTGCCACGGACCTGGACGACGCAGGTCACGGTGTCCTCGACCAGCAACGCCTCGTCGACGGCCGGCCACGACGTGCGGGCGACGGTCGGCTGGTGGCCCAGCCGCTCCCACATCTCCTCGGCGACGTACGGCGCCACCAGGGACAGCAGGATCGTCACCGCCTCCGCTGCCTCGCGCACCGCCGGGTCGGCGCGGGCCGACGCCGGAGTCGATGGCCTTGCGGGTCGCGTTGACCAGCTCCATCACGCGGGCGACCATCACGTTGAACTTGAAGCCCTCGACCAGCTCGGCGGCGTCGTGCACCGTGCGCGCCGTGACCCGCCGCAGCGAGACGTCTCCCGTCGTCGGGTCGGTGCCCGCCGCCGACGTCACGTCACCGCTCAGCCTCCAGGCGCGCTGCAGGAACCTCAGGGACCCGGCCGGCGACATGTCGGCCCAGTCGATGTCGTCCTCGGGCGGCCCCGCGAAGATCAGGGTCAGGCGTACGGAGTCCACACCGAAAGCCGATAGTTGGTCCCCCAATCGGACGCCGTTGCCCTTGGACTTCGACATCTTGGCGCCTTGGTTGATGACCGTGCCCTGGTTCAGCTGGGCCGAGAACGGCTCGCGGAAGCCCACCTGGCCCATGTCGTTCAGGACCATGGTGAAGAAGCGGGCGTACAGCAGGTGCAGCACCGCGTGCTCCACGCCGCCGATGTAGACGTCGCACGGACCCCACGCGTTGACCAGGTCGGTGTCGAACGGGCTGGGTCGTCGTCGTGCGGCGAGCAGTAGCGCAGGAAGTACCACGAGGAGTCCACGAACGTGTCCATCGTGTCCGAGTCACGCTCCGCGGGACCGCCACAGCTCGGGCACGGGACCTCGATCCAGTCGCGCGCGGCGGCCAACGGCGAGACACCCTTGGGGGTCAGGTCGGCGCCGCGCAGCTCCGGCAGCACGACGGGCAGCTGGTCGTCGGGCACGGGCACCTCGCCGCAGGACGGGCAGTGCACGATCGGGATGGGGGCGCCCCAGTAGCGCTGCCGCGACAGCAGCCAGTCGCGCAGCCGGAAGTTCACCGCGCCCTTGCCGGCGCCCTGCTGCTCCAGCCAGCCGATGATGGCCGACTTGGCCTCGGCGATGCCCATCCCGTTCAGGGAGATCTCGTCGTTGGCGGAGTTGATCGCCTCGCCCTGGCCGACGTACGCGTCGCCCTCCCAGTCGTCGGGCGTGCGCACGGTGCGGATGATCGGCAGGTCGAAGCGCTCGGCGAAGTCCCAGTCACGCTGGTCCTGGCCGGGCACGGCCATGATGGCGCCGGTGCCGTAGTCGGCCAGCACGTAGTCGGCCGCCCAGATGGGGATGCTGCTGCCCGTTGACGGGGTTGACGGCGTAGCGGCCCAGGAAGACGCCCGTCTTCTCGCGCTCGGTGGACATCCGCTCGATCTCGGAGTACTTGCGGACCTCCTCCAGGTACTCCTCGTACGCCGGCCGCATGTCGTCGGTGACCAGCTCACGGGCCAGCTTGGCGTCGGCCGCCACCACCATGAACGTCGCGCCGAACAGGGTGTCCGGCCGGGTGGTGTACACGGTCAGATCGCTGGGCTCACCAACGCCGGTGGCGGTCGTGCCCACCTCGAGTGATCAGCGGGAACCGACGTGGGCGCCCTCGGAGCGGCCGATCCAGTTGCGCTGGGCGGTGATGACGCGGTCGGGCCAGGTGGACTCCAGGTCGTCCAGGTTGTCCAGCAGCTCCTGGGCGTAGTCGGTGATCTTGAAGTACCACTGCGTCAGCTCGCGCTTGGTCACCTCGGCGCCGCAGCGCTCGCAGTGACCGTCGATGACCTGCTCGTTGGCCAGCACGGTCTGGTCGACCGGGCACCAGTTGACCGGGCTCTCCTTGCGGTAGGCCAGCCCTCGCTCGCGGAACCGCAGGAACAGCCACTGGGTCCAGCGGTAGTAGTCGGGGTCGGAGGTGTTCAGGGTGCGGCTCCAGTCGAAGCTGGTGCCGAACTTCTTGCAGGACTCCGTCGAGATGGCAATGTTGGCGTAGGTGAACGTCGCGGGGTGCTCGTTGTCGCGGATCGCGGCGTTCTCGGCGTTCAGTCCGAAGGAGTCGAACCCCATCGGGTTCAGCACCTCGTAGCCCTTCAGCCACCAGTAGCGCGCGACCACGTCGTGCAGCGCGAAGACCTCGGCGTGACCCATGTGCAGGTCGCCGCTCGGGTAGGGGAACATCGTCAGCGCGTACCGCTTCTTGCGCGTGCCCTCGATGACCGGGGCGTCGTGGGCCCGGAACGGGTCCAGCTCGGCCCACACCCGCTGCCACTTCTCCTCCACCGCTGCGACGTCGTACGTCGC
>CAVWXS010000046.1:0-292041 GCA_963758885.1 uncultured Actinomycetota bacterium
ACGAGTACGAGATCGAACGTGACGGCGACACCGTTGCGACGGTGTCGAAGAAGTGGTTCCGCGTCCGCGATTCCTACGGGGTCCAGATGGCCGAAGGCCAGGACGTGGCGCTCCTCCTGGCCATCACGGTCTGCGTCGACGCAATGGCGCGCGGCTGACCAAAGTGCCGGAGCCGGTTGGGCGCCCCGACCGTACCTGCGGGTTCCCATGGACGAGCACCGATCCCGGACCGCCGCGGCGCGAAGATCCTTGGCCTCATCAGGTCGGCGTAGGAGTCCGTGGACAAGGGTGTGCGTGTGGGCGAGCCAGCGCCGAAACGCGGAAAGACGCACCCCTTGCGTATGGCCTGGACGACCGGATCAGCCGACGTGGGTGTGGGACCAACGGCCGTAGAACTCCAGCACGTGCGAACTTGCGGCGAGCCTGGGAGACGATCAGTCTGCCGGATTCTGTCGAAGCAATCTGCGCGAAGGTTGGTTCTAAAGGAGAAGGTCGCCCGTCACTACGGCATGTGAAACGTCATGGATGCGGGCATTGTGTTCTCGGGCGTACTTGCGGAGTCTGTCGAACGCCTCGTCGACAGTGGTCTCTCGCTGGGTGGCGAGCACGCCCTTGGCCTGCTCGATTGTCAGCCGGGTATTCAGCGCCTGTTGCAGTTGCTCGGCTCTCCCCTCCTCCCCCTCCCTCTCTCCCCCCCCGGCCAACGCGGCAGATGCCCGATCCGCTGGTCGTCCCAGTTGCGGTGGGCGGACAAGGCAGGCCTTGATCAGGTCTCGCCGTCACCCGGTAATAGCGGGTTCGCGGTTCATGTCGCTGATGGCGTACGAACCCCTGACGTGCGAAACGTCTGCAGCGGACTTTCTGATTCCCGCGTTGGGGCCACTCTTTGTAGCCATTTCCAGCCGATTGAGAGCGACTCCAGATTCAGTTCATCGCTACTTGATGCCGTCGCGCTGGACCTTTCGAGCCCGGCCGCTACGGGCGTAGCGTTTATCCGCGCTCCCAGGAAGCGGCTGACCGCAGGTCCACCGATCCGCAACACTCACAGGAGGCGACCATGAGCAGCAAGCCTTGGCGCTGCCGCTTCGGCATCCACGAGTTCGTCGTCGTGTGGAACGATGACAACCAGCGGTACCGACGCTGCCGCAGGTGCGGCAAGGACGACGCAGGGAGTACCAATACCGCGGGAGACCGCTTCGTGGACCCAGGTGGTCTTGGGTAGGAGATCCCCGGCGCCCGGATCTGCCGCGTTCCGCTCGCTCGTGGCCGATGAGTGGACGCGGCTCCGCGCGTCGAACCCCCCGGCCGGCGGTTCTCGAGCTGGGCGAGCATGGCCTTTGAGGTGGCTGACTGTCCGACAGACTCATGGCCAACTGCTCATGACGACCTACCCGGCAGGGCTGATCACGAGCTCCTCGACGTACTTGACGGCATCCTCGTCCCCGGGCTCGCACGTGCCGAAGAACTGGTAATGGACCGTGGTCACGAGGGAGCCCGTCATCTTGGCCGCGGAGCCGGTCAAGGGCCCCATCCGCTGGTGGTACGACAAGACGACCGCGGACGTCTCGATCGGCACTGGCTGACCGGTGACCCGGTCGATGCAGGCCGCCTTGGGGTCCTTCCACGACGACTCCGTGGCCGTCACCTTCAGCGTGCGTCCGTTCCATCGGTAGTCGAAGGTGTTGCCGGTGGTGCTGCTGATCGCACCACGGCACTGGTCTGCGGCACACGAGGTCGACGTGAACGTCCACGTGACGGGCTTGTTCTTGTAGGTCTGCGGTTGCGTGGCGCCTCCTCGAGTCACCAAGGACCTGCCGAGGGTCTGGGCCCGCCATGTTCCGCCCGGCTGCGACTCGGCGAGCACCTCGGCGGGCGAGGGCTCCTGGTCCGCCGGGGACGAGGAGGCTGACGGGGCCGCGGCGGTGGCGAGGGCCGCCTTGTCCCGCTGGTCATCTTCGCGACTGCTGAATGCGACGAAACCCACGACGGCGAGCCCAACGGCGGCTCCACCAGCGATCAGCTTCGTCGGAAAGCCCCGACCTGTCAGCGAGCTCGCCTCGTGCGCCCGCGACTTCGCGTCATCGGCGTGCGCGACGGTCCGCGCAGTGGCGACGACGGTGCGAGTCGTGGCGCGCGCGTCCTTCCACGCCATGACCGGGTCAGCCCGGGGTCGACTCGGAGGGGTCCGTGTCCCCGTCGCGTTGCTTCCACTTCTCGGTGGCGGCGCCGATTCCGGCGTCAGCAGCCTTGTCGACCACCTTGTCCTTGATGTCCTCGGCCGCGTCCTGGAACACCGCGGTGACCTGCGTTCCCGTTCCGGCGACCACCGCGCCGACACCGGCGGTTGCGGACACCAGCTCCTCGGACGTGACGTTTCCTTTTTCCCCCATGAGACTCTCCCCCCAGAGTTCGTCTTGCCGATGACTGTTGGGGGGCCCACCACCGATGTCAACACCCCAGTCCGCACTGGTCTGGAACTCGGGTCGCCGCGGGCTGCCCCTGGACCTGGGCATGCCGAACTCCTGCGTCCTGGCGGGTGTCGAGCACGAGTACGCCGCGTGGGACGGCGCCGTCCAACAGGACTTTCGGACCCTGTTGCCCGCGGTCGCCGGAGACCTGCGCGCTCTTGACCCGGGTGACCCTCGCGCCAGGCGGCTGCCCTCGGGCTGCGCGCTGACGGCGGACGGGTGGGAAGCCGAGATCGCCACACCCCCTCTCCCGCTCGGGCCAGGTGCCCCCCAGCGCCTCGATGCACTGCTGGCGACACAACGCACCGAGCTGGCCGTCGAGCTCGCCGCCCAGGGTGTCCCGCGACTCACCGGCTTCTCCACGCACGTGAACATCTCGGTCCCCGACGACCGCGTGGTCGAGATCGGCCGCCAGTTCGTCCGTCACGCAGCTCTCTGCACTGTCATCGCCGCCGAACCCCGGCAGAGCGCAGGTCTGCTCGTGCGCCCGCGTCGGTCCCGTCTGGAGATCGGTGGCGAGTACGCCGAGGGCGAGGACCTCGTCGCGCTGGTCACCTTCGTCAGCTCGGCTGTCGGCGCCCTGGTGGCGGGCTCGGTCCCTCCGCGCGGACCGGCGCCGGTCGTCGTACCGTCGAGGGAGAAGTACGGGTGGCACCTGCCACCGGAGGGTCCGTACGCCGCGCTGCTCGCCGATGGCCCGACGGCCGCCCTGTCGGTGGGTACCAGCGTGATGACGGCCAAGGAGCTGTTCGAGGTCACGTGGCGGTGGGCCAGACCGTTCTGCCTCGCTCAAGGCCTCGATCCCGGCGCCTGCGACCGGTTGGCTGCCGGACGACGCTGGCGGCTGCAGGGCACGCTCCCAGCGGAGACCTGCACCGTACTGCCGGTCCCCGTGGACGACCCACCAGCACTCGGCTACGACACCACATCCCGAAAGCGGCCGGGAGGCGTGGTCGCGGAGACCACCTGGGTGTCCTGGGGGCACGTCGCCTGGGGCTTCCACCGCGGCCCGCGGGCGCTGTACGCGGTCATCCCGGCGACGCAGGAGGAGGAGTTCCTCCGGCGCCTCGACGGCGGGCAGCTCGACGAGATCGTCGATCGCGAGCTCTCGCGGCGTGGCCGACGACGGCGCCTCATGGTCAACGCCCAGATCACCGGCCCCGCCTGGTGGGACGAGATACGGCCTGGAGCCCTGGTGCCCGCGGAGCGCGACGGCTCGGGCGTCGTCCCGCGCGTGTCCTACCGCCGGGCCCTGCGCGCCCACCGAACCGATTCGTCAGGCTCGACCGCGGTGACGATCCCGCCGTGAAGTCCCCGACGCGTTGCCATCGCTGTCGGCGAAGTTGCGTGGGTGGCCCTGATAGACGACGGTCGACGTCCTCGGTCTACGCGGGGTCATCCGGCGAGTACTGCGAATCTCCCTGCCGGCAACACCGGTGCGGGTGTCACCGCGGTCACCTGGACGGTCGCCGGTGTCGAGGTGAGGCCGTTGGCGTCGGTGGCCGTCGCCGAGACGAAGTGTGTCCCGTCGAAGTAGGTGGTCATCGATACGGAGAACGGGGCCTCGAAGTCCTCGGCGAAGTCGACGACGTTGCCGCCGGAGTCGCGCAGTTCGAAGGTGACGTACTGGACCGGTGATCCCGACGAGGGGTTCGGCGAGGCCGAGGCAGTGACGGCGAACGGCTCACCTGTGGAGACCTGCGAGCCTGGCGTCGGGGTGGTGAGCTGCACCGACGGCGGGGTGTCGACGACGGTCACAGGGACGTCGACCGTGGCGCGTCCACCCGCGACGTCGAAGGCGGTGGCCCGCAGCGTCGTCGGCCCCGACGATGCGGAGACGGTGAACGCGTACGGCGCGGTGTCGTCGACGTCGCACCATGCACCCACCACGCAGACCTGCACGTACTCGATAGCCGCCTTGCCGATCGGGTCGGGCGACGCGCTCACCGTGACCGCGAAGTTCGGGCCCGGCACCGTGGCTCCAGGGGCGGGGGACGTGATGGCCACAGTCGGAGCGATCACGTGCACGCTTGTCTTGGCGGACTCGGGCGAGGTGCCGACCTGGTTGACCGCCCGGGCGGTCCACTCACCAGGGGCGCCATCGTTGGTCCCGTACACCGACAGCGTGGTGGTGGTCCCCCCCGGGCTCGAGACGTACTCCGACTTTCCTCCGGGGTACTTGGACAGCAGGTACCCGAGCACCACCTGGCCGTTGTCCTTCCCCGGCTGCACCGTGAGCTTGATCTCGCCCGACGCCGGCGAGCTCACCGCGCTGGTGATCGTCGGAGCGTCCGGCGCCTGAGCGGCGACGCCGCGGGTGATTCGCACCGTCGCCGAGGTGTCCGTCTGGGACTCCAGCGTGATCCGGACCTTCTGGGGCGTGGTGAAGCTGCTGCCTTCGGGCAGGGCCGGGCTGACGAGGTCGGGGTCTGGATAGGTCAGGTTCGCGTCGGGGTTGCCGGGGGCGGCGTCCAGGATGCGCAGGGACCTGGCCCCGGTGTCCAGCCGGATCTGCAGCCCCGGGACTCCCGTGACGGCGAACGTACCCGGTGACTTCGTCATGGCGTGCGGGTCGGTGCGGTACTCCAACCAGTACGTCGACCCGCCGGAGGGGACTCGAAGCGCCTGGATCCCGCTTCCGCTGTGGGCGGCGTCGCGCAGGGTCCAGGTATCCGACTTGGCGGCGGAGGCGATCCGACCGGCCCAACCGAGCCTGCGCAGCACGGGCACGGAGTACTGCTGGCTGCTGATCCCCATGGCGTCCCACATGTCGCCGTACTCCTCGGTGTAGCACTTGCCCGCCTGGGGAACGCGCCGCGCGGACTTGGTGCAGATGAGGGAGTTGGCGTGGTCGAGACCGAGGTTGTGGCCGAGCTCGTGGACGAGCACGCCGAGGTAGGGCTTCGCCTCGCGGATCCAGGTCATCCGGCCGGGCATCTCGCCCTGGGAGTTGGTGCCGCACTGTGGCGCGATGATCATGAAGCGGTTGAAGTCCCGGGTCCCGATGCCGCGCTTGCGGGCGGCCGCGAGGGCTCGCTTGGCCGGGTCGTACAGGCCGCAGTTGCTGTTGCCGCCGCCGACCTTGAGCCACGGGGTGACCTTGCCGGACAGGTGGTGCCGGCCCCGCGAGGCGTGCGCGAACCATTTCGCGGTGTCCTTCAACAGGCCCCGCATGGTGGCGTCGTCGGGGTACGACGGGGGCTTGGGCGACCAGTAGATCCGCAGCGCCAGCACCCGTGTCCGCCCCGGCACGGCGGCCGACCTGGAGACCGGGGGCAGCCACGACACCGCTCGTGGGACCACCGCGTCGTCGTGGCGCGCCGCCGGATCTCCGGCCCTCGGACCGGTCGGTGACCCGGCCGCTGGTGGTGGGCCGGAGGCCGGGGCCGCCGATGCGTCGGTCGACCCGACCACCGGCAGGATCGTGGCCGGCCCCACGGCCAGCACGGTGGCGACGCATGCAAGCACGGACACGACCTTGGTCACCGAGCACCCCCCTCGAGCTCTGTGAGCGTGGTCGTCATGCTGTGCGACGGCCCTCGGCGGCGCAAGGGCCGAGGGGGTGGATTTTCCGCCTGTCTAGCGCGGCACGCGGGCCAGCGGCCCTCCGTGCTCGCGGTGCCATGCCCAGCGAGCCCGAGTCAGGAGAAGGGCGGGGCCATCGCGGCTGAGGTGCTTCACTCCTCCGGCGCGAGCACGATGTCGAAGCGCGTACGAGTCCATGGCCGTCCACCCAGGTCGCGGCCATCGGGACCTGGCGTGCCGCCCTCTTGGTCCTCGAACCTCTTGATCAGCGAGTCCCTGACACCGAACACCGAGTCTCCCAGGATGAGCTGGCGGTCTCCCTCGACGAAGATGTGCGTGACGAGGCGGCGGTATCCGGGCGCCGTGACCATGAAGTGCAGGTGGGCCGCACGAAGGGGGGATCGCCCGGCTGCGTGGAGCATCACCCCCACGGGCCCGTCAGCCGGGATCGGGTACGGAGTGGGCTTCAATGCCCAGAATCGGTACGCGCCGGAACTGTCGGCCGTCAGGCAAGCGCGCCCCGCCACCCGGCCGTCGCCGTACTGCACGTCGTAGTAGCCCTGGTCGTCGGCTTCCCAGATCTCGATGCGAGCGTGGGGAACCGCATGCCCGTCGACGTCCGTGACGACGCCTTCGACCCAGCAAGGCACCCCGAGGCCATGCCCGAGCGAGGTCGCCGCTCTGCTCGATCTCCGGAGCCTGCTCGGTGTGGAACGGGCCGAGGACGGTTGCCTCCGTGGCAGTGCCGAACGCCTGGTTGTTGACGGTGATCGTCTGCATGGACGCACCCAGGACGTCCGAGAGCAGGATGAACTCCTGACGTTCGTCATCGGTGATGTGTCCGGCGTCGGTGAGGAACTGGATCGCTGCGTACAGCTCGTCCTCCGTCAGCCGGACCTCTCGGATGAAGGCATGCAGGTGTCGCGCGAGAGCCTGCATCAGCAGCCGCAGGCGCGGGTCCTGGCAGCTGACGAAGCTGTCGACGACGCGCGAGACCAGCTCGTCCTCGCGCCGAACCTGCTCGACAGTGGGGTCCGCGCCCGCAGCCGACATCGGCGGACTGGGACCATCGAGGTCACTCACTCCCCCACTCCTTTCACCTCGCTGGGCTCAGGGGACGAGCACGCAGCGGGCACCGTTCGTGCCGGCAGCGACTCGCGACCAGGTGGACTCCACGTCTCGCAGGTGGTGCTCCTCGACCTCGATGCGGATCCGACCCGCTGCCGCGTGTTCGAGCACTGAGGCGACCGCATCCCGCCGCTGTTGTGCGCTGAGTGCGTTGTTGGTGTAGCCGAGTACGGCGGCCGTCTTGCTGCGAAGGGAGGCCGAGGAGAACTCGGCAGTGTCCCCGGACGCGCCGCCGAGGTTCACCAGCCGCCCGCCGACGGCCAGCTCTCTGGCAGCCGCGGTGGCCGGGATGCCGAAGACCGGGTCGAGGATGACGTCGTACGGCCCGTGGGCCGCCAAGACGGTCGCCAGCGCGTCGACGTCGGAGGTCTCCAGAGTGAGCACGACGTCTGCTCCTGCGGCCCGCGCTCGGGCCACGGAAGACGGTCGAGCCAGCGCGATCACCTCCGCGGCACCAAGCACCCGCGCGACCCCGATCCCGGCCTGTCCTACTGCGCCACCACCGCCGAGCACCAGCACTCGCTCGGCTGCTGCGAGCCGTGCCCTCCAGGTCAGTGCCATCCAGGCGGCGACCCCCGAGAGTCCGAGTGCCGCGGCCAGTGGGTCCGAGACGTCTGCGGCGATGGGGACGACGTCGACATCCGGGACTGCGCACAGTTCGGCGAGAGAGCCGTCGCCAGGCTTCATGCCGGCCGTCGCGAAGAACCACACCCGGCTCCCGGGCTCGAAGGTGGCCGACGACTTCACCGTGCCGACGCCCTGACCACCCGGTACGTACGGCGTCCGTGGGACGCCGAAGTACGACGTACCGCTCGCGCACAACAGGTCGAGCGGCACCACCGGCGCAGCCGTCACGTGAACGACGGTCATCCCCTCGCCGCCCTCGGGCGCCGGGTGCTCGCCGTACACGGGAGCCAGCCCAGGTGTGTGCAGGACCGCGGCCTTCATGTGGCGATGTCCGGGTACGGAAGAGTGAGGTGCTTCATGGCTTGGCCGTAGGCGATCTGGTACTCCAGCGGGCCGTGGTCGCGCTCGAACATCGCGATGAACAGCGTCAGCGTGAGGAATGGGTGGGCGCCCATCCCGAACAGGGCGACGTGGTCCTGACGCGTCAGCGCCTCGCGCTCGTCGTCGGTGAAAGACAGCCAGGTCGACCTCTCGCCGGCGTGAGAGTTGAGGATCGAGTTGGCCATCTCCTTCTCCCACCACTCGACGGTGCCCGCGGGGTCGTCGCGATAGCGCTCGACGAGCTCTGGGTCACGGTCGACGGTGTAGAGGAACTTGTCGAGCAGGTACTTGCTCATCGCAGCGCCCCCTCCGGGTACCAGGTGAAGTAGGCCTCCATCGTGTGGAAGAGGTCGAGCGAGTCGACGTGGTCGGCCTTCACGCCCTCGCCGGCGACCCCCATCATCAGCATGAAGTCCATGAAGCCATGGGTGGCGTTCCCCGGTAGGTGCAGGCTCTCCAGGCTCACTTCGCCGCAGCAGCCTTCGATGTCGCCGGTCGCGATCCACTCGACGGCCCTGCGGTCGAAGTCGGGGTCGGGCCCGTGCTCACCGAACTGGCGTGGACCGCCGAGCTCGAGCGACAGATGCCCGGTCCCGATGATCGCCACCCGTTTGTCGCTCTCCCACGACTCGACCATCTCCCGGATCGCCTTGCCCAGCTGGACGAACCGCTTCGGCTGCGGCAGAGGGGGCGCGAAGATGTTGGTGTAGATCGGCACGATCGGCAGGTCGGCCTGCGGCCGTAGCGTGATGATCGGGCAGGTGATGCTGTGGTCTATCCGGAGCTCGTTGCTGAACGCCAGGTCGAAGTCTCGGTCGAGGCCGCCGCGCAAGATGTGCGACGAAAGGTCTTCGTCGCCATCGAGCCGGAAGCGGGGCAGGCCGAACTCGCGCTCCTCGTTGTACCAGTTCGCGTCGTAGTGCGGCGCCTTGCCGACCAGGAACTGCGGCATGTTGTCCAGCCACAGCTGGTGGAAGTGGTCGCTGCCGACCATCACCAGGACGTCGGGCTCAGCACGCGTCAGCGTCTCGCGGAACGCCTCGATCTTCGAGACCCACTGGTCGGCGAACGGCGGCCGCTCGGCCCCGGTGGCCGTGCTGGCCTTCAGGTAGAAGGGGTGGTGCGTCGAGGCGATGACCGCGGCGACGGTGGCCATGCTCGCTCCTCTCTTCTCAGTCTTCGGTGGGGTCCACGTACACCGCGTTGCGGTCGATGGTCAGGTAGGCGTCCATCCCGATCGGACGCCGGCGCTCCTCCGCGATCTGCCCGAGCAGGCCGGCGGCGCGCGCGAGCAGCGCGAACCCACGCAGCAGCTCGACAGGGAGGCCGAGGTCGGCGAGCGCTGCGCCGCAGACACCGGCGCCGTTGAGCGGAAGCGTGCGGCCGAGGACCTGCTCATGGGTCCGACCGATCGCCTCGAAGAGCCGCAGGTGCGGGCCGCGCAGGCCCTCCTGGTCGGCGATCTGGATCAGTCGCGGTGTGCGCGGGTCCTCCACCTTGTGGACCGGGTGCCCCAGCCCCGGGACGTACCTGCCCTGCTCTCGGGTGCGTCGTACGGCGTCCAGCGCGAGCACGTCCCAGCCGGCGTCATCGGTGGGCAGATCCGCGTCACGCTCCTCCTCGAGCACGGCGTGCAGGTAGCTGCCGCAGTCCTCCGTGACGCCGAGGAACCGCGACCCGCCCCCGAGCAGGCCGGCCGCCATCGCGCCTTGCAGCGAGTCGGGCGCGGAGAGGTAGGTGAGCCGGGCAGCGATCGCGGTCGGCGTGAAGCCGTGGTCGGCGAGGGCGACCAGGACCGCCTCGAACACCCGGGTCTCGCCGGGCGTCGGCCGCCGCAGCGCTACCAACCAGAAGGCCAGCTCGCCGAACCCGACCTTGCCCATCAGGTCGTCCGCAAGGCTCTGCCCGAGCAGGCTGATCTCCTCGGCCGTCGACGTCCCCAGTGACGTCGGGAACTCCCGCTCACTCATGGCGATCCCTTCAGCCACGCTCGGATGTCGTCGCCGTGCTCGTCGAGCCCCGGTGGCGGCAGGCGATAGTCGGCGGGGGTCTCGGAGAACGTGATCGGGTTGCGGATCGACGGCACCATCGCGTCGCCCTCGCCGACCTCGACGACCGGGTCGAGACCGAGCTCCTCCGCGAACGAGACTCCACCGCCGACGTCGTTGATCGGTCCGCAGGGCACGCCGGCGTCGATGATCTCGCGGAACCAGTCCATCTTCGGTCGGGTCATCAGCCGCTCGACCAGGAGCGGGCGGAGCTCGTCGCGGTGGACGGTGCGGTCCTCGTTGCGTGCGAAGCGCGGGTCATCGGCAAGCCCGGGGACCCCGAGCACCTCGACCAGCTTGCGGAACTGCCCGTTGTTGCCGGCGGTGATGATCAGCTCGCCGTCGGCGCACCGCAGCGGCTCGTAGGGGAACAGGCTGGGGTGACTGTTGCCCATCCGTTGCGGCGTGACACCGCCGGCGACGTAGGCGCTGGTCTGGTTGACCATTCCCGACATCGCGGAGGCGAGCAGGTTGACCTCGACGTGCTGGCCGCGGCCGTTCTGGTCGCGGGCGTGCAGGGCGGCGAGGATGCCGATGGTGGCGTGCAGGCCGGCCATCACGTCGAAGACCGAGATGCCGGAGCGGAACGGCTCGGTGTCGGGGCTGCCGGTCAGGCTCATCAGGCCCGACATCGCCTGCACGATGAGGTCGTAGCCGGGCAGCACGCGGCCCTGCTCCGTCGTACCGAAGCCGCTGATCGAGGCATAGACGACGCCCGGGTTGGCCAAGGCGACCGTGTCGTAGTCGAGACCGAAGCGGGCGAGTCCGCCGGGACGGAAGTTCTCCATCATGATGTCGGCGCGGACCGCAAGCTCCTGCGCGAGGGCGAGGTCGCCGGGGTCCTTGAGGTCGAGGGCGACCGAGCGCTTGTTGCGGTTCACGCCGAGGTAGTAGGTCGCCACGCCGTCGCGCACCGGCGGCTGCCAGGAACGCGTGTCGTCGCCGGCCGGCGACTCGACCTTGACCACCTCGGCGCCGAGGTCGGCCAGCAACATCGAGGCATACGGGCCGGCCAGGATCCGCGAGAAGTCGGCGACCAGC
This sequence comes from uncultured Actinomycetota bacterium, assembly GCA_963758885.1. Classification (GTDB taxonomy): domain Bacteria; phylum Actinomycetota; class Actinomycetes; order Propionibacteriales; family Nocardioidaceae; genus Nocardioides. The sequence goes on from CAVWXS010000046.1 coordinate 11,219, forward strand.
AGCCCGGCAAGAGGTCCGGACGGCTGGTCGGCCACGGCGTTCCTTTACTCAAGAGCGGACACATGTCCGGCAAGGTGTTCCCCAGTCTCAGAGCCGTCAGGGAGCGCTGTCAAGGACCCTCTTGACAGCCTGATCTGCGCGGGACCACAGTGGCGACGACAGACCCTGACCGCCTGGCGGACGTATGTACGCACGCGGTCCGCAGGTGGAGGTGGGGCCCCCGGCGCCCGTCTCGACACCACCAGCGATGAGCCGAAGGAGAGGACCCATGGCCGACAGCGGAGCGATCGTCCTGCGGGGAGGGACCGTGCTGACGATGGACGACAGCCACACCGTCCTCGAGACCGGCGACGTGCTGGTCGTCGGCGACCGGATCGAGGCGGTCGGTCAGAGCCTCGAGGTTCCTGAGGGCACGCAGGAGATTGACGCGTCCGCCGGCATCGTGATGCCCGGGATGATCGACACCCACAGGCACATGTGGCAGACGGCGATGCGCGCCTACGGCGCGGACTGGACGCTGACCCAGTACTTCGTCTGGTACTACCTGGAGCACGGCAAGACGTTCCGTCCCGAGGACATCCACGCGGGCAACGTGCTGTCGGGGTGGGAGTCGCTGGAGGCGGGGGTCACCACGACCGTCGACTGGTCGCACGGGTTGCAGACGGTCGACCATGCCGACGCGGCGGTCGATGCGCTGCAGGCGGTGCCGGGCCGGTTCGTGCTGGCCTACGGCAACATCCAGGCCGGTCCGTGGGAGTGGACCGCGGACCCGGCCGTCCGCGCGTTCTTCGAGCGTCGTCGTACCGGAGCGGGCGACATGCTCGGCTTCCAGCTGGCCTTCGACGTCACCGGTGACCCGTCGTTCCCCGAGAAGGCGGCGTTCGAGGCGGCCCGCGATCTCGGCCTGCCGGTCACCACCCACGCCGGGGTCTGGGGCGCCACGAACGACGACGGCATCCGGCTGATCCACGAGAACGGGTTCGCCTCCCCGGACCACATCTACGTCCATGCGGCAACGCTCAGCGCCGACTCCTACCAGCGCATCGCCGCGAGCGGTGGATCGATCTCGGTGTCGACGGAGTCGGAGCAGAGCGCCGGCCAGGGCTACCCCCCGACCTGGCAGGTGCGGCAGTACGGCATCCCGGTGTCGCTCTCGATGGACACCAGCGTCTGGTGGAGCGGCGACCTCTTCTCGGCCATGCGGACGACGCTGGGGGCCGACCGGTCGCGCGAGCACCTGGAGGCCCATGTCAAGGGCGACACCGTCACCGCGCTGTCACTGCGCGCCGAGCACGTCGTCGAGTGGGCGACGCGCGGCGGCGCCGCGGCCCTTGGTCGAGACGACCTCGGCCGGCTCACCCCCGGGGCCAAGGCCGACGTGGTCCTGATCAAGAACGACGACTCCCCCGTCTCGTTCCCGCTGCTGAACCCCTATGGCCAGGTCGCCTTCCAGGCGCAGCGGGGCGACGTGCACACGGTGATCGTGGACGGTCGGATCGTCAAGGAGAACGGCAAGCTGGTGGGCTTCGACGCGGCCGCCGTACGTCGTGGCGTCGACGCCACGGTCGAGCACCTGAAAGCCGCCATGGGCGACGACGTCTGGGACGCCGGGATGCACCCCGAGATGCCGGAGGACGGCAAGGTCCTCGACAACCCCTACCAGTACACCGACTACCAGTCCGAGGCCACGCACGGCGCCCGCGGCACCATGTTCGGCGACCCGGACTCCGGCTCCTGAGGCAGCGGCCCATGGCAGGACGCGGCTCGGGACCCGACTTCGTCGAGTCGCTCGCGCGCGGGCTCGACGTGCTGCAGGCGTTCGACGCCCACCACCGTGCCCTGTCGCTCGCCGAGGTGGCGACCGCGACCGGCCTGGCGAGACCGACGGCCCGGCGACTGCTGCTGACGCTCGAGGAGCTCGGCTTCGTGCGCTCGGACGACGGGGCGTTCGAGCTGACGCCGAAGGTGATCACGCTCGGCACGGCGTACGTCGCGTCCCTCGGTCTCTGGGAGCTCGCGCGTCCTCATCTCGAGACGCTGGTCCGCACGACGGGTGAGTCGTCGTCGATGGCCCAGCTCGACGGGAGCGACATCGTCTACGTCGCGCGGGTGTCGGTGCCCAAGATCATCGCCCTCCGTGTCGACATCGGCACGCTCTTTCCCGCGCAGCAGACGTCCCAGGGCAAGGTGCTCCTTGCTGCGCTCACTCCCGAGGAGCTGAACGCCGCCCTTGCCATCCCGTCGCGATCCGGGCTCCCGACCTACATCGGTCGGACTCGCTCCGAGCTCGACCAGGAGCTCGTCCGCGTTCGCGCCCGAGGCTGGGCGCTCGCCGACGAGGAGCTGGCCCCCGGCGTGCGCTCGGTGGCCGTTCCTGTCCGTGACGGGGCCGGGGTAGTCCGAGCCGCGATGAACGTGACCGTCCACGCGGCCGAGACCACGACCGACAAGCTGCTGGACCAGCACCTGCCTCACCTCCTGCGAGCGGCCGGTGACGTGAGCGTCGACTGGGCCCTGTGGCAGTCCAGGCCGCACGCCTCCGTCTCCTCGGAAGTCGCCGCAGAGGCGACGAGCTGAGCCGGTCGGCGCGGTCCTGAACCGATCGCCGCGACTCGGTAACGTGCCACGCATGCCCATCAAACTCGAGAACGTCGGCATCGCCGTCCGCGACCTCGAAGCCACGATCGCCTTCTTCACCGACCTCGGACTGACCGTCCTCGGCCGTGACACCGTCAGTGGCGAGTGGACCGACACCGCCGTCGGCCTCGACGGCAACCACGCCAACATCGCCATGCTCCAGACACCAGACGGCAACGGTCGCCTCGAGCTCTTCGAGTACATCCACCCCGACGCGATCGAGACCGAGCCCACCCGACCCAACGAGATCGGCATGCACCGCGTCGCCTTCTCGGTCGACGACATCGACGAGGCCCTCGAGATCGCCGCGAGGCACGGCTGCCACCCGCTGCGCGGCGTGGCGACCTACGAGGACGTCTACAAGCTCACCTATGTCCGCGGCCCCAGCGGCATCCTCGTGATGCTCGCCGAGGACCTGAACAAGAGCTGACGGCCAAGTCGATCGTCGCGGGGAGGCGCGCCGCCGAGGGATCTCAGCGGTCGGAGGGGAGATCAGTCGGCGACCACGGCACCCTGTGGTGCTGGGGAGATAACACCCACGGCCAACTCGGGCTCGGCGACCAGGCCGCCCGTTTGGTGCCTACGCTGGTGTAGACGGGCGACGACGGGGCACGACCCCGCACGCCCATCTGCGGCGTGCCAGGTCGTATCTGGGACGTCCCCACGTGGTCCTGATGGGGTAGGGCACGGAGAGTCTCCGACGGAGTGAAAGGTCACCGTTTGGCCACGCCGTGTGCATTTCCGGGGAATCTCCGCCCTCGGAGGCTTCAATGGATGGAGAGGTTGACGGCGGTCCACACCGCAGCGTGGGTGACGCCAGGAAAAGTGCCGGGGGGCGACCGTGGAGCAAAACCAGATAACCCGAGTCACCGAAGTGGCCGCGTGCACGATGGCTGCCGCCCATCGACGCGACCACCAGCACAGTCTCGCGGCGGATGACTGTCACCCTCACGTGGTGGAGGTCGTGCACCTGGGACGCAGAGCGGTCACCGTGTGCCATGACTGCCGGCTCGATTCCGGGTTCCTGCCGCGTCGCGAGGCCGAGGCACTGGCCGCCGACCACCGGGACCTGACGCGCGACGTCAGCGTCAAGATGCGTTGCACCTGATCCAGGACCGCCGTCGAGTCAGGATGCCGCGAACGAGGACGAACTCGTTGCTGCCCCCTCTGCCGGCTCACGGTGGGGTGCGGTTCGGTAGGCCTGGAGCCCGAGATCGATCTCATCGAGTTGCCCGGGAAGGCTTCCTGTTCGCGTCGCGTACGGGGCGGCACGTGGCAATGACCGGATGTCGAGCGAGGCGGTAGGTGTCCATGCAGTGGTTCCCCAGGGTTACGGTTTTCGACGTGGAGCACATCCTGGTTCTTTCGGGCGCGGCTCTCGCCTTGTGGGCGGTCAGCTGCTTCTGTTGATGGTGCTTTTCGCATCACGACTCCCGGACGGGCTGATGCGGCAGGTTGCCGAGTTCCTGCCGTCTTGTGTCACGACCGCACGAGCCTGCGCAAGCACCCGGATGTCCCCCGGCGGGCGAAGGTCGCGCTGCTGATCGCCGTGCTGTGGGTCGTTTCGCCGATCGACCTCCTGCCAGAGTTCCTGCCTGTCGATCGGCCCCCTCGATGACGTTGTTGCGGTGATCCTGCTCCTGCGGTTTGCGGCGAGAAGTATTCCGCGCAGCACCCTCCTGGCTGCATGGCCCAGCGACCCAAGGCTGCTCGAGCGCCTCCTCGGCCGCGATCGGGCAGTGCCAGCGAGCGACTGACCAGCGGAGCCCGGGCTCGTTCGCGGAGGAGTTGACCAGGCCCGCCGACTAGGCCAGCGCCTCTTTGAGTGCCTGGCGAATGTCACGAAGCTGCTGGAACTCCTCGTAGACCTTGGCTCGTGGCGTAGACCCGACAGGCGAGTCCAGCCTGAGCGACCTGTGACGCGAACGGGTCGCGTCCGTCGAGCAGGATCGTGGGAGAGCCGGCTAAGCCGCGCGCGGATGCCCCCTCGGGGGTCGCTAGGACAGTCGTGCGGATCGCCACATCATGGATACACAGATCCGACAAGGCGGCTTCTATCAAGCTCGCGAGCGCCGTCCCCATGAGGACACTCCGGGATCACCAGCAACTCGATGTCCATCACCGACCAGGATGCCACGGCCACCACCCGATCGGGTTGCGTGGCTCTTGTGTCCCCACCGGGCTCTTCCCAGAGCGAATCGCCCAGTCCGGAGTCACCTGGGTGGGCGGGTTCATCTCGGGTGGGGCACCGGACAGCGGCCATGTGACGGCGGATTCGTCGGCCAGGACTCGGCGCCAATGGCATGGGCAGGAGCCCGAGGCGGATCTCATGAGTCGCCCGGAAGGCCTCCTGTCGTAGTGGCTTGACCTTGACCCTGCGTCAGGGTCCCAGCATGGACGCATGACTGCTACCAACCTTGCGATCGAGGTCGCCGGCCTCACCAAGTCCTACGGCGACCACACGGTGCTGGACGGCGTCGACCTGACCGTCCCGGAGGGCACCGTCTACGCACTCCTCGGACCCAACGGCGCCGGCAAGACGACCATCGTCAACATCCTCTCCACCCTGCTGACCCCCGGCGACGGCGAGATCCGCGTCGCCGGCTTCGACGTACGTCGCGAGCCCGCCGGGGTGCGCGCCGCGATCGGTGTGACCGGGCAGTTCTCGGCGATCGACGAGCTGCTCACCGGCCGCGAGAACCTGCGGCTGATGGCCGACCTGGCGCACCTGGACCGGGCGACCGCGAGCACCACCGTGACCGTGATGCTGGAGCGGTTCGACCTCCTCGACGCGGCCGACCGGCGGGCGCAGACCTACTCCGGCGGCATGAAGCGGCGGCTGGACCTGGCGATGACGCTGATCGGCCGGCCGCGGCTGATCTTCCTCGACGAGCCGACGACCGGCCTCGACCCGCGCAGCCGCCGCGAGCTGTGGGCGATCGTGCGCGAGCAGGTCGCCGACGGCGTGACGGTGCTGCTGACCACCCAGTACCTCGACGAGGCCGACCACCTGGCCGACCGGATCGGGGTCCTCGACGGTGGCCGGCTGGTCGCCGAGGGCACGGCTGCGGAGCTGAAGCGGCGGGTTCCCGGCGGGCACGTGTCGGTGCAGTTCACCGACGCCGCAGGGCTGGCCGCGGCCGCAGCCGCACACCCGGACGCCACCCCCGACGCCGAGGCGCTCACCCTGCAGGTGCCCAACGACGGCAGCATCGCCGGGCTGCGCCGCGTGCTCGACGGCCTCGACGACGACGGCGTCGCCGGCCTGACGGTCGAGACCGCCGACCTCGACGACGTGTTCCTCGCGCTCACCGGCCACGCGGCCGAGGCGCCCGCTATCCGAGGAGGTCCCCGCATGAGCACCACCTACGCCGTCCGCGACTCGGCGACGATGCTGCGCCGCAACCTGCTGCACATCCGCCGCTACCCCTCGCTGTCGATCATGCTGGTCGCCCAGCCGATCCTGTTCCTGCTGCTGTTCGTCTACGTCTTCGGCGGGACCATGGGCGCCGGCCTGCCCGGCCAGGACGGCGCCGGAGACCGCAGCGACTACCTGGTCTACATCACGCCCGGCATCCTGATCATGACCGTGGCCAGCGTCGCGCTCGGCACCGCGATCTCGACCGCGACCGACATGACCACCGGGATCATCGCCCGGTTCCGCACCATGGACATCGCGCGGGTCTCGGTGCTCACCGGCCACGTGCTGGGCGCGGTGATCAAGACCGCGTTCGCCGTGGTGATCGTGACGGCGTTCGCGTTCCTGCTCGGGTTCCGCTCCGACGCCGGTCTGCTCGGCTGGCTCGGCGCGATCGGGCTGCTGATCCTCACCGCGTTCGCGCTCACCTGGCTGACCGTCGGCATGGGGCTGGCGGCGGACAGCGTCGAGACGGCCAGCAACACCCCGATGTTCCTGATGATCCTGCCGTTCATCAGCAGCGCCTTCGTGCCGACCGAGGCGATGCCGGCCGGGCTGCGCCTGGTTCGCCGAGCACCAGCCGTTCACGCCGATCATCGACACCCTCCGGGCACTCCTCACCGGCGCTCCGACGGGCTCCGACCTGTGGCTCGCGATCGGCTGGTGCGTGCTGATCTCGCTGGCCGGCTACCTCTGGTCGCGCCGGCTGTTCCTCCGCGTGCCCGCGAAGTAGGAGACTGGCGCGATGCTCACGATCGGCCAGCTGGCGTCGTACGCCGGCGTCACCGTGCGCGCGGTGCGGCACTACCACGCCAAGGGGCTGCTGCCGGAGCCGGAGCGCGACCACTCCGGCTACCGGCGCTACGACGCCGACGCCGTCGTCGAGCTCATCAAGATCCGTACCCTCGCCGATGCCGGCGTCCCGCTCGCCCGCGTCCGCGAGCTGCTGGGCGCCGACGAGGAGGAGTTCGACGCGGCCGTCGCCGACATCGACCGGCGCCTGCGCGCGGAGATCCGGGAGCGGCAGCGGCACCGCGAGCGGATCGCCCGGCTCGCGGCCGGGGACAGCCTGGCGCTGCCGCCCGAGGCGGTGGCCTACCTCGACCGGCTGCGCGAGCTCGGGCTGCCGGAGCTGATGGTCGAGGGCGAGCGGGACGCCTGGATCCTGGTGGCCGCCCAGCTGCCCGGAGCAGATGCCGTTCTACATGAAGATGAAGCAGCAGCAGCTCGACGACCCGGCGCACGGTCGAGCTCTACCGCGACATCGCCGAGGCGATCGCCTGGGAGGCCGACGACCCACGGCTGGTGGCCATAGCGACCGGCTCGTCGCGCCTTCTCGACGCCGCCGAAGCCGAGGGATGGGACAGCCACGACGACGAGATGACCGACGAGCTCGCCGAGCTCCTCGACTCGGTCTTCCTCGACTCGGTGCCGATCGCCCCTCGGCTCCTGGAGCTACTCGAGGAGCGCGGCTGGCGCGGCTGGACCAAACTCGAGCGGATCAGTCCGAATTAGGGCTCCCCTTGGGGCATGAGCGGCATTCCAGCATGCCGGGGTGGTCGGATCGGCAGGGGCACGTTCGAGCGGATCGCACATGAGAGTGGCGGCGTCAGGCATGCCGCCAAACCTTGATGGCGGAGTAGAGCAAGAGCGGCTGCGATCAGCGGGACCAACACCGCCTCGGCCACGACGCCTAGCAGCAGACCGCCAGCCACCGATCCGGCGACGGATCCGGCCGCCATCGCTACGACGAACGGCATGTTTTCTGCCAGCACCGCGAACGCTTGGTCACGGGAGTACCGGAAGAACGCCACCAGCATTGTCGGCATAGAGACCAGCAACGACAACGACCCGGCGAGTTTGGTGTCCACCGCGTAGAGCAGCACGAACGTCGGGATCAACAACTCGCCACCGGCCACGCCGAGCAGCGCCGCGACGACCCCGATCCCGAATCCCGCGAGCACCCCGGCAACGATCTGGACGGGATGCGGAGAGGTTCGCGGTCGGGAGGGTGCCGAGTCGTTCCGCGGTGAAGACGACCGCGATGAAGACCAGCAGGATCGCTAGTACCCGGTACAGGGTGGCCGAGGCCATCCGGGTCGCCCACGACGCGCCGAGCCACGCCCCGAGCAGGCTCCCGGCAAGCAGGTTCACCACCGCGCCCCACTCGTCGGTGATCTCGGACATCGGCACTGCCGCGAGGCGAGCGGGGATGGCGACGACGACGACCACAAGGCTCATCGCCTTGTTCACGATGACCGCCGCCAGGGCCGCAAACCCGAACGCCGTCAGCAGAAGGGGGAGGCGAAACTCCGCGCCGCCGAGGCCGACAAGGCCACCCAGCAGCCCAACCCCCGCGCCCGCCACAAACCCGAGCAGCCGCGACCGCGCCAGAGACCCGGAGGCCGCCGATGCGCCGGCGTCGTTCGTCACCTCACGGACGCTAGTGGCCGTCCCGCCCCAGGACGGAACGCTCACGGGCAGGACTGTCAGCGCAGATCGGTGCGTTACCCCCGAATCCTTGCGAGGGTCAGTTGCCGTCGGTGGTGGTCGTAATGCTGGGTGGGGTAGTGGTACACCTCCCGCAGGGTCATGAAGTCCTTGAAGTAGGGATCCCAGCCGACGGGGAAGTGCATGCCTCGCTCCAGCACACGTTCCGGCTGTGCTCGCACGGACTTCTCTAGGTCGCTGAGCACGCGGTCCATGAGCCGCTCCATGCGCGCATATCCCAGAGTGCGAGCACCGAACAGGGAGCCGACGTAGTTGATGACGTGGAACGGGCGGGTGCAGGCGTTGAGGAGGGCAGCGAACCGCCTCGATGCGCCGTCGGGGAGGTGGGAGAACACCCAGACCAGGATCCTGAGGTTCCGCACCAGGAGGTACCCGAAGAGCATGTGGAAGAGCAGCTGCTCGTTGTTCCACTTCGTGCCATTGGTGCGCCTGCGAAGCTCGGCAACGGTGGCCGTGTCAACCAGGCTCCGGAAGTCATCGCGGACGCGGGTCAGCTCCGCACAGATCTGCGCCTTGTCCATGGCATCCTCCGGGTCGCTGCTACCGGCGACTCCAACGCTAGGCCAACGTGCACGGACGCCATCCGCTCATCGGTTATGTCAGGACAGCGTCGATTCGGCGACCGCCGATGTGAGTACGTCTCGTCAGGTCGCGAGCAGCTCTACGAGTCCAGCGGCGAGGCCGGCCAGGGCGCACGCTCCGAGGGTGCGGAGCACGGACCAATTGGCGCGGAAGAGCAGGCGCCGCGATGAGGCAACCGAGAGTGAGAGCGGTTTGAGCCCGTCCAAGTGCGGCACCTGGAGGTCCACCGGCCCCAGGCGACGCCGTTAGCGGCCAGATGGGCCAGAAGCGAGATCGTCTTCGTTCGCGACGTCCTGACCGGCGGCGGTCCTGGATCAAGCGATGCGCAGCTTGACGCTGACGTCGCGCGTGAGGTCCCGGTGGCCGGCGGCCAGTGCCTCGGCCTCGCGACGCGGCAGGAACCCGGAATCGAGCCGGCAGTCATGGCACACGGTGACCGCCCTGCGTCCCAGGTGCACGATCTCCACCGCGTGAGGGTGACAGTCATCCGCGGCGAGACTGTGCTTGTGGTCGCGTCGATGGGCGGCAGCCATCGTGCAGGCGGCCACCTCGGTGTCTCGGGCTATCTGGTTTTGCTCCACGGTTCGCCCCCCGGCGCTTTCCCGGCGTCAGCCCCACGCTGCGGTGTGGACCGCCGTCAACCTCTCCATCCATTCAAGCCCCCGGGCGCCGTAATATCCTGGTTTTCCGCACGGTGTGGCCAAACGGTGACGTTCTCTGCGACGGACGACTCACTGCCCCTACATGTCAGGACCACGTGGAGACGTCCCAGATACGACCGGCGCACACCGTCGGTGAAGCAAACGGGTAGATCGCATCCTCGGGTGGGTTGGAGCCCAGGCCCGATCCTGGCGAGGGTGGGTTGGTGACCGCTCCAGCGGGGCACACCGGCGGCCGGAGAACAGAAGCCTGCCTCCCGTGCTGCGCACGGTGACTAGCCGAGGTCGAGGTTTGCGGAGTCCCCGATGTAACGTCGATGGCAGAGCGCCCTTCAGTGGACGTGTGTAGCGCAGTACGCGCGCATCGTTCGCCACTGAAGGGTGCTGCACTGCTCCGTCAGGATCAGCCGCCTGGGTCGCAACGAAGGCGGCCGGATCGGCGTGGGATAGTCCCGTGTCGCCTCCACTTCGGCCGTGAAGGGCGCACCCAATCCTGATGGCCGATCGCTTTGATCACTGGTGGGGCGACGTCAAGGGGAAGACACCTTCAGAGTTCGACGTAGACGTCGTCGCCCTCGACCATCACGTCGTAGGTCGTCAGCGGCGAGGGCTTCCTACCGAGTGCGATCATCTTGCGCGACCAGCGGGGCATGTCCCTACCGGCGAAGCCGGGCGCCCAGTCGAGGTTTTCGCCCGACGCGAGGTCGAAGCGGGAGTTGTGCCACGGGCAGACGACCTGGCCGTCGGCGTACCTCAGACCACCTGGCCCCTTGGTGAGGGAGAGTCCAAGGTGGGGACAGCGATTGCGCGCCGCGCACAACGAGTCCCCGGCCAAACCGACCACGACGGACGTGCCCGCAGCATCCACGGCGTGCAGCTTCCCGTCGGCGAAGTCCGCCACGCTACCGATCCTGACTCGACCTGGCATGTCACGTCTCCTCGTCTCGGTGCCTGGCTCCGTTCTACCAGCGCGCCGCCGCTGACGTCGCTGTCGTCCGCGGCAGCAAGCCCGGACACACGAGCGCGATCGTTGCGGTAGGCGCGACCTCGCGAGTCGAACCGGGGATGCCCGATCTGCGATGAGCGAGCCTTGATGCCGAGCCCTGTGGCTGAGCGTGCTGTATGGGCGCGCTTCTCATGGCACCCGACCCTTGAAGGCGGGCGTCCGGTTCATGCCGCCGATGGTGTGCGGCGTGATCGCGTCAATCTGGAATGACCCGTCCGAAGTGACCCGTCCGGTCATCGGCCATGACCGGTCAGCGGCATGACAGCACGTTGACCTTCGGCGCGTATGGCGGGCTCGGTGTCGTCGTCGTACAAGAGGAGAATGCCGCGATGGGGCTCGAGTTCACACTTGACTGCCCTGATCTGGATCAGATGGCGGAGTTCTGGCAGGCCGCGGTCAGATTAGTCACGACGGAATATTAGGGCCGGTACGTCTCGTTGAGTGGGCACGGTGTCACCCTCACCTTCCGGCGCCTCCGAGCCCAAGACCGTGAAGAACCGGATGCATCTCGACCTGCTTCTGGAGAACGCGAGCTAGAGGTCCATCGCCTCGAGAGCTTAGGTGCGTCTCGTGTCACGCCGACTGCCTGCCTGGAGTTCGGCCAGACGTGGTTCGTGCTGGCGGATCCCGAGGGCAATGAGTTATTCGTCGCCCGAGGGCGGCAGGGAACTGATATCCAGATCCCGGCATTATCGCGGGGATCGCACCATTCTCGGGCGTCACCGTGAGCGGAGCCAGAGACGCGGCAAACCGCCCGGGGGCATCATTGAGGGTGGTGGACGACCGGCGGATGGAGGATCGAGATGATCGGGACAAGCACGGCCACCCTGCGGCTCAAAGGCTCTGGTGAACACCTGCGGCTGCGCGTTGCGAAGGCTCCGGACCCGCTCGCCAACGTGCGCGAGTGCTGCCGGGCATCGGTTGCTGTGGAGAAGGCCATGGGCGAGGTGATTCGCGACGCCCTCGCCGCCGGACATAGCTGGGCAGAGGTCGGGCAGGCACTCGGCGTCGAGGCCAACACGTCGGTCGGCGTTAGGGAGCAGTACGACACTTCACGAAGTTGGATGCGGACGAGGTTCTGGGGCACGGACGGGGAGGAGACGGGATGAAGCGCGCACTGATGTCAGTGGCCGGGCTCTACCTGCTCTTCGCTGTTATCGGTCGGTTCGTGGAGGGCATGGGAGCAGTCGAGTGCGGTTGCGCCGACGACTGCTGGTGCAAGCGTCCAGTCCTCAGCACCTTCCGCTGGGTGTTCCCCTGGGGCCACCGCTGTCCGCCACAATCTGACTGAGGGGTCGCCCGTCTCGGCGGCGGCTTGTTCGCATCTACTCACGCACTCACATCGGCGCGAGCGCGGAGAGAGGCATGTTCGTGCTTCCAGGGAGGGTGCGCTGCGCACCATGGGCACAAGGCATCGGCCGCGATACCGGGATTGCGCACCAAGCGGAGCAACACCGGTTGGAGAGACTGTGGACGTTTACAGGACCGCGCCGCGGGGCGCGACTTCCACCGCGGCAACACCCCTTGCGTACAGCACCACGAGCCGGTCGCCGTGTCTGCAGCGCAGCACCCGAAATCCTCAGCCAATGTGGAAACGACGTGGTCGACAACCTCGTCTTCGCTGCTCGCATCGCGCTCCTCGTACGTGACATCCATGCTGTCACCGCTGTTGAGCCGGACACGAAGCACGATGCCTTCCATGCTTCCGCACACTAGACGCGCCAGCCCACCGCTGGGGTGACCTCGACGGCGAGGTCGATCGGCGAGTCGAAGGACACCGTTGCCGCGGAGTGGATCACGATGTCGCAGGTGGCGAGGGCGTCGCGGCCGGCGTCGTCGAGGCCGAGGCCGTCGGTGCCGACGTCGCCGGTGATCACCTGGACCCGGCGGGCGACCATCTCCTCGAAGGGGCCTCGGCCGCCGAGGCCGTCGCGCAGACGGTCGAAGCAGTCGTTCCGGAAGATCTCCCGGTGGGCCCGCTGCTCCACGGTGCGCTTGCGTCCGGGCCGGACGAGCAGCACGAGCTCGCAGTCGGGCACCGAGCGCAGCAACCGCTCGACGAGCGCCGTGCCGAGGAAGCCGGTGGCGCCGGTGACGGCGATGCGCTTGCCGGCGAGGTCGTCGCGGATCACGCCGGCCTGTCTACCATTTGGTAGAGGCTCAACGGGAGACGGGACGAGGAATGGACCCCACGAGCGAGCACGAGCGCCGATGAGCGCTGCGCAGGAGACCACGTCCACCCGTGACCGCATCCTCGCCGCGGCCCTGTCGGCGTTCGCCCGGCGGGGCGTGGAGGCCACGTCCCTCGATGCCGTGGCCGCCGAGATCGGCATCCGCAAGCAGACGATCCTCTACTACTTCCCGTCGAAGGATGCCCTGGTCAAGGGCGTGATCGAGCACGCTGCCCAGGAGGTCGGCACGGCGCTGGGCGCCTCCCGGCGCGCCACCGTCACGGGGCGGATCGCGTCGAGGCCGTGGTGGACGAGGTGTACCGCATGGGCGCCGAACGGCCCGAGACGATCGTGCTGCTGCGCGAGGTGAGCCGCCTCGGTCCCGTCCAGGCGACGGACCTGCGGGACGCGATCGAGCCGCTCATCGCCCGCGCCGTGGCGGCGCTCGCCGCCGACGGGGTGGAGCCCGGCCGGGCCCGCGAGGTCCTGCTGTCGGCGGTGGCGAAGGTCGTGGGTCAGGCCACCGAGGTCCAGGTCCTCCGAGACCTCGGGGTCGAGCCGACGGTGTCCGATCTCCGCCGTCGTCGTCGCGAGCTCCTCACGTACCTCCGCGCCGCCCTGGCGCGCCGCTGATCGCCCGGGAGTCCGCGCAGCCCGGCGCCGAAGACGCTACCAAGGGCTCGCGGTCGTGCAGCGGCAAGGCTTGGGGGGTGACCGGCACCGCCGACGACCGCTCGCCCGAGCCGCCGCTGTCGGCGGGCGCGCTGGCCGGCCTGCTGGCCGACGAGGACCGGCTCTCGGTCGTCGCCGCCCTTCAGCTCGGTGCCACCGATGCCGGCGAGGTGCGCGCCGCGACGGGGCTCGATGCTCGCCGGGCCATGACGGCGATCGGTCGACTGGTGGCCGGCGGGCTGGTCGACGAGGCCACGGACGGAACGCTGACCGTCCTCGCGGCGGCGTTCGGCGGGCCGCCCGGGCGGAGGCACCCGACGATGCCTCGTCCGAGCACGCCGACGAGCCGCACGAGCGGGCCAAGGTGCTCCGAGCCCACGTCCGCGACGGGCGGTTGGTCTCGATCCCGTCGTCGCACGCCAAGCGACTCGTCGTCCTCGACCTCGTGGTCCAGGACTTCGAACCCGGCGAGCACTACACGGAGCGGCAGGTCAACGCCGTGCTCGCTCGCTGGCACGACGACGTGCCCGCGCTGCGACGGTGGTTGGTCGACGTCGGCTACCTCGATCGCGACCACGGCGACTACTGGCGCTGCGGCGGCCCGGTGGACGGCTGAGGGTCATGCCGCAGCGAGCACAGCGGGGGTCCCGGGGGGTGGAGGATCAGCGTCCCACGGTGCGGTGCGGGGCGCGGTGGCCGTGGCGCTCCAGGGCGAGGCGCACCAGCTCGTCGATCAGCTCGTCGTAGGGGAGACCCGTGGCCGCCCACAACGACGGGAACATGGAGAACGGCGTGAAGCCGGGCATCGTGTTGACCTCGTTGAGGAGCAGGCCCCGGCCGTCCTCCTCGTAGAAGAAGTCGACCCGGGCCAGCCCGTCGCAGCGCAGCGCCTTGAACGAGCGGATCGCGAGGTCCTGGATCTCCTTGGTGACCTCGGGCGGGCAGATCGGCGGGGATCACCATCTCGGCCGCGCCCTCGACGTACTTGTCCTCGTAGTCGTAGAAGTCGTGCGTCGGGACGATCTCGCCGGGGACCGAGGCCCGGGGACGGGCGTTGCCGATCACGCCGACCTCGAGCTCGCGGGCGGCGACGGCCTCCTCGATGACGACCCACTCGTCGTACGCGAGCGCGCGTCGACCGCGGCTCGCAGCGCTCCGACGTCGTTGGCCCGGCTCACGCCGACCGACGAGCCGAGGTTGGCCGGCTTCACGAAGACGGGGGCGCCGAGGCGGTCGAGCACGCCGGCCAGCCACTCGTCGGTGACGTCGGCGTCGCGGGCCGCCTCGTGGCGGCACTGGGGGAGCCCGGCGGCGCCGGCCACGACCTTGGCCTCCACCTTGTCCATGCAGAGCGCGGAGCCGAGGACGCCCGAGCCCACGTACGGGACCCCGGCCAGCTCGAGGAGGCCCTGCACCGTGCCGTCCTCGCCCATCGGGCCGTGCAGGATCGGCAGCACCACGACCTGCTCGCCGGGCACCGACGGGAGGACGGTGGGCAGCGGCTCGAGGGCCTCGCCGACGGTGTCGAGCCGGTCGGGCAGCTCGAGTGCACCACCGGTGAGCGCGGCGATGCCGGCCTCCGAGTGCACCCAGTCGCCGCCGCGGGTGATGCCGACGGGGAGGATGTCGTAGCGCTCGGGGTTCGTGGCCCGGAGCACGTGCGCCGCCGACACGCACGACACCTCGTGCTCGGCCGACACGCCCCCGAACAGCACCACCAGGCGCACGCGTTCGGGTGAGCGATCGGAGCCGGATGCCATGGGTCGAGTGTACGGAGCCGGTCCGGACGGCCCGGGACAGGTCTCAGCGAGGAAGCGTCCAGAGCGCCTCGGGTGTCGGAACCAGCACCGGGCGGCCGGGAAGGCTGTCGAAGCGGTAGCGCAGGGCGACCGTGCGGACCCGCCCGCCGTGGACGACGCCGCGGGCGGCGAGGAGCCACGAGGCGGTTCCGGTGCGGATCCGGCGACGCCCGAGCGAGGTGGTGGCCTCGACCGGAGCGGGGCGGCCCGGGCGGGCCACGGTGATGCGATAGGACAGGTCGACGGCGATCGACAGGTTGCCGCGCCCGTCGGCGTCGACCGGCCGGCGGGGCTCACGGGAGCCGTCGGACCACTGCCGGAAGCGGACCTGCTCCAGTGCGGGGACCGTCTCGTAGCCGACGAAGCGCACCGGCACGCGCCCCCGCGCCGCCGCGACGGCGACCACCCCCGACGCGTCGGTCGTGGCGAGCGCGCCGCCCACCTCGAGGGTGACCTCGCTGACCGGTGGGACGAGCTGGATGCGGATGCCCGGCGGCCCGGGTGTCGCGGTCGTGGTCGTCCTCGCGGTCGTGGTCGTCGGAGCCGTGGTGGTGGTCGTCCTCGGAGCCGTGGTCGTGGTCGTCTTCGTCCGGGGTCGTGGTGGTCGGTCTTCCTGCGGGACGAGGTCGTGGTCGTGGTCGAGGTCGTGGTCGACGTGGGCCGTGGCGGCGCGGTCGTCGACGACGCGCCGCGGCGCAGCGGCGGCCTGTCGGGTCGACGGCGGCTCGTCGTCCAGCACCCGACGGCCGACGGGCACGGCGACGGCCACGAGCGCCACGCCGGCCATCGCCGCCGCGACGGTGCGGCGATCGGCCTCAGCGGGGCGGCCGGCGGGCCACGTCAGCGAAGCCGATCGCTGCGGACGAGGAACGCGATCACGTTGTCGCGGTAGTGGCCGGTGCTCCGGTCGAACGAGCCGCCGCACGTGATCAGGCGGAGGACGCGGCCGGGCGCCGGCCCGTACACCTCAGCGGTCGGGAAGTGGTCCTTCGGCACCTGTTCGACGCGGCAGGACCGTGAACTCGACCGAACCTGTCGTGCTGCGGACGACTGCTCGGTCACCCGGTCGCAGCTGCCCGAGGCGGGCGAAGACCGCTGGGCCCGAACGAGTGTCGAGATGGCCGAGGATCACCGCCGGACCCGGTTCGCCCGGCCGTGGACCGGCCGCGAACCACCCGGCCCGCGCGGGATCGTCGGGCACGGTTGCGGTGCCGTCGGCGGCGAGCCCGAGTCGGAGCAGGCTGGTGCTGACCCCGATCGTGGGGAGGTCGAGCTGCGTCGGCTCGCCGGTCGGCGCTCGGGCGTTGACCGCCGCGCCCGAGCGGACGGGCACGGCGGTGGGCCGGGGCTCGTCGTGGGTCGTGGTCGTCGTGGTGGTCGTCGTGGTCGGCGCCGTCGTGGTCGTCGTGCTCCTGGTGGTGGTCGTGGCCGACGGTCGGACGTCCATCGAGGCGGGACGGGCCAGCGGCGCGACGGCACGGGCCGACGGTGCGCCGGCGGTCGTCGACAGGGCGGTGACGAGGACCGCCGGCGCGACCCAGCGCCTCCGTCGGGTCATGTCGGTGGGTCGGCGAGCCGACGGCGACGGGTCAGGGTGACGCCGATGCCGAGCGCGGCGAGGACACCGATGCCGATGACGGCATTGCGTGGCACCTCGACGTCGCCGTCGGAAGAGGCCGGGTGGGCGAGGCCGCCGAGGCCGGTGGCGGCGCCACCCGCGGGCATCTGGCCGGTCCCGATCGAGTCGACCACCGGGACGACGTCGAGCTGCCCGTCGGGGTTCTTCACCAGCACGACGGACAGCTGCTGGCCGGCCCCGGCCGTCCAGCCCTCGACGCTGCACCAGCTCCTGACCGCCCTGCTGGGCCTTCATCGACAGGTCGTAGGTCCCGGCCGCGACCGGGGCGTACGGAGTCGCGTCGGGGTAGGCGACGCCGGTGGCCAGCATGGCGCCGCCGGTGAGCGAGATGTCGACCGCCGGCACGTCGGGAGCGGTGTCGATGAAGCGGACGAGCGCGTGGCCGGCCGGCGGCGCCTGCAGGTGGTCGTCGTACACGTGACCGGCGAGGCCGGCTCGCGTGCTGACCGCCGCGATGGTCACGGCACCGTTCGCCGGCACCGCGGCCCGGACGTCGAGGACGACGCGGCCCTGCCGGCTCCTGGAGGACGAAGCGGTGGGAGCCGGCCGGCAGCGCCAGGTAGTCCGACACGTCCCGGAACGACACGTCGCGGGCGATGACGCCGCCGTCGATGAGCAGGTTCACCGGCCGTTGCGCGGGGGCGAAGTGCCCCACGCGCACCCAGCCCTCGGTTGCCGCCGCCGGGGCGACGTCGGCGGCCGCCGCGGCACCGGCGGCGGCCGGGACGGCGAGCGTGAGCGCGGCGCCGAGCGCCAACGACACGGTCAGCATGCGAATGATCGGTCGGTTCACCACCAGGGATCTCCTTCATCGATTGCCGGTCTGATTCGCTGCGCCGGGACTCGTGGGGCGGGCTCGGTGGGCGCCGGTGCGATCGGTGGCACGCGCCAGACGACGACGAGCGCGACGGCCGCGGTCGCCACCGAGGCCGGGCCGCACCACAGGCCGGCGCCCAGGACGCCGATGAACGTCGCCACCGTCAAGAGCTCGGCGTCGACGACGCCGGCGGGCTGGTGGGCGGCCACCACGATGAGGAACCCGGTGAGCCCGAGGGCAAGGGCGACGAGGCCGGGCAGGACGGTGAGCCGGTCGAGGTCGGTGATCGCGGCGAGTGCGCCGGCTGCCGCGCCGAGGGCCACCGCCACCGACCATCGGTGGCCCGTCACGGCCAGCACGAGCAGCCCGAGGGGCGCGCCGATCGTCAGGAGGGCGACGGCCTGGAACGCCGTGCTCGACCAGATCGCGACCGCGTCGAGGCCGGCGATGCCGAGCGCGAGCGTCGGCGCCGCGATCGCGACGCCGGTCAGGCGGCGCGCTCCGGGGCGAAGGGCGAGGACGAGGGCCACGGCCGACCAACCGCTGAGCGTCGCGGCCGGCGCAACCGCCGTGCCCTGGCTGCGCGCCAGAGCGAGACCGGCGGCGGCGAACCCCGGCACTGACCACGCTCAGCGCGGCGAAGCCTCCAGCTCGACAGCTCCGACGGTGCGCCGATCGCCACGACGAGCAGGAGCAGGGCGACGGTGGCACCCGCCGCGACCGCCTCGGCCCGGCGTTCGTTCGGCCATCGCCAGCCCACCGACGACGAGGCCGGCGGCCGCGCTCGCGGCGACGGCGCCGGCGACGCGGAGGGCGCGGGTGGTCGTCCCCCGGCGGGTGGCGTTGCCCGTGGCGCTCATCGCGTCACCGGAGATCGGAAGGGGCTGACGGTCATGGTGCGAACCGACGGGTCGGCGGATCGAAGGACTTCGGAGGGCGCGCGACGAACGGCGCCGCGTCGGGGTGTCCGTAACCCTCCAGGTCCTGGATGCCCCCGAACAGCGTTCGTCGTCCAAGATCGACGCGAATCCCACCGACGGTGGCCCGTCGAACGCAGAGTGCTCGACCACGGGCCCGTGACGCGCCAGAACCCGCTTCGCCGCGCCGTCCCTCGGGTGCGAGCATGGCGCCGAACCGGAGGTGGGCTCGTGAGGTTCAACCACATCGGGATCCCGACGGTCGGGTCGTTCGACGGCGAGATCGACCTGCCCCATCTGCAGATGACGGTGAGCGACCATCAGGACAACCCCTTCGGGATCCAGTGGCAGCGCTACTGGGATGGCTCGTCGCTTCCCGAGCTGATCAAGACCGTCCCGCACGTGGCGTTCGAGGTCGACGACCTGGCGGCGGCGATCGAGGGCCAGCACGTCATCGTCGAGCCGAACAGCCCCTCGCCGGGCGTGCTCGTCGCGATGCTCGAGGTCCGCGGCGCGCCGGTCGAGCTGATGCAGATCGATCACGAGCTGCGGCCCGACCTGCTCGACCGGCCCGAGTGACGGGCCGCCGCCGAGGTCGGCGGTACGGTCGGCGCCCGTGGAGCTGCGTGCATCGGAGATCGCCCGAGCGGTGGGCGGCGAGGTGTTCGGCCGCGACGTCGGGGTCGACGGCGCGAGCATCGACAGCCGGTCGATCCGGCCGGGCCAGCTCTTCGTGCCGATCGTCGATGTGCGCGACGGGCACGACTTCATCGGCGTCGCGGTCCGGGCCGGGGCTCCGGCCTACCTGACCAGCGGACCGCTCGAAGCGGGTACCGCGATCCGCGTCTCGGACACCGCGACCGCCCTGCTCGACCTCGGCCGCCACGCGCGGACCCGCCTTCCGGATCGGGTGGTCGGCATCACCGGCAGCGTCGGGAAGACCTCGACGAAGGATCTGCTGGCCGCGGTGCTGTCGGCGTCGTACGTCACGGCCGCGAACGAGCGGTCGTTCAACAACGAGCTCGGCGTGCCGCTCACGTTGGTCGAGGCGCCCGAGGGCACCGAGGCGACGATCGTGGAGATGGGCGCCCGCGGCGTCGGGCACGTCGCGCTGCTGTGCGATGTCGCCCGGCCGACGATCGGCGTCGTCACCGTCGTGGCCGGTGCCCACCTCGAGCAGTTCGGCACGCTCGACGACGTGGCGCGAGCCAAGGGCGAGCTGATCGAGTCGCTGCCGTCGGGCGGCACGGCCGTCCTCAACGCGGACGACGAGCGGGTGGCCGCGATGGCGCGACGCACCGATGCCCGGGTGCTGACGTTCGGCTCGCGGGGCGGTGAGGTGCGGGCCGAGGACATCCGGGTGGACGACGCGCTGCGCCCGTCGTTCCGGCTCCGCACCCCGGTCGGCGACGCCGACGTCCGCCTCGCCATCCACGGCGTCCATCAGGTCACGAACGCGCTGGCGGCGGCGGCCGCCGGTCTGGCCGCCGACGTCGACCTCGACGGCATCGTCGCGGCGCTGGCCGGCGCCGAGCTGTCTGCCCTGCGCATGGAGCTGGACACGCTGGCGTCCGGCGCCCGCGTGGTCAACGACGCCTACAACGCCAACCCCACGTCGACGATCGCCGCCCTCGACGCCCTTGCCGCGCTCCCCGCGGCGCGGCGCGTCGCCGTGCTCGGGACGATGGCCGAGCTCGGTCCCGACGCGGCGTCGGAGCACGCGCGGGTGGCGGCCCGTGCCCGGGACCTCGGCATCCGGATCATCTCGGTCGCCGAACCCGCCTACGAGGTCAGCGGGCCCGACGCGGTGGCCGACATCGACGGCGCGCTGGCCCGGCTGGGCCCGCTCGACGCCGACGACGCCGTGCTCGTGAAGGCCAGCCGCGTGGTCGGCCTCGAACGGCTGGCGGCGCGCCTGGCGGCCGCCGGCGACGAGCCGAGCTGACCGGGCTCGTCGGTCAGCCGGTGTCGGTGGCGGCGGAGAGTCCGCCCCGGGCGCGAGCAGCGGTGCGCGGCGCCGTCTGGTAGTCGAACACGACCGCGAGCGCGATGGCGACCAGGCCGCCACCGGCCAGCACCGCCTCGATCGAGGTCTGCTCGATGAGCCATCCCGCGGCAAGGCCGCCGAACGGGACGGTGCCGCCGAAGCCCATGATCCACAGCGCCATCACCTTGCCCCGGACGGCGTCGTCGAGGTCCTGCTGGAGCATCGTCGACAACGAGGTGACGACCAGGAAGTAGACGGTGCCGAGGGCGAGCACGACGGGATAGGCGACGGCGGCGCTGCGCAGCGCCCCGAAGATGGTCAGGAGCACGGCGAACAGCACGAGACCGATGCGGGTGAGGCGGGGCTTCGAGGCGGTGGTGAACACGGTCCCGACCGACAGCGCGCCGATCACCGCCCCCGTGCCGAACGCCGCGTAGAGCAGGCCGTACGCGTTGCTCTTCGGCGCCATGTCGAGGTGGTCGCCGGCGATCTTCGGCATCTGGGTGACGAAGGGCAGGCACAGCAGGGAGAAGAGGAAGATCGTGCCCAGGCACTGGCCGACGAGGCGGTCGGCCCTGGCGACCCGGAACCCTTCGAGGAGCCGGTGGAGCCCCTGTGAGCCGGAGGCCGGCGGCTTGGGGAGGTGGGCGGCGAGCAGGACGCCGATCACCGCGGCGTAGCTCACGCCGTTGATCGCGAACACCCAGCTCGGTCCCCACTTGGCGTAGATGAACGAGCCGATCGCCGGGCCCACGACCCGCGACGCGTTCATCTGCACGGAGTTGAGGGCGACGGCGCCGGTGAGGTCGCGCCGGGGGACGAGGACCGGGAGCACCGCGCTGAACACGGGCGCGTAGAGCGCGTTGCCGACGCCGATCAGGAACGTCACGCCGACGAGGGAGACCATCGACGGCGACTGGTCGATCGCCACCAGGGCGAGCAGGAAGGAGCCCAGGGCCTGCTCGATGCTGAGGATGATCAGCAGCTTCTTGCGGTCGACGGCGTCGGCGAGCATGCCGCCGACGGGGGAGAGGATGAGCAGGGGACCGAGCTGGGCGAAGATGATCAGGCCGACGGCGACGCCGGACCCGGTGATGCTGTAGGCGAGGGCGCCCAGGACGACGTTCTGCATCCAGGTGCCGACGTTCGACGCCAGCGAGCCGAGGTACACGAGGCGGAAGTTCGGATGCGAGAACGCGGCGCGGGCGGAGCCGTCGGTGAACGGCCGGTCGCCGTCGACCAGCGCGTCCTCGACCTCCTCGCGCGCCTCGAGGTCGCCGGCCATGCTGCTGCGATCCCCCTCGACCATCCGCCGGAGCGTACCGACGGTGCCCTTCGACGCCGCAACCCGGCGAGACCCACCGCCGGCTCCCGAACGGCCGGTGCGCGGCCCGATCGCAGTCCTAAGGTCGGGGCTCGTGGAGAGCGCTCCGAAGGTCGCCGTCGCGCCCGTGGCCGCCGTGGGGTGGCTCGATGACGCCGTGCGCGCCGGGGGCGGCGAGGTCGTCGGCCTCGACGAGGCGACGCGCGCTGGTGTGGGCCCATCCGAAGGACGGCGCCAGCCTCGCGTCGGTGCTGGCCGACCACGCCGACATCGAGTGGGTGCAGCTGCCGTGGGCCGGCGTCGAGCCGTTCGTCGACGTCTTCGACCGCGACCATCGCTGGACCTGCGCGAAGGGCGTGTACGCCGACCCGGTGGCCGAGCACGCCCTGGCGATGCTGCTGGCCGGGTTCCGGAACCTCAGCGGCTACGCCCGGAGCCGCGGCTGGGGTGCTCAGGTCGGGCGGAACCTGTACGGCGCCCGGATCGTCATCGTCGGCGGTGGCGGGATCACCGAGTCGCTGCTCGCGCTGCTGGCGCCGTTCCGGTGCGAGGTCACGGTGGTGCGCCGTCACGCCCACCATCTGGAGGGAGCGGCGCGGATCGTCGACCGTCGACCGGCTCGACGAGGTGCTGCCCGGCGCCGATGCGGTCATCCTGGCCCTGTCGGCCACGCCGGAGACGCACCACCTGATCGGCGCGCACCAGCTCGACCTCATGGAGCGCCACGCCTGGTTGGTCAACGTCGCTCGCGGCACCCATGTCGACACCGATGCCCTGGTCACGGCGTTGGAGCGTGAGCAGATCGGCGGGGCGGCGCTCGACGTCACCGATCCCGAGCCACTCCCCGAGCGGCACCCGCTGTGGTCCGAGCCGCGGTGCCTCATCACGCCGCACACCGCCAACACGCCGGAGATGGCCCAGCCGCTGCTGGCCCGCCGCATCACCGAGAACGTCCGCCGCTACGCCGCCGGCGAGCCGCTCCTCGGGCCCGTCGACCCCGACCTCGGCTATTAGTGCCCGTCGCGGCGCTAGCCGGCCGGCACCTCGTCGAGCCGGGCGACCAGGCGGTACACGTTGCTGTGCGGGCCCCGCCGGATGCGCGGGGCGACGACGCCGTCGACGGTGGCGGCGGCGGCGAAGGCCGGGACCGACGCCACGAGCCCGGCCGCCCGGCGGGCCTTGGCCGCCGAGCGTCGCCGGGTCCCGCCAGGGCACCGGGAAGGTGGGTGGCGCCACGTGCTGCAGGGCGAGGAGGACGCCGCCGGTGACGTCACCACCGGTGTGGGCCTCGCCGGTCTGACGCCGCACGATCGTGTAGCCCCGTTCCTCGAGCATCTCGCCGAGGCGGTCGACCGACACCATGTTCAGGTGCTGCGGCGCCATCCACGGCACCCAGTAGCGGCCCAGCCAGCGGGCCACCGGGTGCTGGGGATCGGGCATCTCGATGACGAGGTGACCACCGGCCTGCAGGGCCACGGTCGCGGCGTCGAGCTCGGCGGCAGGGTCAGCGGTGTGCTCGAGGTAGTGGAACATGCTGACGACGTCGAAGCGGTCCCGCAGGCCCACGGCCACCTCGGTGAGCTGACCGTGGTGGGCCTCGTCCATCCACCCGCGACGGAGCGCCTCGTCGACGCCGTCGCTCTGGTCGAGCCCCGCGAACCTGGCGTCGGGCCAGACCTCCTTCGCCATCATCGGGAAGTGCCCGTGGCCGGTGCCGACGTCGAGCCAGCGGGAGGGCTGCGCCAGCCCGTCGACGAGCGCGGCCCGCTCGGTGTGGGTGGCGGGGCCGAAGCCGAAGAGCAGCTCGAGGAGGTCGGCGCCGAGGCCGTCGTAGAAGTCCCGGTAGTAGAAGTCGAGGCCCTCGCCGGTGGGGCGCGGGTTCTGGAACACGGTCTCGCAGGACCGGCATCGGTCGAACCGGAAGCGGCCGGGCTTGTGCTGCATCAGGTCTGGCGAGGTCACACGGACGACGAGGTCGGTGCTGCCACAGGCGGGGCAGTCGACCCGGCGGGGCTCGAGGAACCGGTCGGTGCCGTCGGCCATCAGGGCGGCGTAGTCGGGGCGGAGCGCGTCGACCGCGCGGGTGAGGTCGGGGCGCGTCCATGCCGGCGGCGATGCCCTGACCGACCGTCGTCAGCCGCCGCGCCGCCCGCGTGAGCGGCTGGCCGGCGAGGTCCGAGGGACGCAGCGGCGTGCCGGCGAGGGCGAGGTGGGGTTGGACCGACATGCCGATGGCGGCCGCGGGGGCCCACGGCGAGCGTCGACGGAGCGCGCCGGTCAGGCCGGCGACGATCGGCGAGCGCCTGGAGCGACTCGCTGACGACCTGGCCCGAGAGGGACAGCGGCGGCATGGCGGCGAAGCGCCGGTACCGCTGCTCGACGGACTCGGGCGTCGCCTGCAGGTGCGGCGCCACCGCGACGTCGGTGGTGCGCGGCGCGGCGAGCTTCGTGCTCGACGCCAGGCGCACGAAGGCGGCGACGTCGATGCCGTCGACCTCGGCGATGCCGGCCCGGCGGACGACGTCCTTGTCCACCACCATCGCCTGAGCCGGGGTGCGGACGACGGCGGTGCGCTCGGCCCGGTAGGTGGCGGGATCCAGGCCGCGGAGGACGTCGAGCGCCCGCTCCACCGGCAGGTCACCGGGCAGCAGGTCCAGCACCTCGAGGCCCTCGGCGGTGAGGTGCGCGCTGGCGGCTCGCTTGGTCGCCTCGTCGAGGGTGACGCCCGAGACGGTGATGAAGACGTGGTCGTGGTGGACGGGCTCGTCGGTGTCGGCGAGGACGTGGAGGGCGGTGGCGCGACGGCGGAGCCGGAGGCCGTTGACGACCGAGCCGGCGCCGACGAGGAGGAGCGCGACATCGCCCTTCGTGGGCCGGCGCCGCCGATGCCTGGCGGTCGTTGCTCGGTGCGCTCGCCGGGCCATGGATCCCCCTGAGATCACAGGTTGACGACGGGTCAGGGCATCATACGCGCATTGACCCAGTGTCAATCCAGCGTCGGGCGCCGCTGGGCGGGACGCCCGGACGAGTTCGTAGGCTGACGCTCGTCGCCGACCCGCGGAGGCTCCCACGAGCACGCACTACGAGCGGCTGGGGGTCCGCCCCTCCGCCTCCACCGATGAGATCCGCAGCGCCTACCGCGAGCTCGCCCAGCGGCTCCATCCCGACCGGCTGGGCGACGCCTCACCGGCCGAGCGCGGCCTCGCCGAGCGGCGGATGCGCGAGATCAACGAGTCGTGGTCGGTGCTGCGCGACGCGGCGTCGCGCCGTCGCTACGACGAGTCCCGCCTCGTCGGCTCCCGGACGCGGGCGACCGGGTCGCCCGGCACGACGGTGCAGCCCCGGCCCGATCCCGACGACGACGATCTGGTCGACGTGGCGCCGCCGGTCGAGGGGTTGGTCGGCGCGCTGTTCCACCACCTGCCGTGGATCGTGCTCGTGGTCGTGCTCGTCGGCATCTTCGTCGTCACCGCCTACGCCTCCGGCGGGGACCGGTCCTCGGATCATCCGGCGACGACGACCACGGTCGCGGCGGTCGGCACGTGCCTCGAGGTGGCCCCGGGCCCGGTCGCCACGCCGGTGCCGTGCTCGGGCCCCTACGACGTGCGAGGTGGTCGCCCGGGTCGACGAGATGACCGCCTGTCCTCGTGGCACCGAGCGCCGTCGGCTGTTCCACGATGCGTTGCTCGACTGCGTCCGGACGCCGTAGCGCCGCCGAACGCGGCAGGCGCCGGGGCACCGCGTCTCGGTACGGTCGGCCCATGCGTGCCATCGGGATCGACCACGTCGTGTTCACCGTGTCCGACGTCGAGCGGACCAGCGCCTGGTGGCGTGACCGCCTCGGCGCCGACATCGAGCGGCTCGACGAGTGGCGCGCCGGCCAGGCCCTCTTCGTGTCGGCCCGCCTCAGCGCCACGACGATCATCGACATCATGGCCGGGGAGCGGACGGGCGCGAACGTCGATCACGTCGCCCTGCTGATGGACGATGCCGACCTCGACGAGGTCGCCGTCGAGGGCGGCTTCGACGTCGAGACCGGCCCCCACGACCTCTCCGGCGCCCAGGGCACGGGTCGAGGCCTCTACGTGTTCGACCCCGACGGCAACCGGATCGAGCTGCGGACGTATCCAGGGGGGAAGTGAAACTTCCCCCCTGGAGGACCCCCCATCAGGGTCGGGGAGCGCTGCTTTGCTGCGCTCGGGGACACGGGAGCGCCGCCTCACCGGCGGCGCTGCGGTCGGCCTCGGCTGCGCCTCGGCGTCCCGTGGCGACACGGCAGAGCCAGATCGCCAGCGGACAGCCGCCGACACTCCCACCGCCGTCGCTGCCGATGCTGTTCCTCGCGCTCGGTGCTCACTCTGTGTGGGGGGCTGCTCGGCCTGCACCTCCCGCTCACAGGCAGCAGTGGTGCGGGGCTGCGGCCTAGCGTCTTGGCATGGACTTTCGTGAGGAGACGGTCGAGGGGCTGGCCGCGAAGGTGGCCGGCAAGGAGGTGTCGGCGCGCGAGCTGGTGTCGGCGGCGCTCGATCGGATCGAGGCCACCGACGCGGCGATCGGCGCGTTCGTGGCGGTCGACGGCGAAGCGGCGTACGCCGACGCTGCGGTCATCGACGCTCGGGTCGCCGCCGGCGAGGAGGTCGGTCCGCTCGCCGGCGTGCCGATCGGCGTCAAGGACATGGAGGACGCCCGTGGCTTCGTGACCACGAAGGGGTCACGCATGTTCGCCGATGCCGCCCCGGCGAAGGCCGACTCGCTGTTCGTCGCCCGCCTGCGGGAGGCGGGGTGCGTGGTCGTCGGCAAGACCAACACCCCCGAGCTGGCCTGGACGGCGGAGACCACGAACAAGGTGTTCGGTCGCACCGCCAACCCGTGGGACACCGGCCGTTCGCCGGGTGGGTCGAGCGGCGGCAGCGCCGCCGCGGTGGCGGCCGGGCAGGTCCCGATGGCCACCGGATCCGACGGCGGCGGGTCGATCCGCATCCCGGCGGCGCTGTGCGGGCTCACCGGCATGAAGCCGTCGCTCGGGCGGGTCCCGGTCGGCGGACCGCAGGCACCGGGGTGGGCCGATCTCTCGTCGAAGGGACCGATGACGCGGCACCGCGCGCGACGCCGCCCTGATCCTCGACTCGGTGATCGGGCCCGATCCGAGCGACCTGCGGGCGCTCCCCATGCCCGAGCAGTCGTGGGTCGACGCGCTCGACGACCTCCACCCTCCTCGCCGGGTCATCTGGTCGCCGACGCTCGGCTACGCCACCGTCGACCCCGACGTGCTCGCCGTCTGCGAGCAGGCGGTGGCCCGGCTCGAGGACGCCGGCACCGAGGTGATCACCGTCGACCACGTGTTCGCCGCCGATCCCGGCCTCGAGTGGCTCAAGCTGGCGATGGTCGCCAACCTTCGCACCGTCGAGGACCAGCTGGGCCCCGACGGCGAGGGCTGGGGCGACCTCGACGACGATCTGGCCGGGATGCTCCGGTGGGTCCACGATCACACGCGTCCGCCGCGGACGTGCTGCGATCACAGGACCTCGCGCACACCCTGAACCTCCAGCTCGTCGACCTGTTCCACCAGGCGCCGTTCCTCCTCACGCCGACCGTCGCCGGCCAGACGCCGCTCGCCGGTGAGTTCGGCCGCATCGACGGGGTCGAGCACGCCGGCTGGGTGTCGTTCACGTACCCCTTCAACCTGACCCGCTCGCCGGCCGGCACGGTGTGCGCCGGGTTCACCAGCGACGGCATGCCCGTCGGCCTGCAGGTCGTCGGTCCGCAGCACGCCGACGCCGGCGTCCTCCGCCTGCTCGCCGTGCTGGAGGAGGCCCTCGACCTGGACGCCGTGTGCCCCCTGCGGTGACGGACTGCAAGTGGCAGCGCGACGACCTCGGCCTCTAGGGTTCGATGCCCGGATCGGGGCGTATAGCTCAGCTGGTTAGAGCGCACGCTTCACACGCGTGAGGTCACAGGTTCGAGTCCTGTTACGCCCACTCAAGCCCCGGTCAGCTCCGGCGGGAGGAAGCCCTTGGCCTTCAGGGCGTCCTGGCCGGAGCCGCTGACGATCTCGTCGACGTAGGCCTGGGCGGCCTCCTTGTTGTCCGAGGCCTTCACGACGGCGATCGGGTACGTGGCGATGGCGTTCTGGTCGTCGGGGATGTCGACGGCGTCCGCCTTGCCGCCGGACGACTCGACGTCGGTCTGGTAGACGATCGCGGCATCCGCCTCGCCCGAGGTGACCTTGGCGAGCGTGGCCTTCACGTCCAGCTCGAGCGACGCGGGCTTCACGGTCACGCCGGCCTTGTCCAGGACCTGCTGGCTGTAGCTGCCGACCGGCACCGACGGGTCGGCGAGCACGACGGTGACGTCGGAGCGGGACAGGTCCTCGAGGCCCTTGATGTCCTTCGGGTTGCCGGGCTCGACGGCGATGGCCAGCTTGTTGCGGGCGAACACCTCGGGCTTCTCGACGAGCCCGTCGTCCACCAGCTTCTGCATGTTCTTCTCGTCCGCCGAGGCGAACACGTCGGCGGGTGCACCGTCCTGGATCTGCTGGACGAGGTCCTGCGACCCCGCGAACGAGTACGTCAGGTTCAGGTCGGGGGCCGAGGACTCCAGCGTCTTCTGCACGTCCTCGAACGCCTCGGTGAGCGAGGCCGCCCCGAACACGGTCAGGTCACCGGTCAGGGCGCTGTCGCTGCCGCCGCGGGGTCGTCGGGACAGCTCGTCGTCGTCGCTGCCACAGGCGGCGAGCGACGGAGCCCAGGGCGAGCAGGAGCGCGAGTGCGACGGCGACGACCCTGCGGTCGGGCGCGGTGGCCGGTGGACACGGGAGGAGGGTCGTGTACGTCGGACATGCGCCGGGACCCTAGCTCCTCGCCAGTGGTCAACTCTTGACTACCGACTCGGCCCGCAGCCAACGGGTACCGTCCGCATGTGTCCGGCGACGTCGTCGACGACCTCCTCCCCGCCGAGTGGGCGGCGCTGGGTGTGGTGGCGAGTGGCCCCACGCATGGCTACGACGTCGCACCGCGCGTTGGGCGAGGACGGCGTGCTCGGCCACGTGTGGACCGTCCCCCGGCCGCTCGTGTACCGGGCGCTCCAACAGCTCGAGCACGCGGGTCTGGTGGAGGCCGTGGGGGAGGAGGCCAGTGCCCGAGGACCCCGGCGCACGACGCTCCGGGTCACGCGGCGGGGCCGAGCTCGCCTGAAGCGCTGGCTCGGCGAGCCGGTCGAGCGTCCTCGCGACGTCCGATCGATGCTGATGCTGAAGCTGGCGCTGCTCCACGAGCGTGGCGACGACCTCCGACCGCTCCTCGCCGCGCAGCGCGAGGTGATGGATCGCCGGGTGCGCGAGCTGCGGGCCGAACGCCGGGCGAGCGGTGGCTTCGACCGCACGCTCCTCGCCTGGCGGCTGGAGTACGCGCTCGGCGTCGTCCGCTTCCTCGCTGCCGCGGAGAAGGAGGCGGCCGCGACGCCGGACGGCGGCCGGTAGTCAGCAGTTCACTAGCCTCGGCCGCGGCCATCGACCGGAGGGGACATGACCGCACCAGCCGACCCAGCACCCCGCCGCGGCACCGGTCGACGACGGGTGTCGACGCAACGTCCGCCGGCCTGGGCCATCGGGCTGGCGGTGGTGGCCGCCCTCTTCTTCGCCATCCCCCTCGCCGGCCTGGTGTGGCGGGCGCCCTGGGGCACCGTCTGGTCGGACCTGACGAGCGGACCGGCCCGCGAGGCGATCAAGCTGTCGCTCGTCACCTCGACGGGCGCGCTGGTCCTCGCCGTGGTCTTCGGCGTGCCCCTCGCGTGGGTGCAGGCCCGGACCCGGTACCCGGGCCAGCACCTCGTCCGCGGCGCTGACGACCCTGCCGATGGTGCTCCCGCCGGTGGTGGGCGGCATCGCCCTGCAGGCGGCGCTCGGACGGCGGGGCCTCGTCGGCCAGCACCTCGGCGACGTCGGCATCGTGCTGCCGTTCCACCTCTGGGCGCCGATCCTGGCGTCCACGTTCGTGTCGATGCCGTTCTTCGTGCTGACCGTCGAGGGAGCGCTGCGGACGGTCGACACCCGCTTGGAGGACGCCGCCCACACGCTCGGCGCCGGCCGCTGGGGCGCCTTCCGGCACGTGACGCTCCCGCTCATCCGCCCGAGCCTGGTGTCGGGCGCGGTGCTGGCGTGGGCCCGGGCGCTCGGTGAGTTCGGCGCGACCATCACGTTCGCCGGCAACCTGGAGGGCCGCACCCAGACGCTGCCGCTCTACGTGTACCTCCAGCTCCAGCGCAGCAACCCGGACGCATCGATCACGCTCAGCCTCGTCCTGCTGGCGATCTCGCTCGTCGTGATCCTCGCCCTGCGGGATCGCTGGCTCGGGGGGCTGGCGTCGGGACGTCGAGGCGCCGGGTCCGACGATGCTGCCGGGCCGGCGCCGCGTGCGGTCGACGCTCGGCCGACCGAGGCGACCATCGCGTGAGCCTCGAGGCACGCGGCGAGCGAACCATCGAGCCTGCTGGCCGAGGTCGACCTGACGGTCGGCCGCTTCCACCTCGACGTGACCGTGGCGGTGGACCCGGGGGAGGTGGTCGCCGTGCTGGGCCCGAACGGGTCCGGCAAGTCCACCCTCCTGCGCGCCCTCGCCGGCCTCGTGCCGCTCGATGACGGGCCGCATCGAGCTCGACGGCCAGGTGCTCGACGACCCCGCGGCCGACGTCTTCGTCCCGCCCGAGGAGCGACCGGTCGGCGTCGTGTTCCAGAGCTACCTCCTCTTCCCGCACCTCTCGGCCGTCGACAACGTGGCGTTCGGGCTCCGTCGCCGCGGCGTGCCCCGACGGGTGGCGCGTGAGCGGGCGCTCGCGTGGCTCGACCGGGTCGGTCTGGCCGACAAGGCGGACGCCCGGCCGGGCGAGCTGTCCGGTGGCCAGGCCCAGCGCGTGGCGCTCGCCCGCGCCGTCGTCACCGAGCCGGCGATGCTGCTGCTCGACGAGCCGCTGTCGGCGCTCGACGTGCGGACGCGGGCCGACGTCCGGCGGGACCTGGAGGCGTACCTCGACGGCTACTCGGGCGTCCGCCTCCTCGTCACCCACGATCCACTCGACGCCCTGGCCCTCGCCGACCGCATCGTCATCATCGAGGACGGTCGGGTCACCCAGACCGGCCTCCCCAGCGAGGTGACCGCCCGCCCCCGCACGCCCTACGTCGCCGAGCTGGTGGGGACGAACCTGTACCGGGGCCGGGCCGAGGGCGCGGACGTCGACCTCGCGGATGGGCTGCGCATCGTCACCTCGGCCGACCTCGACGGTCCCGTGTTCGTGGTCGTCCCGCCGGCCGCCGTCGCCGTGTACCGAGCCCGACCCGACGGCTCGCCCCGCAACGTGTACGAGGCCACGATCGATCACGTCCAGCCGCTGCGGAACCGGGCGCGGGCCACGGCGCGGATCGGCGACGACGACGATGGCCGCGGACGTGACGCTCGACTCCGTGGCCGACCTCGAGCCTGAACGCCGGCGAGCGCGTGTGGCTGTCGGTCAAGGCCACCGAGGTCGAGGCAGTACCCCGCCTGAGGCACGTAGCGTTCCGCCATGGCCCATCCGAGGATGTACGCCGACGACGACCCGTACCTCGCCGAGCTGCGGGACGTGTGCCTGGCGCTCCCCGAGGCGACCGAGGTGGAGGCGTGGGGCCGGCCGACGTTCCGCGCCGGGAAGATCTTCGCCATGTTCAACGGTGACGACGACCACGCCTACTGCGTGACGTTCAAGCCCGAGCCCGACGAGCACCCGGCGCTCTCGGCCGACGAGCGCTTCTACGCCCCGCCCTACTGGGGTCCGGGCGGCTGGCTGTCGCTGGACTTCGAGGCGGCGCCGGTGGACTGGACCGAGGTCGCCGAGCTGGTCGAGGGCTCGTACCGCCAGGTCGCGCTCAAGCGCATGCTGAAGGCGCTCGACGAGCGCGGTTGACCGGCGTCGCTAGCCTGCGGCCATGACCGGTTGGGATCGTGGGGATGTGCCGGACCAGAGCGGGCGCGTCGCGCTGGTCACCGGGGCGAACAGCGGCATCGGGCTGGAGGCGGCGCTCGGCCTCGCGGCCGCGGGCGCGAAGGTGCTCCTCGCCTGTCGCAACCAGGAGAAGGCGGCCGATGCGGTCGACCACATCAGGGCCGAGGTCGCCGACGCCGACCTGACGGTCGTGCCGCTGGACCTCTCCGAGCAGGCCTCGGTCCACGAGGCGGCGGCGGCGGTGCGTGCGGACCACCCGCGGCTCGACCTCCTGCTCGCCAATGCCGGCGTGATGGCCATCCCCCGCAAGGTCACCTCCGACGGGTTCGAGATGCAGCTGGCCACGAACCACCTCGGCCACTACGCGCTCGTCGGCCTGCTGCTCGACACGATGCTCGACGTCGACGGCTCGCGCGTCGTCGTCGTGTCCAGCGGCGCCCACCGCGGCGGTTCGATCAACTTCGATGACCTCCAGGGCGAGCGGCGCTACCAGAAGTGGAAGGCCTACGGGCAGTCCAAGCTGGCCAACCTGCTGTTCGCCTACGAGCTGCAGCGCCGCCTCGCCGCCGCGGACAAGCCCACCATCTGCGTGACCGCCCATCCCGGCTACGCGTCGACGAACCTCCAGTCCGTCGGCCCCCAGATGAGCGGCAGTCGGGTGATGGGCCGGGCCATGGACCTCGGCAATCGGCTCGTCGGTCAGAGCCCGGCGATGGGTGCCCTGCCGACGCTGTACGCCGCCACCGCTCCCTGGCTCACCGGCGGCGAGTTCGTCGGTCCCAAGGGCCCGTTCCACATGCGCGGCAACCCGGCGCTCGAGACCCCGGCCAAGAAGGCCCGCGACGCCGCGGACGCCGCCCGGCTCTGGGCGGTGTCCGAAGCGCTCACCGGCGTCGAGTACCCGGTCTGACCGCCTCCGGCGTGGCGTCCCCGCCGCCCGTGCGCTAGTCCCTGGGTCGACGACGAACGAAGGGGGACCCATGGTCGCCGTCGATCCCGCTGATGCCGCACCCAAGCAGGCCACGGCCGCGACCGCGGCGGCGAACCGACGGGCCGGCGCCGCGGCCTGGCTCGACGACCCGTCCGACCGCGACCGGGCCGAGCGGGGTCGGGTCGCCGAGCCGTCGTCGCCCCAGGTCCTCCGGGACGGGTTCCCGGTCTGGGACCTCGACGCCTACGCCTTCGTCACCGGCCCGGCCCCCGAGACCGTCCACCCCGGGCTGTGGCGGCAGGCGTCGCTGAACAACACCGCCGGCCTGTTCGAGGTGGCGCCCGGCTTCCACCAGGTGCGGGGCCTCGACCTGTCGAACCTGACGGTGATCGAGGGAGCCGAGGGCCGGATCGTCATCGACCCGTTGACCTCGGCCGACACGGCCCGAGCGGCCCTCGACCTCGTCGAGGCGCACCTCGGCGCTCGGCGGGTCACCGCGGTGATCTACACCCACTCCCACGTCGACCACTTCGCCGGCATCCACGGCGTGGTCGACGAGGCCGACGTCGACGCCGGCCGGGTGCGCGTCATCGCGCCGGCCGGCTTCCTCCACGCCGCGATCAGCGAGAACGTCGTCGCCGGGACGGCCATGACCCGTCGGGCGTCCTACATGTACGGCGCCCTCCTCCCGCGGAGCCCGCTCGGTCACGTCGACGCCGGCCTGGGCAAGGGCGTGCCGCTGTTCGGCCGCCAGGGTCTCGTGGCCCCGACCGAGGACGTCGAGACCACGGGGACCGAGCTGGTCGTCGACGGCGTCCGCATCGTCTTCCAGGTCACGCCGGACACCGAGGCGCCCGCGGAGATGAACTTCCACTTCCCCGACCACCGCGTGCTGTGCATGGCCGAGAACTGCACCTGCACGCTCCACAACCTGTACACGCCGCGAGGCGCGCAGGTGCGCGACGCCCTGGCGTGGAGCAAGTACCTGAACGAGGCGATCGACCTGTTCGGCGCCGACAGCGACGTGCTGTTCGCCAGCCACCACTGGCCCCGCTGGGGCCGCGCCGACCTGCTCGAGCACCTCGCGACCCAGCGCGACCTCTACCGCTACCTGCACGACCAGACGATGCGGCTGGCCAACAAGGGCCGGACGATGGTCGAGGCGGCCGAGGAGCTCGAGCTGCCGCCGGCGCTCGCCGACGCGCCGGCCAGCCGGGGCTACTACGGCACCGTCAACCACAACGTGAAGGCCGTCTACCAGCGCTACCTCGGCTGGTTCGACGGGAACCCCGCCCACCTCCACCCGCTCCCGCCGGCCGAGGTCGGCGCCCGCTACGTGGCGGCCATGGGCGGGGCCGACGCGGTGGTGGCGCAGCGCCCGTCAGGCGTTCGACGCCGGCGACTACCGCTGGGTGGCCGAGCTGCTGGACCGGGTCGTCGCGTCGGACCCGAGCCACCGGGCCGCCACCGCCCTGCTCGCCGACACGCTCGAGCAGCTGGGCTACCAGGCCGAGTCGGCGCCGTGGCGCGACTTCTACCTGACCGGTGCCCAGGAGCTGCGCGGTGGACCGCCGGGGCCCATCGGGCGTCCGGGCGTCGCGCTCGACGTGATGGCGGCGATGACCGTCGAGATGCTGCTCGACTACCTCGCCGTCCGCCTCGACGGCCTCGCCGCGTCCCGCCGGGACTGGCACGTCGACGTGGTCGTCACCGACCGCTCCGAGGTCTGGGCCGTCGGCGTGGAGCGCGGCGCCCTGCACGCCACCCCGGAGCGGACCCACGGACCCGACGCCGACGTGCGGCTCGACACCACCCACCTCGGCCTGGCCTCGCTGGCCCACGGCTCGTCGACGCTCGACGACCTCGAGGCCGACGGGGCGGTCACCGTCACCGGTGACCGCCACGCCCTCGTCGAGCTGCTCGCCTGCCTCGACGAGCTCGAGATGATGTTCCCGATCATGACCCGCTGACCGCCGCTCGCCCGCCCGCCACGGCTGGAGCTCTGCTACTGGTCCTTCTGCGCCTCCTCGGCGGCCTTCTCCAGCTCCTTCTGGTCGGCCTTCACCTGCTTCTTGGTGATCTTCTCGGCCTTCTTCAGGGCTTCCTCGATCCTGGCCTCGGTGTCGCTGACGCCGACCACGATCAGCCCCGCCTCGCCGGCGTCGAGCTGCTCGCCGAGGTCCTTCAGGTCGTCGCGGCTCATGCCGGCCGCGGCGTGGCCGGCGACGGCGCCGAGGACGCCGCCCGTGCCCGCGCCGACCACTGCGGCGGCGCCCAAGGCCGCGGCGGGGAACAGCGCCACGACGAGGCCGGTCGCCAGGCCCAGCCCGGCACCGAGGACGCCGCCGACCCGCGTCGGCGTCTCGTGCTTCTTGACGATCTTCACCTTGCCGTCGTCGCGCTTGGCGATGACGGCGGCGTCGTAGGCATCGATGAGCCCCAGCTCGACGTGGGCCACCTTCACGGCGTCGTAGTCGGCGAGGGCGTCGTCGACGTCGGCGTAGGTGCCGACGAACGCGATCAGGGTGTCGATGGGCATGGGGAGACCTCCGTTGGTCAGGGGGAGAGTGGGAGGAGCGGACTGCGCCGCGACCGACGACCCTAGGACGTGGACCTCACCACGGGCAGCGAGTCGAGGTCGACGTTGCCACCGGTCACGATCACCCCGATCCGGTCCCCGGGCACCTGGCCGGACAGCACCGCGGCGACGCCGACCGCGCCGCTCGGCTCGATCAGCTGCTTCAGCCGGGTCCAGCAGAACCGCATCGCGTCGACGATCTGGTCCTCGGTGACCGTCACGATGTCGGTGACGTGCTCGCCGATGATGCGGAAGGTCCGGTCCGAGAGGGAGGTGAGGAGCCCGTCGGCCAGCGAGGTCGGCGGCAGCGGCGGCTGGCGGACGCCGGTGTGCAGGGACCGGGCGGCGTCGTCGGCGAGCACCGGCTCGGCGCCCCACACCTGGGTGCCGACGGGCGTGGCCGGCGACGGCGAGCGACGTCCCCGACAGCAGCCCGCCGCCACCGACCGGCGCGACCACGACGTCGAGGTCGGGCACGTCCTGCAGCAGCTCGAGCGCGGCGGTGCCCTGGCCGGGGATGACGCGCGGGTCGTCGTACGGGTGGATCTCGGTGGCGCCGGTGTCGGCGAGCACCGCGGCGAGCGTCACCTCGCGGGCGGTGAGGATCGTGTCGCTGTCGACGATCGTGGCGCCGTACCCCTCGACCGCCGCCCGCTTGGCCGCGGACGCGTCGCGGGGCATCACCACCCAGGCCGGGATGCCCCGCGTGCGGGCGGCGAGCGCGAGGGCCTGCGCGTGGTTGCCCGACGAGTGGGCGGCGACGCCCCGGGCCGCGGTGGCGTCGTCGAGCGACTGCACGGCGTTGGTCGCGCCCCGGTACTTGAACGCGCCGACCCGCTGGAGGTGCTCGCCCTTGAGGAACACCTGCCGTCCGGCGGCCTCGTCGAGCAGGTGGGACGTCAGCACCGGCGTGCGGTGGACGAAGGGCTCGATGCGCGCCGCGGCCGCGAGCACGTCGGCGAACGTCGGGTCTCGGTCGTCGGTCACGCGCCAGCCTGGCCGCTCGTCGCGTCCCACCGCCGCGCCCGGTTGCCGGCCGACGGCGTACGGCGCCGTCGACGTCACCCGATCGCCGCCTCGGTCGCGGCGGCGGTCAGGCCGGCCAGGCCCGCGTCGAGGTCCGCCTCGGTCGGCCAGCCGAAGCCGAGGCGGAAGTGCCGGTCGTCGAGCTCGAACCAGTGGCCGGGCCCGACGTAGGTGCCGTGCGCGCCGAGCAGTCGCTCGTAGAAGCGGTCGGTGTCGACGTCGACCTCGGGGCGGAAGCGGACCAGTCCCACGACGCCGCCGGCGGGCGGCACCCACTCGAACGTCTCCTGGCCGTCGATCCAGGTCGCCACCCGGTCGCGACGGGCGCCGGGCGTCGGCGACGATCGGGGGGAGGATGCGGTCCCGGTCGACCAGCACGGCGCCGGCGACCGCCTCGTCGATGGTGGCGCCGCAGATGACCGTCTGCTCCTTCGCGGCGAGCAGCACCTCGGCGAGCTCCGGGTCGCGGCACACCAGCCATCCCACCCGGAGGCCGGGCAGTCCGTAGGACTTCGACATCGACGAGACGCTGATCGCCCGGGGCGAGAGGTCGGCGGCGAGCGGAGTCGGCTCGCCGTGGGCGAGGTCCCGGTAGGTCTCGTCGACGAGGAGGACGGCGCCGGTGGACTCCGCCAGCTCCACGAGTCGGTGGAGGTCCGGCGTGGACAGGACCGTGCCCGTCGGGTTGTGCGGGGTCGTCACGCTGATCAGCCGGGTGGTGCCCGGTCGGACGGCGGCGGCCACGCGGTCGATGTCCAGCCGCCAGCCGGCGTCGAACGCCACGTCGACGATGCTCACGTCGGCGCCGATCGCCCGCGGGGTCTCCAGGTTGGTGGCGTAGTTCGTCCGTTGGACCACGGCGTGGTCGCCGGCGGCGAGCAGCGCGGTGGCGACCAGGAACAGCGCGTGGGCGGCGCCGGTGGTGACGAGCACGTCGTCGGGTCCGACGCCGCTCGGCGGCACCGGCGACGGCCTCGCGGAGCGTCGGATCGCCGAGGTGGTCGCCGTAGCAGAGCACGAGCTCGTCGAGGTCGACGTCGATCCCCAGATCGCGCAGCCGCCGGTCCGCGACCGACGACTCGGACAGGTTGTGGGCGATCGTCGAGTAGCCGAGCTGTTCGGGCGACTCGATCTCGATGGGCATCCGGCGGTAGCGCACCGCCGGAGCCTGCCACGACGGTGGGAACCCTCGGTCAGGCCCACGCCGGCAGGACGCGGGCGATGCTCTCGGCGAGCACGAAGGCCAGCGCCACGAGCACCGGTGCCGTGAGCAGCCAGGCGGAGCGGAGGCGGGCGTTGCGGTACAGCCACGTCGCCGTGACCGCCGCGGCCCCGTAGGCGAGGAGGGCGAGGATCAGCGCCGGCCAGGCACCGGATGCGCCGTGGCGCCCGTCGGCACCGTCGGTCCGGCCGCCCTGCAACGTCGCCTCGAACGGCCTGCCCCGCATGCTCGCCACGACGACCTGCGCCGTGCCCGTCGCCCACGGCGCGGCCGACGCCGACGTGATGAGCGTGAGCTGGTCGGTCGGGGTCGGGCCGTACAGCGCGTCGGTCGTCATCTTCGCCCGCAGCACGCGTGGACGCGCCGTGCCCGTGCCCTCGGCGGCGGCCTCCACCGGACCGGCGGCGTCGGGGTCGGGGCTCGTGACCTCGACCTGACGAACCTGGCGGATGACGTACAGCGAGCGACCCTGCGTCGTCGTGGCGACGATGCGGTCGCCGCGTCGGAGCTCGGCGAGATCGTGGAACGGTCCGCCGAACATCGAGCGCCGGCCGACCACGACGCTGTTGCCCGGCTGGCCCACGCCGGCGGTACCCGGCGCGTGACCCGGACCTTGGCGGGTCTGGTCGGGACCGACGTCCTCGACGACGACCTGACGCAGCTGCATCGCGTTGATCTCGAGGATGCCGACCGGGTCGCCGGCACCGGGTGCCTCGGTGGGCGCCTGCACGCCGGCGAGCCCCTCGGTCTGGGAGGCCGCCTGGCGGACCTCGGTGCGGTACTGGTTCAGCAGGCTGCTCTGGTCGCGCTGCTCGAGCAGCGGCCCGACGCCGTAGAGCACCAGGACGACCGCGGCGAGGGTGACGCCCAGCCAGGCGAGCACGGTGACCGCGATGCGCGCCGGCGTGAACGGCGCTGGACGGCGGCGCGCCGGCGCCTGGGTCGGGGCCGGCGAGGGCGTCTCGGTGGCGGCCGGTGCCTGGACCGGCGGATCGGCGACGAGGGTCATGACCGCCGCCCCGGACGAAGTCTGCGGACGCGACGCCCGACGCTCTGCAGTGCGGGCAGCGGTCGGCCGCTCGTGCCGATGGCGGCCATCGAGGTCAGGGCGACGAGGGCGGCGAGCGACAGCGGTGGGACGATGGCGCTGATCGGCGCGGCACCGAAGAACGCGGGCAGCTTCACCCCTCCTCGGCCGCGCTGCGGGCCGCAGCCCGTCGGGTGGCGGCGGTCGACTGACGTGTCGCGGCCGTGTTGTTCGCCGTGCTGCCGCCCGATCCGGACGTGAGGTCGGATGCGCCCAGGTCGCTTCCCAGCGCCTGGTCGTCGACGCTGCCCAGGCCCGAGTCACCGAACCCGCCGGTGCCGGCATCGCCGAACGAGCCCGGGTCGCCGAACGACCCTGGTCGCTGCGGGCGGCAACGTCGTGCCCCCCGGCGTCGTCGTCGGCGGCGGCGGCGTGACCTTGGGCCCGCACTTGCCGGTCTGGGCACCGGTGCCGACCTTGGCGATCGCCGTCGCCGCCTGCTCCTTCAGCGCGGGCGTGAGCGGCGCCAGGCCCCCGGCAGCTTGTCCTGGCCGGCCGTCGTGACATAGGTGAGCCACGACTTCATCGACGGCCTGGCTCTGGGTCCGCGGCTTGCAGTCGGCGGTCACGAGCGGGGCGGCGGGGACGATGGCGTACTCGACGAAGGTCAGCGGGTAGGCGCCCGACAGGTCCGCCGGTCGCCGCCGGGTCGGGCGCGAGCATGCCCGTCCTTGTCGGCCTTCAGCGACGGCACTGCGGCGGTGAGCGTCTCGCGCGATCGGCGTCACGTACTCGCCCTTGCCGTTCTGGAGGGCGGCGACCGGCAGCCCGATGCTCGAGGCGGTGGCCAGGTTGGTGAGGAACCAGGCGGCAGTCGGAAGTTCTGGGATTGATCCGGGTCTTGAACACCGGCGATTCGAGGTCGGCGCGGGAGCTGTAGCCAAGTCGACGTTGTGATCGACGGCTTCACGGTGGCGAACGCGGCGGTCACGCCCCGGGGTTTGCCGGCGTCGGGGAGGTGGCCCGGCTGCCGGGAGGCGGTGCATCACCGTCCACTGCGCTGGCGCCCGGGTCGCGAAGAAGCGGGTCGTGAACAGCGTGGCGGACGAGCCGGCGACTCGATCCACGTCCTGGCGATCAGGGACTGGAGCCGGCGTCGGCGCCGTCGTCGTACAGGCGACCGCCGAGCTGCGGGTTCTTGTCGAGGACCGAGGCGCGGACGGCTCGGTGCCTCGGAACGACCGTGGGCTCGAGGTTCTGCACGCCCCAGCTGACCAGTCCGGCGAGATCGCTGGCGCTCAGCTTCACGCCGTCGATCGGGTCGTGCCGCGTCGGCCACGCCGGATCGGTGTCTCCCCATCCACCGACGCCCATCACGACCGCGTTCAGGCCGACGGCACGGCCACCGAGGGCCGAGTCGCCGCGCCGCCGAGCAGCGCCGGCGTCGGTGCTCGCCGGCGTAGGCGAGGTCCGCGCTGCCCTGCTCGTAGTCGCGGAGGTTGTCGCCTTCGCCGGCGAGGGCGGCCGTGCCGGCGCCCCGTTCGTGTGGGCGGGGTCGGTGCAGTACGCACGGCGTCCAGCCCGTCCACGCGTCGAACAGCCGGTCGGTGCCGACGGAGCGAAGGCGTTCGGGTCGGCCTTCCCACAGCCAGCAGAGGGTCCGGGGCTCGAACGTCAGGACGTGCCGACGAGTCGACGATCCACTGGCCCCGGCCGCCGTTGACCGACACGTACACGGCGACGGCCAGCCTGCAGGAGTGGTCCTCGTCGCACTGACGACCGGCCCCAGCTGTCCCGAGGTCGTCGCCGGTGCCGACGACGAAGCGTCGTCTCCGCCTCGCGTCGGTCCGCGGAGACGCGAGCGGCGAAGCGGCCGGTGGACGGGCACCTGGGACGACGAGACCGTGTCGGAGTCGCCGAGGCACTGCCGGTCCCGGCCGGGGTGTTGCCGAGCGACGTCGTCCGCCGTCGGGGTGGCGTCGCCGTTGCACAGGCGCGGCCGTCGGCTTGCCCGACAGCGTCGAGCCGAACACCACCCCGTCGGCGGTGTCGACGTGCACGGTCACCGGGCTCACCGTCCTGCAGGCTCTCTGCCTGGCTCACCGTGACGCGTGATCGGCGGCGCGGCCTGGGCGTCGCTCGCCGGCGTGGCCCCGCCGTACACGGCGATCGGCGGCGGCGATGATCAGCCACGGTGGCGGCACTCGCTTCACGATGCTGACCGTGCTCGGCGGAGGTGGACGAGCAGCGCTTGGCCATCGAGGAGGACGACCTCGCGTGGGCGAGCGGACGCTGCAGGATCGCTCAGCCGGATGAACGCCGGTCAGCCGGGCGCCGAACGGCGGGTGAAGTTCGGCGCAAGGCTCGAGCGCACCGCCGGACGGGCGCCGTGCCGTCCGGACGCGAAGGCGGGGGCCGCATCGTTGCGACCTCCGCCCTCCGAATCCGCCTGACGGTTCAGGTCGTGCTGATCAGGGCGTGTACAGGCGGCAGGTCGAGCCGGCCGGGTTGTTGTCGCTCACGGTGGTGTCGAGCGGCGCGAACCCGAAGTTGGTCAGCGTCGAGGCCTTCGAGCCGTTGCACAGCGGGCTCTTGAAGGTGCTGCCGTCGTCGGTGCCGAAGCCGAAGAAGTACGCGGCCTGCGAGTACGACTTCGACGGTCGAGTCGAGGACGTTGAACACGTACCGGATGCCCGGGTAGGCCGGCGTCGGGTCGACGAGCTTGACGTTGGCCTCCTGCGACCGGACCCGGCGGTGTTCAGCTGGGTCGAGGCGCCCGAGCCGGTGACGGGCTCTGGCCGTTGAGGGACAGGATCTTCAGGCCGTAGCGGATGTCACGGATCGGTGCCGCGGGCCTGGGCGACCCAGTTGCCCGCCGAGAACGGGACGATGGCGTTGGCGGCGTCGCCGTTGGCGTCGATCGTCGCCCGGTGTTCTCCTCGGTGGATGTTCGGCGCCGGTGCAGCCGGGTGCCGACAGACGTCGGGTCGAAGCCGAGCAGGTCGGACTGGGAGAACGAGCGGGTGCCCGAGCCGGCCTGCGGCCAGTAGCGGTCGATCGGCGGCGTTGGCGCCGCCGACCGGCTCCAGTTGGTGAAGGTGCAGCGGTAGATGCCCTGCAGCTGGGCCTGGGTCAGCGCCGGCGCGCGGCGTGCTGGCGACCGGCCGCGGCCGCCACCGCGTCGAGCCCGTAGGCGAAGTAGTGGAACGTCGCCAGGTCGGTGCCGGCACCGTGCCGACCGGCCGCGGCGGAGCCGAGGACCGGGCCACGTCGACGCAGCCGTCCTGGCGTGCGACCGAGGCGAGCAGCGCGTCGCGCCCGGCACCGGAGCCGTTCGGGGCGAGGCGCTCGCCCGCGCCGGCGGGCGTGTGCCAGGTGACCGAGCCGCAGAAGTCGTCGGCGGGAACCGTCTTCGCCGTGAACTGCTGGGCGAGGACGTTCTGGTTGACGTCGCCGTCGGTGTTGTAGGCGGCGTCGGCGTTGTACTGGCTGGCGATCTGGCCGATGACCTCTTGGGTCGTGTCCGAACCGGCGAGGGTGAGCTGGGTCACCTTGCCGTCGGGGGCCGGATCGCAGGCCGCGAGGGCCGTCATCGCCAGCAGCGCGGCTGCGCCGGCGGCGACGCCCAGCTTGCGCCGGGAGAGGGTGGGCATCTGCATGTGTGATTCCTCCTGCGGCCCCCTGAGCGGGTGCCGCGTCGTGGCTGCCGGTGCACCGACGTCGTTGACCGGTGCGGCGACCGTTCTCGCACGCGAAGGTGAACGGCCCGGGTCGTTGCCGCCCGAACATCTGGTGACGGTCAGGCGTCCGGACGACGAACGAGCGTTCCGGCTGGGCGCATTCGTCCCATTCGGCCACGGCGCCGCCGGGCCATTCACCTGTTGTGACGCCACATGTTCAGCAGCAGTTCGGCCGGCAATCCGTTGTTCGTTCCGCGGGCGATTGCTTTCATGGCTGCGACCATGGACTCGCCGCCGGACGACCGCGACCGCACCCGAGCCACGGCTCTCGCAACGGTCGACGGTCGCCGGCGGCGGCGTGCGCGGCGCGAGCGGATCGAGGCCGGCGAGGACGCCCC
The DNA here is from genome assembly GCA_963758885.1 of uncultured Actinomycetota bacterium. Classification (GTDB taxonomy): domain Bacteria; phylum Actinomycetota; class Actinomycetes; order Propionibacteriales; family Nocardioidaceae; genus Nocardioides. Next base: position 54,192 of record CAVWXS010000046.1, read on the forward strand.
GGACGATGGCCGACGAGCCCAGTCGGATCGACCGGGTGTTCGGCCTCGTCACCACCTCGGCCGGCGCCGTCGTCCTCGTCCTGCTCGGCCTGGTCGGCGCTGTTCCTGCTGCTGCGGGGCCGCGAGGCGTTCGACGAGGCGAGGGCTGGTCGTTCTTCACCCAGCGTCGAGTGGCAACACCGACCGGCGACCGCACCCCCAGATCGGCGTGCTCGGTCTGCGTCACCGGCACGGTCATCGTGGCGCTGATCGCCGTGACCATCGCCATCCCGCTCGGGGTGTGCGCCGCCCTGTTCATCACCGACTACGCCCCGCCGCGGCTCCGGCGGGGCGCTCACCTCGCTCGATCGACCTGCTGGCCGCGATCCCCAGCCTCCTCTACGGCATCTGGGGGTTCCTCTACCTCGGAAGCCAGATCGCCCCGCTGTCGGAGTTCCTCGCCCGGCACTTCGGATGGATCCCGATCTTCCGGACCGACAGCGACGACGTGACGTTCGTCCGGGTCGATGTTCATCGCCGGCATCGTCGTGTCGCTGATGGTGCTGCCGATCATCGCCGTCGGTCACCCGCGAGGTGTTCTCCCAGACGCCGCCGGGCGAGAAGGAGGCGGCCCTGGCCCTCGGCGGCACCCGGTGGGGCATGATCCGCACCGTCGTGCTGCCGTACGGCCGGGGCGGCATCATCGGCGGCTCGATGCTCGGGCTCGGGCCGGGCGCTCGGCGAGACGATCGCGGTGTCGCTGCTGCTGCCCCAGGTCGCCGATGCTGACCGCTCGGATCCTCCAGGACGGCGGCGCGACGATCTCGGGCTTCATCGCCCTGCGGGCCGGCGGCGACGAGTTCACGGCCTCGGGCCTGATGGCGGCCGGGCTGGTGCTGTTCGTCCTGACGCTCGTCGACGAACATGATCGCCTCGATCGTGATCGCCCGGAGCCGCTCGGGCGCCGGGGTGGAGGCGTGATGACCGCGCCCACCGCGCCGACCGCCGGTCGATCGGCCGCGCCGCCGTCGCCGCCGCGCCGACCGGTCGCGCCGGCGCCGACCGGACCGGCCGCCGGCGCCGACCGACCGAGCTCGACCGCGTCGACTACGGCGTGCTGGCCGGCTCGGCCGTCGAGCGCGCTGGCCTTCACCTGGCTGGTGTTCACCCGGCTGACCGAGGGCGTCGGCTGGTTCGGCTTCGTCCTCGTCACCTACGTCGTGTTCCTCGGGCTCTTCGCCGTGGTCACCGCCGACCGCGTCGGTCGGCTCACCGCCGGCGACCGGGTCGCCACCGTCGTCGATCACGACCGGGGCGGTCGCCCTGCTCGTGCCGCTCGTCTGGCTGGTCGGCTACATCGTCGTCAAGGGCCTGCCGGCGCTGCGGCTGCGCTTCTTCCTCCACGACCAGCGGGGCGTGATCGCCACCGACCCGGCCACCGACGGCGGCGGCTCCACGCCATCGTCGGCAGCCTCGATGCAGGTCGGGCTGGCGCTGATCATGACCGTGCCCCTGGCGCTCGCCGCGCCGTGTTCCTCAACGAGACCGCAGCCGGTTGCGGCGGCCGGTGCGGATCATGGTCGACGCGATGAGCGGGCTGCCGTCGGTCGTGGCCGGCCTGTTCATCTTCGCCGTGCTCATCATCCCGTACGGCCAGATCGATCGACGCCTCTTCGGCTACAACGGCTTCATGGCCAGCCTGGCGCTGGCCATGATCATGCTGCCGACCATCACCCGGACCGTCGAGGTGGTGCTCCGGCTGGTGCCCGACGGGCTGCGCGAGGCGGCCTGGCGCTGGGCGCGTCGCGTGCCCGGATGGTGTGGTCGGTCGTGCTGCCCGACCGCCCGGACCGGCATCGCCACCGCCGTCGTGCTCGGCATCGCCCGGGCCGTGGGCGAGACCGCGCCGCTGCTGTTCACGGCCTTCGGCGTACGACCTCATGAACCGCAACCCGTTCGCCGACCCGCAGGAGAGCCTGCCGCTGTTCGTGTGCCGGAACATCCGAAGCCGTCGACGCGCCGCCGTCGACCGGGGCTTCGCCGGCGCCCTCGTCCTGATGCTGATCGTGCTCGTCGCTGTTCGCCATCGCCCGGTTCATCGGCCGCGACCGCGGCCAAGGCCAGCCGCCGGCCGTCGGCGACGCCGCGAGGACACCGTCGCGGCCATCACGCTCGCCCACCGCTCGTCCAGGAGGCGATCGTGCCATGACCAGACACCATCGTCGATGACCAGGTCACCGGCGCCGTCCGACCCCCGACGTCGTCGACCGCCGGCCGCTCGAGCGTCCGGCCTCCGCGTCACCGGCGGCCCGCCGCCCGGCGCCGGCGTCGCTCGAGGCGCGTCGACGCCTGCGCCTGGTTCGGCGACCACCTCGTGCTCGAGGGCGTCGACCTGCGGATGCCCGCCGGCGAGGTCACCGCGCTGATCGGCCCGTCGGGCTGCGGCAAGTCGACGTTCCTGCGGCTGCTCAACCGCATGCACGAGCTGGTGCCCGGTGCGCGCGCTCGCCGGCGAGGTCCTCCTCGACGGCGAGGACATCTACCGACCGGGCATCCGGGCCCAGCGAGATCCGCGCTGCGGATCGGCATGGTGTTCCAGAAGCCGAACCCGTTCCCGGCGATGAGCATCCGCGACAACGTGCTGGCCGGCCTGAAGCTGGCGCGCATCAAGTGCGACGACAAGGACGCGCTCGTCGAGAGTCGCTGCGTGCGGGCCAGCCTGTGGCGGGAGGTCCGCGACCGGCTCGACGCGCCCGGCGGCGCGCTGTCCGGCGGCCAGCAGCAGCGGCTCTGCATCGCCCGGTCGCTGGCCGTGCAGCCCAACGTCCTGCTCATGGACGAGCCGTGCTCGGCGCTCGACCCGACGTCGACCCGGCGGATCGAGGAGACGATCGCCGAGCTGCGCGGCGACGTCACCATCGTGATCGTCACCCACAACATGCAGCAGGCCCAGCGGGTGTCGGACCACTGCGCGTTCTTCCTCGCCGCCGAGAACGAGCCCGGCTACGTCGTCGAGCACGGCCCGACCGACCAAGCTGTTCGCCGACCCCGACGACCCCCGCACGCTCGCCTACGTCGAAGGCCGGTTCGGCTGATGGCGTCGCCATCGGCGGCGGATCGGCCTGGTCCTCGTCCTGCGTCCTGGCCGTCGCTGGCCGTCACGGCGGCGGCGGCGATGCTCCGGCCGACGCCCGGCCCGAGCGCGCGTCGGCCAGGCCGGCGCCCGCCAGGCGGTCGACCGAGCCCGATCAAGGGCGCGGGCTCGACCTACGTCGGCCTGGCCATGCAGCAGTGGACGGCCGCCGGCCAGGCCCAGGGCCTCGACATCAACTACCTGCCGACCGGCTCGCCCGAGGGCCTCGACCGCTACCAGCGTCGGCCAGTCGACTTCGCCGGCACCGAGGCCGAGTTCTCGTCGCTGCTCCGGCATCGGCGGCATCGGTGAGCCGCGGCTACCAGTACGTCCCCGACGTCGCCGGCGCCGTGGCGATCATGTACAACATCGAGCGACCGGCGGGCCGAAGGTCGACTACCTCCACCTGTCGCGCGCGCACGGTCGCCAAGATCTTCACCGGCGACATCTCGAACTGGACCGACCCGCAGATCACCCGCCGACAACAGCGGCATCGAGTTCCCCGACGAGCCGATCACCGTCGTGTACCGCGGTGGCCAGTCGGGCACGACGGCGCTGTTCTACGACTTCGTCGCCGAACATCGAGCCCGGCCATGTTCAGCACGTGGGCCGCAGCGGCTCCGGCCTCCAGCGACCGAGCGGCGCATCATCCAGCTCGACAGCACCGGCACCCGTTCCCGCAACCGACTGTCGTTCAACTCGTCGGACCAGATCGCCCAGTACATCGCCAGACACGGCGAGCTGGTCCATCGGCTACGACGAGTTCGGCTACGCCAAGATCTACCGGACGCACGTCGGCCTGGGTCGACAACGCCGCCGGTCGATGGACCCTGCCCTACGCCGTGAACATCTCCGCCGCCCTCGACCGGCGCCCGGCTCCGCCCCGACCTCAGCCAGGAGCTGCGCGGCGTGTACAACAGCCGCGACCCGTCGACCTATCCCATCTCGGCCTACAGCTACCTCGTCACCCAGTGCGCCCGGCCGGGGACCGACCGACGTGCCGGGGCCCGTACCGCAACGCGGGGATCACCGAGACGCTCTGACGGAGTGGATGCGGCTACATCGCCTGCGACGGCCAGGTGAGCATGGCGCGCATCGGCTACTCGCCGCTGCCGCCGCAACCTGTCCCAGGAGATCGCCAACTCGGTCGCCCGCATGACCGGCAACCCGTCCGACCGCAAGGCGCTCAACGCCGGCAACTGCGACAACCCCCGCTTCCGGGGCAGCCTCGGCGTGGGGTCGGCCAACCCGAACTGCGACCCGTACGTGTGCGGGTCGATCCAGCAGGCGCCGACCAACGACGGTGGTGGAGGGCGCCGTGGCCGGCGACCCGCGGCGCCGGGCGGGGGCGGCGGCGGGGCAGGCGGCGGTGGTGCCGGCGGGACCGCGGGCGGGCGGCGCACGGTCGTCGGGCGGTCGGGGTCGGGGACGACCGACGGTCGGCAGCGCGGCGGCCGACGGCGCGAGCGACGAGCAGGCCGCCGCCGCCAACCAGCAGGAAGCGGCGCGCCGAGCCCGGAGGCCGGGGCGGGCGCACCGGCGACGCCGCGTCGGTGGGCGGCGGGTCGGCCATCTCCCGGAAGGCGAAACCCGAGCCCTACCGGGGCGACAAGAGTCCGGACCTCGGCGCCTGGCCGCTGATCGTCCTCGTGGTGGTGCTGGTGACCCCGATCGTCGCCAGCGTCGTGGTCCGTCGCCGTCGCGCCGGCTCGTTCTGACGCCGAGCCTTCAGGCCGGCGGCTGCGGACGGAAGTCGCTGACCTTGAGGCCCTGGTGCGTGACGTGCAGGGCGGTGCCCGGCTCGACCTCGCGCCAGACGCCCGGGAGGTCGCCCAGCGGCTCGGACACGACGACCCGGGCGCCGTGCTCGAGGTGGTCGAAGCGCTCGGCCTCGGGATAGAGCAGGCGGATCGTCTCGACGTCCTCGCTGACGTACAGCGTGTTGACGTCCCCGCTGGTCGCGTACCGGACCGCGTACATCTCCTCGCCGTCGGTCACCCCCACGGTCATCTGCAGCGGCATCTCGATGCCCTTCGACCGGCCGACCGACTCGACGAACCCCGCCATCCGCTCGAGCGCCCCGAGCGGATCGTCGCGGAGGCCGAACGTCAGGGCGAGGTGGAAGAGCAGCTCGGAGTCGGTCGTGCCGAGGATGTTCTCGAAGTAGTGCTCGTCGACCGCCACCAGCAGCTCGCGCCGGATCAGGTGCAGGTCGGCGACGTAGCCGTTGTGGACCATCATCCAGCGGTCGTACCGGAACGGGTGGCAGTTCGTCTGCTGCACCGGGGTGCCGGTGCTGGCCCGGACGTGGGCGAGGAAGACCTGCGTCTCGACCTCGAGGGCGATCTCCCGCAGGTTCTCGTCGCTCCACGCCGGCGCGGCGCTGCGGAACAGCGCCGGCGTCCGCCGGTAGGCGTACCAGCCGAGCCCGGTGCCGTCACCGTTCGGCAGCGGCAGGTCGGGCGTGTGCGCCCGGCTCTGCTCGATGAGCGAGCGCTCCGGCTCGAACAGCAGCTCGTAGGGGCGGATGGGACCCCCGAGATAGCCAACCCAACGGCACATGCGCGCTCCTTGCCCGGTGTGTGCGGCCGCCCTCTGGCCGCTCGTGATCAGTCGGCCTGGAGGGCGGCGATGGCCTCGGCCTGCGCCAGGGTACGCCGGGCGTTGTCGACGTGGAGGTTCTCGATCATCCGCCCGTTGACGGTCACCACGCCCTTGCCCTCGGCGAGGGCGGCGTCGAAGGCGGCGATGATCACCTGCGCCTCCTCGATGGCCTCGGGCGTCGGCGCCCACACGTCGTTGGCCGGCTCGACCTGGCTCGGGTGGATGAGCGTCTTGCCGTCGAAGCCGTACTCGGCGCCCTGGCGGCACTCGGCGAGGAACCCGTCGGGATCCTTGATGTCGTTGTAGACGCCGTCGAGGATCACCTTGCCGGCGGCCCGGGCGGCGACGACGCAGGCGCTGAGGCCGTGCAGCAGCGGTGCCCGGCCCGGGACCGTGCGTCGGCGTGCAGCTCCTTGGCCAGGTCGTTGGTGCCCATCACGAGCACGGCGAGCCGCTCGGACGCGGCGGCGATCTCCGCGGCGTTCGAGGATCGCGATCGGGCGTCTCGAGCATCGCCCAGATCTTCGTGCGGTCCGGGGCGCCGCCGTCGGCGAGGCCCTGCTCGATGCGGCGGACGTCGTCGACGTTGTCGACCTTCGGCACCACCACCGCGTCGGGCCCGGCCTTGGCGGCGGCGCGCGAGGTCGTCGGCGTGCCACTCGGTGGTGAGGCCGTTGACCCGGATCGCCACCTCCTTGCGCCCGTAGTCGCCGCTGGCCGCCGCCGCGCACACGCGGTCGCGGGCCTCGGCCTTGGCGTCGGGGGCGACGGCGTCCTCGAGGTCGAGGATCAGCGCGTCGGCCGGGATGCCCTTCGCCTTCTCCAGCGCCCGCTCGTTGGCCCCGGGCATGTACAGCACCGACCGCCGGGGCCGGAGCGTCAGCGTCGTCCATGTCGCTCAGATCTCCTCGTCGGCCTCGGGGAGGGCGGGCGCGGGGGCGGGCTCGAAGCCGTAGCGGTCGGCCAGCTCGGGGTCGCGGTCGGCCAGCTCGTGGGCGAGGGCGACGATCACCTGGCACTGCTTGACCGAGGCGTCGTCCTCCATCTTGCCGTCGAGCATGATCGCCCCCGTGCCGTCGCCCATGGCCTCGATCACCCGCTGGGCGTGCTCGACGTCGGCCGGGTCGGGGCTGAACACCTTCTTGGCGATGCCGATCTGCACCGGGTGCAGGCTCCAGGCGCCGACGCAGCCGAGCAGGTAGGCGTTGCGGAACTGGTCCTCGCAGGCGACCGTGTCCTTGATGTCGCCGAACGGTCCGTAGAACGGGAGGATCCCGTTCGCCACGCAGGCGTCGACCATGCGGGCGATCGTGTAGTGCCAGAGGTCCTGCTGGTAGGTGGTGCGGTCGGCCTCGATGTCGTCGCCGGCGGGGTCCTGGCGGACGAGGTAGCCGGGGTGGCCACCGCCGACGCGGGTGGTCTTCATGCGGCGGTTGGCGGCGAGGTCGGCCGGGCCGAGCGACAGGCCCTGCATGCGGGGGCTGGCCGCGCAGATCTCCTCCACGTTGGCGACGCCCCGGGCCGTCTCGAGGATGGCGTGGACGAGCAGCGGCTCGCGGAGGCCGGCCTTGGCCTCGAGCTGGGCGAGCAGGCGGTCGACGTAGTGGATGTCCTCGGGGCCCTCGACCTTGGGGATCATGATCACGTCGAGCACGTCGCCGATCTCGAGCACGGCGGCGGTCAGGTCGTCGAGCGCCCACGGCGAGTCGAGGCGAGTTGACCCGGGTCCACAGCTGGGTGTCGCCGGGGTCGACCACTTCTTGCCGACCTCGACGAGGCCCGCGCGGGCCGCCTCCTTGTCGGCGGCCGGGACGCCGTCCTCGAGGTTGCCGAGGAGGATGTCGACGGTCGGGGCGATGTCGGGGACCTTGCCGACCATCTTCGCGTTGGACGGCGGGAAGAAGTGGATCATCCGCGACGGCCGGACCGGGATCTCCCGGACCGGGTCGGGCGCACCGACGGCGAGCGGGCGGAAGAAGTCCTTGGGGGAGCGCATCGAGCCTCCAGATCGGTCACGGCGGACGGTACGAGCGAGCGCGGCCCAATCTAGAGATCCGGTGCGGGCGTCCCCAATGACGCCGGACGGCCGCGTCCGTCCCGCCGGCGTGGCACGACGCTCGCGCCTCGGTCGGACCACGCCGCCGCGTGGCGCCGACCTGGAAGCTCGGCCGCTCAGGCGATCCGGCGGTAGATCGTCGACTGGGTCAGCGACCGGATCCTCGATGAACGCGTCGCTCACCTGCTCGTCGACGAAGGCCGGCCAGCCGGCATCCTCGGCCATCGCCTGACGTCCCGCCTCGAACGCGGCGATGTCCGGGTAGGCGCTGATCCAGGTGACGCCGCCGTAGGGACCGGTGACGTTGCTGGCCACCATCGACGGGACACCGGTGATCTTCTCGGCCTGCTGCGCCAGCTCCACTGCGGCCGTCATGGCCTTGGCGATGCGCCCGTTGGCGGCGACCGCATTGATCACGCTGATGAAGCTGTGGATCGGCGCTCGGATCAGGGGTGCCGTGGACGAGCTCGCGGAGGGCGTCGTCCGTGCCCTGGCTGAGGTCGCCAGCCTGCTCCGCGAGGGCGAGGAACCCCTCGTCGGCGTAGAGGGCGTCGTTGGCGGCCTCGAGGGACGCCAGGTCCGGTGCGAACGACGAGAACGAGACCGTGCCGAACCCTTCGGAGTAGGCGGAGGCCCACAGACGGACATCGAGGTCGATGATCTGGTCGACGCGCTCGCGCATGCCGACGCGCCCACTCGAGGCCGGCTCGACCGGCGCCCCCGAGTCGGACGCGACGAGTGAAGAGGTACATGACTGCCCCTTTCCAGGACTCGGGCCGCCCACGCCGCCCGAGGCTTCGACCGTCGCGCCGCTCCCTCGTTGGGTCAACAGGTATCAGGCCACCGCTGGTCAGCGACGTGGTGCCGGCGCCGGGCGTCGCGACGGTGCCCACGCGACGTGACCGGGTGAACGCGCGGCACGGGCCGGACCCTGGTGCGGGAACCAGGATCCGGCCCGCGATCAGCGCCGCTCAGGTCAGCGGACGGTGAACGGGGTGACCATGCCGTGGGCGAGGTGCGGTGCGCCGTCGCCGAGGACGTCGGGCAGGACGCACAGGGCGGCATAGTCGCCGGGCGGCAGGTCGAGGTGCATCTGCTGGGTCTCGTTCGGCTCATGACCGCACCCATGCCCCCGGCGAAGGTGAACGGGCCGGGCCCCTTCGAGCCGGCGGCCTGCCATGCCGCCGCATCGGCGAGAGGCGAGCGTCTTGCCCGGCTTGAGCTTGATCAAGATCACCTCGTGGGCCTGCGGGCCCTCGTTGTGGACCTCGACGTCGCCCTTGCCCGTGAAGGTCTTCGAGAGCGTGATCATGAAGTCCTTGATCGTGATCGCCGATATTCGCGCGGGAGGCTGGGTATCCGCGCTCGACTGGGGCGGCGACGACGTGGAGCGTGCCGACCATCCCCTTGATGACGTGGGCCGTGCCGTCCGGGCTCGGCATGTAGCAGACCATCAGGTAGTCGCCGGGCTCGAGCTCGCTGACCACGGTCTCGGGGATGCGCCGGGTTCGAGGCCGTTCACGCCGCCGGCCCAGTCGACCTGTTGGGCCGCGGGCGTCTCGCTCTTGTGGTGGAAGGCGATGAACTGGTCCGGGGTCATGGGTCGCTTCGGCTTGCCGATGTGCACCTGGTGGGCTTCCTTGCCGCCGTTGTGGACCCGGGGCGTCACCGGGCCGGCGGCGACGTGATGCTGTTCGGTCGTGAAGCCGTAGTCGTCGAGCGTGACGTCGAGGACGTGGCCGGCTAGCCGCCTCGGCCTCGGCGGCGACCGGCTGGACGGCGCCGGCGGCCGTGGACGACGCGTGCCGTTGGACCCGCAGGCGACGAGCAGGCCGGCTCCGAGGACGAGGGCGACGCTGAGGATGGCGGCGGACCGCCGGCGCCGGGTCGGTCGGCGGGGGGGTGAGGGAGGTGTCGGGGGAAGCGGTGGTGTCCATGGTCGGCTCCTTGCAGGGGTGGTGGGTCGGGGTGCTGGTGTCGGAAGGGCTGTCCTGGTGGGAGGTCGGGTCGGCTTCACGCGGAGCCGACGTGGGCCGGGCCGGGGGGACGGACCCGGACGCCGGCGGGGCCGGATCTACAAGATGCCGAACACGGCGGACTCGAGCCGCTGGTGGTGGCGGCGGGTGAGCCGCCAGACGACGGTCAGTGCCGCGGGTGCGTCGCCGAGGAGCTGGGCGCGGGCCTTGTCGCTGGCGGCGACGGCGAGGAATGGGACCGTGAACAGCGCCTGGCGGAACCCGACGTCCTTGCTGGCCGATCACGTAGAGGGTGTCGTACTCGTCGCGGCTCAGGTGCCGGGCGAACAGCGGCAGGATCTCCACGTCCTCGAAGTCGAGGTGGGCGTCGACGTGAGCGACCAAGGCGTCGAACCTGGCTCCCAGCTCCACGCCGTCGTCGGCCCGGCCCGATCGCAGGTGGGCGACGGCTCGCTGGCAGTCCTCCACCAGATCGTCGAGCTCCCCGGTGCTCGGGTGTCGGTCCGGGCGACGAGGTCGGCGGCGACGGGGACTCGCTCGACCAGCGCCGGGAAGAAGATGTCGTCCTCGACGGTGGTGCTCGTGGAGCTCGCCCGGTATGCCGTTCCAGTACCGGGCGGTGGCGGCGACCCGCTTGGTGTCGTCGACCGTGAGATCGCGGGCCGCGGCGGCCATGCGGTGAGGCGCTCGGCGGACGGCGTGGTGGATGGCGAAGTAGCCGGTCAGGTCGGGCGTGGCGGGGGTCATGGACGCTCCTGGGTTCGAGTCCGAGGTGGTCTCGGACACCAGACACCGTCACGCCGGCCGGTTCGGGCCGGCTTCGGGAGCCGACTTGGATCGTCAGGTCGCGGCGCAAGTTGCAACCCGGCTGCCGGCCAGGTCGCGGCGGTGGGAGCGTCAGAGGCGCCGGCGGAGCAGCGGCAGGTCGAGCTGGTCGACGATGCCCGCTGCTCGGGCGTGGTCGCCCTCGTCGCCGGCGAGCTCGGCCCGGAACAGGAGCGCGCCCACCAGCCACGGGCTCGGACCGGAGCGCCCGAGGTCGCTGACGGAGCGGTCGGCGAGTGCTCGTGCCTCGCCGTCATGGCCGAGGAGGTGATGGATGCGGGCGACGGCCAGGGCGACGTCGCCGAACGCCACACCGGTGCCCGATGCCCCGAGGCGTCCGACGTAGGGCGCCAACCGGGGGAGGAGCGCGGCCGCCCCCTCCTCGTCGCCCAGCGCGACCCGGACGTGGGCGCCCGCGGTGGTGGCGCCGAGGAGGAGCCACGTGTCGTCCGGCGGAGGGAGTCCATTGCCGATCAGCGCTCGGCCCGGTCGGGATCGCCCATCTCGACGAAGCGGAACGTCGCGTACTCCATCAGCCGACGGGCGGAGGGCGCTCTCCGCGGCCAGCTCCACGAGGTCGAGCACCGGCTGGCGGTCGTCGAGCTCGAAGGCAGGCATGGACAGGAAGGACAGGCGGAACGTCTCCGCAGAGAGACGGCGGGTGCGGCGGTAGAGCTCGGCGGCCGCTTCGATCCGCGCGATCGCCTCAGTGAGGCGGCCGAGGGTCGTGAGGATGCTCCCGCGGAAGAGGCCCAGCTGGCTGATCAGTGCGGCGCTGCCCGTGCGCTCGGACAGGCGCTGCGCTCGTTCGACGAGGGCGAGGGCGGGCAGCAACTCGACGCGGTCCCAGTGGACGCTGGCGGCGACGAACAGCCCTTCCGCCTCGGTCACCCCGTCGAGCCGACCGGTCTCGGCGAGGGAGCGCAGCTCGTCGGCGGCATCGGCGCGGGCGTCGAACGTCGAGGGCCGGTACATGGCTTGGTTGCGCTTGTGCAGCGTGCGAGCGAGGACCGTGTCGTCGCCGGACCGGCGGGTGAGGGCCACCGCCTCCGCGGTCATCGCGTCCAGCTCGTCGACCGGCCGCCAGAAGTACGAGTAGTCGGCGACGGCGCTCAGACCCAGCGCTCGGGCGGTGGTCATGTCCCCCGGCAGGGCCGGAAGGGCCCGTTCGATCGCCGCGCCGATCTCCGTGGACGCCCCGCCGACCTCGCCCGCGAACCACAAGCCCTCGACGTTGGCGGCGGCGATGGCCTCACCGAGGCGGCCGAGGTCGCCGATGGCGCTGGCGAGATCGATCGCCTCGACCAGGCTGGCGAACACGTCCACGACGTTGTCGCCCGCCATCCAGGCTCGAGCCCGCTCGATCAGGGCGTCGAGGCGCGCCGTCTCGATCGCCCGGGCGGGCGACTTCGAGCGCACGGATCGCCAGGTCCCAGGATGCGGCGGCGTCCTCGAACGCGAGGCGGGACATCGCCGAACGGGCCGCCCGCTCAGCCCATCCGACGGCGGCCTCGGCCGTGCCCGCCGCGCGCCCTCGAAGGCGTGGTGCGCGGCTCGGCGGCGAAGGCATCGAGGTCCGCGGTCGGAGTCGCTCCAGCGCGCCGACCGTACGGGCGTGCAGTCGGGCCCGGCGGGTGGCGCTCACCTCGGCGAGCAAGGTGTCGGCGACGAGGTCGAGTGCGGCGACGGCGGCGGCCGGATCGTCGCCGAGGGAGGCGTGACCGTCCGTGGCCAGCTCGGCGAACGCCGTGTGGTCGACCTGGTCGGTGCCGACCGCGAGCGCATAGCCCGCCGGCACCGTCACGAGGACCTTCGCCGGCTCCCGGGGCTTGCGATCGGGCTCCAGCGCCCGGTGTCGGAGGTTGGAGATGTAGGCCTGCAGCGAGGTCTCGGCCCGGGGCGGCGGGTCGTCGCCCCAGATCCACTCGATGAGCCGGGGCGGCGACACGGCCCGGCCGGGATCGAGGGCGAGGGCCGCCAGCACCGATCGTTGCTTGGGTCCGCCGAGGTCGACCGGGCGTGCGCCGTCGTGCACCGCCAGCCCACCGAGCACCTCCACCCGCAACGCCACACCCGGGCATCGTGCCTCATCGGCGCCGCTGACCGAGTGCCCGTGACCACCAGTCGCGACGACGATGCCGCGTCCCGTGGCCACCGGCGGGTCCTTCGGGCCCCGAACGTGCGGCGGCAGCGTCGCCGGTCGCCGCCCGGGCTGTCAGCCGGGCAGGTCGTCGGCCTGGCCGGGGACGATCTCCGCCCACGCCTGCGCGTCGGCGAGCGACATGGTGACGCCGTTCGGCGGGAGGGTCACGACCGACTCGACCAGGACGGCGTCGGGGCCGTAGATGGCGGGGTCGAACACGTCGACGCCGAGCGCCTGGCAGTACCGCTCGAGCATGTCGGACGTGAACCGGTCCCGGACCTTGCGGGCGGTGTAGGCGTCGGTCTCCTCGAAGGCCTGCACGGTGCCGTTGGCATCGAAGCGCCACTTGCTCCCCGTGTGGGTCACGGCGACGGTGCGCACGTAGTTGACGAACTCGGTCGCCAGCGGTCCGAACAGCTCGAACTGCACCGAGCCGGCTCGACCCTGGGCGACGCCGGGGAGCCCGACCGTGCGGGGCACGTCGCGGATGGCCAAGCCCTGACAGGGGATCGTGCGGCTCAGGTGACCGATCGTGCTCACCGCGTCGGTGCCGCGCAGCGAGCAGTCGAAGTACGCCGTCCAGGACCCGGCCGCGACGAGCAGCTCACGGGGCCGCACCCCGGTGGTCAGCGGCTCCAGTCGGTGGAGCACCTCGGGGAACGGTTCGTGAGGGGGGTGGCCGTCGCGTCGAGGTGCCCACGACGCCAGCGCTCGAGCGCCCCGGCGGCGACATCGAGCGGAACCTCGAGGAACCCGATGGCCGACGTGATGGGCGCGTAGCGCTCGCTGAGGAGGGTCCGCATCGCGTGGCTCTCAGTCGACGGTGAACAGGTTGACCTCGCCCGACGGATCGTTGGCGAGGATGCGGTCGCGGTGGCCCGGCCCGCGGTTGGACGAAGAGGTGTCGAACTCCTCAGCGAGCCCTGCCAGTCGAACTGCACATCGCGGTCTGCGGACGGCCCCATGGGCGCGCCAGCTCCTCGGGTTCGTCAGGTCGATCAGCGGGACGGCCAGGTTACCGAAGGCGATCGGTCGCCTCTGCCCCTCGACCCACTTGACCGGCCAGTCAAGTTGCTGCGACGGTGAGGGCGAGAGCGCCGACCACCGGGACGGCGCGCCGGGAGGTCGCCGCCGTGTTCCAGTGGACCGAAGAGCAGCAGATGGTGCGCACGGCCGTGCGCCAGTTCGTCGACAAGGAGATCCGCCCGAACGTCGAGGAGTTCGAGCACGGCGACACCCCGCCCTACGACGTCCTCCGCAAGCTGTTCGCCGACCTTCGGCATGGACTCGATGGCGAAGGATCGGTTCGCCAAGCAGATCGCCTTCGAGAAGGCGGTCGCCGAGGCCGAGGCCAAGGGCGAGACCCCGCCCGAGAGGCCGCAGCGCGAGGGCGACGGCGGATCGTCGTCGCTGACGCTGATCCCGATCATCGAGCTGTGCCGGTTGTGCCCGGGCATGGTCACCGCCATGGGCGTGTCGATGGGCCTCACCTCGGCGGCGATCATCAGCAAGGGCACGATCGCCCAGAAGGAGCGGTGGGCCGCCGAGCTGCTGACGCTGGAGAAGATCGGCGCCTGGGCCATCACCGAGCCCAACTCCGGCTCCGACGCCTTCGGCTCGATGAAGTCGACCGCCCGGCGCGACGGCGACGAGTACGTCCTCAACGGCTCGAAGACGTTCATCACCAACGGCCCCTACGCCGACACGATCGTCTTCATCTGCAAGCTCGACGAGGGCAACCCGCCCGCCGAGCGCAAGGTGCTGGCGCTTCGTCCTCGACGCGGGCATGCCCGGCCTCGAGCAGTCCAAGCCGCTGCGCAAGATGGGCATGCACTCCTCGCCCACCGGCGAGCTGTTCCTCTCCGACGTGCGGGTCGGCAAGGACCGCCTCATCGGCGAGACCGAGGACGTCGCCTCCGGCGGCCGCGAGGGCGCCAAGGCCACGTTCAACATGGAGCGCTCCGGCGTCGCCGCCATGGCGCTCGGCATCATCGAGCAGTGCCTCGACCTGTCGGTGCAGTACGCCAAGGACCGGGTGCAGTTCGGCCAGCCCATCGGCGAGTTCCAGCTGATCCAGCACAAGCTGGCCCGGATGGAGGTCGCCCGCCTCAACGTCCAGAACCTCGTGTTCCGCACGATCGAGATGGCGGCCGCCGGGCGGGGCCATGACGCTGGCCGAGGCGTCGGCCATGAAGCTCTACTCCGCCCGGGCCGCCATCGAGGTCGCCCTCGAAGCCGTGCAGCTCTTCGGCGGCAACGGCTACATGAGCGAGTTCCGGGTCGAGCAGCTCGCCCGCGACGCCAAGGTCCTCCAGATCTACGCCGGCACCGACGAGATCCAGATCACCCACATCGCCAAGGACCTGCTGCGTCGTTGACGAACCGCACCTTCCCTCCGCACCCCTCTCCCGCGTGGGTCTCGGACTTCGCTCAGGTCGCCGGGATCAGGTCGAGCTGGAGGAGGACGAGGTCCAAGCGGCGGCCGGCCTTCTCGCCGATGCCGGGCATGCGGGCGACCTCTCGGAACCCGAGTCGTTCGCGGAACCGGATCGACCGCTCGTTCGTGGCGTCGATGCCGGCGACCATCACCCACAGGCCGTCCCGGCGGGCGCGGTCGATCAGCGCCTCCATCAGCTGGCGACCTGTGCCCCGCCCCCAGTGGCTCGCCGCGAACGTGGATCGTGTGCTCGACGGTGAACCGGTAGCCCGGCCACTTCGTCGTATCGTGGAACTCGGCGTAGGTGGCACAGCCCACCACGACGCCGTCATCGTCAGCCACCAGGACAGGTCGATCCTCGGCCTGTCTCGCAGCAAGCCAGGCCCGGCGCTCGGCGACGGTGTGCGGCACCTCGGTCCATTCGTAGGACGTGGTGGCGATGAGGGCGTTGGCGATCTCGGTGATCGCCGGCACATCGGTGTCGGTGGCTGGACGGATCGTCGCCATCGCTCGAACGTAGGCCGCCCGCCACCGCTGACCGGTGCCGGCTCAGTCCTGCGTGTGGGGTTCCCACTGGAAGCGGTGGACGGCGACGGCGGCGGCGAGGACGCCCCAGAGCAGGACGACGCCCAGGTCCCACCAGGCGATGGTGCCGCCGGCGGCATGCGACGCGGACTGGGCGGCGTCGTTCAGGTGGCGGACCGGGAGCACGCCCGCGATGCGGTCGAGGAGCGAGCCGGTGGCGACGACGGTGTAGGTGCCCGAGATGAACACGACCGGCCACAGGACGCCGTTGCTGACGGCGATGGCGTTGTCGGGTCGGCGGATGAACGTCGCCATCGCCATGCCCAGGGCCGCGCCGGTCGCGCAGCCCGCCACGAGCACGAGCACGGTGGGGGCCAGCGCCGGCGGCGGGATGGCGAACACCCACCAGCTCGTGACCAGCACCCACGTGGCGCTCACCAGGCTGAGCGCGGCGGTGGTGATCCCGAGCGCCGCGAGGACGACGCCCGCTCGGCATCGGGGTGCTCCGGACGCGCTTCAGCTCGCCGTTGCCCCGTCGGAGGGCCACCGAGATGGCGAGGCTGACGAAGCTGCTCGTCAGGATGGCGAGCACGACCATCCGGGGTGCGAGGTACTCCTTGTAGAGCACGCCGAGCGCGCCCAGGTCCTCGTTGCCCATGAGCTCGGCGAAGATCAGCATCATCACGAGGGGCATGCCGATGGTGAAGCCGATGAGCGTCGGGTTGCGGCGCATCGTCCGCAGCTCGTAGCGCAGCTGGTGGCCGAGGAGACGCACGGTCGTGCGCCGGTCGGCGACGCGGATCGTGGCCGGCGACCCGATCCTCGAGGCGGCGGTGGTCGAGGCGGTCATGCGATCAGCTCCAGGTAGGCGTCGTCGAGCGTGCGGCGGGTGACGGTCAGGTCGTCGAGGTCGCAGCCGGTGGCGGCGGACCAGTCGCAGAGCGACCGCAGCGTGCCGGTGAGGTCGGCCGTCTCGAGCGAGAAGCGCTGCTCGCCCGGCGGCGGGTCGCAGCCCCGCGTAGGACGGCGGCTCCACGCCAGGGGGGATGGTGAGGCCGACCGTGACCCGACCGCCGCACTGCACCAGCGCGTCGGGGCGTCCGTCGGCCACGATCTCGCCGGCGCGGAGCACGACGATGCGGTCGGCGAGCGCCGCGGCCTCGTCGAGGTAGTGCGTGGTGAGCACGATCGTCACCCCGCTGGCTCGCAGCTGACGGATCACCTGCCAGACCCGGCGCCGGGCGTCGGGGTCGAACCCGGTCGTCGGCTCGTCGAGGAAGAGCAGCTCGGGGGCACCGACCAGCCCGATCGCGACGTCGAGCCGGCGGCGGGCCCCGCCCGAGAGCCGCTCGACGCGGTCATCGGCGCGGTCGGCCAGGCCGACCAGCCGCAGCAGCTCGTCGGTCGGTCGCCGGCGGGGGTAGTAGCCGCCGTACAGGTCGAGCACCTCGGCCGCGGTGAGGCCCTCGATGATCCCCTGGTCCTGGAGCACGATGCCGATCCGGGCCCGCCACGCCGACGACGCGGTGCCAGGGTCGGCGCCGAGCACGTCGACGGTTCCGCCGTCGCGGTGTCGGTGGCCCTCGAGCACCTCCAGCAACGTGGTCTTGCCGGCGCCGTTGGGTCCGAGGATCGCGACGATCTCCTCGCGGCCGACCGAGAGGTCGAGCCCGTCGATGACGACCCGCTTCCCGTAGGCCTTCCGGAGCCCGTCCACCGTGATCACGTCCATGCGGTCGACGGTACGGACCGGGCGGTCCGCCGGTCATCGGACCACGGGTGGATCCTGCCGGTACGACCGCGGGTGGAGGTGGGCGGCGCCTCAGCCGCCCGAGACCACGATGCCGTGGTCGAAGGCGAAGACGATGGCGGCCGCTCGATCCCGGAGGTCGAGCTTGATGAGGATGTGGCCGAGGTGGGTCTTGACGGTCGCCTCGCCGATGCACAGGTCGTCCGCGATCTCCCCGTTGGTCCGGCCGCGGCCGACGAGGGTGAGGACGTCGCGCTCGCGCTCGGTGAGGGTGTCGAGCCTTGCCTCCTGCTCGACGCGGGGCGCGGCGTGGGCGCGGTAGGCGGCGAGCACCCGCCCGGCGACCTGGGAGTCCAGCCACGCCCCACCGGTGCCGACGGCCTGGACCGCACGGACGAGGTCCTCGCCCGGGGCGTCCTTCAGGATGAAGCCGGCCGCGCCCGCGGCCAGGGCGGCGGCGACGGTCTCGTCGTCGTCGAACGTCGTCAGCACGAGCACCGGCGGCGGGTCGTCCGCCGCGGCCTGCAGGATCGGCGAGGGCCTCGACGCCGCTCGTGCGCTTCATGCGCACGTCCATGACGATCACGTCGGGCGCGAGCCGTCGGACCGCCTCGGGCACCTCGTCGCCGTCGCTGCACTCGCCGACGACCTCCAGCTCGGGCTGGGGGTCGAGGATGCGGGTGAGGCCGGCCCGGATCAGGGGCTGGTCGTCGACCAGGAGCACCCGCACGGTCACGTCGGAACCGATCCGACCGGGCCGTCGAGCGGCAGGGTGGCCTCGACGCGCCACCCGTCGGGCCGGGGCCCGGCGAGCACCCGCCCACCGAGCGCCTCGACCCGCTCGCGGATGCCGACCAGCCCGTGGCCGTCACCGGTGGGCGGCGGCGTCGCGCCGGTCGACGACACGACCACCTCGACCGTGCACGTCGTGCCGGGCGACCTCCACGCAGTTCGTCGCCTCGGGGAGGTGGCGGGCGGCGTTGGCCAGCGACTCCTGCACGACGCGGAACAGGGTGAGGCCGGTGGCGTCGCCGATGCCCGTCGTATCGGGTTGGCGGCGCAGCCGACCTGCATCCCTGCGTGCTGCCACGACGCCACCAGCTCGTCGATGTCGTCGGCGGTCGGCTCCGGCAGCGTCGAGTGGCGATGGTCGTCGTCGCGCAGGAGCCCGACGGTCGAGCGCACGTCGCGCAGGCTCGACCGGCCCGCCCGCTCGGCCTCCTCGAGCGCCTCGACGGCCGCGGCGTCGTCGCCGCGCTCGAGGGCCATGCGGGCCGCGGTCATGTGCAGCATGCTGACCGTCATCGAGTGGGCGACCACGTCGTGGATGTCGCGAGCGATCCGCTGTCGCTCGGCGCGCACCGCTTCGTTCGCCAGCTCGTCCTGCGCGGCGGCGAGCTCGTCCATCGTTCGCAGCAGAAGGCGGATCATCACGCCGACGCCGACCCCGAACGCCACCGCCGCCGGCCACACGATGCCGACGAGCAGGTAGGTGTCCTGCAGCTGCCGACCGACGAGGATCGCGACCAGGCCGACCACCGACGCGACCGCAATGGGGACCGACGACACCGCGCACGCCTCGGCGACCACCAGGATCCCGAGCAGGAGCGCCATCTGGGTGTCGGGGTCGTCGCCGAGCCAACCCCAGTGGGCGCCGCCGACCTGCACGACGGCGAGTCCGACGAGCGGGACGGCGACGCGGACGCTGTCGGGAAGCGGTGTACGGGGCGACAGGTCGGTGAGGAAGGGCACGATCGCGATGCCCAGGCCGACGAGCACACCACCTGGACAGACCCAGACGCGACGTACGAGGGCGCGATGCAAGCCGCGGTCGACGCAGCGTTCGACTCCGCCGAGGTACGTGCGGTCGTCGACGGTCTCGTCGCGGCGCTCGACGCGCCCGGTCGCAGCAACGGCCTCGCCACCAAGCTGCTCGCGCTGAGCGATCCCCGGGGGTGCCGGACGTCTACCAGGGCACCGAGCTGTGGGACCACAGCCTGGCTGACCCCGACAACCTGCAGCGGGGCGACTACGACGACCGGGTCGCGCTGCTCGCCGACGGCGGCCCACCCCAAGCTCCCGAGCCACGGCCGTCCGCCTTGCGGCTGCGCCGCGACCGGCCCGAGCTGTTCGCGTCGTACGCCGCGGTGCCCGCCTCCGGCTCCGCCGCCGAGCACGCACTGGCCTTCGACCGCGGTGGAGCAGTCACGGTCGTCACCCGGCTGCCGGTGGGCCTGGACGAACTCGGCGGCCGGCTGGGGCGACACCGTCGCTCCCGCTACGAGGGGACGTGGCGCGATGTGCTGACTGACCGGGTCGTGGACCACACGCCTCGACGACGTGCTCCGCGACCTGCCCGTCGCGCTGCTCGTGAGGGACGTAGTCGTGACGCGAGTTCTCCACAGATCTCCGTACGACGTGTGGGCGCCGCGTGCGCAGCGGGTCCGGCTGTCGGTGGGCGATGCCACCGTCGACATGACACGCGGGGACGACGACTGGTGGGTCCCCGCGGGCGCGGTTCCCGACCCTGGGGAGGAGGTCGACTACGGCTACCTGATCGACGACGCGGACACGCCCCGACCCGACCCTCGGTCGCGGCGTCAGCCGGCGGGCGTCCACGAGCGCTCGCGGACCTTCGACCCCACGGCCCACGCGTGGCACGACCAGGCCTGGACCGGTCGGCAGCTGGGCGGCGCGGTGGTCTACGAGCCCACGTCGGGACGTTCACCCCGGAGGGGACGCTCGACGCGGCGCTCGGGCGGCTCGACCACCTGGCTCATCGGCGTCGACCTTGTCGAGCTGATGCCGGTCAACGCGATGAGCGGCGTGCGCAACTGGGGCTACGACGGCGTGCTGTGGCACGCGGTCCACGAGCCGTACGGCGGCCCGGCCGGCTACCAGCGGTTCGTGGACGGCTGTCACCAGGCCGGCCTGGGCGTCATCCAGGACGTGGTCTACAACCACCTCGGCCCGTCGGGGAACTACCTGCCCGAGTTCGGGCCGTACCTCAAGGCCGGCCGCAACACCTGGGGCGACCTGGTCAACCTCGACGGCGAGGGCTCGGCGGAGGTGCGCCGGTTCATCCTCGACAACGTCCGGATGTGGCTGGAGGACTACCACGTCGACGGACTGCGGATCGACGCCGTGCACGCCCTCAGCGACACCTCCGACGTACACCTGCTCGAGGAGATGGCGATCGAGGTGGCCGCGCTGTCGGCCCACCAACGCCGGCCGCTGACGCTGATCGCGGAGTCCGACCTCAACGACCCGAAGCTGGTCACGCCGCGCGAGGCGGGCGGGTACGGGCTCGACGGGCAGTGGAGCGACGACTTCCACCACGCGTTGCACGTCGCGCTGACCGGTGAGACGACCGGGTGGCTGGCCGACTTCGAGCCGCTGTCGGCGCTGGCCAAGGTGTGCGAGCGCGG
The DNA here is from genome assembly GCA_963758885.1 of uncultured Actinomycetota bacterium. Classification (GTDB taxonomy): domain Bacteria; phylum Actinomycetota; class Actinomycetes; order Propionibacteriales; family Nocardioidaceae; genus Nocardioides. Next base: position 75,048 of record CAVWXS010000046.1, read on the forward strand.
GTTCTTCCACGACGGCACGTTCTCGTCGTACCGCGGTCGCGACCACGGCATGCCGATCGACACCGCGGCCATGCCGACATGGCGGCTGGTGGTGTGCGCGCAGAACCACGACCAGGTCGGCAACCGCGCGGTCGGCGACCGCATCGTCGACTCGCTCGACGACGACCAGCTCGCGTGTGCCGCACTGCTGACGCTGGCCGGGCCGTTCACGCCGATGCTGTTCCAGGGCGAGGAGTGGGCCGCGTCGACGCCGTTCCAGTTCTTCACCTCCCACGAGGAGCCCGAGCTGGCCGAGGCGACGGCGAAGGGTCGGATCGAGGAGTTCTCGAGGCTGGGCTGGGACCCCACTGTCGTCCCCGACCCGCAGGACCCCGAGACGTTCAGGCGCTCGCGGCTCGACTGGTCCGAGCTCGACGAGCCCCGGCACGCCCGGATGCTCGAGGTCTACCGCCGACTGGCCGCACTACGACGCGAGCGGCCCGAGCTGACCGACCCGTCGTTCGCGCGGATCAGTTGCACGGCCGACGATGAGACGCAGCTGTTCACGATGGAACGCGGTGACGTGGCGATCGTCGTCAACTTCGGCGCACGGACGGTCTCCACCGAGGTGGACGATGGCCTGACGCTGCTGTTCGAGACCGAGTCAGGAGTCGACCTGGCAGGCCGTCGCTGACCCTGCCCGCCCACGCCGGCGCCCTACTGGCGCCGACCGCTCCCTGACTCAGAGCGCGAGGGTCATATAGGTGCTGTTCGGGTCGTCAACATAGGCACCGAACGGCTGACACGTGACGAAGCCAGCCGCGGCGTAGAGCCTGCGGGCGGGCGCGAAGAAGGCCATGCTCCCGGTCTCCAGGGAGAGTCGCGCTACCCCCCGACGACGGGCATCGTCGATCAGGTGGCCGAGGAGATACCTCGCGATGCCCCTCCGGCGGCAGGTCGGGTCGGTACGCATGCTCTTCAGCTCTTCATGACCTGGCACCAGCTCAGCCAACGCGCCAGTGCCGACCAGCTCCTGCTCCTCGCGGACCACCCACAGCCTGATGGACGGCGCCCGCAAGGACGACAGGTCGAGCGCGTGGCGGCTTTCCTCGGGTGCCGTCGGCGCGGTGTCGTCCAGGTGAGCCTGCAAGAACGCAGCCAAACCCGGGTCGTCGAAATCGGCTGGGTGGATCCGCAAGGTCACGCGGCCATGGTCGGACAACACGATTTCGCGCGTGTTACGCGGCTACGAGAACTGGTGTCACGACCAGACGTCAGAACGCGGCCGCCGGCCGAGCCGCCCGCTCCTCTCGCGACAGTGCCCGCAGGGCGGCGTCCTGGCCGTGCCGCCGGGCGCCGAGCATCGCGAGCAGCGCGAGCGCCGGGTGCAGCACGTCGTCGTCGAACGCCGGGGTCGGCCGGCCGATGCTGGCGGCCAGGTCGTCGGCATGCACCACGACCTCCATCAGCCGCACCACCAGGAAGTCGTCGGTGGCCAGCGAGCTGTCCTGCCACGGCACGTACGTCGTGTCCCCGGCGGCCGCGACCGCGTCCGGCAGGTCGGCGAGTGCCTGCTCCAGGATGGCCAGCGAGTGCTCCTGACGGCCTTCCGCCATGGCGTTGAAGTCGTCGCGGATCGAGGTGTTCTCCTCGGCGTCGACGGCTGCCGCGAACCAGTCGGTGCGCTCGTACAGCTCGGCGAGCGACACGACCGGTGCATGCGGAGGCGGCGGCTGGATGCGCAGGAACTCCACGGCAGTTTCCGGTTGGCTGACCAGGTGACGGGCGACGCCACCCACGGTCATGCCGGGCAGCGCCGACTCGCGGTCCCACGCCTCGGCCACCTCCGGCGCGGCGACCAGGGAATCAGCGCCTCACAGGCACGGCGGAGGGCGTCACGATCGAGAGTTCCGACGAAGGTCAGCGGCATGCGGCCAGGCTACGAAATGTTCCGGACGGTTCCGTCCTGAGGAGTGCGCTACGGGGGTCGCCGAAGGAACTAACCGGCGGCCGACTTTACGTGTAAAGTGCCGGCTGCCGTTAAGGCCTCCGCGTTGGATAGACGCTCACCCCTACGACCCCCTGGGTCACCGACCAGATCGCGCGCGGGGCGGCGCGCCAGGTCGAGGAACCAACCACGCCGCCTCAGCCGCGGTACTCCGAGCGTCGCTCATCTGACGGGACTGCGGGGCTGGAAAGACGGTTCCGAGTACCGGAAGATCGCCGAACAGGAGACTGGGTAGCTGTCGACGCCGAGCTCGAAGAACACGCCTTTCGGTCCACAGATCGCAAACCTCGCTCGGCGCGCGCTTCTCCGTGTCCCCCAAGGCCAAGTGGGGCGACCGGGCGCGAGCCGCCGCTCGTGAAGTCGTTCTCCATCACGGTTCAGCCAGACGGCTCACTCACGGCCGGACTCGACGTGACCGCCGCCGAAGGACGCGGAGACACCGGGATCTTGGGCGATGACCTAGCCGATGTGTTCGAGGCGATCGGAGAAGCCGCGCGCGAACGCGACAAGGGTGTCATCTTCTTGTTCGACGAGGTCCAGTTCTTGAACAAGCTGGAGCTCGAGGCTCTGATCGGGGCTGTTCACCGGACCGTCCAGCGGCAACTCCCCGTGACCTTTGCTGGCGCCGGTCTCCCACAGCTACCCGGACTGGCTGGCGACGCAAGGTCCTACGCCGAACGCCTATTCAAGTTCCCAACTATCGGTGAGTTGCCAGCGCCGGAGGCACGGCAAGCACTCAGCGAACCTGCACGAGCTGAAGGCGTCGCAATCGACGACGCCGCCATCGACTGGATCGTTGACTACACCGAGGGCTACCCCTACTTCATTCAGGAGAACGGCAGAGCGGCTTGGAACACGGCCTCGGGAGATCGAATCACCTTGGCCGAAGCCCGAGACGCTCGAGAGCTCGTTGAGATCGAGCTTGACGAGAGCTTCTTCCGTACGCGGGTGCAACGCTCAACTCCGGAGGAACTCCGCTACATGCGCGCCATGGCCGACTGGCCCGTCGGCCCAAAAGGCATCAGACGTCGCGGACGTCCTCACCAAGGCTTCCGAGCAAGTCGCCCCTCTGCGAGCACGTCTCATCAACAAGGGTCTGCTGATACGCCACGCTACGGCTACGCGAAGTTCACCGTCCCCAGTTCGACCGGTTGCTCCGGCGGTTCATGGCACTGGACGCCGCCCCACCAGAGTGAAGCGCAAGCGCAGCTCAGGCCCTCCCGGGGAAAATCAACTGTCCGTCAGTACATCCAGGGGAACCGCGACCAGTCCGGTTCGCGCTTCTCCAGGAACTGGTCGCGTCCCTCGACGGCCTCGTCGGTCATGTAAGCCAGCCGCGTGGCCTCGCCGGCGAACAGCTGCTGGCCGACGAGACCGTCGTCGGGCAGGTTGAAGGCGTACTTCAGCATCCGCTGCGCCTGCGGGGACTTGCCGTTGACCAGCCGGCCCCACTCCAGGCCGACCGCCTCCAGCTCGGCGTGCGGGACGGCCTTGTTGACGGCGCCCATCCGCACGCCGTCCTCGGCGGAGTACTCCTGGCCCAGGAAGAAGATCTCGCGGGCGAACTTCTGTCCGACCTGACGCGCCAGGTACGCCGACCCGTAGCCGCCGTCGAACGAGCCGACGTCCGCGTCGGTCTGCTTGAACCTGGCGTGCTCCGCCGAGGCCAGCGTCAGGTCGCAGACCACGTGGAGGCTGTGGCCGCCGCCGGCCGCCCAGCCGTTGACGAGGCAGACCACGACCTTGGGCATGAAGCGGATCAGCCGCTGGCACTCCAGGATGTGCAGCCGCCCGAACCGCGCCGGGTCGACGGACTCGGCGGTCTCGCCCTCGGCGTACTGGTAGCCGGTCCGACCGCGGATCCGCTGGTCGCCGCCCGTGCAGAAGGCCCACTTGCCGTTCTTCTCCGACGGCCCGTTGCCGGTGAGCAGGACGCAGCCGACGTCGCTCGAGGTGCGGGCGTGCTCGAGCACGCGGATCAGCTCGTCGACCGTGTGCGGCCGGAAGGCGTTGAGCACGTCGGGCCGGTCGAAGGCGATGCGGACGGTGCCGTGCGCCTTGGCGCGGTGGTAGGTCACGTCGGTGAGGTCGTCGAACCCCGGCACGGCGTCCCACGCCGAGGCGTCGAAGATCTGCGAGACACCGTCGATCGCGCTCATGGGGCGACCTAGTGGCGGCTAGCCTGCGCGCGTGACCCCCCCCAGAACCAGCCCGCGTACGACGCCCCCGCCCGGCCCCGATGCTCGTCCCGGACGGCGCCATACGCGTGTGGACCGACGGCGCGTGCTCGGGCAACCCGGGCCCGGGCGGCTGGGCGTGGGCGCTGGACACCAGCCGAGCCCCGGGCACCTTCGCGTCTGGGCGCGAGGAGCACACCACCAACCAGCGCATGGAGGTCCGCGCCGCGCTCGAGGCGATCCGCGCCAACGCCGGGCCGCTCCTGGTGGTCAGTGACTCGACGTACGTCGTCAACTGCTTCCGCGACAGCTGGTGGCGCGGCTGGCTCGACCGCGACTGGACCAACAGCGCCAAGAAGCCGGTCGCCAACCGCGACCTGTGGGAGCCGCTGGTGAGCCTGTACGTCGAGCGAGGCGACGTCGCGTTCGACTGGGTCAAGGGCCACTCGGGCGACCCGATGAACGACCTGGTCGACGAGCTCGCCGTCGCCGCCTGCCGTTCCGCGCCAGCGTGACTCGGAACACGCCGCCGAGACTTTGGATCGATCCAAGTAATCCCGCACCATGGAGGTGTCCGAGAAACAACACCTCCAACCGAGGAGCATCCGATGACGACGATCAAGCGTCTGCTGCGCCGTCTCGACGGCTACACGCTCGAGGCGTTCAACGCCCCCGAGACCCACCGCCGCGCCGGCCGCCGCGCCGCACGCTGAGTCCAGGCCGGGAATCCCAGCGGCCGACCGAGCCGTTGGGCCAGACATGACTCTTCTCGTGGGTGAGTACATCCCCAGCAAGGCGAAGTGGGTCCGCGACCAGGTCGCGGAGTACGAGGCCTCCGGGGGCGCCAGGGCCAACACCTTGCGTGGCAGCAAGGACCCGATCGTGGTGATCACCTCGGTCGGCCGCAAGTCCGGCGCCCTGCGCAAGAACCCCCTGATGCGGGTGGAGCGCGACGGCAGGTACCTCGCCGTCGCCTCGATCGGCGGCGCGCCGCAGAACCCCGAGTGGTACCACAACTTCCTCGCCAACCCGGTCGTCGAGCTGCAGGACGGCCCGGAGCCGAAGCTCTACCGCGCCCGGCTGCTCGACGGCGAGGAGCGCGAGGACTGGTGGGCGTACGCCGTGCAGACCTGGCCGACGTACGGCCGCTACCAGCAGAAGACTGAGCGCCAGATCCCGATCTTCCTGCTCGAAGAGATCTGATCCAGACCGGTCCGGCCCGCTGGACCCAGAAAGTGATCAGTGAAATCCTGCGGCAACGTGCGGGGCCTAGTCTCGTGACCATGAGCCTCCTGCTCCGGGTCGAGCTGCCCGACGTGCCCGGTTCGCTGGGCCGTCTGGCCACGGCGATCGGCGTTGCGGGTGGCGACATCGGGGCCCTGGAGATCGTGGAGAAGCGCTTCGACGGCACGGCCGTCGACGACGTCCTGCTCGAGACGCTGCCGGGCGTGATGCCCGACTCGATCGTGTCCGCGTGCAACGCGCTCGACGGGGTGCAGGTGGTGTGGATCAGCCGCTACGCCGCCGGCAACAACCTCTTCCTCGACCTCGAGGTCGTCGAGGAGCTCACCGCCGCCCCGGAGGTGGCCTTCGAGCGGCTGGTCGACATGCTGCCCGTCACCTTCCGCTGCGAGTGGGGCGCCTGGGTGGAAGCCCCCGACAAGGTGCTGCGCGGCACCGAGGGCGCACCGACCGAGGTGCCGTGGCACTCCGTCGACAAGCCGGTCCGCCTCGACGCGCTCGACGGCGACGAGCTCCGCTGCGCCGCGCCGCTGACCGGTGACCAGATCGTGGTGATCGGCCGTCGCGGCGGCCCGGAGTTCCTCGACTCCGAGCTCGCCCGCCTCGGCCACCTCGCCGCCCTCGCGGCCTCGATCCACCCCGATTCGTCTGACCTCTGAGCGACGGAAAGTTGAGGCAAACCGCAGACGAGTCGGTGTTCAGTCCCGCCAGCCGCTCCGCCAGCCCCGACGCTCGGGAGGCGCGGCGGGTGACCGCGGCGCGGACGGCGGCCTCGGTGCCGACGACGCGCACGTGCTCCTTGGCCCGGGTGACGGCGGTGTAGAAGAGCTCGCGGGTGAGCAGCCGCGAACCCTCCTCCGGCAGCAGCACGGTGACCCGGTCGGCCTGGCTGCCCTGGGCCTTGTGGATCGTCATCGCGTGCATCGTCTCGACCGCGTCGAGGCGGCCGGGGGCGAAGTCGCGCAGCCGCTGAGTGCCCGCACCCGAGATGAACACCCGCCGGCGCAGACCCTGGCGTACGACGACGCCGATCTCGCCGTTGTAGACGTCGAGGGCGTAGTCGTTGGTGGTCGCGAGCAGCGGCCGCCCGACGTACCACGGCCCACCCAGGTCGCCGAGCTCCTCGGCCAGCCAGCGTTCGACCAGGGCGTTCCAGCGGCGTACGCCGAACGGTCCCTCGCGGTGCGCGCACAGCAGGCGGTGCCCGTCGAGGGCGTCGAGGGCGCCCCGCGCGTCCTCGGACTCGGCGTGGTCGCGGATCCGCGACGCGGCCGCGACCAGGTCGGGCCGCAGCGCGGCCACGAGGTCGTCCTCGGAGGACGCCTCCACGAACGACACGTGCTCGGTCGAGCTGCGCAGCACCTCGAGCACGAGGTCGGCGTCCTCGGCCTGGAGGGCGGCGCCCAGCGCCTTGATCTCGGGCTTGGACCGGAAGTTCGTGGTCAGCTCGACGACGGGCGAGTCGGCCCGATCTGTCGTTGCGCCGGCGTAGCCCCGCACCAGGTCGCTGAGCACCGCGCCCGCCCCGACCGACGTCAGCTGCTCCGGGTCGCCGACCAGGATCAGCCGGCTGTCGGGCCGCAGCGCCTCGAGCAACCGCGCCATCATCGTCAGCTCGACCATGGACGACTCGTCCACCACGACGACGTCGTGCTTGAGCCGGTTGCCGCGGTCGTGCCGGAAGCGGGTCGCGTTGTCGGGCCGCCAGCCGAGCAGCCGGTGCAGGGTGACGCCCTGCGGGTGGCCGAGGAGGGCGACGGCGTCCGGTACGCCGGTCAGCCCGGCCAGCTCTGCGGTCACCGCCTCCTGCAGCCGGCTCGCCGCCTTGCCGGTCGGTGCGGTCAGCGCGACCGAGATCCGGTCGCCTCGCGCCGCGGCCTGGTCGGCCAGCAGCGCGAGCATCCGCGCGACCGTGGTCGTCTTGCCCGTGCCGGGGCCGCCGGTGAGGATCGTCGTCCACCGACGCACGGCGGTCGCGGCGGCCTCGACCTGCTGGGGGCTCGCGTGCTCGCCTCGTACCTCCCCCGCCGCGGCCGCCAGCCGCGCCTCGTCGACGACCGGGGGCGGCTGCGCGGCGCGGGCGACGAGGTCGTCGCACACCTGCGTCTCGAGCCGGTGGTAGCGGTCGAGGTACAGCAGCTGGTGGTCCCACCGCAGCACGCCGGCGTCGACGAGGGTGGAGCGGCGTACGGCGTCCGCCCAGGCGGTCGCGTCGGGCCACGGGAGGTCGGGCGCCGCCGTCCGCACCTCGTCGAGCGACAGGCAGACCGACCCGCGGCGGACCGCCCGGACGGCCAGGGCCAGCGCCAGCAGCACCCGCTCGTCGTCCTCGCGGCCGAGCGCACCGACGCGGGCGGCGACGTGGAGGTCGGCGGAGGTGAGCAGCAGGCCGTCGTTGAACGCGGCGAGCAGGCCGGTGCGGCCGCGCGCGAGCCGCCAGTCGTGCTCGCTGGTCGGCTCGAAGAGCTCTGTCATGGCGTCACCACCCGGCCGGCCAGGAGGTGGGAGAGCTCCTCGACGAGCGGTACCGGCGCGCGCCAGGTGAACACCCCGCACGGGATCCCGTCGACGATCGGGGTTTCGGGCCCGCACATGCCGCGGACGTAGAGGTAGAGCACCTCGCCGAGGTGCCGCTCGGGGTCGTAGCCCGGCAGCCGCCAGCGCAGGAAGCGGTGCAGCACGGCGGCGTACAGCAGCGCCTGCAGCGGGTAGTCGGAGTGCCCCATCGCGGCGTCCATCGCCTCCGGCCGGTAGGCCGCGGCGGTCAGCGGCTCGTCGAACGGGCCGAGCCAGTTGGTCTTGTAGTCGACGACGTGGAAGCGCGGCCCGTCCGGCGTCGGCACGCGCAGCACCACGTCGACCGACCCGGTGAGGTAGCCGCGCAGCGCCTGGTCGCCGAGCGGACCGCGCAGCGGCACGGCATACGCCCGCACAGGGTCGCCCTCGGGCAGGTGACGCTCGAGCAGCGGAGCGAGGTCACCCAACCGGACGTCAGCGGTTCGGTCGCGCACGTCGCCCCCGGCCAGCGGCAGCTCGAAGTCCATCTCGCGCAGCCGGTCGGTGAGCGGGACGCCCCGCAGGGTCACCCCTCCCAAGCGGACCGTCCGGACCACCCAGCGGAGAGTCGCAGACCGCGACCAGCGCGTCGGCGAGCTCCTCGCGGTCGAGCTCGACGGGCCACCAGCCGCGCTGCTCGTCGATGTGGCCGAGCAGCTCGGCCCGGAAGTCGGCCGCGGCCGGGTCGGCGTGCTCGAGCACCGCGTGCACCAGCGAGCCGAACGTCGCGCCCACCGGGAGGTTGGCCATGGGGGAGGGCACGTCCGTCGCCGGGTCTCGTGACGGTCGCTGCGCGACCTCCTCGACCAGCGGGAGGTCCTCGTCGTCCTTGCCGACCACCTCCGGCTCACTCGTCACGGCGTCCACGACCGTCTCGGCCCGGACCGCGCTCAGCGACGAGTACGACGTCCGCCGCCAGGCGGCGTCGACGGTCCGGGTGAAGGCGCGCACGCCGAGCACCGGCACCTCCTCGACCGGTGCCGGGCCCCCGAAGGTCGGGCGGCGTCGCGAGCTCGGGGGCCGGGCCGCCGCGGTCGCGCCACTGGCCGAACAGGGCGACCGCCTCGTCGTCGGACGGGACCTGCGGCTGGTCGGGTACCTCGGACGAGTCGGCCGGGCGCATCAGCATCCGGTGCAGCGGCGAGGCGAGGGTGTTCTTGGTCGGCGACCACCAGCAGACGACCTGGGACTGGGCGCGGGTGAGGGCGACGTACAGGAGGCGCAGCCACTCACCGGCGTCCTCCTCCTGCGCGCGGCGGACGTGGTCGGCCCATCCCGCGCCGCCGGCCCCGACGTTGCGGCAGCGCCGGCCCGCGTCGTCGTGGAAGCGCGGCAGGTCGGGATCGGAGACGTGGCGGTCGGAGACGGCGGGCAGGTAGACGACGGGGTACTCGAGGCCCTTGCTCGCGTGGATCGTCACCAGCTGGACGGCGGCCGCGTCGCTGTCGAGGCGGCGGGTGCGCTCGAGGCCGCGGCCGGCGCGGCCCTCGCCGACCTGCTCGCGCAGCCAGGTCAGCAACGAGACCAGGCCGTGCCGCTCGGTCAGCGCGACCTCGTGCAGGGCCTCGCCGATGTGTCGCAGGTCGGTGAGCCGCCGGTCGCCGCCGACCTCGGCCAGCACCCGGGCCGGCAGGCCGGCGATGCTCGCGGCCTCCATCACCGCGGCCAGGCCGCGGCTGCCGAACAGCTCGAGCCAGGTACGCAGCGTCTCGGCGACCTCGTCGGTCAGGTCGTCGCCGCGGGCGTCGAGGTCGGCGGCGGTGTGCCCGAAGAAGCAGGTCAGCGCGGCGGACCGCACGCGGGTGCTGCGGTGCGGCTGCTCGAGCGCCTCGAGCAGCGTCAGCCAGTCACCACCCGCAGGGGTCGCGAAGACGCTGCCGCCACCGGCGATCACTCCTGGCACACCGACATCGAGGAGCGCGGCCTGGGCGTCGGCGAGGTCGGCGTGGCGGTAGCTGATCACCGCGATGTCGCGCGGCCGCACGGGGCGCCCGTCGAACGTCGCGCCGGAGTCGAGCAGGCGACGTACGTCGTGGGCGAGGTCGCGCGCGATCCGCGGCCGCACCTGCGCGACGGTCAGCAACCCGGGCCGCCGCGAGACGTCCTGCCGCCGGATCACCCGCACCCGGAACGGGTTGCCCGCCCCGACCAGCCGGCTCTCGGTGTGGTGGGCCTCGACGTCGCGGACCACGATCCGCTCGTCGCCGAGGGCGGCCCCGCGCAGCAGCTCCTGCATGGCCGAGAGCAGCGCCTCGTCGCTGCGCCAGTTGACCGACAGCGTCTGCTGCGTTGCCGCGGTGGCGGCCGCGGTGAGGTACGTCGTGACGTCGCCGCCGCGGAACGCGTAGATGGCCTGCTTGGGGTCGCCGATCAGCACCATCGTGGCGTGGCCGCTGAACGCCCGGTCGAGCACCTGCCACTGCACCGGGTCGGTGTCCTGGAACTCGTCGACCAGCACGATCTGCCACCGCTGCCGCATCCGCTCGGCCGCCGGCGACTCCGGGGTGGCGAGCGCGTCGGCGAGCTGGCTGAGCAGGTCGTCGTAGGACAGCACGCCGAGCCGTCGCTTGCGGCGGTCCATCTCGTCGCGCACGGCGTTCGCGAACGACACCCGGCGCCCGGCCGTCGACGAGCGGTCCTCGGCCTCGGGCTCGAGGTGGGCCTGCGGGTCGTCGACGACGCGTCGGGCGATGGCGAGCGCGACGTCGTAGGTGAACGCCGGGCCGCCCTCGTCGAGGGCGAAGGCCCGCAGGTAGAGGTCGTCGACGACCTCCCTGACCAGGTCGTCGAGGTCCTCGACCAGCCGGGCGCGCGAGTCGGAGTCGCCGGCCACCCCGAGGGAGTCGAGCACCATCGAGCAGAACTGGTGGGTCGTCGCGATCGTCGCGGCGTCGAACCCGACCAGCGCGTCGACGACGCGGTGGTGGGCCAGGCGGCGCTGCTCGTCGTCGTAGGTCAGCAGCAGCGTCGACCAGCTCGGAGGCGGTGTCCGTTGGCGACGGCCGCCCGGTCGGCGGGGTCGTCGCTCAGCACCCGCTCGGCCTCGACGAGCTGGGCCCGGACGCGCTCGCGGAGCTCCTGGCTCGCGGCCCGGCCGAACGTGACGACCAGCATCTGCTCGAGCCTGGCGACGCCCTCGACGACGTACCTGGTCACGAGCGCGCCGATCGTCCACGTCTTGCCCGTGCCGGCACTGGCCTCGAGCAGCACGGTGCCGGTCGGCAGCGGGTCGGTGATGGCGAAGGGTCGGGGGCTCACGGTCATCAGCGGGCCCCACCTTCTCGACGCCGGAGAGCAACGGCTCCCAGACCTGCCAGGCGTACTGCGGCAGGCCGGCCTCGATCAGCGACTCGACGGTGGCCCGAGGGCCGAAGACCCTGACGTGGTAGGCGTCCTCGTCCTCCTTGGAGAACGACGCCCCCGATGACCCGCCGGCGAACCGGTCGGTCTCCCACTCCCGGCGCGCGGCTCGCTTCTCGTCGGCGTCGGCGCCGCGCAGGCCGCGCGCGTGCTCCTCGGCCCACGCGGCAGACGTGGCGATCGGCAGGGGCAGCGGCTTGGTCAGGCCCACGTCGCGCAGCTCGACCAGCGACCGCAGCCAGCCGACCGCGCGCTGGTCGAGCGGGCCGGTGAGGGCGCGCTTCGGCCCGGCCCGCTCGCGGCCGACGGCGTGGCCGGTCCAGGACTGGTCGGGGTCGGAGGCGCTCAACGCGAGCAGCTCGACCCAGGTACGCAACCGCTGCTTGGCCTTGAGCCGCGAGTACCCGAGGGACACCAGCTTGGTGCCGTAGACGCCGGCCACCGTGCCGGTGAGCCGCCGACCGCCGCCGAGGTCCACGTCGACGTCGACCGATCGCCGGGCGCCGGTGCGCAGCTCGACGGTGCTGGTCCACAGCCGCTGGCACTCCTCGGTCACGCCGGCCAGTGCCCGCTCGCCGAGGCGGTACGGCGGCAGCGTGCCGCGCAGCTGCTCGGCCGTCATCACGGCCTCGGCGTCCTGCCCGGCGAGCAGCTCGCGCAGGAGGTGGTCGCCGACCTGCCAGACCTCGAGCGAGTCGAGCGAGACCGGGATCGCGTCGACGAGCTCGTCCGGCTCGAACGGCGTCGACACGTCGAGGCGGTCGCGCAGGAACGTCCGCACCGGGTGCATCAGGAAGCGGATCAGGTCCTCGAGCGACACGTCCTCGCCCGCCCGGAGCGGCAGGTCGGACGTGAGGAGCGGCGGGACGGGACGTCGTACGCCGGCTGCGGCGCGCGCGCCCGCCAGCGCAGCGCCGTCGAAGCTGAACGGCCGCAGGGTCGGACCCCGCAGCTCGGGGATCGCCCACTCCGGCGGGTCGGTCGACGGGTCGCCGGCCTTGAGGTTGCGCGGGTCGTAGGCCTGCAGCGGGTGCCGGGTCAGGATCGCGTCGGCCACCGGCTCGGCCGTGATGCGGTCGGCGGCGTCGAGCAGCTCACCCAGCGGCACGGCCGGAGGACGGCGCGCTCCGGAGTGCTCGTTGGCGCCGGTGTAGGTGATGACGAGGTGCTCGGTGGCGGCCATCACCGCGTCGAGGAGGAGCTGGCGGTCCTCGCTGCGGCCGTCGCGCTCGCCCGTACGCGGCCGGCGGGCGAGGGCGTCGTCGCCGTCGAGGAAGCCGGCCCGCGGGAAGATCCCGTCGTCGAGGCCGAGCAGGCAGACCACGCGGTGCGGCACCGAGCGCATCGGCACCATCGTGCAGACGGTGAGCGTGCCGGTGCGGAAGTTGGCCCGCGTCGGCCGGCCGGCCAGGCGGCCACCCAGCAGTGCCCGGACGTCGGCCAGCCGCAGCTCGAGCTCGCCGTCCCGCGTGTCCGGCCCGACACTGACCTGGGCGGCACGCGCCAGCTCGCGCTCGAGCTGCGGGAACTGCCAGGCGTCGTCGGCGGGTACGTCGGTGAGGTCGCGGACGCCCGTACGCAGCGCGTCCATCCACTCGGTCACGGACCGGGCCGAGCCGAGCGCGGCCAGGCTGCGGTCGAGCCGGTCGAGCAGCTCGGCCACCCGCCCGGCCAGGTCGATCTCGTTGCTGCCGACGTCGTCGAGGGGCAGCCCGGTGCCGAGGTGCCGGTGGTCGTCGCCGCTCATCGCGACGCCGAGCAGGATCCGGTCGAGGCCGGTGCGCCAGGTGTTCTGCGGGAACTTGTCCATCGCGAACGACGCCCGCGCCTCCTGGTCGAGACCCCACCGGACGCCCGTGCTCGCGACCCAGCGGCCGGCCCGCTCGAGCTCGTCGTCGGTGAACCCGAACCGCCGCCGGCAGGGCTCGGTGGCGGCGAGGTCGAGCACCTCGGAGGCGGTCACCCGGCCGCCGCTCAGCTCGAGGAGTACGCCGGCCACGGCCAGCAGCGGGTTGGTGCTGACCAGCGCCCGGTCGGCGAGCTTGACCCGCAGCCGGTGTGCCGGGTGGCCGGTGAGCCCGACGCCGTCAGCGGCCTCAGGCCCGGTGGGCGCCAGCCCGAACCCGGCCGAGATCAACGGGGCGTAGGTCTCGATGTCCGGGCACATCACCAGGATGTCGCGGGGCTCGAGGGTCGGGTCGTCCTGGAGCAGGCCGACCAGCACCTCGCGGAGTACGTCGACCTGGCGCGTGGGCCCGTGGCACGCGTGCACCTGGAGGCTGCGGTCGGCCGGGTCGTGGTGGCGGCCGGCCCGCTCCTCGATCGTCGGCGTGTGGTTGGCACGGAGGTCGTGCTGGAGCAGACCCAGCAGGGAGGGCCGCTCGTCGGCGGGCGGCGCCACCGCGTCGCCGTCCGGGAAGCCCGCTCCGTCGAGGGAGCGACGCAGCTCGCGGGCGTCGCGACCGAGCGACGCCAGCAGCGGGTGGCCGACGAGCCGGGCCGACTCGTCGTCCTCGCGGGCGACAGGTCCCCGAGGGCCGCCCAGCCCACCGAGCGCGTCCCACAGTGCTGGGGAGGCCTGCGGGAGGTAGAGATGTACGTCGCGGCACTCGCCCAGGGCCCCGAGCAGCTCGACCTCGGTGGCGGGCAGCCGGGTGTGCCCGAACAGCGACAGCCGCGGCGGCAGCTCGAGGTCGGCTCCGCCGTCGCGCAGCGAGGCGATGGTCGCGGCGTGCCGGACGTCCGGCGCCGGCGCACCCACGCGGCCCAGCAGCCGCCGCCACAGCTCGGGCTGCCACGCCAGGTCGGCGTCGAGCGGCCGGCCGGCGCCGTCGGTGTCACGTCCCTCGCGCCAGTCGGTGACGAGCGCCGGCCGCTGTGCGGCGTACGACGCGAAGAGCGACGCCAGCCGGATCGCCACGCTGTAGCGGCGGTTGCGGCGCAGCTCGGCGTCGTCGCCGGTGAGGCCGTGCCCGAGGTGCAGCGGCGAGGGTCGCGCACCAGGGCTCGCCGAGGCTGGCGTCGATGGTGGCGAGCAGCGGCCAGACCAGCCGGTCGGGGTCCCACGGGTCGCTCGTCGGCGGTCGCGGCCGATGAGCAGCGACACCAGCGACCTCGGCTGGAGGAACCGGACGCCGGCGCAGACCCCGTCGCCGCCCGGCGCCGACGCCGAGCCGGTGGGACAGCCGCTGGGTCAGCCAGCGCTCGACGCCCCTGGCCGGCACGACCACGACCTCCTGGACGAGCGGGTCGTCGAGGGGTTGGCTGAGGAGGTCGCCCAGCGCCTCCGCCAGCAGGTCGGTGCGCGGGGCCCGGTGCAGGTGGAGCGCCACGGGGCGACCCTAGGCGGTCGGGCCGACATCGGGACGAGCCGAGGACCGTCAGGCCGATGCCTGGCGGTGCCCTAGGGGGTGGGCCACACCCATGAGGGTGGAGCGCAGGGCGTCGCAGGAGCCCTACTCTGACGGGATGCCCATCCGCGTCGCGCTCGTCAACGACTACGAAGTCGTCGCGCACGGCATCGCCTCGATGCTCCGTTCCCACACCCATCGGGTCGAGGTCGTGGAGCTGAACGCGTCCACCAGCGTCACCGAACCGGTCGACATCGCCCTGTTCGACACCTTCACCCAGTCGCGCGACGACGGCACCGGCGTCCTCCACCTGCTCGCGAACCCCAACGTCGCCAAGGTCGTCGTCTACACCTGGAGCACCGACCGTGCCCTGCGCGAGTCGTCGTTGCGGCTCGGCGTGGCCGGCTACCTGTCCAAGCGACTCAGTGCGACCGAGCTCGTCAACTCCCTCGAGCACATCCACAAGGGCGAGATCGTCGTCAGCGAGGAGCCCGCGCGGCTGCCCCTGATCGGCGGCGACTGGCCCGGCCGCGAGGAAGGCCTGACCGCTCGCGAGTCCGAGGTGCTCTGCCTGATCACCCAAGGCCTCACCAACGCCCAGATCGTCGAGCGCACCCAGCTGTCGATCAACTCCATCAAGTCCTACATCCGCTCCTGCTACCGCAAGATCGGCGTCGACAGCCGCTCGCGTGCGGTGCTGTGGGGCGTCGACCACGGCATGCAGTTCGACCGCGTCCGCGTCGCCGACCCAAAAGCCCCGGGGACTAACGATCGACCCCGCGCCGTCAGTGACGTAGCAGCATCCTCCGACGAGAACATGGTGCTTTCCGTCACGGCGGCGAGTCATCGGCGGTCTCCGCCCGCACGCCGGCCACGACCTGCTCGTGCTCCTGACGCCGTACGGCGCGCGAACCGAGGAGCAGGTAGCCGACGAAGCCGATGACCAGTGCGACCGGCACGCCGAGGTTGGCGTAGGCCCACTCGCCGTCACGGCCGCCGAGGCCGAGGGGCTCGAGGAGGTAGCCCAGCCAGCTCAGGCCCTTGCCGGCGCCCGTGGTGTCGATGACCAGGCCCCACCCGACTGCCGTGGCGGCGACGAGCAGGAGCACCGACTCCCAGCGGACCAGGCCGTAGCCGGTGCCGTCGCCGGTGGGGGCGAACAGCGCGCGCTCGTCGTACGGGTACCGCCGCATCAACAGGTCGCACAGGAAGATCCCGCACCAGCCGGCCAGCGGGACACCCAAGATGATCAGGAAGGCCATGAAGACGGTGAGGAAGTCGTCGGCGATCCAGACGATGTAGATGGTGCCGAGCATCATCAGCACGCCGTCGAAGGCCGCCGCCGTCCAGCGAGGGATGCGCAGCCCGAGCGACAGCAGGGTCAGGCCCGAGGAGTAGAGGTCGAGGATCGCGCCGCTGACCAGCCCACCCACGGCGACGATCGCGAACGGCAGCAGGAACCAGGTCGGCAGCAGTGTCGTGAGCGTGCCGATCGGGTCGGCGCCCATGTCCGCGGACAGGTCCGGGTTCGAGGCGCAGAGCAGGATGCCGTAGGGCACCAGGATGAGGACCGGCAGGCTGCCGCCCAGGGTCGGCCAGAACACCACGCCGGCTGTGCGCACGGTGCGCGGCAGGTACCGCGAGTAGTCGGCCGCGGTGCCGACCCAGCCGAGCCCGAACGCCGTGAACATCAGCACGGTCGCGCCGATGAGCGCCGTCGTCGGCCCGTCGGGGAGGGCCTGCGCGGCGTCGAGGTCGATCTCGTCGATGGTGAGGTAGACGTAGATGGCCGTGGCGATGACCAGGGCGATCGTCAGCCACCGCTGGATCTTCATGATCGCGTCGAAGCCGAGGATCCCGGCGGCCACGATCACGCAGGCGACCACCACGAACGCGATCACCTTCGTGGCGTCGCCGGACGCCCAGCCGAGGCGTTCGAAGACCGTCGCCGTCGCGAGCGTGGAGAGCGTCACCAGGACGGTCTCCCAGCCGACGAGGAGCAGGTACGACACCAGGCCGGGCAGGCCGTTGCCGACGCGGCCGAACGCCGCCCGGCTGAGCACCAGCGTCGGCGCCGAGCCGCGCTTGCCGGCGATCGAGACGAGCCCGACGAGGAAGAAGCTGACGACGACACCCACCACCGTGGCGACCAGCGCCTGGGTCAGGCCGATGCCGAAGCCGAGCACGAACGCGCCGTACGACACCGCGAGGACCGAGATGTTGGAGGCGCACCACGGCCAGAACAGCCCGGCCGAGCTGCCCTTGCGCTCGCTCTCGGCGATGACGTTGATGCCGTTGGTCTCGATGGCCCTGATGGCCCCGCGCTTGACGGGCGCCGTCTGCGGGTCGGGCCGCGGCTCTGCCTGCGGTTCGGTGTCGGTGCTCATGTCCTCAAACCCTCCTCGACGAGTCGCACCAGGAGCGGCCCGACCCTCGTAGCGCTGTGCTCGGCGATCGCCACCACCTCGGACGGGTCGATCCCCGAGTCCCCGGAACCCGCTGAGCCCTCGATCGCGGTCACGGTCGAGAGCCCCACCAGCTCCACGTCCCACTCTCGCGCCGCGATCGCCTCGTACACCGTCGACATGCCGACCAGGTCCGCCCCGATCCGCCTCAGCCACCCGGCTTCCGCCCAGGTCTCGTAGTGCGGCCCGCCGAGCAGTGCGTAGACCCTCTCTCTAGAGTCTGGCTCCCATTGCCTCGCGATGGCTCGCAGGCGGGGCGACCACGCGTCGGTGAGGTCGACGAACCGCGGCCCCTCCAGCGGCGATCCGAACGCCAGGTTCACGTGGTCCTTGATGAGGAGCACGTCCCCCACCTCGACGTCGTCACGCAGGCTGCCGTTGGCGTTGGTCAGCACGGCAAGGCGTACGCCGGCCGCGGCGGCAGTCCTGATCGGGTGCGCGACCGCGGCGGGTCCATGCCCCTCGTAGAGATGAGTTCTGCCCAGGAAGATCAGCACCCGGTGGCCATCGACGCTCACCGACCGCACCTCGCCACGATGCCCCTCCGCGACCGGCGCCCTGAACCCCGGCAGCCGCGTCATCGGGAAAGCTGGCGGTCGGGTCCCCGAAGGCGTCCGCCGCCGGCCCCCACCCCGACCCGAGCACCACGACCGCGTCGTGGCGGTCGGCCCCGGTCAGCTCGGCGAGCCTGGCCGCGGCGGCGTGCGCGTCGTCGTACCCGGACGGCGTTGTCACCTGCCCACTTTGGCACCCTGGCCCCATGCCCTGCCCCTACTGCCCTCCGCTAGAACCCCATCAGGCGGTGCGGTTCGCCGACGACCTGGTGATGTACCTCGACGACGAACGCTGGCAGGGCGCGCTCAAGCACTCAGGGATCATCGTCCCCGTCCGCCACGCGGAGACGGTCTTCGACCTGACCGCGGACGAGGTCGCGGCGACGTTCCGGATGCTCGCGCAGGCCAAGGACTGGCTGGACCGGGAGCACGCGCCCGACGGCTACAACGTCGGCTGGAACTCCGGCGCCGTCGCCGGCCAGCAGGTCTTCCACGCCCACCTGCACGTCATCCCCCGCTTCGCCCAGGAACCCCTCGCCGGCCAGGGGATCCGCGCTCATCTCAAGAGCGACGCCAACCGCTGGTAGCCCGTCGCCGCATCGGTGGTTTCGAGGCTCGTCGCTGGCGCTCCTCGCACCTCAACCATCGATCACTTTCGGTGGTTGAGGTGTGAGGCCGTTCACGGCCGAGCCTCGAAACCACCATTGCGCGGCGGGCTTACGCTGATCCAACGATGAAGATCTCGGAGATCCGCTGCCACCGGCTGACGGCGCCCCTGCACACGCCGTTCGTCACCGCGCTGCGCCGCACCGAGCACCTCGAGACCACGGTCGTCGAGGTGGTCGCCGACGACGGCACCCGCGGGTACGGCGAGGCGCCGCAGGTCTGGCGGGTGACGGGTGAGTCGCTGGCCGGGGCGGAAGCCTGCCTGAGCGGTCCGCTGGCCGACGTCGTGCGCGGTCGTGGCATCGACGACCTCGACGACCTGTCGCGCGAGATCGGCGAGGCGGTGGTGGCCAACTTCGGGGCGAAGGCGGCGATGGACGTCGCGCTCCACGACCTCGCCGCACGCAGGGCCGGCCAGACGCTCGCCCAGTTCCTGGGCGCGAGCAGCGGCGAGCAGCGCGTCGAGACCGACGTGACCGTCTCCGCCGGCGAGCCCGACGAGCTCGCCGCGACGGCGTCCAAGCGCGCCGCCGAGGGGTTCACCGTCCTCAAGCTCAAGGTCGGCACCGACGCCCAGACCGACGTGGCACGCGTGAGCGCGGTCCGCCAGGCCGCACCCGACGCCCGGATCCGCGTCGACGCCAACCAGGGCTGGACTCCCGAGCAGGCGATCAGCGTCATCCGCGCCATGGAGGACGCCGGCCTGGGCATCGAGTTCGTCGAGCAACCGGTCGAGCGCTACGACATCGAGGGCCTCGCAGCCGTGACCGCAGCGGTCGACACCCCGGTGATGGCCGACGAGTCGGTGTTCGGGCTGCGCGAGCTGGCCGCCGTCATCGACCACCGCGCGGCCGACCTGCTCAACGTCAAGCTCGCCAAGTGCGGCAGCCTCGGCGTCGCGCGCGAGCTCCTCGAGCGTGCCCGCGACGCCGGGATGGGCACCATCGTCGGGTCGATGATGGAGGGCCCGATCGGCGTCGGCGCCGCGGCCGCGCTGGTCGCCGCCGTCGGCACCACCCACGTCAGCGACCTCGACGCCGCGTGGTGGGCGAGCGCGTCGCCCGTCGTCGGCGGGGCGACGTACGACGCGGGCGTGATCGTGCTGCCGGACGCGCCGGGCCTGGGGATCGAGGGGCTGCGGTGACCGACGTCCTGCGGGTGGGCGTGCCCGTCGCCACCATGTGGGCCTCGCGCGACGCGCCGCGCGACCTCGACGCCGCAGCGCTGGCCGACCGGCCCGACGACGCGACGTGGCTCGCGGGCCTGTCGCCCGCCGACCGGCTGGGACTCCACGGCCGCACCCTGACCCAGCTGCTCGACGGCGAGCCCGTGATGGTCGGCGACGAGGGCGGCGGCTGGACGGAGGTGGTCGCGCCGTGGCAGCCCGTACCCGGCCAGGACGGCTACCAGGGCTGGGTCCGCACTGCTCATCTGCGCCCGCCGGCCGACGACGACCCGGACCATCCGTCGGCCCGCGTGCCGGCCGACCGCATCGCCGTGGCGGCGTACGCCGAGCGGTTCCAGGGCCTGGTCTACCTCTGGGGCGGCACCAGCCCGGCGGGCTTCGACTGCTCGGGCCTGGTCCACTACTCCTACCGCCAGGCCGGGGTCGTGGTCCCCCGCGACTCCCCCGACCAGGCCCTCGCCGTGACGCCGGTGCCGCTCGGCACCGAGGAGCCCGGCGACCTCTACTTCTTCGCCCGCGACGACGGCCGCGTCTACCACGTCGGCTTCGTGGCAGCCCGCGGTCGGATGCTGCACGCTCCCGAGCGCGACGGCTCCGGCCAGATCGTCGACGAGGCTCTCGACGACGAACGCCGAGCCCACCTCGTCGCGGCGGGACGGTTCGCGATCTCGCCGGACGAGGACGTGGACCGCTAGGGGGCTTCCCGGTCTTCTTCCAGAAGAAGTCACCCCGCGCGGTGACTAGCGGTGCTGCCGGGGACTTCCCACCTCTCACCTGCGCAAACGCGATCCGATCCGGTGACTACCGGTGAACGCTGGCGAACGTCCTGCGGACTCCCTGCGGACTGTGAGGGCATCCGATGGATGAATCCCCAGGTCAGCGGCCCTATCGCTACTTCCCGGTCTTCTTCCAGAAGTAGTAGTCAGCGGCGTACGGGATCTCCGCGGTCTCGCCGGTCTCGTCGCACTCCGACGCCGCGGGTGCGCGGCCTCCGGTGGTGTTGATGCGCTGGATGTACGTCGTGGCGGACAGGCGGTCGCCGTCGGCACCGGCCGCACTGGTGTCCTTCTCCAGCAGCAGCCAGTCGATGGCGGTGGGGTCGACGTTGACGCCGTTGACCCGGCGCCCGACGACGTAGCTGCCGTCCATGGCCACCCAGGTCGGGCCCACGAAGTGGCTACCGGTGAGCTTCCCGTTCTGGGCGTACAGCTGGGCACGAGGTGCCACCAGGCTCCACGCCCCCGTGGCGGCGTTGCACGAGTAGATCTGGACCCCCTCCGCGTGGGTGACCAGGAAGACCTTGTTGCCGGCGGGCGGGACGATGTCGCCGGGTACCCCCGGCGAGGACGGCCCGGCGTACGCGGCGGCCGACGTGGCGAGGACTGCGATGACGGCGGCGGCGAGCCGCGGGAACGTGAGCTTCATGCCTCAACGGTGCTGGCCAGGCAGGGTCGCCCGAAACTACGGATGACCTGAGGATGTGGCGGGCCCGACCCCAGGACGACCTAGGAAACCTCACGGGGTTTCGAGACGCGTTGCTGCGCAACTCCTCAACCGGCGAGCGTCTCGCCCAGCGCCGTCACCAACCGGTCGATCTCGTCCTGGGTCGTGTACGGCGCCAGGCCGACCCGCAGCCCGCCGTCCTCCCCGAGACCCAGGTGGTGCGAGGGCTCCCACGCGTAGAAGCTGCTCGACGGTGCGTTGATGTCGCGGTCGGCCAGCGCGACCGACACCTCGGCCGCGTCGGCGTCCGGGAAGGTGAGCAGCACGGTCGGCGTACGCCGTTTGGCCCTCGAGTGCACGACGACCGGCAGCCGCGACAGTCCGTCCTCGAGCCGCTCGCGCAGCCGGTCCTCGTGCTCCTCGATCGCGGCGAAGGCGGCCTTGAGCTTGGCCGGGCGGTCAGGTCCCTCGCCCAGCGAGGCGATGAAGTCGACCGCGGCCGTCGTCCCCGCCATCAGCTCGTAGGGCAGCGTGCCGAGCTCGAACCGCTCCGGCACCTGGTTGGTCGCCGGCACCAGCTTGTCCGGGTCCAACCCCTCCAGCAGCTCGGGTGCGGCGACGAGCGCGCCGCAGTGCGGGCCGAGGAACTTGTACGGCGAGCACACGTAGAAGTCCGCGCCCAGCTCGCCGATGTCGGTCGAGACGTGGGCGGTGTGGTGCACGCCGTCGACGTACAGCAGCGCCCCGGCGTCCCGCACCCCAGCCGCGATCGCCGCCAGGTCGGGCCGCGTGCCGATCAGGTTGGACGCGGCGGTGAGCGCGACCAGCCGGGTGTCCTCGGTGAGCAAGCTGGTCACCGCGGTCGGGTCGAGCTCGCCGGTCGCCGGGTCGAACTCCGCCCACTTGACCGTGACCCCGACGTTCTCCGCGGCGATCACCCACGGCCGCACGTTGGCGTCGTGGTCGAGC
The DNA here is from genome assembly GCA_963758885.1 of uncultured Actinomycetota bacterium. Lineage (GTDB taxonomy): Bacteria > Actinomycetota > Actinomycetes > Propionibacteriales > Nocardioidaceae > Nocardioides. The sequence goes on from CAVWXS010000046.1 coordinate 97,003, forward strand.
TTGCTGACGATGATCTCGTCGCCGGGCTCCCAGTCCTTGGCCATCGCGCGGGAGATGTCGAAGGTCAGCTGGGTCATGCTGCGCCCGAACACCACCCCCTCAGGTACGCCGCCGACCAGGTCCGCCATCGCCGCCCGTGCCGCGAGCGTGACGTCGTCGGCGTTGCGCTCGGCCTGCGTCAGCCGCCCGCGGTTGGAGAGCGGCTGGGTGATGGTGTGGCGCATCGCCTCCCCGACGACGTCGGGGGTCTGGGTGCCACCCGGACCGTCGAAGTACGCCGTGCCGCCGGCGAGGCTGGGGAAGTGCGCGCGCAGCGCCTGGACGTCGTACATGTTGGCGATCCTGCCAGGCTGTCCTGGTGACCCTCGACGAGGCCGTGCTCGCCCTGCGCGCGGCCGGCTGCGTCCATGCCGAGGACGAGGCTGCCGTGATCTGGGAGACGTACGCCGAGCCCTCGACGCGGGCCTCGGCCGTCGCCGATCGTGCCTCCGGACGTCCGCTCGAGCAGGTGGTCGGCTGGGCAGAGTTCGGGCCCGTCCGCGTCGCCCTCGCCCCGGGTGTCTTCGTGCCCCGCCGGCGCGCCGAAGCCGTCCTCGCCCCTGCCGTCGCCCTCAAGCCCGACGCCCGAGTCGTCGTCGACCTCGGCTGCGGCGCCGGCGCTCTGGCGGCGTCGCTGGCGGTGCTCCTGCCGGAGGCCGAGGTGCACGGAGTGGACATCGACGAGGCCGCGTTGGAGTGTGCGCGCCGTACCGGCGGCTTCCACGTGCATCACGGCTCATGGTGGGACGGGCTTCCCGCCGAGTTGAAGGGCCGCGTCGACCTCGCCGTTGCGTATCTCCCCCATGTCCCGACGCCGCGCCTGTCTGAGATCCACGGGGACTTCCGGTCCAACGAACCGTCCCTCTCCGTCGACGGCGGCCCCGACGGCCTCGACCCCCTCCGCGCCGTCCTCGCCGACGCCGACGACTGGCTCGCCCCCGACGGTGCTTTCGTCACCTTGCTTGCACGCGAGCAAGCCGCGACCACCGACCTCGAGGTGCTGGCCACCGACGAGGACGACGTCGTGGTCGCCCATCGCCCCTCACCAAGCCATATCCGCTCGCAGTAGTTTCGGCGGGTGAAGCCGACCGAGTCCGACCCGCCGTCTGACGGCATCCCCGAAGCGACGATCAACCGCAACTGGACCGAGCTGATCCAGGAGCTGCGGTCCACGCAGACCGGCGTGCAGGTGCTGACCGGGTTCTTGTTGACGGTGCCCTTCACCGACCGTTTCGACACGCTCGACGACGTCCAGCGGACGGCGTACCTGCTCGTCCTCTCGGGAGCCGTCACCGCCACCGCGGCCATCTTGTCGCCGGTCGCCTACCACCGCATCCTGTTCCGGCGCGGCCGACGCCCCTGGCTGGTTCGACGGCCAACCGGGTGGCCAGAGTCGGGCTGGTGCTGGTGGCGCTGACCACGTGTGGGGTCGTCTTCCTCACCTTCGACCTGGCCATCGGGAGGACCGGAGGGATCGTGGCGTCGCTCGTCGCCTTCCTCGGCTACCTCGTGCTCTGGGTCGGCGTCCCGCTTCGCGCTCGGCCCTGAGCCCGCCTGGTCAGCCTTGCGATACCGGCCCACACCGCGTCGGCGTCGGGCATGGCGGCGATCTCGTCGCGCACGCGCTCGGCTGCCGCTTTGAACGACGGATCGCTGGACACCTCCCTGACCGCAGCCTGGATCGTGTCGACGGCGTAGTCGTCCGGTGCGACGACCACGCCAGCGCCCGCGCGCGCCAGCAGGGCCGCGTTCTGCGGCTGGTCGGTACCTCGCGGCAGGGCGACCTGTGGCACGCCGTGCACCAGTCCGCCCAGCATCGTGCCCGAGCCGCTGTGGGAGACCAGCAGGTCTGCGCGCTCCAGCACGGAGGCCTGTGGGAGGAACTCGGCGACGATGGCGTTCGCCGGCACTGGTCCGAGCTCCTCGGGGTCGAGCCGACGCCCGGTCGTGGCGATCACCACGCCGTCGTACTCCTGCAACGCGGTGAGCCCGGCCCTGAAGTCGGTGGTGTCAGCGTTCTTGACGGTGCCGAGGGTGAAGTAGGCGACGTGGTCTTCGGCTGCGAGAACATCGGCCACGCTGGGTGGGACCTGGCCAGGCTCGCCGGCACTGGGCCGCAGAGGCGTTGCGTCCGGCCACGGCGGTGGGCCGTCGTCGGGCTGCAGCAAGGGCGGGCAGATGTCCAGTGCCTGCTCGGACGAGGCCTGCGCCCACAGCTCGGGCTCGCCTATCGCGGCGCCCGCAGGGCCGATGAGCTGGGCATAGACCGGGAACATCGGGCCGATGCCGTGCACGACCCCGGGCACGCCAAGCCTCCGGGCGAGCAAGGACCCCGCCGTCTCCAGCACCTCGTGGACGATGACGTCGGGGCGCCAGTCCTGGGTCATCGCGAGCAGGTCGGTGAGCCGCGCGAGCGCCGGCGTGCCGAACAGCGCCACCACTCCGTCCATCATCTTCTGTTCATCGGGTAGGTCCGGATCCGACCACACCGCCTCGTGCGTGGACCACGACTCCGTCCAGGTTGGTCCAACGGCGTGGACATCAAGCCCGCGACTGGCGAGCGGCCCGAGCAGGTCCGGGCCCGTGGCGACCCGCACGTCATTTCCGGCACGCTCGGCCGCCCGCATCAACGGCAGCATCGGTAGCACGTGCCCGTACGCCGGGCACGACGTGAACAGCACTCGTGCCATGCCGGCAGCGTGTCACGTGGCCCTGCACCGTTCCACCGACTTCGGCTGCTCGCGGTCGGGAGACAACCTGGCCGGTTTGGGGTAATTCCCGTGCACCAGGTTCACGGGAACTACCCGAACCCGCGGCGATGACCGCTCGCACCTCGCTCGCGATCTCGTCCGGGATGACCGGCTCCATGTAGTGCGGCGCGTCAGGGTCGTGGCCGATGAACTCTTCGGCCGCAGTATGAGCGCGACCAACATGGCGACCGCCGATCGAATCACCGGACCATCTTGCTCGACCGGCCGTCGACCTGGGACCCCTGGCCCAGATGGGCCATTGCCACCGGCCGAACGGTTTCCTAGTTTCGTTGGCAACGGGGAGTAGTGGCGCTTGTGTGCCCACGTCGCCCCGTGACCCGCAGTGAGCGACGCCGCGATACCCAGCACCCCCCGTCTCGGTGTGGGCGGTCGGAGCCTTCCGAACGAACCTGGATTCCGAGGTGTTGATCGTGCGCAGCCACAGGAGAAACTTCGCCGCCCTCGCCGTCGCCGCCTTGGCGACGTGCGGCTTGACCGTCGTCGCCCAAGCGCCACCGGCTCAGTCCTACAACGTCTGCTCGGACGACAACGCGTGCGTGCACGAGAAGATGTCCGCCATCGCGCTCGGCCTCCTCGATCCAGGCTCGGAGGCGGGGCTCTACGCCCAGGACATCTGGGACGGGGCCGGCCACGAGGACGGCGTCGGCAACCCGCCTCAGGTCGACGACCACATCTTCGGCTATCCGTACCTGCCGATCCTCAAGGAAGCCGTCATCACGATGCCCCACTTCTGGGACGCCGACTCCGGTGACGAGACCAAGACCACCTACGGCGACTTCGAGGAACCGCTCCCGATCGAGACCCTCAAGGACATGTGGGAGGAGCTCGACATCCTCGACCTGATCGACCTCGACATCTTCGACACCTCGTTCATCGAGACCGCGAACGCCCTGGCAGAAGTCCCGCCAGTTCTGGGTCGCTTGCGCTCGGGGCGTACCAGAACGGCGACAAGCACAAGGCCTATGAGTACCTGGGCCACATCGTGCACCTGATGGGCGACCAGACCGTCCCCACTCATGCTCACAGCGACGCCCACGTGAAGCGACCCCATCTTCGACGATGACCCGTATGAGAACTGGATGAGCGACCTCGTCGACGGCGACCACGGTCACATGAACCTCACCAGCGCCGAGGTGGATCGACTGAATGCTCGAAGACAGGACCGTCGATCCTTCGCACCCGAAGGTGACCGGCCACCTCGATGAGCGCGTGCCGCCGGGCGTGGAACCGCTCTACTGCCTGCTGTACACGACCAACCAGCTGGCGGACTTCTTCGCCTCCCGCGACGTCGACGGCGACACCGTCGACCGGCACAACTGGATCCGCGACGAGCTCAACGACATGGACACGCGAGCATCACCAGCCCGCGTGTCCAGGACGATCTCGACAACAACGACGACGACGGCCCCGTTCGCGAGGACATCAACAACGCGACGGGGACCTCGGCCGGGTGCGAGACATCGACGTACATCTACGGCATCCGCGCCATCGCCGCCCTCTACCGGCACCTTCGAGCGGACGGTGCAGCCAGCCGACCCTCATCGTCGGCATCGACTACGGTCGAGGACGCCGACGATGACGTCGACAGGTTCGACCGACGCCGACATGTTCGGCAAGGTCAGCGTCAACGGGAAGGTCGGGCCAGAACCGCGGCGAGGAGGCCGTGGACACCAGAAGTCGGTGACCAACCCCGGCTGGGCGTACGGCGCCACCGTCCCGCTGACCGGCACGGTGCCGGTCACATCGAGATTGTCGACGAGGACGGCGAGAGCCCGCTGGTGCCGTCCGCGAACCTGGGCGACGACCTGATGGACATCTACCCCGACGACGACGACGACGATCAGCGCCCTGGACCTCACCGTCGACATGGCCAAGTGCATCAGGAGGAGCTCGGCTCGATTGCCGGCGACGCGGATCACGGCCAAGTGCGGACACGACGATCGACGTGACCGGTGACCACGACGACGACCTCCTCGACCCGCTCGACTCCTCGGACCGTGCGCAGGTGCGGTTCACGATGTTCTTGCCCAACCTGCCGCCGGTCGCCGACGCCGGGGCCTGACGCGCACGACACCGAGGGCGCCGACATCACGCTCGACGGGACGGGCTCCTCCGACCCCGAGGGCGGCGCGCTCACCTACAGCCTGGGATCTCGACGGCGACGGCCAGCTGCGACGACTCCTCGGGCAACGACGACCCCACGTTCACGAGGGTCGGCAACGACGGCACGACGATCGTCAAGCTCTGCGTCACCGACGCCGAGGGCCTGACGGCCGAGGACACCGCGAGTGGTCACGGTCACCAACGTCGCCCCAGCGATCGAGGTCGAGCGACCCGACCGCGGTCGCCGAGAACACCGCGACCACGGTCGCCGGGCACGATCCGCGACCCGGGCTGGCTCGACTCGCTTGACGGCCACCATCGACTGGGGCGACGGGTCGGCCGTCGCAGAGCCTGAGCGGCACGACTGGAGAACGATCGAGCCGGACGCGACGTTCACGTTCAGCACCTCGCACACCTACGGAGACAACGGGACGTGGGAGGTCAAGGTGTGCGCGCACCGACGACGACCACCAGCACCGTGCAAGACGGTCACATGCGACAGTCAACAACGTGAACCCGACAGCCGTCATCGACACCACCGGCACGGTGAACGTCAACGGGATCCCGACGGTGATCGCGCACGCCGGCACGAGCGTCGACTTCGGGGTCGCGTGTCACCGACCCCGGCAGCGACGACCTGACGATGACGTGGGACTGGGGCGACGGCAACGCCCGTCGGACACCTCGATTCGACAAGGTCAACCCGCCGGCAGTCGACCCGCCGCTGAGCCCGTCGATCCAGCCGCGGGACATCTCGGCCGTCGGCAGATCACGGGTTCACGAAGGCCGTGCATGTACACCAGCGGCGCTGCACGATCACCGACGACGACGGCGGCAGCGCCACGGGATCGCTGAACGTGGTCATCGTCGGCAACAACCACCCCAACCGCCCGCACGGCTACTGGAAACAGCAGAACCGCTACCACGCGTTCGACGACGGGGCCGAGCCCGGACTTCGACGCCGACCACCGCTCGGCTGTTACCTGAAGATCGCGGCCTACATGAGCAGGGTGTTCAACGAACGGACCGCCGCCGCGACCTTCGCTCAGGCCTACGACGTGCTCGACACGACCTCGACCAGCGCAGATGAACGAGCTGTTCGACCAGCAGCTCTTGGCCGCCTGGCTCAACTTCGCCAACGGCGCCATCGAGTGGAACCGGCTCGTCGACACCAACAGCGACAAGACGGGTGGACACGCAGTTCCTCACCGCGATGGTGCAGGCCGAGAGCCTGCGGCATCGACCCGAACACGACGCGCACGCAGCTGGAGGACGAGGAAGAGGATCGTCGAGAGCTGGACGAACCTGTCATGAGCCTCGACCCGGCAGTCACGAATCCGGAGTTCTACCAGGTGGTCTTCGAGAACGACAAGGTCCGCGTCCTCGAGTACCACGACCAGCCCGGCGACAGGACGACACCACACGAGCATCCCGACAGCGTGATGTACACCTTGAGCTCGTTCCGCAGACGGCTCGTGTCGGGCGACATGCAGCGCGAGGTGGAGCTCCAGACTGGGATGACCGCATGGTTGCCGGCCCAACAGCACCATGGCGAGAACATCGGCGAGACACCCACACACGTGCTCTTCGTCGAGCTGAAGTAGGTCTCGAGACACCGACGGGTCGCCGTATCAGTCAGGGGCCAGCTCGCCTCTTCACCTGCAGGCAAGGGAGGGAGTCGTCATGCCACTCGACCACGGGTACGGCGTCGCGATCGGCACGCTGGCGTCGTTCACGCGCGAGGACCCGAGCGACTTCGGGCACTGGTACCACGGGCTGCTGCACATCAACACGCCCGCGGGGGAGTACGAGGCGGCCCTGGACGTCGACACCCCGAGCGGGGTGGGCGTCAGCTACCGGGTCGTCACGGACCTCACCACGGCCAGCATCCCGGGCCTCGTGGCGCTCTCGAACGGGTTCCACCCGCTGGCCTCCACCTCGTCGTCCGGAGCGCTCGACTACGTGCGCAGCCCACTCCTGCGTGACGGCTGGGTGGTCCTGCGCGTCCGCCGTTGGGTCGGGGCACTCAACCTGCGCGTGCCGTCACGGGCGGCGCAGCCGTGGGGGCCCACGCCGTTGGACCTGCTCCTCGGCCGGTTCCGGCGTTGGTTCGACTGGCTTCCCCTGCGCTGGCGGTCGTTCCCGTGGATCCAGAGCGACGGTGACAACGCCCTCGACGTGCTCGAGCCCCTCGTCAACCAGGCCGTCCGGATCTACATCTTCGGCGAGCCGTTCACCCAGGGGCTCGGCGTCCACAACGTGCACTACAACCAGGGCGACCCTCCCGGGCCCGCACCAGGCCGACAACGGGATCTGGCAGGACGGCGCCGTCCTCACGCAGGCCGCCGACGGCAAGGTCACCGTGTGGCAGGTCAAGTTCAACACCCAGTCGCTGCACACCGGCGACAACGGCCTGCCCATCTGAGCCGACGCCGCACGGGTCAGGGCGCGCGCCACTGGATCTCGGTCTCGAACGCCCCGGTGACGCGCTTGCTGCGGGTGCGGCCTCGGTGCCGTGCCACGGCGGCGTCCCGAAGGGCAGGTCGAAGCGCGGGATGTCGGTCGTGGGCATGTCCTCGGCAGTGGTGTCGAAGGGGGTGCCGTCGACCGTGCCGTCCGGGTCCGGGCCGGTTGCCGTGATCGCGTCCGCCAGCTTGAGGTTCCAGCTCGCCGCGACCCCCGTCGGCGACGTCGGGTGGGTCAGCTCGATGACCGGAAGCGTCCCGACGCCGGGCCAGGCCGCGACGCTGTCTTGAGCCTTGAGCCCGAACGCGAGCACGGCGGTCAGCGGGTTGGCCGCCTTGGCGGCGTCGAACAGCTGGTTGCGGAATCCCTGGATGCCGGGGTCGTTGACCAGGGCGGGAGTGATGGCGCCGCTCTGGACGCCGTACAGGAACGTGTTGAACATCAGGTACGAACGGGTCAACCCCAGCTTGGCGAGGAACCGCTGGGTGATCTGACCTGCCTGGCCGACGAGGATCCGCCCGGCGAGGGTCTCGTCGGTGGACGGGTCCTGTCCGACGACGAGGACCCTGGCCGTGCCGTCCAGGCGGCCGCGGTAGAACACCGGGCCGAACCGCGTGTGGAACGGCGCGGCCGGCGCATTGACGTAGGCATCCAGCGGAGCCGACGCGAAGAGTGCTTCCCACTCGGGCGGGGGCCCGGGGTCGTGCTGCGGTTGCGACATCATGCTCGAGTTTCGCAGGCCAACAGGCGCCCGCGCGATGGCTCGCTTCAGCGGGCGGCCAGCACGCAGAACTCGTTGTCGTCGGGGTCGGCCAGCACCACCCAGCCGACGTCGCCCTGGCCGATGTCGACGCGTCTGGCCCCGAGGGAGAGGAGGCGTTCGACCTCGGCCTCCTGGTCGCCGCCGTCGGACGGGGCGAGGTCGAAGTGGTACCGGTTCTTGCCGTTCTTCGGCTCCACGGGTGGGCCGCCCCACGCGATCTTCGGGCCGCCCCGCGGCGACTGGATCGCGGTCTCCTCGTCCTGGTCCCAGACGAGCGGCCAGCCGAGCGCCTCGCTCCAGAAGTACCCGACGGCCTGCGTACCGTCGCAGGAGAGGGCGCCGACGAACCCGCACCCGGCCAGGAAGTTGTTGCCCGCCTCGATGACGCAGAACTCGTTGCCCTCGGGATCGGCCAGCACGACGTGCTCCTCCTCGGGGAGCTGGCCGACGTCGTAGTGCCGGCCGCCGAGCTCGAGTGCTCTGGCCACGGTTCGCTGCTGCTCCTCGAGGGAGCTGCTCGTCAGCTCGAAGTGCATGCGGTTCCTGCCGACCTTCTCCTCCTCGGTCGTGACGAAGCGCACCCGAAAGCCGACGTCATCGCCCGGCAGCAGCGTGATGCCGTCCTGGGAGTCGTAGACCAGCTCCCTGCCGAGGACGCCGGCCCAGAACTCCGCGAGCCCTTGTGGGTCCTGGGCGTCGATGCAGAGCGCGTGGAGGTTCGGCATTCCGGCAACGCTAGGTCGCCACCGCTCTGGCAGCAACGCGATTAGCGCAGGAGGGGAGCAGCCATGGCGCCGCCGCTCGTCCACGGGTTAGCGTGGCGCGGAACCGCCGGCCCCGGCGGCGAAAGTGCTTCCGGAGGTCACGCGATGCGCCTACTTCTCGCCGACCGGCTCCCCGAGCAGACGATCACCGAGCTCGAGTCCCGCGGACACGTCTGCGTGATGGAGCCCGGGCTCCATGCCGACGACCTCCCGGGCCGAATCCCCGGGTTCGACGCCCTGGTGGTGCGCAGCACCAAGGTCAAGCGCGCGGTGTTCGAGGCCGCCGACCGCCTGGTGCTGGTGATCCGCGCCGGTGCGGGAACCAACACCATCGACACCGATGCCGCAGCCAGTCGCGGGGTGTTCGTCTCCAACGTGCCCGGCCGCAACGCGGCCGCCGTTGCGGAGCTGACGATGGGACTCCTGCTGGCCCTCGACCGCCGGATCGCCGACAACGTGTCGGACCTCCGCGCCGGCCACTGGGACAAGCAGCGCTACAGCAAGGCCGAGGGGCTGCTGGGCTCGACCATGGGGATCATCGGCCTGGGCGCGATCGGCTTCTCCGTCGCCGAACGCGCGGCAGCGTTCGGCATCCGCCTGCAGTCGCTCGCCAAGCCCGGCCGGTCGGCGTACGCCGTGTCGCGGGCCGAGGAGCTGGGCATCACGATGTGCGACTCGATGGAGGAGCTGGTGTCGTCCAGCGACATCGTGACCCTCCACGTGCCCGCGGGCACCGACACCCGCCACCTCGTCGACGCGGGCTTCCTCGCACGGATGAAGAAGGGCGCCATCCTGCTGAACACCTCGCGCGGCAGCGTCGTCGATGAAGCCGCCCTGCTCGAGGCGCTCGACGCGGACGCCGTACGCGCTGGCTTGGACGTGTTCGCCGACGAGCCGAGCTCCGGGAAGGGCGCCTGGGACTCGCCACTGGCGCGACACCCCAACGTGGTCGCGACCCACCACATCGGCGCCTCCACCGCGCAGGCCCAACGCGCGATCGCGGCGGGCGTGACCGAGATCGTGGAGGCCTTCATGACCGGCGAGGCCCGCCACTGCGTGAACCTCGACCCCGACCGGCTCGGGTCGGTCACGCTGACGGTCCGTCACCTCGACCGCGTCGGCGTGCTCGCGCACGTACTCGAAGAGCTCCGCAGCGCCGGCCTCAACGTCGAGCACATGGTCAACCGCGTCTTCCGCGGCGGCGAGGCGGCCGTGGCGACCATCGACGTAGCGGACCCTGCCTCCGACGAGCTGCTGACCGCACTCCGCGCGATCCCCCACGTGCTGGGCGTGTCGGTCGTGACGCTCGGCGAGAGCGCCCCACAGCCGTGAGCAGCGTCCGTCTCTTCCCCGCGCGGGTCGTCAGGCAGGAGTGGGCCCGGCGGACGGTCACCGCCATGTCGGACTCGCTCGACGAGTCGGGTGTCGAGCTGCTGGGGGTCGAGCTCGACCCCGCGACGTACGACGAGTCGCCCGTCGCGCTCTACGTCTACCGCCAGAGCCGTGGGGACGCGTCGTACACCGGCGTGGTGGGGGACATCGCCGTGCAGGCGATCGCAGACGGCCGGGTACGCGGGCACGAGGCGGTCCACCCACAACGGGTCGAGGCGCTGTTGTGGCACCGCGAGACGACGCAGGCCCCACCGGCCCTGGTCACGCTGCTGCACCGTGCGGGTCCGGTCTTCACGCGGACGATCGAGGAGGTCCAGCGCACCCCGCCGCTGCTGGACTTCGGTGGCCCCCGCGGTCTGCAGCAGACCGTGTGGCGACTGTCCGAGGGGCCCGCCGTCAACGCGCTGGTGAGCGAGCTGGCCGCAGCCGACTTCTACATCGCGGACGGTCACCACCGGACGGCGGCCGCCCTCGAGGAGTGGCGGTTGGCGGGCAAGCCCGCGGACGCCGGTCTGCTCGGCGTCATCCACCCGATGGACGGCCTGCAGCTGTCGGCGTTCCACCGCCGGCTGTCCGGCCCGGTCCGCGCGGAGGACCTCCTCGGCCTGCTGTCGTCGGACTTCCAGGTCAGTGAGGTCGGCCGCGCCCAGGCTCCGGCGACCGGGACGATCGGGCTGTACGTCGGGCGCCGCTGGTTCGAGCTCAGCTACCAGGGCACCCGCCAGGACGGTGTCTCCGGCCTCGACGTCACGATCCTCCAGACCCGGGTCCTCGACCGCCTGGTCGCAGCCGCCGACGAGCGCGCCCCGATGATCGAGACCGTCCCCGCCACGACGTCCGTGGACGAGCTCACCCAGCGGTGCGACCTCGACGGTGGAGCCCTGTTCACGCTGGCGCCGCCTTCTGCCGACGCGCTCATCAGCGTGGCTGACGGTGGCGAGGTGATGCCGCCGAAGACGACGTACTTCGAGCCGAAGCCGTGCCACGGGATCTTCCTGCGTCGGTAACCGCCGGCTCGCATTCGTCATGCGCGATGACTTCGGCCGTGAGTTCAGGTCGACAACCACATGGACATCGAACAGCTCATCCGCACCTGGGCGGACGCCGTGCATTCCGGCGACCTCGACACGGTGCTGGCGGACCACGCCGACGACATCGTGATGTTCGACGTGCCGCCGCCGCACGACGGCGTGCGCGGCATCGAGGCGTACCGCGACACCTGGCCGCCGTTCTTCGGGTGGCAGGAGTCGGGGGCGTCGTTCGAGATCGTCGAGCTCGACGTGACCGAGGGGGACGACGTCGCCTTCGCCTGGGCGCTGCTGAAGTGCGGCACTCCCGGCGAGCTCGCCGACGAGCCGCGCCGGCGTCTCCGGCTCACCATCGGGCTGCGGAAGCGAGGACGGCCGCTGGGTGGTCACGCACGAGCACCACTCGTTCGCCGACGGCTCCCAGACGGCCTGACATGAGCGCGGGCCTCAGCGGCTCGGTAGCCAGCCGTCGTCGGGCCGCTTCAGCCAGCCTTCACCCGTCGACAGCTCCTCGATGACCGTGACCAGGGTGGCGAGACCCGGGTGCTTCGCGTCGGTGCGGTGCACGATCGCCCACGGGTACAGGGGAACGGGGTCGACGAGTGGCCGCACGACGGCACCGCTGACCGGCGGACACTCGGTCATGGTCAGGATCGGCAGGCCGTGGGACCGGAGGTGGCGCGCCGTCTCGTTGGGACCGATGACGTGGGGGTGCGGGGGCGAGGGTCGCGCGCCGACGGCGTCGCACAGCGCGACCGCGAGGTCGACCCACTCGGGCGCGTCCTGGTTGCCGCTGCTGGCGTCGATCTCCACGCCGCGCAGCCTCTCCATCGGGATCTCCTCCAGCGCGGCAAGGGGATCGTCATCGAGCAGCAGCAGGCCGAGCGGCTCGTAGCGGACCAGCCGGCGGCTGAGCTCGGAGGGGAAGGGCAGCGGGAGACCTGCGGCGCGACCGAAGGCGACGTCGAGCCGTCCGGCGAGCAGCTGCGGGAGAGCGGCGCCGAGGCCGCCGCCGTACCGGACCGTGAAGTCGTGCTGCGGCGCGGCCCGTCTGGCGGCGTCGACGATGCGCGCAGCCGTGAGGCCCTCGCCGATGACGTCGACCAGCAGCGGGCGGTTGGCGCCGCCGAGGTCGCGCAGGGCTGCGTCGTTGAGCGCGAGCAGGCCGCGGGCGTGGACGAGGAGGCGTTCGCCGTCGGCTGTCAGGGTGACGCTTCGGGTGCTGCGCACGAACAGTCGTACGCCGAGCTGGGACTCCAGCCGCTGGATGTCGCGGCTCAGCGCCTGCTGGGCGACGAAGAGACGGCTGGCGGCACGGGTGAAGTGGAGCTCCTCGGCGACCGCGACGAAGGCGCGGAGGAGGCGGAGATCGAGCTCGGGCCGCACGGCCCGACCGTACTCCCGAGCCGTCGGCATTGACAGCAGTGGCGAGTGAGTCGCGGGCGTGAGCACCACGCTGTTCACGCACTGGTGTTGTCAATCGTGCCGCAACAGGTGTTGGACCCGAAGCGGCTGCCGGCGCCACCGTTGTCCCATGAGAAATGTCCCGAGGCCGCTGGCGCTGCTGGTGCTGGCGAACGCCGTGTCGCTGAGCGGGAACGTCGTCCTGACCGTCGCCGTTCCCTGGCTGGTGCTGACCACGACGGGCAGCGCCACCCTGGCGGCAACGGCGGTGTTCGTGGGCGTCGCCGGAGCCGCCGCCGGCGGACTGGCGGCGGGCCGGATCGTGGACGCGATCGGCGCGGTTCGCACCGGCGCCCTGGCGGACGTGGCCAACGCGCTTGTGGTCGCACCACTGCCGGTGCTGCTGGCGCTCGACCTCCTCGAGGTCTGGCACGTGCTGCTGCTGGGGTTCCTCGGCACCCTGGTCGACTCGGCCGCCTCCACCGCCAGGCAGACCCTGGTCCCCGCCGTGGCGGACGCCCACGGGTACCCGCGCGAGCGGGCGAACGCGTTGTTCACCTCCGCCGAGCACGTCGGGTACCTCCTCGGCGCTCCGCTGGCCGGCGTCCTCATCGCGTCGTTCGGCGTCGGCGTCGCGATCTCGGTGACGGTCGCGGCGTTCGGGTTCGCCGGGCTCGTCGTCAGCCGCCTCCACGTCGCCCGGTCCCGCCACACCGCGGAGCAGCCGATCGGCGCGTCAGGGGCCCGCGAGGCGATCGCCTTCATCTGGGACGACCTGGCCCTGCGCAGCTCTGTTCCTGTTCCCGACGGTCGCCGTCATGCTGGTCGCGCCTCTGGTACCCCTCGTTCTCCCGGTCCTTGCCCGCGAGACGTTCGGCGACCCGGTCGTGCTCGGGGTGATGGTGGCCAGCTACGGGGTCGGCGGCCTGCTCGGCGCGGCCGGCTTCGGAATGCTCGGCGGGAGGGTGTCCCGGCGGCGGCTGTTCGTCGGCGTCTTCTCCTTGGTACCGGCCACGCTCGCCGGGATCACCCTCTCGCCGTCCGTCCTGTTCACGATCGCCATGCTGGTCACGCTGGGCACCGCCGTCGGTTCGCTGGTCCCGCTGATGGCCACCATCCGCCAGGATCGTTCACCGTCGCACCTGCTGCCTCGCATCGTCGGGCTCAGCACGGCGAGCATCCCGGTGACCGGCCCCGTCGGCGTACTGGCCACGGGCGTCCTCATCGACGCGGTCGGTCTGCAACAGACGCTCCTGCTGACCACGGTCCTGGCCGCAGTCATCGGGCTGGCCACCTGGGCGAGCAGAGGTCCGCGACTCTTCGACGCGAAGACCGACCTCGTAGCCAGACAGGCACAACCTGGTGTCCACGCCGCCTGCTGAGCGGGGCCGGCACCCGAATCGGGGGTTGTGCCTGTTCGACTACGAGCCACCGGCCACGCATGGCCATGATGGGGCGATGGACTTCCAGGAGCTGCAGGCGAACGCACGCAACGTCCGAGCGCAGTACGCCGCCATGGAGACCGCGCGCTACGGCCGCGAGTGGACGAGCGAGGAGATCATGCTCGGCTTCGTCGGCGACGTCGGCGACCTCGCCAAGCTCGTGCAGGGGAAGGCCGGAGTGCGTCCGCGGGAGGACCTCGACGATGCTCTGGCCCACGAGCTGGCCGACTGCCTGTGGTGCGTGATGACGCTGGCCGACGCCTACGGCGTCGACCTCGAGGCGGCGTTCATGCAGACGATGGAGTCGTTGAGCGAGCACCTGAAGCTGGCTTGATCCTCGCCGGATCGAGACGGGCCTTGACGGCCCTCCTCAACCAGCGGCTGGGCGAGGTGCGCGCATGGCATTGGCCACTCTCCCAACCACCGGGTGACAGACTCGACGGCATGGGACTCTTCGATCTTCTCCGGCCCGGGCGTGAGGAGTCGCAGCAGACCGCGTCGGCGCTCGAGGCCGCGCGCAGCAATGCACCCGACGACTCCGCCATCGGCCGCGTGGTGCAGATGCTGATGGACGTGGGGCTCGACGGCCGTGGGCCGCTGCGGCCGGCGACGAGCATCGCGGACGCCGCGCGCCGGCGTACGGGCTACCCCGAGGAGGCGGTCGAGCGCGTCGTGCGGCTGCACGTGGTCGGCGGCATGGTGGGCGGTTTCGTGACCGGGCTCGGGGGGTTCGTGACGATGCCGGTGGCCGTACCGGTCAACGTCGCGGAGTTCTACGTCCAGGCCACGCGGATGGTCGGGGCGATCGCGACGCTGCGCGGGTACGACGTCCGACAGCCGGACGTCCGCACGGCCGTGTTGCTGACCCTGGTCGGGGCGAAGGCCGACGACGTGCTCGCCAAGGCCGGCCTCACCACCGGCGGGGGCGCGATCACCAAGCTGGCGATGGGCAAGCTGCCGCCGGCCGCGCTGATGGTGATCAACAAGGCGATCAGCTTCCGCCTGATGCGCGGGGTCTTCGAACGGATGTTCTCGCGGTTCGGCCGCGTCGTGCCGTTCGTCGGCGGCATCGTCGGCGCCACGATCGACGGTTGGATGATGCGGGGCATCGCCGAGCAGGCCAAGGTGGAGTTCCCGCCGCTCGCCGCAGCGAACGACGGCCCGGGAGGTGGTCAGTGATGAGCAAGGACGAGACGCCGATCAGCGACCAGCTGAAGAAGGTCGTCGACGACCTCGACCTGGAGTCCAAGGTCCAGGAGGCGACCGCGGCCGCCGAGCAGGCGGTGCTGCGCGGCCTGGAGGCGACCGGCTCCTACCTGCGGGACCACAGGGCCGACATCGAGGGCTTCTTCGAACGGGCAGGGGCAGCGATCGACCGCCAGACCTCGGGCCGGTACGCCGGCCAGGTCGAGCAGGTCCGCGGCCAGCTGACCGCAGGGCTGGCGAGCCTCACCGACCGGCAGTGGGCTCCCCGCGACCGCGAGCCGGACGAGCTCGAGGCGCCGGAGGTCTCCGCACCGGGGTCGGTGGACCCAGACGTTGGCGGCGATACGCACGACGAGGACGGCTGGGCCGGCTCGACCGACCGGGTCTGAGCGCAGACGGCCCGGCCGCCTGCCGACGTACGAAGGCCCGGACCCCATGGATCCGGGCCTTCTCCCGCGGGTACGAGCGCGTCGTAACCCGAGGTCCCCTGTGGGGCAGACGTTAGATGACCACCGGGGGTGTTGTCCATCACCCCTAGGGGGTATATCTGCCGTCACACGCTGGTGCCGGGCTCCAGCCGTGCTCCGGGGGCGACGTGTTGGCTGCGACCGACGATGGTGTCCCGGCCGACGAGGGTGACCTCGTCGTCGCGGGCGACTCGGCTCGTGGGCAGCTCACCGACGACGCTGTCGCGGGCGAACGTCGTCCGCTCGTCGGCGACGGTCGTGGTCACCCGCGAACCCGCCTCGACCCGGCAGTCGGCGAAGATCACCGAGTCCTCGACGCGGGCGCCCTTCTCGACCACGACGCCGGGGCCCAGCACCGAGCGGATCACCTCGCCCGACACGTCGACGCCGGGAGAGAACAGGCTGTCCTCGACGTGGCAGCCGGAGCGCAGCCGCGCGGTCGGACGGTCGTCCCAGTGGCTGATGATCGGGTAGCCGTCGTGACCGAAGACGTCGACCTTGCCGGCGACCAGGTCGCGGTGTCCGTTGAGGTAGGCGCCCGGGCGGCCGAGGTCGCGCCAGTAGCCTGCGAGCGGCTCGGTGCGGACCGTGCCCCCGGTGATCAGCCGCGGCAGGAGGTGCTCGCCGAAGTCGCCCAGCCCGCTGTCGGCACCGCCGTCGCCCTCGTTGGAGTCCTTGCCGGCCTCCGCGCTCAGCTCGCGCCGGAGCTCGAAGAGCGCCTCGAGCAACGACGACGTCTTGTAGACGAAGATCTCGTTGGCGACCACGCCCGAGCTGGGCCTTGACGGCTTCACCTCGACGCCGGTCGCGTTGCCGTTCCGGCCGGTGAGGACCACGACGTTCTCGCTCGCCTCGCGCTTGGTGACCTCGGACGTCATCACCGTCGCGTCGGCGCCCGAGTCGACGTGCGCCTCGATGACGGGCGCCAGGTCGGCGGCGAAGACGTGGTCGGCGCTGGCCACCACGAGGGTGTCGGCGCCGAAGTGCATGAGGTCGCGGCTCATCCGCAGCAGCAGATCGGCGTTCCCGTGCGCGAACTCGTCCTCGGTCGCCGGGCCGCTTCCCGACTGGGGCACCATCCGCCGGAAGCCGCCGCGGTTGCGGTCGAGGCTCCACGGCCGCCCGCCCGAGAGGTAGTCGTCGATCGAGGCGACCTGGTACTCCACGCTCACCCAGACGTCGACGAGCCCCGAGTTCGTGAGGCTCGACAGCACGAAGTCGATCAGGCGGTGGGTGCCGCCGTACGGCAGCACCGGCTTGGCCCGCTCCCTGGTGAGCACGTCCATCCGGGACCCCTGCCCGCCCGCCTGCACGAGCGCCAGCACCTCACCGCGTCGGATCATCCCGCGAGTCTAGAGATGTCAGTCCTGACAGGGACCACCCCGAAGAACCGCGAGGTCGCCGTGCTCGACGTCGAGGGTGGCGGTCGCGAGGGTGCTGGTCTCGAGGTAGTCGGAGCTGTCGGGTTCGACGGCGTGACGGCAGACCGGGCCGGCGGCGACGTGGTGCGTCATGGCTGCGTGTACGTCGGCCGCGGACGCGGGCACGGGGTCGCGGAGGCTGGCGACCAGGTGGTCACGCCGGACCCACGAGTTGTCGTCGATCAGGCCGGCCTGGTCGCCGGGCTCACCCTCGGCGGAGACGAAGTGGTTGGTGCGCACGAGCAGCCCGGCCTCGGGCTTCACCTCGCCGACGCCCTCCGGGAACGTCTCGAGCGAAGCCGCGTCGCCACCGCGGTCGACGACCGTCAGGGCCGACGACGCGGTGAACGTCAGGCTGCCCACCAGGTCGCGGGCCTCCGCGACGCTGGCGCACTCGGCGAGGAGGGTGCGCAGCAGGACGTGCACGGGGAAGCCGATCGTGGGGTCGCCGCCGCGCGCCGTCTGGTCGTCGGCCACGTGGTGGAGCATGTTGAGCATCACGCCGAGACCCGCGTCGTTGACACCGATCTTGGCCAGCACGCCGTACTCCGTCAGCGTGGTCACCCGCCGCCCCTCGGCCGTCTCGAACGACCAGACGAACCAGTTGTCGCGCATCTGCGGGTACCAGTCCCACGTCTGCACGGCGATCGGGGCACGTCCGGGCGCGGTCGAGACGACGGTCGAGCACTCGGTGCTCGCCACCCTCGGCGCGATGCCGGCCAGGACCTCGGTGCGGGCGTTGAGTGCCGCGATCTCCTCGACCCGGTGGCCCGAACCCGCAGCGATACCGGCGATCTCGTCGGCCGCGTCCGGCGCCTGCTCGCGGATCGAGGACAACGCGAGCCGGCCCCAGTAGTCGATGTCGAAGCTGGGGTCGAGCCATCCCCACAGCCGCCGGTACGCCGTCACGGTCGCCGCTACCCGCGAGGCTGCGGCGCTGCCGAGCTCGACGCCGCGATCGTGGGGATCGGTGGCGGTGGTGGTCACGGTGGCGAAGTCGGGCACGGTCTCTAGTCAATCAGGGTGTGGTCAGGCACGTCCGCGTGCGGCGACCATGGCGCATGGCCGACGAGAAGGACGACCGCGACGAGTCCGACGCGGAGGAGATGGACCGTAAGTGGAACGACATGCTCCAAGAGCTGCGGGTGGTGCAGACGGGCGTGCAGCTGTTGTCGGGATTCCTGCTCACCTTGCCCTTCACCGAGCGATTCCGGACTCTTGACGTGTGGCAGGAGCGGCTCTACCTGGCTCTCGTGCTCCTCGCGGCTCTGGCCGTGGGCGCCACCTTGACGCCGATCAGCGTGCACCGCCGGTTGTTCGGCCAGCGGGTGAAACACCGTGTGGTGGCCACCGGCCACGTGTTCATGCAGTTGGTCATCGTCCTGCTCGCTCTCATCATCGTGGGCATCTCCACGCTCATCTTCAGCGTGGTGGTCAACTGGGATGCCGCCCTGACGGTCGCGGCCGTGGCCGGCGCCACCATGGTGGTGCTGCTGGTCGTGATCCCGCTCGTCGTCGCCCGTGGTGAAGCGCGAGCCTGACCTCGGACAGACGACGGCGCCCGGGGCCCTCCGTGAGGGAGTCCCGGGCGCCGATCGTCAGTCAGGCGTGGATCACGTAAAGAGGCTGACGCCACCCGGGCCGACCAGCAGCCCGACGATGATCAGCACGATGCCCATCAGGGCCTGGCCGCGGATCAGGGTCACGATGCCCCACACAACCAGGATCACCGCGAGGATCCAAAGGATAAAAGCCATCAGTTGTCGCTCCTTGTGAGTGCGAATCACCTGAGCCAAGAGCTAGTCGGGGCCCAGCACGCGCGGGATGTGCCCTCCGCGTCACCTCCAATGAAGCACGCTCGACACGCCGACCACAGCGCCCAATGGGGTGAGAGCAACCGACGCCCCCACCCGACGGGGTGGAGACGTATGACTGAGTCATATATAGCGTCGGAGTCATGACCACCACCATCAAGACGACCATCAAGATCGACAACTGGGACGAGAAGCCCAGCGCCGAGTACGACGACGGCACCAAGGTCGCCCACGCCGTGGTGAGCCTCATCGAGGGGAACGACGGGCTGAGCACCGGTCACCTGGAGTCCGTCCTCTACTACGGCGCGGACGGCACCAGCTCCTACGTGGGCGTGCTGCACCTCGACGGCGAGCTCGACGGCAAGTCCGGGTCGTTCACCGCCCTCGGCAACGGCGAGTACGACGGCACGACGGCCAGCAGCACAGATGCCGATCATCGGGGGGACGGGCGAGCTCGAGGGGATCACCGGCTCCGTGTCCAGCAGCTCGACCCAGGACGACTACCCGAACATGCCGCTGGTGATCGCCTACGAGCTCGGCTGAGCGACCTCGGGTGACCGGGCCCGAGACCGCAGGCGCCGACGAGTCGCGGCGCGCCCTCGCCAACGTGCTGGGCGCGCTGGCGCTCGTCGTCGCCGACGAGCTGGGCCGGGCCGTCACGACGGCTCTGTCCGACGAGAGGCCCGCCTCGGTGACGGACGCAGCGACGCTGTCGGCGCTGGCCCAGTTCCTCGACGGCGCGACGGTCGACCGGGTGCACCAGGTGCTCGGGGTGACGCCCTCCGGAGCGGTGCGGCTCGTCGACCGGCTCGAGGCAGCCGGGCTCGCCACTCGGGAGCCCGGACCCGACCGGCGCAGCCGCGCCATCCGCCTCACCGCCGACGGTCACGACCGGGCGCGGGCCGTCGGCGCCGCGCGGTCGACGTACCTGGCGGGCATCGTCGGCGACCTCTCGCCCGACGAGGTGGCCGTGCTGCGCACCCTGCTGGCGAAGGTGATGGCCGGTGTCGTGGCTGCCAAGCATGGCGGCGCGTGGACCTGCCGGCTGTGCGACCTCACCGGATGCCGGCGCAGCGAGGGCGAGTGCCCTGCCCTCAACGCCGCCTTGGCGCGGCGGCAGGACTGACCCCAGAATTCACCAGGTGCCCGAGCTGCCCGAGGTGGAGTCCGCCCGCGCCGTGATCGAACGTTCGGCACTCGGCCGGCGGATCGCGGAGGTCGACGACACCGACGACTGGGTCTGCCGGCCGCACGTACCCGGCGAGATCCGCGACGCGCTGCTCGGACGCCGACTGCTCGTCGCACACCGCCGCGGCAAGTCGATGTGGGTCGAGACGTCCGGCGGCCCCGTGCCCCAACTCGACTGGGCATCCACCTCGGGATGAGCGGTCGCATCCTGGTGACCGAGCCGGACGGCGGACAGGACGAAGGGGGCGACTATGTCGGCACCCGTCCGCAGGTCACTCCCGTGAAGCCCGAGTGGGACAGGTTCACGCTGTTCTTCGACGACGGCGGTGCGATGCGGCTCTTCGACAAGCGCCGGCTCGGCAGGGTCCGGCTCGACCCCGACATCGAGGTTCTCGGGCCGGACGCGGGCGAGGTCCGCCTGGCCGACTTCCGTGCCCTGGTCGGCGCCTCGCGCGCACCGGTCAAGGCCCGCCTCCTCGACCAGCACGCGATCGCCGGCGTCGGCAACCTGCTCGCCGACGAAGCCCTCTGGCAGGCCGCGATCGCGCCGGAGCGGCCGGCCGACGACCTCGACCGCGACGAGGTTGCCCGGCTGCACCGCGAGCTGCGCAAGGCGATCCGGCATGCGATCCAGCGCGGTGGCGTGCACACCGGCGAGGTCATTGCCCACCGCAAGCCCGGCGACCACTGCCCGCGCTGCGGCGCTCCGATGCGGCGTACCGACGTCGGCGGCCGCACCACCTGGGCCTGCTCGGTGGAGCAGAGCTTCGCCGGTTGATGTCGAAGACCTGTGGGCCCGGGCGACGCGTCGGTGAGCAACCCACCCAGCAGAGGAGCTGACCATGTCGTTCCAGGCATACCTCGACAACATCGAGGACAAGACAGGTCTCACCCCGCGCCAGTTCATCGACCTGGCGCGCGAGAAGGGCTTCGACTCCTCCACCAAGGCCGGCCCGATCCTGGCCTGGCTCAAGGAGGATCACGACCTCGGCCGCGGCCACGGCATGGCCCTGGTCCACGTGATCACCAAGGGCGCCGACATCGGCACCAAGCACGTGGGTACGACGGGCACTCACCGCGACGAGTCCGACACGCTGTGGCTCGAGGGCAAGGCGACCAAGCCCTGAGCGTGACTTCTGAGAACCCGCGTTGAACTTGCCTCCGCCGCGGGGCAAGGTGGGTTGGACGGCACTCGGGAGGTACACATGGCTGGCAACGAACCGACCACATCGCTGGTGCGCTGGACGCTGCGGCTCGAGGAGGCCAGGAAGCTGGACGGGGCCGTACGAGCGTTGGAGCCCGCGGTCCACGGGCTGTTCGGTTCCGGCGTTCGTGGCGCTGTGCTGCGGGGCGACTGGCTGGGCCATGCGGTCCACCCGCTGCTCACCGACCTCGTCCTCGGGACGTGGACCTCGGCCAGTGTCCTCGACCTGTTCGGAGGGTCCGACTGGGCCGCTCCGGCACAGCGCCTCGTCGGCACGGGTCTCGTCGCCGTCGGCCCCACGGCCTGGACCGGTTGGGCCGAGTGGTCAGGGGCGAACCCGCGCGACAAGAGAGTGGGGCTGGTCCACGCGGTGACCAACGGTGTGGCGATCGGCGTCTACACCGCGTCCTGGATCGCCCGCCGGCGCGGCCGGCACGCAACCGGCGCCAAGCTCGCCCTGCTGGGAGCGGCCGTCTCGGGGGCGGGTGCCTACCTCGGCGGCCACCTCACCGAGGCACGCAAGGTCGCCAGCCACCACCCCGCCTACGCCAACGACGCGATGGAGATCTGATGCCTCTCACGGGTTTCGAGGCTCGTCGCTGGCGCTCCTCGCACCTCAACCAGCGAATGCGAATTCGAGGCTCGTCGCTGGCGCTCCTCGCAGCTCAACCAGCGGACGTAGCGACAGACCCAGTCGCTCTTCCAGCTCGCCGGCGTCGACGCCGTACGTCGTCAGGAGCCGCACGCCGTCAGGCCCGAGCTCGAAGGTGGCCAGGTCGGTGTAGAGGCGGGTCACGCAGGCCACGCCGGTCAGCGGGTAGGTGCACTCGCGCACCAGCTTCGGCGTGCCGTCCTTGGCGAACAGCGTCATCATCACGAAGACCTGCTTGGCGCCGATGGCGAGGTCCATCGCGCCGCCGACCGCGGGGATCGCGTCCGGCGCGCCGGTGTGCCAGTTGGCGAGGTCGCCGGTGACCGAGACCTGGAAGGCGCCCAGCACGCAGACGTCGAGGTGGCCGCCGCGCATCATCGCGAAGGAGTCGGCGTGGTGGAAGTACGCCGCCCCCGGCAGCTCGGTGACCGCCTGCTTGCCGGCGTTGGTGAGGTCCCAGTCCTCCTCGCCGGGCTCGGCGGCAGGACCCATGCCGAGCATCCCGTTCTCGGTGTGCAGCACGACTCCGGACTCGGCCGTCAGGTGGTCGGCGACCTTGGTGGGCTGACCGATGCCGAGGTTGACGAAGGAGCCGGGCGCGATGTCGGCGGCCACCGCGGCGGCGATCTCGTCGGCCGTCCTCGATGATCCGCTCATGCCACCACCACCCGGTCCACGAAGATGCCCGGCGTGACGACGGCCTCGGGGTCGATGCCGCCGATGTCGACGAGCTCGCGTACCTGCGCGACGACCGTCTCGGCGGCCGTCGCCATCACCGGCCCGAAGTTGCGGGCGGTCTTGCGGTAGACCAGGTTGCCGGCGCGGTCGGCGCGGTGGGCTCCGATCAGCGCGACGTCGCCGCGGATCGGGTACTCCAGCACGTAGGTCCGCCCGTCGATCTCGCGGGTCTCCTTGCCCTCGGCCAGCGGCGTCCCGACGCCCGTCGGGCAGAAGAAGGCGCCGATGCCGGCGCCGGCTGCGCGCATCCGTTCGGCGAGGTTGCCCTGCGGCACCAGCTCGAGCTCGATCCTCCCGTCGCGGTAGAGACCGTCGAAGACCCACGAGTCGTGCTGCCGCGGGAACGAGCAGATCACCTTGCGGACGCGGCCTTTGGCGAGCAGCGCCGCCAGGCCGGTGTCGCCGTTGCCCGCGTTGTTGTTGACGATCGTGAGCTCGCTCGCGCCCTGCCGGATCAGTGCGTCGATCAGCTCGACCGGCATCCCAGCCAGGCCGAAACCGCCGATCAGCACCGTGGCGCCGTCCCGCACGTCGGCGACCGCGGCGTCCGCACCCGTAGGACCCTCCAGGAACTGGGTCCTCATCCGGAGCTCTCGTCGAAGGGCCGGCGCGCGACGGCGCGGCACCAGGTGAACGCGGCGTACGCCGCCGGGGACTCGCCCCAGGCCGCCCAGGCCTTTGTCATCGCGGCGAGCTCGTCGGCCGTCGCGAGCCCGGCCGCGACGGCCTCCGCGACGTACTCGTCGTCGGCGCACTCGGCGCCCCGACCGTTGGCGAAGGCGCGGACGAGTGCGGGCGTCCCGTAGCTGAACGCCTTGGTCGTCGCCTCGACGTCGACGAAACCGGCCTCACCGACCAGCCGGCGCAGCTCGCGACCGAGGAAGGGATCGGCTCCGGAGTGCTGCCAGAGCCCCTCACGGACGGCGTTGGACCGCCGCAGCATCTCGCTGCCGGGGCCGGCCAGCACGAGGCCGCCGTACTCGACCGAGGCCACGCCGAGCCATCCGCCGGGCTTCAGCACCCTGCGGATCTCGCCGAGGACGACGCCGGGAT
Source organism: uncultured Actinomycetota bacterium (assembly GCA_963758885.1). Classification (GTDB taxonomy): domain Bacteria; phylum Actinomycetota; class Actinomycetes; order Propionibacteriales; family Nocardioidaceae; genus Nocardioides. The sequence continues at coordinate 120,918 of CAVWXS010000046.1, forward strand.
CCACTCCGGACTCCAGCACCGAGTGGGCCAGCGCCGCGTCGAAGGTGTGGTCCGGGAACGCGAGCGCGGCGGCGTCGCCCGTCACGAACGCCAGCCGGTCGAGGCCGATGCTCGCGGCGTACGCCGCCCCGGCGGCGTACTCCTCGGGGTCGAGGTCCACCGCGCTGACCCGTCCACAGACGTCCGCGAGGCTGATCGAGAGCGCACCGTCACCACACCCCACGTCGAGCAGGTGGCTGTCTCGTTCGAGATGGGGCAGGAGGAAGTCGGCGTAGACCTCCGCAGGGCGCGCCGCGAGCTGCTCCTCGAACGCCATCGCGCTCACCCGGAGTCCTCTTCTTCGCGCACCTGCTGGGCGATCCGGAACGCGGTGTTGGCGGCGGGAACCCCGCAGTAGACAGCGGTCTGCAGCAGGACCTCCTTGATCTCGTCCCACGAGAGGCCGTTGCTGCGCGCGGCGCGCAGGTGCAGGGCGAGCTCCTCGTGGTGACCGCCGCCCACGAGCGCGGTCAGCGTGACCATCGAGCGGCTGCGGCGGTCGAGCCCCGGCCGGGTCCAGATGCCGCCCCACGCGTAGGTGGTGATGAGGTCCTGGAAGTCCCGGGTCAGGTCGGTCGCGCCGGCCAGTGCCTTGTCGACGTGCTCGTCGCCGAGCACCTCCCGGCGTACGGTCAGGCCGCCGTCGTAGGTCGCGCCCGTCGTGGCGCTCCCCTCGCCGAGGAAGTGGATGCGCAGCAGCTCGGCCACCTCATCGGGACGTTCGGCAGGAGCCAGGTGAGCAGCGCCCTCCAACACGACGAGCCGGCCGTTTCGCACGACGGTGGCGATCTCGCGCAGCTGCTCGGGCGGGGTGACGTGGTCCTCCTTGCCGGCGATCGCCAGCACCGGCTGGCCGATCTCGGAGAGCCGGTCGCGGACGTCGAAGCGCGCCAGCGCCTCGCACACCTGGATGTAGCCCTTGTCGACGGCGACGTGCAGGGCGTGGAGCAGGGCTGCTCCGCGGTCGGGCTCGCGCTCGAAGAAGTCGTGGGCGAACCATCGCTCGGCCTGCGCGCTCACGAGCACCGCGGTTCCCGAGGTGGTCACCCGACCGATGCGGTCGGCCCAGGTGCCGACGTCGCCGATGCGGGCGCCCGTGCAGATCAACCCGGCGCCCGTCACGCGATCGGCGTGGTCGAGGAGGAGCGAGAGCCCGACCGCGCCGCCCACGGACACCCCCGCGTAGGCGAACGGCGTCCCGGTGTCGCCGCGTTGTTCCTGGATCTCGGCGAGCAGGGCGAGCACGCCCTCGGCGAGCTCGCCGACCGTGAACCCCTCTTCGGGGACCGACCGGTTGTGTCCGTGCCCGGGCAGGTCCCAGGCCACGACGTCGAAGTCGCTCGTGAGGTGCTCTGCGCAGGCCGACCAGAGCTCCGTGGCGCCGGTACCGATCGACGGCCCGAGCACGAGCAACGGCAGCTCGGCGCGGTTGGCGGCACCCGTCAAGCGAACGCCGGTCACGGCGGGAATCACGCGAGCACCCCGGCAGCCCGGGCCAGCGGGGCCTCGATGAAGGCGTCGGAGGCACCGAGGTAGTCGCTCGCGGGAGGCCGACCCGCTAGCTCGGCCATCGCTGCCTGCTCGGCGCGTACGGCGTCGCTCGCGGCGTCGAGCGTCGCGGCCATCCGCCCGGCATGCACCTGCAGGTTGTCCAGCAGCTCGGTCACCTGCCCGGCGGCGATCACCGTCCGGCGCAGCAGCGTGCGCAAGGTGTCCCACTCGGCGTGCCAGGCGCCCGCCGGGCGTTCGTCGCCGGCGTCGGCGGCCGCGACGTGGAGGGTCGACGCGAGGGCGGGGTTGGCGAGCGCGGTCCGGCGGACGAGGGTGGCGAGGACGGGGTTGGCCTTGTGAGGCATCGTCGACGACCCGCCGGGCGCGCCTTCCGACAGCTCGCCGATCTCGGGACGGCTGAGGGTCGCGACGTCGGTGGCGATCCGGCCCCAGGCGTCGGTGCAGCCGACCGCTGCGTCGCCGAGACGGGTGACCGACGAGCGGCTCGTGTGCCACGGCGTCGAGGCGGTCAGGCCCAACGCGGTGGCCAGCTCGAGCGAGAGCCCCGTCGCCGCGCCGACCGGGTCGTCGAGGTCGCCGGCCAGCTCGACGGTGGCGGCCATGGTGCCGGCGGCCCCGCCGACCTGCACCGGCAGGACCACCGCCGACGCGACGTCGTACGAGTCGAGGACGCCGGTCAGCCAGCCCGCCGCCTTCAGCCCGAACGTCGTGGGCACGGCGTGCTGGGTGAGGGTGCGGGCCACCATCGGCGTGCGGCGGTGGAGCTCGACGAGGTCGACCAGGAGGCGTACCTGCTCGCGCAGGGCCGTCACCACGACCCCGAACGCGTCGCGAGCACAGAGCATCAGGGCGGTGTCGACGACGTCCTGGCTGGTGAGCCCGCGGTGCAGCCAGCGGGTCCCGTCGGCACTCACCCCGGCCAGCGCGCCGCGGAGCACCTCGACGAGGGAGGCCGCGGGGTTGCCGCCGGCTTCCGACCCCTGGGCGACGAGCTGGAGGTGGTGAGATCCGACGAGGCTCTGGAGGTCGAGCTTGGCGACCCCGGCCGGCGCGATGCCCGCGCCGGCGAGGGCGTCGAGCCAGGCTTCCTCGACGGCCACCATCGCCGCGAGGAAGGACTCGTCGGAGAAGAGGTCGCCGGCACGCTCGTCGCCGGGCCACAGGAGGTTGGTCACCGGCTCAGTCTTGCGTGTACGCATACGAGAGGAACACCGTCTCTCCCTCACCCCGACCACCACCCCGATCACCACCCTCAGCTGCCTGCAGCCGGATGTCGAAGACGAAGCCGTGCTCGTCGGGTGTCGCGACGAGGGTGGCCCGCCGGTCGGGGTCGAGCGAGGCGAGCAGCTTGTCGTCGGGGTGCCCGGGCAGGTACGCGCGGGTGAAGAGGCGGTCGAGCAAGCCGCGGGCGAACACGGTGAGCGCGAAGTACGGCGTCCCGGGCGTCACCGTGGTGAACGAGTAGGTGCCGGTGCTGTCGGTGGCCGCCCGGCCCCAGCCGGTGAAGGTGAACCCGTCACGGCGCAGCGAGCCCGACCGCTGCACCACCATCCCGTCGGGGCCGGCCTGCCAGAGCTCGACGAGCGCGTCGGGCACCGGCTCGCCGGCTCCGTCGAGCACCCGGCCGTGCAGCCGGATCGCGCCGGGGGTGCCTTGCGCGACCAGCGCCGAGTCGCCGTCGTACTCGAGGCCGAAGGCGAAGAACGGGCCGACGGTCTGACCCGGGGTGGTGTTCATGACTCGTCCTCCTCGAGCGGCGTGGCGGCAGCGCCCGTGAGCACGATGTCCCACTGGTAGCCGGTGCACCACTCGGCCTCCGTGACGTCGTGGTCGTAGGTCGCCACGAGCCGCTCGCGCGCCCTCGGGTCGACGATCGACTGGTAGATCGGATCCAGGGCGAACAGGGGGTCGCCCGGGAAGTACATCTGCGTGACCAGCCGCTGGGTGAAGGCGTTGCCGAACACGGAGAAGTGGATGTGCGCCGGCCGCCAGGCGTTGAGGTGGTTGCGCCACGGGTAAGGGCCGGGCTTGATCGTGGTGAACGCGTAACGCCCTTCGTCGTCGGTCAGGCAGCGACCCATGCCGACGAAGTTCGGGTCGAGCGGTGCCGGGTGCTGGTCGCGCTGGTGGATGTAGCGCCCGGCGGCGTTGGCCTGCCAGATCTCGACGAGCTGGCGGCGTACGGGCCGACCCTCGCCGTCGAGCACACGGCCGGTGACGCGCAGCCGTTCGCCGACGGGCTCGCCGCCCCGCTGGATGGTGAGGTCGGCCTCGAGCGGACCGACGTCGCGCTCGCCGAAAACCGGGCTCCACAGCTCGATCCCCTCGGGGTCGACCTGGACCGGGCTCTTGGTGGGATGACGCAGGAGGCTGGACCGGTACGGCGCGTAGTCGAGGCGGACGTCCGGCTCGACGACGCCGCCGGCGGCGTACTCGCGCGAGATCTGCGCGATCTCGGCGCTGATGTCCGCCTGGGTGGTCACGGTAGGACGCTAGTGGTGCGGCCCGACACGCGCCGAGTCGACTTTCACTCAGCGGAAACGACCGTGGTCGATGCGCAGCAAACGCGTCGGGTGACGCCTCAACCAGCGGACCTGCGAACAGGATGGCGGCGTGGCCGGCAACTCCTCCGCCCCCGGGGCATCGGTCACCAGCCGCGCCCTGGCGCTGGTAGGAGCCTTCGACGAGGAGCACCGGCGCCTCTCGCTGACCGCGTTGGCGGAGCGGGCAGGGCTCCCCCTGCCCACCGCGCATCGACTGGTGGCCGAGCTCGTCGAGTGGGGAGCGCTGGCGCGGACGGCGTCGGGTGAGTACGTCGTCGGTCGCCGACTCTGGGACATCGGGCTGCTGGCCCCCGTGCAGGCGGGACTGGTCGAGTCGGCATCGCCGTACCTGCACGACCTGTACGGCGCCACCCTCGCCACCGTGCACCTGGCGGTCCGCGACGGCACCGAGGTGCTGTACCTGCACCGCCTGCGCGGCAGCACCTCGGTGCCGATCGTCAGCACGGTCGGCTCACGTCTCCCGTTGCATGCCACTGGCGTGGGCAAGGTGCTGCTCGCCCATGCGCCGGCGGAGATCCAGCGGCGGGTCTTCGCGGACCTCCACCGCGTCACCGCCTACACCGTCACCCAGCCGGGACGGCTGCGTCGTCAGCTGAACCAGGTGCTGCGCGACGACTACGCCACCACGCAGGAGGAGATGAGCCTGGGCGCCTGCTCGGTCGCCGTCCCGGTCCGGAAGGGCGACGACGTGATCGCCGCCCTGGGCCTGGTCGTCCCGTCCCTCAAGCGCGACCGCCCCAAGCTCGTGACCGCGTTGACCGTCGCCGCCCGCGGAATCGGCCGCGCGATCTCGTAGGTGGTTTCGAGGCTCGCAAGCTCGCACCTCAACCACCGGAGACTCTCGGTGGTTGAGGTGCGAGGAGCGCCAGCGACGAGCCTCGAAACCACCACCCCTAGGCTCGCACCATGGCGGAGGTGCGCACCCAGGTCGCGATCATCGGTGCGGGCCCTGCGGGGATGCTGCTGTCCCACCTGCTGGCCGCCGAGGGCATCGAGTCGGTCGTGGTCGAGACGCGGTCGGAGGAGTACGTCGCCTCGCGCATCCGCGCCGGGATCCTGGAGCAGTCGACGGTCGACCTCTTGCGATCCAGCGGGCTCGGAGAGCGTCTCGACCGAGAAGGCCACCAGCACCGCGGCATCTACCTCCAGTGGCCGCACGAGCGGCACCACCTCGACTTCGTCGACCTGACCGGGCGGTCGGTGTGGGTCTACGGCCAGACCGAGGTCCAGAAGGACCTGGTCGCAGCACGCCAGGCCGCGAGCCAGCAGGTCTTCTACGAGGTCAACGACACGAGGTTGTACGACATCGAGAGCGACCGCCCGTTCGTCACCTTCAGCGACGCCGCGGGAGCCGAGGTCGAGGTCGTGGCCGACGTGATCGCGGGCTGTGACGGTTCGTTCGGGCCGTCCCGGGGCGCCGTACCGGAGAACGTGCGGCAGTCGTGGGAACGCGTCTACCCCTACTCCTGGCTCGGCATCCTCGCCGACGTCGCCCCCTCGACCGACGAGCTGATCTACGCCTGGCACCCCGACGGGTTCGCGCTGCACTCGATGAGGTCCGACACGGTCTCGCGCTTCTACGTACAGGTCCCCAACGGGACGCCGATCGAGGAGTGGTCCGACGACCGGATCTGGGAGGCGCTCGCGACCCGGCTCGGCCACGGGCAGGACGGCTGGTCCCTCGAGACCGGCCCGGTCACCAGCCGCGCCGTGCTGCCGATGCGGTCGTTCGTGGCCACCCCGATGCGCCACGGCCGGCTGTTCCTCGCCGGCGACGCTGCGCACATCGTGCCGCCCACCGGCGCCAAGGGCCTCAACCTGGCGGTCGCCGACGTCGCGCTGCTGGCGCCTGCTCTTACCGGGCTGATGCGCGGCGACTCCGCCCTCGCGGACGCCTACTCGGACACCGCGCTGCGCCGGGTCTGGCGATGCACCCACTTCTCCTGGTGGATGACCACGATGTTGCACACCTCGGGCGACCCCTTCGACGCCGAGCTCCAGATGTCCCAGCTGCGGTGGGTCTGTTCGTCCGACGCCGGCGCCGCCGGGCTCGCAGAGAACTACGCCGGCCTGCCCATCGGCTTCTGAGGACTCGCCGTCCGTGACGGAAAGCACCACCAACGGGCCGTCGCATGGTGCTGTTCGTCACGGACGGCGACATGCCAGGCATGACCGCAGGCGATGGGGCGACGTCTTGTCGCGCCGTACGCGCTCGGCGAAGACTCGCCACATGAGCTCCCGCCCGCGTCGCGTCGTCACCGGCCACACCACCGACGGCGTCTCGGTCGTGGTGAGCGACGGCCCGGTGCCGGTCAGCCGCGAGCTCCCCGAGGACGGCGTGGCGTTCCACGAGATCTGGAACACCAGCGGCGCTCCGGCTCCCGTCACCGCGCGAGAGGCCGTGGACCCGACCGAGGTAGACCTCACGGTGCCGCCGCCGAAGAGGGGTACCAAGATCCGGATCAACGAGTTCCAGCCCGGCCGTCTCGACGAACGCGGGCTGCAGTCACCCGTGCACCGCACCGAGTCGGTCGACTACGGCATCGTGCTCGAGGGTGAGATCACGCTGGTCCTCGACGACTCCGAGGTGACCCTGTACGCCGGCGACGTGGTCGTCCAGCGGGGCACCGACCACGCCTGGGCCAACCGCAGCGACTCGGTCACCAAGGTGGCGTTCATCCTGGTCGACGGCGAGTTCGCGCCCGACCTCCTGGCCACACTGCCCGAGGGCGCGGTGGACAGGGTGACCCGCAAGGGTCCTAAGGACTGACGGGAACAGTGACGGGGACAGGGACAGCGACAGGGACTCGGACCGCGACGAGTCCCTCGCGCCGACCGACGGTCGAGGCGATCAGGATGGTCAGCCCGGCGGCCGAGAAGTTCACCACTGTCACCGTGACGCCCTTGATGAGCACGAAGTCCGACAGCGACGCCGACAGCAGCAACCACAACGTGAAGGTCGCCTTCCCGAGGTAGAGCAACGCCCACATCGCCGTCAGGACACGGAACAGCCGCTGGATCCGCGGCCTGGCCGCGATCTCCTCGGTCATCGGGTAGAAGTCACCGGCCAGCCTGGCGACCAGCGGTCGCGCGCCGAGCAGGGACGCGAGGAACACGAGCCCGATCACCGTGTCGGTCACGATCGGCTGGAAGAAGTAGAGGAACGTGCTTCCGGCAGCGACCGAGATCAGGGTGCGGCCCGTCAGCACGGCTGCGGTCAGCACCAGGAGCCCCGACGTACGACGCCCGGTCACCGCGCGCCAGATCAGCGCGCCGTACGACCAGGCGAGCGCGAACCCGATCGCGACCCAGACTCCGGCGAAGGAGAACACCCCGTAGAACAAGGCGGCCGGGATCGCGCAGGCGACGGTGATGCTGAGGGCGACTCGCTTGATGACGGCGGCGAGGCCGGGGTGGGTGGTGGCCGAGGAGCTGAGGGGCTCGGGCCCTGGTGCCGACAGTGTCGGCACCAGGGCCACCGGGGGTGCAACCAGGGACATGCTGGGGGCCCATCCAGCCGGCAAGTCCGGCTTGAAGTTGGTCCACCGGGGAAGGCGCCTTGCGGCACCCGGGGGGGTTCCACCGGTGGTTGACACAGAAACTAGGGCCAGTACGCACCAGCCACATCGAATCAGGACTAAATGACCCAGTCGGGCCAGGCGACTAGTCATGCCAGGCTATGTCGCCTCACCTCCTTGTGGGATGTGGACGGCCCCCGTCTCAGCAGGTGGAGGTCGTCACCCGGCGCGCCATCAGGGCAGCACCGCCGACCAGTCGGATGGTTTCGAGGCTCGGGCGTGGCCGCCCTCGCACCTCAACCATCGATCGGTGGTTGAGGTCGCGAGGAGCGCTAGCGACGAGCCTCGAAACCAGCATCAGGAACCCATCTCTCGAAAGCGATCCTCGATCCAGTCCGCGGTGTACGCGCCGACGTGCGGCAGGTGGTCGAGCCCGACGTGCTCGGTCGCACCCTCCTCGGGCGTGAAGATGCGCAGCTCGCGGTTCGGGCTGTTGACGGCCTGGTCGTAGGACTGGTGCGCGTACTCGACCGGGATCTGCCGGTCGTTCTGCCGTGGGTGATCAAGAACGGCACGGTGATCTGCTCGACGACGCCGTTGAGGTGCACGTCGGCCGCGGCCTTGATGAAGGTCTCGACATCGTCGTACCCCCAGACCCACAGCACGTGCTCCCAGTAGTGAGGGACCGGGTTCTCGCCCTCGCGCTCGAGCCTCCGCTTCTGCACCTCGCCCCAGTTGTGGTTGGCGCCCCACGCGACGACGAGCTTGATGCGCTTCTCGAACGCCGCCGCGCGCGGCGCGTAGTAGCCGCCGAGCGACCAGCCCACCAGGCCGATGCGCTCGTGGTCGACGTCGTCGCGCGTCTCCAGGAAGTCCACGCAGGCGCGAGCCCAGTCCTCGGTCTCGACGCGGGACTTGAGGTCGAGGAACCGCAGTGCCTCACCGCTGCCCGGGCAGTCGACCATCAGCGTCGAGATGCCGCGCTGGGCCAGCTCCTGCGGCCAGCCCGAGGTGTACATGTGCTCCTTGGTCGAGTCCAGGCCGTTCCACATGATCATCGTCGGCGCGGGCGTACCGTCCGCGCGCACGGCCTTGAGGAAGTACGCCGGCAGCTCGCTCCCCTCGAACGGGATCGCCACCCGCGTGGTCGCCGGGTCCACGAGGTCGAACGACTTCTGCATCGCATCGAGGCCCTGCTGGTAGAAGGGGATCCGCTCGGGATCCTTCGAGCTCAGCATCCGCTCGGCCTGGCAGACGTAGACCGCGGACCGGAAGTACTTCTGCCCCGCCGTGCGCAGGTGCCCGGCCGCCTCGGCCTCGCGCGCCTGCTCGGCCACCTGGTCGGCGACGGCCTTCCACGCCAGCATCAGGTCGCGCGTGCCCGCGTCCCCGCGCGCGGCGGCGTCGCGGATCGGCCGGCACGCCCGGTCCACCTCGTCGATCGCGCCGCCGCTGTTCAGCGTGGCCGCGACCCCGAGGCTCCAGATGTAGTTGGTCGGGAAGTACTCGAACATGCCCCGACTGTGCCTGCACTCGACGCGCGCGCGAAACCAGCGGCTGGTGATGCGAGGTATCGCTCAGAAGGGCGGCGGGCCCAGGATCTCGATGCCGCCGTTCAGCTGCGCGCTCTGCCCGAGGCGGTCGAAGTCCGTCTCACGTGTCGACCCCTCGAGCGGCTCGCTCGCCCCGAGGTAGAAGGCCTCGCAGGCGTCCGAGGGCTGCAGGCCCAGCACCCGCGCCGGCTCGCCCAGGACGAGGAACGCGTGCGGGACGCCGCTCGGAACCATGACGAAGTCGCCCACGCCGAGCTCGAAGTCGTCGCCGGCGACGTGGTAGCGCAGCCGCCCTTCGAGGATCCAGAGGGACTCTGAATGGGGTGGGTGTGCAGCGGCGTCATCTTCCCTGCGTCCATCTCGACCTCGACGACGTGCAGCCCGCCCGCACTGACGTCCCCGTACGACTTCCACGTCCACACGCCGCCTCCGAAGAACCAGCGTTTGTCCCCCTCCCCGGCGCGACGCACCACCGGGGCCACAGCGACCTGTCCGTCCATGAGACTCTCCTTCGTGGGACTACAGTACCATCTTGAAAGTGTCATACCATGAAGCCCGTGTCAACCTCCTACCTCGACTCCGGTCGGATGAACCAGAAGCAGCGCACGCGCGACCACCTCCTGGCCGCGGCCCGCACGCTGATCGAGAGGCGGCGACACCCCCCGCGTCGAGGACGTCGCGCGCGAGTCAGGCATCTCCCGGACCACCGCCTACCGCTACTTCCCCACGCAGGCGGAGCTGTTGGCCGCCGCGTTCCCCGAGACCGCGGCGGCGTCGCTGCTCCCCGACCCCGCGCCGGAAGACGTGGGAGCCCGGGTCGACGCGGTCGTCACGGCGATCATCGAGGCCGTCGAACGCACCGAACCCCAGCAGCGCGCCATGCTCCGACTGTCGCTCGGACCGACGAGCACGAGCTGCCGCTGCGACAGGGCCGCGCCATCGGCTGGCTGCGCGAAGCGCTCGAGCCCCTCGGCGAGGACGTCGGCGACGACGCGGTCACCGACCTCGCCGTCGCCCTGCGCAGCGTCTGCGGCATCGAGACCCGCGTCTGGCTCGGCGACATCGCCGCGCCTGGGCCGCGACGACATCCGCGCTCTCCAGCTGTGGATGGCCCAGGCGCTGCTGGCACATGCCGACGAGGAGCCGCCGCCGGCGATCGGCGGCATGCGGCATGCGCCCCTGACCCTCGACAACGTCATACGAACCGAGCCGTAGAACCCACGATTCGTATGACGTCCCGGCCCGTCGCCGCGAGGTCTCGGCGCCGGCGGCGCAGAATGCGTGCGTGAGCGAACCGTCGGCCGAGGCCGCCACCGCCTCCCCCGAGGTCGACACGGCTGTCCGGCTGGGATGGGTGGTCGCCGAGCTGCGGGGCCGGTCGTGGCCCGACGGCCCGCGGCCCGCCACGTCGTCGCTGCCACCTCGTCCGGAGCACACGCTGCCCCTGCGGTCGCAGCGCGGGTACGCCGCGGCGCAGCGGTCCGCCGTCAACACGCTCGCCGCGCTGGCCACCCAGCTGGGGGTGCCGGCCGACGACGCCGAGGCGTCGCTGGCCGAGGGCAGGTCGTGGTCGGAGGTGTCGACGTACTTCTTCGAGTTCGACGCCCGCGTGCAGGACTCGCTGGCCTGGCGCGACGAGGCCGCCGCCAACGGCTACCTGCTCGCCCGTGGTCTCGCCGAGTGCTACTGGGGCCTCGGGCCCGACGCCGCCTGGGAGGAGAACGGGCAGCAGACAGGGGTGTCCCTGCGCTTCCTGTTCGGGCCGGACCGCCGGCGTGAGCTCACCCGGATGCTCGGCCGGCTCAAGGGCCAGATGCACTCACTGAGCGCAGCCGCGATCTCCGGCAGCATCGAGGCCTGGGGCAAGGTGGCCGACGACCCCGAGTGGTCGCGGGTGCCCGACCTGCGCGACCAGCTGTACGAGCAGGTCCGGCGGTGGTACCAGCTGCTGGTCCTCGACCAGGACCCCACCACCTTGGTCAAGCCCTACGCCAAGCTCAGCTCGCCGCGCGGGTTCTTCCGCTTCATGCGGCTCTACCGGCTGCAGATCCTGCTCGGCATCGTGGCGCTGCTGCTGATCACCGCCTTCTTCGCCTTCCGCGGCCAGGCCACCAGCGAGTGGATCCCCTCCATCGTCGGCGTCCTCGGCGTCGGCGGCGCCGTCCTCACCGGCGTCCTCACCCGCGCCCAGAGCAGCGCCCAGCGCCTGGCCACCCGGATGCGCCAGGACGCCTACACCGACCTCGTCGCCGTCGCCGTCACGGCCGTCCCGAAGCAACCCGGCGACCAGAAGAACGGCCACACGATCGAGGACGCCGTCCGCCGGCGCCTCCTCACCCCCGCCACCGCTCCCCCGCCCGACTGAGTCGCTGGTTGAGGTACGGGGCAGAAGCGCCTGCGATGCGAGCTGCGAGCCGAGGGACGAGCCTCGAAACCCGGTGAGCGGACTGCGGCTGGGACCACGGATGGCTCCAGGGGTTTCGAGGCTCGGCCGTGGACGGCCTCGCACCTCAACCAGCGATCGAGACCCGTCAGCCGCAGGCGACGGGCGAGGCGTCGGCGAGCTCGGCCTCGCGTTCGGCCGCCGCGACCCGGTTCGTCTGGCGCTCCGCCGAGACGACGATCGCGACCGCACCGACCACGATGGCGCCACCGATCAGGATCGTCCACGTCACCGACTCCGAGAGGATCAACCAGCCGAGGAACACGGCCACGACCGGGTTCACGTACGCGTAGGTCGCGACGAGCGAGATCGGCGCGACGCTCAGGACCCACACGTACGCCGTGAAGGCGACGACCGACCCGAAGGTGACGAGGTAGGCCCAGGCGATCCAGGCATCGAGCGGCGCCGCGACCGGCAGCACGTGCTCCCCGCGAACGGCGGCGAAGGCCAGCAGCCACACGGATCCGAAGAGCATCTCGTAGACCGTCAGGACGAAGGCGTCCTTGGGCAGCGGCAAGCGCGGCGTCGCCCACGAACCGAACGACCAGAACACCGACGCGCACATGATGATCAGGCAGGCGCCGATCGCCACGTCGCCCCCGATCCCCTGCGAGGTGATGAGCAGGACGAGGCCGGCGAACCCGGTCAGCACGCCGAACGTGGTCCGTCGGCTCGGTCGGTCGCCGGAGAGCCGTCGGTAGACGATCACCCACAGCGGCACGGCAGCGATCAGCAGCGCGGTGATGCCCGACGGAGCGCCCTGGTGCTCGCCCACCGAGACCAAGCCGTTGCCCAGGGCGGGCAGGAGCAGGCCGAGCGCCGCGCAGCCGACCAGCTCGCGGCGCGTGACGCGGAGCCGCCCGATCCCGCTGCGGACCGCGAGGATCGCGGCGAGGAGCAGGCCGGCCACGAAGTAGCGCCAGCTGGCCGACGCCATCGGCGGGAGCTCCTCGACCATCACCCGGATCGCCAGGTACGTCGAGCCCCAGACGACGTAGACGATGCCCAGGGCGACAGCGACGAGCCACGGCGCAGGTGCCCGCGCGACGACAGGGACTGTCATCTGCAACTGGCCGGTTTGCTCCTTCACCCCGTCATGCTACGGAAGCGACCGGGCCGTCAACCGGCCCTTTTCGGACAACGAACAGCGACATCCGGCCTTTCCCGCTCACCGGGTTTCGAGGCTCGGGCCTGGCGGCCCTCGCACCTCAACCAGCGACTCGGCCTGGTTACGTTGGCGCCATGGACCAGCCCGTCGACCCGCACTCCCGCTCGCGTCCGGACCAGATCGCCGTACGGCACCTGAGCCTGGATCTGACGGTCGACTTCGACGAACGCCGGCTCAGCGGCAGCGCCACGCTGGACCTCGACCGCCGGACTCCGGACTCCGAAGCGCTGGTGCTGGACACCTGGCAGCTCGAGATCGACAACGTGACGACGGAGGACGGGACCGAGCTGCCGTACGAGCTCGGGGAGCACGACCCGGTACTGGGGCAGGCGCTGACCGTCCGCGTGGGCACGGCCGACCGGGTCGTCGTCCACTACGCGACCGGCGGCGGAGCGCGCGCGCTGCAGTGGCTGGAACCCGCGCAGACCGCGTCGGGCAAGCCGTTCCTGTTCAGCCAGGCCCAGCCGATCCTGGCTCGCACCTGGATCCCGTGCCAGGACAGCCCTGCGGTCCGGATGACCTACGACGCCACGCTGCGGGTGCCACCGGACCTGCTGGCCGTGATGAGCGCCGTCAACCCGGTGGAGCGCGTGAGCGACGGCCGCTACCGGTTCGAGATGCCGCAGCCGGTCCCGGCGTACCTGGTCGCGCTGGCCGTCGGCGACCTGGAGTTCCGGGAGATCGGTGGCCGCACCGGCGTGTACGCCGAGCCGTCGGTCGTCGACGGGGCGGCGTGGGAGTTCGCCGAGGTCGAGGAGATGCTGGCGGCCGCCGAACGGCTCTACGGTCCCTACCGCTGGGGCCGCTACGACATGCTGGTGCTGCCGCCCAGCTTCCCCTACGGCGGCATGGAGAACCCCCGCCTCACGTTCGTGACGCCGACCATCCTGGCCGGCGACCGCTCGCTCGTGACGCTGATCGCGCACGAGCTGGCGCACTCCTGGTCGGGCAACCTGGTCACGAACTCGACCTGGAACGACGTGTGGCTCAACGAGGGCTTCACGGTCTACTTCGAGACCCGCATCGACGAGGAGCTCTACGGCGAGGCGTACACCCGGATGCTGTTGCGCCTGGGTCGCCAGAAGCTGGACGAGGCGGTCGCCGCCGCCGACCCGCGCGACACCTGGCTGGAGCTCGACCGGGCGGGCGACGACCGCTGACGGGCCGACGACGGTGCCGTACGAGAAGGGTTCGCTGCTGCTGCGGTTGATCGAGCAGAGCGTCGGCCGCGAGCGTTTCGACGTGTTCCTGCGGGGCTACTTCGACCGCTACGCCTTCACGTCCATGGACACCCCGACGTTCCTGGACCACCTGCGGCGCGAGCTGCTGGACCCGGCGGGCATCTCGCCCGAGGACCTGCGGATCGAGGACTGGGTGCACGGGCCCGGCGTACCCGACAACGCGCCGCACTTCGAGTCCGATGCCTTCGACGTCGTCGACGAGCAGATCGCGGCGCTGGCGTCCGGCCACGACGCAGCCTCCCTGGAGACGGACGGATGGGTGTCGCACCAGTGGGTGCACTTCGTGCGAGGCCTGCCCCGCGACCTCCCTGCCTCCCGGCTGGCCGAGGTCGACGCCGCGTTCGGGCTCAGCCGCAGCGGGAACATCGAGGTGGCCACCGCGTGGCTGGAGCTGGTGATCGAGGCGGGCTACGTGTTCGAGGACGCCGCCCAGGACCAGGCCATGGCCGACTTCCTCACCCGGCACGGCCGGGCGCTGTACATCAAGCGGGTGTACGCGAAGCTGGCTGCGACGCCCCGGGGCTCGAGCGGGCGAAGGAGATCTACGCCGTCGCCCGGCCGACGTACCACTCGGTGTCGCAGAGCGTCGTCGACCGGATCCTCGGTTCTCCTGCCGGACCGGACCGGGTCGTGTAACCCTCGTGGCATGACCACTCTCCGCGTCGGACTTGTGGGCACGGACCCGCACGCCGCCGAGGTGACCGTGCCCACGCTGATGAGCACGCCCGGAGTCACCCTGGCCGCGATCTGCTCGCAGGACGCATCGGCGCTGGAGCTCGCCGGCGCCTGGGGTGTCGAGGGCGTCCAGGCCACGATCGAGGAGTTCGTGAAGGTCGGCGAGTTCGACGCCGTCGTCCTGGCTTCGACCCCCGACGACCACGAGACAGCGCTCGCGCTCGGTGCCGACCTCTCGCTGCCGATGTTCCTCGAGACGCCGCCGGCGCTCAGCGCCCAGCCGCTCCGCCGCTTCGCCGAGGCCAACGCGAGCCGGGAGAAGCCGGTGCCGTCGTTCGTCGGCTTCAACCTCCGGTACGCCGCCATGTCGCGCGCCGCTCTCGACCTCGTCGCCGCACACGGCCGGATCATCCACGTCGCCATGGACTGCCACGCCGGCGAGCCACGCGGTGCGCTCTGGGGACGCGACCCGCTCGACAGCTTCCTGCTCGCCACGGGCATCCAGCCGCTCGGCGTGATGGCCGAGCTGCTCGGCTGGCCGGCCGCCGAGACCCTGACGAGCGCCGAGGTGACGCAGACCCGCAAGGACGACTGCTTCGTCACGGCCGACTTCACCACCCGCACCACCCGCGGCTCGTTGCGGATGTCCAACACCCGCAACCGCTTCGTCTTCGACACGACCGTGACGTGCGTCGACGGCTGGTCGGTCACCTGGAACCTCGACGAGGTCGTCGTCTTCAGCCCCGGGGCCAAGGAGGAGTCGCGCCAGAGCTGCGACCCGCGGTCGTTCGGCGGCGAGCGCGGCGGCTACTCCGGCGCGATGCGCGAGTTCCGCGACGCCTGCCTGGGCAAGACCGAGAGCCGGTCGAGCATCGAGCAGGCCGTGGTCGTGATGGAGTGGATCGAGCGCCTGCGGCGCGCTAGACGAGAAAATACTTTCGGGAACCGTTTGAACTTTCCGCTCCCCGGGGTCTGTCATGGGGTGGAGGTGACAGACATGGACGACCTCGCCATCGGCGGCCCGGAGGTCGAGCGACGCAGCGCTCAGTCGCACCGAGTCGTGGCGTCCGAGCACGAGTTCCGTCTGCTCTTCGACTCCTCCTACTCCTCCGTCGTCCGGACCGTCCAGCACATCGTCGGGGACCGGGCGGTCGCGGAAGAGGTCACGCAGGAGGCGTTCATCCAGCTGCACCTGCACTGGCGCAAGGTGCGCCGGTACGACGCTCCGGCGCTGTGGGTGCGTCGGGTTGCCATCCGCAAGGCCCAGCGGGAGCGGCACCGGATGTGGCGTCGCGACGAGCTCGAACGCTCCTGGGGACCGACGGCGACCACCGAGCCACCGCAGGATCCTGACGACCAGGTGCGCGACGCCGTACACACGCTGCCCTTCAAGCAGCGAGCGGTGGTCGTGCTCTTCTACCTCGAGGACCGGCCGATGCACGAGGTCGCCCAGCTCCTCGACTGTTCCGTGTCTTCGGGCTGGTCCCTCCTGCACGTCGCTCGCAAGAGGCTCGCCTCGTTGCTGTCGGAGGAGGTGGTCGGCGATGTCCGTTGAGGAGCGCCTGCGCCAGGCCTATCGCGAAGACGAGTCGCCCGTCACCGGCCTCGCTTCGAGGTACGAGGCGGTCGTCAGCGGATCGCGACGTCGGCACCGGCAGCGGGTGCTGGCCGGTGGCCTGGCGATCGCCGTGGCGGCCGTCGTGACCGCCATGGCGGCGCTGTCCGCGAGCAGGCCGGCCGACACCCTGGAGCCGGCACCCCCGGGGTCGTCTGTGACGGGGACGACAGACGACATCATCGCCGGCGGCCTGGAGGGGACCTGGCGCTCCCTGCCCCTGACCCGCGCGCAGGTGGCCCAGGGGCTGCGCGACGCTGGATTCGCGGAGTACGCGGCCGACTACGTGCGAACCCAGCTGCCGAGGGGGACCTTCCGTATCCACCTACGGCTCGATGAGGTCGACGGGGTGAGCGTGCGCATCGGGAACGGGGAGACGCGCTCCAGCCACATCCTGAGCGTGGAGGCCGACCGGATCGAGCTCCGCCCGAAGGGCGACCGAGCGGGCACGCTCGACCTACTCGTGGGCGCTGAACGGCGGCGCGCTGTTGCTCCACTTCGAGTCGGCCACCCGGGGTGCGCCGGTCACGCCAGGGGCCTTCCCGACCGGCGTCTACGACGTCGCGACCTACAACCTGGCCGTCTTCACCCGCGTCGAGTAGCCGCCACCGACGCACCACTGACCTGGGCCGCTCCGGCCCCGGCGATGGCTCACGCACGCCATCGACACCGCAACGGAGGAAGCAGCATGCGCAGATTGCTGATGGTCACGGCACTACTCGTGGGGTTCGCCGTGCTGCCCGCCACACCCGCCGACGCCACCTTCGAGGGCGACAACGGACGGATCGCGTTCCGGAGGTTCCTCGACGACGACAAGACCTGGGGAGCGATCTTCACGATCCGCCAGAACGGCAAGGGGGAACGTCAGGTCACCTATCCACCGCAGGGGCTTCGTCGACCGGAACCCGGACTACTCGCCGAACGGGAAGGCGATCGTCTTCGAGCGACAGCAGGTCGAATGCGAGTCGGACTGCCGCGACGAGATCTGGGTCGTCAACGCGGACGGCGGCGGCCTGCGACGCCTCACCAAGCAGCCCGAGCCCGGAGTCACCTGCGAGAGCGGCGGCTACTGCGACCAGACGCCCGGGTGGTCGCCCAGCGGCAAGAAGGATCGTGTTCAGCCGCGCCAGCGGTCCGATCAGGAACGACCCTCATCCAACGGGTCGCGATCTACTCGATGCGCGCCGACGGCAGCCACGTGAAGCGGCTCACCCAGAAGTCCCTTCCCGCCACCGGCGAGGACAGCCAGCCGCAGTGGTCGCCCGACGGGAGCGAGATCCTGTTCGAGCGCTGGAACGTCCGCGGTGCCAAGCCCCTGGACACGGTCGCACTCTGGATCCTGGACCTGCGCACGGGCAAGGAGCGCCAGATCACGCCGTCGTCGCTGATGGCCGGCGACACCCCCGACTGGTCGCCCGACGGACGGCTGATCCTCTTCCACGACCACCACGACGACCCGCCTGACGTGTCGGCCAACCTCTGGACCGTTCGCCCCGACGGCAGTGAGCTGACCCAGCTGACCTTTGTCGACGACGGTGTGACGAGCTACCTCGGCTCGTCCTTCTCCCCCGACGGGACGAAGATCGTGGTTGGACGCCGCCCGGCCACCGGCGGAGTGGGGGCCAACGTCAGCCGACGTGTTCGTGATGAACCTGGACGGGACGGACGAGCGGCCCGTCACCTCCACGCTCGCCTACGACAGCTACCCGGACTGGGGAGCCCGGGAGCAGTGACCTGAGGGCCCCGCGCCTAGAGAGTGGTGCTGTCTGGTCGCAGCCAGGCGAGCACGGCCTGGACGCGACGATGCGCCTCGGGGTCCTCGGCCAGTCCCAGCTTGTCGAAGATCCTGGTCGTGTAGCTCTCCACCGTCTTCTCGGTGACGAAGAGCGCGGCCGCGACGGACCGGTTCGACCGGCCCTCCGCTATCAGGGCCAGGACCTCCCGCTCTCGTTGCGTGAGCGCCGCGAGGGGCTGGTCGGCCAGCTTGCGCTTGAGCAGGAACGCGATCACCTCGGGGTCGATCGCGGATCCCCCGCTGCCGACCTCGCGGACCGCTTCCGCCAGGTCCCGCGGCCGCAGGACGCGCTCCTTGAGCAGGTACCCGATGCCCCGGGTCGACGACGCGAGCAGCTCGGAGGCGTGGCGGGCCTCGAGGTGCTCGGACAGCACCAGGATCCCGACCGCCTCCCCGAGCTCGGCGCGGATCTGCCGGGCTGCCGCGAGTCCCTCGACGGTGTGGGTCGGCGGCATCCGCACGTCGACGAGGGCGACGTCCGGCCGCAGCGTCCGCACTGCCTCTAGCAGCGCCTCGCCATCTCCTACCTCCGCGACGATGTCGAAGCCCTCCAGTCGGAGCAGCTCGGCCACTCCGGCCCGCAGCAGCGCGTTGTCCTCGGCCAGCACTACGCGCATGGGAGGTCCACCTCGATCCGCGTCCCGCGGCCCGGAGGGCTGAGCACGTGGAGCCTGCCGCCGGCGGCGCGGACCCGGTCCTCCAGACCCGTCAGCCCCGAGCCGAGGCTCTCGCTCGCGCCGCCGGCTCCGTCGTCGGTCACCACGACTCGAAGGCGACCGTCGACCGTCGTTGCGGCCACGCAGACGTCGCAGTCCCCCGCGTGCTTCAGGGTGTTGGTCAGCGCTTCCGACACCGTGAAGTACGCCGCCGCTGCGGCGGCGCGCGACGGCTCGACCTGCAGCGAGAACTCGGTGCGTACGGCGAGGGGTGACCGGTCGACCAGGGACTCGAGGGCCGCCTGCAGCCCGGACTCCTCGAGGAGTGCAGGGTGGATGCCCCGCGCCAGCCGGCGCACCTCCTCGGCGGCGGCGCTCAGGTCGTCGGCGGCCTGGGTCAGCACCTCTCGCTCGGCGGCGCTGCCGTCGGGCAGGCGCGCGAGCGCCACGCGCAGGCGCAACGCGATGGTCACCAGCCGCTGCTGGGTGCCGTCGTGCAGGTCGCGTTCGATGCGTCGTCGCTCCGCGTCGCCAGCGGCGATGATCCGGGCCCGGGACGCGGCGAGGTCGTCGAGCCTGTCCTCCAGCTCGCGCCGCAGTCGCTCGTTGTCGACGGTGAGCCGCACCGTCGCCGCGATGGCACTGACCAGCCCCGGGTCCTCCAGCAGCGCCTCGTCGTGGACCAGCGCGGCCAGCGGGGTTGCGTCGCCGTCGACGAGGGTGACCGCCCGACCGGCTCCGGCCTGGGGCTCGACACGTCGACCGGCCGGGTCGACGTACCCGGAGACCGCCCCGGACCAGGGCAGCAGCACCAGGCTGGGGTCCTCGAGGGCGCTGCGCAGCGCTGCGGCGAGGCGTCCGGGGTCGGCGCTGCCGTCCAGGCCGCCCATCACGCCCACCACGGCGTTCCTGGTCGAGCCCGTGCGCCGGATGCCGACCGCGAACGAGGCGGCCGCCACCGAGCGCACCACCACGACGACGAAGAAGAGCTGCTCGGCCCGCAGCACGGCCCAGGACAGCTCCTGACGGAGCACCTGGGCGTAGCCGATCTGCACCGCGACCGCGATCCCCATCGCCAGCACGGGCGTGAGCATCCGGCGACCGGCACCGCTGCTGCGTCGCCATCGCAGCAGGGTCTCGGCGACGACGAGCCCCAGGAGGATGGTCGCCAGCCACGGGAAGACGTCCTCCGTGGCGTCGAACCACCGTGGGTCGCTGACCGGGGTGAACCTGTTGTGGACGCAGTCGCAGCCCGTGCCGTCGGGCGGCACGTACAGGAACAGGCGCGCCACGGTCCGCACCGACAGCACCACGACCCACGCAGCCAGCAGCGCTCTGCCACGGGCGGTGGCGACACGGCCGGTGGGGAACGCGAGCAGCAGCCAGGCCAGGAAGAAGTAGTGCCACGCTCCGGTGGCGAAGCCGAATGATGGCCAGGTTCTCGTGAGGAGCGCCCGCCAGGGTGCTGAGGAACCAGCTGGCGCCGGTGGCCATCAGCATCCACCAGAACCGGTTGTCCGGCCGGCGGAGGTACACCGCTGCTCCCGCCGCGACGAAGACGGCACCGGCCACGAAGTCGAGCACCGCCAGGTCCAACGGACGGCCCGCCACCCAACGCCAGTACTCCGCGAACGCCCCGAACGCCAGCGCCGCTCCTCCGACCAGGGCCGGCGCGACGAAGCGGGGCAGGCTCATGCACGTGCCGCCAGGACGGCGTGCAGAGCCTCGACGCTCAGCTCGGCCTTGAGCAGGAACCCGCGGGCCCCGCAGCCGAGGACGGCGTGCGCGTAGTCCGCGGTGGAGACGAGCACGACGGCCGGAGGCTCGTCGAGGTCGGACATCTCCTGTGCCACGTCGAGCCCGGTGCCGTCGGGGAGGCGTACGTCGAGCAGCACCACGTCGGGGCGCAGCTCGCGTTCGGAGCGCATCGCCTCGGCGGCGCCGGCGGCCTCGCCGACGACGTCGAAGCCGCCGTCCTCGAGCAGCTCCCGCGCGACCGCGCGAAAGGCAGCCTGGTCGTCGACCAGGAGCACCCGGGGCTTCATGCCGCCAGCGTGACGCTCCCGCCCGTCGCTGCCAATGGGGCTAGCCCCGACGCCAGGACCAGGGCCTGCACGCCAGACGCGGCGGACTTCCGTCCCTAGCGTCGTGGGCACCATGATGTCGATGCCAGAGGAGCTTGGAGATGAACCGCACACCCCGCACTCGCACGGTCGCCGCCTTGGCCGGCGCTGGCCTGCTGGCCATGATCAGCGCTACCGGGTGCTCGGCCGACCAGAGCGCCGCGAACGACGATCCCGCAGGGGTCGACACAGCACCTGCAGCTGACCACGACCGACGCCTCCGAGTCGGCCTCGCCCAGCGAGGAGCCCGACCTGGTCACCACGCTGTCCGACACCTTCGACGACGACGCGAACGGCTGGGCGCTGCCGCCGGGACCGCAGGGCAGCACCACCGTGGCCGACGGCGACTTCGTGTGGGAGAGCAAGCAGCCGGAGCAGCGCCCTCACATCCTGGCGGCGACGCTCGCGGAGGCATTCGACGGCGGTCGCCTCGAGATGACCGACGTCCGGGTGACCGCCACCGTCACACCGAAGCGCGGCGCGCCGGCGTTCGGCGTCTTCTGCCGGGAGGTGCCGGACTCCGACGCCGACTACCAGTGGTACGAGTTCGTGGTGCGCGACGGGTACGCCGCGATCCGGCTGGCCGACGACGCCGGCCACGTGGAACCCCTCGAGGAGGGCGAGGCGCTCGTCCCCGGCGGCAAGGAAGCCACCATCGAGGCCACCTGCGTCGACGACGCGGACGGCTCCGCTGCGCTGGCCCTGATGCTCAACGGCGAGGAGCTGCTTCGAGCAAGCGTTCCCGAACCGCTCGGGAACGGCGCACCCGGCCTGCAGGCCTATGACGCCTCCGCCGAGGAGTCGGACGAGATGCTGCTCCTGGCCTGGCACGACTTCGCGGTCGAGCCCGCCGAGCTCAGCTGGCTGAGCCAGCCTCAGGCGACGGCCAGCGTGACCTGCATGTTGTCGCGGGTGGCGTTGGAGTAGGGGCAGACCTGGTGGGCCTGGGCGACCAGGGTCTCGGCGGTCTCCCGGTCGAGCTGCGGCAGGGAGATCTCGAGGTGGGCGGCGAGCCCGAAGCCACCGGTCGGCAGAGCGCCGAGAGACACGTCGGCGACGACCTCGGAGTCGGTCGTGTCGGCCTGCGCCTTCGCGGCGACGAGCTTCAACGCGCTGTGGAAGCAGGCGGCGTAACCGGCGGCGAAGAGCTGCTCGGGGTTCGTGGCGCCACCGGCACCGCCGAGCTCCTGGGGAGTGCTGACAGGGGTGTCGAGGAGTCCGTCGAAGGACGAGACGCGGCCGTTGCGGCCGTCTCCGGTAGCGACGGCACTGGCGGTGTAGAGAGACTTCATGTGCACGACTATATTGTGCACAATATAATTGGTCAATTCGGGTACGCTGAGAGGCGTGCCACACCGCTACCGCCAGTTCGACCTCGACCTGCAGCTCTGCTTCCCTCTGTACGCCGCCACGCGCGCGGTCAGCCGCCGTTACGCGGAGCTCCTCGCCGAGGAGCACCTCACCTATCCGCAGTACCTCACCCTCCTGGCTCTCTGGGGGGCCGAGAGCCCGCTCTCCGTGGGCGAGCTGGGCGACAGACTGCGGCTCGACTCCGGCACCCTGACACCGCTGCTCAAGCGGATGGAGTCGGCGGGAATCGTCAGCCGCCGACGCGACGACACCGACGAGCGTCGAGTCCTCGTCGCCCTCACCGACGAGGGCTGGGCCCTGCAGAAGCGGCTGGCACACGTCCCGCAGGAGTTGTTCTCCTCACTCGACCTCTCCGAACGCGAGGCGCAGCAGCTCAGGCGGCTACTGGGAAAACTGCTGGCCAACCTCGACGGGTGAGGACACCGTCGTGGGCGCTCCGACCAGGTGCGCGAGCATGCCGGCGTACTTGGCGGGGTCGGTGAGCTCGCCGTCGTGGATCGGTACGGCGACCCTGGGCGCCACGGCGTTGACGTAGTCGATCGCCTCGGCCAGCTTGAGCCAGGGGCCGTCGATGGGGACGGCGAGCACGTCGACCGGCTGCTGCGGCAGGGTGAACGAGTCGCCGGGATGGAAGAACTCGCCGTCGCCGACCAAGTACGCGAGGTTCGGGCAGCCGGGGATGTCGCCGTACACGGGGGCGTGGATGCCGCCCAGGACCAAGATGTGCTCGCCCAGCTCGAGGTCGTCTCCGGGACGGGCGACGACCTGCTGGACACCCGAGAACTGCGTCGCTGTCACCTCATCGAGGACCAGCCGAGCGTGCGGGTTGCGGTCGAGGAGTGCCTTCACCCGCTCGACGTCGACGTGGTCGGGGTGCTCGTGCGTGACGAGGATGGCGTCGAGGTCGAGGAGCCCCTCGAGGCCGGACGAAAGCGTGCCGGGGTCGATCAGCAGGCGGGCATGCTCTGTCTCGACGAGCACGCACGCGTGGCCGAGGTGGGTCAGGTGCACGGAATCAGGCCTCCACGAGTCGTTGGGTGATCTCGCCGATGCCGTCGAAGCGGCTGACGAGGGTCTCTCCGGGCTGCAGGAAGCGCGGCGGCGACATGCGGTTGCCGACGCCCTCCGGCGTGCCGGTGAAGATCAGGTCGCCAGGCAGCAGCTCGACCACCGACGACAGGTGGGCCACCAGCCTCGGGATCGAGAAGATCATCGACGAGGTGCGCCCCGACTGGAGGGGCTCCCCGTCGAGGTACGACGCGAAGGCGATGTCGTCGGGATCATCCAGCTCGTCGGGGGTGACGATCCACGGACCTGTCGGGCCGAAACCCGCGTGCGACTTGGCCAGCGAGAACTGCGCCGGCCGGCCGGCGAGCTGCAGCACGCGTTCGGACAGGTCCTGGCCGCCCGTGACACCGGCCAGGGCTTCCCAGGCGTCCGCCTCGGCGATGTCGCGGCCGCCCTTGCCGACGACGGCGACGACCTCGATCTCCCAGTCCACGTTGCCTTCCGGCAACGACACCGTGGTGTCGGGTCCGGTGACGCACGACGGGTACTTGGTGAACACCAGCGGGAGGTCGGGCGCGGTGTAGCCCGCCTCCGCGGCGTGCGGGGCGTAGTTGAGCGCGATCGCGAAGACCTGGCGTGGGTCGGGGATGGGCGCGTCGAGGTCGGGAGCGGAGAAGGGGAACCAGAGCTCGTCGGAGGTCTCGACAAGCGGCGAGGCCAGAAGCGCTCGGAGCGAGGGGCCGAGGTCGCGGGCGCGGTCGCCTTCGATCTCGACGGCACGACCGTGGAGCGTGCCGAGCTTCACGCGTAGAGGTCCATCGCGTACGGCGGGCCGTCATGGGCCGCCGACCACGGCACGACCGTGTTGCGCAACAGGCCGACGTTCGCGATCTCGGCCTCGACCACATCGCCAGGGCGAAGGTAGAAGTCGAACGGGTTGGGCTGGATGGCCGCGACGCCCGAGATGGTGCCGGTCGTGATCAGGTCGCCGGCGGAGTACCCCTGCGGCGAGTGGTAGGCGACCAGGTGCGGGATCGAGATCAACAGGTCGCTGGTGTTGCCGCGCTGCCGTACGTCGCCGTTGACGCGCAGCTCCATCGCCAGTGCATGGGGGTCAGGGATCTCGTCGGCGGTCACGATCCACGGCCCGATCGGGCAGAACGTGTCGATCCCCTTGGAGAAGCTGAACACTCCCGACTGCATCTCGCGGCGCTGGATGTCGCGGGCCGTGATGTCGTTGAAGACCGTGTACCCGGCGACGTACCGCTCCGCTGCCTCGTCGGCCTCGAACCACTTCCCGGAGCGGCCGATCACGATCGCCAGCTCGAGCTCGTAGTCGAGCTCCTTGGTCAGGCCCTCCGGGTAGACGATGTCGTCCTCTGGACCGACGATCGCGTCGACGTTCTGGAAGAAGACGATCCCCTTGTGCACGGGGTGCGACCAGTCGACGGCCGCGAGCTCCTCGTGGTGCGCGGCGAAGTTGCCGGCCGTGTGGAAGAACTTCTTGGGCGTGATGGGGGCACGCAGTCGTACGTCGGCCAGCGCTACCCGCTCGCCCGTCTCGGCCACCTCCCCGCCGCGCTCGAACCACTCGCGCGTGCTCGGGACGTCGAGCTCGATGACGGTCTCGTCCTCGAGCTCGAGTCGACCGACTCGGCCCCTGCTCGAACCTGCGTCGAACGTCACCAGCTTCATGGCTTCTCCTCGTCCCAGGACCGCTCCAGTCCGTGGACCAGCGCGACCATCGCGTCGTGCCGCGGCGTGGGTACGCCGGCGGCACGGCCCATGGCTGACACACCGCCGTTCAGCACGTCGATCTCGGTGCGGCGTCGCGCCAGCACGTCCTGCAGCATGCTCGGCTGGTGGTGGTACGCGACTTGGATCGCCTCGTCCACCAGCGCAGCCGGGTCCTTCGCGGTCTCGATGCCCAGCCTGATGCCCAGCGCCTCGCAGACCTCGAGCGCCTCGGCCATGAGGGCATCGACCTCCGCCCGCAGCGCCGGGTCCTCGCAGACCGGCCCGACCGACAGGCCGGTGAGGGCGGCGAGCGGGCTGGTGGCGGAGTTGAAGATGACCTTGTCCCACTGGGGTCCGCGGGCGTCGACCATGGCGTGGCACGGCAGGCCCGCGCGAGTCAGCAGGTCGGACAGCGCCACGACCTCGCCCATCGTCGCCGGCTTCGGCTCGAACGGCCCGAGCCAGGTGTCGCCGGGTGCGTCGAAGCGGACGACGCCGGGCTCGACGATCGCACCTGCCGGCAGGATCGTGCCGAGGATGACGCGCGGCACCAGCTCGGCGATGACCTCCTCGTTGCCCAGCCCGTTCTGCACGCTGGCGACGGCCGCGTCAGCGAAGACCTCTCGGCACGCCTCGACCGCCGCCCGCGTGTGCTCGGCCTTGGTGGCGACGATGCCGAAGTCGCAACGGGGTACGTCGGCGGGGTCGGTGGTCGCGTGGACGGGCGCGTGAAGGTGGTTTCGAGGCTCGGGCCTAGCGGCCCTCGCACCTCAACCACCGAAACCGCCTCGGTGGTTGAGGTGTGAGGAGCGCCAGCGACGAGCCTCGAAACCACCTTCAAGCCATGGTCGTTGATCGCGTCGACGTGGGCGGCGTACGGGTCGACGGCCCAGACCTCGACGTCGTCGAGGCGGGCGAGGTGGGCGGCGTACAGGCTGCCGATCGCGCCGCAGCCGACGACGCAGACGCGGACGGTCATGCGCGGTCCGCCAGTACGGCGGCCGCGAGCTCGGCGCACCGGAACGGCGCGGGTCCACCGACGCCGAGACCCGCCACGATCCGCCCGTCGACGCTCACGGGCAGTCCACCGGAGAGGGCAGAGACGCGCACGGGCAGCAGGTGGTCGGCGGCGGGGATCCGCTCGGCCAGGTCGCCGCTGGGCGCGTGGAACAGCGCTGCGGCCGCCGCGACGGCCTCGGCGACGTACGCACCGCTGGTCGGGGCGTCGTCCATCGCGTCGTGCTGCATCGGCTCGCCACGCCGGTCGACCACGCAGACAGAGACGGCGAGGCCCTGCGTCGCGGCCCGGGCGATCACCGCGTCCGCGAGGCCGCGGGCCCAGTCGAGGTCGGGCTGCCGCGAGGACGCCGGCGCGTCGGCGGTGCCGAGGCCCACTGGAGGTTCGTCCGGCCAGGGGCCGAAGGCGTTGGTCCAGCGGGCGAGGTCGTCGCCGTGCTGGCCGACGTACGGCTGACCGAGCGCGTAGGCGATCAGCAGGTCCTCGGGGTTGGCCGGCTTGCCGTCGGCGATCATCACCTCGGGCTCGACCCCCGCGGGGATGAACGGGCTGACCGTCGAGCCCGAGGCCGCGATCCCGGCCACGATGCGGCCGTCCTTGCGGATGGGCATGCCGCCCGCGCCCGGGAACGCCGACTCGGGCGAGATCAGCGGGAAGCCCGCCGCGACCGCCGGGCGCGATGACGCCGAGGCGGTGCAGGTGCTCGGTGCTGGGGATCCGCTGGGTCGCCGCGATCCAGGCCTTGGAGCGCGCCCGGCCCATGCCGCCCGCGCCGCCGTCGTCCATCCGCGAACCGGTGATCAGGGCGCCGCTCGCCCCGACCACGACGATGCCACCGGACGAGGCCGAGCTGCTCGGCCTTCTCGACCGCGCGGCGTACGAGTGCCCGGGCGGACTCGAGGTCGAGATCTTCGACGTTCATGCGCCGACCATGTTGTAGCCGCCGTCGGCGACGAGGTACCCGCCGGTCATGTGGGACGCGTCGTCGGTCGCGAGGAAGAGGGCGGTACCGGCCAGCTCGTCGGGGCCGGGGATCCGCTTCATGGGCGTCATCGCGCGGAGCTGGTCGCCCCGGCCCTCCTGCCAGTCGCGACGACCGAGCGTGGCCTCGGTCTCGATGAACCCCGGCGCGAAGACGTTGACGCGCACGGTGGGCGCGAAGGCGTGCGCGTAGGACTTCGTGAGGCCGAGGATGCCGTACTTCGCCGCGGCGTACTGCGGCGCTCGTGCGCTGCCGCGGACGATCACCGTCGAGCCGATGTTGACGATCGAGCCCCAGCCCTGGTCGAGCATCCGTGAGCCGAACTCATGCGTGCACGCCATCGTGCCCTTGATGTCGACGGCCAGCACGTGGTCGACGGACTCCTCGGTGAGGTCGCGCCACGACATCTGCTCGCGGGCCACGTCGCCGACGTTGTTGATGACGGCGTCGACCTCGCCGAGCTCGTCGAAGGCCTGCTGGGCGAACGCCTTCACGTTGTCCCAGTCGGCGATGTCGGCCTGGAACAGGGCCGACGCGGCGCCGGCCTCTTCTACCTTCCGGGCGGTCTCATCGGCTCCGGCCTTCGAGCTGCGGTAGTGGATGCCGACCGTCTTGGCGCCTTCCTGGGCGGCGCGCAGAGCGATCGCGGCGCCGAACCCGGTGCCGGCACCGGTCACCACCACCGTGCGACCCTCGAAGCGGCGTGGGATCGGGACGGGGCGCGGGTGGGTCACGATCCCCCACTCTGTCCGGCTTCCCCGTGGTCCGGAACGCGCCAGTGGTGATGCTCGCTATCGGTTCGCCCGATAATCCCCTCGTGACAGACCTCAGCCGGTACGACGACGTCCTTGCCTGGATCGACGACCTCGGCCGTCGCGACGACGACCTCCTGGCCTGCTGGATCGGCGGATCGGCGGCAACGGGTGGGTACGACGAGCACTCCGACCTCGACGTCAACGTGCTCGCCGCGCCGGGGACGTTCGTGCGCGTGTACGAGGATCTGGTCGCCTCCTTGGTGGAGACGTTCGAGCCGACCAGCGTGTGGCGGCTGCCCGACGCGACGTACTCGGACGGCCGTCAGCTCTTCGCGACCTTCGACGACTCGCCCGGCGCCCTCGTCGGGCCGACCCGGCTCCTGGACGTCGTCGTGTACGAGCCCACCGACGAGCACCGTCACATCGACGTACGCCGGCACGGCACGCCGCTGGTCCGATTCGACCCCGGCGGGCTGATCGTCGTACGCGACGACGACGAGGCCGAGCTGCGCCGCGGGGCGGAGCAGACCGTCGACCAGGTCCGCCAGCGCCGACTGGTCGCCGAGTGGCTGGTCAACCGGGCGATCGCCCGCAACCACCTGCCCGAGGCGGTCTCGCTCTATCTGAGGTTCGCGCTGCTCCCCGTCATCCAGCTGCTGCGCGCCCGCGACTGCCCCGCCCGCCACGACTACCTGTTCCGCTACCTCCACACCGACCTGTTGCCTCGCGGACGCTGCCCGCATCGACACGCTGTTGCCCGGCGTCGAGCGGCTGCGGGACATGTCGGCCGAGTGCTTCGCCTGGCAGGACGAGCTGCTCCGTATCGGTCCCGCCGTTGGTGTGAGGAGGGCCGGCGACGAGCCCGTCAGTGGTCGAGGTGCGAGGAGCGCCAGCGACGAGCCTCGAAACCACCTCTCGCGACCAGTGGTTTCGAGGCCCAGGCGCTGACGGCCTTCCACCTCAACCAGCGAGTCAGGTGCTCGCGCAGGAAGGTGAGGCGGTCGACGCGGGCGCTGTCGCGGAACTCGTGGTCCTGGTTCGGGTAGAGCGTGACGTCGGCGTCGGGGCTCGAGGCGGCATAGGCGTCACGGACGTCCTGGCCGATGAAGATGTCGTCCTCGGCCCACTGGAAGAACACCCGGTCTCCGAGGCGGGCGGTGTGGTCGACGGGGTCGAGACCGTCGAAGAGGGCGAGGTAGGCGTCGCGCTCGGCGCCCTCGAGCTGCAGCCAGAACTGAGCGAACCAGTTGCCCATCAGGGCGTCGGGGGCCTGGAGCACCATGGTCGAGATGCGCTCGTCGCCGTCGGCGAGGATCGCGCCGTACATGGCGCCGTAGTCGTGGCCGACCAGGGCGATCCGCGACTCGTCGACAGCCCGAACGCCGGCGAGGCGGTCGAGGGCGCGACCGAAGGCGGCCACCTGGTTCTCGACGAGGGTCACGTCGCCAGTAGTGCCGTCGGGGTTGGGCACCCACGGGAAGTAGCCGAGCGGCAGCACGGACACGACGCCCTCACCGGCGAGCGTGATGGCCTCGGGGAGGTACTCGCTGCGGTCGTTGTTGATCTCGCCGAGCCAGTGCAGCCACAGCACTCCGGGGGCGGAGCTCTTCTTCAGCGCGCCCGCAGGTCGGACGAGGTAGGCCTGGACGGGCTCCTGGCCGGGCACCGGGATCGAGATGTCCTCGACCACGACCTGGCCGGCTACGGGACGAGCGTGCGCTTTCCGCGGCGCCTCCGAGGCAGAAGACACCCCTGCCGCCATCAGCCCTCCCACGGTTGCCAGGGCCACTGCCATCAGGCCGATTCGTCGTCGCACCATGCACCTCCAACGTCAGTTGTTAAATGGGTTTTAAGACTGACGCTCGGGCCGTCGGTAGCATAGACCGGCAAGCAACTGACGCTCAATTGTGATCAAGGGGCTCGATGAACGGCTTCCCGGGCGACTGGCTCGCCGACGCGGAGGCGCCTGCCTCCGACGTCGAGCTCGCGCTGCTCCTCGTCAACACCATGGATCTGCTCGAGGACCCTCCCGACCGGCTCGTCGACCTGAGCTGGCTGACCCACGTCTTCACGCGCGTCGGGCACCAGCGACCTCGCGGGCGAGCTGGCCAAGCGCGACCTGCCGCGGCTCAGGCGCCTGCGCGACGCCTTGCGCAGCGTGTTCGAGACGTACGACGACGAGGTGGCCGCCGCGGTCCTGAACCCGCTGCTGGAGAAGGGGAAGGCGATCCCGTTGCTTGCGCGCAAGCAAGACGGCGAGACCACCCTGAGAGTCGGCCTCGGCCTGCACGGCGTCGCAGCCCTGGAGGCCCGCCTGCCCGCCGCGGTCGCCGGCTTCGTCGCCGAGCACGGGACCAGGCGGCTGGGGGTCTGCGGCAGCGACCCGTGCCGGTGCGTGTTCGTCGACCGCACCCGCGCCGGGACGCGGAAGTACTGCTGCAGCTACTGCAACGACCGCTTCGCCGCCCGCGCCTACCGGCGGCGGAAGAAGACCTAGCGGCGGGGTGGTTTCGAGGCTCGTCGCTGGCGCTCCTCACACCTCAACCATCGAAGCTTTCCGGTGGTTGAGGTGCGAGGGCCGCCAGGCCCGAGCCTCGAAACCACCTCGCCACGAATGCCCGGTATCACCAGGCGCACGTTCCGGTTCCGCCCGGAGTCCGGTGAAGTAGGACCGTGACGACACGCAGCTTCCCCCAGGGCTTCCTCTTCGGCGCCGCAACGGCCGGACACCAGGTCGAGGGCGACAACAGCAACAGCGACACGTGGTTCGCCGAGCAGGTCTCGCCGACGGTCTTCAAGGAGCCCTCAGGCAAGGCGTGCAACTCCTACGAGCTGTGGCGTGAGGACGTCGAGCTGGCCCACGACCTCGGCCTCTCGGCGTACCGCTTCTCGGTCGAGTGGGCGCGCGTCGAGCCCGAGGAGGGCACCTTCGACGACGACGAGCTGGCGCACTACGAGGCGATCCTCGACTACTGCCGTGAGCTCGGTCTCGCGCCGGTCGTCACGTTCAACCACTTCACCGCACCCCACTGGTTCGCCATGCGCGGCGGCTGGCTCGACCCCAAGGCGCCCGAGCTGTTCGCGCGGTACTGCGACCGGCTGATGGAGCGCTTCGGCGACAAGATCGCCTACGCCGTCACGATGAACGAGCCGAACCTCGCCCGGCTGCTCACCTGGATCGGCTTCCCCCAGTTCGTCCGCGACCTCGAGCGCGCGACCCTCCAAGCTGCGAGCGAGGCGACCGGCGTACCTGCCTACCGGCTGGCCAACGTGATGCTCCCCGAGGACATGGACGCCATGGCCGAGGGGATGACCGCTGGTCACCTCGCCGGCAAGGCCGCCATCAAGGCACGCCGCCCCGACCTGCCCGTCGGCCTCTCGATCGCGATCGTCGACGACGTCGTGGAGGGCGATGACGCGAGCGTGCGCGACCGCAAGCGTGCCGAGGTGTACGACCACTGGCTCCGCCTGGCGCAGGGTGACGACTTCGTCGGCGTGCAGAACTACGAACGCATCCGGTACGACGGCGACGGGCCGGTCCCGATCGCGGACGGCGTGCCTCGCAACCAGATGGGCAGCGCCATCGAACCGCTCTCCCTCGCGGGCGCGGTCGCTTACGCGTTCGAGGTCGCGCAGGTCCCGGTGCTGGTCACCGAGCACGGCATGTCCACCGACGACGACGACCTGCGCGCGGGGTTCATCGAGCCGTCACTCGTCGCGTTGCTCGACGTCATGGAGGCGGGCGTCCCGGTCGTCGGCTACCTGCACTGGACGCTGCTCGACAACTTCGAGTGGATCTTCGGCTACGGCCACCAGCTCGGCCTGCACGAGGTCGACCGCGAGACCTTCGAGCGGACCGCGAAGCCCAGCGCGGGCGTCTACTCGGCCATCGTCAAGGCGCACGCTGTCGGTGATTGAGGCTGAGAGCTCGATTGAGGAAGCGGCTGGCGGCCTTCGCACCTCAACCGACGATCAGTACAGGTTGACCCCGTAGGCCTGAGCCGCCTCGCGGACGGGCTGGAAGAAGGTCACACCACCGGAGCTGCAGTTGCCGCTGCCTCCCGACGTGAGCCCGAGGGCCTTCGTGCCGTCGTACAGCGGGCCGCCGGAGTCTCCTCCCTCGGCGCAGACGTTGGTCTGGATCAGGCCGCTGACGGTCCCGCCGCCCTGGTAGCGCACGGTGGCATTCAGCCCGGTCACGGTGCCCGTGTGGACGCCGGTGGTGTCACCGTCGCGCGTCACCTTCTCACCGACGAACGCGTCGGCGAGCGTGAAGCCGCCCGGGTGGGAGAGCGAGGTGTTGTCGTAGCGCACCAGCGCGTAGTCGTCCTTGGGGAAGCTGTAGCCGACGGTGGGGCCGATGAGCGCCGAGTGGTTCGCGCTCGTCCACCAGTTCTTCTCCGACTTGCCGCAGTGTCCGGCCGTGAGGAAGTAGTAGGTACTGCCCTGTACCACGTTGAATCCGAGCGAGCAGCGGTAGCGGTTCCCGTAGATGCCGTCGCCGGCCCCGAGCAGCTTGGTGAACGTGCCGGACGTGCGCTCGACCTGGATGGTATCGGCGTCGGCGCCGGCCGCGTTCTTGATCTTGGCGACCTCGGCGTTCGACACGCTGCTGTCGGCGGTGACGACGACGCGCTCGGCGGCCGAGTCGACGTACCAGGCGATGCCGTTGACGCCGGACTGCTCAACCGCCTGCGCGACGGCGGAGAGCTGCGGCCCACGTGCTTGTGGTGACGCTGCTGGAGCGGCCGGCGCCAGGAACAGGGCGGCGGCGGTGGCCAGGCCCACGACGAGGGCGAGCAGCTGGGTTCTTCTTGTCACTGGGTCCTCCTGAGAACGGATCGAGTGGAACGACCTGACGATGCCACAAGATCGTCGCTGTGGGACCCCCTGAAGTGAGGCACCCGGGTCATGGAGGACTACGAGATTCGGGCGCTCAGCAGCGAGACCTGGCCGGCCTACGCGGCGTTGATCGAGAAGCACAACGGGATCTTCGGCGGGTGCTGGGACACCTACTTCCATAGCCTGGACCGCGACCCGGAACGCACCTACGACAGCAACCGGGCGCTCAAGTGCCGCCTCGTCGAGGAGGGCAGGGCGCATGCCGCCGTGGTCTTCGACGGCGAGGCCGCGGTCGGCTGGTGCCAGTACGGGTCGCCCGAGGAGCTGCCGAACATCCACCACCGCAAGCAGTACCTCGAGGAGGTCGACCTGCTGCCCGACTACCGGCTCACGTGCATCTTCGTCGACCGCGACCACCGCCGGCAGGGCGTGACCGAGGTCGCCATCCGGGGCGCGCTCGACCTGATCGCGGCTGCCGGGGGCGGTGTCGTCGAGGGTTACCCCCACGAGAAGCCGACCAAGAAGGTCTCGTCGTCGTTCCTCTACAACGCCACCCGACCGGTCTACGAGCGGATGGGCTTCGAGTACGTCCGCCCCAAGGGGCAGAAGAACTGCGTCATGAGGACGACGGTCGCCCCTCGGTAGGAAGGTCCTTGCAGCTGGCCGAGTCGCGCGGTGGCGGGATCATGAGAGCCTCGAAGGTCGACGGCCCGAGATCGGGCGCGCTGCCCTCGAGCACCGCACGCACCTGCGCGTCCATCAGTTCTGGCATCCGAGCAGCGTCGTAGTCCTCCAGCGCCGCGACGCTCGACGGGTCCATGGCCGAGTCGAGACCTGTCCTCCCGTCACGCAGGTCAATAGCTGCGGGTGCCGTCGAGCATCTCCCGGAGGATGTCGAGGTGACCGAGGTGCCGGGCCGTCTCGTCGATCATGTGCGTCACGATCCACCGCAGCGTCACAGGCGCGAACTGCGCTGGGGTGAACTCCTGCACGGCGTCCAGGGCGGTCGCAGCGACGATGGTCCGCGAGTCGGCGCAGGCGACGGCGTACTCGCCGAGCAGCGCGGCCACCGGGCGACCCGCCACGCTCCACTCGCCGGCCTTCGGCGGGCCGACGATCCCGGGAGTCGTGGTCGTGGACGGGAAGCTGCGCGAGAACCACCCCCACTCCACCCATCGGAGGTGCGAGACCACGCCCGCGACCGTCATCGCCGGAGACGCCGGGAGCAGGGACCGGTGCGCGTCGACCTCGGAGAGACCCCCGACCTTGCGCCAGACCGTGGCGCGCTGCCAGTCGAGCCAGCCCGTCAGGGTCGTCCGCTCATCGCCGTCGCCAGGAGGAAATCGCCGGTCCACGGGCCCATCTCATCTCAATCCTTCCGCACTGAGGCGAGGGGGCACGTGCACCACGCGCCAGAGTGCGGGTCAGGTGACCGTGGAGACCAAGGCGCCGAGCGCCTCGACCTCGAAGCGCACCACGTCGCCGACCTCGAGCGGCGGCGGGATCTGCTCGCCGCGACGGCCCCACAGCTCGGCCAGGCAGCCGCCACCACCCGTCGTACCGGACGCCAGCAGGTCACCGGCCACGACGACCGAGTCCAGCGCGGCGTAGTCGACCATCTCGGGGAAGGTCCAGTGCATGTGGGACAGGAGGTCGCGGCCGATCAGCTCGTCCTCGCCATCGAGGCGAGCGACGTAGGCGCGGCAGTCGAGCTCGAGGTGGCCGGCGGGATCGACGTACGGCGCGAGCTCGTCGGCCGTCACGATCCACGGACCGATAGAGGTCGCGAAGTCCTTGCCCTTGGCCGGGCCGAGCCCGACCTTCATCTCGCGTGACTGGATGTCGCGGGCCGACCAGTCGTTGACGATCGTGTAGCCGAAGATGTCGAGGTCCGGGCCCATCACCGCGCCGACCTCCATCTCGAAGTCGAGCGCGTTGGTCCTGCGGGGCTTGCGGATCGGCCCGGGGCCGTAGAGGGCGTGGGGGTTGGTGAAGTAGAAGGTCGGGGCGTCGTACCACGCCTCTGGCACGCCGGCCGCGCCGTCGACGCTGCGGCGTACGCCCTCGACGTGGCTCTCGAAGGTCACGAAGTCGCGGACGCTGGGCGGCTTGTAGGGCAGCACCAGGTCGTCGTAGGTGTAAGGGATCGCCTCGCCCCGCATCGCGGTGGCGGCGACCTCCAACGAGCGGTCGAGACCGAGCGAGACGACGGCACCGACGGTGAGGCCGTCGGGCAGCAGGTACGCCGCGTCGTCGGTGAGCACAGCACTCCCGACGCGAAGGGAGCCGAACCTCATGGCGCAGCAGGCCGCGTCGCGTCGGCGATCCGCTTGTGTGACACGTGGGCGGTCAGGCCACCGTCGATGACGATCTCGGCGCCGTTGTAGTAGGCCGCATCGTCCGACAGCAGGAACACGATGGTCGGGGCGATGTCGGCCGGCGTGCCGACGCGGGCCAGCGGGATCTCGGCGAGCGCCGCCTCGAAGAAGGCCGGCGAGGCCGACTCCATGAGCGGAGTGTCGACGAGGCCGGGCATCACGGCGTTCACGCGGATGCCCTGGGAGCCGAGCTCCAGCGCGGCGGCGCGGGTCAGGCCCCGTAGCGCCCACTTGGAGGATGTGTACGCCGCCGCCGCGTGTCCCGAGACCGCTGCGACCGAGCAGATGTTGACGATGCTCGCACCCGGTCGCATCAGCGGCACCAGGGCCTGGATGCCGAGCATCGGTCCGGTGACGTTGATGTCGAAGGTGCGGTGCCACGCGTCGAGGGAGACGTGCGGAAGCCGCTCTCGGGCCGCGACGCCGGCGTTGTTGACCAGACCATGCACCTCGCCGTGCTCCTCGCGCAGCCAGTCGGCCAGCGCCGACCAGTCGTCAGCCGAGGTCACGTCGAGGCGACGCCCATCGCTGCGTCCATCAAGGGCGAGCACGTCGGTGGCGATGGCCACCCCGCCCGCCGCCTCGATGGCGTCGACCTCCGCCGCACCCTGGCCGCGCGCCGCCCCCGTGACGACGACGACCTTGCCGGTCAGGTCCATCTGGCTGCCTTTCACAGTGCGGTCGTGGTTTCGAGGCTCGTCGCTAGCGCTCCTCGCACCTCAACCACCGATCACTCTCGATGGTTGAGGTGTGAGGGCCGCCAGGCCCGAGCCTCGAAACCACCGAGCAGATGGGCGGTTAGACGGGCGGAGCGACGAAGACGCCCTTGTCGGGGTCGTTGAAGGAGTCGCGGGCGATGATCTCGGACATCGGGTCGGCGGTGCCCCACTGGTCCTGGACGTTGGGGTCGGCGATGTCGTGGAGCTGCGGGTGCCACTCGTCGGTCTCGAGGCGCTCGAGCTCGGTCGTGTACTCCATGGTGTTGCCGCTCGGGTCGAGGAAGTAGGAGAACGTGTTGTTGCCGGCGTTGTGGCGGCCGGGACCCCAGATCTTCTTGATGCCGGCGCGCATCACGCGGCCGGTGCCGCGCATGTACTCGTCGAGCCCACGCATCTCGAACGACACGTGGTGCACCGAGGTGTGCGGGCCGCGGGCGATGGCCAGGCTGTGGTGCCAGTCGTTGCACCGCATGAAGTGCATCATCTCGCCCATGTGCTGGCTCCAGAGCGAGTCGGAGAGCTGGAAGCCGAGGTACTTGGTGTACCAGTCACGGGTCGCGTTCGGGTCGTTCGAGTTCATCACCGCGTGCGAGATGCGGACAGGGATCGCCTCGCCCTCTTCGACCTTGCGGTGCTGGCGCGACTCGACGTCGCTGGAGATCTCGATGGTGCGGCCGTCGAGGTCGAAGAACCGGAAGCCGTAGCCGCCGCCGGCGGTCTGCAGCGCGCCGGGCTCGGAGACGACCTGCACGCCCTCGGAGCCGAGCTTGGCGGCGAGCGCGTCGACGGAGGCGGCCGAGTCGGCGCCGAACGAGATCAGGTCGAGCCGCTTCTCGTCGGCCTCGCGCAGGCGGACGATGTACTGCTCGGGGGAGCCCTCCGCGGCGAAGTACGACAGGTTGCCGTCCTTGCCCTGCTCGGTCAGGCCCCAGGTGTCCTTGTAGAAGGTCCGCTGCGTCTCGAAGTCGGGGACCGCGAGGTCCACGTGCCGCAGGTGGGTGATCCCGAACTCGTTGAGGTTGCCGCTCATGTTCCGACCGTAGGTGCGGGCGGGCGGCCCCGGAACCAGGCGGCTGTGATGCCTGCCATCACCGGTCGCGCACGCCCGCTGCCGCCTCGACCATCCCCACCATCAGGTCGGCCGCGGCCCGGTCCGACAAACCCTCTACGCGACACAGTGAGCGCCAGGCGCCGAACGACGCGGCGTGCGCGACCGCGGCACGTACGGCGGCGCGGCGCCGGTGTGGGATGGATCGCGTCAGGGCCTCCAGCCAAGCCTTCTCGCTTTCCAGGCGGGCGCGCCTGACCCGCTCAGGCACGAGATCGGCGTCTCGATGGATCAGGGTCAACATCGCCTCCCCGGCCCGGTAGTAGCGGTAGAGGTCGAGCAACCCGGTCCGGAGCCGGACCCAGGGGTCGTCGTCGTTCCAGGACGCCGGGTCGGGCAGCCGCTGGTTCGCCAGCCACTGGCTCGAGCACGCCAGGAACAACGACTCGTCGTCGGGGAAGTGGCGGTAGACCGTCGCGCGCGTGACACCGGCGGTCTCGGCGATCGCCGAGATGCTGGCGTTCGCGGGCCCGACCGTGCCATGAAGCAGCTCGGCGGCATCGACGATCCGTGCGCGGGTCCGCTGCTCGTCGTCCGCGCGCTTCGTCTTCCGGTAGCCGCGCGTATTCGTTGAACGGGACTGTTCGCTCAAAGTATTGACAACCGCCCATCTCGGGTCGACCCTTTGGTAATACACCACTGTATCGCGTAAAGCGCTGAAGGAGGAGACGACATGACGCTTGTCGACCAGCCGGAGCTGACCGTCATCAGGCCCGGCGAGGGTGAGGAGAGGAACCTCGGCACCATTGGCGTCGTCTTCAAGCTCTTCGGTGAGAAGACCAACGGCCTGGTGTCGATCGTCGAGCACCCGTTCCCCGTCGGCGCCTGCGTGCCGCCTCACCTGCACACGCGCGAGGACGAGTACTCCATCGTCACCGAGGGCGAGATCGGCTTCCGCTCCGGCGACCGCGAGGTCGTGCTCGGAGCCGGTGGCTACATCACCAAGCCGCGCGGCGAGGCGCACACCATGTGGAACGCCGGGGACGTGCCCGCGCGGATGATCGAGGTGATCAGCCCGGCCGGGTTCGAGCACTTCTTCTGGGGGATGGGCGAGGCGATCGCCGCCGGAGGCCCTCCAGATCCGGCCGTGGTCGGATGAGCGTCCGCCCACGCCGCGGCCAGCAGCATCAGGTCCGTCTCCGCGTGCTGCGCAGCTCAGCCGACGTGTCGCGCACCAGCGCGATGAGGTCGGTGGGAGTAGCTGCGGCGTCGAGGTCCATGATCACAGACATACTGTTCGAACAGGTGTTCGATCGCAAGCTTCCAACGCCAACCTCAGGACCGGTTTCGCGCCACCGCCTCTCGAACCAGCTCGACGAACGCGTCGCGGTCGAGCTCGTCACCTTCGTGCAGGTCGATGGCACGCCGAGTCCCGGCCTTCAGGCTGGCGTTGAAGAGCCCCGCCGGGTCCTCCAAGGAGGCGCCCCGCGCGAAGGTGAGCTTCACCTTGTCCCGGTACGTCTCGAGCGTGCAGACCAAACCTTCACAGGAAAAGGTCGGCACGCCGTCGGGGTTCGAGGGCTTCACCCACTTGGCCTCCTCGACGATCTCGGGTTCGGCCTCCTCGATGAGGCCTCGCACCCTGTCGATCGTCGCGTCGCGCCAGCGGCTGTTCACCACGCCACCATAGGCACACGCGTCGCACCCATGGCCAGGCAACAGCCTCAGCCCAGCACCGAGCCGCCACCGTCGACGACGATGTTGGCGCCGCTGATCCACGACGACTCGTCGGAGGCCAGGAACAGGGCGGCGTTGACGACGTCCGCGGGCTGGCCGACGCGGCCGAGCGGGATGCGGTCGAGAACGATCCGCTTCATCCGTTCCGGCGGGTCGGCGAGCAGGGGAGCGGTGTTGGGCGTCGCGGTCATGCCGGGGCTGATCACGTTGGCGCGGATGCGATGAGGGCCGCCCTCGACGACCAGCTGCAGCGTCAGCGCGATCACGCCGGCCTTCGCCGTGGCGTGGGCGTTCTGCGGCATGAACTCGACCCCGCGCAGCGCCGCGATCGAGCCGACGTTGACGATCGAGCCGCCGCCGTGCGCCTTGAGGTGCGGCCAGGCGGCACGCACCGTGTAGTAGACGAGGTCGAGCTCGTTCCTCATCGTGAAGTCCCACTCCTCGACGGTCAGCTCGTCGATGGCACCGAAGCGTTGCGTGGAGGCGTTGTTGTAGAGCACGTCGATGCCGTCGTACGTCGCCACGGCCGCGTCCACCCAGGCCCGGGCCGCCTCGGCGTCGCCGAGGTCGACGCCACCCATCACCGTGATCTCGCCGCCCTCCGCGCGGACGAGTGCCTCAGTACGAGCAGCTCCGGCGACGTCGAGGTCACAGCCCACGACCTTGGCTCCCTCGGCCGCGAACATGGACGCGGCGGTCACCCCCATGCCGCCACCGACCCCGGTGATCAGGGCGATCTTGCCCGCGAGGCGGCCGGTCATGACCGGGCCACCAGCTCGATCAGGTTGCCTTCGGGGTCGGCGACGAAGGCGATCCTGACGCCGGGCTCGGGCGATGGACTGGGCGGCATCCGCGACGCCGCGCCGGCCTCGAGCAGGCGGTCGTACGTCGCCTCCAGGTCGTCCACGGTCAGCGCGAGGTGGCCGAAGCCGCGTGTCAGCGCCGCGTCCATCGGCCGCTCGACCTCGATGCCGGCGACGTTGCCGACGCGGTGGAGCAGCTCGACCCGATATCCGAGCGGGCTGCGCAGCATCGCGCCGCTGAACCCGAACGCCTCGAGCGCGAACTCGAACTCGACCTCCAGGCCCAGTGCGCCGGACGTACCACGCGGTCATCTCCGGCAGGGACGCGACGTTGACGCCGACGTGGTCGAAGCGCATCAGGGCCCCACGTACACCGTGCGGACGTTGGTGAACTCGCGCGTACCTTCGGCCGACAGCTCGCGGCCGTAGCCGGATCGGCCGATGCCGCCGAACGGCAGCCGCGGGTCGGAGGCGACCATCGCGTTGACGAAGAGCGCGCCGGAGCGGATCCGCTTGCCGACCGCGAGCCCCCGCGAGGACGACGACCACACCGCCGCGCCCAGCCCGTAGGCCGTGTCGTTGGCCAGCTCGACCGCGTGGTCGTCGTCGCGGGCGCGGACGACGGCGGCCACCGGACCGAAGGTCTCCTCGTCGAACGCGGTCATCCGCGGGATCACGTGGTCGAGCACCGTCGGCGGGTAGTACCAGCCGGGACCGGCTGGTAGCACGCCTCCCGCCACGAGCGAAGCGCCCTCGGACACGGACGCGACCACCTGCGCGTGCAGCTGGTCGCGGAGGTCACCCCGCGCCATCGGGCCGAGCTCGAGCGAGGCGATC
This sequence comes from uncultured Actinomycetota bacterium, assembly GCA_963758885.1. GTDB lineage: Bacteria > Actinomycetota > Actinomycetes > Propionibacteriales > Nocardioidaceae > Nocardioides. The sequence continues at coordinate 161,055 of CAVWXS010000046.1, forward strand.
CGCGAGGCCAGCAGCGTCACGAACTCGTCGGCCACCGACTCCGCCACGATGAACCTCTTGGCGGCGATGCAGGACTGGCCGACGTTGCCGAACCGCGACTTCACGGCTGCCTCGACGGCCGCCGACAGGTCCGCGTCGTCGAGCACCACGAAGGGGTCGGACCCGCCCAGCTCGAGCACGCTCTTCTTCAGGAACCGCCCCGCAGCGCCGCCGACCGCTTCGCCGGCCCGCTCGGAACCCGTCAGTGTCACCGCTGCCACGACTGGGTCACCGATGATCCGCGGCGTCATCTCGCCCAGCTGGGAGTCGGCCAGCACCACCGTCGTGAACAGGCCGGATGGAGCGCCGGCGTCGACGAACAGCCGCGAGATCGCCAGGGCGCAGCCCGTCACGTTGGGCGAGTGCTTGAGCACGCCGGCGTTGCCGGCGACCAGAGCTGAACACGCGAAGCGGAGAACCTGCCAGAACGGGTAGTTCCACGGCATCACCGCGAACACCACGCCCAGCGGCTCGTAGGACAGCCACGACCGCGTCGCCCCGGATGCCACTTCGTGGTCGTCCAGCCAACCGGGAGCCAGCTCGGCGACGATGTCGCAGTTCCAGGCGCACTTGTCGACCTCCGCCAGCGCCTCGGCCAGCGGCTTGCCCATCTCGGCCGTGATCAGCGCGGCGTACTCCTCCCGCCGATCGGTGAGGAGCTTGCCGAGGGTGACGAGGAGATCGGTCCGCTCGCCCAGGGGACGAGCGGACCAGACGAGGTACGCCGCGTGCGCGCCGGCGAGCGCTGCAGCCACGCCCGCCTCGTCATGGGCGTCGTACGTCGCCAGCTCGCGTGCCCGTCGACGGGTCGACGGTGGTGATCGTCGCGGTCACACCGCCTCGCTCACCCGACGCCGCGCAACGGGAATCGGCGGCAAGGTCTCGTCCGAGGCGACGACCCGGTTCCGGATCGTGCCGACGTGCTCGATGGTCATCTCCACGACGTCGCCGACCTCGAGTGGCGGCGGGGTCAGCGAACCCGTGCGACCCCAGGACTCGGCGAGTGAGCCCGAGGCGCACGTGCCCGATGCGAGCACCTCACCGGCCTTCACCCAGGACGCGCGGGAAGCGTAGGAGACCAGCTGCTCGAACGACCAGCCCATGTGGCCCGAACGGTCGGCGCCCACCTGGACGCCGTTCACGCTCACCGTCATCGCGAGGTCGAGGAACCCGTCCTGGTCGCGGTAGGCGTCGAGCTCGTCAGCGGTCACGACCCAGGGGCCGATCGTGGTGGCGAAGTCCTTGCCCTTCGACGGGCCGAGCTTGAGCTTCATCTCGCGGCCTTGCACGTCGCGGGCCGACCAGTCGTTCATCACGCAGTAGCCGCCGATCGCGTCGCGCGCTTCGGCTGGCGAGGCGTTGCGAACGTCCTTGCAGACGATCGCGGCGATCTCGAGCTCGAAGTCGAAGCGCTCGGTGTCGGGAGCGATCAGCACGTCGTCGTAGGGACCGGTGACGGCGTGCGGGGCCATGAAGAGGAACACCGGCGCCTGGTACCACTCGGCCGGCGGGCCCGGGTTGCCATGGCCGCGCTCCATGCCGTCGACGTGCGCCTCGAAGGTCAGGAAGTCGCGCATCGAGGTCGGGTAGACGGGCGGGAGCAGCACGATCTCGTCGAGGGTCAGTCCGTCCTCGGCGGCGGCGACGTCGGCCCGGCTCTCGCGCCACTCGGGCGTCTCGGCCAGCAGCTCGACCAGGTCGGCGCCGGCGTCGAAGGGGTGCACCCGCAGGTGGTCACCCTGGCCCAGCACCAGGCCGACGAACCGGGCCTCCGGATCGTCGGCCCGATCGATGTCACGTCGGCGGAAGGCTGCGAGTCTCACGACGGATCAGCCGAGCGTCTCGTAGAACGCACGCTCGCGCTTGGCGAGCACGGGGATCGCCTGCTCCAGCGCGAACGTCTTGAAGTGGTCGGACGCGCCGTGGGCGGCGTACGCCTCCTCGTCGGCGTAGATCTCGAACAGGCGGAAGACCGACGGCTCGGCGGGGTCCTGGTAGGCCTGGTAGAAGACGTTGCCCTCTTCGTCGCGGGACGGCGGGGTGAGCTTCTCGATGGCGTCGCGGACGACGTCCTCCGAGCCGGGCTCGCAGGTCCAGGTGGCGGCGACGACGTAAGACATGGGTGCTCCTCGAGGGAGAGAGAACGGGGTGACGCCGTCACGCTAGGTGCGCGTCGGCGGCCCGGGGAAAGCGCGCACGTCGATGCCTGGCATCACCCCGATCGGGGTTCTGGATTCGGTGGCCTCGGTGTTTGGTGTGACCGACCGCACAGGCGGTTTGTCCCCAAACAGTCCTACCGCCTCGAACACCAGGAGAGTCCATGTTCGCAAGCTCCAAGCCCCGCCGGATCGCCTTCGCGGCGATCGCCGTCGGCAGCCTGACCTTCCTCGCCGCGTGCGGCGGCGACGCCAGCTCCGGAGGAAACCCGGCGGCTGACGACACGGCCGGCTCCGGCGACTCGGGCAACAAGACCATCGCGTTCTCCCCCATCGGCCTGGCCATCCCGGCGATGAAGGGCCTGTCCGAGGGCGTCACCCACTACGGGGAGTCCCAGGGCTACAAGGTCGTCGTCCAGGACCCCAACATGGACCCGCAGAAGCAGGTCACGGACCTGACCACGGCCGTGGAGTCCGGTTCCGTGGACGGCGCCTGGGCGATCATGATCGCGCCCCCGGCCGCAGCTCCGCTGGTGCAGACCGCGCTGGACAAGGACGTGCCCCTGATCCTCAACGGCACGCCCGCTGACTACGGCCTCGACGGCCTCGAGCCCGGCGTCTCGTTCTCCACGATCGACTACGCCGCCCAGGGCAAGGCCATGGGCGAGGAGCTCGGCAACTGCATCAACGAGAAGCTGGACGGCAAGGCGGAGGTCCTCTACGGCGAGAGCCAGCCCGGCACCGCCGGCAAGGAGGAGCAGGACAAGGCCATCAAGGCCGCCCTGGCCGCGACCGCTCCCGACGCCGAGATCGTCCAGACCATCACCATCTCCGACCGCGCCAAGGCGCAGACCGACGTGGGCTCCGCGCTCCAGGGCAACCCCGACATCACCGCCGTCATGGGCCAGAACGACGAGGGTTCGCTCGGCGCGCTCGGCGCCTTCGCCTCCGCCGGCAAGGAGCTGCCCTGCCTCACCGAGACGGGCGGCAACGAGGAGGTCCTGCAGGCGGTCAAGGACGGCAAGATCTACGCGTCCGTCGCCCTCCAGTTCGAGGCCGACATGGCCCAGTCGTTCGACGCGCTCGTCGCGATGATCGACGACCCCGAGGCGACTGGAGTGCAGCTGACCGTGCCCCAGGAAGTCGTGAAGGCAGACAGCTGAGCACCATGACCACCCCCGATGTGACCCAAGCAAGTGATCAGGCCCGGGACCAGTCCGACGTCGAGGCCGGGGCCACCAGCCCCGGCCCCGCGCCGGTCCCCACCGGCAGCGACGTGCCCCGCAGCGTCTCGGTACTGGTCTTCCTGCGCGACCGCGGCATCTTCATGCTGTGGGGCCTGCTGATCGTGTTCTTCGCGTTCTGGGCGTCGCCGTACTTCTTCACGACAACCAACGCGCTCCTCATCGCGAACGCCGGGGCGCTCACTGCTCTCTTCGCGGCGGGGGTGGGCATCGGCATCATGACCGGCGTCCTCGACCTGTCCCTGCCAGGTACGGCGGCCATCGCCAGCTGTGTGTGCGGCTGGCTCCTCACCCATGACTACCCCACCTGGATCGGCCTGCTCGCGGGCCTCGCCTGCGGCATCGTCGTCGGCCTGGTCAACGGGTTCATCACGCTGCGAGGCTTCAACCCGATCATCGTCACCATCGGCACGCTGTCGGTGCTGACCGGACTCGCAGCGGTCGTGGCCGGTGGCTACACCTTCCCCGGCCTGACCCAGCTCGAGTTCATGGGTACCCACCGCTACTTCCGGATCGGCGAGGCCGGGGAGACCTTCCCCGGGATCCCGGCGCCGGTGTTCATCGTGGCGGTGGTCTTCATCGTCGGCACGGTCTTCCTGACCCGGACCCGTGACGGTCTGCGGCTGATGGCGGTCGGTGCGAACGCCGAGGCGGTACGCCGCGCCGGCATCCACAGCGACCGCTACAAGGTCGTCGGCTTCGTGATCTCGGGAACCCTGGCTGCCGTGGGCGGTCTGGTCAACACCGCCAATGTCACCGAGGCCAACCCGGCCGCGAGCCCGGCGATCATCTTCACGGCGCTCACCGCGGTCGCGCTGGCCGGCGTCGCCCTCACCGGCGGCCGCGGCAGCCTGCCGCGCGTCCTTGTGGGCGCCCTGATCCTGGCGACCATCGCCAACGGCCTCACCATCCGCGGCATCCAGCCCTACTGGGCGATCGTGGCCACCGGCGTACTGCTGCTCGGCTCCCTGATGTTCGAGCGCGCGCTGCAGAGCGCCGTCTCCGAGCGGCTGATGTCCGCCAACCTCTCCGTCCACGCGAAACAGGGCTGACCCATGACAAGCACATCCTCGGCCGACACCCCGGCCCTCCGGCTCAGTGACATCGAGCTCCACTACGGCTTCGTCCGCGCGCTCGACGGCATCGACATGCACGTCATGCCTGGAGAGGTCGTGGCCCTGCTCGGCGACAACGGCGCCGGGAAGTCGACGCTGCTCAAGGTGATGTCGGGCGCGCACAAGCCCTCACACGGGAGCATCCACGTGCACGGCGTCCAGCAGTCGTTCCACGCGCCGAGCGACGCCGCCGAGGCGGGTATCCAGATGGTCTACCAGGACCTCGCGCTCGTCGAGCCACAGGACATCTCGACCAACCTCAACATGGGCCAGGAGCAGCTGCGAGGCGGCCTGCTCGGCCTGCTCGGCTTCGTCGACCGCAAGGCGATGCGCAAGTCCTCGGAGGCCGAGCTGGACCGGCTCGGTGTGCGCACCGCCCCGATGACCAGGCCGGTGGAGATGCTCTCGGGAGGCCAGCGCCAGGTCGTGGCCCTGGCCCGCAGCGCGATCCGGGTCAACGGCGAGTCGCAGGGCATCCTGCTGCTCGACGAGCCGACCGCCGCGCTGGGCTACGAACAGACCAAGAACGTCGAGGCGCTGATCCGGCGGATGGCCGACCAGGGGATCGCGATCGTGATCGTGACCCACGACCTCCCGCTCTGCTACGAGGTCGCCGACCGCATCGTGATCCTCAACCGCGGCCGCAAGGTCGCCGACGTACCCGCCGCCGGCACCGACCGCGACCACGTGGTCGGCTGGATCACCGGATCCCGTGCGTCGATGTTCCCCGTCCCGGCCGCGGGCTGAGCACGTGGGCATCCACCCGGCGTTCGCCGACCGCTTCTACCTGCTCGACGGCATCCCGTCGATCCAGGCGGCGATGGCCGACCCCGAGCTCGACCGGCGGATGCGGGAGTACATGGAGCCGCCTCTCGGCCCGGTCCCGGACGTGGCCACCCGCGACCTCACCATCGACGGGCCGCATGGCCCGGTGCCTGTTCGGGTCTACGAGCCGGCGACCGGCGGCGCCGACCGCCCGGCCCTGCTCTGGCTGCACGGCGGCGCCTTCATGTTCGGCGACCTGGACATGCCCGAAGCCGACCTCACCGCGCGCGAGATCTGCACTCGCGCCGGTGCGGTCGTGGTCAGCGTCGACTACCGGCTGGCTGTCGGCGGCGTGCACCACCCGGTACCGCTCGACGACTGCGTCGCGGCAACCCGCTGGTTGCGTGCCTCGGCCGCCGATCTCGGTATCGACCCGGACCACATCCACGTCGGTGGCGCCAGCGCCGGCGGCAACCTGGCCACCGCAGTGACCCTCCGGTTACGCGACGAGGACGACTGGCAGCCCGCGAGCCTGGTCGCCATCTACCCGGTGCTGCACCCCGAGCTGCCCGTGCCCTCGGCCGACGTGGCCGAGGCCCTCGACCAGGTGCCGCCCGTGCTGCGGTTCACCCCCGAGGCCACCGCCGGCATCAACGCCAACTACCTCGGCGGGCCGCTCTCGCTTGCCGACGGCTACTCCTTCCCCGCTCTTGCCGACGCGACCGGGCTGTGCCCGACGCTGCTGGTCGTGGCCGAGTACGACGACCTGCGGACGACGGGCGACGCCTTCGTCGAGCACCTCTCGGCCGCCGGGGTCGACGTACGTCGCGTGCTCGCCGCGGGACTGCTGCACGGCTTCCTCAACCTGTCCGCCGACGTCGAGCCGGTCGAGCGCGTGCTCGAGCTGATGGCCGACACCGTCCGAGGCGGCGTACCGTCCGCCATCACCACGACCTAGGAGTCCCCATGTCCGAGTCGCAAGCCCCCACACAGGTTGGACGAGTGCTCGTCGTCGGCGGCGGCATCGCCGGCGGCGTGCTGTCGCTCGCCCTTGCCCAGAAGGGCGTCGAGGTCGTGCTCGTCGAGGTACGCAGCGAGCTCGGCGGCGGCGGCCACGGGATCACCTTGCAGGGCAACGCGCTCAAGGCGTTCCAGGCGGTCGGCATCTACGACCGGCTCGCCGAGCACGGCTTCGCCTTCAGCCACCTGCGGATGAAGTCGCCCGACGGCCACGTGATCATGGAGATCCCCACGCCGCCGATGGGTGGCCCGGACCTGCCCGGGACCATGGGTGCGCTGCGCAGCGACCTGGCCGACATCCTGGCCGACGAGGTCGTCAAGGCCGGCGTCGACGTCCGCGTCGGCACGACCATCGAGTCGATCGACGACAGGGGCGACTCTGTGCTCGCGACGCTCTCCGACGGCTCGACCGAGACCGTCGACCTGGTCGTCGGCGCCGACGGCATCCGCTCCAAGGTGCGCGCGATGATCGGCATCGAGGACCAGCCGCAGCCAGTGGGCATGGGCATCTGGCGCACGGTCGCCAAGCGACCTCCCGAGATGGACTGCTCCGAGCTCTACTTCGGCGGCCCGAAGTACAAGGCCGGCTACACCCCGATCTCCGAGGACCTCTGCTACGCCTTCCTGCTCGAGGAGAACCTCGACCGCTCGTTCGTCGGCGAGGGCCCGAAGGGCGCGCAGCTGAAGGAGCGGGGCCAGGGGTACGGCGGCATCTGGGGCCAGGTACGCGACTCGCTCGCCGACGACGCGACCGTCAACTACCAGTGGATCGAGGCGATCTGCGTCGACTCCCCGTGGTACCGCGGCCGCACGATCATCATCGGCGACGCCGCTCACGCCTGCCCTCCGCTGATCGCGCAGGGCGCGGCGATGTGCGCCGAGGACGCGGTGATCCTGGCCGAGATGCTGACTGCGGGCGCTCCCGTCGAGGAGGTGCTGCCGGCGTTCATGGAGCGGCGCTTCCCGAGGGTGAAGATGGTGCTCGACAACAGCCTCACCTTGGCCGACTGGGAGATCCACCCCGACACCCCCGGCGCCGACCCGGGCCGGATCATGGGCCAGACGCTCGGTGCGCTGGTCGCCCCGCTTAGTGACTGGCCTGATGCTGCTTCGTGACGACGCCGGCTTCGAGGAGGCCCGCGTCGACCGGATCTTCAACCGACGGCTGACCTCCCGCGAACCTGCAGCGGTGGTGCGGCCCACCACCGAGGCCGAGGTGGTGGCCGCGGTCCTGCTGGCCCGTGAGAGGGGCTGGCAGGTCGCGGTGCGCTCCGGCGGCCACAGCTGGGCGCAGTGGTCGGTGCGCACCGACGCCCTCGTCATCGACCTCGGGGCGATGCGCGAGATCTCGTACGACGAGACGACCGGCATCGCGACCGCGTCGCCGGCGGTGCAGGGCGGCGCCGAGCTGGCGCCGTACCTGGAGGCGCGCGGCCGCTTCTTCCCCGGCGGGCACTGCCCGACCGTCGGCATCGGCGGCTTCCTGCTGCAGGGCGGCCAGGGCTGGAACGCCCGTGGGCTCGGCTGGGCCGCGGAGTACGTCGAGGCGGTCGACGTCGTCACCGGCGACCGGCGAGCTGGTGCGGGCCTCGGCGTCCGAGAACGCCGATCTGTACTGGGCCGCGCGCGGCGCGGGACCGGGCTTCTTCGGCGTCGTGACGCGGTTCCACCTGCGCACCCTGCCGGCCCCTGCCCACGTCGCGCAGACCGTGCAGGCCTACGACCTCGACGACTTCGACGAGGTGATGACCTGGCTGCACTCGCTGCACGGCTCGGTGGCCGACACCGTGGAGATCGTCGCGCTGACCAAGACCGACCTCGAGATCGCGGCCGATCCCGTGCTGCTGGTGACCGGCGTCGCGCTGGTCTCCTCAGCCGAGGAGGCGGACGCCGCCCTCGCGCCGTTCCGCACGTCGCCGGCACTCGACCGTGCGCTGTTCGTGCTCGACGCCGTGCCGACCACGATCGACGAGCAGCGCAAGCGGCAGCTGCACGACAACCCCGAAGGCCACCGCTGGGCGGTCGACAACGCCTGGCTGTCGGGGCCCGCCTCGGCTGTCGTGCCGGCGATGCGCCGTGCTTACACGACACTGCCGAACGACAAGGCCTTCACGATCTGGTTCAGCATGGCGCCGCTGCGGCCCCTGCCCGACATGGCGTTCTCGATGCAGTCGGAGGTCTACCTGGCGTCGTACGTCGCGTGGGAGTCGCCCGAGGACGACGCGCGGTGTGTCGACTGGCTGGCGTCGGTGATGGCCGATCTCGAGCCCGTGACCGTCGGCCAGTACCTCGGCGACTCCGACCTGTCGCGCCGTCAGGTGCGGTTCATGTCGGACGAGAACTTCCAACGCCTGCAGGAGATCCGCGCCGTTCGTGATCCCGACGGGCTCTTCGTCGGCTACCTCGCCGGCCCCGACGGCGCGACCAACCGCAACCACTGGGAGTAGCTTCGTCGCGGTTGAGGTTCGAGGTTCGTCGCTAGCGCTCCTCAGACCTCAAACCAGCGGCATCGACCAGTCACGGGGTTTCGGTGTAGGGCCGCCAGGCCCTACCTCAACCACGCGGTCAGGGTCAGCCCAGCGACCGCTCGGCCTGCTCGAGCAGCCGCTGCAGCATCACTCCGCGGTGGACGTCGAGCTCGTGCGGGACACCGGTGCGGACCGACTCGGAGAACTCGCCCGCGATCGTCGGACAGCACCTGCGCGTGGTCGCTGACCGTCCTGCTGTCGAAGACGACGGGCCCGGTGTCGGTGTGGACGTGGCACACCAGCGCGTCCTCCGCGTTCGCCGTGGTGATCGAGAGCAGGGCCTGGCCCAGGACCCCGGACTCGTGCCGTGTGGTCAGGGCAACGACCCGCGTCGGGTCACCGGTGGCGGTGATCTCGGCGACCGGCCCCAGGGCGGTGACCAGGAGGTCGAGCACGTGCGGCCCGAGGTCGAGGAGGGCGCCTCGGGCGACCCGCCACGGCGTCGCGAAGAACGAGCCGGGAAGCGAGCCGCCGCCGAGGGACCTGGCCTGCGCGGCCTGAGGCTCGGCCTCCGCGACGCGGCGCACGAACTCGCGGCCCTCGGCGGTGAACCGGTTGGTGAGGAACAGGAGCGTGCTGACCCCCGCCTCGTCGACCGCGGCGGCGAGCCGTTCGGCGTCGGTGAGGTCGAAGGCCAGCGGCTTCTCGAGCAGCAGGTGCTTGCCGGCCGCGGCAGCCCGGGGCGCCAGTTCCGCCTGTACGTCGGGAGGCACGGCGAACGCGATGGCGTCGCACCGCTCGAGCAGCTCCTCGAACGAGCCCGCCACCGAGGCGCCGTACTGCTGGGCAAGCTCCGTCGCAGCCTCCTCGCGACGGGCCCACACGGCCTCGAGGCTGGTGCCCGGGCCTCCGGCGAGCAGCGGGGCGTGCATCACGGTCGCCCAGGGGCCGGCGCCGACGAGGCCCGTCCGCACGGTGTCAGCCATCGGTCGCCAGCTCCTCGGCCAGCTCGTCGAGCCGCGCGAACAGCCAGCGGTGGGCCGGGTCGGAAAGACGGTCGGAGGCGTACCAGTAGCCCTCGGCCAGCACCACCTCGCCGAACGGCGGCTCGATCATCACCACCGGGCCATCGTCGCGCAGGTGCAGGCGGGCCAGGCGTTCCGGGACGACCGCGACCAGGTCGGTGCCCTCGATCACGAACGGCAGCGGCAGGAAGCCGGCCACCTGCAGGGTCACCCGTCGTTCGATGCCGAGCTCGCCGAAGGCTCGGTCGGCGGGCGTGAGGATGCCGGGCCCGAAGCTGCTCACGGCGTGCCCGAGCTCGGCGAGATCGGCCAGGGCGAGCTGACCCCCGTCGAGCCGGGAGTTGCGGCGGTCGGCGATCAGCACCATCCGGTCCCGCCACAACGGCTTGGACTCGCCCGGGAAGCCGAACCCCAGCGGGGCGATCAGGGCGTCGTGCTCGAGCAGCACGCGGTCGGAGGAGCGGGCGTCCGGCCCGAGGTTCTCGATCGAGAGGCGTACGCCGGGCGCGGCCGCGCGCAAGCAGCCGGACCAGGGGCTCGTGCACGACCGCGATCGCGTAGTCGCTCATCGCCATCCGGAAGGTGCGGTCGCTGGTCGCGGGGTCGAACTCGTCCTCCAGCTCCAGGGCACGCTGCAGCAGGCGTACGGCGTGCTGGACCTCCGGCAGCAGGTCACGGGCCAACGGCGTGAGCTCGTAGTCGCGCCCGGCCCGCACGAGCAGCTCGTCGTCGAAGCGGCGACGGAGCCGGGCGAGCGCCGCGCTCATCGCTGGCTGGCTGAGCTCGAGCCGCTGCCCGGCCCGAGTCACGTTGCCCTCCTCGAGCAGCACCTTGAGCGGCAGCAGCAGGTTGAGGTCGGTGCCGCCCAAGGCCATGGTGGTGACACTAGAGTCACGGCGGGTCCGAGGCGAGGGAGGTGTCGTGAAGGAGCGCTTGCGCGAGGTCGACGCCAACCTGCTCCTCGCCCTGCACGCCCTGCTGGAGGAGCGCAACCTCACTCACGCCGGCGAGCGGATGACGATGAGCCAGCCAGCCATGAGTGGCGCGCTCACCCGGCTGCGCAAGCACTTCGACGACGAGCTGCTGGTGCGGGTCGGCCGCGGGTTCGAGCTGTCGCCGCTGGCCGAACGGCTCAAGCCGGCCGTGGAGGAGGCCGTCGAGGCCGCGGAGGCGCTGCTCGGCAACCAACGCGAGTTCGACCCGACCTCCAGCAACCGGCTGTTCACCGTGAGCATGTCGGCGTACGCGATGACGGTCCTCGCCGAACCGCTCACACGGCTGCTGGCCGAGCAGGCCCCTGGCTGCTCCGTGGCGCTGGAGTCCCTCGACGTCGCACCCGAACAGTTCGAGAGCCAGCTGCTCCGCCAGGACCTGATCCTGGCGCCGCTCGGCTTCGAGTTCCCCGGCCGCCGCCAGCCGGTCTTCACCGACCACCTCGTGTGCGTCGTCGACCGCAACAACGCCCGCCTCTCCGACGGCGCGCTGTCGCACGACGACCTGCAAGGGATGCCGCAGGCCGTCGCCTCGTTCGGGACGGCCGGTGAGCGCAAGCGCCCGCTCGAGGTCGAGATGGAGCGCGTCGGCATCATCGGTCGTCCGGTGCTCGTCCAGGTCACGTCACTGCTGACGCTGCCCTTCGCCGTCAGCGGCACCGAGATGTGCGCCTTCGTACCCGCCCGCCTGGCCCACCGGTGCCTCGCCATCCTCGACCTCGTCATCGCCGACACCCCCCTGGAACCCGTGCACATCACCGAGGCAGCCCACTGGCACCCTCGCCGCGACACCGAGCCGGCCGTCGTCTGGCTGCGGCGGCTGCTGTACGACGTCGCCGTCGCCGTCGAGGACGCCGCCGTCGACTGAGCCAGCTCCCGTCAACGTCATGACGTATCGAGCCGATCGATGGCTCGAGACGTGATCGACGTCCCGGGTTCACAGCCGGCGGCTGGCGGCAAGACCGAAGGCTGACGAGACGGTCATCACCAGGGCCGGTACGACGGCCGACGCCTCGCCGCCCAGGCCGACGAGCGGAGCGACGACCGCGCCGAGGCCGAACTGGGCGAAGCCGAGCACGGCGCTTCCGGTGCCGGCGACCGGCCGCACCTCAGCCATCGCCAGGGCAGCGGAGTTGCCCATGATGGCGCCGTTGGAGGCGACGGCGACGAAGATCGGGATCGGCAACAGCCACGCCGGGGCGTCCGCGACCGCCAGGCCCAGGAACGCGAGCGTGCCGAGGAGCTGGACAGCGACGGCGGTGCGCACCATCGTCCGCGGCGGCCAGCGGTCGACGAGGTGGCTGGCCACCCAGCCGAGGCCGATCAGGCCGGCGGCGTTCACGCCGAAGGCGATCGCGTAGCCGATCTCGTCGAGCCCGACGACGTTCTGGTAGACGAACGGCGAGGACGAGATGTAGGCCATCATCACGCCGAAGCTCAGTGAGAACACCGCGAGCGGGGCCCGGAACGCCGGCGTGCGCAAGACAGTGCGGACGCCGTCCCGCACCGTCGCGCCCGATGCTCGACGTACGTCGGCCGGGTGCGTCTCGGGGACGACCAGCAACACGCCCAGCAGCATCGCCGCGCACAGAGCCGCGACCGTCCAGAGCATGCCCCGCCACCCGACCGGATCGGCGAGCAGGCCGCCGACCAGCGGCGCGAGCACCGGCGCCACGCCACCGACGGTGATCATCAGCGTGAAGGCCCTGGCGGCTGCCCGGCCCGTGACGACGTCGGCGATGATCGCGCGCCCGATGACCATGCCCCCGGCACCGGCGAAACCCTGCACCAGTCGGGCGAGCACGAGGACGGGCAGGTTCGGAGCGACGGCGCAGACGACGCCTGCAGCGACACAGACGCTGGCACTCACCACCAGAGGCCCGCGTCGGCCGAGGCGGTCGGACATCGGTCCCATCACCAGCTGGCCGAAAGCGAGCCCGGCCAGGAACGACGTCAGCGTCAGCTGGACCGCGCTCGGAGCCACCTGGAGATCGGCGGCGATCTCCGGGAAGCCCGGGAGGTAGAGGTCGGTGGCGACGGGCGCGACGGCCGCGAGCGACGCGAGCACGAGCAGCAGCGGCCAGCGGATCGAGGTGATCCGCGTGGGCGCGCTCGTGTCCGTCACCGCGCAAGTCCACCAGGGTGCGGCGAAGGGAGGAACCCTCTCGTGCGCATGGCAGCGATAGGCGGTGGTGATGCCCACAACCCCTTGTCTGTGCTGGGGTTCCTACGGCTGACTGATGCCATGACGTGGGACAACGGCGCGCCGTACGTGGAAGAGCTGGCCCGAAACAGTGACGGGGGGATGTACGCCTACGTACAGCCCGACGGCGGCTGGATGGTCAACAACTGCGGCGTCGTCGTGGACTCCGCGGGCACCGCCGTACTCGTCGACACCACCTCGACGGAGAAGCGCACCCGACAGGTGCTCGCGGCAGTGGCGGAGGTCAGCGTCGGTGCGCCCCGCGCGGTCGTCAACACCCACCATCACCCCGACCACACCTACGGCAACTGCTTCCTGCCGCCCGAGACCGTGGTGATCGGCCACGACAAGTGCCGCGAGATGGTGCTCCGGGCCGGCCTCGAGGCGACCAAGGTCATCACCGCGCCCGACTACGGCAACCTGACCCTGCGGCCCCCCGAGATCACCTTCGCCGACCGGCTGACCATGCACCTGGACGGCTTCCCCGTCGAGCTGCGCGCGGTCGGACAGGCGGCTCACACGAGCAACGACGTGTACGTCTGGCTGCCCGAGCAGAAGGTGCTCTTCGCCGGCGACCTCGCCTTCAACGGCGGACAGCCGTTCGTGCTCGAGGGCTCGATCGCCGGGTTCCGCGAGGCGCTGCGTCAGATGCGCGACCTCGACGCCGAGGTGCTGCTGCCCGGCCACGGCCCGGTCTGCCGCGGCGACGACGTACCTCGGCTGCTCGACGACCTCGACGGCTACCTCGCCTACGTGCAGGACGTCGCGGCCGAGACGTACGCCGCCGGCCTCACCCCGCTCGAAGCCGCGCAGAAGCACCGCGACAACGAGTACGAGTCCTGGGCCGAGACCGAGCGGTTCGTCGGCAACCTCCACCGCGCGTACGCCGCCCTCGACGGCAACCCGGAGGACCCGACACTCAACGTCCCCCGCGTGTGGCCCGACATGGTCGCCTTCCACGGCGGCCCCATCGCCTGCCACGCCTGATTCCCGCCGTCCGTGACGGCAAGGCTCGTCATGCGCTCCTCACCTCAACCACCGATCGTTTCTCGGTGGTTGAGTGTGACCGCCAGGCCGAGCCTCGAACCACCTGCCGGCCGTCAGAAGCGGTGCGTACCCGGGCCTACTTCGAACGTCACCCTGCGGCAGCACCACCTCGGCGACGCAGCCAGGCGGAACGGTGACGGACAAGGCCAGCGAGTCGCCCAGCGTCCAGGACACCTCGATCTGGCCGTGCGGTGACTCGTGTGACGTGGATGCCGACGTGATCCCACCACCGGTCACAGTCAGGGGCATCGGCTCGACGCGGAACCGGCGCCAGGTCGGCTCGAGCCGCCGCAACCCGGCGACGTACCGGTGCAGGAACGAGATCACGGCGCCCTTGGAGTAGTGGTTGAGGGACTCGTGGGGTACGCCGTCGGCGTCGACACCGTTCCAGCGCTCCCACATCGTCGTGGCACCGCGATCGATCATCGCCAGCCACGACGGCTCGGAGTCCTGGAAGAGCAGCGCGTAGGCCAGGTCCAGGTGGCCGTGGTCGGCGAGCACGGGCAGCAGGTCCGGCGTCGCGAGGAAGCCGGTGGCCAGGTGGTCCTCGGCGTCGTGCACCAGGGTCGCCAGGTCGTCCGCGGCGCGCTGGCGGTGCTCGTCGGCAACCAGCCCGAACCGCAGGGCGCGTACCAGGTTCGCCTGCGTGTGCGGCTCGATCCGCCCGGCGGCGGAGACGAACTCTCGTCGCCAGGCGTCTACGACCGCGGCGCTCAGCGCGGCGTAGCGCTCGGCGTCCTCGTCGCGCCCCAACACCCCGGCGATCTGCGAGGCATGCCGGGTCGACCACGCGTAGAAGGCAGTTGCGACGTCGGCCTTGTCGGCCGCGATGAACTTCGGGAAGTCCGAGGGTTCGCCGCCGGGTTCGAGCCACTCGCCCCAGTGGAAGCCGGTGTCCCAGAGGTACTGCTCGTGCGGCAGCGGCACGGCGTTTCGCTCGACCCGCGAGGGGTGCCGCGAGCCCGTGGCCATCTGCTCCACACGGTCGAGCCAGCGCACCATGGCCGGCCAGTTCTCGGCCAGCGCCGCGGTGTCGCCGTACTCCTCGTAGAGCTCCCACGGCACCAGCACCACCGCGTCGCCCCAGCCTGCCGAGCCGTTCATCTTCTCCAGGAAGCCGGTGCGCTCGGCGATCGGCATCGGCGCCATGTTGCCGAGGTTGCCGTCCTCCCACTGCTCGACGACGAGGTCGCGCAGCCACTTCACGGAGAAGCCGGCGACGTCGAAGAGGTACGACGCCGTCGGGACGTACAGCTGCCAGTCGCCCGTCCAACCCGCGCGCTCTCGGGTCGGGCAGTCGGTCGGGATGTCGCAGGCGTTGCCGCGGAACGACCAGACGGCCGCCTCGTGCAGCCGGTTGATGCGTTCGTCGCTGCACGCAAAAGCCCCGCGGGGCGGCAGGTCGGTGTGCACCACGACCCCGGTCACGTCGTCGGCGGTGACCGGGCCGGGGTGTCCCTCGACGCGGACGTACCGGAAGCCGTGCGTGGTGAAGCGCGGGTCGAAGACGTCGCCCTCGACTCCTGCGGAGACCACGACGTCGACCTGCCCGGCGCTCAAGGGCTCGGGGAGGAACGGCGCGTTCGGGCGCAGGTGCTCCATCGTCACGTCGCCGTCGGGACCGAGCGCCTCACCGTGGGTCATCGTGGTCCGGGTCCCGGCAGGGCCCAACGACGAGAGGCGGACGCGGCCGTTGATGTTCTGCCCGAGGTCGACGACGTGGACGCCGGGCCGTACCTCGGTGACCGAGACCGGACGGAGCTCCTCGATCGCCAACACCGGCGGGGCCGGCGAGCAGACCAGGGCGTCGTACCCACCGTCGCTGACGGCTACCGGCGACCACTGGGGTTCGACCGCCAGGAGTCGGCGGTCCTCCTTCTGGCCCTCGATCAGGTCGACCTCGGTGATGTGCGAGGTGGCCCAGCGCCAGGACGCGTCGGTGCCGACGACGGTGGTCGTGCCGTCCGGGTGCTCGAGGTGCACCTGCGCCAGGAAGGCCGTCTCGGTGCCCCACTGGTCGTGGGCGTTGAGCATGCCGACCTGGCCGCGGTACCAGCCGTCGGCCAGCAGCGCCTCGACCACGTGGGTGCCGGGCGTCAGCACGGACGTCACGTCGTAGGCCTGGACCTGGGTGTGGGAGGCGTACTCCGTGTAGCCGGGCGTGAGCTCGTCGCTGCCGACCCGCTGCCCGTCGACCGACGCCTCGTAGATCCCGTGCGCGGTCGCGTAGAGGCGGGCCCGGACGACGGGCTGGTCGACGACGACCTCGCCCCGCAGCAGGTACGCCGGCCGGTGCCCCGCCGGTCCGGCGGCGGCGCCGGTGGAGATCCAGGAGGCAGACCAGTCCTCGGGGTCGAGCAGCCCGGCCTCCACGACAAGCGGCTCGGACCACTCGCCCAGACCGGTCTCGGTCTCGACGCGAACCCGCACCTCCCGGCGTTCGCCCGACGCCAGCGCCTTGCCCGGCCACGGCACCAGCACGTGCGCGTCGCCCTCGACACGGACGCTCGTGCCGTCGTCGACCTCGACCTCGTAGGCGACCTGGCGGCTGGTGCCCGCAGGCAGCCGCCACGAGAGCCGCGGCTCCCGCTCGCCGATACCGAGAGCCCGGTCGAGGTGTTCTGCGCGTAGCTGCACGAGTTCACCCTCCCCGCCCCGGCGCCGTACTGGAACCAGCGTCGGCGGATACCAGCGATCAGCGCCCTGGTCGTCCGGGGCGCGGGTCGGGTCGACGCCGGCCAGGAAGCTCTCGGCCTGGCGCGCGGCGCTGACCGCACCGATGGCGCCAGCCCACCGCAGCACCTCGCCGGCGATCGCCCGGGCACCCGCCTCGTCACCCTCGTCGCGATGCAGCACGGCCAGCAGCAGCTGTTGCGCGAGCGTCCCGCCGATGTGCCGCGCCCGGGCGCCGGCGGCGGTCGACTCCTCCCATCGCTCGCGCGCGCCGGCGAGGTCGCCGTCGTCGTGGGCGTGGTCCCCGAGGTGGCGCTGCGCCTCGAACAGCAGCACGGGGTCACCAGATGCCCGCGCGGCCTCGAGGGCGGGTTCGTAGTGTGCGGGCGCGGCATCGCGGTCGGCCAGCAGGTTGTCGGTGATCCAGCCCAGGCACATCGATGCCCAGCCACGCCTTGCCTCGTCGGGAGCCTCGTCGCGCAGGCGGGTCGCCTCGGCGACGAGCGCGTCGATCTCGCCAGGTTCGCGGCCGTCAGGCCCCATCCGATACGAGCCGTCGGGGTTGCGGATCGCCAGCGAGTAGCCGCGGCGGACCCGGACCCACGCCACGTTCCAGGCGAGCGACGGGTCGGGTTCGTACGCCGCCAGCTCGGCGTCGAGGGCCTCGAACCGTTTCGGCGCCTCGCTCCTCCCGAACACGTGGTCGGCGCGGTCGGCGACGTCGGCCGCGGTCAGAGCCAGCAACAACCGACCCTGCGGGTCGTCGGTCTGGGTGGCGTCGAGCAGCCGCAACGCCTCGTCGTACCAGGTGGCCAGGGCGAGGTCGAGCGCCGCTTCGCGGACGGTGGCGAGATCGGTCGTGGTCGTCATGACGTGCGAGAATAGTTTCGTCCAAAACTTTTCGCGAGAAAACTACTTCCATGACCCCAAGACGCACCCGCCAGGACTCCGTCGACCGCCACGTCGCGCTGTGGCAGCGCGAGCTGCCGTGGATGGACCCGCTCCACGAGCAGGTCGTCGCCCGGCTCATGCTGCTGACCAAGCACCTGGCCCGGGCCCGCGAGGTGGCGCTCGCCGACGACGAGCTCGGCCGGGCGTCGTTCAAGGTGCTGCTGGCGCTGCGACGGCTCGGGCCGCCGTACACCGCGCAGCCCTCCGAGCTCGCCGAGCAGCTCGGGCTCAGCCGCGGCGCACTGTCCGCACGCCTCTCTCCGCTCGAGGACGACGGGCTGATCACCCGGACCACCGACCCCGACGACCGCCGGCGCGTGCACGTCGAGCTCACCGCCGCCGGTCGCGAGGCGTTCGACCGCCACGGCCAGCACGAGGGTCGCGACGAAGCAGCCCTGCTCGACGTCCTCTCGGACGCCGAGCAGCGACGGCTCGCGGATCTGCTCCGGACCCTGGTGCTGGCGGTGGAGCAGTCCCAGGTTTGATGGACGGGTGACCTTCAGCGCGCTCGACCATCTGGAGTGCCCGCGGTGTGCTGCGACGTACGACGCCACCGTGCTGCAGGGGCTCTGCCCTGTCGAGGGCTCGCCATTGCTGGCGAGGTACGACCTCTCTCGCGTGTCCACCGACCCCAGGCAGATCGCGGGGCGGGCGCCGGACCTCTGGCGCTACCACGAGCTGCTGCCCGTCTCGGGGGCCGAGCACGTCGTCACCCTCGGCGAGGGGATGACCCCGCTGCTGCCCGCGCCACGGCTGGGAAGGGAGCTCGGCCTGCCTCGCCTGATGGTCAAGGACGACGGCCTGCTGCCGACGGGCTCGTTCAAGGCACGAGGAGCGGCCGTCGGCGTCTCACGCGCCAAGGAGCTCGGCGCGCAGACGGCTGGTGATGCCCACGAACGGCAACGCCGGCGCCGCGTGGTCGACGTACGCCGCCCGGGCCGGCCTCCGCGCCACCATCGCGATGCCCGTGGACGCGCCGCGGATCACTCGCGCCGAGACCGTCGTCACCGGCGGCGACCTCCGGCTCGTCGACGGTCTGATCTCCGACGCCGGCCGGCTCGTCGGCGCGGCCGTGGAGGCCAGTGACGAGGAGTGGTTCGAGGTGGCCACCCTCAAGGAGCCGTACCGTATCGAGGGCAAGAAGACCATGGGACTCGAGCTCGCCGAGCAGCTCGGTTGGCGGATGCCCGACGTGATCCTCTACCCGACCGGAGGCGGCGTCGGGCTGATCGGCATCCACAAGGCGCTCGTCGAGGCTCGCGACCTGGGCTGGGTCGAGGGAGACCTGCCCCGTCTGGTTGCGGTGCAGGCGACGGGGTGCGCACCGATCGTCACCGCCTTCGAGAACGGAGCCGAGGAGTCGGTCAAGGTCGAGGACTCCTCGACGGTCGCCTTCGGCATCAACGTCCCCAAGGCCCTCGGCGACTTCTTGATCCTGCGCTCGGTGAGGGAGACCAACGGGACCGCCGTCGCGGTCGACGACGCCGACCTGCTCGCCGATCTCGCGCTCACTGCCCGGCTCGAGGGCATGTTCCTCTGTCCCGAGGGCGCCGCCACGGTGACCGCGGCCCGGCACCTCGCGCGCACGGGCTGGCTCTCGCCCGACGACGAGGTGGTGCTGCTGAACACCGGGGCCGGCGTGATCTACCCCGACACCGTCAGGGTCGACGCTCGAACGATCGCCAAGGACGGCGTGCTGGTGCTGTGACCGGCCGGGCCGATCGTTGCGCGATCGTGCTGGTCGCCGGGGGGGTGCACACCTAGCGTCACGAAGGTGGGCCGGATCCCGGGCGTCGTGCTGGCTGCTGCCGCGGGTACCGCCCTGCTCACCGGCTGCGTCGGCCAGGCAGCCGAGCCCACTGCCCTCGCCAGCCAGCCCACCGTCACGGGGATCGGCGACCCGTACTTCCCGATGGACGGCAACGCCGGCATCGACGTCGAGCGCTACCGGATCCGCGACGCCTACCGGTTCGACTCCGGCCGGCTCACCGGCCGCACGACCCTGACCATCACCGCGACCAAGCGGCTCACGAAGTTCTCCCTCGACTTCCTGCTCCCGGTCTCGAAGGTCCGGCTCAGCACCGGCGGTGCGACCTACTCCCAGCAGACGAAGCACGAGCTCGTGATCACGCCCGCGAAGCCCATCGCCGCCGGCAAGCGGTTCAGGACCACGGTCACGTACGCCGGCGTGCCCGGTGACGAGCAGTACGTCGGCTACAACAGCTGGCATGCCGACGAGCACGAGGTCGTCACCATGGACGAGCCGCACATGTCGCCCTGGTGGTTCCCGGCCAACGACCACCCGACCGACAAGGCGCTCATGGACATCAGCATCACCGTGCCGCGCGGCAACACCGTGATCAGCAACGGCGAGCAGGTCTCCCGACACTCCAGCGGCGACCGGACGACGTACCGCTGGCGGGCCGCCGAGCCGATGGCGACCTACCTCGCGTTCTTCGCCGCCGGCGAGTTCGCGGTCAGCCGGGGGACGACCGACGGCGTCCCCTGGGTCAACGCGATCTCCCAGCAGGGCACGCAGGCGGAGCGCAAGGGGTCGCGGAAGATGCTCGCGCAGACCCCCGGCTTCGTGACGTGGCTGGCGTCGCGCCTCGGCGAGTACCCGTTCGCCCAGTCGGGCGGCGTGGTGACCTCGCTCGACATCGGCTTCTCGCTGGAGACGCAGACCCGCCCCGTCTACGGTTTCTACGTCCCCGAGGGCTCCGCCCCGCTGCTCGTGCACGAGCTGGCCCACCAGTGGTTCGGCGACTCGGTCTCGCTCGAACGGTGGCGCGACATCTGGCTCAACGAAGGCTTCGCGAGCTTCATGCCCTGGATGTACGACGAGGACCACGGCGGATGGTCCGCCCAGAAGCACCTCGAGTCGAGCTACGGCACCTACCCGGCGTCGTCGGAGTTCTGGAAGCGCGGCGTGCTGGACCCGGGGCCCGACCTCGTCGACCTGTTCGGCCAAGCCGTCTACGAGCGCGGCGCGATGACCCTGCAGGCCCTGCGCAACCGGATCGGCGACGAGGCGTTCTGGACCGTGCTGCGCACCTGGGTCGCCGACCACCGCCACGGCAACGCCAGCACCCCCGAGTTCATCGCCCTCGCCGAGCAGGTCAGCGGCCAGGACCTGGAGGCCTTCTTCGAGGTCTGGCTGGAGACGCCCGAGCGGCCGGCCAAGACCGCCGACAACGGTCTGTAGTCAGCCGAGCGTCGAGGTACGAGCGACCAGCTCGGGCAGCAGGACCACCTGCTGGTGCTGGTGTTCGGGGTTGTCGGCCTCGTCGAGCACGAGCTCGGCCGCGCGCCGGCCGAGCTCGTGGCGAGGCTGGCGGACCGAGGTGAGCGGGACTGCCGCGGCGCCCGCGAAGTAGATGTCGTCGTAACCGACGATCGCCAGGTCGTCGGGTACGGCGAGCCCGGAGGCCACGAGCTGCTGGAGCAGGCCGAGAGCGAGCAGATCGTTGGCGCAGAACGCTGCCGTCGGCCGCTTGGCGCGCGGCAGACCCAGGATCCGCTCGCCGGCCATCCGGCCCTCGCGAACGGTCGTGGCCCCGGTCGCGATGACGGTCGCGGGCGGTGCGTCACCGGCCGCGAGGCCGATCTGGGAGCCCTGGAGGCGGTCGCGGACCTGGCCGATCGACGCGGGCCCACCGACGAACGCGATCCGTTGGTGGCCGCGGTCGAGGAGGTGCTCGACCGCGAGGCGGCCACCGAGCACGTCGTCGACGGCGACCGAGCAGAGCGCCTCGTCGCGCGGCGTACGGTCCACGACCACCACGGGCGTGCCGCGACGAGCCACGCCGGCCAGGTGCTCGGCCTCGGGGTCGAGGGGGGTGACGAGGATGCCCTGGACGCGCTGCTCGACGAGGTGGTCGAGGTGCGCCACCTCGCGGTCGGCCCGGTTGCCGCTGTTGCACATGTAGAGCGAGAAGTGACTCTCCTCGGCTGTCTCCTCGATCCCGGCGGCGACGTCGGTGAAGAACGGGTTGGCCGCGTCGAGCATCACGTAGGCCAGCGTCCGGCTGCGTCCCGACCGCAGGTGTCGTGCGGCCTCGTTGCGCACGAAGCCGAGGTCGGCCATCGCCTGCTCGACCTTGCGGCGGGTGGCGGGGCTGACCCGGTCGGGCCGGTTCAGCACGTTGGACACCGTGCCGAGCGACACCCCCGCGCGCGCGGCGACGTCCTTGACGCCCGTCATGTCGACCCCCCTTCGGCTGGTTCTAAAACGCTTCAGCACGCCTCCGCGCCGCCAATGTAGTGCAAGTCCTTGACGGAAGTGAGCGCCGTCACTTACGGTCTGCCTATCGAAATTGAAACCTTTCAACTCGATTCACGCAAGAGCCAGACGAGCGAGGGACCCACATGCCGGAAGCCGACACCGCCGCGGTGCTCGAGCTCCGCGACGTCTCCAAGTCGTTCGGCCCGGTCGTCGCTCTGCGCTCCGGCAGCCTGCGCGTCGAGGCCGGCTCGATCCACGCCCTGGTCGGCGAGAACGGCGCCGGCAAGTCCACGCTGGTCAAGGTCGTCGCCGGCGTCTACCGCCGCGACGGCGGGGACTTCCTGCTCGGCGGCGAGCCCGTCGACTTCGGCTCGACGGCGGAGTCCAAGGACGCCGGCATCGCGGTCATCTACCAGGAGCCGACGCTCTTCCCCGACCTCTCGGTCACCGAGAACATCTTCATGGGCCGGATGCCTGGCCGTGGCAAGGGCAACCGCCGCATCGACAAGGCGAGCATGCACCGCGAGGCGACGCGACCTCTTCAAGCGGCTCGGCGTGCACATCGACCCGCGCCGCCCGGCGCTCGGTCTCTCGATCGCCGACCAGCAGATCATCGAGATCGCCAAGGCGATCTCGCTCGACGCTCGGCTGCTGATCATGGACGAGCCGACCGCCGCGCTCAGCGGCAACGAGGTGGCCCGGCTCTTCGCCGTCGCCCGCAGCCTGCGCGACGAGGGTCGCGCGCTGGTGTTCATCTCCCACCGCTTCGACGAGGTCTTCGCCCTCTGCGACACCGTCACCGTGATGCGCGACGGCTCCTACATCTCCACCTCCCGCATCGCCGAGACCACCGAGTCCGAGATCGTGGCCAAGATGGTCGGCCGCGAGGTGGGCGACCTCTTCCCCAAGACCCCGGCCCCGATCGGCGACGTCGTCCTCGACGTCCAGGGCCTCGAGACCGCGGGCGAGTTCCACGGCGTCTCGTTCCAGGTCCGGTCCGGCGAGATCGTGGGGCTCGCCGGACTGGTCGGCGCAGGGCGCAGCGAGATCGCGCGTGCGGTCTTCGGCGTCGACGCGTACGACGGCGGTTCGGTCACCCTGCTCGGCAAGCCGGTCCCGCCGCACGACCCTCGCGCGGCCATCCGTGCCGGCATCGCGTTCGTCCCCGAGGACCGCCGCCAGCAGGGCCTGGTCCTCCACGGCTCGGTCGGCAAGAACATCGCGTCGGTCATCCGCGGTCGCCTCGACAAGGCCGGGTTCCTCACCGCCGGCGCGGAGTACAAGGCCGCCCGGCCCTGGGCCTCCCGCCTCGAGGTCAAGACCAACGCCCTGGACATGACGGCCGCCACCATGAGCGGCGGCAACCAGCAGAAGGTCGTCATCGCCAAGTGGCTGGCCACCAGCCCCAAGCTGCTGATCATCGACGAGCCCACCCGCGGCATCGACGTCGGCACCAAGGCCGAGGTGCACCGGCTGCTGTCCGAGCTGGCCGGACAGGGCCTGGCGATCCTGATGATCTCCAGCGAGCTGCCCGAGGTGCTCGGCATGGCCGACCGGGTGCTCGTCGTCTGCGAGGGCCGGATCACCGCCGACATCCCGCGCGACGACGCGACGCCGGAGAACGTGATGGCCGCGGCGACCCGGTCCGAGCGAGAAGGCGCCTGATGAGCACCGACCTCCTCATCGAGCCCAGCCAGCAGTCGCGCGGCTCCCGCATGCTCGGCAACCTGCTGCGCTCGCGCGAGCTCTCGATCGCCATCGTGCTGGTCCTCATCATGCTGGCCGCCACCGCCAAGCGTCCGACGTTCGTCTTCAGCGGCGACGGCTGGCGCGACACCCTGCTGACGCCCTCGATCCTGCTGCTGCTCGCGATCGGCCAGATGGTCGTCATCATCACCCGCAACGTCGACCTGTCCGTCGGCTCGATCGTCGGCATCACGGCCTACGTCACCGGCAAGATCTTCATCGCCAACCCCGAGACCAACGTCGTGCTGGTCTTCCTCGCCGGCCTGCTCGTCGGCGCCGCGCTCGGAGCGATCAACGGGTTCCTCGTGGCGTTCTTCCGGGTGCCGGCGCTGGTGGTGACGCTCGGCACGATGTACATCTACCGCGGCGTACCTGACCTACCAGATCGGCAACGAGCGCATCGTGGCCGGCGACATCCCGGCCAACTTCGAGAAGCTCGGCACCCAGCAGATCCTGACGATCCCGCTGCTGACGATCATCGGTCTGGTCGTGCTGGCGATCGTCGGCTACTACCTGCACACCGCGCGCGGCGGCCGCGAGCTCTACGCCATCGGCTCCGACCCCGACGCCGCCAAGCTCTACGGCCTCAACGTCGGCAAGCGCGTGTTCGGAGCGTTCGTGCTCTCCGGGGCGCTGGCCGGCCTCGCCGGGGTCTTCTCCGTGGCCCGCTACGCCACGGCGTTCGCCGGCACCGGCCGCGACCTCGAGCTGCAGGCGGTGGCCGCGGTGGTGATCGGCGGCGTCGCGATCTTCGGTGGCAGCGGCACCGTCTGGGGTGCCGCGCTCGGCGCCTTCCTGCTCGTCACCATCAACCGCGCGCTGCCGATCCTCGGCATCAGCGACTTCTGGCAGGGCGCCGTGGTCGGCGCCCTGATCATCGGCTCGATCGTCCTCGACCGGGTGCTCACCCTGCGCCGGACCCACCAGCTCATCGAGGCGCGAGACGATGACTGAGGACCACCGTGACTCCACCGCAGCAGACGACCGCGACCCGGCGCGCACCTACCCGTCGTACTCGCGCAACATCGTCCAGCGCCTGCTGCTCAACCGGGAGTCCGCGGTGATCGCGCCTGCTGGTGGTCGTCTACGTCTACTCGCTGGTCAACATCGAGTTCTTCGACAGCCCGCTGACGACCTACAACCTCTTCAAGGAGTACGCGCCGATCCTGCTGATGGCGCTGCCCGATGACGCTGATCATCATCACCGGCGAGATCGACCTCTCGGTGTCGAGCACCCTCGGTGTCTGCGCGGCTGCCTGCGGCGTGCTGGTCAAGGAGCACGGCGTGTCGATGCCGACGCGCCATCATCCTCACGCTGCTGCTCGGCATGGTGCTCGGCGCGTTCAACGGCGTCCTCGTCGCGTACGTCGGGCTGCCCGTCGCTGGCGGTCACCATCGGCACGCTGGCGCTCTACCGCGGGCTCGCGGAGGGCCTGATCCAGACCGACCGGATCGCCGAGTTCCCCGCCGCCTGGCAGGACTGGCCGACCGAGCGGATCGGCGACACCGACATCCCGAACATCATGATCCCGGTGGTCATCCTGGCCGTGGTCTTCGCCGTGCTGCTGCACTTCACCTCGTTCGGCCGGGGCATCTACGAGATCGGGCTCAGCTCCGAGACCGCACACTTCTCCGGCGTCAACGTCGCCCGCACGAAGTTCCTGCTGTTCGTGATGAGCGGCTTCGTGGCCGCGCTCGCCGGCGTCTACGTGATGCTGCGCTCCGACTCCGTGGCCACCGACACGGGCGTCGGCTTCGAGCTCAAGGTCATCGCCTCGGTGCTGCTCGGCGGCGTCTCGATCTTCGGCGGCCGCGGCGCGCTGCACGGCGTGATCGCCGGCGTGCTGCTCATCGCCGTCCTCAACTCCGCCCTCCAGCTCAGCAACCAGGGCTCGGAGATCATCCAGATCATCATCGGCCTGCTCCTGGTCGTCTCGGTGATCGCCTCCAGCTTCCTGCCGCGGATCCGGGAGCTCCTCCCGCGCAGGGCCATGGCCTCAGGGCCAACCAAGGCGCCGGTCTCCGGCGACGAATCACGAAAGGTAAGGCAATGACCATCAAGACAAACCGATTCGCCGCCGTGGCAGCCATGGCGCTGGTCGCCAGCCTCGGTCTCGCCGGGTGTGGCTCCGACGACTCCTCCACCGCCGACGACGGGGGCGACGGAGGCGGGGGCGGCGACGCCACCACCGTCACGTTCATCCCCAAGAACCTCGGCAACCCCTACTTCGACACCAGCGACGCCGGCGGCGAGAAGGCCGTCGGGGAGTTCGGCGGCACCTACGCCGAGGTCGGCCCCGACACGGCGCGGACCCGACGCCCAGGTGTCCTTCATCGACACCGCGGCCCAGCAGGGCATCAACGCGCTGGTGATCTCGGCCAACGACCCGCACGGCGCTGTGCGACTCGATCAACGCCGCGCGCGACGCCGGCACCAAGGTCGTCACCTTCGACTCCGACACCGACCCGACGTGTCGCGACCTGTTCATCAACCAGGCCACCGCCGAGGGCATCGCCCAGGTCCAGGTCGACATGATCGCCGAGCAGATCGGTGACGCCGGTGAGATCGCGATCCTGTCGGCCGCGGCCAACGCCACCAACCAGAACGCGTGGATCGCGACGATGGAGGAGCTCCTCGCGGCCGACCACCCCGACATCAAGCTCGTCGACACCGTCTACGGCGACGACGACGACCAGAAGTCGTTCGACCAGACGGCCGCGCTGCTGGCCGACCACCCGAACCTCAAGGGCATCATCTCCCCGACCACCGTCGGGGTCGCCGCGGCCGCTCGCTACCTGTCCACCTCGGACGCCAAGGGCAAGGTCGCGCTGACCGGTCTGGGCACCCCCAACCAGATGCGTGACTACGTCGAGGACGGCACCGTCACCGAGTTCGCGCTCTGGAACCCGGGCGACCTGGGCTACCTCGCGGCGTGGGCCGCCAAGGCGCTCGTCGACGGCGACATCACCGGCGAGGAGGGCGACACCTTCGAGGCCGGCGACCTGGGCGACTTCGAGGTCGGCGCGGACGCCACCGTGCTGCTCGGCGAGCCGTTCCGCTTCAACAAGGACAACATCGCCGACTTCAACTTCTAAGTCACCGTCTCGCCACCAGGGAGTGGTTTCGAGGCTCGCAAGCTCGCACCTCAACCACCGAGAGTGATCGGTGCGTTGAGGTGTGAGGAGCGCTGGCGACGAGCCTCGAAACCAGCGAAGGAGGTCCGTCATGCCCCGCTACTGCTTCCAGCTCCAGGTGAAGCCGGACCGGATCGCGGAGTACCGCGAACGGCACGCGGCCGTCTGGCCGGAGATGCTGCGGGCGCTGGCCGAGACCGGCTGGCACAACTACTCGCTCTTCCTGCGACCCGACGGCCTGCTGATCGGCTACGTCGAGTCCGACGACCTCGCCGCCGCGCAGGCGGCCATGGACGCCACCGACGTCAACGCCCGCTGGCAGGCCGAGATGGCCAGTTCTTCGAGGACCTCGACGTGCCCGCCCGACCAGGGGTTCGTCCTGCTCGAGGAGGTCTTCCACCTCGAGGACCAGCTCGCCGCACTCGACGACCCGCCGACGGAACCAAGGAAGCCAACGATGACCACCTTCGCCGACATCACCGGCCGGCTCGAGAGCCTCGCCATCGAGGTCCCGTCCTGGGCCTACGGCAACTCCGGCACCCGGTTCAAGGTGTTCGGCTCGCCGGGTACCCCGCGCACCGTCGAGGAGAAGATCGCCGACGCCGCCGCGGTGCACCGCTTCACCGGGCTCGCGCCGACCGTCGCGCTGCACATCCCGTGGGACCTGGTCGACGACTACGCCGAAGCTGCGGACGTACGCCGAGGACCACGGCGTCGCGCTCGGCACCATCAACTCCAACACCTTCCAGGACGACGACTACAAGCTCGGCAGCCTGACCAACGCCGACCCGGCGATCCGCAAGAAGGCGGTGCAGCACAACCTCGACTGCATCGAGGTGATGAACGCGACCGGCTCGCGCGACCTGAAGATCTGGCTGGCCGACGGCACCAACTACCCCGGCCAGGCCGACATCCGGACCCGCCAGGACTGGCTGGCCGAGGGCCTCGCCGAGATCTACGCCCAGATCGGCGACGGACCAGCGGCTGGTGCTGGAGTACAAGTTCTTCGAGCCGGCGTTCTACCACACCGACGTGCCGGACTGGGGCACGTCGTACGTGCACTGTGCCGCCCTCGGAGACCGGGCCGTGGTGTGCCTCGACACCGGCCACCACGCGCCCGGCACCAACATCGAGTTCATCGTCGCCCAGCTCACCCGGCTCGGGAAGCTCGGCTCGTTCGACTTCAACAGCCGCTTCTACGCCGACGACGACCTGATCGTCGGCGCCGCCGACCCGTTCCAGCTGTTCCGGATCATGGTCGAGGTGATCCGGGGTGGCGCGTACGACGGAGCAGCGAACGCCGGCCGCGCTGATGCTCGACCAGTGCCACAACATCGAGAAGAAGGTGCCCGGCCAGATCCGCTCGGTGCTCAACGTGCAGGAGATGGTGGCCCGCGCCCTGCTGCTCGACACCGACGCACTGCGCCGCCGTCGCGCAGCGCGAGGGCGACGTGCTCGCCGCCAACCAGATCTACATGGACGCGTTCTACACCGACGTACGACGCGACCTCGCCGGCTTCCGCGAGGAGCGCGGGCTGCCGGCCGACCCGATGGCGGCGTACCTCGCCTCGGGCTACCAGGACACGATCGAGGCCGACCGCGTGGGCGGCTCGCAGGCAGGATGGAACTGAACACCGATCGGTGGTTGAGGTGCGAAGGCCGTCAAGGCCTGAGCCTCGAAACCTCCGATCACGACCAGGTGGTTCGACTTCGAGGCTCGAGCTCGACCTGGCAGCGCCTCGCACCTCAACCACCGAGACAGAGGAACTGAGATGACTTCCCCCAACCCGACCGTCGCCGCTCTCGTCGAGCGAAGCAACCGGCTGGGCAGCGACCCGAAGAACACCAACTACGCCGGCGGCAACACCTCCGCCAAGGGCACCGAGGTCGACCCGGTGACGGGCGAGGACGTCGAGCTGGTCTGGGTCAAGGGCTCCGGCGGTGACCTCGGCACGCTGACCGAGTCCGGCCTTGCCGTGCTGCGGCTGGACCGGATGCGCGCGCTGACCGACGTCTACCCCGGCGTCGACCGCGAGGACGAGATGGTCGCGGCGTTCGACTACTGCCTGCACGGCAAGGGCGGCGCGGCGCCGTCGATCGACACCGCGATGCACGGCCTGGTCGACTCCGCGCACGTCGACCACCTGCACCCCGACTCCGGCATCGCCATCGCGACCGCCGCCGACGGCGAGGCGCTGACCAAGGAGATCTTCGGCGAGAAGGTCGTCTGGGTGCCGTGGCGGCGTCCGGGCTTCCAGCTCGGCCTCGACATCGCCGCGATCAAGGAGGCCAACCCGCAGGCGGTCGGCTGCATCCTCGGCGGGCACGGCATCACCGCGTGGGGCGAGACCTCGGAGGAGTCCGAGACGCAACTCGCTGTGGATCATCGACACCGCCGCGGCCTACATCGCCGAGCACACCACGGCCGAGCCCTTCGGCCCCGCACTGGACGGGTACGCCGCGCTCCCCGAGGCCGAGCGTCGCGCCAAGGCCGCCGCCATCGCCCCGACCATCCGCGGGCTCGCGTCCACCGACAAGCCGATGGTCGGCCACTTCACCGACTCCGACGAGGTCCTCGACTTCCTCGCCTCCGCCGAGCACCCGCGGCTGGCCGGCCTCGGGCACCTCGTGCCCCGACCACTTCCTGCGCACCAAGGTCAAGCCGATGCTGCTCGACCTCCCGCCGACGGCGTCGGTCGAGGAGACGATCGCGCGGCTCAAGGAGCTGCACGGCCCCTACCGCGAGGACTACCAGGGCTACTACGACCGCAACAAGGCCGATGACTCCCCCGCGATCCGCGGCGCAGACCCGCTCATCGTGCTGGTGCCCGGCGTCGGGATGTTCAGCTTCGGCAAGGACAAGCAGACCGCCCGGGTCGCCGGCGAGTTCTACGTCAACGCCATCAACGTGATGCGCGGCGCCGAGGGGCTCTCGACGTACGCCCCCATCGACGAGGCCGAGAAGTTCCGCATCGAGTACTGGGCCCTCGAGGAGGCCAAGCTCCAGCGGATGCCGAAGCCCAAGCCGCTCGCCACCCGGATCGCGCTGGTCACCGGCGCGGCCTCGGGCATCGGCAAGGCCATCGCGCACCAAGCTCGCGGCCGAGGGCGCGTGCGTCGTGATCGCCGACCTGTCGCTGGAGAAGGCCCAGGCCGCCGCCGCCAGAGATCGGGGGCAGCGGACGTCGCCGTCGGCGTCCAGGTCGACGTCTCCGACGAGGCCGCCGTGCAGGCCATGGTCGACGCGACCGTGCTCGCCTTCGGCGGGCTGGACCTGGTCGTCAACAACGCCGGCCTGTCGCTGTCCAAGACGCTGCTCGAGACCACCGTCGCCGACTGGGACCTGCAGCACGACGTGATGGCCAAGGGCTCGTTCCTGGTCTCCCGGTCCGCAGCGAAGGTGCTCATCGAGCAGGAGCTCGGCGGCGACATCGTCTACATCTCCTCGAAGAACTCCGTCTTCGCCGGCCCCAACAACATCGCGTACTCCGCGGTGAAGGCCGACCAGGCCCACCAGGTCCGGCTGCTGGCCGCCGAGCTCGGCGAGCACGGCATCAAGGTCAACGGCGTGAACCCCGACGGCGTCGTCGCCGGCTCCGGCATCTTCGCGAGCGGCTGGGGCGCCAACCGCGCCGCGGTCTACGGCGTGGAGGAGAAGGACCTCGGCAAGTTCTACGCCCAGCGCACGCTGCTCAAGCAGGAGGTGCTCCCCGAGCACTGCGCCCAGGCGGTCTTCGTGCTCTGCTCCCCCGAGCTCTCCCGCACCACCGGCCTCCACATTCCCGTCGACTCCGGCGTCGCCGCGGCCTTCCTGAGATGACCGCATGACGGTCGCACGCTTCGCGGCCGTCGACCTGGGCGCCTCCAGCGGCCGGGTGATGGTCGGCGAGGTAGGACCGGACACCCTGCGACTGACCGCCGCCCACCGCTTCCCCAACGACCCGGTGCGCACCGACGACGGGCTGCACTGGGACGTCGCGGCGCTGGTCGACCACGCGATCGCCGGGCTCGCCACGGCGTACGCCGAGGGGCCGCTCGCCTCGATCGGCGTCGACTCCTGGGCCGTCGACTACGGCCGGCTGCGGCACGGCCGGCTCCTCGGGCAGCCGTTCCACTACCGCGACGAGCGACGTACGGCGGAGGGTCCGCCGGCCGTCGCTTCCCTGATCGGTGCCCAGGAGCTGTACCGACGCAACGGCCTCCAGCACCTGCCGTTCAACACGCTGTACCAGCTCGCCGCCGACAACGGACTCGCCGAGGCCGACGAGATCCTGCTGATCCCCGACCTCGTGGCAACCGCGCTGGCCGGCAACCACGTCACCGAGCGCACCAACGCCTCGACCACCGGGCTGCTCGACGTGACCACCCGCGAGTGGGACACCGAGCTGATGATCCGGCTCGGTCTCGATCCAACGCTCTTCCCGGACCTCGTCGACCCGGGCGACGAGCTCGGCAGACCCTGTTGCCCCACGTCGCCGAGCAGGTCGGCGGGCTCGTGCCGGTGGTCGCGGTCGGCTCGCACGACACGGCCTCCGCGGTGGTCGGCGTACCGATGCAGGTCATCGACGGGGCCGACGACGCGGCGTACGTCTCCCTCGGCACCTGGGCCCTCGCCGGTCTCGAGCTGGACGCGCCGGTGCTGACCGAGGAGGCGCGGGCGGCCAGCCTCACCAACGAGGGCGGCGTCGACGGCACCGTCCGCTTCCTCAGCAACGTGATGGGTACCTGGCTGCTGAGCGAGACGCTGCGTACCTGGGGCGAGGCGGACCTCGCGGGGATGCTGCGCGCCGCAGCCGTGTACGACGCGCCGGTCCCGGTCGTCGACGTGCAGGACTCTCGGTTCATGCCGCCCGGCGACATGCAGGCCCGCATCGAGGCCTGGTGCGACGAGCACGACGTCGCTCCACCGAACGGTCGCGTGGCCATCGTGCGATGCATCGTCGAGAGCATCGCGGCGGCCATCGCGACCGCGCTCGAGCGGGCAGCCGCCCTGGCGGGCCGCGGTGTCGGCGTGGTGCACGTCGTCGGCGGCGGCAGCGCAGAACACCCTGCTCTGCCAGGCGATCGCCGACCGCACGGGTCTGCCGGTGCTGGCCGGACCGGTCGAGGCGACGGCCCTCGGCAACGTGCTCGTCCAGGCCCGCGCCGCCGGCGTCGTCGGCCCCGGCCTCGCGGACCTGCGGGCGCTGGTCGCCCGCACCCACGACCTCGCGCGCTTCACGCCGCGGGGTTGAGAGGCTGAGTTGAAAGGATGGGCCATGCGAGTCGCGTTGATGGTCACCTGCATCAACGACGCGCTGTTCCCGGACACGGGCCGCGCCGTGGTGACGCTGCTGCGCCGGCTCGGCGTCGAGGTGGACTTCCCGGACGCGCAGACGTGCTGCGGGCAGCCGATGATCAACACCGGGTACCTCGACGAGGCGGTCCCGCCGCTGCGGTCGTTCGTGAAGGCCTTCGACGGGTACGACGCGATCGTCACCCCGAGCGGGTCGTGCGCCGGGTCCGCGCGGCACCAGCACGCGATGGTGGCCCAGCGCCAGTTCCAGCGGTCCGGCGACCCAGCTCTGGTCGCGGCCGTGGAGCGGACCGCGCCGCGCACCTACGAGCTGAGCGAGTTCCTGGTCGACGTGCTCGGGGTGACCGACGTCGGCGCGTACTTCCCGCACCGCGTGACCTACCACCCCACCTGCCACTCGCTGCGGATGCTGGGCGTCGGCGACCGACCCACGCGGTTGCTCCAGGCGGTGCGCGGACTCGACCTGGTCGAGCTGCCCCGCGCCGAGGAGTGCTGCGGCTTCGGTGGGACCTTCGCGGTCAAGAACGCCGACACCTCGGTCGCCATGGTCTCCGACAAGGCCCGGCACGTCCGCGAGACCGGCGCCGAGGTGCTGGTCGCCGGCGACAACAGCTGCCTGATGAACATCGGCGGGGCGCTGACCCGCCAGCGGGCCGGCGTACGCGTGATGCACCTGGCCGAGATCCTCGCCGCGACCGAGCACTCGACCGGGGAGCAGCCGACATGACCGCGACCTTCGTCGGGATGCCGAAGTTCCCGGTCGCCGCGCGGGCCGCGCTCGAGGACACCCAGCTGCGCCGCAACCTGGCGCACGCCACCGCGACGATCCGCGACAAGCGGGCCCGCGTGGTCGCCGAGGTCGAGAACTGGGAGGAGCTGCGCCTGGCGGGCGCGGCGATCAAGGACGCCGCGCTGTTCTCGCTGGACGAGCAGCTCGTCCTGCTCGAGGAGCGGCTGACGGCCGCCGGGGCGACGGTGCGCTGGGCGCGGGACGCCGAGGAGGCGTGCGCGATCGTGGCCGAGGTGGCGAAGGCCCACGGCATCGACGAGGTCGTGAAGGTCAAGTCGATGGTCACCCAGGAGATCGGCCTCAACGAGGCCCTCGAGGCGCAGGGCATCGCCGCGTGGGAGACCGACCTGGCCGAGCTCATCGTGCAGCTCGGCGACGACCTGCCCAGCCACATCCTGGTGCCGGCGATCCACCGCAACCGGGCCGAGATCCGGGAGATCTTCCAGCGCCGGATGGCCGGCCCTGGCAATTCGACGGCGGACCTGACCGACGAGCCGGCCGTGCTGGCCGGCGCGGCACGGGTGCACCTGCGGGAGAAGTTCCTCAACGCGCGGATGGCCGTCTCCGGCGCCAACTTCGCCGTCGCCGAGACCGGCACGCTCGTCGTGGTCGAGTCCGAGGGCAACGGCCGGATGTGCCTGACCCTGCCCGAGGTGCTCGTCTCGGTCGTCGGCATCGAGAAGGTGGTGCCGACGTGGGAGGACCTCGACGTCTTCCTGCGCCTGCTGCCCCGCTCGTCGACCGGTGAGCGGATGAACCCCTACACCTCCACGTGGACCGGAGTGACGCCCGGCGACGGCCCACAGGAGGTCGTGGTCGTGCTGCTCGACAACGGCCGCACCCGCGCGCTCGCCGACCAGGTCGGCCGTCAGGCGCTGCGCTGCATCCGCTGCTCGGCCTGCCTGAACTCCTGCCCCGTCTACGAGCGGGTCGGTGGGCACGCCTACGGCTCGGTGTACCCGGGCCCCATCGGCGCGATCCTCAACCCGCTCCTCAAGGGAGTCGGCACGGACCCGCAGGTCGACTCGCTCCCCTACGCCTCCTCGCTCTGCGGCGCCTGCTTCGAGGTCTGCCCGGTGCGCATCGACATCCCGTCGGTCCTCGTCGACCTCCGCGCCCAGGTCGTCGACGCACATCGCGGCGGCATCCCTTCGGTTCAGACCGTCGCGATGAAGGGTGCTGCGGCGACCTTCGGCTCCGGTCGCCGGCTCGGCACTCGCCGAGCGGTTTGCCCGCCTCGGCACCGGCGTCGCCTCGCGGTTCGGCGCCTCCGCCTGGACCGGTGCGCGTGACCTCCCGCGGGCGCCGCGCGAGTCCTTCCGCGCGTGGTGGCGGCGTACGGGTGGAGGGCGGTCATGACGAGTGCTCGTGACGAGATCCTGGGCAAGGTACGCGCTGCCCTGTCCGCTACGGCGCCCGCTCCCCGCCCGCCGATCCCGTCCGGGTCGGCCCCGGAGGACGTGGTCGGGCTGTTCGCCGAGCGGGTCGCCGACTACCGGGCCGTCGGTCGTGCGCTGCACGCCAGCGCCGCTCCGCACGAAGCTCAAGGCCGCGCTGCCCGAGGGCCGCGTCGTGGTACCCCCGGCCTCTCGGTGAACGTCCCCGACGCGGTCGTCGACGACGGGCTGACCGCGGCCGAGCTCGACGCCTGCGTCGCGGTCGTCACCGACGCGACCGTCGGCATCGCCGAGACCGGCACCATCGTGCTCGACCACGGCCCCGGCCAGGGCCGCCGCGCGATCACGCTGGTCCCCGACGTGCACGTCTGCATCGTCCGCGCCGACCAGGTCGTCGCCGACGTACCCGACGCCATGCCCCGCCTCGACCCCGCTCGTCCTCTCACCTGGATCAGCGGCCCCAGCGCCACCAGCGACATCGAGCTCGACCGGGTCGAGGGGGTCCACGGCCCGCGCACCCTCCACGTCCTCCTCGTCGACTGAACTCTGGCCACTGAACTCTGGCCGGACGTCATACGTTGTGGTCGTCATGGCGACCATTTCGTATGACGTCCGCCGGTTGGCAATGCCGGTCGCCGCGATGCTGCTGCTGACGGCTTGCTCGGGCGGCGACGACTCATCCAACGCCACCCGGACACCGTCAGCCAGTCCCACCACCTCGGCACCCACTGAGCCCAGCCCGACGGCGACGCCTACGCCGTCCGGGTCGGAGACCGCCGAGCCGGAGCCGACGCCGGAGCCGAAGCCCTACCCCGTCTCCCTGCCCGCCTACTTCGAGCGCGAGCCCGACGGCGGCGACCTGCGCCTCGGCGCCGTCCGTGAGCGGACGGCGGCCTACACGTCGTACGACGCGTCGTACCGCAGTGGGCACCTGCGGGTGACCGGGGTGCTCAACATCCCCACCGGCAAGGGCCCCTTCCCCGCGGTGGTGCTGGCGCACGGCTACATCGACCCGGCGATCTACGTCTCCGGGCAGGGGATGACCCGCGAGCGCGGCTACCTCGCGACCCAGGGGTTCGTGGCGTTCCACGTCGACTACCGCAACCACGCCGGGTCCGACAACGACCCGCTGGCCGCGCGCCGGCTGCGGACTGGCTACGCACTCGACGTGATCAACGCCGTACAGGCCCTGCGCCGCTCACCGCGGGTGCCGGTCGACGACGACCGGATCGGCGTCTTCGGCCGCTCGATGGGCGGCGGCGTGGTCTACAAGGCACTCGAGATCGCGCCAGGGCTGGCGGGTGCCGCGACGGCGTGGGCGTCGGTCAGCTCACGCGAGGACGAGAACTTCGACCACTTCATCCGCGACGACCCGGGTGATCGCCAGGAGCTGGTCGCGTTCGTCGAGCAGGAGTACGGACTGCCGGGGCAGCCCGGCTCCGCCAAGTTCTGGCGGCAGATCAGCGCCCGCACGTACTTCGACCGCATCACCGAGCCCGTGCTGCTCGTCCACGGCAGCAGTTCGACTCGACCTGCCCGCCGGCCTGGGCCCGGGCGTCGTACCGAGCGCTCCGCGAGGCGGACGTCGACGCGCGGCTGGCGTGGTACCCGGACGAGCACGCCTTCGGCCCGGCGTTCTTCGCCGCCATGGCCCGCACGACCGGCTTCTTCCGTGCCGAGCTGTCGTGACGCCGTCCGTGACGTAAAGCACCACAGAACGACCCCGGCATGGTGCCGTTCGTCACGGACGGCGCTACTGACTCGCTACGTCTCGTGACCTCCCCGCCACTGTGGCAAGGGATGCCGGCCGACTGCCGTGTCGACGGCGGCCTGGGCGAGGAGCCGCGTGGAGTTCAGCAACGGCACGGGTGAGACCGAGGGCGGC
Source organism: uncultured Actinomycetota bacterium (assembly GCA_963758885.1). Taxonomy (GTDB): domain Bacteria; phylum Actinomycetota; class Actinomycetes; order Propionibacteriales; family Nocardioidaceae; genus Nocardioides. The sequence goes on from CAVWXS010000046.1 coordinate 197,227, forward strand.
ACGAGCAGCGACAGCTCGGTGCACGCCATGGCGACGGCGGAGCAGCCCTTGTCGGCCAGGCGACTGATGATCGCGAGGACCTCGTCGCGGGCCTCGGCCGAGAACCTGCCCACCACCAGCTCGTCGAGGATGATGCCGTGCAGGGTCGTGGCGTCGGCCGGCTCGGGCACCATCGTCTCGATGCCGCGGGCCTCGCAGCGGCTCTGGTACATGTCGGACTCGAGCACCCACGACGTACCGAGCAGGCCGACGGTGTCGTGTCCCAGGCGATGCGCCTCGGCCACCACGACGTCGGCGATGTGCAGACCCGGCAGGGCGAGGTCGGGGCCGTTGGCCTCGAGGGCGATGTGGGCGGTGTTGTCGGGGCAGGCGAAGAAGTCGGCGCCGCCCGCCCGCAGCCGGCGGGTCGAGAGCGCGAGGATCGCGTGCAGCTCCTCGAGGTCGCCGCGGCGGTAGGCGTCGAGCGTCTCGCCCATCGCGACGCAGTTCAGCGAGAACTCGGGGTGCTGGTAGTCGTGCATCGCCCGGGACCCGTAGTCGGCGATGCCACGGACAAAGTCGGCGGCGCCTTCGATGGTGTGACCGACGATCCCGATGTGGAACACGAAATACCTCGCTCTCATCCATCCCGTGGCCCGTCGTTGACGACGCCGCTGGTCGCCGTTACGAGGCCGTGACCCCAGGTCGCAGTCTGGCGAACCCACGCGTGGCAGAGGTCACGGAGAGGTTTCGATTGGGACTCGAAGATTGCGGTTCTGCACAGCCCATTGGCCCTCGTCGCCAACCGATCGATGCTGCCGTGGCAAGTCACTCATAGGGACATCGAGGCACGAAAGGAATCGACGTGCGACTGAAGAGAGCCGCAGTAGTGATCGCTACTGCCTCACTCCTCGCCCTGGCCGCCTGTGGCGGCAACGGGGGGAGTGACCCGGACGACCCCATCGAGACACTCGGTGAAGGCGGCGGCGCCGGCTCGGGCAAGAACGCCGACCTCGAGGGCCCGCTCGCGGTTCCCGACGACGCGGCGGAGGGCGGCACCGTGACCGTCCTGACGCTGCAGGTGCCGGCCACGCTCGACCCGACGCGGGCCTACTTCACCGACTCCACCGAGATCATGAACATGGTCACGCGAGCGCTGACGCAGTACGCGTACAACCCCGAGAACGGGGAGATGGAGCTGGTCCCGGACATGGCGACCGACCTCGGTCGTCCCAACGAGGACAACACCGAGTGGACCTTCACGCTGAAGGACGGCCTCAAGTACGAGGACGGCACCGACGTGAAGGCCGAGGACGTCGCCTACGCGATCTCGCGGTCGTTCGCGATCGAGGAGCTGCCCGACGGCCCGACGTACCAGCTGCAGTTCTTCCTGGACGGCGACACGTACAAGGGCCCGTACAAGGACAAGGCTCCCTACAAGGGCGTCGTGGTCGACGGCAAGGACATCACCATCAAGATGTCGCGCCCGTTCCCGGAGATGGACTACTACGCGTCGTTCCCCGTCTTCACCGGCATCCCGAAGGCGAAGGACACCGGCACGGAGTACGGCAACCACCCCCTGGCGACCGGTCCCTACATGTTCGACGACTACAAGCCCGGCACCTCGCTGACGCTGGTCAAGAACCCCAACTGGGACCCCGCCACCGACCCGGGCCGCATCCAGTCCGTCGACAAGTGGGTGTTCAAGTTCGGTGAGGACACCGCCAAGCTGGAGAACACCATCCTCAGCGATGTGGGCGAGGGCCAGACCACGGTCACCTACGACAACATCACGCCGCCGACGTACAAGAAGGTCAGCACCGACTCCCCGGAGCGTCTGGTCACGGGCACGTCACCGTGCACGTACATGTGGTACCTCGACATGACCAAGATCACCGACATCAACGTGCGCAAGGCCATCGGTCTCGCCTACCCGTACGTCGACGCGTGGAAGGCCGCCGGAGAGATCGTCGGGCTGACGCGGGTCCCGGGCACCAACATCCTGCCGCCCGGCACCGCCGGCAGGACCGAGTACGACGTGCTCGGCATCGACGGCGAGAACACCGACCCCGAGCAGGCCAGGGCCCTCCTCGAGGACGCCGACGCGGTCGGTTACGAGATCAAGTTCTTCTACCAGACCGACGACCCGCTGTCGGTCGCCGCGAAGGACCAGATCGTCAAGGGTCTCGAGGCCGCCGGCTTCACCGCCACCCCGATCGCCTCCACCACGGAGAAGATCCGCGAGGCGCGGACCGACCCCGACGCACCGGTCAACATCCGCTCCAGCGGTTGGTGCTCGGACTGGCCGACGGGTGGCTCGTGGTTCCCGGCCCAGTGGGACGGCTCGCTGGTCGGCCTGGAGGGCATGCCCAACCTGGCCAACTTCGACGAGAAGGAGGCCGACGACATGCAGAAGGCCATCCTCGACGGCGCCGCCGACGAGGCGGCAGCGGGTTGGAACGACCTGGACAAGCTGATCGAGGAGAAGTACTACCCGGCCGTGAACACCGGCTACGCCGGCACCGCGATCATCCGGGGCTCCAAGGTCGGTGGCATGTTCAACGACAACGTGCGCGGCATGCCGACGTTCCAGACGATGTACATCACCGAGTAGATGGGGGTGCCGCCCGGGACGTCACCTTTCCGGCCCGGGCGGCACCTGACCCTCCCCGGAACTGCTTCTCGGGGTCGCTTCAGTCACGACTGAGATCCGGGTGGGTTGGCCCATCATGCACGGCCCTCGACGGCGGTCGGGGGCCGTGCGGCCGTCTTGGCGCCGACTCGTGACGCTCTCGTGACCTTGCGGGCGGCCGCACCGCCCCATCGCTGGTCGAGCCGGGATGCCGGCTCGACGGCGACGGAGGACTCAGACGATGGCTTCGTCCGCGGGCGCGGCCGGCTCCGAGGGCACGACCTCCTCGGACTTCAGCGACGGGCGGGCGTCGTCGGCGCGGCCGAGGCCGGCGTACGCGCGGCCCATGTGGCTGACGAACTGGTAGACGCCGTCCTCCTCGGGCGCGAGCGGCCCGGGGATGGCGTGGGGGCTGGTGAGGCCGCGCTGCACCGACTCGCAGGCCGCCCAGTCCTGGCGGTTGGTGAGGTCCCAGAAGTCCACGGCGTACGACGGGTCGAAGCCGGGCCGCTCGGCGACCTCGCGCGGGAACGCCCACGAGCACTCGACGAAGGTGCGGTCCTCCGAGAGCGGCCGCAGGGTGTGGGTCATCACGTAGTCGGGGTGGAGGCTGATGAGCAGGTTCGGGAACGCCACGACGTACATCACCGTGCGCATCTCGACGTCGGTCAGGCCGGGGATCGCCACGCCGCCGCTGGTGCCGTCGAGGCTCATGGTGGTGGCGTCGGGACTCAGGTCCATCCACCCGCCCATCCAGTCGCCGTCGGGCTCGAGGTTCTCGCCGCTCTGGGGCGGGCTGACCCGGCACAGCTCGGGGTGGATCGAGGGGCAGTGGTAGCACTCCTGGTAGTTCTCGACGATGACCTTCCAGTTCGTCTCGAGCGTGTAGGAGTGGGAGGCCACCGTCACCAGGTTCTCGGGCTGGTAGTTGGCCACGATCTGCTCGAGGCCGGCCGCGTGCTCCTCGAACGGACCCGACTCGCCGCTGGGGTCGACGAACACCCAGCCGTGCCACTCGACGACGTTGAGCTCGGCCAGCCCGAACTGGGACTTGTCGAAGTCCTCGACGTCGCGGAAGCCGCCGGGAGCGTTGCGCAGCGACCCGTCGAGCTTGTAGGTCCACGCGTGGTAGGGACAGACGATCGAGCGCTTCTGGACCGAGACGCCGCACGGGACGAGCTCGTGGCCGCGGTGGCGGCACACGTTGGCGAAGGCGCGGAGCACTCCGTCGTCGCCGCGGACCAGCAGCACGCCGCCGGCGCCGGTCGCGACGGAGGTCTGTGCTCCGGTCTCCGCGAACCTCTCGCCCCGGCCCAGGCACATCCACCCGGAGAAGATGTTGGCCTGTTCCCAGTCGTAGACCGCGGGATCGACGTACGCCCGGCGGGGCAGCATGCGCGAGGAGCCGAACGGCGCGTGGGCGGCGGCGACCTCGTCAGCCGGCAGCGGTGCGAGAGTTCCGCGGAGTTGATTGAACATACAGTCAATCCTAGTCGTGGTGGGTCGATACGGTCCAGACCCAGATTCCCACAGGTACGTCTACTGACTCCAGACTCAGTTTCGCGGAGGGTGGCCGTTCCGCGCTCACCAGACGTTCCGTGAGGAGCCAGGGTCGTCCGGCTGCGACGAGGACCCCGAGAGAGTGAGGATCCTTGTCCAAGGCTTACCCGTAAACAAGGATAATGAGTTATCCTTTTCTAACGAGACGACCGAGACAAGGATCGATGTGACGCAGACGCGACGGGCTGACGCTCTCCTGGGAAGACGTGACCTGGGAGCCGACGACGCCTGTCCAAGCGATGGATCGCAGACGGTTGTCGGTCGTCGGAAGTCCTTACCGGGCGGCGGTGCCCGCGGCCATCGAGCCCATGCAGTTCGACATCGACCCGGACGTTGCCGCGAGGGCGGAAGACGCGCGGGCGGCGATCACGCGGTTCGACGCCGAGCTCTCCGCCATGTTCGACGGGGAGTTCGCCCCGCTGTCCGCGGTCCTGCTTCGGACCGAGTCCGCGTCGTCCTCACAGATCGAGAACATCACCGTCGGCGCCAAGGCTCTGTCTCTGGCCGACGTCGGCCTGGCCAAGTTCGGGTCGAACGCCAGGCTCGTCCAGGCGAACGTCGAGGCGATGAACCGCGCCCTCGAACTCACCGGACCCCTGACTCGCGACCACATCTTGGCCGTCCACGAAGCCCTCATGCACGGCCAGGACCGAGCCGACCCTGGCCGGTTCCGTGACCAGCAGGTCTGGATCGGCGGAACTGACTACTCACCGCATCGGGCGGACTTCGTCCCGCCGCAGGATTCCAGGATCGAAGAGTCGATCAAGGACCTTTGCGCGTTCTCCGAGCGGACCGACCTCCCGCTGCTGGCACAGGCGGCCATCGCGCACGCCCAGTTCGAAACGATTCACCCGTTCAACGATGGAAACGGCCGCGCAGGCCGAGCCCTCGTCCACGTCATGCTTCGCAACGGTGGAGCGACCACCCGCACCACCGTTCCGGTGTCCGCGGGGCTGCTGTCCGACACTGACGCCTACTACGACGCGCTGACCGCCTACCGCAACGGCGACCCGAACCCGATCATCGAGGAGTTCAGCCGGGCCGCATTCGCCGCCGTTCGCAACGGGCAGCAACTCGCCGCCGACCTGAAGACGCTGCATGACGAATGGGCGAACAACCTTCGTGCCCGCAAGGACGCGGTCGCCTGGCGAGTCCTGCCGTTCCTGCTCCGCCAGCCGTCGGTGACCTCCAAACTGCTCCAGGAGACCATGAAGGTCACCCAGCCAGCGGCCGACAACGCGCTACGCCAACTCCAAGAGGCCGGGGCCCTCTCCAAGCCCAAGACCGTCCACGGCGAAGGTCGAAAGAGGAACATCGTCTGGCAGGCGACTGAGGTCCTCGAAGCCCTCGACCGGTTCGGTGAGCGTGCGCGCCGGAGCCCCAGAACGGGCTGATCCTGGCCTTCCTCCTGATCCTGATCCTGATCGTCTTCCTCCGCGACGCCGCACAGGACGAGTCCCGACGCGGCGGCGGAAGGCTGTCGCCTCAGCCCGGAATGCTCGTGTCCTGAGCTGGCGGCGAGATGGGCCTGCACCGCCAGGAAGACGTTGCCATGGATGTGGTCGGGTCCGATGCGCGCGAGCACACCGTCCCTCTCGAGTGGCGGGCGCACCGACATCTTCAGCCGGGCAAGGCGCAACGAGATGCCGGACTCCTCGGAGAGCTCGACCATCTCCATCAACACTGCCGCACCTTGGGAGTCGACGAAGTTGATCCCCCCGCAGTCCAAGACGATCCCGGTCAGCTCGGGGGTCTGGTGGATCAGCTGGCGGAGCCGGTCCTCCAGGGTGTCGGACGTGGCGAAGAACAGCCCGCCGTCGAGGCGGATGACGACGACGCCAGGGAACTGCTCGTCTGCTGGGTGCTCGTCCAGCTCGCGGAAGACCTGGGTTCCAGGTTGTCGGCCGAGCAGCGAGATCCCCGGGTTGGTGGCCACCCGGACCAGCCACAGCAGCGACAGGCCGATGCCGATCACCACGCCCGCCAGCACGCCGAAGGCCAACGTGCTGACGATGGCGGCGACAGCGACCCAGAAGTCGAACCTCTGCACCCGGAAGAGCCGACGCATCTCAGGCAGGTCGATCATGCCCATCACGACCGCCTCGATGATCAGAGCCGCCAGCACGGGCTTGGGCAGGTCCGAGAAGAGCGGAGCCAGGACGAGGAGCGTCAGCAGCACCATGACGCCCGAGGTCAGCGAGGCGAGCCCGGTCCGTGCTCCGGACCTGTCGTTGAGCGAGCTGGCCGACAGGCTGGTCGTGACTGGCATGCCTTGGAGTAGCCCGGCACCGGTGTTGGCCACGGCCTGCGCCACCGACTCTTGGTTGATGTCGACCTGGTAGCGGTGCTTGCCGGCGAACGCGCGTGCATCGCCGGCGGTCTGTGAGAACCCGATCAACGTCACGGCTACTGCTGCGAGGGCCACCACCACGACGTGATCCCACATCAGCCCGAGGTCGGGAACCTCGAAGGAAGGTAGTCCGCGCGGGACAGGTCCGACCACAGCGACACCGTGCGCCTCGAGATCCAGCAACCAGCTGGAGAGCAGCCCACCGACGACGAGCACGAGGGCGCCGGGAACACGCGGCGCGATCCTTCTCAGCCCGAACACGACGACCAGGGCGATCGCCCCCACGACCAACGTCGAGCGACTCGTCTCCGCCAGGCTGCCGAACCACGAGCGGAGCTCCTGGAACGCGTTGTCTCCACTGACGTCGGTGCCCGTGAGCTTCGGGAGCTCGCCGATGACGACGTCGACCGCCGCCCCGAACAGGAAGCCGGTGACCACCGCACGCGAGAGGAACTGGGCTATCCAACCCATCCTGAACACGGCGAGGAGCACGAACAGAACGCCGGATGCCAACGTGATCCCCGCGACAAAGGTCGCCACGGCCTGCTCGCCGGAGATCCCAGCAGCCAGCACGGCCGCTGCGGCTACGGCGGCCAACCCCGAGCTCGGGCCCATGGAGATCTGTCGACAGGTGCCGAAGATCGCATAGAGGATCGCTCCGGCGGCGGCGGCGTACAGACCGTTCTGGAGCGGGACCCCCGCGATCCCCGCATAGCCCAGGTTCTTGGGCACGATGAGCGCCGTGACGATCACCCCGGCCACCAGATCGCGGCGAAGCCACTCACGCTGGTAGGACCGAAGCCAATCGGCCATCGGCACCAGGCGTGCGGCCATCCCTGCTCGCCCCCTCATCGTGATGCCCGTCGCGCGGAACGCTACAGGTGCTGGGCGGGCGCCCGACCTCCTTTGAGAGTTCGACCGAGCGGGGTGAGCGCCTACGTCTCGCCGGCGAACGACCCGATCGACTCCGTCTCGCCACTCCGCTTGCCGAGGTAGCGGTAGAGCAGGAACCCGGTGGCGACCGCGAGCATGGCGGCGACGAGCATCAGCGTGGCCAGGGCGTTGAGCGCCGGCGTGGGCGCCGCGCGGGCGGTGTTGTAGATCTTGACCGAGGTCGGTTCGGTCGAGGAGTCGCCCGAGAGGTAGCGGACGATGACGAAGTCGTCGATCACGTCGGCGAAGACGAGTACGGCGCTCGCCACGATCGCGGGGACGAGCATCGGCAGGATCACCCGGCGCTGCGCCGACAGCGGCGACGCGCCGAGGTCCATCGCGGCCTCCTCGAGCTGGAAGCCGATGGTGGACAGCCGGGCCCTGACGAGGATCGCCGGATAGGCGATCTGGAAGGTGACCAGGCCGATCACCTGGGCGGTGGTGCCGAGGGTGAAGGGCAGGGCCAGCTGGGTCACGACGAGCAGCAGCGCGACGGCGAGCAGCGTCTCGGGCAGCACGAACGACAACAGCAGCAGCGAGTTGGCGGTGCCGGGGATGCGGCCGCGCCAGCGGTGCAGGCCGACCGCGAGGGCGATGCCGAGCGGCACGCAGACCAACGTGGTCACCACCCCGAGCTTGAGGGTCTGGAACAGCGCCGTCTGCAGGGTGTCGTCGTGCCACACCGAGCGCTCCGGGTCGCCGTAGTACCAGCGCATCGAGAAGCCCTGCCAGCTGGTGCGCGACCGCCCGTCGTTGAACGAGAACAGCGCCGCGATGAGCACGGGGAGCAGCGACCAGCACAGGTAGCCGATCGTCACCGCCGCCAGCAGCCGCGGCTTGCGCCAGGGGTCACGCCACCACGCGGTGAGGGCGCTCATGCCGGACCCTTCATGCCAGCGCTCCGTCGTTGCGGGACACCGAGCGGACGTAGTAGAGCATCGGCAGGATGGAAACGATCAGCACCAGCAGCACGAACGCACCCGCCTGACCGGTCTGGCCCGGCGTGAGGACGGTGTTGTTGATCAGGTTGCCGACCATCGAGGTGCTGGGCGAGCCCGAGAGCAGGTCGCTGGTGAAGTAGTCACCGAGCATCGGCAGGCAGGTGAGCAGCACGCTGGCGATCACGACCGGTCGCGACATCGGCCAGGTGACCCGCCAGAAGGCGGAGAACTTGTTGGCCCCCAGGTCTCGGGCGCCTTCGATGAGCTCGGACGGCAACCGGTCGAGCCCGGCGTACAAGCGGGATGATCATGTAGGGCACGTAGCCGTAGACCAGGCCGAGGATCACCACCACGCCCTTCCCCGACAACCACTCGGTGTCGCCGGGAAGGATCCCTCCAATCGAGATGATGCGGTTGACGAGGCCGTCGTTGGCCAGCAGGTTCACCCACGCCAGCATCCGCATCATGTAGCTGATCCAGAACGGTGCGATCAGCAGGGTGAGCAGGAGTCCCTTCCAGCGCCCCGAGAGTCGTGCGACGTAGTAGGCGATCGGGAACGCGATCAGCAGGCAGAGCACGCTCGCCGTGAGCACGTAGACCGCCGTGCGCAGCAGGGCCGGGCCGAAGATGCCGTTGGGGCCGACGATGTGGGTGAGCACGTAGATCGGCTGGTCGGACGACCACAGGAGCGGGTTCCACACCGGGATGACCGTGCGGAAGATCGGGTCGACGCCGCCGAACACGACGGCCAGCACGACGTAGAGCGGCGCCACGAAGAACAGCAGCAGCCAGGTGATCCCGGGCAACGCGAGGAGCGGGCCGAGCAGCCGGCCGCCTCGGGGTTGACGCGAGGGAGTATCCGACTTCCCGGGCGGCTCCTGGGTGTCGGGCAGGAGAGTTGCCGTCACGCCCCCGCCTTGAACTGTTGCCAGACCTGGTGCCATGCGGCGTCGTTCTCGATCGTCAGCTCGAGCAGGCGGTAGGCGACGTCGAACCACTCCTCGCGTACGGCGGCGGTCGCGAGGTTCTCGGGCAGGTAGCCGTCGGCCACGAGGCGCTCGGTGTCGAGCGCGTTCTGCGGGGGCTGGTAGCCGATGTAGCCGAAGTTCTTCAGCGAGTTCTTCTCATCGAGCATGTGGTCGATGAACAGGTGCGCGAGGACGGGGTTGTTGCCGCCGCTGAGCACCATCATCAGGTCGTTGTCGACCAGGCCCATGCCGTCCTCGGGGAACCAGTAGCGAAGCACGTCGACGGACTGACCCTTGGGCAGGTAGTACTGCGCGTTGACGACGTCGCCCGACCACATCTGGCTGATGCCGAGCTGGCCGGAGGGCAGGTCGTTGTACATCGAGACCGTCACCTTGGGCTTGGTGGCGCCGCTGAGCTCGGTCAGGGACTTCTGGATGACCTCGAGGTCGGCGGGGTTGTCGCTGTTGACGTCGGTGACGCCTTCACGCAGGGCGACCATCGCCATCGCGGTGTGCCAGTCGTCGATGATGCCGACCTTGCCGCGGTAGTCGGCGTTCCACAGCGAGTCGTACGGGTTGTCGAGGGCCGCGACGTCGTCGGGGACGAGGTCGGTGCGCCAGCCGACGCCGGTCGTGTAGACGCTGTAGGGGACCGAGTAGCGCGCCTCGCCGTCGTACCAAGGATCCTGCAGTGACGTCCAGACGTTGCCGAGGTTGCCGACGTAGCTGTGGTTGAGCGGCCGCACCAGCTTGGCGGTCACCATCCGGGCGATCTGGTCGTAGCTGGGGAAGTAGATGTCGAACGGCACGGCGCCGGTGCGGATCTTGGTGAGCGCCTCGTCGGTGTCGTTGAAGGTCGAGACCTTCACGTCGACGCCGTACTTCTCCTCGAACGACTTCACGACCGCCGGCCCGATGTAGTCGGCGTAGTTGTAGAGGAGCAGCGGGCCCTTCTCGGGCTGGAGCCCGTCGCCGATGGGCTGGTTGTCGTCGGCGATGTCCCAGGTCACGGGGTTGTCGGGCGAGGCGATCTGGAGCGCCTCGGTGGGGGTGCCACCGCCGGGCCCCGTGCCCGTCGGCGAGTCGGCGCACGCCTGCAAGCAGCGCGCTGAGGGTCGGGACCGAGATGCCCAGCAGGGCGGCGTTGCGCAACAGCGCCCGCCTGTCGAACGCGGGCCGGTGGGTTGCCCGGGGGACTGCTGCATGACACCTCCGCAGATCGGTGTGGCCCGTCCGGGCTCACCGTGGCATGAACTGAATACTCAGTCAATCACTGCGAGAAAGAGTGAAGGTGTTGTGACCTGCGACGCATCGGCCCTAAACTGAACACTCAGTCAAACGGTGGGCTACCGACGCCTGCCTCCGCTGACCGCTCCACTGACCGAAAGGGCATCCCGTGAGCACCTCCGTGGCCGTCGACCCCACCCACGCAGCGATCGACGCGCTGATCACCGAAGAGTCCGAGGCGTTCGTGCGGCGGCAGCCGCGCAGCACCGCCATGATCGCCGAGGCGGCGACGTCGCTGGCCGGCGGCGCCACCTCCAACTGGCAGATCGCCCAGCCCCAGGCCGTGTGGATGAGCCACGGTCACGGCTCGCACGTCTGGGACGTCGACGACAACGAGTACGTCGACATGCACGGCGGCTACGGCGCGGCCATCGCCGGCCACGGCCACCCTGCGATCGTCGAGGCGGTCTCGCGCCAGGTCGCACGCGGCACCCACTTCGCCCAGCCCACCGCGGACGCCATCTGGGTCGCCGAGGAGCTCAAGCGCCGCTTCGGCCTGCCGATGTGGCGGTTCGCCAACTCCGGCACCGAGGCGACGATGGACGCCATCCACCTGATGCGCGCGCTCACCGAGCGGGACCTGGTCATCAAGGTCGAGGGCTGCTACCACGGCCACCACGACTCGGTGCAGGTCTCGGTGCTGCCCGAGCCCGAGGAGGTCGGACCGGCCGACGCGCCGTACAACGTGCCCGGCAACTCCGGCATCCCGCAAGCGGTCGTCGACCTGATCGTGGTCGTGCCGTTCAACGACCTCGGCGCCGTCGAGCGGGCGCTCGCGACCCACCGCGGCCGCATCGCGGGCATGATCCTCGAGCCGATCATGATGAACGCCGGCATCATCCCGCCCGACAACGGCTACCTCGCCGGGCTCAAGGACCTGCTCCACGCCGAGGGCGCCTACCTCACCTTCGACGAGGTCAAGACCGGCTTCACGACCGGGCCGGCCGGCGCCACGGGACGCTACGACGTCACGCCCGACATCGTCTGCCTCGCCAAGGCCCTGGGCGGCGGCATCTCCGTCGCCGCGATCGGCGGCGTCGAGGAGGTGATGTCGGCCATCGCCGACGGTCGCTACGAGCAGGTCGGCACCTTCAACGGCAACCCGCTCGCGATGGCCGCGACCCGGGCCAACCTCACCCACGTCGTCAACGACGCGGGCTATGCCCGCCTCGACACGTTGGCCGCGCGGGCGCGCGACGGCTTCGAGCGCCACATCGAGGCCAACGCACTGCCGTGGCGGGTGGTCAGCGTCGGGGCCAAGGGCTGCGTCGCCTTCACCGGCGCACCCGTGCGCAACTACCGCGACTTCCTCGAGGTCGACGACCGCTGGGGCAACCTCCACTGGCTCTTGCAGCACAATGGTGGGGTGTTCCTCCCACCGTGGGGCAAGGTCGAGCAGTGGCTGCTGTCGGTCCAGCACACCGAGGCAGACGTCGACCTGCTGGTCGCGAACTTCGCCAAGCTGGCCGAGGTCGCCCGACGCCATGTGGGGACGGCCTGATGCCGGGGGGCGCGCTGCGCCTCGCCTCGCTGACCAAGTCGTTCGGCGACGTCGTCGCCGTCGACGGGCATCGACCTCGACCTGCCCGGGGGTGAGTTCTGCTCGCTGCTCGGCGCTTCCGGGTGCGGCAAGACCACGACCCTGCGGATGATCGCGGGTTTCGAACGGCCCGACTCCGGCCAGATCCTGCTCGACGACGTCGACATGGCCCAGCAGCCACCACACCTGCGCCCCGTCAACACGGTGTTCCAGAACTACGCCTTGTTCCCGTTGATGACCGTGCGCGACAACGTGGCCTTCGGCCTGCGCTACCAGAAGGTCGACAAGGCCGAGGTCGACCGCCGCGTCGGCGAGGCCCTCGAGCTGGCCCGGATCACCGAGCTCATCCGGCGGCGTCCTTCCCAGCTCTCCGGCGGGCAGCAGCAACGCGTGGCCCTGGCCCGGGCGTTGGTGCTCAACCCACAGGTGCTGCTGCTGGACGAGCCGTTGGGTGCGCTCGACGCCCAGCTGCGCAAGCACCTCCAGCTCCAGCTGCGCCAGCTCCAGCGCGAGCTCGGCATCACCTTCGTCTACGTCACCCATGACCAGGAGGAAGCGCTCACCATGAGCGACCGGATCGCGGTGATCGCCGAGGGCAAGGTCGAGCAGGTCGGCTCACCGGAGGAGATCTACGCGCATCCCGCGACGGCGTACGTCGCGGGGTTCCTCGGTTCGGCCAACATCTTCGACGCGGACGTCACCGACGTCTCCGCCGGGCTCGCCACCTGCTCCTCGCTGGGCCGCACGGTGTCCGCCGAGGTCACCGGTGACGCTCCCCGCGGCGACGCGGCGATCGTCGTACGCCCCGAGCGCATCGCCATCGGCGACGAGAGCACCCCCAGCCCCGCTGGCCACAACCGAGTCGAGGGCACCGTCCTCGACGTCGTCTATCTCGGCGCCTCCACGCAGGTCCGGGTCGAGGTCGGCGCCGACGACGTGCTGCTCGTGCAGATCGCCAACCAGGCCGGGCCACGTTCGTTCAAGGCCACGCCCGGCGAGCGGGTCAGCTGCTGGTTCTCCCCCGCCGCCGTCCAGGTGCTGCGGCGTTCCGAGGCCAAGCTCCCCGACCCGGTCACCGCTGAGCTCAACCTCCCTCTGACCGCGAGTCGGCGCATCTCGCCCTCAAAACACCGCCGAGTCGGCGCATCTTGCCCTCAGAACGACGCCGAGTCGGCGCGTCTAGGCCTCGGAAGACGCCGGTTGGCGCCGACTCGCGCACTTTCCGAGGACGACTAGCGCCGACTCGCGCGCGTTTTGAGGGCGATTGGCGCCGACTCGCGGTTATTTCTTGCGCTGCTTGGCGCGGCGCTTGCTCGGTGAAAGGCCGAGGCGCTGCTCGGCGTACTCCATGCCGATGTCGTAGGCGACGTCGGAGGTGATCTCGCCGTCGCCGAGGGCGACCTGGGTGGAGAGGCCGTCGAGGAGGACGGTGAAGGTCAGCGCGAACTGGCGCGCGTCGATGTCGGCGCCGACGGCGCCGGCGTCCTTGCCCTCGCGGACGATGCGCTCGAGGAGGTCGCGCCACCGGGCGTCGAGCTCGACGCGGGCCTCCCGGACCTCCGGGTGGCGCAGGGCGGTCGACCAGAGGTCGAGCCACAAGCCCCAGGAACCGCTCGACCTCGCCGGGGAGCTCGGGCACGCACGACCACTCCACCAGCATCGAGAGGCGCTTGCGGAAGTCCTGCTCCTCGCCCAGGAGCTTGGCCGCGGCGTCGTAGTAGGACTCCTCGGAGTAGCGCAGTGCGTCGACCAGGAGCCGGTCGCGGGTGCCGAAGTAGTAGATGACCAGACCCGAGCTGGTGCCGGCCCGCTTGGCGACGTCGGCGATGCGCGTCTCGCCGAACCCGCGCTCGGCGATCAGCTCGGCCGCGGCCTGCAGCATGGCCCGGCGGCGGGCCTCGTTGCCTTCGGTCTGCGGGGCGGCTTCGGCCATGTGGTGCAACCCCCTGGTCGGACCTCGGGCCGGTGTGGCCCCTTGCGGAGGAGGCTAGCACCTCGTTAGATTGAACAGTCAGTCAAACGCAGCAGCTCCTGACAGCCCACGAGCCGGAGGCCCTCTCGATGAACAGTTCCTACGACGCGATCGTGGTCGGCGGCGGCCACAACGGCCTCGTGGCGGCGGCGTACCTCGCTCGCGACGGCGCGCGCACGCTGGTGCTCGAAGGCCGCAAGACCCTGGGCGGAGCGGCGACCACCGAGCAGCCGTGGCCCGACGCGCCGCACCTGTCGGTCACCCGGCTCTCCTACGTGATGAGCCTGATGCCGGCGACCGTCATCAACGAGCTGAAGCTGGCCCAGCACGGCTACAAGGTGCACCCGATGGGCCCGTACTACCAGGCGTTCCCCGAGGGTGGCTCGCTGACGATCTACGAGGACGACGAGGCCCGCACGTACGACGAGATCGCGCGGTGGTCGAAGAAGGACGCCGAGGCCTGGCCCAAGTGGAACGCCTGGCTGGCAGGTATCGCCGACGTGATGGGCCCGCTGTTGACCCGCGTCCCGCCCAACATCGGCAGCCACTCCCCCTCCGACCTCGCCGACCTCGGCAAGCTGGTCTGGAAGAACCGCGGCGTCGACGCCCGCATGGTCGCCGACATCACCCGGTTGATGAGCATGAGCATCGCCGACCTGCTCGACGACTGGTTCGAGTCGCCACAGATCAAGGGCGCGCTGGCGGTCAACGGCGTGATCGGGACCTGGGCCGGCCCCTACGCGCCCGGCACGGCGTACGTGATGGCGCACCACAGCATCGGCGACGTCGGCGACGGCGTCTCCCACAACCAGCAGCTGGGCTCGTGGGGCTACCCCGAGGGCGGCATGGGCGCGGTGTCGGCAGCGATCGCGCGGTCGGCGCGCGAGCTCGGCGTCGAGATCCGCACCAGCACCCGGGTCAGCTCGGTCAGCACCAGCAACGGACGCGCCACGGGCGTCGTGCTCGAGAGCGGCGACGAGATTGCCGCGCCGCTGGTCGTCACCACGCTGCACCCGAAGATCGCCTTCCTCGAACACCTCCCCCGCACCGAGCTGCCCGAGGACTTCGTCGGCGACATCGAGCGCTGGAACACCCGCTCCGGCGTGGTGAAGATCAACCTGGCGCTCGCCGAGCTGCCGAGCTTCACGGCCAACCCGAGCACCGGGCTGGACGGAGGATTGGCCGAGCACCACACGGGTTCGGTGGAGATGTCGCCGTCGATGGAGTTCATCGAGCGCGCCTTCCAGGACGCCCGCGAGGGCCGCGCGGCGCTGATGCCGTTCAGCGACGGCGTGATCCCGACGACGCTCGACAAGACCCTCAACCCCGACGGCACCCACATCTTCTCGATGTTCACCCAGTACGTCCCCCACGAGTGGAGCGAGTCGCCGCACACCGAGGATCTCGAGGCGTACGCCGACCGGCTGATCGACCTCTACGACCAGGTGGCGCCAGGTTTCGCCGGGTCGATCACCCACCGTGACATCGTGGGCCCTCACGAGATGGAGGAGGAGTACGGCCTGATCGGCGGCAACATCTTCCACGGCGAGCTGACGCCCGAGCAGCTGTTCCACATGCGGCCCGCGCCCGGCTACGCCGACTACCGCACGCCCATCGCCGGCCTCTACAACGGCAGCTCGGCCACCCACGGTGGCGGCGGAGTCTGTGGCATCCCCGGCTGGCAGGCCGCCAAGGCCGCGATCAAGGACCGCAGGTCCCTGCGGCAGCGACTGAGGAGACGCGCTGGTTGAGGAGGGCGCCCGGCCAATGTCTGGGCGCCCGTCTCGAA
This sequence comes from uncultured Actinomycetota bacterium, assembly GCA_963758885.1. Lineage (GTDB taxonomy): Bacteria > Actinomycetota > Actinomycetes > Propionibacteriales > Nocardioidaceae > Nocardioides. The sequence continues at coordinate 213,178 of CAVWXS010000046.1, forward strand.
ACCACGCCGACGCTCTGGCCGCCACCCTCGACGCCCGCAGCGTCGCGCTCGTCGGCGCCAGTCCGCGCCCGGGAAGCCTCGGCCAGCGGATGGTCGACGAGGTGCTCCGCTCGCCAGGGTTCGAGCAGGTCTGGCTGGTCAACCCCGGGTACGACGAGGTGGCCGGCCGCACCTGCCATCGCGACCTGTTGTCCCTCGACGCCGCACCCGACCTGGTGCTGCTCGGCGTGGGTGACGGTCGCCTGGTCGAGCAGCTCACCGCCGCCGCGAACGTCGGGGCCCGCGGCGCCGTCGTCTTCGGCAGCGCGCACGGGGACGGCGTACGAGAGCAGCTCGCGTCGATCGCGCGCGATGCCGGCATGGCGATCGTGGGCGCGGGCTGTATGGGCTTCTGGAACGTCCGGCGCGGACTGCGCGCCATGGGCTACACCGAGCGAGGCGACCTGCCGGCCGGGCCGGTGTCACTGGTCACCCACTCCGGCTCGGTGTTCTCCACGTTGCTGCGCACGCGGCTGCGGCTCGGCTTCGACCTCGCGGTGTCGTCGGGCCAGGAGCTGGTGACCACCACCCCTGATTTCGTGGACCACATCGTCGAGCACACCGAGACACGCGTGCTCGCGCTCGTGCTCGAGACCATCCGCGGCGGCGACCGGCTCCGTTGGTCGCTGCGTCGCGCCCGCGAGGCCGGCATCGAGGTGGTGCTGCTGCCCGTCGGCCACTCACCCCTCGGCTCTGCCATGGTGGCCGCACATTCCGGCGCAGTGGCAGGCGGTTCGGCGTCGTGGGAGGCGCTGTCCGACGACGTCGCCGGCCACCTCGTCGGCGACCTCGCCGAGCTCGCCGACACCCTTGCCCTGCTCTCGTCGCCCCGCCGGCCTCGCCGCGGCGGTGCGCTGGCCACCGTCCACGACTCGGGGGCCGAGCGCAGCCTGGTCGCCGACCTCGCGCACCAGCTCGACGTGCACTTCGCGCCGCTCGGCGCCGCAACCCTCGCAGCGCTGGCGCCCCGGCTCGACGAGGGCCTCGAGCCCGGCAACCCGCTCGACGTGTGGGGCGGTGGCGCCGACACCCGCGAGCTCTTCGGCGACTGCCTGGCGGAGATCGCGGCAGATCCCGCGGTCGGCGTCACGGCGTTGGCGGTCGACCTCGTGCCCGAGTACGACGGCGACACCTCCTACCCCGACGCCGTCCTCGACGTGGTGGCGACCACCGACCAGCCGGTCGTGGTGCTGTCCGGCCTGGCGTCGGGTGTCGACGAGACCGCGGCCGACCGGCTCCGGCAGGCGGGCGTACCCGTCCTCGAAGGCTTCCGCAACGGGCTGCTGGCCCTGCGCCACCTGCAGCAGGCCGTCGACCGGCCGGGTCCGGACGCTCTGCCTGCGACAAGTGGTTTCGAGGCTCGCAAGCTCGCACCTCAACCACCGGATGACGACCTGCTGACCGACTACGGCATCCCCACGCCGGGTTCGGCCCGCGCGTCCACGCGGGCGGCGGCACAGGCCGCGGCCGCTGACCTCGGCTGGCCGGTGGTCCTCAAGACCGCCGCGCCCGGCATCACCCACCGCTCCGATGCGGGAGGAGTGGTCGCGGACCTCGCACGACCTCGAGGCCGTGGCGGCGGCGTACGACGACCTCGCCGCCCGCCTCGGGCCCGACGTGACCGTGCACCAGCAGGTACCGGCCGGGGTCGAGGTGTCCGTCGGGATCGTGCGTGACGAAGCGCTGGGCCCGATGGTGGTGGTCGCGGCCGGCGGCGTGTTGGTCGAGCTGTTGTCTGACCGCGCGGTCGCGCTGCCGCCGCTGACCCGTGAGGGGGCGCACCGGATGCTGGACCGCCTCAGGCTGCGGCCGTTGCTCGACGGGTTCCGCGGGTCACCGCCGGCCGACATCGAGGGACTGGTCGAGGTGATCATTGCGGTGTCACGCCTGGCCCACGAGCGAGGAGACGAGCTGCTCGCACTCGACCTGAACCCCGTGATCGTGAGCGCCGACGGCGCGGTCGCGGTCGACGTACTGATCGTCCCCCAGACACACGAGGAGCCAACCCCATGCACGGCCTGACCGAGCAGGACCTGGACATCCGGCGCAGGGCGCGGGACTTCACCGACACCCTGATCCCCTACGAGGTGGAGGCCGAGCTGGCCGGCGGCGTCCTGCCGGCCGAGCTCACCGAGAAGTTCCACCACGCGGCCCTCGAGAGCGGGCTCTACGCGACCAACATGCCCGAGTCCGTGGGGGGTCAGGGCTTCTCCTCGATCCAGCAGGTGCTGGTGCAGGAGCAGGTCGGCCGCGTGACCAACGGTCTCTCGTGGTGCCTGCACACGCCGCCGCAGTGGTGGGTCGAGGTCGCGACCACCGAACAGCTCGACCGCTGGCTGCGGCCAGCCGTGGCCGGGCAGCGCCACGAGTGCTACGCGATCACCGAGGAGCTTGCTGGCAGCGACGTCAGCGACCTGGCCACCACGGCTACGAGAGATGGCGACGACTACGTCGTCAACGGCACCAAGTGGCACGTGACGTCCTACAACCTGGCCGACTACTGCTTCGTCCAGGCGGTGCTGAGCGGCGGCCCGAACGACGGCGAGCACGTGCTTCTCGTCGTGGACCTGCCGAGCCCGGGCATCGAGGTCGTGCGCACGCCGGCGTACTCCCACAACATCGCCGACCACCACCCGATCGTGTCGTTCACCGACGTGCGCATCCCCGCCTCGCAGCTGATCGGGCAAGAGGGCCAGGGGATGACCTTCACCCAGGACTGGTTCCGGTTCGAGCGGGTGATGGTGGCGGCCCGCTGTGTCGGCGCGGCCTCACGGCTGCTCGACGAGATGACGACGTTCGCCGGGCAGCGGATCGTCGGCGGGCAACGGCTCGGCGACTACCAGCTGGTGACCGCGATGCTCGCCGACTCGGCCGCGGAGCTGTACGCCGCCCGGGCCGCGCTCTACGAGACGGCGCACGCGATCGACGCCGGCGAGGACCGCAAGGTCCTCCACGCCCGCGCCTCGATGGTCAAGCTCCTGTGCTCCGAGATGGCCGGCCGCGTCGCCGACCGGGCTGTGCAGGTCTTCGGTGGCCGCGGCTACATGCGCGAGAACGTCGCCGAGCGGATGTTCCGCGAGCTGCGCGTCGAGCGGATCTGGGAGGGCGCATCCGAGATCCAGCGCGTCATCGTCGGGCAGCAGCTGCTCAAGCGCGGCACGGCCGCGGTGCTCGGCGAGGGGTAGCAGGACGAGTGAACTGTGTCAGGATTGCCCTCTGTCGCATCGCTCGGCGCCGTCATCTTGAAGGCGTTCCTGGTGATCTGCCTCCGCGGGAATGAGGTTGCTGCCTTCGAGCGGATCGCGGCTGATCCGGACGCGGCGGCGCCGCGACAGGGGCAGCTCGTCGACGTCGCCCAGGCGTTTGTTGCGCGGTGAGGTGTAGCAGTCGAGGTAGGTGCGGAGCCGATTGGCGACGTGGTCGGGGATCCGGGACGCTAGACCTGGCTGATCCCGTCGGTGCGGCAGGAGCGCGGACGTCATACGAATCGAGCCTTTGACACCTCGATTCGTATGACGTCCTGCCCGCTACGCCGGGGGCACGTCCCCCGCGGGCGACACGTTCCCGAGCCATCCCCGACGCCACACCGCGACCGCGCCGACGCCCATCACGATCGGCACCGCCACGGTGAAGACCCGCCAGACCACCAGGCCCGCGACCGCGGCGGCCTCGACCTCGAGCCCGCCGGACTCGACGACGCCCGCCAGGATCAAGGCATCCACGATCCCGATGCCGGAGAAGGGGAACAGGGTGAGGGGGTAGGCGAACAGGTAGGCGATGGCGATGTCCACCAAGGGAACGTCCTCCACCGATACGCCCACGAAGCGCAGGCACAAGGTCAACACGGCGAGGTCGGTGGCCAGCATGCCGAAGAGGCCGACCAGCGAGCGTGGGAAGCCGTAGCGGAATCGGCTGGCGATCTGGTCGCGGAAGTCCACGCAGGCCCGCACCCAGGCGTCCGGATCGACCTGGCGCCGCACCTTGCGCGCGGTCCGGCCCGCCCAGGAGCCCACCCGCCTTGCCAGCTGATCGCTACGGACGACCAGGAGCACGCCGACCAGGATCGTCAGGGCTATCCCTACGCAGATGAGGTCGAGCAAGCGCAGCCCCGCGGGCTCGCCGACGATGGCGAGGAGCAGGAACCCGAACAAGGGCGCTGAGAACCTGACGATGTAGAACGTCAGCGTGTTCATCACGGTGCCTGCCAGGCCCTTGGTGGTCGGCACGCCCCAGGAGTTGAACATTCCGACCCGCAGGGCGAGGTCGCTCGGTGGCGGGGCCACGGCCGACATCAGGATCGCGCCCAGGTCGTTGATCGTCGCCCGCAGCACCGAGACGCCGGGGATGTAGAGGGACAGCGGGAGCGCGTTCAGCACCTGCCGGACGACCACCACACCGAGCAGTACCAGTGGCTGCCACCACGTCAGGTGCAGCAGGGCGTCCCATACGGCGGGCCAGTCGATCCGGCCGATCAGCTGCACCACCGCGACGGTGACGAGCGCCGCCAGCAGGAGCAGGCCGAGCCGGGTCAGCCAAGCGGACCGCTTGGTGCGTCGTACGGCGTCCGCGACGACGTGCTCGCCGGGTTCGGCCGCGGTGGAGCTCACGCTCTATCGCCTCAGCGGACCTGGAAGACCAGGCCCTTGTCGCCCTTGACCACGACCAGCACCGACCCGTCGTAGATGACGTAGTCGCTGCGGCCGTCCACCACCGAGAGCACCCGTTGCTCGATGGTGCGCTCGGGCTCCTGGCATCTCCTCCGCGTGACCGCGGGATGACCGAACGTGATCGAGGTGTCGTCCGCGGTGACGGTGGTGCGACCCGAGTTGCAGCCGGTGTCCAGTCGGCCCAGGCCGTTCTGGCCGACCACGACGCGCGGTGTGCGGACCACCTGTGGGATCCGGGCAGTCTCCCCGTCGAACATGGTGGCGACCGCGCTCCAGGTCTTCCCGAAGATCCCCTGGAGATCGGCATCGGGAGCGCGGGTCACCACGATCGTGACGTCATCTGCGGTCAGCGTCAGCGTCGCCCCGTCGGCAGTCACGGCCACGCCTGTCGTGAAGAGCTCCGCGAGCCATTGGTCCTGAGCCATCAGCTCGTCGGAGCAGCCCATCATGGTCGAGCCCGGATCCGAGGTCCACATGAGGGAGTCGTCGGTCAGCTCGTAGGGCGCGAACATCGTGTTGCAGCCCGCGTTGACCGAGAGATTGTCGTCCTCGAACGTCAGTCGAATCTGGGTGTCCGCGACCAGCTCGTGACCGGTCACCTCGGTCGACACATAGGTGTTGGCGAGGACAGCCGGGTCTGGCCGTCTCACTGGCCGTCTCACTGGCCGTCTCGCTGGGACTGTCGCTGGTCGCAGCACTGTCAGTGGGAAGCGGCTCCGCTCCTCCCGAGGAAGCGTCGTCGCCACACGCCGCCAGAACCCCCACCAGCAGCGCCGTCGCGGCCAATCCGGTGACCCGCTCGAGCATCACGATCCTCACCACACCCAACCTCCCAGCTCCTCCGTGGACTCTAAGACCAAAGCACCCCTCCACTCACCCCACCAGCGGCAGCCCGGCGATCACATGGGCGAGCCGCTCGGTGTCCTCCGCAGTCCAGCCGGGCGGCGGCAGGATCGCCGCCCAGGCGTAGACGGGCTCCTGGCCGAACTGGTGGCCCTGCCCGGCCGGTACGTCGTTGGCGACCATCTGGTCCGCCGCGCCCAGCTGGACCATGGTGACGATCGGGATCCAGAACACGTGCGGGGACACGTCCCGACCCCGCGGTTCCGAGAGCCAGTCCGGCTTCTCCACCGCCAACGACCAGTCCCACCAGGTGATCGGGTCGTTCGCGTGCTGCAGGTAGCCGACCCGCGTGCCCTGCCACGGGCCGGCGGCCGCCCAGTCCGACGGTTGGTCGACGAACCGGACAGTCGCGCCGCCGTCGTACGTCGGCATCGCCTCGGGCGTCCCGGCGTCTCGCTCCGCAGTGAACCGGCTCCACAAGGTGTTGTTGTTGGTCGGTCCGACGTAGAGCGCGCCATCGGTCCGCGTCGCGAGGTCCTGGTCACCGCTGAAGGCGGCCTCGCTCCCGAACGTGCCCAGGCTCTCGCCGCTGACCACGAGCAGGGGACGGTCCGCTTCGGGAAGCTCCAGCCAACGCGCATAGATCGCGTCGAAGAGCACGCGACCCGCCTCCTGGGCGCGCGCGCCGTCGACCAGGAAGGACATCCAGCTGGGCAGGTAGGAGTACTGCAGGCTGACGGTCGCGGTGTCCCCGTTCCACATGTACTCCAGCGCCTGGGCCTGGTTCTCGTTCACCCAGCCCCGGCCGGTGCCGGTGACCACGTTGACGACGGCCCGGTCGAACCCGCCGAGCCGCTCGAGCTCGTCGGCGGCACGGGCCGCCTCGTCGCGCAGCCGTACGCCGGCCGGACCGGCTCCGATGTACGCGCGGACCGGCTGGAGTGCCGGCCGGCCGCTGAAGGCCTCGATGTCGGCTTGGACCGGGGTGTTGGCGATGAACAACCGACCTTGGCGTCCCAGGTCCTCCCAGTCCTCTCCCGAGCCCGGACCCGCCGACACCTCGGGGATCGTGGGCGGCGCGATGGTGGTGCTGAACTCGTCGTTGATGGCGATGGACGTCGAGTCGAGGGCGGCCAGCAGCCGACCTCCCGCGAAGCCCAGCACCACCTCGTAGACGACGAAGGCCACCACGAGGCCGCCGACCACGGTCGCCACCTTGGCGGGCAGCACCCGGCCCACGAGACGACCCAGCAGCCGCCCGAGTGCCTTGATCGCGCGGGCGATCCCGAGCAGGACGACCGTGAGCAGGGCGACGAGCACCAGCCCGGTCAGCACGTGACCCAGGCCGACCTGCTCGAAGCCGACGAGGTCCCGCACCTCGTTCTCCCAACGCAGGGAGAGCCACAGCATCGCCAACGTGCCGAGACCACCCACCAGGGCAACGATGCGCCACGCCAGCTGACGGCGTCGGCCGACGAGCCGGCCTCCGAGACCGCGGATGATCCATCCGACGAGCGAGCCGAGGCCGTAGCCGAACACCAGCGCGATGGCAGACACGAGCGCCTGGAAGAACGGCGTGCGCGGTAGCAGCGAGGGCGTCAGCGACAGCCAGAAGAACACGATGGCCCCGACGGTGGGGGTGATCGGCGCCCGAAGCTGTCCTCTCACAGCTGCCACACGATCGGGACGACGAGGAAGGCCACGGTGGCCCACCAGACCATGATCGGCAACCCGAGCTTCCAGTAGTCGCCGAAGCGGTAGCCGCCGGGCGTCATGATCATCATGTTTCCGGGCGTGGCGATCGGGGTGAGCAGCGCGGCGCATCCGGCGATCGCCACCACCATCAGCACCGGCTTGACCGAGGTGCCGGTCGCCTGCGCGGCCGCGACCGCGACGGGTACGACGACCAGCACGGTGGCGGTGTTGCTCACGACCTGGCCCAAGACGGCGGTCAGCAGGAAGATCGCTCCGAGCAGCAGGTAGGGACGGCCGGAGCCCACGATGTCGATCAGCAAGGAAGACAGGTCGTCGGCAGCTCCGCTGCTGGAGATCGCGGTGGACAGCGGGATCAGGGCACCGACCAGCACCACCGTCTCCCAGGAGATCGACCGGTAGGCCTGCGGGACGGTGACGACCCGGAACAGCACCATGGCCAGGGCAGCACTCAGGCCGGCAATGGCCGGCGGGACCTGCCCCGATGCCAGCATGGCGACCAGTGCCGCGAGGACCAGCACCGCGCGGGTCGCTTTCGCTCCCCAGGGCACCGCCTGGCGTCGTACCGCCTCCGGGGAGTCGACGAGCAGCACGTCACGGTCCTTGGCCAGCTGCTCCAGCGCTGTCCAGCGGCCGTGCAGGAGCATCGCGTCGCCCTCCGCGAGCTGTGTCGACTCCTCGCCGACGTCACGACCGAGACGCTGGACCGCCAGGATGGTGAGGTCGTTCTCGCGTCGCATCCCCGGGTGGACCCGCTCCCCCACGAGGCGGGACCGTGGTGGCACCACCACCTCAGCGACCCCGGAGTCGCGCGAGACCAGCTCGGGGACCTCGGCGCCGAGCGCGTAGTGAGCCTGCACCATCTCGGCGTACTGGCCGAGGTCGGGCGGCATGTAGTCGGGCATCCGCGTCGGCAGCAGCCGGCGGCCGAGCAGCGCACAGATCGCCATGGTTCCGACGAGCAGTGGGATGCCGACCAGCGCGAAGGAGAAGAAGGAGAACGGTCCCTCACCGGACTCGGCCGCGGCGTCGGAGACGATGACGTTGACCGGGCTGCTCATCAGCATCAGCAGCCCGCCGGCGCTGCCCGCGAACGCCACGGGCATCAGCAGCTGTGCGGGTGGGGTGCCGAGGCGCCCTGCCAGGAGCACCACGAGGGGCAGCAGCGCCGCCACCGCGCCGTTGAGAGTGATCAGCGACGTCAGCAGGGCCGACAACAGGCACACGGCCAGCAGCACCTGGGTACGCCCCGTCCCCGCCCGGTCCAGCAGCCCACGCCCTGCCCACGTGGTCACTCCCGTCGAGTCGATGCCTTCGCTGACCACGAACAAGGTGGCGATGAAGATGACCACCGGGTCACCGAACCCGGCCACCGCCTCCTGGGTGGTCACCAGGTCGGTGGCCCACAGGCCCAGCGCGGCCAGGATCGCCACGGCGCTGACCGGGAGCCGGTTCCACACGAACAGGGCGACCACGACGCCCAGGACGAGCAGCGCCTTGGTGGCGTCATCCATTGCTAGCGAGACACCACTAGAGATGGACCGGCGAGCCGGGTCCCCACGGGATGCCGAGGAGGTACCAGGCGACGAAGAACAGGACCCACGTCACCAGCACGACGACCGTGTAGGGGATCATCATCGACACGACGGTCCCCATGCCGGCGCTGGCGCGGTAGCGCTGGCAGACCAGGATGATGAACGGCAGGTAGACCATCAGCGGCGTGATCACGTTCACCGGTCCGTCGCCCACCCGGTAGGCCGCCACGACGGTCTGCGGCGCGATCCCGAGGTTGTAGAACAACGGGATGAAGATCGGGGCGATGATCGCCCACTTGGGGATCACGCCCGGCATGATCATGTCGATCACCACCACCAGCAGGATGAAGCCGATGAGCAGCGGGAGTGCGCCGATGTCGGCGTTCCCGAGCTGGTCGGCCAGCTTGGTGGCCACGATCGCGGAGATGTTGGAGTAGTTGAAGAAGGCGATGAACTGCGCGATCAGCAACATCAGGAAGATCAGGCCGCCCAGGCCGTTGAACGTCTTGGTGATCGCGTTGATCACGTTGGAGCTGCCGGTGAGGCTGCCCGATCCCTTGCCGTAGCCCAGGCCCGCGGCCAGGAAGAGCATGGAGATGATGAAGAGCAGGCTGCTCATGAACGGCGAGCTGCCGAAGATCTCCCCCGTCTCGGGGTTGCGCAGCGGAGCGTTGGGGAAGACCGTCAGCGCGCCGATGATCACGATCGCCACCAGCGTGTAGATGAGCGACAGCCGCAGCCCGCGGGCCTCGTGGGCAAGCTCGTCGCCCTCGGGCACGTGGTCGACGGGCGCGTCAGCGGGCCGCTCAGCGGGGTCCCACTTGCCGGCGCGCGGCTCGACGTACCGTTCGGTGAGCAGGGTCATCACGACTGCGCAGAACAGGGTCGAGGCGATCGAGAAGTAGAAGTTGCTCGTGACGTTGAGCGGCTCGGCGTTGGGCGCGACGCCGCCCATGATCTCGTTGGTGACCTCGGTGATGATGCCGTCGGCAGGCGTGATGAGGATGTTGACGAAGAACGCCGCACTCACGCCGGCGTACGCCGCCGCGATGCCGACGAGCGGGTTGCGTCCGATGCTCGCGAAAGCGGCGGCGCCGAGCGGGATCAGCACCAGGTAGCCGGCATCGGACGCGACGCTCGAGATGCCACCCAGCAGCACGATGATGAACGTGATCGCCCCCGGCGGGGCGACCTGGACCATCTTGCGGATCAGCGCCGCGATCAGGCCGGCCTCCTCGGCGACACCCACGCCGATCATCGCGACCAGGATCACCGCGACCACGCCGAAGTCGTTGAAGTTCTGCACGACCGTGGTGAACATGTGGGCGATGCCCTCGCCGCTGAGCAGGCTCTTGGCCTCGATGGTCTCGGTGACCATCTCGTAGTCGGGGATGGTCGGGTCGGGCTCGTGCTCGTAGGAGGGAACCGACGACCCTGCGTCGCTGTAGTCGGGAACGACTTCGGACGGCACGGGTTCGGCCACTTCGGTCGTCACGCTCACGTCCGCCCACGCCAGCACCGCCGACAGCAGGATCACGCCGACGATCAGGCCCAGGAAGATGATCGCGGGGTGCGGCACCTTGTTGCCGACCCGCTCGATCCACCCGAGGAATCCCCCGCCGGACTTCTCTTCCGCTTCGGCCGTGCTCATTGGTCGGCTCCCTTCGGCACCGTGAACCTCGTGGCCAGCTCGATGAGCAGCTTGGCGCCGAAGCCGCTCGCCCCCTTGTTGCGCCAGGTGCGCACGGCGGGTTGCTGGGCCGTACCCGCGATGTCGACGTGGGCCCACGGCAGGCCACCGACGAACTCTTCGAGGAACAGCGCCGCGGTGATGGAGCCGGCGTTGATGCCGCCCATGTTCGTCAGGTCGGCCATCGAGGAGTCCAGCTGGGCTCGGTAGGGCCGGTGCAGCGGGAGCTCCCAGACCGGCTCGTCGGCAACGTCGCCGGCCACCTCGAGCTGGTCGACCAGCTCCCCGCTGTTGCCCATCACCCCGGCGATCTCGACACCGAGGGTGCGCAGGCAGGCACCGGTCAGGGTGGCGATGTCGACGATGGCGTCGACGCCGTCCTCGACGGCCAGGCACAGCCCGTCGGCCATCACCAGGCGGCCCTCGGCGTCGGTGTTGAGCACCTCGACCGTCGTGCCGTTGCGCATCGTCAGGACGTCGCCCAGCTTCATCGCGGAGCCGGACGGCATGTTGTCGGTGCAGCACAGGTAGGCGGTGACCGCCGTCGTGCAACCCAGCGCCCGGAGCGCCGTCATCGCACCGAGGATCGCAGCCGCACCGGTCATGTCGTTCTTCATCTGTGCGTGCGACTCGTCGCTCGGCTTCAGACTGATCCCGCCGGAGTCGTACATCACGCCCTTGCCGACCAGGCCGAGGTGACCCGTGGGCTCGTCGGGACGGTAGGTCATCTTGATGAGCCGGGGCTCTTCGACGCTGCCGAGGTTGACGCCGAGGATGCCGCCGCAGCCCATCTCGATGAGCTGCTGCTCGTCGTACGCGGTGACCTCGACGCCGGACTCGGGGCCGAGCTCAGCGGCGACCTCGGCCATCCGCGCGGCCGACAGCGTGGTGGCAGGACAGTTCGCAAGGTCACGGGCGATGGCCGCGGCCCGTGCGATGGTCTCTCCCCGGGCGACACCCGCGCGCACCTCCTCGGCGACGTCGTCCGGTGCGACGATCGTCAGCGCCTTCAGGGTCGGCTCATCCCCGCCCTTGCCCACGAAGAAGCGCCATCTGGCGAGGAGCACGCCCTCGACGACGACCTGCGCGAAGTCGGCGGGGGCGATCGCGGTCGCGCCGTCGGGCAGCTCGACCGCGAGGGTGAGGTGCTGGGACACGGCTCTGGCGAAGTCGGCGGCGACGTCGCGCACTCGCGTCAGGTCGACGCTGTCGGCATCCCCGATTCCGACGGCGACCAGGGCTCGGCCATCGGCACCGGGAATGACGAGATGCTGCCCCGTCTTCCCGGTGAAGCCCGCGATCGCGAGGTGTGCGGCGTCGGTGCCGAGGTCGCTGGGCGGCTCCGCGCCGTCGGCGACGGGCACGGCGAGCGCCGCAGCCTCGTCCACTGGAGGTAGTGCGCCAGCCACCGAGATCGTGACGCGCTGCCGCGTCGAAGGAACAGGGTCGAAGTTGCCTCGTGCCGGATTGCTTGTCACGGTCGCCTCGCCAGAGTTGTTTCCCGTCGATCGAGGCTGCCACGGCATCTCCCGTCCAACTTCACCCAGAACGGGGGAATCCAGGACGCACGGCGCAACGCCTCAGTCGGCGGACTTCGCCTCGATCGCGTCGAGGTCGCGCACGGCGAAGCGGTGGTGCTCCCACTCCTCTTCGAGGATCACGTGCAGGCACGAGCGCGTGGTCTCCTGGTACTCGGGATCGTGCGGGTTCTTGCGCGGCGCGGCGAGCTCGTCCGGTGTCACCGTCGCGAGGAAGTCGCGCACCATCGCGACCCGCTCGTCACGGGCCTCGAGCACCTCGGCGTACGGCGGCGTGGTCGCGGTGGTTTCGGACGCGTCGGTGGCTTCGTCCTCGGGTCCGGCGTGTCCGAGACCGAGGGGGTGGAACGGTTGCTCGATCTCCAGGATCCCCCGGCGCAACCAGACGTCCGTGGCGTGGACCAGGTGCCGCAGCGTCTGCGCGAACGACCACTCACCGTCTACCGAGACCTCGACGGTGCCTGCCGGCATCGCCGCCGGCGCGCTCGAGCGTGGCCGCCCAGGTGCGCTCGAGCGAGGCCCAGGCTGCGCGCAGATCCTCCGGGGTCTGTGGCGCGCCTGTCGGCCCGTCCGGGAAAGCGCCGGTCGAGCTCGGACTCGACGTACGCGACGACGTCGACGCCGTTGATGCGCAGCGGTTCGCCGTGGACGAGCCACGGTGCGTCGATGTCCATGCCCGACACCTCGCTCCCGCGCACGACGACGCCGGACAGGTCGGACTCGACGAACCGAGCGCCACTCAGGTTCGCGCCGACGAACTCCGCGCCCTCCAGCTCGTCGGACCGGGTGAAGGTTGCCATGACCTCTCCTCCGTGGATCGAATGCAGCCACCCATCACGATTGGAAGTTCCGCATGTCTTCCCATCCGCAGGTCCGGCTTGTCCCAGCAACCGTGCCGTTGCTGAACGCTCTGAACGACGACCGTACCCAGTTCGACGAGTTGATCGGCTCGCCCGTCCCGGACGGCTGGCCTGAGTTCCCTGAGGCCATCGGCTTCACTCTGGCGCACCTCCAGAACGCGCCCGAGGCCGACCGCTCGTGGTCGATGCAGTTCTTCGTGGACCAGGCCACCGGGCGCCTCGTCGGCTCAGGTGGCTTCGCCGCCCCGCCAGTCGAGCGCACCGTCGAGATCGGCTACGAAGTGGCCCCCGAGTTCCGGGGTCAGAGGTTCGGCGTGGCAGCTGCCCGGGCACTGGTCGAACATGCCGTCGCCAGTGGCGAGGTCGATCACGTCATCGCGCACACTCTGCCCGGCCCGAATCCGTCAACGGGTGTTCTGGTGTCGCTCGGCTTCGAGCACGTCGGTGACCAGGAGGACCCCGACGTCGGCGCAGTCTGGGAGTGGAGATGGACCCGGCGATTCGTCTGACGCCGTGGTCGGCTAGCGGGTGGTGAACCGCCAGGTGCTGCGCTGCAGCCCGGCCTTGGCTCGGTCCTGGTCGAGCAGGTTGCCGGCCAGGTCCGCGACCGCGGTCGTGACGACCACGCGGTACGTCGTCGCGGCCCGCAGCGGCCGGCGCGGGTCGATCACCACGCGGAGGCTGACGGGGTTCCAGGCGACGGTGGCGCGGACGCGGCGGGTCGAGCCCTTCCGCACCAGGTAGGCGTTCGCGCTGGTGATGGTGCCAGGACGCGCCTTCTCGTCGAGGACGGCCACGACCCGCACGCCGCGACGTACCCCGGTCTGCTTGGCGGCAGGGCGCTTCGAGGTCACCCGGGGATGCGTCGTGTCCCCACCCGGAGGCGGCCCCGAGGTGGGTGACGGGGTCGAGGTCGGGGTCGGCGTCGGCGGGTCCTCGGTGGTGATCCGGAGCGACCAGCCGTCCAACGTCCCCGCGTCACTCTCGCGGTCGTCGACGACGTACAGCTTCCAGTCGCCGTTGGGGTTCGTGCCGTTGAAGACCGACAGGCTGGAGGATCCCGTCGCCGTCGGGGCCGGCGCGGGGAACTCGTCCGCGCCGTAGTTGTTCACGGGCCGGTAGGTGCCCGTCTCGAACCGCCCGGGAATCTCCTCGGTTGCCGAGTCGTCGAAGGTGAGGTCGGCGACACCGGTGTCGAGCACGCCCTTGACGTCGCTGAGGATGGTGGCCTGCTGGCCCTGCGGGCCGACGAGCAGGAGGTCGAGGTCGGGTGCCCAGATGTGGCGCAGCCGGGTCAGCGTCACGTCGACATCGGTGACCACTGAAGGCAGCCCGGATGCTGTGATCGTCGACGGGTACGCCGCCGGGCCGGAGGTCTCGATGTCGATCCAGAACTGGGTGATCGACCCGAAGTAGTCGAAGGTGTCGTCGACGACGTACAGCGCCCAGTTGCCGCCAGGCCGCTGGCCGTTGAGGACGGACAAGGCTTCCGCACGTGGGGTCGTGGGAGCAGGGGCCGGGAAGGTGTCGTCCTCATCCTCGTTGCTGGGCTGCCAGCTCCCCGTCTGCGGGACTCCTGCAGGGTCGATCTCCGACAGGGCCTGGTCGTCGAACGTCAGGTCGAGCCCACTGACGGGCGACGTCCCGCCGACGTCGGACATCAGCACGACGGTCTGGCCGTTCGGCGCGACCAGCAGGATGTCCACGTCGCGGGGCCGCTCGTGCGAGAAGCCCTCGATCCTCACGTTGACGTCGGTGACGGTCCCGGCCAGGCCGGTCGGTCCGGTGTTGGAGGGGTAGCGAGTCGACTTGCCGTCGTTGATCGTCATGCCCAGGGCGAGGTTCGTCTCGGTGTAGCTGCCGATCTCGATGCGCTTCGTGGACGACAGGGTGTTCTCGGCCGCGCCCGACGGGGAAGCAGCGAGGCCCATCGCGCTGGCGACGACGAGGCCAGCGACTGCTGCGGCGGCGGGACGGGCGACGAGGGTTCGAGGCATGAATCCAGGTTGCGTGCGGGGCAGGGGCCGGCGAAACCACGGAGAACCCGAGGATTCCCACCCAGGACCCCAGGCCACGTGCGATCCTCGCGCGCATGGGCTACGCCGTGCCGATCGTCGCCGACGTGACGACCATGGAACAGCGACCACCGGTGCACCCGGAGCAGGTCGCGGCGCTGGAGGGCCGGGGCTTCCGCGAGCTCGGGCGGTTCGCCACCCTGACCCGGCCGTCGGGGGACGACCGGGCGTACGCCGGCCCCCAGCGGGCCCTGCTGGACGACTGGCGGCAGCGTCCGGCGGCCACCGTGCTGGTGGCCCCCGACGGGTCGGCGTTCGCCGGGGTGGATGTCTTCGGCGAGGCCAGGATGCTGCGCCTGCGCACGGAGCTCGACGACGGCAGCATCGTGGAGACCGTCGGCGTCGAGCGGGAGGGGGCGTTGCGTCCGCGGTGGGGCCAGGACCCCTTCGCCACGTTCAAGGTGACCGCCACCGCCGACCACGCCATCGTCCTTGTCGAGGATCCCTCGCCCGATGTGGTCATCGCCGAGCACGCCGACCACGTAGGCCGGGTCGTCGCCAAGGGGGGCGCACGGCCGCTGGTGCACGCCGACCGCGACCACGCGCTACGGCTGGCGACCTCCTCCGTGGACCACATGAACCGAGTGACGAGGAGGTTCCGCGTCATCTTCCGGGTCGTGTGCATCGCGATCGTGGTGCTCCTCGGTGCGGTGTTCATGACCCTCGAGGTCGGCTCCGGCTCCTCGCTGCCGCGCGCGCTGTTCCTCGACCTCGTGATGGTCGTCGTCATCGTGCTGGTGGTCGCGTTCGTCATCGCCTTCGCGCTCGCGCCCCTGAGCAGGATGCGGTGGTGGCGCCCGCCGTACCTCGTCGACCGCTGAACCACCTGTTCGGGGGAAGGCTGGGCCGGGGCCACAGCGGGTACGTCCCAAGGGTGACCACGGTGACCTTCGATCGGCCGGCCCTGACGTGCTGATCCCACGGGCCCGAGGCGAGCTCGGCGAGACGGTGACGCGGACGCTGCGCGACCCCGCGAAGGACCCCTCCGGCGTGGCCCCGACCGACCACGCGGATGCCGCGCTGACGCTGTGGACCCTGCACGAGCTGCACTACAGCGGCTTCGACGACGCCGACGACCATGCCGAGTGGGACCCTCGCCTGCTGGCCGTACGCGCCGACCTCGAGGCCGAGCTCGAGGACCGGCTGCGCGCCCGCTTTCCCGGTGTCGACGTCCACGGCGACCTCGCCGGCGCGGTGTTCGAGATGGTCGAGAAGTTCGAGGGCGCCTCGGTGTCGTCGTACGTGCGTCGACAGGCAACGCTCGAGCAGGTCCTCCACCTGCTGCGCGTGCGGTCGGTCTACCACCTCAAGGAGGCCGACCCGAGCGCGTGGGTACTGCCGCGGCTCACCGGGCCGGCCAAGGCGGCGCTGGCCGAGCTCCTGTACGACGAGTACGGCGGCGGCCGCGCGGAGCGCCTGCACGCCGGGCTCTTCGCACGCGGCATGAGCGATGCGGGTCTCGAGCCGACGTACGGCGCGTACCTCGACGAGGCGCCGATCGAGGTGCTCGAGCAGAACAACGCGATGACCCTCCTCGGCCTGCACCGTCGGCTCCGCGCTGCCGCGATGGGCCATCTCGCGGCCTTCGAGGCGACCAGCTCGCTGCCCTCGCGCCGGATCGCCCAAGGGCTGCGCCGGCTGGAGATGCCGGAGAGCCTGGCCCGCTACTACGACGAGCACGTCGAGGCCGACGCCGTCCACGAACAGCTGGCGGTGCGAGCGATCTGTGTGCCGATGGTCGAGACCGAACCGCACCTGCAGGATGACGTGTTCCTCGGAGTCTTCACCTGCCTCGACCAGGAGGACCGGGTCGCCAGGCACCTGCTCGACACCTGGGGAGCGACCGCATGAAGGACGTCGAGAACACGCCCGACGTCGTGCTCTGCCCGGGAGGCCCGGCCCTCCTCCGTGGCGACCACGTGGTCGAGGACGAGGACGGTCGCCAGCACCGCACTACCCGGCCGGTGTCGGCGGTGTGCCGGTGTGGCCACACCGCGACGTCGCCGTGGTGCGACGGGACGCACAAGGTGGCCCGGCCTGCTCGTCGTAGCGGGGCAGAGCGTTGAGCGAGCCTGCCGGAGACGATCGGCGCAGCATCGAGATCGGCGGGCTCACCATCGCCTATGACGAACGCGTGCTCGAACCGCGGCCGTGGACCGCTGAGCAGTCTGCGTGGGCAGCCGAGCTGTTGGCGTCCCTGCCCATGGGGCCCGTGCTGGAGCTGTGCTCGGGCGCTGGACACATCGGGCTGGTGGCCGTGCACGACCACGACCGGCGGCTCGTCCAGGTCGACGTGGATCCGGTGGCCTGCGACTTCGCCCGGCTCAACGCCAAGGGGGCCGGCCTCGCCGACCGGGTCGACGTACGGTGCGGTCCGATGGAGGACGTCGTGCTGCCCGACGAACGCTTCCCCCTCGTGATCGCCGACCCGCCCTGGGTGTCGACGAACGACGTGCGCGAGTACCCGGAGGACCCGCTCGTGGCCATCGACGGCGGACCCGACGGCCTGGATGTCGCACACCGCTGTGTGGAGGTGGCGTCGCGGGTGCTGACCCCGATGGGCGTCTGCCTGCTGCAGCTCGGGACGGCCGAGCAGGTCGACGCCGTGGCTGCGTACGTCAAGACACGCGACGAGCTGTACCTCGCCGTCGGGGAGACCCGCGAGTTCGAGCGCGGTGTCGTCGTCCGGCTCGACCGCGCGTAGCCGGGAGGTTGGATCAGGCGGACGCCCAGCCGGAGGCGCGGCGGTGCTCGAGGCCGTCGAGCAGGACGTCGAGGCCGAACTCGAACTCGGTCTGGTCGTCGCACCAGCCGATGGTGGTGTCGGGGCCCTCGTGCGCGACCTCGGCCAACATCGCCCCCAGGTGGGGGAACGCCTCGGCCATCGCCGCCATCTCGGCCTCGGACATGTCGGCCGCGTCGCCGCCGCCCTTGCCCGGGTCGAAGAGCTCCTGGCTGAAGCCGATCGCCCGGCTGCCCAGCGCGTGCAGGGTGTGGTGGGCCAGGTCGTAGGAGAACCCACCCGCCGTCAGTGTGGCCAGCAAACCCTCGTAGTACGCGATCAGCGGCGGGCTCAGCGACGTCCGCGACTCGAGCACCGCCGGCAGCCACTTGTGGCGCAGCATGATGCTGCGCGCGGTGAGCACGCGCGTGCGCAGCGCCGCGGCCCAGTCGCGCTCGGCCTCGGGACCTCCGCCCGGGCCGACCTCTTCGTTGAGCTCGCCGAGGACGGCGTCGACCATGCCGTCGAGCAGCGCCTCCTTGTTGGCGACGTGGTGGTACAGCGACATCGCCTCGACCCCGAGCTCCTGGCCGAGCCGGCGCATCGACAGCGCGCCGAGCCCCTCGTGGTCGGCGAGGGTCACGGCCGTCTCCAGGACGAGGTCTCGGCTCAGCGGCTTGCGGGCGGTCTCGGTCATCTCGCCGCCAAGACTAGACGGATCACTCCTTACCCCGTAAGTTTACAGCGTAAGTTTACAGCGTAAGGAGCACGCCATGACCCAGTCCCAGATCCACCGGCCGCCGGCCGCAGACGTCCCGACGACGATGCGCGCCGCCACGCAACACCGCTACGGCCGCCCCGAAGAGGTGATCGTCGTGGCCGACGTCGCCACCCCGGAGATCGGCCCAGGCGACGTGCTCGTGCAGGTACGCGCGGCCTCCGTCAACGCCGCCGACTGGCACTTCACGACGGGACTGCCGATGTTCGCCCGAGCCGCGCTGGGCCTGCGCCGTCCCCGCCGGACCGTCGTCGGGACCGACGTCGCGGGTGTCGTCGTCGCGACCGGGTCCGCGGTCACGCGCTTCCGGGTGGGCGACGAGGTCTTCGGCGAGGTGGACGGTGGCGGCTTCGCCGAGTACGTCGCCGCGCCGGCCGACTGGCTGGTCGCCAAGCCGCAGGGGTCGTCGTACGAGGAGGCCTCGACGCTGGGCATCGCGGCCGAGACCGCCCTTCAGGGTCTGCGCGACTGGGGCCGGCTGCAGGAGGGGCAGCGGGTGCTGGTCAACGGCGCCTCCGGCGGCGTGGGCACCTTCGCCGTGCAGATCGCCAAGGCGCTCGGCGCCTCGTCACGTCACTGCCGTCTGCAGCACCCGCAACGTCGAGACCGCGGCGCGCCTCGGCGCCGACCGTGTCGTCGACTACACCCGGGAGGACCACAGCCGGTCAGGCGAGCGCTACGACCTCGTGTTCGACAACGCCGGCGTGTGGCCGCTGCGCTCGTGCAGCCAGCTGCTCACCGAGGGCGGGTCCTACGTGATGATCACCTCGCCCAAGACGAGGTGGTTGCACCCGCTGCCGCGGATGATCGCCAACCCCCTCTACTTCTCGCTCGCCCCCGGCAGGGCACCGGGTTTCAAGGTCGCGGCCCGCAACACCGCCGACCTCGAGCAGCTGCGCGACCTGGTCGAGCAGGGTCAGGTGAAGCCGGTGATGGAGCGCCGGTTCAGCCTCGACGAGGCCGCCGAGGCCGTCCGCGTCCAGGGCGAGTTCCACGCCCGCGGGAAGTCCGTGATCGTCCCCTGACCAATGCGCTCGGTGGTTGAGGTGCGAGGAGCGCCCACGTGCTCGGTGGTTGAGGTGCGAGGAGCGCCCACGTGCTCGGTGGTTGAGGTGCGAGGAGCGCCCACGTGCTCGGTGGTTGAGGTGCGAGGAGCGCCACGTGCTCGGTGGTTGAGGTGCGAGGAGCGCCACGTGCTCGGTGGTTGAGGTGCGAGGAGCGCCAGCGACGAGCCTCGAAACCACCGCAAGGATTTCCCAGATCCCCTTGTGGATAACGGGTTCTGAGCGGGTTCGGGTGTCGGTGGTCGATGGTTGGCTTGTCCCATGTCCACCACCTACACCGAGCCCCTGGCCCGGCTCAACGGTGCGTTGGACGACCTCGCGGCGGTCGCCCCGGAGTTCCGCACGGTCGGTGAGAAGCAGGACCTGCTGGTCGGGCTGGCGCGGGTGATCGCCCGCGCCCAGGCCGAACAGCTGCGGGTCCTGGCCACCGCCGACGACATCGCCGAGGCCACCGGCGACCGGACCACCGCGTCCTGGCTGGCCACCGCCACCCGTGATGCCCACGGCCGGGTCCGCGCCGACGCCAGGCTGGCAGCGGCGCTGGACCAACGGTGGACCCAGACCGCCGCCGCGTTCGCGACCGGGACCCTGAACCTGGCCCAGGCCCGCGTCATCGCCGAGGCCCTCGAGGCGCTGCCCAAGGATCTGGGCGAGGACCTGCTGGCCAAGGCCGAGACCCTGATGCTCACCGAGGCCAACCAGCTCGGACCCCGCGGAGCTGCGCATCTTCGGGTCCCGCCTCCTGGAGTACCTGGCCCCCGACATCGCCGAGGAGGCCGACTACCAGCGGCTCCTGGACCAGGAACGACGAGCCGCCGCCGCCACCCGGGCGACCCTGCGGCGCCGCGGCGACGGGTCCACCGACCTGCACGCCCGCATCCCCGACCTCACCGCCAGCCTGCTCCGCACCTTCCTGGCCGCCTTCACCGCCCCCCGCCGCCGACACCAGCAGACCAGCAGACCGTCGAGACGCCGTTCGGGCCATCTGACCCCGACTCGGTCGAGGACGAGTTCGCCCAAGCTCCCGCTGGCCCGCCAACAGGGCATCGCGTTGGTCGCCCTCCTCGAACGCATCCTCAAGACCGACCTGCCCCGCCACGGCGGCAAGGCCACCTCCCTGGTCGTGCTCATCGACCACGACAACCTGGTCGCCGACCTCACCGCCGCCGGCATCGCCCAGACCACCACCGGGGAGAAGATCACCGCCGGCCAAGCCCGACGCCTGGCCTGCCAGGCCGGCCTGCGGGCCGCCGTCCTCGGCGGCAACAGCGAGGTCCTCGACCTCGGCCGCGAGGCCCGATGCTTCACCCCCGCCCAACGCCTCGCCATGGAGATCCGCGACCAGACCTGCACCGAGACCGCCTGCACCATGCCCGCCGCCTTCTGCGAAGCCCACCACCCAAAACCCTGGTCCGAAGGCGGCCAAACCAACCTCGACGACGGCCGCCTGCTCTGCCCCTTCCACCACCAACGCGCCCACGACCCCGGCTGGAACGTCAACTACCACCCCAACGGCACCACCACCTTCACCCGACGCCAATAGGCGCCGGTGCGTCACATCGCCCAGAGAGCAGCAGGTTCCAGACAGCCCCTCCCGGAGTGACGCGAAGCTTCCCGATCGCTAGCCTCGTGCGGGCCTATCATGAGGCTACTGCGTCATACCGCCGCCTGAGGGACGTAGCGTTCCGTCCTCGACTGCCGATGAGCGTGGACGGTCAGCGCGCGCACGCCTCCTGGACCTGAGGCGGAGCTTGGGAAGCGATGGTCTCAGTCGAGAGACGAACCACCGCCGGGACGGGGGGCCGTCGTCTCGGTTGTGCGCTGTGGTTCCGGGATCGGACAGCACGGTGCGCACCGCGAAGCGCGCCAGCGTCTCGATGGCGGCCTGAGACAGGTCCTCGTCCCTGATCACCGGCGCAGATCCGGTATCCCGCGCGTCGGCGAGGAGCCACTCCAGGTCTCCGTGGATGCAGTACCCCTTCTCCGCGAGTGCGGTGACCTGACGCGTCGACTCAGCACTGACCCAGGGAAGCTGGTCGGGGGGCAGCACGATCCGCGGACTCGCGCCTCGTTTCAGTGCACCTTGGCTGAGCACGCGCCGAACAGGGCCGTAGGTGCGTTGCGTGCGGCCGGGGAGCAGGCGGTCCAGCTCGACGTTCAAGCGACGGTAGACCTCGGCCTCGAGAGCGCCGTAGGAGCCGTTCACGTCCCGGTGGCGAGGTGGCAGTACCGAGGGAGGGACGCCCAGGATGGCCGACACTTCGGTGAAGATGAAGTCCCTGTCCTCACCGCGGCGAGGTAGCACCACGACGTGCACGTGCTGCGGTGGTACGTCGGCTGCCCAACGGGCGCACACCTCGGCGAGGTCCTGCCGCAACCGGAAGTGCCGTCCGTAGAAGCCCTCGCCGGCGCGCACGGCGTCGAGGAAGTCCGGGAAGGTGTCGGTGAGGCGATGCTTCAGGAACTGCTGGTACTCCGACGGCAGCTGGTGGGTCCACGCCCTGGCGGTCACGATGAGCTGCACCTCGAATCCCTCTGATCGCGCGAGCGCCACGAGGGAGCGGGCCGTGGGCCCGTCGAGCTCCGCCAGGTCCTCGCTGCTGATCCACGCGTCATGCTGCGGCGCCACGACCCGCAGACGTCGGACCAGTCGTGCCAGCGGGTCGGGTGCGCGGGGTCCGACGAAGCCGCTGCCGGCCTGCCAGCCGAGTGGCCTCAGGAGGACCCGCTCCACGGCCGCGCGCGTGCTCAACGGCACCGCGACACCATGACGAGCGAGCTCGGAGCGCGACGTCGCCACGACGGACTGGAGAGCCGTCGTACCGGACTTGCTCAGGCCCACGTGCAGGATCAGGCGTCGTGGTCTCATGGCACGCGCCTCGGACATCCGCGTCCTCCCGTCGTGTCAGTGCGTCACCGACCCGCGGGTGAGCATGCGATCGACGAGGGCTCTGCGACCAGGCGGATCAGAACGCGTTCTGGTCCCCTGGTCGCAGACGCATTGACCGTGGTGTCGTCCGTTCGGGGCCCCACGGGGGGGCCCCGTTCACGTCGACCATCCGGGAGGCCCCCATGCCCTTCGAATCCCGTCATCTGCCCCTCACGCAGGTACCGTCACGCGGCTTTCGGCACGGCAACCGCAGCTACGCCGTCTGCCACTGGAAGTGCGGCAACGAGTGCGATCTCGCGGCACCGAACACCAGCGGAAACGAGACCTTCGCGGAGGTCGTCGATCGCATGCTCACCCGCAGGACGGTGCTCTCGGGAGCCCTCGCGACGGGCACCGCGCTCGTCATCGGCTCCGCCCTCGCGCGCCCCGCGGCCGCCCTCTCTCGCAACACACCAGGGCTGATCGGCGGCGACTTCACACCAGTCGCCCCCAACCGTCTCGACGACGTCGTCATCCCGGACGGGTTCAACCAGGACCTCGTCATCCGGTGGGGAGACCCCGTGACGGCGGATGCTCCCGCGTTCGACGTGCGGCACCAGACACCGGAGTCCGCCGCGCGGCAATGGGGCTACAACAACGACTACCTGTGCGTCCTGGAGACGTCGCCGGTCGACGGCCTGCTGGTCTGCAACCACGAGTTCACCAACCCCGAGCTGATGTTCCCCGTCGGCTCCCACGACCCGGCGACGATGAAGCGGGTCCAGATCGAGTGCCATGGGATGTCGGTCGTCGAGGTACGGCGACACGACGCCGCGACCGGTCGGTGGAGTCCGGTGCCCGCCCGACAGGCGCGACGCAACCGCCGGATCACCGGCTCGACGCCGATCCGGGTCGTGGGCCCGGCCGCTGGAGACTCTCGCCTCCGGACTACCGCATGACCCGGATGGCGCCATCGTCCTGGGGACGCTCAACAACTGCGCGGGCGGGACGACTCCCTGGGGCACGGTGCTCAGCGGAGAAGAGAACTTCAACCAGTACTTCGACAAGTCGGGAACGCTCGACAGCCGGTACGCCGCGTCGTACGCCCGCTATGGCGTCACCGGCACCGGCAGCCGGGGCTGGAGCGAGGTCGACCCTCGCTTCGACCTGTCGGTGGAGCCGCACGAGCCGTTCCGGTTCGGTTGGATCATCGAGGTCGATCCGTACGACCCGGCCTCCACGCCGCGCAAGCACACCATGCTCGGTCGCCTGAAGCACGAAGGCGCGAACCTCGCCACCACGCGCGACGGGCACGTCGTGGCGTACATGGGCGACGACCAGGTCAACGAGTACATCTACAAGTTCGTCTCCCGGGACACCCTCCGGCCCGGCCGGGACCCCCAGGACCGTGCGCACAACATGCGCTTGCTCGAGACCGGGACGCTCTACGTCGCAAGGTTCTCCGGAGAGCAGCCGGCGGCGTGCGACGCCGCCGTCGCAGCAGGAGCACGACGGGACCGGCGAGTGGATCCCACTCGCCTCAGACGTGCAGTCGTACGTCGCGGGCATGTCGGTCGCCGACGTGCTCATCGACACCCGGATCGCCGGCGACCTGGCGGGAGCGACCAAGATGGACCGACCGGAGGACGTCGAGCCGAGCCCGGTGAACGGCAGGATCTACGCCGCGATGACGAAGAGCGCCGTGCGGGGGGTGTCCATCCCCGTCGATGCGGCCAACCCGGTGGGCAGCAGCCTGGTCAAGGATGCGCTGGACGCCGCGCCGCGACGGGTCGCCGGCAACCGCAACGGCTACGTGCTCGAGATGACCGAGACCGGCGGATCGGGCACCGCGTTGACGTTCGAGTGGAGACTGCTCCTGGTCTGCGGCCTCCCCGAGGCGTGCGAGACCTACTTCGCCGGCTTCCCCAAGGAGCACGTCAGTCCCATCAGCTGCCCCGACAACATCGCGTTCGACCCCGAGGGCAACCTGTGGTTGTCCACCGACGGGAACGTGCTGGGCTCGAACGACGGGATCTTCCGCGTCCCGGTCAGCGGTTCGGAGCGCGGCTTCGTCAAGCAGTTCTTGACCGTCCCGATCGGCGCGGAGGCGTCGGGACCGCTCGTGAGCAGGGATGGGCGGACGCTCTGGACGACCGTTCAGCACCCCGGGGCCGGAGGCACGTTCGAGACTCCGGTCAGCACCTGGCCGCACACCGACCCCTTCCCTCGCCCCTCAGTGGTGGTGACCTATGTGACCTGACCCCGTAGCCGCGCCGCGCATCCGGGCGCGACCGCCTGATGTCCTTGACCCGCCCCGGCCCTACCGACAGCATGAGTGCTGACTTGGTTCGGGACGACGTGTCTCGGAGCAGCCCTCCGAGACCGACGGGGGTTGGTCACCATGGCGGGCAGCAAGTGCGAGCGCTCGGCCACGTTGACGTACTCCGTCCTCGACGGAACGGACGTCTCGGTCGACCTGGCGCCCGGCGAGGCCTGGTCGTTCGGCCGTGACGATCGCTGTACCGAGACCCTGGTCCTCCCGACGCTCAGCCGCGTCGCGCTGATCGTCCGCTGCGTCGAGCCCGGCGTTTGCCGAGTCAGCTCCCGGCAGAGCGGACTGGGTCGGGTCGTCATCGACTCCGACGACAGCCGCGAACGCCACATCGTGGCCCTGGGGTCCGGGCCGGTGCACCTGTTCGAGGGCAACTACTCCGTCAAGGTCGAGCTGCCGCCGATCGTGCTCCGGATGACCGTGGCGATCGCTGCTGTCCGGCGTCGGGACGCCGCCGCCCCCACGCGGGTGATATCCCCCCTCGCGGCAGCAGAGCGCACGGCCGTCACCTGGACTCCCGAGCGACCGGGGGCCGACGCCCCTCCCTGGATCACGGTGGCCGCGCTGGCGGTCGCCGTCCACCGGTACCCGGAACTGGCTGGGGAGGCGCGCACCAGCGAGGCGCTGCGGCGGCTCTGCGGCTTGTGGTGCGGCCACACCAGCCTCTACTGGGTGAACCAGCGGCTGAAGGAGGCGGTCGAGGCAGCCGACCTGGTCGTGCCGGACGGAGGCGAGCGCTTGGTGCTGGCCACCGCCCACTATGGCCAGGTGTTCCCCCACGCGACCATCCGCCGACTGCGCGACGCGATTCTCGAACGCCAGGGGACCGTGCCGTGAGCTGGTTCCCGCAGGTCGGGGACACCGTCGGGCGCTACCGGATCACCGACGTGCTCGGTCAGGGCGGGATGGGTGTGGTGTTCGTCGCCGTCGCACCCGATCTGGAGCGCCCCGTGGCCCTGAAGGTGCTCGCCCCGCAGGCCGCCGTCGATCCCCGGTTGCGGGAGCGTTTCGCCCGTGAGGCGGCGACGCTGGCGCGGCTGGACTCGCCGCACATCGTCTACATCCTCGAGTACGGCGAGCAGGACGGCTGCCCCTACCTCGTCACCCAGCTCGTCCCCGACGGCGACCTGCGCCACCACCTCGACGAGCACGGCCCGCTCTCGCCACGGCAGGCCGCGGACGTCATGGAGCAGGTGGCCGCGGGCTTGGAGGAGGCGCACTCCCACGGGGTCGTGCATCGCGATCTCAAGTCGGCCAACATCTTGCTGCGCAGGTTGCCCAGCGGCCAGTTCCACGCCTATCTCTGCGACTTCGGCATCGCGCGCGCCGACAGCTACGAGACGACGTCCGCGAGCGGGGTGGTCGGCACTCTCGAGTACCTCGCCCCGGAGCGGCAGTCCGGAGCGCCGGCCAGCTTCGCCACGGACGTCTACTCCCTCGGTTGCCTGCTCTGGGCCGCCGTGACGGGTGCGCCGCCGTACCGGGGCAGCGAGGTCGACGTGGCCCTGGCGCACCTGCGTGCGCCGGTCCCCCGGCTTCCGGGTGACGACCCGGTGAGTCGCAGCACGAACGCGATCGTGGCCCGCGCCATGGCCAAGAAGCCCGGCGACCGCTATGCGTCGGCCCATGAGATGCGGCAGGAGCTCGTGTCGCTGAGAGCGCTGGCCGCCGAGCAGGAGGACCAGTCCGCCTCGTCCTCCGCGCCGGGTCGGGGGCGACGCCGTACGGCGGTTGTCGCCGTCGCGGGCGTGGCCGTCGGCGGCGGTCGTGCTGGCCGCGACGGTGTGGCTGGCCCTGGGCCCGAGCGGCGGCGACCCGAGCGGGGCGCCTTCCTCGCAGCCGGACGCCGAGAGCTCCCAGGCGACGTCCCCCACGCCTACCGCGACCAAGCGGCGATGCTGGGACGGCCGAGTCAGAGTGCCCGCGGACTGTTCCGTGCCGTCGGGGGTGCAGGGACTGCAGTGGGTCTACCCTGACTTCAAGCGGGACCGTGCCGACTGCCGACCGATCGCGCGGCCATTGTCGCCACGCAAGGTGCTCGCCTTCTTCTGCCCGTTCACGATCGACAACCCGAATGAGGGCATCCGGTACAGCGAGTGGGATTCGGCAGCATCGGCCCGCGAGGTCATCGGCCGTGACTTCTACTGGCCCGAGACAGCTGTCGAACGGGACGGCTACACCTGGTCGGTCTGGATTCGGGAGAGCGGAGACGAGCGGGGGGCGTTCTCGTCGGCCGTGGCCTACCGCGACTGGCCGTTCTCGGCCGAAGTGGAGACCAACAGGAAGCGGGCCGCCATCTTGGCCTGCAACACCATCGACCACCGGCAGCCGGAAACGTACCGCCGCGTCACGGCGATGTGCGGATCCCCGGACTGAGACGGGCCCGCTAACGACGTGCGCTCGCCCCCGCTCCCCTCCACGGCGTGAGTCGCGGTACCCAGCGGGGCACGGCGTCGCGGAACTCGTCGTACGCGGGACCGTAGGTGTCGCGCAGCGTGGGTTCCTCGTAGGTGCGCACGAAGGCGTCCATGACGATGGTGATGACGACGAGGTAGGCGAACAGAGGCCAGCTCGTGAAGAGCAGTACCTGTCCGAGAACGAGGGCGACCACGGCGACGTACATCGGGTTGCGCACGTGCCGGTAGGCACCTTGGACGACCAGCTGCTCGGTGGGTGCCGGCGGCGCGGGCGTACCTCGGCCGTTCCAGGCGAAGGCGAAGAACGCAGGCAGCATCACGGCCGCACCAGCCGCGGCGAGGGTCAGGCCGATGATGTCGACGAAGACCATCGGCTCGGCGGGCCGGTCCCACTGCGTGATGAGCCAGGGGACAAGGCCGCACACCGTTCCGGGCGCGACGACGAGCCAGGCGAAGCTGCCGACTGCGGCTGTGGCGATCTTCACGACAACCTCCAATGTCAACACTTGTTGAATTCGAAGGTATCCTTGCCGTCGAGCAAAGTCAACGGGCGTTGAAATAGCCAGCCGGTTGCTCCGGCCTGCACCGGTGGTTACGTTCGCGAGGTGGCAGCACCCGACTACCGTCTGGCCGCGGTTGGTCGGGAGGCCGCGGAGGATGCGCGGCTCGACCTTCTCGAGCAGATCTACGATCCGCTCTCGCGCCGGCGACGCTCATTGGTCCAGCCTGGCTGGCGATGTCTCGAGGTCGGAGCAGGGCGTGGCTCGATGGCGGTGTGGTTGGCCGGGCAGGTCGGCGCTTCCGGCCACGTCGTCGCCACGGACGTCGACACCCGTTACCTGTCGAGGCTCGAGATCGCGAACCTCGAGGTCGTCGAGCACAACATCCTCGAGGACCCGCTCGACGCCCTCGGGGCGGGTTCGTTCGATCTCGTCTGCTCGCGACTGATGCTGTTCCATCTCCAGGGACGCCAGGAACGCGCGATCAGGCAGATGGTTGCGTGCCTACGCCCGGGCGGCTGGCTCCTCGACGAGGACGCCGACTGGGGGACAGCCGGGACTCCCGTCGATCCGGCGCACCCGTCGTACGACGACTACCAGCGGGTGTGGCGAGACGGTGACTGGTGGACGGTTCGTGGCTACGACAAGGCGTTCGGTCGACAGCTGCCGGCCCTCTTCGAGCGCTGCGGGCTCCAGGACATCCGCGCGGAGGCGTCCACCGAGGTGGTGCGCGGAGGCTCGCCCTGGCCGACCTGGTGGATCCCCACCCTGGAGGTCATCAACGAGCTCGGCGGTGCCGACGAGGCGTCGCGCGGTGAGGTCGCGGAGATGACCGCGGCGCTCGCCGACCCGACGCTCTGGCTCCAGAGGGAGGTCTTGCACGCCTGCTGGGGCAGGAGGGGTTGGGAGCGATAACCTGCGGGGGCTGAGGTTCGACCGGTCGCCAGGCCGGTCGTCGCAAGAGGGAACCCGGTGAGATTCCGGGACTGCCCCGCAGCGGTAAGTGGGAACGACAGGCGCCATCCGCACTGGACCCGACGGTCTGGGAAGCGGCGCCCGGTAGGAAGTGCTCCCCGGACGAGTCCGGGAGCCAGCGCCCACGAGTCCGAAGACCTGCCTCGGCACCAGGGCATCCGTCCTGGTTCCACGACGAGCTCTCGAGGGGAGAGCGCGATGGGCAGCACCCACGGGCCGCACGGGCGGCCGGCTCCTGTCTCCTTGCCAGCGCACACGGCGGCACGTGACCAGGCGATCGCGTTCCTGGCCGACCGCGCGACCGAGGACCTCGCGCGGATGTGGTCGCGTGACGGCAGGCCCGCTGGTCCGCACCGACCCGGCCTCGCGGCCCAGGTGGCGGTCCTCGACGACCTGCTCGGCACCTTGTCGGCCGGCGAGCTGCCGCCCCGGTCCGAGCTGCGGATCCTGTTCTACGGGTACGGCGACCACCCGGCGTACGACCCCCGCTGGAGCGACCTGCTCCTGGGGTAGCGTCCGTCAGACAACGGCGATCGGGCCGGCCGTACCGCTCACCCGGATCCGGTCGTCGTCCGGGTCGATGCGCACCTCGAGCCGGCTCGGGCGCCCCATGTCCTCGCCCTGGCGGATCTCGACCGTGGCGGGCAGGTCGACCAGCCCGAGCGCGCGCAGGTAACCGCCGAGCGCGGCGGCGGCGCACCGGTGGCCGGGTCCTCCACGACGCCCCCGGGCGGGAACGGGTTGCGCGCGGCGAACCGCGTCGGCGAATCCGCGTGCACGGCTTGTACCGTCGTCCACCCGCGATCGGCCATCAGGACAGCGAGCCGGTCGAAGTCGTAGTCCAGCTGGGCGAGCAGCTCCCTCGACCGGAGTGCGACGACGAGGTGCTCGTTGCCAGCGAACGCGACGTGGACCGGGTACGTCGGGTCGAGGTCGTCCTCGCTCCAGCGCAGCGCTCGCAGCGCCTCGGCAATCTCATCGCGCCGTGGCCGGCCGCGTGCGGGTCGCGACGCTCGTCAGCGTGGCCGTCAGACCATGGGTGCCGTCAACGGTGTCGACGCCGACAAGGCCGGCCTGGGTGTCGAACGACAAGGGACCGCTCCCCCGCCGCTCGGCGATGGCCACGGCTGCCGCGATCGTCGCGTGGCCGCAGAACGCCACCTCCGCCAGGGGACTGAAGTAGCGCACCCGGAAGGTGCCCGCCTCTGCCGTCTCCTCGACGAAGGCGGTCTCGGAGTAGCCGACCGCACGGGCGATGTCCTGTCGCTCGGCGTCGGTGAGGGCGCGGGCGTCGAGCACCACACCGGCCGGGTTCCCTCCGCGTCCCTGGTCGGTGAACGCCGCGTACCGCAGCACGGTGTCGATGGCTGTCATCACGCCAGGATGCGCGCACCGCCTGCATCTGGTCCATCAGCTGGGCCGCTAGACCACTGGGCAAAATCATGCTCTGGGGACGCCTCTCCCTTCCTCCGGGTGTGGCGGGTGAGGAGGGGCGTGCGGGGTACCGTCCCCCTCAAGGAGTTCCGCCGGTCACGGGGCAGACGGTCGTCCTCCACGAGGCGTGAAGGGATGAACCTGTGAGGCCCACGACGTGAGCCGGCTCGAGCCAGGACTCCTGCTCGGCGAGCGCTACCGGCTCGAGGCACGAGTCGCATCAGGTGGCATGGCCGACGTGTGGTCGGCGGAGGACGAGGTCCTCCAGCGCCGTGTCGCGCTGAAGGTGATGCGTCCCGACCCCGACCACGAGGAGCTGTTCGCCCTTCGGTTCCGTGACGAGGCGCTGCACTCCGCGGCGCTGATCCACACCAACATCGCCACGCTCTTCGACTACGGCGAGGACCAGGGCTTCGCCTTCCTCGTCATGGAGCTCGTCGACGGGAAGCCCCTCTCGCAGCTGATCCGCGACCACCGCTCGCTCCCCGCCGAACAGGTCCGCTCGGTGATCGGCCAGTGCGCGCTGGCACTCGGGGTCGCCCACGAGGCCAAGGTCGTCGCACCGAGACGTCAAGCCGGCCAACATCCTGGTCCGCGAGGACGGGTTGGTGAAGCTGACCGACTTCGGCATCGCCCGCGCGGCCGACGCCTCCGGCCATACCCGGGCCGGGGACCTGCTCGGCACGCCGTCCTACATCAGCCCGGAGCAGGCGCTCGGCCGGCCAGCCACCGGCGCCTCCGACCTCTATGCGCTGGGGATCGTCGGGCACGAGATGCTCTGCGGCGCCAAGCCGTTCGACAAGCCGACGCCCATCGCCACCGCGATGAGCCACATCCACGAGGAGCCGCCGCCACTGCCCGACGACGTACCGGAGGACCTGGCCGGCGTGATCGAGCACCTGCTGGCGAAGGACCCCAGGGACCGCCCCGAGAACGCCCGAGCCGTCGCGATCCGTCTCGGCCTCGCCGACCACGAGATCATCGGCCTGGCCCTCGGTCTCGCCCAGGCCGTGTACGGCGAGTCGACGCTCGACGAGGTCGAGCTCGGACCCGAGGACCGATCCCAGGAGCCGACGGCGACGATGGCCGTGGACGCGGCAGTTCTCCTCGACGACTAGCGGTTGTCCTCGGCCTCCGTGGGTACCGCGGCCGCCATGACCGACAACAGCGACCTCCGCGACGACGACCAGGCGGACGAGGCGGTGCAGGCGGTGGTGGATCGCGTGCTCTCGTGGCAGGCGGGCGCGCCGCCGGAGACCGTCCTCGAGGAGCTGCAGGCGGGCTTGCGCGAGATCGGGGCCGACATGCCGCCCGACTGGGTCGCCCGCACCGCCGAGCGGATCAGCAACGCCGACCCGGCCCAGAAGGACTAGACCGCGCCGACTGGTCAGGCCGGGCACGGCCCCCATGGTCTTTGGGGTGAGGCGAGCACCTCGGCCCGCGCCTAGCGTGTCCTGATGACGCCGCCTACCAGGCGGCCTCCTGAAGGGACCAAATCCCATGGGATACGGACTGGGCGTCTTCCTGCTCGCCGTCGGCTTGATCCTCGCCTTCGCCGTCCAAGACGCCATCAGCGGCGTCGACCTCACGATGGTCGGCTACATCCTCGCCGGTGTGGGCGTGCTGGCGATCGTGGTCACGGCGATCACACTCAACCGGTCACGGGGTGCTTCCACGGTGGCCACGACGACGCACGCTGACGGCACACAGACCACCACGGAGCGCCAGAACACGGTCGACCCCTGAGGCGGCCGCTGGCGGGTGACCACCAGGCGGCTCGTAGCCGCGAGAGTGGAGATGACCACTGAGGGTGTAGCGGTCCGCTCCCCGGTCCGCGATGATCCGGGACGTGGGGGAGGGCTCGAAGTCGGTGTGGGTCGACATCCGGACGACGCAGCAGGTCGTCGCGGTCGGGCTCCGCGCCATCTTGGCGACAGCCGACGGTCCGCTCGAGATCACCTTCGACGGACCCGCGGGCGGACAGCCGGACGTCGTCCTCTACGACGTCATCAAGCTCAAGGACGGCAACGACACCGAGCTCGACCACCTGCTTCGGTACACCGTCTCCACCGTCATCGCCATCGACCGCACCCTCAAGACCGGACCTCGGCATCCGCGCCAGGGACAAGGGTGTCGAGTGGGCCATCACCCTCGACATCTCCCCCGACGAGCTCGTCGCCGTGATCAAGGATGCCGTGTCGGGCCAGCCTCGAGGACGTCGGCAACGTGGCGCAGGAGTGGGCAGCCGACGACTTCCTCGGCGCATCAGCCGGCATCAGCCCTCGCGAGTCGGACGTCCTCCAGCTGGTCGTCCTGGGGCACAGCAACCAGGAGATCGCCGACACCCTGTTCCTCAGCATCAACTCGGTGAAGACCTACATCCGCTCCACCTACCGCAAGATCCACGCGACCAGCCGCGGTCAGGCCATCGTCTGGGCGATCCAGAACGGCTTCCTCACCGAGCGCTACGACCAGACATCCACCGGCGTCGAGGGCTGACGATCAACCGCCTGGTACCCGCGAGAGCTCGTTGAACGCACCAGCTCCGACGAGTGGTTTCGAGGCTCGTCCCTTCGAGGCTCGCAAGCTCGCACCTCAGGACAAGCGCTTCTGCTCCTCACACCTCAACCACCGAACGACGAAGGTCAGCCCCCGCTGAACGACAGGTTCGGCGGGGGCTGACAAGTCCCGAGAGTCCCAGTCGCTTCAGGTTGGAGGATGAGACCACTGGAGTACCGATCCTACGTTCGTCGCCGATCCCGTGTCTCGCCCCGATGGGTGAGACGTGTCAGCAGCATCGGACGTCAGCACGACCGCGAGGATCACAGCAGCGAGCACCAGCCACGCCCGCGGCGTAGTCACGGTCCAGGATCGTCGGGTTGTCGGCGTTGGCGCCCCACCCTCCGAGCACGGGTACCGCCAGCAGGGTCAACGTGCCCAGCACGACCAGCCCGGCGGCCACCGAGGGCGCGGCGGTTCCGCGGGCAGCAGCCGGGTGAGCGCCAGCCCCACGACCAGCGTCAGCGGGACCAGGACGAAGTCGTGCAGCACCACGCCGGCGGCCAGCCAGATCGCGGTGTCCACCAGGTCGGCGAGGTCCTCCTCGGAGCAGCAGCCACGCGCCGTACGCCGTCGCGGCGACGCCGAGGAACCCGATGAGGAGTCGGAACCTCACGACTCGACCTCCAGCCGGCTGACCCACTTCGTCTGCAGCACACCCGGACGGTTCGGGGCGATCAGCCGGGCCGGGTAGCCGTGGTCGATCGAGAGCGCCTCGCCGTCGAGACCGAGCGCGAGCAGCGTGAGGTCGTCGTCCGCGAACTGGGCCGGCAGGTGGGTGACCCGGAACGGGCCGTGCTCCTGGAGCGAGGAGACGGTGACGGCCGACCCGCGCGGCGCGCCGACGAGGTCGAGCAGGTCGCGCAAGCCGGACGCCGGTCCACTCGCCGTGCGCGCTCCAGCCTTCGACGCAGGCGATCGGCAGCCCAGCCGTCCGCTGCGTCATCGCGAGCAGGTCGGCGCGGGTCAGCGACGCCGACCGGTCGGCGTACCCGATCTCGAGGCGGTACGTCGGGTCGGTCGCCGAGGCCGTGACGCCGGCCGCGCGGGCACTCTTGTTGACGGGCACACCCTGGGGCCCTTCGCCCGACCTCGCGCTGAAGACCGACACCCGACGCAGCCATGGGACGGTGCCGCCTGCCGTGAGCAGCACGGCAGCGACCGAGGCGACACCTGCCGTCCGGACGAGCCCGCGTCGTGACAGTCCGTTGCCAGGAGGTTCGCCCTCGTCGGCTGGGCCGGCCAGAGCCGCGCGGACGACGGGAAGCTTGACCGCGATGTGCACGACGAGCGCGCCCACCGTCACCCAGGCGACGGCGAAGTGGGTGGCGCGGAAGGAGAAGGACCACGGGTACCAGGTCGTCACGTTGGCCAGCCCGGTCGCGAGCTGGAAGACGACAGCGGCGACGAGGACGCCGACCGAAGCCCGTTCCGCCGCGTGCAGCAGGAGGTCGCGCCGAAGCCGCGGCGGCCGGATCCAGAAGCGCGGGTAGACCGTCCAGAGCTTGACCAGCAGCAGCGGAACGCAGGCCGTGCCCGCGGCGACGTGGAGGCCCTGGGTGATGCGGTACCCCCAGACCGGGCGGCTCGGGAGCCAGCTGTCGGGCTGCTGGGCGAGGTGGCTGACCAGCCCAGTGGCGAACGCGAGGAACAAGCAGATGCCCAGCCAGGCTCCGACCCGCGCGGCGACGGCGGGGTGGTGCAGGCGCGAGGGAAAGTCTCGCTGCTCGGGGACGCGAGGCGCCTTCAGCGTGGTCATGCGGCGCTCTCGTGCAGCACGCCGACCCAGCGATCGCCCACGTCCATCGTCTCCGCGGCGAAGCCCGCGCCGGTCGCGACCGCGGTGATCGCGTCGACGCCGACCACCGACCACGGGAACGGCTGCGAGGTGAGACCGCCGGCGCTCAGCCGCACCGTGCCCGAGTGCAGGCCGGTGCCAGGAGGCCCGACATCGGCGACGACACGTCCACCCGGCGCCAGCAGCTGGGCGATGCGGCGCAGCAGACGCACGGGATCTCCGCCGATGCCGAGATTGCCGTCGGCGAGCAGCACCGTCTCCCAACGGCCCTCCGCCGGCACCCGCTCGAAGACGTCGCGCAGGATCGCCGCGACGCCGCGGTCCCGGGTCTGCCACACCGCCTCGGGCACCACGTCGATGCCCAGCACGATCTCGCCGCGCTCGGCGAGCAGCTGGGTCATCCGGCCGGGGCCGCACCCCACGTCGAGGGTCGGACCCGTGCAGAGGTCGAGCACGGCCTGGTCGCCATCGAGGGACCCGGTCCACGCATCGGCCGGCACGTCGAGGCGAGTGACGCCCGGACCCGCGACCACGCACGGGTGACCACGGAAGACGTGCCCGAACACCGCCTCGACGGAGGCCTCCACGTCAGTCACGGACCCGCCTCCAGAGCGCGGCGAAGACCGAGCTCTCGGCGCACGCCTCGGCCACGGCGTCGGCGTCCTCGGCGATGTCGACGTCACGCAGCACGCGGCCTCGGCCGACCGTGAGACCGGCGTTCTCGAACGCCGCACCGCGTCGCGGCCCCCGTTGTCGGCGTGGACATCGGTACGCCGACCAGGTGCTCGCCCTGCCGCGGGTCGGCCAGCGCAAGCGCCCACCAGCCACCGTCCTCGGCGTCGGCCAGCACGGCGTCGTGGTCGTCGAGTCCCTCGATCACGTCGGTCAGGTCGGCCTCGGTGACCTGCGGGGTGTCCATGCAGATCTGCACGACCGGGCCTTGCTCCTCCGCGGCCAGGTCGAGGTGGGAGCAGGCGAGCCGCTGGGCCAGTCCGTCTCCCCGTTGGGGGAAGACAGCCCAGCCGTCGAGCGCGGCGGCCAGCCGGTCGGCGTACGTCGCCTCCGCGAGATCGCCCTCGAGCGCGAGGCGGCAGCGGTCCACGCCGACCGTTG
This sequence comes from uncultured Actinomycetota bacterium, assembly GCA_963758885.1. Lineage (GTDB taxonomy): Bacteria > Actinomycetota > Actinomycetes > Propionibacteriales > Nocardioidaceae > Nocardioides. The sequence continues at coordinate 248,699 of CAVWXS010000046.1, forward strand.
CCGCGCAGGTGCGCAGGGTGTCGAGCAACGCGGCCGCGGCGAGCTCGGCCGCGACGTCCATGCCGACCTCGGCCCCGAGGCGCGTCTTGGCGAGGCCGGCCACGGGCGCCTTGGCGACGACGAGTAGCCGTGCACCCCTCGAGGCACTCATCGCAGGACCCGCGCGAAGTCGCGGGCGGCCCGCAGCGTGCCGGTCACCGAGCCGGAGACCTTGGAGCGGGTGCCCTCGGCGCGCGGGTGGTAGGTGACGTCGTGCTCGGCGAACCGCCACTCCGCGGCCACTGCTCGCTGCAGCAGCTCGACCGGGTAGCCGAACGCGCGGTCCCGGATGCCCAGGTCGAGCAGGGCACGGCGACGACTGACGCGCATCGGGGCGATGTCGTGAGCGGGCATGCCGATCCGGTGCCGCAGCCAGGCGACGACGAGTGCGTTGCCCGCGCGGGCGTGCCACGGCCAGACCCCCGACCTGGCCGGGCACCGGCGACCGACCGCCAGGTCGGCGCGCCCCTCGCGGACGTCGTCGAGCAGCGGCCCGAGCTCGTCGGGGTCGAAGGACCCGTCGCCGTCCATGAAGGCGACGTACTCCGCCGTGGCCGCCTCCAGCCCTGCGTGGACCGCCGCGCCGTAACCCGCGCGGCTCTCGCTCACCACCGTCGCACCGTGGCCGCGGGCCACGTCGGCGGTGTCGTCGCGGGAGCCGTTGTCGACGACGATCACGCGGTAGGCCGCCGGCACGCGGGGCAGGAGCTCCACGAGGGCCCGGCCTTCGTCGCGGCAGGGGAGCACCAGGTCACACACGACGTCCCCTGCGGCCATGCCTGCCACGTTAGGGACGCACCGGTGCGTGGCTGCACCGTCACGGCTTACGAAGTCGTGACACCTACGCTCGTGCCGTGCCCCGGTCCGCTCGCGCCGCGTGGGCCGGGCTGGGCCTGGCCGTCGTGCTCGCGACGCTCGCCATGGCGGTCCCGGCGGCGCTGGACTGGGACGTGCACGTCCGCTGGTTCCCCCCGTTGCACGCCGACTGGGACCCGCGCGTCGGCTGGGGCACGTTGCCGGCCGTCGTGCTCGGCGTGCTGTCGTGGCGCTACGCCGTCGACCTGGCGGTCCGGTTGTCGTGGGGTCGGCTGCTGCTCGTCTCGTACGCCGGCGGGCTGGCCTGGATGCTCGCGCTGGCCACGGTCGACGGGATCGGCGGCGTCGGCGACGTGCTGGACCACCCGTACGAGTACCTGCGCACCGCGAGGGCGACCGACGACCTGCCGGCGACCCGGTCGAGTCTACATCAGCAGGATCCCCGTCGACTCGCCCCGGCAAGTGGCCGGTGCACATCGCCGGCCACCCGCCGGGCGCGCTGACCTTCTTCGTGCTGCTGGTCCGGCTCGGCCTCGGCAGCGGTCTGGCGGCCGGGCTGGTCGTCACGCTCCTCGCGGCGTCGACCGCGCTCGCCGTGCTGCAGACGATGCGGGTGCTCGGCGCCGAACCGCAGGCGCGACTGGCCGCGCCGTTCCTGGTCATCGGGCCGGCCGCTGTCTGGCAGTGCGTGTCGGCGGACGCGGTGTTCGCCGCCTGGGCAGCCTGGGGGATGTGCGCGCTGGCGCTGGCCGCCGCGGCTTCATCGTTCTGGCGCAGCGTCGCGTGGTCCCTCCTGGCCGGGCTGCTGCTGGGCTGGTGCGTGATGAACAGCTACGGCCTGCCACTGCTCGGGCTCCTGGCCGTGGCGGTCCTGGTCGTCGCCCGCTCGTGGCGGCCGATCGTCCCCGCCGCACTGGCGGCGCTCGCGGTCGTGCTCGCCTACGTCCCGTTCGGGTACGCCTGGTGGGAGGCGTTGCCCGTCCTCCGCGAGAGGTACTGGGACGGCGTGGCCTCGAACCGCCCGCCGGAGTACTGGATGTGGGGCAACCTCGCCGCCCTCGCGTTCAGCGCCGGCCCGCTCGCCTTCGCCGGCGTCGCCCACACGCTTGCCCGTCGCCCCGACCCCGCCACGCGCGCCGTGTGGTGGCTTGTCGCCGGCGGGGTGGCCATGGTCGTCGCCGCGGACCTCTCCCAGATGAGCCGCGCCGAGGTGGAGCGCATCTGGCTGCCGTTCGTGCCCTGGCTGCTCGTCGGCTGCGCCCTGCTTCCCGAGCGGTGGCGCCGCCCCGGCCTCGGCCTCCAGGTCCTCGTGGCTCTTCTGGTCCAGCACCTGCTCTTCACTGGCTGGTGAGGTTTCGAGCGTCGCTAGGTCGAGGCAGGGCCGCCAGGCCCGTCACGAGACCCCCGCAAGCGAACAACCAGCCGACTCACCGGGCCTCGTGACGGTCGCTGCGCGACCTCCTCGACCAGCTCAGGGTTCTCAGTCGCGCAGGGGGGCGGTGGCGAACTCGGCCAGGCCTTCCTCGGGCGCGATGGCAGCGGTGAAGGCGAGCTCGGCGGTGGCCAGCGCCGGGGAGGCGACGACGTGGCGGACGTCGCCGAGGCGGAACTGTCCCGTCACCTCGGGCTCACGCCCCGAGTCGCGGCCGAGGATCCGGGCGACGTCGAGGATCGAGACGGGTGAGCCGGAGCAGACGTTGTACGCCGCCATCGAGCCCGTCTCCCGCGAGAGCACTGCCTCGACAGCAGCGAGGTTGGCGCGCGCCACGTCGCCGACGTGGACGAAGTCGCGCATCTGGGCGCCGTCCTCGAAGACCCGGGGTGCTTCCCCAGCCTCGAGCGACGAGCGGAAGATCGCGGCCACACCGGAGTACGGCGTGTCCCGAGGCATGCCGGGTCCGTAGACGTTGTGGTACCTCAGCGCGATCGCCGCCGCCTCACCCTGTCGCGCCCACGCGGACGTGTAGTGCTCCTGGGCGACCTTGCCGGCGGCGTACGAGCTGCGCGGCTCGAGCCGGGCGGACTCGTCGACCAGCTCCCACCCGAGTGCGAGTCCGCACGTCGGGCAGTGGTTGTCGAACACGCCAGACTCCAGGGCGGCGACGGAACGCGGCGCCGGAACGACGACGCCGTGCTGCGGGGCACACGTAGCGGCCCTCGCCGTAGACCACCATCGACGAGGCGAGCACCAGTCGGCGTGCACCGCGCGCGGACATCGCGGCGAGCAGAGCGGCGGTGCCGAGGTCGTTGTGGGCGGCGTACTCGGGAAGGTCGGCCACCGTACGTCCCCGCCCCGACGAGGGCGGCCTGGTGGCACACGACGTCGACGCCGTCGAGCAGGTCGGCCCAGTCAGCGGCGTCGCGGACGTCGAGCACGTGCAGCCCGTCGACCACCGGAGGGACGCGGTGGGCCTGCGGCAGGAGCGCGTCCACGAGCAGGACCTCGTGGCCAGCGGCGTCGAGCTCGCGCCGGATCGCGCTCCCGATGAACCCGGCCGCACCGGTGAGCAGCACCCTCATGAGTGGACGCCGGATGCGGGGTGGTCGGGCACGCCGCCACCCTGCCAGACATCGGTTCCCTGTCCGTAAGAAGTGGGGGCTGCGCCGGCTCCTCCGGACGAGGACCATGGGCGCATGGATCGCGCGGTGCTCGAGGCGGCCCTCGACCGCAGCACCCGTCAACGACGACGGCCGATCGGGCGCGACGCTGGAGCGCGTCCGCCTCGCCGACGGTTCTCGCGTGGTCGTGAAGCGCTTCGACCCGGCGGTCGACCTGGTGATGCGGATGACCGGGGACACCCGCGGCCGCGAGGTGGAGCTGTGGCAACGAGGCATCCTCGACGGCCTGCCACCGACGGTCCTGCACGCCGCACTGGACGGCTGGTACGACGACCACGGCGGCGTGCTCGTCATGCGGGACCTGGGTGACGCGGTGCTGACGCTGGAAGTCCGTGGTCACCAGGGAGCAGGCCGCGACGATGTTCCGCGCGGTCGCCGACCTGCACGCGGCGTTCCTCGGCTCGCGCACCCGACGGACTGACGCCCCTCGACCCCGTCCTCGGGCTGTTCGAGCCCCGCCGGATCCGTCCCTTCGCCGGGAGCGCGCTCGTCGACTACGCGCTGCGGGGCTGGGAGTACTGGCCCGAGGTGGCGCCCGGCGAGGTCGGCGATCGCGTGCTCGCCCTGGCTCAGGACACCGGACCCCTCACCGGGCCTGCCGGACACTGCCGAGCACGCTCCTGCACGGCGACCTCGCCACCGTGAACATGGCCTTCGAGGCCGACCGGCCCGGGTGCCTCACGCTCATCGACTGGGGCGTCGCCGCGGCAGGACCCGCCGAGCTCGACATCGGGCGGCTGCTGGCGGGCTGCGCGCACCTGTTCGGCGCCGCCGGCCACGACGACCTCGTCGCCCTGCACCGCGAGGCGGCAGGGGCGGCGTACGACGACGCGGCGCTGCGCCTGGGTCTGCTGGCGGGCATCGTGTGGCTCGGGTGGAACAAGGCGCTCGACATCGTCGAGCACCCCGACCCCGCCGTTCGCGAGCGGGAACGTGCAGCGCTGCCCTGGTGGCTGCATCAGGCCGAGCTGGCTCTGGGGACCGGCCTCATCTGAGAGGAACCGAGAAAGTGGATGTGAACACGCTCTACCAGCGGACGGTCGAGTTCTTCACCGACCGCGTCGACGCCGTCCAGGAACACCAGTGGGACCAACCGACGCCGTGCACGGCCTGGTCCGTGCGTGACCTCGTCAACCACGTGGCGTACGAGGACGTCTGGACGGTCCCGCTCATGGAGGGCGCGACCATCGAGGAGGTCGGCGACCGGTTCGAGGGCGACCTGCTGGGCGACGACCCGGTCGGGTCGTCCGTCGCAGCCGCCCGGGCGGCGGTCGGGTCCGTGGCCACCGAGCTGCCCGTCGGCGGCACCGTGCACCTGTCCTTCGGCGAGACGCCGAAGGACGAGTACGTCATGCAGCTGGCCGCGGACCACCTGGTGCACGGCTGGGACCTCGCCGTCGCCACGAGCGGCGACACCCGCATGGACCCGCACCTCGTGCAGGCGGTCGGCGTGTGGTTCTCCGACCACGAGGGCGGCTACCGTGACGCAGGCGCCATCTCGGCACGCCGGCAGCTCGCGGGCGACGCCCAGCACGACCTCCTCGCCCGCTTCGGGCGCGACGCCGCGTGGGGACCACACCACCAGCTGCTGCAGCGGTTCAACGCCGCCTTCGGTGCGGGCGACGTCGAAGCCGCCATGGCACTCGTCACCGACGACGTCGTCTTCGACGCCACCTCGCCGGCTCCCGACGGCCGCGGCACGAGGGCCGCGACGCTGTGCGTGCCGCGTGGACCGAGGTCATGCGCACCCCGGGGATGACCTTCACCGAGGAGGAGTCGTTCGTGACCGGCGACCGGGCAGTCGTCGTCTGGCGCTACGCGTGGGGAGATCCCGAGGAAGGTCACGTCCGCGGTGTCGACGTGATCCGCTTCCGCGACGGGTTGGTCAGCGAGAAGCTCTCCTACGTCAAGGGCTGAACCCCGCTCCTCACGGAGCTGCTTCGCCGTCCGGCTGCACGACGTACCAGGTCCCGCCGAAGTCCTCGAAGTCGTGGCAGAGCACCTGCCACGGGTCCTCGTGGGCGTAGAAGTACAGCGGGTGGCCGCCGTACGTCGCCTGGGTGGTGCCGTCCTGCCGCTCGACGGTGCCGAGGAGTCCGGACCGCACGCCACGGCCGGCCACCGGGTCGCCGGTCGTCAGCACCGGCGGCCACGCCGACGCGCACTCGCCGTAGCAGCGTGGCCGCCCGGCCTCCTCCAGGTCGAAGAGGTAGATGGCCTGCCCGTCGGCGCCGTAGAGCATGGTCCCGAACTCGCTGTCGTCCGCGATCACCCGAATGCCCGACGGGTCCGGGGACGCCGTCGGGCTCGGGAGGTGCTTGGTCGGAGTGGGCGTCGTCGTCTCGGGCGAGGCTGCGGACGAGGCCGGCCCGGTCGTGGGTTCGGTCGTTGCCTCTGACTCGGGCGCGGCGCAGGCAGACAGCAGCAGCAACGCCGCCACCAGGCCGGCCACCCGCGAGCTCACCTCTGGAGTGTGGCGCTCACGGGCGGCCGGCAGAGCGGCAGACGGTGACGGATCGATGACGTTGCTCCGGGTCAGTCGGCGACCAGTCCGGCAACGCCGAACGCCGCGGACACGAAGGCCGAACCGGCGGAGGTGAGGCTGCCCTCCGACCCGATCGTGAACGAGGACACAGAGCCGTCGCGCATCCGCACGTGCAGGCTGCCACCGCCGGGCGAGACCGCCGCGTCGGTCGGGCCGGCGCCGGTGGAGGCCGCGACGGCGTCGACCAGCTCGAGGGAGCCGTCGTGGGCGATGCGGTAGCTCGAGATCGAGGCGCTGGCGGCGTTCACGACCCAGGCGTAGTCACCCGAGACGACCAGCCAGCACGCGGCTGCCTGGGTGTCGCCGAGGGCCTCGGTGAGGTTGCGGAAGCGGGGCGCCACGTCGTACGACGACGCGGAGCCGCTGGCCGCCTCCGAGACGACGAGCGTGCCGCGACGGTCGAAGTCGAAGCCGTAGGGCACCGTGCCGGCCGAGGGGTGTGACGTGGCCTCGCCGGCGTGCCCGGCGCGGACGGTGAAGGTGTCGATGGCGTTGGCCGCGCGCTCGGTGACGACGAGGGTGCGGCCGTTGGGGCTGAACTGGACCTGGGCCGCGTCGGTGAGCCCACCGGCGGGGTTGGCGGTCAGGCCGCGGGTGGTGCCGGGCGACGGCGTGAGGTCACCGGACTTGTCGTAGGTGAAGCCGGAGATCGGTCGCTGTCGTGGTTGAGCACGTAGCCCACGCCGTGGCGGACCGTGAGGCTCACCGGACGGTCGCCGCCCGAGGCGATCCGGTCGGTGACGACGAGGTCGCCGCCGCTGGCGCTGAGCGCGGAGATGGTGTCGTCGCCGGCGTTGACGACGAACAGCAGGCTGCCGTCGCGGACGATCGCGCCCTGGGACGCGAGCGAGGCACCGGTGCCGAGCCCGCCGGTCGCGACGGAGCCGGCCGGCGTCGAGCGAGCCGTCGGCGTACCGGTCGTAGACGGCGACGGCGTTCCCGCTCGCGTCGTTGGTGGGCTGGTAGACGTGCCCGACGACGGGGTTGTCGGCTGCCTGGGCGATGCCCCCGGTGGCGAGCACGGCCGAGGAGAGGGCGAGGGCGGCGGTCGCTGAGGATGGCTGAGGTGCGCATGGTGAGGTCCTTTCGAAGGTGGTGTGGAGCAGGACGCTCCGGCCCACTTCGTCGGGCCGGCAGGTGCTTTCGTTACGGCCGGGAATGTGACGAAAACCTGACGCCAACTCCTTTCCTCGGTGGTTGAGGTGTGAGGGCCGCCAGGCCCGAGCCTCGAAACCACGCCTGTGAACTCACCGGGTTTCGAGGCTCGTCGCTGGCGCTCCTCGCACCTCAACCAGCGATCCGCGGTTCGCACGTAACGCTGCGGCCAGCTGCCGAGACGGAAGCCCATGGACCACGACTTCACCGGCCTGAAGGCAACCTTCGTCAACTGCACGCTGAAGAAGAGCCCGGAGATCAGCAACACCCAGGGGCTCGTCGACGCCAGTGCGGAGATCATGCGCAAGCACGGCGTGGACGTCGACGAGATCCGGTTCGTCGACCACGACATCGCCACGGGCGTCTGGCCCGACATGCGCGAGCACGGCTGGGAGAACGACGAGTGGCCGGCGATGTACCCCGGGATCCTGGCCAGCGACATCCTGGTCGTGGCCGGGCCCATCTGGCTCGGCGACAACTCCTCGCAGACCAAGAAGCTCATCGAGCGGATCTACTCGCTGTCGGGAGAGCTCAACGACAAGGGCCAGTACCTGTTCTACGGCCGGGTCGCGGGCTGCATCATCACCGGCAACGAGGACGGCATCAAGCACTGCGCCCAGAACGTCCTCTACAGCCTCCAGCACGTCGGCTACACGATCCCTCCCAACGCGGACGCCGGCTGGATCGGCGAGGCGGGCCCGGGGCCGTCGTACCTGGACCCCGGCAGCGGCGGCCCCGAGAACGACTTCACCAACCGCAACACCACCTTCATGACCTGGAACCTGATGCACCTGGCGAAGATGCTCAAGGACGCCGGCGGCGTGCCCGGCTACGGCAACCAGCGGTCGGAGTGGAACGCCGGCACCCGCTTCGACTGGGAGAACCCCGAGTACCGGTCATGACGGTGCTCACCGCCCCGGACGTCACCGGTTCGAAAGAACCAGAGGGCCCTGGGTCGCGGTACGTTCCGGCCATGTCCGAGGGACACGCAGGCGACGATCGCGACCTGGTCACTGCGCTCCGCGCGGGGGACGAACAGGCCTTCGCCGCCCTGATCGACGGATGGTCGGGGTCGATGCTGCGGATGGCCCGGCTGCACGTGCCGACCGACAGCGTCGCCGAGGAGGTCGTGCAGGAGACCTGGCTCGCGGTGCTGACCGGGCTGGCGAAGTTCCGGGGCGAGTCGTCGTTGCGCACCTGGGTCTACCGGATCCTGCTCAACCAGGCCAAGACACGGGGGATTCGCGAACGCCGGACCGTGCCGTTCGCCAGCCTGACCGACGAGGACGAGGGTCCGACCGTCGACCCGAGCCGGTTCCAGGGAGCCGGCGACGCGCACCCCGGCGGCTGGCGGCGGTTCCCGGAGGAGTGGCCCGAGCAGTCACTGCTGTCGAACGAGATGCGCGAGGTCGTCACGAGGGCACTGGACGAGCTGCCGCCACGCCAGCGGGTGGTGGTGTCGCTGCGCGACCTCGACGGGCACACGGCCGACGAGGTCTGCGAGCTGCTGACGATCACCCCCGGCAACCAACGCGTGCTGCTCCACCGGGGCCGGGCCGTCGTACGGGCGCACCTGGAGCGCTACTACGAAGGCGCGTCACTCAGCGGCCAGGGGGTGACGCCGTGAACTGCAAGACGTTCGTCGAGCTCGTGACGGCCTACCTCGAGGGCCAGCTGTCCGTGGAGGACCGGGCCGCGTTCGAGGAGCACATGCGGCTGTGCCCCGGGTGCGACCGCTACCTCGAACAGTTCCGCACCACCATCTCCCTGCTCGGGCAGCTGCCCGAGGAGTCGATCTCCTCGGGTGCGCGCACGCGCCTGCTCGACGCCTTCGCCGACTGGCGTGACCGCGGCCCTGACGGTCAGGCATGAGGCGCCGCTGACGCCTTCTGCGTACTGACCGGACTGCTCCGGGCGGCTTCGACGACAGTTCAGGGTCGCTGGCTCGAGACCGGCTGACCGGGTATTCCGCCCGCGGCATCCGCGCGTCATCGTTCCGTAAGGCGCAGGAAGGCAGTGCCGCAGCGCGGACGATGGCACTGTGGTGAGCGAAGAGAGGCAGGAGCAGACATCCGTGGCCAAGGTGCTCGTCGTCGACGACGACCCGACCGTGCGCGAGGTCGTCGTGTCCTACCTGAAGGCGGCTCAGCACGAGGTCGTCGAGGCGGAGGACGGCGAGTCCGTCGCGGCCATCGTGCGCGACACTCCGGTCGACCTCGTCGTGCTCGACCTGATGCTGCCCGGCATCGACGGTCTCGAGGTCTGCCGCCGGCTGCGCGCGACGAGCGACGTACCCGTGATCATGCTGACCGCTCTGGGCTCCGAGACCGACCGCGTCGTGGGGCTCGAGCGTGGCGCCGACGACTACGTCACCAAGCCGTTCAGCCCGCGAGAGCTGGTACTGCGGGTGGAGTCGGTGCTGCGTCGCGCAGGTGACCGCACGAGTCCCGAGCCGGGAGGGCGGCTCGAGGACGGCGACCTGGTCGTCGACCTCGGCCGGCACGAGGCCAGCCTCGACGGGCGGGCGCTGGCCCTGACCGCTCGTGAGTTCGACCTGCTGCGCTTCCTGCTCGCCCATCCCGGCACGGCCTTCTCACGCGAGGACCTGCTCCAGCAGGTGTGGGGCTGGTCGTTCGGCGACCACTCGACGGTGACGGTGCACGTGCGGCGGCTGCGCGAGAAGGTCGAGCGCGACCCGACGATGCCCGAGCGCCTCGTCACCGTGTGGGGCGTCGGCTACCGCTGGGAGCCCGCCGGGGTGAGCCGCGGATGACCGCCGACCAGTGGGCCATCATCGGCATCAGCGGCACGTGGGCGGCTGCCGCCGGGGTGGTCGGCCTGGCCGTCGCGTACGGCGTCCGGCACCGTTCGTTCCGCTGGCAGATCGCCGTGGTCGCCGTGACGGCCGTGCTGGCCGTGGTCGCCGGGGTCGTGGGCACCGCGCGCGCGATGTTCCTCTCCGACCACGACCTGTCGGTCGTGCTGTGGGTGCGTCGTCGTGGCCGGGTTGGTGGCGATCGTGGTCTCCGTGGCGGTCGGTACGGCGTTCACGCGGTGGTCGCGGACCATGCGCGAGGACGCCCGCCGGTTCGGCGAGAGCGGCCGGTTCGACGCCGGTTCGCGAGGACCGGCCGAGCTCCAGCAGCTCAGCGACGAGCTGGCCATGACCGCTCGGCGGCTGCAGGAGTCCCGGGCTCGTGAGCAGCGACTGGAGGAGTCGCGGCGCGAGCTGGTGTCGTGGGTGTCCCACGACCTGCGCTCGCCGCTCGCGGCGCTGCGAGCGATGACCGAGGCTCTCGAGGACGGCCTGGCCGACGACCCGGCCCGCTACCACCGGCAGATCCGGGCCGAGGTCGACCGGATGGTGCGGATGGTCGACGACCTCTTCGAGCTCTCGCGCATCCACGCCGGCGTACTCGCGCTCAACCTGCAACCCGTCGCGGTGGGCGACGTGATCAGCGAGGCGCTGGCCGGTGCCGACCCGGTCGCCCGCGCCGGACGCGTCCGTCTCGGCGGGATGGTCGACGAAGGGCTCTTCGTGACCGCCGACCCGGGCGAGCTGTCCCGCGTCGTCTCCAACCTGCTCATCAACGCGATCCGGCACACCCCCGCCGACGGCGTCGTCGAGGTGACCGGACGACAGGTCGGCGACGCCGTCGAGCTCAGCGTCACCGACGCGTGCGGCGGTCTCTCCAACGACGACATGGCTCGAGTGTTCGACGTGGCCTGGCAGGGCACCCCTGCCCGCACGCCCACACCGGAGTCACCCGTCGGGCGCGGGGCCGGGCTCGGACTGGCCATCGTCAAGGGCATCGTCGAGGCTCACCGCGGTCAGGTCGCGGTGTCCAACCATGCGCCCGGGTGCCGGTTCGTGGTCACCCTGCCGCTGACCTGACCCCGGCCCAAGCAGCGAGCTCGAGCTCGCAGGCCTGCCGACGCACGTCTGACGGGGTGAGGCGGCTCGCAGCGACATGTCCGCAAGGCCGTCAGCTCGGCTTGAGGAGTCACGTTGAACACTCGCACATTGCCGTCTGCCTGATTCGTCGCATCCTGTCTTCCGCCTCCCAGCAGGCGACCGGCCCGGCCCCAGGCCAGGTGGGCGAGGATCCCGACGGCCAGGGCGGCCAGCACGGCGGCGTACGGGTGGCCGGCGTCCTCGAGGCCGGGATAGACCTGCCACTGGGTGAGGTAGATCCACAGCGAGGCTGCGGCCACGACCTGGACGGCGCTCGCCACGAGGCGAGGCAGCGGCACGGCTCGGTCGAGCAGCAGGAGCAGGACGCCGACGAGGACGATGGCCTCACGCTGGGTGTCGCCGAAGAAGCCGGCGACGGACACCACGGCGGCGCCGGCCACCACCAGCCGGCGCACGGGGCGTGTCGGCGGTGGCCACCGCCCACCCGAGGGCCACGCACCACAGCAGCACCACTGCCTGGTAGCGCTGCGTCGGACCCGCCTCGACGCCCACCAGCGCGTAGCGGACGACCAGGCAGACGGTGAGCACCGAGACCGCGACTGCGAACGGCGAACGGCGCGACCACCGGTCGACCCACGGTACGGCGACCAGCGCGGCGAGGCCGACGTAGCACCAGACGAGCGCTTCGAGGAACCAGAACTGCCAGTCGTCGCTCCACCGGTCGGAGCCGGTGAGCCCGTTGAGGAAGACCGCCGTCTGCCAGCGGTAGTCGCCGGTCGCCACGGCGACGACCGCGATCCACGCCGCGGTCGGCACCCCCACGGCGAGTGCGGAGCGCAGGATGCCGCGGACCCGCGCGGCCCTGCCGCTGAGGGCGAGCTGGAACCGAGCGAGGTTGTAGCCCGCCACCGCCAGCAGCACGTGGGCACCACCCTGGAGCTGGGCGATGTCGGCGTGGCTGACCAGGATCAGGAGCACGGCCACGGCACGCAGGAGCGCCGACAGGTCGGTCGGCACGGTGAAGCGGCGGGGCTTGCGCCTGCGTGCCCGCCAGGGCCTCGGCATCGAGGCGCTGCCAGCCTTGCGGCAGCGTGCCGAGGGCCTGGCCCAGCCGCGTCGAGGCCTCGACGTACGACAGCGAGTCACCACCGAGGTCGACGAAGCTGTCGTGGACGGTGGCGTCGGGGCGGCCGAGGAGGACGGCGTAGAGGTCGCGGATGCCGTCGGCCGTCGCGGCGTCGGGCGCGGACGGCGTCGTCGGCGGCGGTGCGGCCGGCGTGCTGGGCGAGCGCGGCGTAGTCGGGCTTGCCCGACGACGTCTGGGGCAGCTTGTCGAGGTGTACGACGCGTACCGCCGAGGTGGGCAGCCCGGTGGCCTCGAGCACCGCCCGGCGGGTGCGCTCGACACTGCGCGGGCGTGAGGTGAAGACCCACAGCCGGTCGTCGTGCACCAGGACCCGCGCCGGCCGGCCGCACTCGAGCAGCAGGCGTTCGACCCGGTCGAGGTCGAGCCTGAGCCCGAACAGCTTGGTCTGGCGCCCGAGCCTGCCCACGATCTCCCACAGGCCGTCGTCGGCCTGGCGCGCCAGGTCGCCGGTGCGCAGCTCGGTGAGCTCGGGTCCGCGGGCGAGGTCGGCCGGCCGCTCGGCGTAGCCCATCATCACGTTCGGCCCGGTGTAGACGAGCTCACCGGCGTCGAGCCGGAAGGAGCCGCCCGGGAACGGGGATGCCGACAGCCTCGGGGCGTGAGGTCGCCAGGTCCGGCGGGAGGTACGCCATCCGGGCCGTGGCCTCGGTCTGGCCGTACATCACGAACAGGTCCCAGCCGCGGCGGCGCCCGAGCTCGGCGAAGGCCCGCACGCGGGCCGGGTCCATCCGTCCGCCTGCCTGGGTGAGGTAGCGCAGCGAGGGGACGCTCCTGTCGCTGAAGCCGGACGCCTCCAGCAGCTCGAAGGTGTAGGGCACTCCGGCGAGGCTCGTCGCGCCGGCCTCGCGAGGCCAGGTCCCAGAAGCAGGCGTCGGCGACCGAGAGGTCGGTGAGCACGATCCCGGCGCCGCTGACCAGGTGGCTGGTGAGCACCGAGAGCCCGTAGCAGTAGTGCAGCGGGAGCGAGGTGATCGCGCGGTCGGTGTCGCGGATGCCGAGGTAGGTCGCGATGCTGCGCGCGTTGGCGACGACGTTGGCCAGCGAGAGCCTGACGAGCTTGGGCGAGCCCGTGGAGCCCGAGGTGCTGAGCAGGACGGCGAGGTCGGGGTGGAGGTCGTGTGCGGTGCCCGGCCGTACCTCTTCGAGCCGTCGACCGGCGGCGTGGACGACGTCGGGCCGGTAGTGGTCGAGCAGGTGCGCGTGCCGCTCGATGTCGCCCGGTGCGGTCAGCAGCACCGGGTGCCGGCCGGCCAGGGCGGCGAGGTAGGTGACGACGGTCTCGACGTCGTTGCCGGCCTCCAGCAGGACGAGTCGGCGCGTCGGGCCCAGCTCGGCCGCGCGCTCGTCGACCAGCGCGGCCAGCTCGGCGTACGACGTCGAGGACTGGGTCGAGGCTGGGTCGAGACGAGCGCGGTCGCCTCGGGCCGGCCGCCGAGGAGCGGATGGGCAGCCGCCAGGCGGCCGACGGGGTGGACGGTCATCGGGCCTCCGAGCGGGGGAAGGCCAGCACGTCGCCGGAGACCCGGAGGCAGACGGGGGTGCCGGGGGCCGGGACGCTCCCCGCCGGGACGCGGGCGATCACGACCGAGTCGCTGTTGCGGACGCGCACGCGCAGGGTGGCGTCGTGGCCGAAGTAGCTCACGTCGATGACGTCGGCCACCACGCCGTCGCCTGTCACACCCACCGGGCCGGCGGTCACGCTCACCTGCTCGGGGCGGACGACGAGCAGGACCGGCCCGGTCATCGGACGGACGAGCGTGACCGGTCCGAGGTCGCAGGTGGCCAAGCCGACCCGCGTGTCGGCGTGACCCGGGCAGGAGCGTGGCGTGGCCGACGAACCCGGCTACCTCCGGGGAGGCCGGCCGGAGGTAGATGTCGGCCGGAGAGGACACCTGGAGGAACCGGCCCGCCGACATCACGGCCACCTGGTCGGCCAGCGACAGCGCCTCGCCCTGGTCGTGGGTGACCAGCACGGCCGTCGCTCCGCTCGCGCGAAGCGCCCGGGCCACGGCGCGACCGGTGTCCTCGCGCAGACCGGCGTCGAGGGAGGAGAACGGCTCGTCGAGCAGCACGAGCGCAGGATCCGGCGCGAGGGCCCGAGCGAGCGCTACGCGCTGCTGCTGGCCGCCCGACAGCTCGTGGGGGAAGCGCGCCGCGACCGAGGCCGGCGAGCTCGACGAGGTCGAGGACCTCGCGCACCCGCGCGCCGCCGCGCTCACCGCGCGGCAGGCCGAAGCCGACGTTGGCGGTCACGTCGAGATGGGGGAAGAGCGCACCCTCCTGGGGGACGTAGCCGACGCGACGCAGACGGGCGGGCACCGGTCGGCCCTCGCCCGCGACGACGCGATCGCCGATCGCGATGGTGCCCGCGTCGGGGTCGAGGAAGCCGGCGACCAGCCGCAGCAGCGTCGTCTTGCCGCAGCCCGACGGTCCGAGCACCGCGGTGATGCCGTCGGTGACGTGGAGGTCCAGCGAGACCAGGACCGTGGTCGACCCGAACGCCTTGGTCAGCCCCTTCACGCGCAGGCCGCTCATCGGGTGCCTGCCAGGACGGCGCGAGCCTGAGCGTGACCAGGGCTGCGCAGGCCGTCACGGTTGGCGGCGCGCGACAGCAGCCACGTAGCCGGCACCGAGAGCGCGATCAGCAACAAGGCGTACGGCGCCGCCGCGCCGTACTCGACCGCGGACGCGCGCGCCCAGAACTCCGTGGCCAGGGTCGAGGTGCCGATCGGCGAGAGCAGCAGCGTCGCGGTCAGCTCGGTGCTGACGGCGAGCGAGACGAGGGCGAGGCTCGCGCCGAGTCCTGGCAGCACCAGGGGCAGGGTCACCCGGCGCGCGGCCGCCGCAGGAGTGCAGCCGAGCGAGCGCGCCACGTCGTCGAGGACCGGCGGGGCGAGCTCGAGCGTCGCGCGCACGCTGACCACGGCGCGCGGGAGGAACATGATGCTGTAGCCGATGACGAGCAGCGGCACGGTCTGGTAGATCGCCGGGAACCAGTGGATGGACACCGTCACCAGCGCGAGGGCCACCACGATCCCCGGCAGCGCGTTGGCGGGGTAGACGCTGCGCTCGATCATCGTGGCGAGAACCCCGCGGTGCCGGACTGCGAGCCAGGCGACCGGGAGCGCGGCAACGGTGGCGAGCAGGCCGCCGGCGATCGCGAGACCGATGGTGGTGAAGGCCGCGGCCGAGAGGTCGCCGGCCGGGAAGGTGGTCGACGTGCCTCGCACGAGCCACCGGGCGAGGCTGAGGAGCGGCACGCCCAGGGCGAGGGCGGCCAGCCCGACCAGGGCGCCGACTGCTGCGAAGCGGGCCTTGCCCAGGTGGGAGACGGCGGCGTTGCGGCTCACCCCTGCACCCACGCGCGCGTGCCGGCGGCGGCCACGCACGAGCAGCTCGAGGCCGAGCAGCAACAGGCAGAACGCGACGAGAAGGAGCGCGAGCAGGGTGGCCGCCGGACCGTTGAAGGTCGTGCGGTACAGAGCGAGGATCCCGGTCGTCAGCGTGGGGTAGTTGAGGATCTGCAGGGCGCCGTACTCGCCGAGCAGGTGCAGCCCGACGAGCAGCGCGCCGCCGAGCACGGCCGGGCTGATCGCCGGGCAGCACCACGCGAGCGAACGTCGTCACGGGTCGATGACCGAGCGCGGCGGCGACGTCCTCGAGACTGGAGTCGAGGCGGCGCAGCGCGGCCACCGTGGGCAGGTAGACGAGCGGGTAGTACGACAGGCTCACGACGAGCACGGCCCCGGCGTAGGAGCCCTGGACGGCATGCGTGGTGGAGACCCAGCCGTAGCCGTTGACGAAGGCGGGTACGGCGAGTGGTGCGGCCAGCACGCCGTGCCACAGGTGCGGCGACGGGAGGTCGGTCCGCACCACCAGCCACGCACAGCCGACGCCGAGCACCATGCTCAGCAACACACCGCCGACCAGCAGGCGGGTGGTGTTCCAGAGCAGCTCACCGACCCGCGGCCGCACCAGGAAGTCGGCGGCCTCGCCAGGGCCGAGCTGGGCCGAGGAGACGACGACGTAGCCCAGCGGCAGGAGGCTGGTCGCCGCGACCAGCGACTCCCAGCAGGACGAGGACCGCGCCCGGACCGCGGAGGCTCCGGCTCAGAGGAACCCCGCCTGGGTCATCATCTCGACGACCTTGTCGCCGTCGAGATCGGAGATCGCGACGGTCGGGGGCTCGAGCTCCGAGAGCGGCTTGACGGGGGGGTCCAGGCTGACGGCGGGGTTCAGCGGGTACTCCAGCGCGTAGCTGTCGGCGAGGGCCTGCTGGCCCTCGTCGCTGGTGAGGTACGCGACGAACTGCTGGGCCTCGTCGGGGTTGTCGCCCGCGGCGAGCACGCCCGCGCCGGAGATCGACAGGAACGCCCCGGGGTCCTGGTTGCCGAAGAAGTACAGCTCGGTGTTGTCGCTGTTGTCGCCGGCCTCGGCCTGGTCGCGGTACCAGTAGTAGTGGTAGATGATCCCGATCGCCGACTCACCGGCGTTGACCGACTCGAGCACCACGTTGTTGCCGTCGTACACGGTGCCGTTGGCCTTGAGGCCGTCGAGCCACTGCCTGGGTCGCCTCCTCGCCCTCGAGGTCGAGCACCGCGGCCACGATGGCCTGGAAGTCAGCGCCGGTCGGGCGAGAAGGAGATCATCCCGGCGTACTCCGGGATCGGCGAGGTCCATGATCGAGTCCGGCAGGTCGGCCTCGTCGACCATGCTGGTGTTGTAGACCAGGACGGTGGAGCGGGCCACGAACCCGGTCCACTCCCCGCTCGTCGGGACGGTACTGCGCCGGGATCGGCTCGACCGTCGCGTCGTCGAGCGGGGCGAAGAGCCCGGCACGCTCGACGGCCGACATCGCCGGGGAGTTCTCGGTGAGGAAGACGTCGGCAGGCGAGGCGTCGCCCTCCTCGATCAGCTGGGCGGCCAGCTCCGGGTCGCTGCCGTTGCGCAGCTCGACCTCGATGCCGGTCTTCTCGGTGAACTTCGGCGCGATCTCCTCGAGCAGCTGCTCGTGCTGGGCGTTGTAGACGACGATCGACGGCCCGTCGTCCCCGGAGCACCCGGCGACCGCGAAGGCGGTGACGAGGGACAGGCCGGCGAGCTGGACGAGCACCGGGACGCGCTTCACGAGCACCTCTCAGGGTTAGGGAAGCCTAACCATACCGATCTTCGGCCTCAGCCTGAAGCGGCCCCGACCCTGGATGGCCGGCGACGGACGCATGCGGATGGAGATCGCGGGTACCGAGACACCTGAGCCCACCATCAACGGAACGGAATCACACCATGCTGTGGACCATCCTCGTCATCCTGGTCATCGTTGCGCTGGTGGTGTTCATCGTCAGCCGCGCCCGCGGAGGCCGTCGCGGGCTCTAGCCCGGCCGCAACAAGCGTTGAGTGGCGGATCCCCGGCGCTGGGCGCCGGGGATCCACCATCTACGGGGCAGGCGTGCTCTCGCGGTGCGGGCCCGTGTCGCTGACGTTCCAGCTGGCGAGGAGGCTGAGCGCGTCCTGGGACGGAGACCCGGGCTCAGGCAGGTAGGTGACCAGGCTGGTGCTCGTGCCCGGCTCGATGGGCAGGGACTCGTACGGGAGGTCGAGCTCGCCGACCAGCGGGTGATCGAGCTTCTTGACCCCTGTGCTGTGGATCCGTACGTCGTGCGCGGCCCACCGGACCCGGAAGTCCTCGCTCCGCGTGCAGAGCTCGCCGACCAGGTCGGTGAGCTTCTTGTCGTAGGGATTGCGGCCGGCCTCGGCTCGCAGCAGGGCGACGGTGTCGTTCGCGACCGTCTCCCATTCGCGGAAGAACGAGACTGCGCGCGGGTCGAAGAAGACGAGGCGGGCGTTGTTCATCTGCCCACCGTCGGAGTACCACGGGGCGAACAGGGCGCGACCGAGCGAGTTCAGCGCGAGCACGTCGAGACGTCCGTTGAGGACCACCGCCGGGATCGCGGGCATGCCGTCGACGAGACGCTGGATGGTGGGGCGGACCCGGTCGCTGGCTCGTGCGCGGCGCCGTCTCGACCGGGTCGGTGCGCCCGCGGTCTGGAGCAGGTCGAGCAGGTGGGCCCGCTCGGCCTGGTCGAGCTCGAGGGCGTGAGCGATGCCGTCGATGACACTTTCTGACACACCGATGGCGTCGCCACGTTCGAGACGGATGTAGTACTGCGGGCGAGACCCCGACCAGCAGCGCCGTCTCCTCGCGCCGCAGGCCGGGCACGCGTCGGCGGTCCCCGCCGTACGTCGGGAGCCCGGCCTGCTCGGGAGTGATCCTGGCCCGACGAGTGCTCAGGAACTCCCGGATCTCTGCCCGCACGGCGTCGCGGGGAGTCGGCTCCTCGGAGGTCATCTCCTCACTGTACGAGCCCCACGATCCGGGTGTGGGGTCACTGTCAGTAGCCCTCACAACAGGGCCTCCCGGTGGCTCCTTCGCGCTGGTTCTCTGGTCTGTGTCGCTCCAGCAGGGGTGTCACAGCCGAGGACGAGCAAGAGGGAAGTAGATCGAGATGACAGAGCAGAACGTATGGCTCGTGACCGGCGCGGGACGCGGCCTGGGCGTCGACATCGCCAAGGCGGCCCTGGCTGCAGGGCACGCGGTGGTCGCCACGGCCCGCAACGTCGAGAGCGTCACCCGGGCTCTTGGCGATGACGAGAACCTGTTGGCCGTCGCCCTCGACGTCACGGATCCAGCTGCGGCACAAGCTGCTGTGAATGCGACAGTCGATCGCTTCGGCCACCTCGACGTCCTGGTCAACAACGCGGGGAGCTTCCAGGCGGGGTTCTTCGAGGAGATGACTCCCGAGGCGTTCCGATCCCAGATCGAGACCACCCTGTTCGGCCCGGTCAACGTCACCCGCGCCGCGCTGCCGCAGCTTCGTGCGCAGCGCTCCGGGCTGGTGATGACGATCTCGTCGACCGCCGGCATCGCCTCGACCGGTGACTTCCTGACTGCCTACGCCGCCTCGAAGTTCGGCGTCGAGGGCTTCATGGAGGGCTTGGCCTCGGAGGTTGCGCCGTTCGGGATCCGCACGATGCTGGTCGAGCCCGGCTTCTTCCGCACCGAGCTGCTCAGCCCGCAGTCCACCAAGTACGCGCAGTCCTTCATCGAGGACTACGCAGACCGCAGCGCCGCGACGGTCGAGGCGTGGCAGAGCATGGACGGCAAGCAGGGCGGCGACCCCGCCAAGCTGGCTGCCGCTCTCGTGCGGCTGGCCTCTCTCGAGGAGCCCCCGGTTCGGTTCGCCGCCGGCGCCGACGCCGTCGAGCTCTTCGAGAGCAAGGCACGGACCCTGCTCGACCAGGCCGACGCGCACCGCGAGCTGTCCTCCAGCCTGGCCCACGACGACGCCTGACCAGACTTCGTCGCTGTGAACGGCGAACACGCATCGGGTGCCGCCCGTGTCATGCCCGGCGCCCGGTCACGAGCTGGTGGCGATGCTGGGCGGCCAGTCGCACGCCGGCGTTCGGGGCGCCGTACCCGTCGTAGCTGCCGGTCCGCTGGACCACCTCGAAGAAGATGCCGCCGATGGTCTCGGTGTAGAAGTGGGTGAACTCTCCCCCGGCGTCGCGGTCGTGGAGGAGACTCAGGGCGGCCATCGTCTCCACCTGGGAGTCGGTGAGGTCGAAGCGGGCCACGAGGTCCTCGTAGTAGTTCTGGGGAATGGCCAGGGGGACGAGCCCGCGTTCGACGGCCCGGCGAGCGACGGTCGCGACGTCGTCGGTCGAGAAGGCCACGTGTTGCGGCAGGTGGTCGGTGTCCCAGGCCAGCGGAGCGACGTTGAGGGCTAGCCGGCACCCACCGGAGACGGAGCGGACGACCTGGCTCCGCACCAGACCGTCAGGAGCCGGAACTTCTTGGCTGGCACCGGCCGAGAGTCCGAGGAGGCTGGTGTAGAACAGCACCGCCTCGTCGAAGCACTCCCACGGCACGGCCAGGTTCACGTGGTCGATCCCGGTCAGCAGGGCCCCCGCGCGCTCGTGGCCGCCCTCGAACTCCGGGACCCAAGAGGCGTCCGTTGACGAGGCAACGGGCCCGAGGAAGACCTCGGTGCCATCGGGGGCGCGGAAGGCCGGAAGCTCTTGCTCGTTGGCGAGAGTACGCCGGTAGACGGTCGACGCCTGGAGCGCCCGCGCACGCGCTGCCGACGCCGCCGGATCCGCGACCTCGAACCCGACGGCGGCCATGGTGGGGGTCAGGTCACGCGCGTGCTGCTCGTTGCACACCACCCGCGCCGGTCCCTCGCTCCACAGACGCGCGTCCTTGCTGCGATGCCTGCCCCGGAACGTGAAGCCGAGCTGCCCGAGAACGACGTCGACCTCGCCCGTGTCCTGGGCGCGGACCTCGACGAAGTCGAAGGTCGACGGTTCGTCGACCGAGGGCAGCGGCATCGGAGGGGCGGTCAGGGAGCTCCAGGCGGACGCCGAGGCGACGAGGTCCTCCAGCCAGATGAGCGAACGCCGCGCTTGACGCGCAGTCCGCGCCACATCGGTCTGCCGGAA
Source organism: uncultured Actinomycetota bacterium (assembly GCA_963758885.1). GTDB lineage: Bacteria > Actinomycetota > Actinomycetes > Propionibacteriales > Nocardioidaceae > Nocardioides. The sequence goes on from CAVWXS010000046.1 coordinate 269,432, forward strand.
GATGTCGTTGAAGACCTCGAGTGAGAGCGGCCCGTCGTACCCCGTGCGGAGGACGTGACCCACGAAGGCGCCGAGGTCGAAGGCGCCCTCGCCAGGGAACAGCCGATGGTGGCGCGACCAGGACAGCACGTCCATCGTCAGCAAGGGTGCGTCGGCGAGCTGCAGGAAGAAGATCTTCGATCCCGGGATCTCCTCGATCGCGGCGGGGTCGTGGCCCCGGGAGAGGATGTGGAAGCTGTCGAGGCAGGTCCCGACGGCCTCGTGGTCCGCCATCCGCACGATCCGCCAGGCTCGACGGTAGTCGTCGACGAACCGTCCCCAGGCGAGCGCTTCGAAGGCGATCCGTACGCCGTGCGCCGCGGCCTCCTCGCCCAGCCGACGCAGCTGCGACGCGGAGACCTCGTCGTCGTCGATCGTGGCCGTGGCGACGTTGCTGCACACGAGCATCGTGTCCGTGCCCAGTCGTTGCATGAGTGCGAACTTCGCGCGCGCCCGGCGCAGGACGTCCTCGAACTCAGCCTCCGTGACGCCCTCGGCGTCGCGGAACGGCTGGTACAGGTCGAGGGTCAGCCCGAGCCGTGCAGCGAGCGCCACGATCTCCTCGGGACTGGCCGACGAGGCGACGAGGTCCGGTTCGAAGATCTCGACGCCGTCGAAGCCCGCATCGGCGGCGGCCTGGAGCTTGTCGGTCAGGCTGCCGCTGAGACAGACGGTGGCGATCGAGGTACGCATCAGTCCACCGGCCTGGAGGGGAGGAGGATGCGAGCCGGGTTGAGGACCATGAGCTGGTGGACCTGCTCGTGGGTCGCGCCGCCGTCGAGCAGCGCGGGCAGGATCCGGCGTGACAGGTTCTCCATGGTCCAGTGCGGCGCGTGAGCCGCGCGCCACGAGGGCGGAGTCACGCGGCTGAAGAACGCGGCGTCGTGGGACAGCACCATCCGGTCGGCGTACCCCTCGGCGAGCAGGACCAGGACCGTCGCGATCCGCGCGGCGTCGGGCAGTACGTGCTCCATGCCGAAGCGATCCATGCCGATCGTGGCGCCGGAGTCCATGAGCTCGCGCAGGTAGTCGAGGTCCTCGGAGTCGCCGCAGTGCCCGATCACGATCCGGTCCGCGGCGACGCCGCGTGCGGTGAGGAACGCGAGCTGGTCGCGGCCGTTGCGCGACGGTGCGTGCGTGTGGGTGGTGACGGGAACGCCGGTACGCCGGTGCGCGGCCGCCGCCGCCTCCATCACTCGCTGCACGTCAGGGGTGAGGCCTTGGTGATCGGTGACCACCTTGAGCATCCCGGCCCGCACGCCGGTGCCAGCGATGCCGAGCTCGATGTCGCGGACGAACAGCTCGAGCAGGGGGTCGGGTCCTCCGACGAGTCGGCCGGGGCCGTGGGTGTGGAAGTACGCCGGCAGCGAGTCGGCCGTGTAGTAGCCCGTGGAGGCGAGCACCTGCATCGCGCGTGCGTTCGGCCACCCGCCGCACGCGCGAGACGTCGCGGCCGAGACCGAGCACCGTGAGGTCGACGACCGTGCGGACCCCGAGGTCCCACAGCCGTTCGAGCCCCGCGACGGCGGTCTCGACCGCGGCGTCCTCACACCACTCGGGGTGGGGAAGGTCGAGGTCGAGCTCCGGGTGGCCGACGAACACGTGCTCGTGGATGAGCGTCGTGCCCAGCGCACTGGAGGACACCGGCCCCCGGAACGTCTGGACCTCCCCCGTCACCGTCAGCCCGCCTCGCCGCGGATGCCCTCGTAGACGGCGAGCTGCTCCTCGTCGAAGTTGTCCCGGAGATAGGTGTCGGCCTGGCTGCGGAAGGTCTCGACGTCCACGTCGTCGACGACCTCCATGTCGCCGGTGTCCGCCCACTCGGCGAGGGTCGCCTCCTCGTCGTCGGCGACGCACTGCGGGACCTGCTCCTCGGCGGCGTCGACGGCCTCCTCGAGCGCGCCCTGCTGCTCCTCGGAGAGGCCGCTCCAGGCGTCCGCGCCGATGATGACGAGGTTGGAGTTGGCCTGGTGGTTGGACATGCTGATGTAGTCCTGCACCTCTTGGAGGTTGCTCGCCGCGATGTTGGTGATCGGGTTCTCCTGACCGTCCACCGTGCCCTGCTGCAGCGCCAGGAAGAGCTCCTCGTAAGCGACCTCGGTCGCGTCGGCGCCGAGCGCCTTGGCGTTCATCAGGAACTGCGGAGAGTTGGGGAAGCGCATCCGCAGACCGTCGAGGTCACCGGGTTCGCGAATGGGCTCGTTGGCGGTGAACTGCCGCATGCCGGCCGACCAGGCACCCAGCGTGTGCACCCCGGTCTCGTCCTCGAACCCGGTCAGGAGATCTTCGGAGGCGTCGCTGTCGAAGTACGCGGGCCAGGTGGTCACTGTCGTCGAAGGCGTACACCGCGTCCAGGACGGCCACCGGCTCGTAGACCGCGCCCAGGGCCGAGGCGCCCTGGATGTCCATGTCGATGTCGCCGGAGACCACGGAAGCGATCCGGTCGGCGTCGGCACCGAGCTGACTGGCGGGGTAGATCTCGACGGTGAGCCCCACATCGGCGTCCGCGACCTCGTCAGCGATCACCTGGGCGCCGCAGCGGTGCTGGGGCTGGTCCTCGGTGTAGCTGTGGGCGAGCTGGAGGCTGACGTCACCGCCGCCGGTCTCCTCGCCGCCCTCGCCGCTGTCGTCGTCGCCGCAGGCTGTCAAGGCCAACGGCAGCGCGACGACGAGGGCGGCCAGCGCCGTGCTCCTCCTCGTGCGCCTGAGCTGGTTGCGCAGTGCCATCATCGGTTCCTTTCTCCAGTGGTGTCCCGAGCGGGTTCCCGTGGCGGCCGCCTCGACCGCGACGAGCTCGTCGAAGTCGCGCAGCATGGCGGCGCGGTCGGCCGGCAGGCCGGTGAACAGCTCGAAGGCGTCGGCTGCCTGGTGGACGGCCATGCCGGCGCCGCTGAGCACGGTGCAGCCCGCGCGGCGGGCCGCGTTCAGCAGGGCGGTGTCGAGCGGGCGGTAGACGATGTCGGCGAGCCAGAGATCCGCACGCAGCAGCTCCGCCGGCACCGGCGACCCCGGGTGGGCCGCCATCCCATCGGCGTGGCGTTGACCAGGCCCGCGCTCGCGGCGACCGCGGCGGCGAGCCCGCTGGGGTGGCCGGACGAGCTCGACCTCCGTCTGCCGCCCAGCTCAGGGAGGCCGCGAGGGCACTGGCCACGTCGACGGTCCGGGTCGACGACCAGCAACCGTCGCACGCCGAGTCGGCGAGCGCGTGCGCGACAGCGGTGCCGGCGCCACCGGCTCCGAGCAGCACGACCCGGTCGCGGTCGACATCCGGCAGCGCGTCGGCGAAGGACTCGCGGAAGCCGGAGACGTCGGTGTTGTGCCCGACCGTCCGGCCGTCGCGGATCAGGACCGTGTTGAGCGCTCCGATGGCTGCCACGTCCGGCGACGACCTCGTCGACCAGGGGCACCATGGCCTGCTTGGCCGGGTGGGTGACGTTGAGCCCGTCGAAGCCCAGCTCGACCGCCGCGGCCAGCAGGTGTGCCAGGCGTTCGCGGTCGACCGTGCCGTCCGGCTGGTCGATGACCTTGTAGACGTACCGGAGCCCTTGCCGCTCGGCCTCCCGCTCGTGCAGCTCCGGGGTCAGCGAAGGACCGATGCCGTGGCCGATCAGCCCGGACAGCCACGACCGTCGGCGGCGCCGCGGTCACAGCCCCAGCCTCTCGGGCAGGTAGAGGATTGCGTCCGGCCAGAAGATGATCGCCAGGCACAACAGCATCAGCGGCACCAGGAAGGGCACCGATCCCCAGAAGACCTCGGCCATCTTCGCCTTGGCGATCGCCTGCAGGACGAAGATCACCGTGCCGACCGGCGGCGTCAGCAGGCCGATCATCTGGGAGATGATCATCAGCACGCCCAACGCGATCGGGTCGACGTCGTACTGGAGGGCGAGCGGCTGGAGGATCGGCACGGTCAGGGTGAGCACGGCGATCGCATCGAGGGCCGTGCCGAGGATCATCGACAGCGCGAACACGATCAGCAGGAAGATCGTCGCGTCGCTGCTCAGCCCGAGCATGGCCTCCGAGAGCTCCTGGGGGATGCGCTCGCGGGCGAACACGTAGCCGAGCAGGTTGGCCGAGGCGACGATCAGCATGATGGCGCCGGTCGTGACCGTGGCCTCGACCAGGATCTTCGGCACGTCCTTGAGGTGCAGCGTGCGGTAGGCGAACCCGAGGATGGCCATGTACGCCGCGCCCACGGCCGCCGCCTCGGTCGGCGTGACGAAGCCGCCGAGGATGCCGCCCAGGATGACGACGGGGGCGCCCATCGGCGCGATCACCCGGCGACCGGTCACCCAGACCTGGCGCCCGCTGAACTCGGTGCGCTCGATGTTCGGCATCCGCCGCACCCAGAGGAACACGACGACGCACAGGCCGACCGCCATCAGCAGCGCCGGCACCACCGACGCCGCGAAGAGCGCGCCGGTCGACACCCCGGCGAGGCCGGCGTAGATGACCGCGGGGATGCTCGGCGGCATCACCGGCGCGATCAGGGAGGACGAGCCGACGACTCCCAGGGCGAACGGCTTGGAGTAGCCGGCCCGCAGCATCGCGGGGATCTCCACCTTGCCGAGCGCGGCCGCGTCGGCGACGGCCGACCCGCTCATCCAGGAGAACCCGAGACTCACGCCGACGCTGACGTAGCCCAGGCTCCCCCGCACCCGGCCGAGGAGCGCCAGCGCGAAGTCGAAGAGCCGGTCGGCGATCCCCGCGTGGTTGGCGATGCAGCCCAGCAGGATGAACAAGGGCACAGCGAGCAGCGGGAAGCTCGCCGTCGAGCTCGCGACCAGCCGCAGCGCCAGGCCGAGGGACTGGTCGGTGGTGATCATGTAGAGCAGGCAAGGGCCGAAGAACGCGAAGGCGACGGGTACCCGGATCGCCAGCAACCCGGCGATCAGCAGGCAGAGGACGAGCACGCTCACTCGGTCGGCACCCCCACGACGTCGTACGTCGGCTCCGGCGCGCCGTGCACGGCGTACTGCACCGCGGCGATCAAGGAGCGGACCACGACGCTCACGAACCCGATCAGCGAGACGGCGTAGAGCCACGACATCGGCATCCGCATCGCCGGGGACTTCAGCATGTCCTGGGTCTGCACCAGCTCCCACGCCTCGGCGCACAGACCCACCCCGATGGCCGCCACGATCAGGCACGAGATCACCCGGACCACTCGGCGCAACCGCGCACTCGGCGCCATGTCGATCATCTCGATGGAGATGTGTGAGTCGGAGGTGACCAGGACCCCGGCGACCACGAACGTCAGCCAGACGAGGCAGAACCGCGCCAGCTCGCCGGTCCACGGCCACCCGTCGATCGGCAGGTAGCGCTGCGCAGCCTGGAGCAGCACGAGGGCGAAGATCAGCAGCAGCGCGGCGACGCCGATCGTGAGCTCGATCGCCGTCAGCACCCGGCCGACCCGCGCCAGCCGTCCGGCCGGGTGATCGGTCCGCGGGGTGCCTCGAGGGTGTGTCGGCCGTCACAGCCCGTGAACGTACGGACCCGCCGCAACAGACGGCAAGGGGTTGCCATGGTTGTTGCCAGATCGGCTTTGCTGGCGCCGTGGCCCGAACGACCATCTACGACGTCGCCACCGCCGCAGGCGTGGCCACCTCGACCGTGTCGCGGGCGTTCTCCAGGCCGGGGCGGGTCTCGGCGGCGACCCGCGACCGGATCATGCGTGTCGCCGCGGAGCTCGACTACCGGCCCAACCCGCACGCGCGGGCGCTGCTGTCGGGCAAGCACCACACGGTCGCGATGGTGGTCTCCGACATCACCAACCCTCACTACTTCGAGCTGATCCGCGGAGCGGAGATGCGGGCCCGGGTCTCGGAGTACACGTTGCTGCTGGTCAACGCCGAGGAGTCGCCGCGGGTCGAGTGGGAGCAGATCCAGCGACTCTCACCGGCGGTCGACGGTTTCCTGCTGGCGGCGAGCCGGCTGCCGGACGAGAACCTCCAGCAGGTCGCCGTCCAGCGTCCGGTCGTGCTGATCAGCCGGGAGCTCCCGGGCCTGGCCAGCGTGGTCCTCGACCACGTCGAGGGATGTCGCCAGATCGTCGCGCACCTGGCGTCGCTCGGTCATCGCGACCTCCTCTACCTCGCCGGTCCGCGCAACTCCTGGATGGCTGCCACCCGCTGGGCGGCCCTGCAGTCGGCTGCCGAGCAGGTCGGCATGGGCGTCCGGCGCATCGGCCCGTTCACGCCCAAGGTCACCCAAGGGGGCGCCGCCGCCGACGGCGCCGTCAACGACGGCGCCACCGCGGTCGTCGCCCACAACGACCTGCTCGCGATCGGCGTCATGCAGCGGCTCTCGCAGCGTGGCCTCCGCGTCCCCGAGGACGTGAGCGTGGTCGGCTTCGACGACATCTTCGCTTCGGACGTCTGCAGCCCTGGTCTGACCACCCTGGGCGGCGCACACGTCGACGTCGGACGGGCGGCCGTCGAGCTGCTGCTCACCGCCGGCTCACGCGCGGCTGACGACCAGCCCCACGTGGTGCTGCCCACCGAGCTGGTGCTGCGCGGCTCGACGGGAAACGCATCAGGGCCAGGCCCCGTCGGAGTCGAGGAAGTCCAAGCCCCAAGCCGGCGCCGTCGACGTAGTCAGGCCGACCTCGCCTCAGCGGTGAGCTCCTTGACGATCAGCGGGAACACGTCGCGGGAGGCATGTTGTCCGAAGAAGACGTCCAGGTGGCTGTAACCGGGCAGGACGTGCGCCGCGTGACGGCCCGGCGCGAAGCGGTCGAAGTACTCGAACGTCCGTGCCTGGCTCTCGGGGAGGAAGCATCGGTTGTGCTCGCCCGCCAGGAAGACGAACCGGGCATCGGTCTGCGGTGGCGCAGCCGTGTAGTCGGACGGCAGGCCGGGCAACGAGTCGAGGGACACCAGGTGTCCGCGCCTCACGCATGCCGCTATCTGCCGGAAGAAGCTGATGGGGAACCCTTCCGAACTCGAGCGGGATGAACTCGTCGTGCGTCTGGGAGTTGAGGTTCTCGTGCCGCCACAGCGCGGGGAAGCCGCTGCCGTAGGTGAAGCTGACCATCCGGCAAGGCGTGTTCTCACACTCTCGATGGAGCGCCTTGACACCCCACGTGAGTGCCCGCGGCGTCACACCGGGCGGCTTGTCCCCCCATCCGGGGTTCAGGGAGTCGTTGAGCTTCCCGTAGGCCGGCACCGCATAGCGCAGCTTCAACCGGGACCATGTGGGCACGACGGGATGCAGCGACACCGCGTTGCTGACGATGGTGTCGACCTGCGGGACCAGCCCCGCGATCGCCGACATCATGAAGGACGTGGATCCCTGACAGTGGATGACCGCCTGGAGGCTGTCGGCTCCGGTCTCGGCGAGCACGGTGCGCACAGCGGCCGGATGGTCGTAGAGAGCCGCCTGGTCGAGAGTCCAGTCGGTGGGCGGGACGTCGATGCTCGCCCGCCAGTTCTCCAGCCAGACGTCGAATCCCTGCGCCACCAGCGTGTCGACGAGGGTCGTGTCCACCGGCGCTTGGAAGACGTTCGCCCGGACGCCCGCTCCGTGCACGAGGAGGACCACGCCGCGGCTGGGCTCGGCCTCCCCGCGGACGTGGACCAGGTTCAGAGGGAGCCCGTCGTCGGCGAGGAAAGGAACGACCCGCCGACGCAGCGCGGGGTGGGAACTGGTGTCACTCACCGGGCACACCTCCGTGCACAAGCGGCAGGGGGGCCAGACCAGTCCAGCGTGCATCAGGGCCGAGAGTGTTGCGCAAGACCACCAGCCGACAGCGGCTGCCGGCTCAGGGTTTGGCCGAAGCGCGCTCGGTGGCCAGCTGCTCCTGGCTCGCGGCCCAGGAGGCGAGCAGCTTGAGGGCGTCGGAGGTGGGCGTGCCGGTCGGCGGCGGTGTAGATGTTGAGCGTGGAGGCCGGGTTCGGAGGGCAGCTCGAGGGCCTCGAAGTCGAGGTCGAGCTGCCCGACGACCGGGTGGCGGAGGCGCTTGCGGCCGCTGCGGTGGTAGCGCACGTCCTGGGAGGCCCAGCGCTTCCGGAAGAGGTCGCTCTGGGTGGAGAGCTCGCCGACCAGCTCGATGAGGGCCTTGTCGTGCGGGTTGCGGCCGGCCTCGAGGCGGAGCATCGCGGCGGCGTCCCGGGCGACCTGGTCGTAGTCGACGAAGAGCTCTCGCGCCGCGTCGGGACGCAGGTAGACGAAGCGGGTGGTGTTGGCCGGGCGACGCGGGTCCTCGAGCACAGGCAGGTAGAGCGCGCGGGCCAGCTGGTTCATGGCGAGGATGTCGTGCCGGCCGTTGCGGATCCAGGCGGGGGCGTCGGTGATGGCGTCGAGGACCTGCTGGACGGCGGGACGCACGCTGTGCTGCGGAGCGCGGCGGCGGCGAGAGCCGGTCTCGCCGGAGGCGCGGGCCAGGGCGAAGAGGTGGTCGCGTTCGGCGTCCTCGAGGTGGAGCGCGTTCGCGAGGGCGTCGAGGACGCTCTCGGAGGCGCCGCCGAGGCTGCCGCGCTCCATGCGCACGTAGTAGTCGACCGAGACCCCGGCCAGCATCGCGACCTCTTCGCGGCGCAGGCCCTTGACGCGCCGGTTGCCGCCGTACGCCGGCAGCCCAGCCTGTTCGGGGCTGATCCGAGCGCGGCGGGTGCTGAGGAACTCACGGATCTCCGCGCGCAGGTCCATGCCGGTCATGCCTCCACGGTAGGTCGGGTGCCGGTCGTGCAGGGAGGCCCTGGCAGTACCCGGAACGACCGTGACTCCCGCGATCGACGCAAACGAAGGTGGACTGGACGACATGCGAGCCACTTACCTGTACGGAGCGGGCGACGTCCGCGTGATCACCGCCCCCGACCCGAAGATCCAGCAGCCCACGGACGCCCTCGTGCGGGTGACCCGCGCGTGCGTGTGCGGCAGCGACCTGCACCCGTACCACTCCGCGCCGGCCTCCGAGGAGGGCTCCTCGATCGGGCACGAGCTCATCGGCGTGGTGGAGGAGGTCGGCCCCGAGGTCACCACCGTCGCGCCGGGCGACTTCGTGATCGCGCCGTTCGCGATCTCCTGCGGAGTGTGCGAGTTCTGCCGGGCCGGGCTGCAGACCTCCTGCGTCAACGGCGGGTTCTGGAACGACCCGGACCTGGGCACCGGCGGCGGCCAGGCCGAGGCGGTCCGCGTCCCGCTCGCCGACGGCACCCTGGTCGCCGTACCCGGCGTCACCGAGTCAGCGACGAGAGCCTCTTGGCCTCCCTGCTGACCTTGTCCGACGTCTACGGCACCGGCTGGCACGCCGCTGTCCAGCGGCGGGGTGAAGCCAGGCAGCACCGTCACCGTGATCGGCGACGGTGCGGTCGGCCTCCTCGCCGTGCTCTCGGCCAAGCAGCTCGGCGCAGAGCGCATCGTGCTGATGGGACGCCACCAGGGTCGCACCGACCTCGGCCGCGAGTTCGGCGCCACGGACGTGGTCGCCGAGCGCGGTGGCGACGGGATCGACCAGGTCCGGGAGCTCACCGATGGCGGCAGCCCCATCGTCCTCGAGGCGGTCGGCCACCTGCCGGCCTACGAGCAGGCCGTCGGCATCGTCCGTCCCGGCGGCGTGATCAGCCGCGTGGGCGTCCCGCAGTACGAGGAGGCACCCGTCGGCTTCGGCAGCCTCTTCGGCCCCAACATCACGCTGACCGGCGGCCCCGCCCCCGTCCGCGCGTACATCGAGCGTCTCCTGCCGGCCATCCTGGACGGCACCGTCCAGCCCGGCCGCGTCTTCGACCGCACCGTGGGCCTGGAGGAAACTCCCGCGGCGTACGCCGCCATGGACGCCCGCGAGGCGCTCAAGGTGATGGTGCGGCCGTGACGTTCGCGCCACACACCTGCCATCCCCCTGCCCCGACCATGAAGAAGACAGCCATGACTGAGCCCAGCAACGTGCCCACCCTCACCCTCAACAACGGCGTCACGCTGCCGGCCCTCGGGTACGGCGTCTTCCAGACCCCGCCCGACGAGACGATCGCAGCCGTCGAGACCGCACTCGCAACGGGTTACCGGCACATCGACACCGCCGCGGCGTACGGCAACGAGCGCCAGGTGGGCGAGGGGCTCAGACGATCCGGGCTCGACCGCGACGAGGTCTTCGTCGAGACCAAGGTGTGGATCAGCGACTACGGGTACGACGCCACCCTGCACGCCTTCGACAAGAGCGCCGGCAAGCTCGGGCTGGACCAGATCGACCTGCTGATCCTGCACCAGCCGATGCCGGCCCGGTTCGACCTCACTCTCGAGGCCTACCGGGCCCTGGAGACCTTGCTGGCCGACGGCAAGGTCCGCGCGATCGGCGTCAGCAACTTCATGCCGGACCACCTGGCCCGTCTCGCCGACGAACGCCACGGTGACCCCGGCGGTCAACCAGATCGAGGTCCACCCCTACTTCCGCCAGCCCGAGGTGCTCGCCGCGAACGCCGAGCGCGGCATCCTCTCGCAGGCCTGGTCCCCCATCGGCGGCATCACCTTCTACCGCGACGGCAGCAAGGGATCCACGCTGGAGGACCCCACCATCGTCGAGATCGCCGAGGCTCACGGCAGGACGCCGGCCCAGGTGATGCTGCGCTGGCACCTCCAGCAGGGACGCCAGGTGATCCCGAAGTCGGTCACCCCGTCGCGGATCGCGGAGAACTTCGACGTCTTCGACTTCGATCTCACCGACGAGCAGCTCGACGCCATCGACGCCCTCGACACCGGCATCCGCGGCGGCCCCGACCCGGAGACCATCACCCTCGAGACGTTCGGCCGCCCCATCCCTGAAGCCTGAACAGGAGACCACCGATGCAGATCGACCCTCGCCCCGCCACCACCAAGAACCCGCCCGAGTACTTCACCGGCGACGTCTGGCTCGACCCCATCGCCCGGCCCCGGGACGAGGGTCAGCGGATGTTCGTCGCCAGGGTGCGGTTCGCTCCCGGAGCCCGCACCGCGTGGCACTCCCACGCCCGTGGCCAGACGCTGCACATCACCAGCGGCGTCGCGTGGGTCCAGTCCCGCGGCGAGGAGAAGCTGGTCGCGCTACCCGGGCCAGACGCTGTACTGCCCACCCGGCCAGGAGCACTGGCACGGTGCCGCACCCGACTCCTTCATGGAGCACCTGGCCATGATCGACAACGCCGACGACCCGGCCCAGAGCACGACCTGGCTGGAGCACGTCAGCGACGAGGAGTACCTGGCAGGCGGCGCTCGATGAGCTGGGACGAGCGCCGAGCTCGACCGCGTCGGCACCGCGACCGAGCTCGACCTCGCCGCGCGACGTACCGACGAGTCGCTCTCCAGGTTCACGACGATGTGGGTCGTCCGGGTGGGCGATAGCCTCTACGTCCGCTCGGCCTACGGACCCGACAGCGTCTGGTACCGCCGTGCGACCCGGCTGGGTCGCGGCCGGATCCGCGCCGGCGGCGTCGAGCGCGACGTCGTGCTCGACCACCTCACGCCGGACGACCCGTTGCACACCGAGATCGACGCCGCGTTCCACGCCAAGTACGACCGGTACGGCCCGCGCATCGTCGCTACCGTCGTCGGGGCCGACGCCGCGAAGGTGACCCTCCGGCTCCAGCCCGGCTGACGCCTCCCGCAACCCTGACGGCTCGACGAGCCCTCGATGTCACGTGGCGTCGTCGAGCAGCCTGAGGTCCACGAGCACCGCGACCGCCTGCATGTCCCTGTCGAAGCCGGCGTACGCCGGGTAGAGCCCCGAGCCGTCGGGGCACAGGAACACCACGGCGACGACGCGGCCCTCCACCTCCATCGTCACGATCCGCTCCTCCAGAGCCCGGTTGTACACGCCCTGCATGTGCGGGCGTCCTCGAACAGCGGCCGGAGGACCGCAGCATCGGTGATGTCGTAGAACGCGCCCAGGGCCGAGTCGCTGTCGAGGTGGAAGTGCGCCTCGCGCACGACGAGCGGCTGCCACGACGCCACCTGGTCGACGCGGCCGATCGACGCGGCACAGCTCATCGGGACCGGCTCGGCACGGCCCTGACGGTGCAGCGCGATGGTGCTCAGCGTGGTGGGCTGCTCGCCCTCGGGTATCCCGATCACCTGGAGCTCCGGGAGCTCCTCCGGCCACCACGGGTCGGCCAGTGCCAGCGTCCCCCAGCCAGCGAGATCGAGGGTCCCGCACTGGGGTCAACGTGACCGTCTCGCCCCTCAGTTCGAAGCTCGTGCCGAAGCTCACCAGGTCGTCAGGTGCGGTGCCCATGTGCCTCCTCGGCAGACGTTGCTCAACGACTCGGCGCCATCCGATCGCCTGCTGCCAGCACGGTAGGCGCATGACCTCGAGGCAGCCAGGGTGGATGATCGGCGGGTGGAGTCCGACGATCGCATCGCCGAGGGGCGCGCTGCCTTGCGGACCGGTGATGCCGAGCGCGCCAGGGAGCTGTTCGAGGGCGTGCCGGAGTCGCCCGAGGTGCTCGAGGGCCTCGCTGCGGCGTCGTACGTGCTCTTCGAGTACCCCCGCGCCATCGACGAGCTCGAGCGTGCGTACGCCGGATACCGGCGCACGCACGACGGGACGGGCGCGGCCAGGATGGCGCGGACCCTGGGATATCTGTACGGGTCGACGGCCGGGGACTGGGCGGTGGCGAGCGGCTGGATCTCGCGAGCGAAGACCCTGCTGGTCGACGCACCCGCGAGCAGCGAGCGCGGCTGGGTCGCCTTGACCGAAGGGATGTTCGCCGCCGATCGCCAGACCAAGGACCAGGCCTTCCGCTCGGCGATGCGGATCGGACGAGAGACGGGCGACGCGGACCTGACGTTCGCCAGCACGTCGTACCTGGGCGCCAGCCTCGTGCACGGGGACCGTGTCGAGGAGGGGATGGCGATGCTCGACGAGGCGCTGGCCGCCGTGGCCGGCGGGGACGTCGAGGACTTCGTCGTGCTCGAGGAGATCTTCTGCCAGCTGTTCTCGGCCTGCGAGCGCACCCAGGACGTGCGGCGGGCGGAACAGTGGATCCGCGTCGGGGAGCAGATCGCACAACGCCGCAACCTCCCGGCCGTGAGCGCCTACTGCCGGACCCACTACGGCGGCATCCTCACCGCGGCCGGCCGCTGGCCCGAAGCGGACGCGACGCTCACCGAGGCCGTCCGGCTGTGGGCACTCGGCCGGCGCACGCTCAAGGCCGGCGCGCTGATCCGGCTCGCGGACCTACGCCTTCGACAGGGGCGGTACGACGAGGCCGCGAGCCTCCTCGATGGTCTCGATGATCCTGACGCGAGCAGGGTTTGGGCCGCGCTGTACCTGGCTCGCGGCGAGAGTGCGCTGGCGCTCGACCTGCGCCAGCGCGCTCTGCAGAACGCGGACCCCGCCAGCAGCTCGTGCATCCCGCTGCTCGCCGAGCTGGTCGACGCCCAGCTGGCCTGCGGCCAGGATCCCCACCAGACGATCAGGCAGCTCGAAGCGTGCGTCGAGGCACACCCGTCGACGTACTCGAACGCGCTGGTGGCGCTGGCGAAAGGGCGGGCGGGACTGGGCGACTCACGGGCCTGGCTGCGTGACGCCTTCGACGCGTTCACCCAGGCCGGGCTGCCGTTGGAGGCGTCCCTGTGTCGGCTCGAGCTGGCCAAGGTCTCCCGCGACAGCGACCCGGACCTCGCTGTCGCGGAGGCGCGCGCAGCACTGCGCGCCTTCGAGGCGCTGGAGTCGTCGCGACACGTCGACGCCGCCAGCGCGCTGTTGCGTGAGCTGGGAGCGAAGGTCGCACCGCCACGGTCCTCGGGTGGCCCGCTCACCAAGCGGGAGCTGGAGGTCGTCGAGCTGCTCGGCGCCGGACTGTCCAACCCGGAGATCTCGCAGCGGCTGTACATCAGCCGGAAGACGGTCGAGCACCACGTCGGCAACATCCTCGCGAAGCTCGGTCTCCGGAACCGGGCGGAGATCGCTGCCTACGCGGTCCGGCGCGAACCCGCCGAGAAGTAGGGGACTTCACCGATACCCCCGGCGCCGGTGCGTCACAGACTCGGTCGCCTACCGAGGAGGCACCACCATGACCTACGACGCCATCGTCATCGGAGCCCGCGCCGCTGGATCGCCCACCGCGATGCTCTTGGCCCGCAAGGGGTACGACGTACTCGCCGTCGACAGGGCGACGTTCCCCAGCGACACGCTCTCCACCCACGTCATCCACGCCCCGGGCGTCGCCGCACTGGCGCGCTGGGGGTTGCTCGACGACGTCAGGGCGACGGGCTGTCCAGCGATCACGGACTACAGCTTCGACTTCGGCGCGTTCACCATCCGCGGCACCAGCCACCCGGTCGACGGCATGAGCGATGCGTACGCGCCGCGGCGCACGGTGCTCGACAAGATCCTGGTCGACGCCGCCCGCGCTGCCGGCGCGGAGGTCCGCGAGGACTGCAACGTCGACGAGGTGATCGTCGAGGACGGCCGGGTGGCCGGAGTCCGGATCGGCGACCGGGTGGAGCGGGCCCGCATCGTCATCGGGGCGGACGGCCGCAACAGCCGAGTGGCGCAGGCCGTCGGCGCGACCGACTACAACGCCAAGCCCCGGCTGCAGTACTCCTACTTCACCTACTTCAGGGGCCTGCCCACCACCACGTTCGAGAGCTACATCCGGCCCGACCGGGGGTTCGCGTGCGCCGCGACCAACGACGGGCTCACGATGGTGGTGGTGGGCTGGCCGTACGCCGAGGCCTCGGCGTACAAGGCCGATGTCGAGGGCAACTTCCTCAAGACCCTCGAGCTGGTGCCCGACTTCGCGGCCCGTGTCTCGACCGCGACCCGGGAGGCGCCGTTCCTCGGCGGCGCAGTGCCCGGCTGGTTCCGCAAGCCGTACGGCGACGGGTGGGCGCTCGTCGGAGACTCGGGCTACAACAAGGACCCGCTCACAGCCCAGGGCATCACCGATGCGTTCCTCGACGCCGAGCGCTGCGCCCACGCGATCGACCAGTGGCTGGGGCAGCGCATGTCGTACGACGATGCCATGGGCGCGTGGCACACCGAACGCGACGCGAAGGCCATGCCCATCTACGAGTTCACCGCCCAGCTCGCCACGCTCGAGCTCCCCCCGCCGGAGATGCAGCAGCTGCTCGGCGCCATCCACGGCAACCAGGAGGCCATGGACGGGTTCGTCAGCGTCGTCTCCGGTGCGCTCTCGCCTGCCGACTTCTTCTCCGAGGAGAACATCGGTCGGATCCTCACGGCCGTCCCGGCTCACTGACCGCGTCGGCTTGGCTCGTTGCGTAGCTCAGGACCACGTTGTCGGAACCGCCCCAGGTCCGCACCCCGATCAGCTTCAGGTTCGTCTCGGGAACCCCGTCGAAGACGTGATGGTCTCCTGCCACGACCTTGGGGCCGATCATCAGGTGGAGCTCGTCGACGAGCCCGTGGGCCAAGAGGCCGCTCCACAGCGTTCGGCTGCCGAAGACCAGGGCGTCACCGTCGCGCTCGCGCAACCGTGCGACCGCGTCGCGAACCTCATCTCTGCGGACGATCGTGGTCTGGTCGCGCCAGGGCCCCGTGTCGTCACTGGTCAGCGTGTCGGAGACGACGGTGATGGGGATGCCGTCGGCGTAACGTCCAGCGATGTAGCGGTTCAGCGGCGAGGCGTCCGGGTTGTCGTGCTGGGCGGGCCAGTAGCCCAGGAACCCGCGGTAGGTCGAGGCCCCGAAGAGGAACGAGCTCGCGGAGCGGACCCGGTCCTCGTTGTGCAGGGCGAACGCCTCGTCCATGGGCATCGCCATCACGTCGCCACCGCGACCCTCGGCGTACCCGTCGATGCTGACCATGCTGCAGACGACGATCTTTCCCATGTCGATCTCTCCTTGACTCGATGGCTGCCCCAGAGGCGCTGACACTTCTAGGACGGAGCCGACGTCAGGATCTCGACACACCTCGTGCCCCCATGGTGAGCAGGGTCACGGTGATCAGGTTGCTCATCTGCGTAGCTCGCGGAAGGCTCGGTTGAGCCGGCGGCGTCCACAGCGACGCGCAACAGACTGACAAGGTGCACGTCAGGTTGCTCCCTGTGCGGCGAGAACCCCGAATCGACTGCCGCTTCGATCGCGCGTCTCGCTGCGCCCTGTCGTACCGCCCACTGCAGTGGTCGTCTCGCCGGCGTCTGTTCGAGCCGCGTCGCGATCCGCATCCATCGCTCCATCGTGCGGAGCCGTCTCGTGCTTCGGCGGGTGGCTGCCACTTCGGTCGCAGCTTGCACGACTCGCATGTCAGTGGCGAGCCCATGATCGCCAGCCATGCTGAGCGCTGGGACGAGTGGGACGAGAGCAGCACGTGCCCGGTCGGTCATTGCGTCATTGACGAGCCTGGCCAGCAGTGCCAGCGTCGGGTTGGTGCACGGTGGTGCGTCTGACCATGGGAGACCTGCCGCCAGGCTGACAGCCTCCATGACGCACATGCCGTCCTGCGAAGTCCTATGGCCGCCGTAGCTGAGCGGCAGGTGGGGAGCGGCATCGTTGATCTGCTCACCGCTCGTCGGGCCCGACGAACGGCTTTCAGGGCTCATGGCAGCGTGAGCGAGTATCCGCGTCCGCGGATGCGTCGGATGTCGGCGACACCTTCAAGCCGTGCGCGGAGGCGACCCACGTGCACCGACATGGTGTTGTCGCGCCCGCCACCCCGATTCGCCCCCCACATGGCGATGGCTAACGCGTCGTCACTCACGATCTCGGGGGCGCGGATGAGCAGCGCTCGAAGTAGTTCGAACTCTCGCGGTGGTGGATCAGGGATTCGACGCCCGTCGATCCGGACCGTGTAGGCAGAAGCATCCAGTTCGATACGCCCGTAGCCAAGTCTGGCGTGGTCGTCGAGGGAGGGCTCCAGTTCGTGCAGCATCGCCCACACGGACGCAGCTGCGTACGGGAGCTTCAGCACTGCGCGGGCACCGGCGAGCACCAGGGGGCCGGCGTCTGCGTCATCGTCGTCGGGGAGTGCCACGATCACTGTCACAGGAGAATGGCGTCGGATGGCCGCGACCAGGTCGACCGCCGGGAGGTCACTGAGGTAGGGCGACACAATGACGGCTCTGGGGTCTGTGCGCCCGAACTCGATCAACCCGTCGAGTGCAGACATCGTCCAGGTCACGTGGACGCCTCGAGCCGTCATGCCTGCACGGAGGTCGTCGTCCTCCCCCAATGGGTCGATGACGAGAAGGGGTGCGCCATTGGTTTGGGCCCAACGGTCGAGTGACGTCAGGGCGCGTTCGTGTCGAGGGGAGACCCGGGGATGGTCTTGCATCGTCATCTCAGTCTGGTCCTCGAGAAGCCCGCGGGGTAGTCGACTCAGCCGAAGCGGCCGGAGATGTAGGCCTCGGTACGCGGATCGCCCGGGTTTGAGAAGATGTTGCTGGTCCGGTCGAACTCCACCAGTAGACCCGTGCGGTTGCCGGTGACCTCGTCGGGCTTGGCGGTGAAGAAGGCGGTCCGGTCTGACACCCGGGCAGCCTGCTGCATGTTGTGCGTCACGATGATGATCGTGAACTCGCTGCGGAGCTCCGCCATGAGGTCCTCGATGCGCGCTGTGGCGATCGGGTCGAGCGCCGAGCACGGCTCGTCCATCAGGATGACCTCTGGCCGGGTGGCGATGGTGCGAGCGATGCACAGCCGCTGCTGCTGGCCGCCGGACAACCCGTAGGCGGACTGCTTCAGCTTGTCCTTCACTTCGTCCCACAACGCGGCGCCCCGGAGGGCCTCCTCGACGAGGGCGTCCATGTCGTCGACCTTCATACCCGTTACCCGGGGCCCGTAGGCGATGTTGTCGTAGATCGACTTCGGGAACGGGTTGGGCTTCTGGAACACCATGCCGATATGGGTGCGCACGGCGATCGGGTCGATGCCCTTGTCGTAGATGTTCTGACCGTGGTAGTTGACCCTGCCCTCGACGCGCGCACCCGGGACGAGGTCGTTCATGCGGTTGAGGCAGCGCAGCACGGTGGACTTGCCACAGCCGGAGGGTCCGATGAGGGCGGTGATCTCGTTCTTGCCGAAGACCAGGTTCACATCGTGCACCGCATGGAAGTCGCCGTAGTAGATGTTGAGACCCGAGGCCTCCATGATCGGGTCCTCCGGCAGGCTCCGATCTCCCATCGGACATGACCTCGACGTCCGGGGATGGGAGTCATCGGCTCCCGCTCGGAGGGGTCAGCCGTGGTAGCAGTGGTCGTTGCAGGACGAGCGGGCATGGGATGTCCTCTCACCAGGTGCGCTGGAACTTGTTGCGGATGAAGATGGCCAGGCCGTTCAGCGCGAGGATCATGATGAGCAGCACGATGATGGCCGCGGCGGCGGCAACCCGGAACTCTTCCTGGGACTGCGCGGTCGTCGAGTAGATCTCCAACGGCAGCGCAGTGAACTGGCTCATCAGGCCGTTCGGGTCAAAGCGGATAGCCGTCGCCGTACCGATCATCAGCAGCGGCGCCGCCTCGCCGATGGCCCTGGAGAGAGCGAGGATCGTCCCGTAGCGATGCCGGGGACGGCCGCGGGCAGGGTCTGCCGCCAGGTCGTCTGCCACTGAGTCGCACCCAGCGCGAGAGAGCCATCGCGGATCTCACGAGGTACCGCACGGACCGCCTCGCGCGTCGTGATGATGATGACCGGGAGGATCAGGAGCGAGAGTGCGATGGCTCCGGCGATGACGATGACCCCGCTCTTCGAATCCCGATGACGGCCACGAACGCGACGGCCAAGAGGCCGTAGACCACGGATGGTACGGCGGCCAGGTTCTGGAGGTTGATCTCGATAAGCCGGTTCCACCATCGATCCCGGTTCGCGAACTCCTCGAGGTAGCAGGGCCGCGGCGATGCCGAGCGGCACCGATAGGGCCGCAGTCGCGAGCATCACCCAGATGCAGCCGAGAATGCCGGCCCGGAACCCGGTGGTCTCGGGATGGAGGGTGGAGCTGTAGTTGGTCAAAGCTCCTTGTCGAAGCGCGGGGCCCCCTCGATGGCCGTCGAGACGATGAGAGCGACGAGTACGACCACGCCGAAGAACAGCGAGAACCACAGCACGAACAGGAAGACGATGCGAGCTCGTCGAGCGGTCCCGCTCGCGCCCGGCGGTGGCGAGGACGGTCTTCGCGGCGGCGTCGGCGTACGTGGTGGCCATCAGTACTCCTGCCGGTAGCGTCGGACCAGCGAGATGCTGATGATGTTGATGACCAGGGTGATAGCGAACAGCAAGAGGCCCACTGCGAAGAGGGTGTTGTAACTCGTGGAGCCGACGGGGTTCTCCCCGCCGGCCGTCGTGGCGATGTAGCCGGTCATCGTCTGCATGCCCTCGCGAGGGTCGAGTGTGAGGTTGGGCCGGACCCCGCCGCGAGAGTGACGATCATCGTCTCGCCCACTGCTCGGGACAGCCCGAGGACGACAGCCGCGGCAATGCCGGACATCGCGGCGGGGAAGACCACGCGCGAGTGTGGTCTGCATCCGGTTGGCGCCCATGGCGAAGGACCCTTGCCGCAGCGCGAGCGGGACGGCCGACATCGCGTCCTCCGAAAGGGATGCGATGGTCGGGATGATCATGACCCCGAGAACCAAGCCGGCGGACAAGGCGTTGGTGAACCCGACGTCGATGCGCAGAACCTCCTGGAGCAGGTTCGGGGTCACGAAGGACAGGGCGAAGAAGCCGTAGACGACTGAGGGCACTCCGGCCAGGAGCTCGACGATGGGCTTGAGCCGTTTCCGCGTCTTCTTGCTGGCATACTCCGAGAGGTACATGGCGGCCCCAAGCCCGAGCGGGACCGCCAGAGCGAGGGCGATCGCCGTGATCACGAGGGTTGCCGACGACCAGCGGCCAGACCCCGAAGGACGGATCAGCGCGTTGGGCGCCCACCGGTGCTGCCCAGGAACTCGCGAACGGGACGTCGCGCGAAGAATTCCAGGGCCGGCCGGAGCAGGGCGACGATGATGCCGATCGTCGTGGCGACCGAGACGAAGGCCGCAAGCATCAGAAGGGTGCGGATCGCCAAGTCGCCCGGCCGGGACCTCTTGGAGAGGTCGATGGCCGCGCAGGCCCGCCGAGGACGGCGGGCCTGCAGGCGTCAAAGTCGAGCTCACGCGAAGTGGTTATCCTGACTCGTCAGCCCTTGAGACCGTCGAGGGCCGACTGCGTCTCCGTAGCTGCTCGTCGTTCAGGGGGATGAACTGGGCCGCCTCGGTGATCGCGGCCAGGTTGTCGATGTAGAAGTCGACGTAGGCTGGCGACCTGCGCCTTGTCGCTGTAGGACTCGTTGTTCACGTAGATGAACAGCGGCCGGGCCAGCGGGGTGTAAGTGCCGTCCTGTGCGGTCTCGGCCGACGGCGCGACGCAGCCGCTTCCGGAATCGACGGCGACCGCCTTGAGGCTGTCCGAGTTCTGCTCGTAGTACGAGTAGCCGAAGTAGCCCATGGCGCCCGGCGTGCCCGTGACGCCCTGGACGATCACGTTGTCGTCCTCGGACGACTCGTAGTCGGTCTCGGGAGGCACCCTCCTCGCCGTTGATGACGTCGGTGAAGTAGTCGAAAGTGCCGGAGTCCGTGCCCGGGCCGAAGAGCGAGATCTCCTCATCGGGGAAGCTCGGGTCGACCTGGCTCCAGTTGGTGACCTTGCCCTCGGCGGCCGGCTCCCAGATCATCTTGAGCTGCTCGACCGTCAGGCAGTCGATGGCGAGGTCCTTGTTCACGACGACGGTCAGCGCGTCGGTGGCCACCTGGAGCTCCGTGTACTCGATCCCGGCGTCCTGCAGACGGGGGCCTCGTCGTCCTCGATCGGGCGGGACGCGTTCGAGATGTCGGTCTGGCCGGCGCAGAAGACCTCGAAGCCGCCGCCGGTACCGGACTCACCGACGGTGACGTTGATGTCGGGATTCTCTTCGTTGAACAATTCAGCCGCGGCGTTGCTCAGCGGGTAGACGGTCGACGACCCGTCAACCGCAACGGAACCGGAGGTTCCCCCTCCTCACCGGACGCCGATTCCTGGCCTCCGCACGCCGACAGCGCGAGGACGAGCGCGGCGATGCCGGGCACGATCGCGCGGCGGAAATGGGTGCTCTTCACGTGGTTTCTCCTGAGGTACATGGAAGTCATGACACCGATGAACGTAGGAGTGCCCAGTGACCGGCAATGGCGTGCTCTCTGAACGAGAGGTGAACAGATCCGGAGGCCTCAGCGCTGGTGGCGACCGACGTCACACGGGGCCGCGAACCGCCCCATAGGTAACTCGTCGGATGAGCGGAAGCACGCAAAGACCGTGTCGAGAGGTTCGCTACTGTGCCTGCGCCGCCGGTCTGACGCCAGCTGCGGCAACCATCATGCCCGCGGCCAGGTACCAGAACGCGACGTTATGACCGCCGACGTGGTCGGCGAGGAGCGAGCCCGCCCACGGCGCGAGGGCCGCGGCGCCCATCGTTGCGCCGCTCAGCACGCCGTTGCGCGCCCCGTATGCCCTCGGTCCCCAGCGGTCGGAGACGGCAGTGGCTTGAACCAGCGTGAACATGCCACGCGCCATACCCCCGATGAAGGACACGACCGCCACCAGTACCAACGGCGAATGCGTCTCGGCAAACAGGATCGTGGAAACTGCGACGAGCCCAAGTGTGAACCAGGCACGAGCCGCGGGCCCGGTCATCGCATTGAGTCGGCCGTAGAAGATGCGCCCGGTGAGCTGCCCGACGCCACCCACGGCCATGACGGTGGCGGCTGCGCGCAGGCTGAGACCGTTCTCCAGCAAGAGCGGGACCAGGTTGACGACGACAGCATGGACGCAGAAGCCGCCCAGCGCCATCGCCGCGACCAAGATCCTGAAGTCGCCGGCGTGGAACGGCTGCGCCGCCTCACCCGTGGGCGCCAGGTCCTGGACGACGGTCGTCTGTGAGACAAGCCAAGGCTTGCGCAGCCCCCAGTAGTGGGCCACCGCTGTCCCTCCCACGAGCGCAGCCATGACCAGGTACGTCGTTCGCCAGGCCAGCACTTCCATCAGCCAGGCGGTGAGCGGCGCGAAGACTGTCGAGGCGAGGCCGCCCGCCAGGGTGATGGCGGTCAGCGCTCGGATGCGGAGACGGAAGTCAGATCCGGCCCAACCAGTGACGGCGGCGAATGCGGGCGCGTACAGGATCGCGGACATGGATAGTCCAGCGAGTACCCAGCCGACGTAGAACGCAGGGAGTGACGTGCTGAGCGAGACGACCGCCAACGCAACCGCTCCCAGAACGGATCCGAGTGTCATCACAGCTCGCGGGCCGACCACATCGATGCGGCGTCCCACCCAGACTCCGGCGAGGCCGGCGACCAGTTGGGCGACGGTGAATGCGCCCAGGAGGTGGGTGAGGCGCCAACCCTCGCTCGCCGCGATGGTGCTGGAGCCGACGAGGAAGGCGTAGACCAGCGCACCCCAGTTGGTGATCTCGGTGGCGCAGAGGACGACCACCTCGCGTGGAAGCCTCGGCGAGTTCTTCGTTCCGGGGACGACGCGAGGTGGGTCACTCAGATGTCGTGGCACTGCAGGCGAGGATCAGCCGCAACACCCGGACTGGGTGGAGCCGTGGTCCTGGACGACGGGCAGGCTGGCGCCGACCGCGACCGAGGCGGGTGCCCCGATGGTGATCAGCTCAGGCGCCGCCTTGACGCTCG
>CAVWXS010000047.1:0-17153 GCA_963758885.1 uncultured Actinomycetota bacterium
CTCGTCTCGTCACACTCGACGGTCAGTGATCGTCAGACAGTCACAGGCCTGGCAACCGAACAGATGCAGCGCTCACATCGACGAGGGGACACCGCAATGAAGACCATGACCTGCCGACAGCTCGGGGGACCGTGCGACCTGGAGCTGCGTGGCGAGACTGCCGACGACGTCATCAAGGCTCAGGACCGCCACCTCAAGGATGCGGTCAAGGCGGGCGACACCTCCCACGAGGAGGCACACCGGGACATGAAGGGTCGCTGGAAGCACCCGGTTGCGTCGATGGGCTGGTACCGCGACGCGAAGAAGGCCTTCGGCGAGCTCCCCGAGGACTAGACGGTCAGGACGCCTTGCGCCGGGCAGACCTGCGAGCGGTCTTCTTCGCCGTCGTCTTCTTGGCCGCCGACTTCTTCGCCGCCGTCTTCTTCGCCGCCGTCTTCTTCGCCGCCGACTTCATGGCCGCCGACTTCTTCGCCGCCGTCTTCTTCGCCGCCGTCTTCTTGGTGGCGGTGGTGTCGGCCTTGCGAGTCCTCAGCTTGGTGACGTTGCGGGTGTTGCCGGGCTTGTGGCTCTTGCTGGTGTCGAGGGAGGCCTGCAGTGCAGCGAGGAGGTCGACGACCTTGGCGTCGTCAGCCTCGCTGTCCTCCGGGAGGACGATCTCCCGGTTCTGCTTCTTGGCGTCGATGAGCTTCTGCACTCGCTCGGTGTAGGTGTCGCGGTAGTTCTTCGGGTCCCACGGCGAGGTCATCGCCTTGACCAGGTTCACTGCCATGTCGAGGTCCTTGCCGCCGACCTTGGTCCGCGTGGGCAGCTGGTCGAGCTCGTCGGCGGGGTCGCGCACCTCGTCGGCGAAGTACATGGTCTCCAGCACCAAGCACGTTGTCCGACGGCCGGATGGCGGCGAGGTACTGCTTGCCGCGCATCACGAACGTGGCGACCCCGATCCGTTCGGCCTTGTCCATCGCCTTGAGCAGCAGCATGTACGCCTTCTTGGCGCTGTCGTCGGACGGGGCGAGGTAGTAGGACTTCTGGTAGTAGACCGGTTCGATCTCCGAGGCGTCGACGAAGTCAGAGATGTCGATGGTGCGGCTCTTGCCGGGCTCGACCGACTCGAGCTCCTCCTGCGTGAGCATCACGTAGCCGCCATCGTTGAGCTCGGCGCCCTTGACCACGTCCTCGTAGGCGACCTCGTCGCCGGTGTCCTCGTTGACCCGCCTGTTGCGGATCCGCGAGGACGTGCCCTTCTCGAACTGGTGGAAGTGGACGTCGTGATCCTGCGTGGCGGAGTACAAGCCGACGGGGACGTTGACCAGTCCGAAGGAGACAGACCCAGTCCAGATCGCACGCGCCACGACAGACCTCCTCGACACCGGCACCAGGGGGTACCCGACCTTCGCACGCCGCATGCGTGGACCGACAGGCGATACGCAGCCGCGCACCCCGTAACCCGCCGTCTTCGATCGAGTTGAAACCACAGTAGAGACGCATTGCCACAAGCCAGGAGAGGGCACATGGCCGGGACTTTCGAGATCTATCACGACCACCAAGGCGACTACAGGTTCCGGTTGAGGTCGCGAAAGGGTGACGTCGTCGCGACCGGGTTGTCGTACCCGACGAGGGACGCAGCCAAACGAGGCATCGCGGCCGTCCTGTGTGCGGCTGCGGGATCGACCATCGCTCCCGAGACCGTGACGGCGGCCACCACTCTCCGAGCCAGCCCCAGACCTCCGTTGTAGACCCGCCGCTGTAGACCCGCCGCGGCGGACGCCGACCAGCCCACCCTTACGATCGGGCGCATGTCGGCCCGCACGCGCACCCGTCTCCTTCCCCGTCGCCGCAGCAGCGGCCCTGCTCTGCACCGTCGTGCTCGGCTCGTGCAGCGGGGACGGCGAGGACAGTGCCGTCGACCCGGGCAGCACCGAGGAGTCGACCGGGAGTCCACCGTGTCGTGCGACTACCCGTCCGACGGCAGCGAGCCGGCCAAGGAGGTCGACGCACCCCCGGCCGACGCGCCGGACACCGGCGAGGCCACTGCGGTGATCGCCACCAGCGCCGGCGACGTCGACATCACCCTCGGCCGCGAGGCGACGCCGTGCACCGTCAACAGCTTCGTCTCGCTCGCCGAGCAGGGCTACTTCGACGACACCGAGTGCCACCGCATCACCACGCAAGGCATCTTCGTCCTCCAGTGCGGTGACCCCTCGGCGACCGGCATGGGCGGCCCGGGCTACTCCTTCGACGACGAGCTCACCGGCCAGGAGACCTACGGCGCCGGCACGCTGGCGATGGCGAACGCCGGGCCCAACACCAACGGTTCCCAGTTCTTCATCGTGTTCGACGACTCCCCGCTCGATCCCCTCTACACCGTCTTCGGCACCGTCGGGGCAGACGGTCTCAAGGTCGTCCAGGACATCGCGGCCAAGGGTGCCAAGGGCGGTGCGCCCGACGGCCCGCCGGCCGAGAAGGTCACCATCGACTCGGTGACCGTCGGCTGACAGAGGTCACCGCGCCAGCAACCCCTTCACGTACGACGCCTGGCCGAGGTGCTGCAGGTCGTCGCCGATCACGCTGACCAGGCGGACGCCGAGGGTGACGGGCGGGTCCCACGACTCGTCGACCACGCGCTCGAGGTCGTCGGGGCCGAGGGTGGCGACGTAGGCCAGGGTCGCCTCGGTGACCGCGTCGGCGTAGGCGCCCAGCAGCTCGGCGCCCAACCGCAACCGGCCGACCTCGTCGGAGGAGTGGCCGAAGCCGGTGGCGTCGTCGGCGTAGGGGAGGCCGGCCCGGCCGGCGTACCCCTGGGCCGTCCACACCTGCTCGGTCCCGGCGACCTCGGCCAGGTGGTCGTCCTGCACGCGCAGCAGGTGCCAGACCAGCCAGCCGATCGGGTTGGCGTCCGGTCCGGGTCGCCAGGCCAGGGCGTCCTCGTCGAGGTCCGAGAGGACCCGGTGGGCGCCGTCGCGGATCCGCCCGAAGGCGTCGGTGAGCAGGTCGGCCGGTGTCATACCGCGACCGTATCCGGGGACGGCTGCTGGCACACTGACCCGCGTGTTCTGGGGTCGTTCGAAGTCGTCGCCCGGCGGCGACCCATCGACCTCGTGGCCCCGCGCTTCACGACCGTGACCGCCGACGGTCCGGGCACCTGGGAGCTTCCTCAGCCGGCGCCGTACGCCGCGGCGGTCGGCGGGGGTCTCGACCGGCTCGACCGGCGTTCGGTTCAGGAGCGAGCGACACGTCACTGGAGGTGCGGCTCGCAAGACGACACCATCGACCTCGCTCGTCGAGGCCGGCGGCCGCACCACCCATCACCGCAGCCGTCGCTTCGGCCGGCTCGACGCACCCGCGACCGCCGTCGGCATCACCCTCACCGGCACCCACGTCACCGGCCTGACCCTCGAACGCGGCCGCTGGCGGGCGCGGGCGCGCCACGACCTCGGCGAGCGGCTCGACACGCGCGACGAGGACTTCACCAACAGCCTGCGGCTCGAAGCCGATGGCGACGTCGGCGACGTACGAGCCGGCGCGTTCGGGCAGCTGGGCCTGCGCGACGTCCGGCTGGTCGAGCGAGGCCGACGGCACCCCCGTCCGCGACGGCCACCGGCTGCTGCTCACCGCCACGCACGCCGGGCCCGGGTTCTTCGACGCCGCCCACACCGGCGTCTGGTCGCTCGACCCGAAGGGCTGGGTGCTCGAGCACCGCGCCGACCTGTTCTTCCGGCGGCCCGACAAGCCGGGCGCGTACGGCGACAACGCGACGCACCTGGTCCGTGACGGCGGTCGCTGGCTGGTCGCCACGAGCACCTGGGGCGACTTCGACGGCCACACCGGCCGGAGCCGGCGCGACGCCACCGTGGCGGTGACCCTGGCCGACACCGACGCCGACCTGCTCAACGGCCGGCACGTGCTCGACACCCGGCCGCTGCGCCTGCCGACCGACGGGCTGCGCTCGGTGGGCGTCTGGGACCCCCACCTGGTGCGGATCGAGGGACGCTGGCACGTGGGGTTCGTCAGCGCGTCGCGGTTCTTCAAGTTCCACCCCGCCCTCGCGGCCGGCGACACCCTCGAGGACCTGCGCCTGCTCGGCGCCGACCCGGCCCGCACCGCCACCGAGGGCACCACGTTGGCGCGGGTCGGCGGGGACTGGGTGGTGCTGGCCAGCGACGGGCGCCAGGGACCGCGAGCCCACCGGGCGGCGTTCCCGGTCTTCGACCTCGCCCTCCGCCAGACCGGCCGGCTGCACGCGCCGTACCCGACCAACATCCCGTGGCCCACCGTGGTGGAGACCGAAGCCGGCTGGGTGCTGGTCACCTTCGACGGCACCCGCGCGGGCGGTGACCTCGCGGGCTACGGCACCCACGGCGACCTGGTGGTGATGAGGCCAGCGCAGCGCCTAGAGCTGCGCGATGAGCAGCGGCTGGATGGTCTTGCGGGCCTGGTGGATGCGCGACTTCACGGTGCCGAGCGGGAGGTCCATCAGCAGCGCTATCTCGGCGTAGTCGAGCTCTTGGATGTCGCGCAGCACCAGCGCCTCGACCAGCATCGGATGCGTCGCGCCGAGCACCTCCAGCGCGTCGAGCAGGTCGAGCCGGCTGCCGGCGATCACGCTGGTGGTGCGCGGGTCGGCGCTGGCCGGCAGCTCGTCGCTGGGCAGCTCGGCCGACCGGCGCTTGAGGGAGCGGTAGGTCGATCGCGCGCTGTTGGAGGCCACGGCGTGCAGCCAGGTGGTGAACTTCGAGCGACCCGCGAAGGTGTTGATGCGGGTGGCGACCAGCATCAGGGCGTCCTGGCAGGCCTCCTCGGCGTCCTGCGGGTAGAGCAGCATCCGACCGCAGATGCGCCGCACGCGTGGCTGGATGAGTGCCAGCAGCTGGTCGAGCGCGTCCTTGTCGCCCTCGGACGCCCGCAGGGCGAGCTCGTCGAGGTCGACAGTCGTTTCCAGCTCCACGCGACTCCCCCGACGTTTGAGTCAACCTGTTGATCAAGGTTGGGTGAAGGCACAATACCGAGCGTGTCCCTCCCCCACCGCCTCGGCCGGCTCCGGCGGGTCGACCGACTCGGCGTCGGCGGGTTCTCCTCGGTGTGGCTCTACCGCGACGACGAGCTGCGCTCCGACGTCGCCGTGAAGGCGCTGGCCGACAACTGGGCCCAGCGCGAGGACGTCCGCGAGCGCTTCCTGGAGGAGGCGCGCATCCTCCGGGCCGCCGACTCCGACCACGTGGTCCGCGTCTACGACGTCGGGGAGGCCGACGGGACGCCGTACTTCGTGATGACGTACGCCGACCGCGGCACCGTCGCCGACCTCCTCAAGGAGGGGCGCGTCGAGCTCGACCGCATGGTCGCCCTGATCCGCCAGGCCGGCGACGGCCTGGCGGTACTCCACGCCAAGGGCGTGGTGCACCGCGACATCAAGCCGCAGAACCTCCTGCTCGCCAGCGACGGGCTGGGTCGCGAGCGGTTGATGGTCGCCGACCTCGGGGTGGCCAAGGCGCTGATCCACGCCAGCGGGCTGACCGACGTGGTCGGCACCCCGGCGTACATGGCCCCGGAGCAGGCCCTCGGCGGCGGGGTCGACGAGCGGGCCGACGTGCACGGGCTGGCCGCGGTCGCCTACCACCTGCTGACCGGTCACCTGGCGCGCAGCGGCGGCGTCGCCGACCTCACCCACGCCTCGCTCCCGCCGGCGCCGTCGGCGTTCGTCCCCGTCTCGCCCGAGGTCGACGAGGTGATCCTGCGCGGGATCGAGCCCGACCGCGAGGACCGCTGGACCGACGTGCTGTCGTTCGTCGAGGCGCTCGCCGCGGCTGTACCGGGAGCGCCCGTGTCGCTCTACGAGCGAGCACAGCCTCCACGGTCCCGCGGGTCGAAGCCCGCCGGACTGTCCACCGCGATGCTCGCGGTGCTGTGCCTGGTGGTGCTCGTCGCGACGTTCGGCGCGTCGTACGCCGTCGCCGAGCTGCTGCAGTAGCCGGGTCCGCGCCACCCGGTGCACGTATTTTGGACTGAGGGCCTCGTCCATGCCTGCGATCCAGGACGGCGAGACCACCACTCACCGACACGCCGCCCACCCGAAGCGGCACCCACGAGAAAGTGGCTCCATGACCGACGTCTTCGAACTCTCCGCCGAGCACGAGCAGGTCGTCTTCTGCAACGACCCCGGCACCGGTCTCCGCGCGATCATCGCGCTCCACAACACCGCGCTCGGCCCAGGTCTGGGCGGCACCCGCTTCTACCCCTACGCGAGCACCGACGAGGCGCTGCGCGACGTGCTGGCCCTCTCCCGTGGGATGACCTACAAGAACTCGCTGGCCGGCCTCGACCTCGGCGGCGGCAAGGCGGTGATCATCGGCGACCCGGCGACCGCGAAGACCGAGGCGCTGCTGCGCGCCTACGGCCGCTTCGTGCAGTCGCTCAACGGTCGCTACCTCACCGCCTGCGACGTCGGCACGAACTCCTTGGACATGGACCACATCGCCCGCGAGTGCGACTTCGTCACCGGCCGCACGCTCGCCAACGGCGGCGCCGGCGACTCCTCGGTGCTCACGGCGTACGGCGTGTTCCAGGGGATGCGCGCCGCGGCCGAGGCCCTCTGGGGCGAGCCCACCCTGGCCGGTCGCACCGTCGGCATCGCCGGCGTGGGCAAGGTCGGCCGCCACCTCGTGCGGCACCTGACCGAGGACGGCGCGTCGGTCGTCGTGACCGACGTCAACGCCGCCGCCGTGGAGCGGATCCGCGATGAGTACCCCGCCGTGCGTGCGGTCAGCCTCCACCGACGCCCTGGTCGCCGAGACCCTCGACGTCTACTCACCCAACGCCCTGGGCGGCGCGCTCACCGACGAGGTCGTCGAGACCCTGACGCGCGAAGATCGTCTGCGGCGGCGCCAACAACCAGCTCGCCCACCCCGGCGTCGAGAAGCGCCTCGAGGAGCGCGGCATCCTCTACGCCCCCGACTACTGCGTGAACTCCGGCGGCGTGATGCAGGTGGCCGACGAGCTGCACGGCTTCAGCTTCGAGCGCGCCCAGCAGCGGGCGAGCGGGATCTTCGAGACGACCCGCAAGGTCTTCGAGCTGGCCCGCGCCGACGGCGTACCTCCCGCCATCGCCGCCGACCGTCTCGCCGAGCGCCGCATCCGCGATGTGGGCCGCCTCCGGGGCGTCTACCTGCGCTGACCGCACCGGATCGGAGGTTTCGATGGCCCGCTCCAGGCATCGGTGGTTGAGGTGTGAGGAGCGCCAGCGACGAGCCTCGAAACCTCCGATGCCGCTCCAGGTGCGCCGCGTACTCTCCCCCCATGGGATGGCTCGGGCGACTGCGTCAGCGACGCGAGGACGAACGGGTCGCCGCCGAGGAGCTCGAGGCGATCATCACGATGGCCGACGAGGACACCACCCTGCTCGGTGAGCAGCTCAGCGCCCTCGGGGTCGAGTCCGAGGGCGTCGAGCTCGACGAGGCCACCCGGCACGACTATCAGGGGGCCCTGGACGCCTACGAGCACGCCAAGCGCGCGGTGCCCCGGTTGGCCGGCGCCCACGAGGTGTCGAGGGTGGTCGACACCCTGTCGACCGGCCGCTACCTGCTGGCGTGCGTGCGGGCCGCCCTCGCCGGCGAGCCGCGACCCGAGCTGCGCGTGCCGTGCTTCTTCAACCCGCAGCACGGTCCCTCGACCCGGGACGTGCGCTACACGGTGCCCGGCGGGCACGGCACCCGGACCGTGCCGGCCTGCGCTCAGGACGTGGCCCGCGTGGAGGCCGGTGAGAAGCCCGAGATCCGGGAGGTGCGCGTCGGCCAGACCGCGACGGCGTACTGGCAGGCAGGCGACGCGGTGCTGCCCTACGGCAAGGACTGGTTCACCACCGGCATGATCGAGGCAGACCTCAACCGCCGGGGGAACGAGCTGGGCGGCCTAGGCGGCCACTGACGGCTGTCAGTCGCGCCGTGGCTCGGCGTAGTCGGACCACTGGTCGAGGTCAGGACCGTCGTCCTGCTCCTCGGAGTCCGGCTCGTCGCCGTGTAGCTCCTTCGCCAACGCCCCGAAGTCCGTCTCGTGAGTGCGGTACTTCAGGTCGCGGGCGACCTTCGTCTGCTTCGCCTTGGCTCGGCCGCGCCCCATAGGGTCGACCCCCTCGCACTTGGCCGGGGCTCACGCTGGAGCGGGCACACCGGTCTGATCGGTCTCTGTCGTGGTCCCAACGCTACCTGGTGCCAGGCTGTTCCTGCACATATGGTCCGAGATTCCGGTGCGGTCGTCGCGGACATCACCAGCCCGGGTGCCGCCCGACCAGCGAAACCGTGCCGCCGGCGGCGCCCTCGGCCCGGGTGACTTCGCCCGCGACCCACGCTCGCACGTCGTGCTCGGCGAGCAGCGCGACGGCCCGGTCGGCGGCGTCGGGCGCCACCAGGGCGACCATGCCGATGCCGCAGTTCAGGGTCGCCTCGAGGTCGTCCAGCGGTACGGCGCCCACCTGGCGCACCAGGTCGAAGACCGGTGCCGGGGTCCAGGTCGCCCGGTCGATGGTGGCGGTCACCTCGAGCGGGCAGCACCCGCGCGAGGTTGGCAGCCAGCCCGCCGCCGGTGATGTGGGACATCGCGTGCAGCCCCGGACTCGTCGTCCAGGCGGGCGGCCAGGTCGAGACAAGCCTGGGCGTAGATCCGGGTCGGCTCGAGCAGCTCCTCGCCGAGCGTGCGCCCCAGCTCGGGGACGTCGCGGTCGAGCGCCCAGCCGGCTCCGTCGCCCGACAGCAGCACGTGGCGGACCAGCGAGTAGCCGTTGGAGTGCAGACCGCTCGATGCCATCGCCACGACCACGTCACCGGGACGGACCCGGCCCGGGCCGAGCAGCCGGTCGGCCTCGACGACGCCCGTGGTCGAGCCGGCGACGTCGTACTCGTCGGGCTCGAGCAGCCCGGGGTGCTCGGCCGTCTCGCCGCCGATCAGCGCGCAGCCGGCCTCGACGCAGGCCTCGGCGATGCCCTTGACGATCGCGGCGATCCGCTCCGGGACGACCCGGCCGGTGGCGATGTAGTCGGTGAGGAACAGCGGCTCGGCGCCGCACACCACGAGGTCGTCGACGAGCATCCCGACCAGGTCGAAGCCGATGGTGTCGTGCTTGTCCATCGCCTGGGCGACGGCGACCTTGGTGCCGACGCCGTCGGCCGAGGTGGCCAGCAGCGGCCGGTCGTACTTCTTCAGGGCGCTGGCGTCGAAGAGGCCCGCGAAGCCGCCGATGCCGCCGATCACCTCGGGCCGGCTGGCCTTCTCGACCCAGGTCTTCATCAGCTCGACGGCCTTGTCGCCCGCCTCGATGGAGACGCCGGCGGCGGCGTACGCGTCGGTCATCGTGGCTCCTGTCGATCAGGGGTTGTTGAGGACGGGCAGGGCATTTGACTGGGCCGACGAGTACGACGACGACTCCAGCAGGTGCTTGCCCAGCAGGCGCTCGTCGGGGAGCTCGATCGGGTAGGACCCGGTGAAGCAGGCCGCGCACAGCTTGTCCTCGGCCTGGCCGGTCGCCTCGATCATGCCCTCGAGCGAGATGTAGCCGAGCGAGTCGGCGCCGACGCTGGCGGCGATCTCGTCGACGTCGAGGCCGTTGGCGATCAGCTCGGCGCGGGTGGCGAAGTCGATGCCGTAGAAGCACGGCCACTTCACCGGCGGGCTGGAGATGCGCACGTGCACCTCGAGGGCGCCGGCCTCGCGGAGCATCCGGACCTGGGCGCGCTGGGTGTTGCCGCGGACGATCGAGTCGTCGACCACGATGACCCGCTTGCCGCGGATCATGTGCTCCAGCGCGTTGAGCTTGAGGCGGATGCCGAGCTGGCGCAGCGTCTGGCTGGGCTGGATGAACGTGCGGCCGACGTAGGCGTTCTTGACGAAGCCCTGGCCGTAGGGGATGCCGGACTGCTCGGCGAACCCGACCGCGGCCGGCGTGCCGGACTCGGGGACGGGCATCACCAGGTCGGCGTCGACGGGGTGCTCGATGGCCAGCTGCCGACCCATCGCGACCCGGGCCTCGTGGACGTTGCGGCCGGCGATGGTGGCGTCGGGGCGGGCGAGGTAGACGTACTCGAACACGCAGCCCTTGGGCGCGGGCTCGGCGAACCTGTGGGAGCGCAGGCCGTTCTCGTCGATGACGATCAGCTCGCCCGGCTCGACCTCGCGGACGACGCTGGCGCCGACGGTGGCCAGGGCGGCGTCCTCGCTGGCGACGACCCAGCCGCGCGAGAGCCGGCCCAGGACCAGCGGGCGGATGCCCTGCGGGTCGCGGGCGGCGTACACGGTGTCCTCGTTCATCCAGACGAACGAGAAGGCGCCCTTGAGCTGAGGCAGTACCTCGAGCGCGCGCTGCTCGAGCGTGGTGTCGGGGTGGTGGGCGAGCAGCGCGGTGACCAGGCCGGTGTCGTTGGTGGAGCTCTCCTCCGCCTGGCGCAGGTGGAGGTCGAGCTCGTCCTGCTCCTTGGGGAGCGCCTCGACCATCTGCTTGAGCTCGTGGGTGTTGATCAGGTTGCCGTTGTGGCCGAGGGCGATGGAGCCGCCGTGGCTGGCGCGGAACGTCGGCTGCGCGTTCTTCCAGGAGCTCGAGCCCGTGGTCGAGTAGCGGCAGTGGCCGATCGCGATATGGCCGACGAGGCTGGAGAGCGTCGACTCGTCGAAGACCTGCGAGACCAGGCCCATGTCCTTGTAGACGAGGATCTGCCGGCCGTTGCTCACAGCGATGCCGGCCGACTCCTGGCCACGGTGCTGGAGGGCGTACAGCCCGAAGTACGTCAGCTTCGCGACGTCCTCGCCCGGCGCCCAGACCGCGAACACACCGCAGGCGTCCTGGGGTCCTTGGTCCTGCGGGTCGAGAGCCAGCGTCAGCCGTCCGTCGCCGCCCCGGCGAGTGACTGGCCGCGCAACCGGGCGGCTTGAGGGGTCAGGCACGGTCGTCAGTCTAGGTGCTGGGGGCGGGCGGACCGATTCGCCACCACGGTGCGGTTCGGGTCACTCGGTGTCGGAATCCCCGGTCAGCCGGGTACTCCGACGGCGAGTGACCCAAGCGGCACCTTTTCGGCCCGGAAGACCTGCTCGTGGGGTCACTCGGTCGCCCGCACGTACGCGTCGTACGCCGCCAGCCACTGCGCCCGTACGTCGGGCGGGTACGCCGTGAGCACGCAGAACTCGTTGCCCTCGGGGTCGGCCATCACCACCCAGGAGACGTCGCCCTGGCCGACGTCGACACGCGAGGCGCCGAGGGCCTCGAGGCGGGCGACCTCGGCCGCCTGGTCGGGTGCCTCGCCGGTGGGACGGAGGTCGATGTGCAGCCGGTTGAAGCCCTGCTTGTGGTCGGGCACACGGATGAACAGCATGTCGGGCACCACGCTGTCCTCGCGGCTGCCTTCGGGCGGCTCGATGCCCCACTCGGGGTCGCCGCGGACGGTGACCCGCCAGCCCAGTGCCTCCGCCCAGAACTCGGCGAGGCGCTCCGGGTCGTGGCAGTTGACGATGACGGCTTGCATGCGCAGTCCCATGGGCCCCACCCTCGTCTGCTTGTCTGGTCCGGTGCGACCCCATTCCCATCGGCACAGCTACGAGTGCCAGCTCCGGCGGGCCGACCTGCACGGGGACGGCACGGTCGGGAACGTCGTGTACGTCGACTACCTCCAGGAGGCGCGGCTCGACCTGCTGCGCCATCACGACACCTCGCCGACGCCGAACCCGGGCGAGGGCCTGGTCGTGGTGCGAACGGTGGTCGACTACGTGCGCCCTATCCGGCTGGCCGACGCCCCGCTGATGGTCGACACGTGGGTCTGCGAGGTCACGGGCGGCGTCGTTCACGCTGGCCTACGAGCTGCGACCGACGGCGGGTGTCCACGCCAGGGCGACGACCGTGCTGACGCCGTTCGTCTTCGACACCGGACGGCCGCGGCGGCTCACAGCCGAGGAGCGGGCCCGGCTGGAGACGACGTACGACGACCCGCCGTTCGCCGACGAGCGCCCGCCGCGCCCCGCGGCCTGGAATGAGTCCGCGTACCACCGGCCGATCCAGGTGCGCTTCTCCGACGTCGACCTGCTCGGGCACGTCAACAACGTGCGGTACTTCGACTACGTCCACGAGGCGCAGGTCGAGGTGATGACCGGCGTCTTCCAGGAGGCGCGGATCTCCGGCACCGTCGGACATGGTCGTCGCGCGCAGCGAGATGGACCACCTCGGCCAGATGAACCTGCGGCCCGAGGCGTACGACGTGTGGTCGCGCGTCGCGGCCGTCGGGCCGGACGTCGGTGACGTTCGAGTCCGAGATCCGCGACGGTGAGCGGGTGATGGCGCGGTCGCGGGTGGTCGAGGTGAACGTCGACGACGCCGGGCACCCGCTGCCGCACCACCCGCGGCACCTCGAGCTGTTCGAGCAGCGGATCGGCTGATGGACCTGCACCCGGAGGAGCCGTCCGCCGAACCCTTCCGGCCGGGCTTCGCCTGCGGCGGGCTTGCCTCCACCTCACCCCCGGCTGCACGACGGAGGGCGCTGCGCCGCCAGATCCCGCACGTCGCTCGTCCCTCGCGACGCGCTGCCAGACCCACCACCGTCGGGCGCAGCCCCCTCCGCCGCTCCGCCGGCGGTCAGGTGCGGGCGGGTGGGGGTTGAGACCCCCTTCCCACCGGTGAGCTTGGTCGGTGCGGCGGAGCGGGGAGGAGCCACGGTGACGGTGGTGGGCCTGGCGGGCCCGTCGTGAGGGACGAGCGACGGGCTGGGATCCGGCGCCGGGCTCCTCCCCGTGCAGCCGTCGGTGACCACGGACACCAAGCCCCGCCGCAGGCGGGGAATTGCGGCCGCTGAATCGCCCGCGACGCGTCGTACGGCACCCGCACCCCGGAGGAGGCCGAAGCGTTCTGGGACGACTGGATGAGCGAGGAGGAGCCGTTCTTCGCCGCCGACCGGCCCCTGGGACCGCGCCCACCTCGTCGTCCTCGGCACGCCACCGGACCGGCGTACTTGGGGTGGCGAACCCGTTGGTCGAGGAGGGCGGTCACGCCCGTCACGAGACCCCGCAACCGGACCGCTGACCTCTCGCCGGGTCTCGTGACGGCTCTCGGTGGTCGAGCCGCCGCGAGGGACGAGCGGCGTGTCGAGACCTCCTCGACCAGCGGTGGTGCTAGCCGAGGTTGCGCAGCAGCAGCGCCTCGGCGAGCAGCACCTTCTCGAACTCCGCGAGGTGCAGGCCCTCGTTGGCGCCGTGGGCGCGGGTGTCGGGGTCCTCGACGCCGGTGACCAGCACGGACGCCTCGGGGAAGGCCTCGAGGAACTCGGCGATGAACGGGATCGAGCCGCCGACGCCCATGTCGACCGGGGCGGTGCCGTCCCAGGCGTCGGCGAAGGCGGAGCGGGCGGCGTCGTACGCCGGCCCGGTCGCGTCGATCTGGGTCGCCTCGCCGGTGTCGACGACGGTCATGGTGAGCTCGGCGCCCCAGGCGATGTTCTTCTCGAGGTGCTCGGTCAGCCGCTCGACGGCGTTGGCGGTGGTGTCGCCGGGGGCGATGCGCATGGAGATCCGGCAGCGGGCTGCGGGGACGAGGGTGTTGCTGGCCCCGGCGACCTTGGGCGCGTCGAGGCCGGTGATCGAGAGTGCGGGCTTGGTCCAGAGCCGCTCGACGGTCGATCCCTCGCCGATCCAGCCGATGCCGGCGACCGCACCG
Source organism: uncultured Actinomycetota bacterium (assembly GCA_963758885.1). Lineage (GTDB taxonomy): Bacteria > Actinomycetota > Actinomycetes > Propionibacteriales > Nocardioidaceae > Nocardioides. The sequence goes on from CAVWXS010000047.1 coordinate 13,667, forward strand.
GACTCTGCACGCAGGCGCTCTTCGGGATAGTCGACGTCGGCGGCGGGCCCGGCGTGCAGGCCCTCCACCACGACATTGCCGCGGTCGTCGTGCAGGGAGGCGATCAGCCGGGCGAGCGTCATCAGCGAGTCGGGGACCAGCCCGCCCCACATGCCGGAGTGCACGGCGTGGGTCAGCGTGCGGACCTCGACATCCATCCGCACCAGCCCGCGCAGGCTGGTCGTCAGGGCCGGGACGCCGATGTCCCAGTTGCCGGAGTCGGCGATCACGATGACGTCGGCGCGCAGGTCGTCGAGGTTCTGCTCCAGGAGTGCGGGCAGCGTCTCGGAGCCGACCTCCTCCTCGCCCTCGAAGAAGAAGACGACGTTGACCGGCAGGTCGTCTCCGAAGATCCGCAGCGCGGCCAGATGGGTGACGATCCCTGCCTTGTCGTCGGCGGCGCCGCGGCCGTAGAGGCGGTCGCCGCGCTCGGTCGGCTCGAAGGGCGGAGAGTCCCAGTCGGCGTGGTCGTTCTCGGGCTGGACGTCATGGTGGGCGTAGAGCAGCACCGTCGGCGCCCCGTCCGGCCCCCGCTTGTGGGCGATGACCGCAGGCGCGCCGCCATCGGTGCTGGTGATCCGCGCGGTGCACCCCTCGGCCTCCAGCAGCCGGGTGACGGCCTCGGCGCTGCGGCGTACCTCCGGGGCCCGCTCGGGATCCGCGCTCACCGACTCGATGCGCACGAGGTCCTCGAGGTCACGGCGGACGCCGGGCAGCACCTCGGCTACCCGCTTGCGGAGGTCGTCGGTCGTCGGGGTCGTGGCCATGGGCCGACCCTAGCGACACCAAATTTTGTCTGACAATGTTTTGGAATCCGACCCCTCCGTGGGTGAAGATGAGCCATGACCAGCACCGTCGTGAACGAGAGCGTCGAGCCCACGAGCTCCGCTGACAACTCCGCCGCCCACATCGCCCTCACCGAGGCGTACGCCGCGCACAACTACCACCCGCTGCCGGTGGTGCTCGCCTCTGGTGAGGGTGCCTGGGTGACCGACGTCGACGGCAAGCGCTACCTCGACTGCCTCGCCGGCTACTCCGCGCTCAACTTCGGCCACGGCCATCCCCGCCTGCTGGCCCGGGCTCACGAGCAGCTCGACAAGCTGACCCTGACCAGCCGCGCGTTCTTCAACGACCAGCTCGGCCCGTTCGCCCGCGACCTCGCGGCGCTGACCGGCAAGGACCTGATCCTGCCGATGAACTCCGGCGCCGAGGCCGTCGAGACCTCGATCAAGGTCAGCCGCCGCTGGGGCTACCAGGTCAAGGGCGTGGCCGAGGCGCAGGCCTCGATCGTCGTGATGGAGGGCAACTTCCACGGCCGCACCACCACGATCGTCAGCTTCAGCAACGACTCCGACGCGACCGCCGGCTACGCGCCGTACACGCCCGGCTTCCGGATGGTCCCCTACGGCGACATCGCCGCCGTGCGCGCCGCGATCGACGAGACCACCGTCGCGGTCCTGCTCGAGCCCATCCAGGGCGAGGGCGGCGTGATCATCCCGCCGGAGGGCTTCCTGCGCGAGGTGCGTGCGCTGTGCACCGAGACCAACGTGCTGATGGTCGCCGACGAGATCCAGTCGGGTCTCGGCCGCTCCGGCACCACGTTCGCCTGCGACCACGAGGGTGTCGTCCCCGACATCTACGTGCTGGGCAAGGCACTCGGCGGCGGGCTCTACCCCGTCTCCGCGATCGCCGCGGACCACGCGGTCCTCGACGTGATCACCCCCGGCAGCCACGGCTCGACCTTCGGCGGCAACCCGCTCGCCGCGGCCATCGGCCGGGAGGTCGTGGCGATGCTGCAGACCGGCGAGTTCCAGGAGGCCGCGGTTCGCCTCGGCGCCCGGCTCGACGCCGGCCTCGCCCCGCTGGTCGGCAACGGCTTCGACGCCGTCCGCATCCGCGGCCTGTGGTGCGGCATCGACGTCACCGACGGCGTGGCCACCGGCCGCGAGGTCACCGAGGCCCTCCTTGCCCACGGCGTCCTCGCCAAGGAGGCCCACGGCCAGACCGTCCGCCTCGCCCCGCCCCTCGTCGCCTCCGAGGACGACATCGACCTCCTCGTCGCCGCCTTCAAGGCCGTGATGGAGTCGTTCAGCAGCTGACGACCGGGTGGTTTCGAGGCTCGTCGCTGACGCTCCTCACACCTCAACCGCCGAACTCTCTCGGTGGTTGAGGTGCGAGGCCGGCCACGGCCGAGCCTCGAAACCACCGGACAGGCTAGACCAGGTTGCGCAGCGGCTCGCCGGCGACGTAGCGGGTCAGCTGGTCGCGTAGCAGGGCGGCCATCCGGGGGAGCATGGCGGTGGTACCACCCGCGACGTGCGGGGTGATGAGTACGCCGGGGGCCGACCAGAGCGGGTGGCCGTCGGGCAACGGCTCGGGGTCGGTGACGTCGAGGGCGAACCGCAGCCGGCCAGCCTCGGCGATCACGGCCGAGGTGTCCAGCAAAGGACCGCGGCCGACGTTCACCACCAGCGCGCCGTCGGAGAGCCGAGCCAGGAACGCCGCGTCGACGATGTGGCGGGTCGCCTCGGTCAGCGGCAGGACGACGACCACGACGTGCTGGGCGGCCCAGTCGACGTCGACGGAGGTCACCACGCTTCCGACGAGGTCGTCGTCTCGCGGTGCGGATGCCACTGCGGTCACCACGGCTCGGCAGGCGAGCAGACGCGAGGCCAGGGCGCGGCCGATCGACCCGTACCCCAGCACGGCGACGTTGCTGTCCGCGAGGCTGCGGTACTGACGACCGCCGGCCCAGTGCCCGTGCGACCGGACCGCCTCGTCGATGCCGCGCAGCGACGCGAGGGTCAGGCCCAGCGCCAGCTCGGCGGTGGCGTCGTCGTGGACGCCACGGGCGTTGGCCAGCAGCACCCCGTCGGGCATCAGCTCGGCGACCCCGTCGACACCAGCGGTCTGGGTCTGAACCACGGCGAGGGCGGGCAGATCGTCGAGCCGCTCGAGGGTCATCCGCGCGTTGCGGTAGTCGAGCACCACGAGCTCGATGTCGTCGCGCGGAGGCCGTTCGGCGCCGTCCCACACGACGTACTCGACACCCGTCGACGGGTCCGGCCTCCTCGGCCAGGGCGGCGAACGGCACGCTGGCGATCACCGGGCGACTCCGACCAGCGGGAGGTACGGCGTCAGGTCGGCCCGCTCTCCGCTCGCGCGCAGCCGCCCCGCCTGCTCCGCCTCGGACCACGTGAGCGAACCGGTCGCCAGGGCCAGCCAGGTGTCGGCGTCGGTCTCGACGACGGCGGGCGGCGTACCCCGGGTGTGCCGGACCCCTTCGACGGCCTGCACCGCGGCGTACGGCGGCACCCGCACCTCGACCGACCGGCCCGGGGCCCGCGCGCTCAGCAACGCCATGAAGTGCTTGACCAGCAGCCGCGTCTGGTCGTCGCTGCGCGGGTCGGCGGCGAGCGCCTGCTCGACGGCCGCCGGGTCGGCGGGG
>CAVWXS010000048.1:0-40136 GCA_963758885.1 uncultured Actinomycetota bacterium
ACCTGGATGGAGCGGCCCTCTGCCATCAGGCCCAGTACCTGGCGCTCTCGGTCGGTAAGTCGGTCAAGCGGGTCGTGCCGACGCGATCGCGCCAAGAACTGCGAGACCCACGGCCGCCGCGATGACCAGTCCCCCATCGGCGACCTTTCGGATGGCGCCGGCGCGCTCATCGATGTCGCCGACGCGGTCCTTGAGCGAGTAACCGGCCCCTTGTGCTGCGTCGTCCAGAAGCTGCAAGGCGTAGTGCGCCTCGACGAACTGGGACAGAACAAGGACCCCCACCTCGGGGTGCTTGACCTGCATGACTTGGCCGCGTCCAGCCCTTCGCGGGTGTGCGTGGGTGGCATCCGGATGTCGAGGATTTAAAAAAAAAAAAAAAAAAAAAAAAAAAAAAAAAAAAAAAAGGGTTTTGGACGACGTCGAAGCCGGCCTCCCGCAACAGGTTCGCGACGCCATCGCGGAACAGCGTCGCGTCATCGGCGATGACTACCCGCACGGCAGCGCCGCTCTGATGTGGGTGCCCTGTCCCGGGACACTGTCGATCCGCGGCCTGCCGGAGTAGGCGTCGACGCGGTCCTGTGGCTCGCCACGCTGCAGATGGCGGTTCTTGCCGGCCGCACCGGCGACGCCCGCGACGGTAGCTCCCCTCAGCACGACGCGGTGCTTACCGCAGCACGGGCCTAGTCGGCACGCTCCAACTTTCAGCGGAAAAACCACTCAGCCGGGCCTCGGCCTCGGCCTCGGCGACGACTTCTCCGGATTCGTCGCCGAGGCGGGCGCCGACCAGCTGGGATAGACGGCTGCGCCAAACTCATGCTCACATCCAAAGCTGCGACCGCTTGAGAAAGGCCGATCCATCTCATGGCACCTACGACCGAGCGGGGCTTGGCCTATCACCACGTCGATGTCTTCGCCGATCAACCGCTACGCGGGAACGGCTTGATCGTGGTGACAAGTGTCGACCAACTGCCCACCGTGCTCATGCAGGAGATCACTCGCGAGATGCGTCAGTTCGAGTCGATCTTCCTGAGCGCCGTTGATCTGCCCGGCCGCCAGGCGACGGCGCGAATCTTCACGCTGGATGAGGAACTGGTCTTCGCCGGCCACCCTGTGCTGGGGGCGGCTGCCGTGCTCCACGGACTCGTCGGTGACGCATCCTCAGCGACCTGGAGCATCCGACTTGCGGACCGGCGACTGACCGTACGCACCACTGCAGACAGCGGACGGCTGAGGGCTGAGATGAACCAAGGCGCCGGGACACTTCTTCCGCCGCTGACCGCCGGCCAAACCGCGCGCTACCTGCGAGCACTGAACCTGGACCCCGAAGATGCGCATCCGCAGCTTCCAGTGCAACCCGCAAGCACCGGCTTGCCGTACCTCATCGTTCCCGTACGCAGCGGACTGACAGGGCCAGGATCACCGACTCGAACATGGAGGAGCTGCTCGCAGACTGTGGAGCCAAGTTCGTGTACGTGCTCGACCCTGAACGTCCCGAAGGCCGAACATGGGACAACGCCGGCCTCGTGGAGGACGTCGCAACCGGAAGCGCCGCCGGCCCAGTCGGGCTCTACCTACGACACCACGGCCTGATGCCAAGCCGACAGGTCACACTGCACCAGGGGCGCTTCGTCGACAGACCCAGCACGATCGACGTACGCATCGACCCAGACACCCGGGACGTCTGGGTCGGAGGGGGAGTTGCCCCCGTTGGGCATGGCCACCTCGAGCCGCTGAACACCGATCCGCGAAGCCAGATCACCTAACACCGAAGCAGCTAAGGGACACGGCCTGGCTTCCCCAACGGGGTATGGCGCCAGATCTGATTCAACAATCCCATGTTGGGCGCCTCAACCGCGAGATCCGGCGCCGCACCGACGCGGTCGGCAATTCTTCCCCGGACCGCAACTCGGGCATCCGACTCGTCGGCGCCATCCTCGCCGAGCAACACGACGAATGGGCCGAGGGCCGCCCTACCTCGGGCTCGACGTCCTGACCTGTGGAGGGACCCTAGGGTGGGGCGATGGCTCCGAACCGCGTTGCCCTTGTCACCGGCGCTTCTCGGGGTCTCGGCGCCCACATCGCAAGCCGGCTCTCCGCTGACGGGTGGGCGGTCGCGGTGAACTACCGCGCAGGCCAGGCGGCGGCCGACCGCGTCGTGGAGGCGATCCGCGAGCCGGTGGTGTGGCCCACGCATTCGGCGCCGACGTCCTGGAGAGGCGGAGGTGACCTCGCTGGTCGGGCAGGTCGAGCGACATCTCGGACCGGTGGTGGCAATCGTCGCGAACGCAACGGTACCCAGCCGGCGGCGGTCTCGAGGAGCTCACCTGGCGGCGCACCTCGACCAGCTGGAGTTCTTCGTCAAGAGCCCCACGCTGCTGGTGCAGGCAGCGCTGCCGGGCATGCGGATGAACGGTGGCGGCAGAGTCATCCTGATCGGCTCCGACATGACCGAACGCGCCTTGCCGGGGATGTCTGCCTACGTCGCGGCCAAGAGCGCCCAGGTCGGCCTGACGAAGGTGTGGGCCAAGAGCTCGGGCCGGACAACATCACGGTCAACCTGGTGCAGCCCGGTTGGATCCCCGTCGAGCGACACGAGGGTACGGACACCTCGGCGTACGCCGCCGAAGTACCGCTGCCACGGTTGGGGACACCCGAGGATGTTGCGGCGATGGTCGCCTTCCTCGCTTCCGAGGACGCAGGCTTCGTCACCGGTCAGCAGATCACCGTCAACGGTGGCCACATCATCTGATTCTGGAACCCTGGACTGACCTGGTGGGTGCGCAGCCGGCAGCGGACCTCCCCGATGGAGGTGGACCGCCGTTACGCGACCGTATCGGCTGGTCTCGGCTGACAAAGTGCGCAACGCGGTCGGTAGTCGTCTGACAGTCGTGGCTGGAGACGCCCCGCACGTGCGGATAGGACCGCGTCACATCCTCACTCCCTTGGCGGCGCTTCAGTGCCCGGAGCCGTGCCGAGAAGCGCAGGGTCGAAGAAGCCGATGACGCGCTGCTCCTACACGGCGGGGCGCTCGTTGATCCCGTCGAAGTGCAGCGCTCGTCGATCGCCAGATTTCAGCAGACGCACACGATGAGCCGCTCGTACGGCGGGCTCATCGTCTCAGCGTTCGCCCCGTTAGAGTCACCTAGGAACGACCGATTTCAACGCAACCACGCCGCATCGGGATTCACACTCTGGCCGGGTTCAGCCTGATGGAGGCCGCACTCAGTCCCCGGTGGAAGAGCCACAAACCGTGCCGGAAACGCCCAGCAACGTCAGACTCAGCCCCGCGGGCAAGCGTCACGGGACCGAGTCGGCCGCGCACCTGCTGGTAATGGAGGCGATACCAGCACGTTGCGCGGCAATCGGAGACCACGGAACCGGACCCTTCCCCCGAGCTTGATCGCGCAGGGTCCCTCGCAGTCGGTCCGCCAGTCGCGGACCCGAAGTCCGACGAGCCGGCGACGCAGTCGCCCAGGCACTGCGATCCGGCGAGCCAGTCGGTCAACCTTTCGGCGAAGTCGCCGGCTTCGGGTCGCCTGGAGACGCGGTGGATCGCGTCGAGCACCGACCTCGCCCGTCTCGCGGCACCCGCGTTCGCACCTGCGACGCTGGCGATAAGCTACCGAGTTGGTCGGGTCGTAGGCACGGCCCTGCCGGGAGACCGGGAGACCGTCAATCCTTCGGCAGTGCTTCGGTCGCTGGGTACCGAGAAGCGCTCGATCGAAGAAGCCGACGACGCGGCGCTCGTACTCCTCGGGGTGCTGCTTGATCCCCTTGATGTGCATCGCGTCGTCAATCTCCCAGATCTCGGCCGAAGGGCCGATCAGCCGCTGGTACGTCGGGTTCATCGTCTCGGCGTTGCCGCCGTTGGGGGCCCAGATGAGCAGCGCCGGGCGGGGGGCGATCCGGGGCGTCAGGTCGACAAGGCTCGGCGGGGGTCCCTGGTTGGAGAAGACCATCAGGCCTGCCTGCTTGGTGAAGAGCGCGGGGAAGCTGTGGACCATCGTGGAGTCGGAGACTCGTCGAACTCCTCGTTCAGCGAGCGGGTGCCGGCACCCTCAGAGACCACGGCGGCCAGGTCGGTGCTCTCGGCAGCGCTCTGAAGCATCAGCTCGCCCGAGACGGAGAGACCCAGGCCACCGATCCGTGCGGGGTCGACGTCCGGCCGGCTCAGGAGGAAGTCGACGGCCGCGTGGATGTCGCGGCTGCCGCCCCAGCCGAACAGGTTCGGGTCGCCCTGGCTGGCTCCCTCGCCGCGCCGGTCGAAGAGCAGGACGCCGTAGCCGTGCTCGATGAGCATCCGGGCGTGCGGCTGCGTGCTGGTGCGGCCCGGCAGGATGACCGCGGCCCGGTTGCGCGAGGGTACGTACCAGCCCGCGATCTCGAGCCCGTCGCTCGTGGTGAACGTGACGTCCTCAGGCGCTGCTCCGAGATCGGCCTCCGGCACCTCCGCCGTGTAGACATGGGTCGCCATGTAGCTGATACCGAACGGGAGGAAGACCTCGGTGAGGAACGCGAGGCCGAGGATCCCGAGCAGGACCCGGCGAAGGTAGCGTCGAGGCCGGCTGCGACCAGGCCGGCGGGAGCGCCAGAGCGTGACCGACGACAGCGCGAGCAGGGCCAGCCCGGCGGCGCCGGCCAGGAATCCGGTGTAGTCGTCGCCCGACGGGCCGACCGCGATCGTGTAGTAGCCCGCCTCGACCAGCCCGACCAGGATCCCCATCAGGCCGACGGCGATCGCGAGCGCCCCTCGCGCCCCGGCCCGCACCGAGGGATACGCGGCGGCTCCTGCGGCCAGCAGGCCGATCGGGACAGGCCGCTGACCAGGTGGTCTCCCGGCCCAACCCCAGCGGCCGGTTGGAAGAAGTTGTCGTCGGCGATGTGCAGTATCACGGCTGCCGTCGCCAGGAAGAACACGCAGTGCTCCCGCAACCGTTGTCGTAAGCCCAGGGACGGGGTCGTCGCCGTGGCCTGGTTGCCGCGCGGCAGAGTCGTGGTCATGTCGTGACGCTAGGCTCGCGCGCTCCTCGCCGACATGTTGCTGACCGCACGCCTGCAGGGGTTGTCCCCCGCGGAGGAGGCGGATGGCCGACCGTCAGGATCGACGGCCGACCACCTCTCGCCGTCACCCAACCGGAACGAGCCGCGAAGGTGCTTCGTCGACAGCGGCCGTCGGACCCTTCCTCCCCGTCCGTGCCCGAGAACATCTGGGAGATGAAGCTGCCCGAGATGGTGTTGCTCATCGCGTGCATCATCATGGCCAGCAACACGCTCTGTCCGGTGTTGTTCATCAGCCAGGCGAAGACGACCGGCTCGGCCGTGACCTAGGCGCCGACTGGGTTGTCGCCGGCGCTATGAGGTGCTCAGCACGCTCTTGGAGAAGCCCGACCGTCGCTGGGCGCTCAAGGACCTCGAAGCCAAGGCGGAGTGGTCGCGAAGCCGCCTCTCGCACCACGCCTCCCGGATGGAGGGCCGCGGCCTGATCGACAAGGAGCCCGATCCTCACGACGCCCGAGGCTGCATCCTGACTGACCGACCAGGGGTACTCCGTGCTCGAGGCGGCGGCACACGACCACCTGCACTCCGTACGCCAGCGGTTCATCGATCACCTCAGCAACGACGAGCTGGCCACGCTGTCCAAGGTCTCGACAGGATCGCCGACCTGCCCGACTGACGGCAAGCAACGCACCGAGCCCCACCCGGGTAGCGTCCGGGCGCACTCGACTCGAGCAGTGCGGGTCCCACGTCCACCAGTTCGCGTGCGGGTAGACCAGGCCTGGGTCCGCGTGATCCGGAACGTCTCGTCGAACGCTGACCCCGGCGCCCCGGCGCAAGGGCACCCCCTTGGCCTGCTCGATGACGATGCGGCTGTTAAGCGCAGTGCAGAACTTGGGCACGCATGTGGCACAGAGCCCGACTCCCGAGACGCACACCGAAGGTGCCGACGGCGTATCAGCCACCCGGGCCACCGTGCACGAACTCAGCGTTCCGCAGGTCACAGTCGGTTTCCGCGGCCATGCCCAGGTGACTTCCAGCCAGACTCCGAGCGACGCTACCGCCTCACCGAGGCGGCGCCTTGGCCACGAAATCCGACAGGTCCGACTCGCGTTTCCGCTGGTCGGAGCCCTTTCGCTGGTACCCCCGACCGGATTCGAACCGGCGCTACCGCCTTGAGAGGGCGGCGTGCTAGGCCGCTACACAACGGGGGCCTGATGGTTGAGCTCTGTGCTCGTGAGAGCAACGAGCAGAGACCTTACCGGGGCCAAGGATTCCAACAAAATCGCGGCTCCGGAAACCGGAACCGCGTAGCTCGGCTGGGGTACTAGGACTCGAACCTAGACTAACTGGACCAGAACCAGTCGTGCTGCCAATTACACCATACCCCAAGGAACATGGGCCTTTCGCAACGATTGCTCGGGCCGCGCAGAACCTTACAGGCGGGCGCGGGGGGCGACCAAAACGGCCGACAGGGCGGCTGGATCGGTGCGGTTCGTCAGCCCCATCCGTCGTGCGACGACGTAGGCGAGAGCGAGGTAGACCAGCGACTGGGTGAGGGTCACGGGGATGGTCCACCAGCTGCCACCGGTGGGGTTCAGGGTCGATCCCATGTCGCCGAAGGCGAGCGCCAGCCCGAAGGCCAGCCAGTTGTTGAGCACGTGCATCGCGATGCCCGCCTCGAGGCCGCCGGTCAGGACGACCAGCGATCCGGCGACGACCCCGAAGGCGAACCGGTCGAAGAAGATCGGCGCACTCTGGCCGAGCCCGTGCGCGAGGCCGAACAACAGCGACGACACACCCACGGCCACCCAGCGCGAGCGGAACAGCCCCCCGAAGGCCTGCATCAGGTAGCCCCGGAAGGCGTACTCCTCCCCCGCCGCCTGGAGCGGGGTGAGCACGACGAGGACGATCAGGAAGTCGCGCGTGGTGCTGGTGAAGTCGTTGAGCTGGCCGCTGATCTCGGCGCCGTCACCCTGCGAGGGGACCACCGCAGAGACGAGCAGCGTCGCGACCAGAGCCACCACCGAGACGCCGATGCAGGCGACCAGGTAGGTCCACCGGATCCGCGGCTTCACCGACGCCAGCCACCCGGGCCTCAGCCCGTGCACGACGCGGACGACGAACCAGGTGAGCGGGATCGCCGCGGCCAGCGAGAGGTTGAGGTAGGCGAGACCCAATGGCGTCGGGTCGTCGAGGTCGAGCAGGCCCGACATGCTGTCGGCGAGGGGCTGGGCGTCGACCAGGAACCAGAGCGCGAACGGCAGGAGGAGCACCGCCGGAGCGATGATGATCATGCCGGCCGCGACCACCGCGACACCGAGCAGGTAGCGCCACCATCCCGGCCGGCCGCCGAGCAGGATCAGGTGGTACGGCAGGCCCGCAGAGCGTTCGTACGCCGGGCGGGTCACGGGCTGGGTCATCGTCGGTCGGCGTCAGGCGAGGGCCGAGGAGAGCCGTGCGAGGCTGCGCTCGCGCCCCAGCAGCTCGAGGGACTCGAACAGCGGCGGCGAGACCTTGCGTCCGGTCGCGGCGACGCGCACCGGGCCGAAGGCGTTGCGCGGCTTGAGCTCCAGGCCCTCGACGAGCGCCACGCGCAGGGCCTCCTCGATCGCGGCCGTCGTCCAGTCCGACAACCCCGCGAGGGCGTCGTACGCCGCCTTGACGACACCGCGACCAGTCTCGTCGATGTCGTCGGTCACGGCGAAGTCCGCCTCGTCGACGAGCAGGAAGCCCAGCATCTCCACGGACTCGGTGAGCTTGTTGATCCGCTCGGCGACGAGCGGCATCGCGGCGTCGAGCACCTCCTGCTGCTCGGCGGTCGGCGGGTCGGAGACGAGGCCGGCGGCGGCGAGGTACGGGACCGAGCGACGCCCGATCTCCTCGACCGAGAGCAGCCGCATGTGCGCGGCGTTGATGGCCTCGGCCTTCTTCATGTCGAACCGCGCCGGGTTGGGGTTCACGTCGCCGATCTCGAACGCCGCGACCATCTCCTCGATCGAGAAGATGTCGCGGTCTCCCGAGATCGCCCATCCCAGCAGGGCCAGGTAGTTGAGCAGGCCCTCCGGCAGGAACCCGGCCTCGCGGTAGTTGAGCAGGTTGCCCTGCGGGTCGCGCTTGGAGAGCTTCTTGTTGCCCTCGCCCATCACGTAGGGAAGGTGGCCGAACCGGGGCGTCACCTCGGCGATGCCGAGGTCCGTCAGCGCGGCGTACAGCGCCAGCTGGCGCGGCGTCGAGGACAGCAGGTCCTCGCCGCGCAGCACGTGGGTGATGTGCATCAGGGCGTCGTCGACGGGGTTGACCAGCGTATAGAGGGGCTGCCCGTTGGCCCGCGCAACGGCGAAGTCCGGCACGTGCTCGGTCTGGAAGGTGATGTCGCCACGGACGAGGTCATCCCAGGTGAGCTCGCCGTCGGGCATCCGGAAGCGGGTGACCGGCTGGCGGTCCTCGGCCATGAACGCCGCGACCTGCTCGTCGGTGAGCGACCGGCAGAACCCGTCGTACCCCTGCAGCTTCGAGCCCGACGCCTTGCGCCGCGCGTCGACCTCGTCGTTGGTGCAGTAGCAGTCATAGGTGTACGACGACTCGCGCAGGCGGGCGAGGACGTCGACGTAGATGTCGCTGCGCTCGGACTGGCGGTAGGGACCGTAGGGGCCGCCGACCTCGGGGCCCTCGTCCCAGTCGAAGCCGAGCCAGCGCATCACCTCGAGCAGGAACTCGTAGGACTCCTCGCTGTCGCGCGAGGCGTCGGTGTCCTCGATCCGGAACACGAAGTCGCCACCGTGGTGGCGCGCGAAGACCCAGTTGAACAAGGCGGTCCGCGCCAGGCCGACGTGGGGGTTGCCGGTCGGCGACGGGCAGAACCGCACCCGTACCTTGCTGTCGTTCATCGAGCTGTACTATTTGGGCAACCTTGTTAGTGAGCGTGCCGAGACCGGCGATCGAGACTTCGACCTCGTCGTCGACCTGCATGGGACCGACACCCTCGGGGGTGCCGGTGAGGATCACGTCGCCGGGCAGCAACGTCATGGCTGCTGTGATGTGCGCGACGAGCGTCGGGATGTCGAAGATCAGGTCCTTGGTGGACCCGTCCTGCTTGAGGTCGCCGTTGAGGTAGGTCCGCACCGACCTGCCCTCCGCGAAGTCGTGGGGGTCGAGGTCGGTCTCGATCCAGGGGCCGAGCGGGCAGAAGGAGTCGAACCCCTTGGCCCGGCTCCACTGGCCGTCTGACTTCTGGAGGTCGCGCGCGGTGACGTCGTTGGCGATCGTGTAGCCGAAGATCACGTCGGTCGCCTGCTCGGCAGGTACGTCGCGACAGATCCGGCCGATCACCACCGCCAGCTCGCCCTCGAAGTCGACGCGCTGGGACTGGCGTGGGTAGAAGATCGGGTCGCCCGGGCCGATCACGCTGGTGTTGGGCTTGAGGAACATCAGCGGCTCGGGCGGGACCTCGTTATCCATCTCGGCGGCGTGCGCGGCGTAGTTGCGGCCGATCGCGACGACCTTGCTGCGCGGGATGACGGGCGCCAGCAGGCGTACGTCGGCCAGCCGGTGCTGCTCGTCGAGTGGCTTGACCCCGGCGTACATCGGGTCTCCCGCAAGCGTGACGATCGTGGCGTCCTCGGACAGCTCCCCGTGCTCGTCGAGGTCGCCGCTGACGACGCCGTACAGCGGGTCGTCACCCGTGGTGAACCTGGCGATACGCACGTCCCGACCCTACCGACGGGCCGGTGCGCGGCTCGCATCGGTGGGCCGTCAGGCCCAGGCCTGACGGCCTTCGCACCTCAACCACCGGTCAGTGACGGTGGTTGAGGTGCGAGGCGCTGCAGCGACGAGCCTCGAACCACCACTTCGTACGATCACCTCGTGGACACGACGATCCGCGAGGCGGCGCACCGCGAGCGCCTGGCGCCGTACGTCGAGCCGCACCTCGCCCGCCGCCGCGACGGGGTGAAGCACCCCGTGCACGACTTCCTGTTCACCTACTACTCCTTCAGCCCCGCCAAGCTGACGGCCTGGCATCCGGGCTGGCCCGAGAGCGGGACGCGCGAGCACCTCGACCGGCTGCGGCCCCTCGTCCGCGCTACCCGGTCGCTGCTCGTCGCGACGATGTCGCGGCCCGCGCACACCGGCTGCTTCGGGCTGCACGAGTGGGCGATGGTGCACCGCACGGACGCGACCCGCCACGAGGTCCCGCTGCGCCTCGGCGCCAGCGCCACCGACGAGGTGGTCGAGTCGCACCGCATCGCCTGCTCCCACTTCGACGCCTACCGGTTCTTCACCCCGACGGCCGCGCCGCTCAACACCCTGTCCCCTGGCCACGACGACCGGGCGGCGTACGAGCAGCCGGGCTGCCTGCACGCGACGATGGACCTCTACAAGCACGCCTTCCGGCTCTCGCCGCTGGTCTCCTCCGACCTCGTTGCCGACTGCTTCGTGCTGGCGTGGGACGTCCGCGAGGTCGACATGCGCGCCTCGCCCTACGACTTCGGCAACCTCGGCCTGGAGCCGATCCGGATCGAGACACCGGAGGGCAAGCGTGAGTACGCCGCCCACCAACGAGCGTTCGCCGATCGCGCCGCGCCTCTGCGCGCCCGGCTGGTCGAGACCTGCGACGTGCTTCTACGCTCCTGAGCATGCCCGACCAGGTGACCCGCGCCATCCACCACTTCGACCTCTGGGTGCAGGACTCTGGCACCGCGACGCCCGAGTGGGACTGGCTGTTCACCAGTTGCGGCTGGGAGCGCGACTTCGCCGACGAGACCGGCGGGTCGTGGAAGCACCCCGACGGGACCTACGTCTTCTTGGAGCGCTCTCCCGACCTGGTCGACGAGCGACACGACCGGCTGCGCCCCGGGATCAACCACCTGGCCTTCACCGTCGCCGACAGGGCGGCGCTCGACGCGGTGCGAGCAGCGTCGGAGGACCACGGCTGGGCGGAGCTGTACTCCTCCGACTACCCGAACGCGGGCGGCGACGACCACGTCGCTCTGTACCTGGAGAACTCCGAGGGCTTCGAGGTCGAGGTCGTCGCCGAGTCGTGAGCGCTGTCCGACGCGTCGTCGCACTGGCGCTGCTGTTCGCAGCGCTCGCGCAGCCGGGTGCGATCGCGGCGGAGCCGGACCCGCGCTGGGTGTTCTACACCGACGACAAGACCTGGTACTCGTCCCCGTGGTTCGGCGGGAAGCACCGGATCATGATCCCCTTCGGCTGCACCGAGGCGCCGTACTACTCCCCCGACCCACGATGCTCTGACGCTGGTCATGATGGTTGGGGCTTCCACCACGGCATCGACGTGGCGATGGCCTGCGGAACCAAGCTGTACGCCGGCCGCCAGGCGACCGTCGTAGATCCGGGCTCCCTCGGGCCGGCCTACGGCACCAGTCCGTTGCTCCTGCACACCGCTGCGTGGGACCTGGTGATCGGCCACACCCGCAAGAGGTTCGTGGCGCCCGGGGACACCGTCAGGCGAGGCGAGCTGATCGCGCTGGCATCCGACAACGGCGCGCCCGACGGTTGCCACCTGCACTTCGAGAAGCGCGCACCGGGCGGCGGGCTCGACACCGCGACGTACCCGAAGGGGCTGCTCGACCTCATCCCCGTCGTACCGTGAGACCCATGAGCGAGAGGGTTACCGGCAAGGTGTTGGGCAACTTCCTCGACGCCGACGGGCGGCTGCACACGATCCCCTCCAAGCACGGGAAGCTGCTGGTGGTGCTCGACTTCCTGGCGCAGCGCTTCGAGCCGGGGCAGAAGTACCCCGAGGCCCAGGTCAACGAGATCCTCGGCGCGTTCCACCCCGACTACGCCGCCCTGCGCCGCTACCTCGTCGAGAACGGCTTCCTCGACCGGGCGGACCAGGACAACAACTGGGTCTACTGGCGCAGCGGCGGGACCGTCGATGTCTGAACCGACCGATGCGCCGGTCTCGGGCCGCTCGTTCCGCGACGAGGACTGGTACGGCGACGAGCTGGTCGACGTGGTCTTCGAGCGGTGCACCTTCTCCGACGTCGACCTGACCGAGGCGACCACGCGCGGCGCGATGTTCCGGGAGTGCACGTTCCACAACTGCCGCTTCAACGCCTCCACCCACGTGAGCACGGCCTTCATCGCCGGCGACTTCCGCCGGTGCAACTTCTTCGACGTGACGCTCGATGGCTGCAAGCTCGACGGCTCGGTGTTCTCGGAGTGCACGATGCGGCCGATGAAGGTGACCGGCGGTTCGTGGCGCTCGGTCACCCTGCGCGGCGCCACCCTCGGCGGGCTCGACCTGAGCGGGCTGGACCTGCGCGAGTCGGACCTCTCGATGACCGACCTGACGGCTGCCGTCCTGCGCGATGCGAAGCTCGACGGCGCGACGGTCCGCGAGACGGTGCTGGCGAAGGCCGACCTGCGCGGCGCGTCACTCTCCGGCGTCGACCTGCGCGAGGCGACGCTGCAGGACACCCGGCTCGACCTACCGGGCGCGGTGCACCTTGCCGAGCTCTACGGCGCGCTCGTCGAGCCCTGATCCGTACGGGAGGTCACCTCGCCGTGCTCGGCGCACGTCGCCGTCCATCGCATCGGGGAGACCTGCACCTTCATGCGGCGCCTGCAGGCGGGGCAGTACCGCGGCGGCTCGAGCTCCAGGAGACGGCGGCAGTCGTCGTGGGCCGCCTCGTCGAGCGGCAGCCCGCAGCGACCGCAGTAGGTGTCCACCAGTCAGACCTAGAGCGTCTTCGCGAGTTCCTTGATCGGCATCTTCAGCTCGGCCAGCAGCTCGAGGTCAGCATCGGCAGCCCGGCCCAGAGTGGTCAGGTAGTTGCCGACGATCACTGCGTTGACGCCGCCCAGCAGACCGTCGCGGGTGCCGAGATCACCCAGGGTCAGCTCGCGTCCGCCGGCGTAGCGCAGCACGGTGCGCGGCATGGCGAGGCGGAAAGCAGCCACCGTGCGCAGGGCGTCGCGTGAGTCCATGAGCGGCAGGTCGCCGAACGGCGTCCCCGGACGCGGGTTGAGGAAGTTCAGCGGGACCTCGTGGGGGTCGAGCTCCGCCAGCTGGACGGCCAGCTCGGCACGCTGCTCGAGCGTCTCGCCCATGCCCACCAGGCCTCCGCAGCACAGCTCCATGCCGGACTCGCGAACCATCAGGCAGGTCTCCCAGCGCTCCTCGTAGGAGTGAGTGGTGACCACCGACGGGAAGTAGGAGCGGGCCGCCTCGAGGTTGTGGTTGTAGCGGTGCACGCCGATGGCGCGCAGCTCGTCGACCTGCTCCTGGGTCAGCATGCCCAGCGAACAGGCGACATTGATGTCGACCGCGTCGCGGATCGCAGCCACGCCGTCGCGGACCTGACCCATCAGGCGCTCGTCCGGCCCTCGCACCGCCGCGACGATGCAGAACTCGGTGGCACCGGTCGCCGCCGTCTCCTCGGCGGCCTTCACCAGCTGCGGGATGTCCAGCCACACCGAGCGGACGGGAGAGGTGAACTGGCCCGACTGGCTGCAGAAGTGGCAGTCCTCGGGGCAGCCGCCGGTCTTGAGGCTGATGATCCCCTCGACCTCGACCTCGGGGCCGCAGTGCTTCATCCGAACCTCGTGAGCAAGGTCGAGCAGCTCGGGGATCTGGTCGTCGGGCAGCTGCAGCACCTCGACGAGCTCGTCGTACGCCAGTCCCTCGCCGCGGTCGAGGGCCTTGCTGCGTGCTCGCTCGAGGATGTCCGTCACGCGCAGCAAGATAGCCCGTCTGACGGGCGCGTCCTGCCCCGGCCTCGGCCTCTGGACCGACCCGTACGGCGACCGGTCCGGCTCCGTAGACTCGCGCCGATGCCCCAGTCGATGTCACAGCGAACGCACGAGGAGCTGCTCGCCTACGACCGCGAGCACGTCTGGCATCCCTACACCTCGATGACCGACCCGGTGGCCACGCGGCTCGTGACGGGGGCCTCGGGAGTCCACCTCGAGCTGTCAGACGGACGGCGTGTGGTGGACGGCATGTCGTCGTGGTGGTCGGCGATCCACGGCTATCGTCACCCCGCCCTCGACGCCGCGCTGCGGACCCAGGCCGACGAGTTCGCCCACGTGATGTTCGGTGGGCTCACCCACGCGCCGGCCGTCCGGCTGGCCGAACGGCTCGTCTCGATCACCCCGCCCGGCCTCGACCACGTGTTCTTCGCCGACTCGGGATCGGTGAGCGTCGAGGTCGCCCTGAAGATGGCGCTGCAGCACCAGCGCGGGATCGGGCATCCCGAGCGCACCCGCATGCTGACCGTGCGCGGCGGCTACCACGGCGACACGTTCGGCGCGATGAGCGTGTGCGACCCCGTCGGGGGCATGCACGCCATGTTCACCGGCGTGCTGCAGGAGCAGGTCTTCGCCGACCGCCCGCCCGCGTCCGCGGACGACGTACCCGCCTGGGCCGACGGGTTCCGCGCTCTCGCGGCGGCCCACGCCCACGAGCTGGCCGGCATCATCGTCGAGCCCGTCCTCCAAGGTGCGGGCGGCATGTACGTCTACGACCCGGCATGCCTGCGCGTGATGCGCGAGGTCGCTGACGAGCACGGGCTCGTCCTGGTCCTCGACGAGATCGCCACCGGCTTCGGCCGCACCGGCACCCTCTTCGCCGCCGACGCGGCCGGCGTATCCCCCGATGTCATGTGCGTCGGCAAGGCGCTGACCGGCGGTTACCTCACGCTGGCTGCGGTGCTGTGCACGAGCGAGGTGGCCCGAGGGCTGAGCGCGTCGGAGTCCGGGGTGCTCATGCACGGCCCGACCTACATGGGCAACCCGCTGGCCTGCGCGGTGGCGCTGGCCAACCTCGACCTGCTCGAGTCCCTCGACTGGCGTTCGTCCGTCGCCCGCATCGGGGCGGGCCTGGCTGATGGGGCTCGAGCCCTGCCGCCGGAACGCGGGCGTCGTCGACGTCCGGACGATCGGCGCGGTCGGCGTCGTCGAGCTCGACCGTCCCGTCGACGTCGACAAGGCCACCGAGGCCGCGCTCGACGCGGGAGTGTGGCTGCGCCCCTTCCGCAACCTCGTCTACACCATGCCCCCCTACATCAGCACCGACGACGACGTAGCCCGGATCTGTGCCGCCGTCGAAGCCGCGACGGTCGTCGGGTGACGCAACCGATGTCGTGGCAGACCTGGCTGCGCGAGCAGGCAGAACGACGCGACGAGCTCAGCCTGCGACGCACCCTGCGGCCGCGATCGGCCGACGACCGCACGCTCGACCTGGCCGGCAACGACTACCTCGGCCTCGCGCGTCATCCGGCCGTCGTCGCCGGGGCCGTCGAGGCAGCACGGACGTGGGGTGCAGGGGCCGGCGCCTCGCGGCTGGTCACCGGTTCACTGGCGCTGCACGCCGAGCTCGAGGCCGACCTCGCCGGCTTCCTGGGACAGCCCCGGTCCCTCGTGCTGTCGACCGGCTACGCCGCCAACCTGGCGGTGGTGACCGCGCTGGTGGACCGTGAGTGCCTGGTCGTCTCCGACGCACACGTGCACGCCTCGCTGGTCGACGCCATCCGGCTCAGCCGCGCCGACGTGACCATCGCGTCCCACAACGACGTGGCCGCCGTCTCGAGAGCCCTGGCCGGCGCCGGAGACCGCCGCGCGATGGTCGTCGTCGAGTCGGTCTACTCCGTGCTCGGCGACGCCGCACCGCTCGCCGAGCTGGCCGGCGTGTGCGCGTCGTACGGCGCCCTGCTGGTCGTCGACGAGGCCCACGGGCTCGGCGTCGCCGGCGCGGGCGGGATCGGCCTGGTGCGCGAGGCCGGGCTCGCCGGCAAGCCGGACGTGGTCGTCACGGCCACGCTGTCGAAGTCACTCGGCGCCCAGGGCGGCCTCGTCGCCGGCGATGCCGCGGTCGTCGAGCACCTCGTCAACCGGGCTCGGCCGTTCATCTACGACACCGGCCTCGCCCCCGCCGCCGCTGGTGCGGCGCGAGCCGCCCTCGCCCTGCTGGTCGCCGAACCAGGCCGCGCGGCGTTGGTGCGGGCCCGGGTGTGCGGCCTGGCGGACGCACTCGGAGTGCCGGCGCCGTCGGGAGCCGTGCTCTCGATCCCGATGCCCTCACCCGAGGCTGCTCTCGCGGCGCAGGCCGCCGCCCGCGACGAGGGCGTGCTGGTCGGCTGCTTCCGCCCGCCCTCCGTCCCCGATGGCATCTCCCGACTGCGCATCACCGCCAACGCGGGCCTCGACGACGGCGACTGGGCACGTGCGCAGTCGGTCGTCGTCCAGGTCGCCAAGGAACACGGTGCCTGAACCTGGCCGGGTCGTGGTGGTCACCGGCACCGGCACGGGCGTCGGCAAGACGATCGCGACCGCCGCACTCGCCGTACGTGCCGGAGGCGACGGCTCGGTGGTCGTCGTCAAGCCCGTGCAGACAGGCGTCGGGCCCGCGTCGGCCGAGTCCGGCGACGCCGAGGTCGTCCACGCGCTGACCGGATGCGCGGTCCAGGAGTTCACCTCGCTCGACGACCCGCTCGCTCCCGACACCGCGGCTCGGCTCCGAGACGTGGCCATCCCTCCGGTGCGCGAGCACGCCGACCGGATCCGCGTGCTCGCCGAGTTCCACGACACGGTGATCGTGGAGGGTGCGGGCGGGTTGCTCGTGCGCCTCGACACCGACGGCGGCACCCTGCTCGACATGGCCTCCGAGCTGTCGGACGTCGTGCCGGTCGAGGTCGTCGTGGTCGTCGCCGCAGGGCTCGGCACGCTCAACCACACCGAGCTGACCGTGGCCGCGTTGCGCTCGCGCGGCCTCGAACCCTCCGGCCTGGTCATCGGCGCCTGGCCAGAGGTCCCCGGGCTCGCCGAGCAGTGCAACCGCGACGATCTGTCCCGGGTGACGGGGGTTCCTGTGGTCGCCGTCATTCCCGAGGGCGCGGGCTCGCTCTCCGGTCCGGCCTTCCGCGAGGCAGCCTCCGGGTGGTTCAGTCCCCCGGCTGGTTGAGGAACCAGCGGTGGCCGAACGGGTCGGTGAACACCGCCACCCGGCCGGCGGGCGGGCTGTCCTCGGGGCCGCGCGTCATCGCGACGCCCGCCGCCACGACCCGGGCGGCGGCGGCGTCGCAGTCGTCGACGGTGAGGTGGAGCGTGACGCTGGCTCCCCTGTCGCGAGCGGGCGCGGCCACCCCGGCCGACTCGAACTCGTCGGACATCATCCAGCGCGCTCCGGCCACGGTCAGCTCGCAGTGGCCGATGCGCCCGTCGTCCATGACGATCGGCTCGTAGGTGACCTCGGCGCCCAGCGCCTCGGCGTACCAGTCGATCGCGGCGCGGGCGTCGGAGACGCAGATGTACGGCGTGAGCTCGCTCATGCCACCCAGCGTGTCACGCCGCGTCGGCGGACTCCACGCGGTGCGCGACCAGGTGGTCGAGGGCGCCGAGCAGCCGGCCGACGAACTCCGGCTCGGCCAGGATGTCGCCACGCTCGACGGTCGACTCCGAGATCGCGATCTCGCCCACGACGACCGCCCCGGCGATGCCGGCGGACCTGCGGGCGTCGTCGTGCGACCACTTGCCTCCGAACCTCGTGGGCGTCGCACCGAGGGCGGCGAACGGCTTGCCGCGCAGGGCGTTGGCGCCGTACGGGCGCGAGAGCCAGTCGATGGCGTTGTTGAGCACCGCGGGCATCGTGCCGTTGTACTCCGGCGTCACGGCCAGCACCCGGTCGGCACCGGCGACCTGCGCGCGGAGGCGGGCCACGGAGGCGGGGGCGTCGGCGTCGGAGTCGATCTCCTCGTTGTAGAACGGCAGGTCGGCGAGACCCTCCGCGATCTCGACCACGGTCCCGGCGGGGGCCTGGTCACGCAAGGTCTCGGCGATGCGCCGGTTGAGCGAAGCGGCGCGCAGGCTGCCCAGCAGGACGACGACACGGGTCTCGGACATTTGTCTCCTCGATGGAGTGGCGGTGCGGTCAGAGACTGAAACGGACCGCGGTCCGTTTCTATTCCGATCGAGAGGAGAGCCGCGTCACAACTAAGGTGTGCCCGTGCTCGACCACGTGCAGCTGCCGCTGCTCGACCAGCCGCCCCGGGAGCGCAGCGACGCCGCGCGCAACCGCGAGGCGCTGCTGGCGGCGGCGGCGCGGCTGGTGGACTCCCACGGCGTCGACGCGGTGACCATGGACTCCGTCGCCGCCGAGGCGGGCGTGGGCAAGGGCACCGTCTTCCGGCGCTTCGACAGCCGCGAGGGCCTGATGGCCGCCCTGCTCAACCGCTCCGAGACCGAGTGGCAGCGGCTGGTCATCGAGGGCCCTCCCCCTCTCGGCCCGGGAGCCGCGCCTCTCGAGCGCCTGTGCGCCTTCGGCCACTCCCGGATGGAGCTCAACCTCGCCCACGCCGAGCTGATCCGGGCGGCGGGACGCGCAGGGGCGCGCTCGTACGCCGCTGTCTCCTTCGCCGCCATGCACGTGCGCTACCTGCTCAGCGAGCTCGACGTTCGCGGCGACCTCTACTTCCTCGCCACCGCCCTGCTGGCGCCGCTCGAGATGGTCGTGCTCGTCCAGCAGACCCGCGTCGAGGAGATCCCCCTCGCGCGCATCCAGCACGGCTGGGACGACCTGGTCCGCCGGGTTGTCTGCAGCGAGGTCAACCAGCCGCCCCCGGGGTAGTCCCGTGATGATTTGGGTCGTTCTCCAGGCGTTCGGCACGAGCAATTCGTCAGGGACTACCGTCACCAGCCGGGCGGACGACGGTGGTGCCACGGGGCTGCGGCCTCGACCTGGGCGGCGAGCGCGAGCAGCAGCTCCTCCTCGGCGGGACGTGCGGCGAGCATCACGCCGACGGGGAGGCCGTCGCGGGTCCAGTGCAGGGGCAGCGAGATGGCGGGCATGCCGGTGACGTTCCAGGCCGATGTCCAGGGGGTGAAGGCCTTCTGGGCCTCGAAGTCGGCAGCGGGGTCGTCGTCGTCACGGATGGCGCCGACAGGGAGCGGCGGGGAGGCGAGGGTGGGGGTGAGCACGACGTCGTACGGCGCCAGCGCGGTCAGTGCCCCCGCCGCGACCCGGCGCAGCTCGCCGATCGCCAGCCCGAACTCGGGCCCCGAGACCGCGCGGCCCCGCTCGATGAGCCATCGGGTCAGGGGACGCAGGAGCGGCTCGGCGTCGGCCGGCACGACCGAGAGTGCGGTCAGCACCGCCCAGCAGGTCTCGAAGACCCCGATCGCGTCCGGCGCGATCGGCGCGGGCACGTCCTCGAGCTCGTGCCCGAGCGAGGCGAGCAGGGCCGAGGAGTCTTCGTAGGCGCGGAGGCACTCCGGATCGACCGGGGTGTCGGTGACGAGTGGTGTGCTGAACCTCGCGATCCGGAGCCGCCCGGGTTCGCGTTCACAAGCCGACAAGAACGACGCCGACGGAGGTGGTGCCCAGGTCGGATCCCCCACCCGACGACCGGCGAGCACGTCGAGCATCGCCGCCGCGTCGCGGACGGTCCGGGCGATCGAGCCCGCCGTCCCCAAACCCACCGGGTCGCCGTACATGGGGTGACCACTGATCCGTCCGCGCGTCGGCTTGAGCCCCACCAGTCCGCAACACGAGGCAGGGATCCGGATGGAGCCGCCACCGTCCGAGCCCTGGGCGACGGGCACCAGCCCGGCCGCGACCGCCGCCGCCGCGCCTCCGGACGAGCCGCCCGCCATCCTCGTGCGGTCCCACGGGGTGACCGCAGGAGGCAGCCCCTCTGGTTCGGTGTAGCAGGGCGACCCGAACTCCGGGGTGGAGGTCTTGCCGAGGCTGACCATGCCGGCCGCCTCGATGTCGAGCGTCACGGCGTCGCTGACGTCCGGCACGTAGTCGGCGAAGACCGGCGAGCCGAACGTGGTGCGGATCCCGGCCGTCAGGTTGAGGTCCTTGATCGCCGTCGGCACTCCCCACAGCGGCCCGCTCTCCGGCGGGTAGGTCGCGGGCCCGCTCGCGAGCGAGCTCGGGCGTGCGGGTGACGAAAGCGCCGACGTCGTCGGCCCGTGCCAGGTAGTGGTCGACGAGCTCGACAGGCGACACCTCGCCCCGGCGAACGGCCTCGCCCTGCTCGAGCGCGGTCAGGTCGTGCAGCTCGGTCACGCCGCCACGCTAGCGGCGGCCGGTGGAGGCACCCGAAGCCGCTGCCGTCCGCCTCAGGAGCTGTGGTGCTTGCGCAGGCCGAAGGTCAGCCCGTCGACCAGCGCACCCCACGACGCCTCGATGACGTTGTGGCCGACGCCGACCGTGACCCACGACGCGTGGCCGTCGGTGGTCTCGATGAGCACGCGGGTGACGGCGTCGGTGCCGTGGCCCTGGTCGAGGATGCGCACCTTGTAGTCGATGAGCTCGAACTTCGCGACCTCCGGGAACGCCTGGCCGATCGCCTCGCGAAGCGCGGAGTCGAGCGCGTTGACCGGTCCGTTGCCCTCGCCGGTGACGACGTAGCGCACCCCCTCGGCCCTGAGCTTGACGGTCGCCTCGGAGACCGCCTCGTCGCCGGGCCGGGTCTCGGTGATCACCCGCCAGGACTCGACGTCGAAGTACGACGGGCGGGCACCCTCGACCTCCTCGGCCAGCAGCAGCTCGAACGACGCGTCGGCGGCCTCGAAGGTGAACCCTCGTGCCTCCATCGCCTTGACCCGGTCGGTGACGCGGGTGACCAGGTCGCGGTCATCGGCGGAGTCGCCGGACAGGTCGTAGCCCAGCTCGCGGCCCTTGAGCTCGATCGACGCACGGCCGGCCATGTCGCTGACGAGCAGGCGCATGTCGTTGCCGACGCCGGCGGGGTCCATGTGCTGGTAGAGGTCGGGGTCGACCTTGATGGCGCTGGCGTGGAGGCCGGCCTTGTGCGTGAACGCCGAGGTGCCGACGTACGGCTGGCGCGAGGCCGGCGGCACGTTGGTCACCTCGGCGACCGCGTGAGCGATGCGCGTGGCGTCGCCGAGCCGGCCCGTCGGCAGGACCTGCCGGCCGAGCTTGACCTCGAGGTTCGCCACGACGGCGAGGAGGTCGGCGTTGCCGGTGCGCTCGCCGTAGCCGTTGACGGTGCCCTGCACGTGCGTCGCGCCGGCGTCGACGGCCGCCAAGGTGTTGGCGACGGCGCAGCCGGTGTCGTTGTGGCAGTGGATGCCGACTCGCACGCCCGCCGCCTCGACCACGTCGTGCACCACGTCGGCGACCCAGGTGGGCAGCATTCCGCCATTGGTGTCGCACAGCGCGATGACCGAGGCTCCCGCGTCGTAGGCGGTCCGCAGCACCTCCAGGGCGTAGTCGCGGTTGAGGCGGTAGCCGTCGAAGAAGTGCTCCGCGTCGAGGAACACCTCCTGACCTTCGGCGCGCAGGTGCGAGACGGTGTCGCGGATCATCGCGAGGTTCTCCTCGAGCGTGGTCCGCAGCGCGAGCGCGACGTGACGTTCGTGGGACTTGGCGACGAGCGTCACCACGCTCGCGCCGCTGTCGCGGAGGGCAGCGACGAGCGCGTCGTCCGCCGCGCGTCCGCCGACCCGCCGGGTCGCCCCGAACGCGGCCAGCTTGGCGTGCTTGAGGTCGAGCTCCTCCTGTGCGCGGCGGAAGAACTCGGTGTCCTTCGGGTTGGCGCCGGGCCAGCCGCCCTCGATGTAGCCGACGCCGAGGTCGTCGAGCTGCTTGGCGATCGACAGCTTGTCGGCCACCGACAGGTTCAGGCCCTCCTGCTGCGCGCCGTCGCGCAGGGTGGTGTCGTAGACGTGGAAGGCGCCCTGCAGGTCGAGTGGCAGGTCGAGTGGCAGATCCATGCTCGAAGCTCTCTCGTCTCGGAAATCAAAAAGACCTCTCGAGGACGAGAGGTCGGCGCGTCGGGGGAACCGACGCGCTAGGTGATGATGATGCGGTACTGCGGCACGAGCCCATCGTGCCACGCGTGGCCGTGAGGTGGCCCGATGTCTCGGAATCCGGGCCTCAGCCGCCAGGCTGCCCGGTTGCCGGCGCCCAGTGCACACCGGCCTCGGACACCAGGCCGAGCACGAACGCAGCGACGAGCACGGCCGCGAGCGCGAGTCCCCAGGTCAGCGTCGACCGGCTCAGCGGCACGACCAGACGCGCCAGCGGCCGGCGCACCCGCGAACCGCCCGGCCCGAGGTAGAGCGCGCCCACCAGAGCCAGCCCGCTGATGAACAGGGTGAGCTCGAGCGAGACCGAGAACGCGTAGCAGAGCAGTCCGGCCGCGACCGCGAAGCCGCTGGCCCACACGTACAGCAAGAAGGTCGTCGGGATCGACCGCACCAGGTGCCAGGGGGCGGCGAGCGGCGCGACCACCACGTCGTACCACTTCGCCGCGCCCCGCTGCCGCTGACGGTCACCGGTGGCGCTCGCGAGCATCGACCCGCTGCGGAGCAGCCAGACCACCAGCAGCAAGACGCCGACGACGAGGTAGGGGAACGCTGCGATGCCCGCGGCCACGGCGACCCCGGCGCCCACGAGCAGGAGACTCCGTCGCGCTCGTTCGACCCGCGGCGCGGGCGGTGGTTCGGGGGGCCCCACCCAGCCCTGCGCAGGCAGGCGGCGATGGTCGTGCCAGTCGTCGTCCCAGAAGTCCTGCTGCACGGGGTTCACGGGGTTCACGGGGTGCCGGGCTCAGCGCCGGGACCGGATGGACCGGCGGCCCGGGGTCCACCAGGGTCGGGCGAACCTCCGTCATCAGGTCGTCGGGCTCGATCCTCGGCACGACGCCCGCCTGCGCCGCGATCGCCAGCGGCATGGTGAACAGGTCCTCGGGCTCGTCCGGCGGACCCTGCAGACCATGGGTCAACGGGGTCCGCGGGTTGGCGTCCGGGTCGAGCATCCACCTGATCCGGTCGAGGGTCGGCCGCCTGGCCGGGTCGGGGTCGAGAGCGGCCTCGACCACCTCGCGCAGCGCCTCCGACAGCCCGGCGAGGTCGTGGTCGCCACGCCGGACGCGGTCCATGATCGCCATCGAGGGCCCGGAGCCGTACGGCGACCGGCCCAGGCCGGCGTACGCGACGGTCGCGCCCCACGAGTGGACGTCGGACGCAGTGGTCGCGTCGTCGCCGTGGAGGATCTCGGGCGGGAGGTAGCCGGGCGTGCCGAGCAGCCATCCGGTGTGCGTCAGCTTGGGGTCGTCGGCGACGCGAGCGAGGCCGAAGTCGATCAGGATCGGGGTCCGGCCCTCCATCAGCACGTTGGACGGCTTGACGTCACGGTGGAGCACCCCGGCGGCGTGCACGGTGGCGATGCCCTCGGCCAGCGAACGCGCCAGCCAGATCAGGTCGGTGCCGCGCACCGGGCCTTCCTCCTGCACCTGGTCGTGCAGCGAGTAGCCGGGCACGTAGCGGGTGGCCACGAACGGGACCGGCCCCCACGGGTCGGCGTCGACGATCTCGGCGACCCACTTGCTGCGGATCCGGCTGAGCGAGGACACCTCACGCGCGAGGCGGGCCCGGGCCTCGTCGTCGCCGACGATGTGGGGGCGCAGGACCTTCAGGGCCACCCGCTCGCCGCCGGGCTTGCGGGCCAGGTGCACCACGCCCATGCCGCCCTCGCCGAGTCGTGTCAGCAGGGTGTAGCCGCCGACGGTCAGGCCGGGCGGAGCCTGCGGGCGCGGCCGCCCCGACGACACTGTCACGTCACGAGCGTAACTGGCGGAGGGCCGAAACCCGGTGAGCACGGACCTGTACGAAAGGGGGCCCCAGAGTGTGTCAGCAGACCTGGTGCATCCAGCCGAACGTGTCGTCGGCGCGGCCGTACTGGATGTCGACGAGCGCTTGGCGGATCTGCATGGTCAGCTCGCCGGCGTCGCCGTCGGCACTGTCATCCACTGGGCCATTCACTGGGCCGACCTGGCCGCCGTCCCACCTCAGCTGGCCCACGGGCGTGACGACCGCGGCGGTGCCGCACGCGAAGACCTCCACGATGTCGCCGCTCGCCACGCCGTCGCGCCACTCGTCGACCGAGAACCTGCGCTCCTCGACCTGGTGGCCGAGCTTGCCGGCGAGCTCGATGATGCTCGAGCGGGTGATGCCCTCGAGGATCGTGCCGGTCTCCGGGGTCACGATGTGACCGTCGGCGAAGACGAAGTACATGTTCATGCCGCCGAGCTCCTCGACGTACTTCCCCTCCTGAGCGTCGAGGAAGACCACCTGGTCGCAACCGTGGCCCGTGGCCTCCTGCTGCGCGACGAGCGAGGAGGCGTAGTTGCCGCCGGTCTTGGCCGCGCCCATGCCGCCGCGGCCGGCGCGGGTGTACTCCGTCGAGAGCCAGAGGGTGATCGGCTTGACGCCCTTGCTGAAGTAGGCGCCGGCCGGACTCGCGATCACCATGAACGTGACGTGCTGGCTCGGCCGAACGCCCAAGAACGCCTCGGTCGCGATCATGAACGGCCGGATGTAGAGGCTCTTCTCCCCCCCGTTGTCCGGCACCCACCGCTGGTCGACCTCGACCAGCGAGTCGACCGCCTGGACGAAGTCCGCAGGGGGCAGCTCAGGAAGCGCGAGCCGGCGGCTGGAGCGGACCAGCCGCTCGGCGTTCGCCTCCGGACGGAAGGTCCAGACCGAGCCGTCCTCGTGGCGGTAGGCCTTCATCCCCTCGAAGATCTCCTGCGCGTAGTGCAGGACGGCGGTCGCCGGGTCCAGGGTGAGCGGACCGTACGGCGTCACGCGCGCGCCGTGCCAGCCGTCGGCCGGCGTCCACTCGACGGTGAACATGTGGTCGGTGAAGTGGATGCCGAAGCCGGGGTTCGCGAGGATCTCGGCGAGGCGCTCGTCGGTCGTCGGGGTCGCCGTACGGGTGGTGCTGATGTCCATGGGTCGCAGGCCCACCTTTCGGGAGATCGTTAGGTCGATAGTAGGACGTCCAACTGTGTGACGGCGTGGCTGTCTGGCCCTGGCAGGCTTCTGGCTGTCAGGGTTGCAACGACGCCAAACGTCGCGGGAATACCCGGCTCGAGCGGGTATCTCCGCCAGGCGTCCCTACCCGGCTACTCGGGCGGCGATCGCGTCGCCGACGTCCGAGGTGGTGCGGCGTTCGTCGGCGCCGGAGGCGGCGAGGGCGGCGCGGTCGGCGAGGACCGCGGCCTCCACCGCGGCCGCGGCAGAAGCGTGACCGAGGTGGTCGAGGAGCAGGGAGGCCGACAGGATCGCGGCGGTGGGGTCGGCGATGCCCTGACCCGCGATGTCGGGGGCAGAGCCGTGCACGGGCTCGAACATGGAGGGCGTGGTCCGGTCGGGGTTGATGTTGCCCGAGGCCGCCAGCCCGATGCCGCCGGTGATCGCGGCGGCGAGGTCGGTGAGGATGTCGCCGAAGAGGTTGTCGGTGACGATCACGTCGAAGCGCGACGGGTCGGTCGTCAGGAAGATCGTGGCCGCGTCGACGTGGAGGTAGTCGACCTCGACCTCGGGGAACTCCGAGGAGACCGACGCCACCAGCCGCGACCACACCGCACCCGCGTGCACCAGCACGTTGGTCTTGTGGACCAGGGTGAGCTTGCGACGCGGACGCCTGGACGCGCGGGCGAAGGCGTCGCGGACGACCCGCTCGACGCCGTACGCCGTGTTGAGCGACACCTCGGTGGCGACCTCGTGCGGGGTGCCCACGCGGATCGAGCCGCCGTTGCCCGTGTAGGGACCCTCGGTGCCCTCGCGGACGACGACGAAGTCGACCTCGCCGGGGTTGCGCAGCGGTGAGACGACACCCGGGAAGATCCGGGACGGCCGCAGGTTCACGTAGTGGTCGAGCTCGAAGCGCAGCTTGAGCAGCAGCCCGCGCTCGAGGATGCCGGCGGGGAGCCGGGGGTCACCCGGCTTGCCGCCCACGGCTCCGAGGAGGATCGCGTCGTGCTCGCGGATCTCTGCGAGCACGGAGTCGGGCAGCACCTCTCCGGTCGTGAGGTACCGCTCGGCGCCCAGGTCGTAGCGGGTCGGCTCGACCTTGACGCCGTCGCGGAGCGGCCACCTCGAGCACCTTGAGGGCCTCGGCGGTGACCTCGGGGCCGATGCCGTCGCCCGGGATGACGGCCAGCTTCAGAGAAGTCGAGTCGGTCACCGGGTCGAGGCTAGTTGTCGTCAGGGCGCTCGCCGCCGTTGTCCCGCAGGTCGAGCGAGGCCTGGACGGCCTCGTGGCTGCGCGGGTTCTCGGGCTGATGGTTCGCCGGACCCCAGTCGGGGTACATGTCGTACATCGGTGCTCTCTCCTTCAGAAGATCGCTCGGTTGTCAGGTGATGAGCGCAGAGAGCCCGGGCGGTGGATGGGAGCCCGTCACCACGGATCGCGTGGTGGCCGGTCGGTCATCGACCAGGAGAGATGCGGGTCGCGCGGCTTCGAGGAGCCCGCCACGGGTCTGCTGCGACTAGTGCTGCAAGGCCCGCAACGCCGAACACCGCGGCGAGGTGGCCTTGCGTCAGGCCCCGCCGCGGCAGTCGATGAGTACGAACACGCTCCGCATGATGGCGCCACGGTACGCCGCCCCGGCGAGGCCGGCATCCGATTTGCTGAACCGCTCAGCATCCGAGACGCCAGGCCCACCATGAGAGACTGCGGACATGTCGGCTCCTCCCGAGCTCCCGGATGTCGTGAGCCGCGCTTTCGCGGTCTCTCGCAAGGCCGGCAACGTCTCCTTCTGCCGCAACGAGACCGGCCGCCTGCTCGCGGCCCTGGCCGCGACGCGCGAGGGCACCCTCGCCGAGTTCGGCACCGGCTGCGGCGTCGGGACCGCCTGGCTGCGGTCAGGCGTGCGCGAGGGTGCCCACATCGTCACCGCCGAGCTCGACGCCAAGCTGGCCAAGGCCGCCGCCGAGATCTTCGACGACGACCCCCAGGTCGAGGTCGTCGCCGCCGACTGGTCCACGCTGGTCGACAAGGGCCCGTTCTCGCTGCTGTTCCTCGACTCCGGCAAGCCGTCGGCGGCCGGCCCCGACAAGGTCTGCGGACCTCGTCGAGCAGGGCGGCATCGTGGTCCTCGACGACTTCACGCCGTGCGAGCACTGGCCGCCGACGTACGCCGGCCGCGTCGACACCCTGCGCGAGCAGTGGCTCAGCGACGACCGGTTCGTCGCCGTCGAGGTGATGATCGCCCCCGACGCCTCGGCCGTGATCGCCACCCGCCGCTGAGGGTTCCCCGTCGTCAGTGACGGAAAGCACCATCCGCACGCGTCATGGACGTGCTTTCCGTCACGGACGGCGAGACGACCGGCGCCTCAGGCCAGGTCGATGCCGCGCACCGACGCCGCATCGATGGCGGCCTCGATCTCGGCCAGCGCCTCGGCGCCGATCGCCGAGTCGACGGAGAGGGCGACCAGGGCCTGGCCGCCACGCTCGTCGCGGCGAGACCTGCATGCCGGCGATGTTGATCCCGGCGTCGCCGAGGATGCGGCCGACGGACGCCGACCATGCCCGGCCGGTCGACGTAGGTGAGGAACGCCAGGTGGTCGGTCGGCTCGAGATCGACGTCGAAGCCGTTGACCTCGACGATGCGCTCGCGCTGGTTGATGCCGACGAGCGTGCCGCTGACCGAGACCTGCGAGCCGTCGGCGAGGGTGCCGCGCAGGGTGATCAGGTTGCGGTGGTCGGGGCTCTCGGCGTCGGTGATGAGGCGTACGGCGGTGCCGCGCTCGGCGGCGAGCAGCGGCGCGTTGACGTAGGAGACCTGGTCCTCGACGACGTCGGTGAAGACGCCCTTGAGGGCGGCCAGCTCGAGCACCTTCACGTCGTACTCGGTGATCTCGCCGCGGACCTCGACGTCGAGCTGCTGGGCGACCTCGGCGGCCAGGCCGGTGAAGATGCGGCCGAGCTTCTCGGTCAGCGGGATGCCCGGCCGGACGTCCTCGGCGATCACGCCGCCCTGGACGTTGACCGCGTCGGGGACCAGCTCACCGGAGAGGGCGAGCCGGACCGAGCGCGCGACGGCGATGCCGGCCTTCTCCTGCGCCTCGTCGGTCGAGGCGCCGAGGTGCGGGCGTGGCGACGACGTTCTCGAGCTCGAACAGCGGGCTGTCGGTGCACGGCTCGGTGGCGAACACGTCGAGCGCCGGCGGCGGCGATGCGGCCCTCCTTGAGCGCGGCGTAGAGAGCGTGCTCGTCGACGATGCCGCCGCGGGCGGCGTTGACGAGGACCAGCGACGGCTTGGCCTTGGCCAGCTGCTCGCCGCCGATCAGGCCGACGGTCTCGGGGGTCTTGGGCAGGTGCACGGAGATGAAGTCGGACTCGGCGAGCAGGGTGTCGAGGTCGACGAGGCGGACGCCCATCTGGGCGGCGCGGCCGGCCTGCACGTAGGGGTCGTAGGCGATCACGTTCATGCCGAACGCCGACAGCCGCTGGGCGACGAGCACGCCGATCTTGCCCAGGCCGACGATGCCGACGGTCTTCTCGTAGAGCTCGATGCCGGTGTACTTCGAGCGCTTCCACTCCCCGTTCTTCAGCGACGGCGTGGGCGGGCGAGAGGTGGCGGGCGGCGGCGAGCATCAGCGCCACGGCGAGCTCGGCGGCGCTGACGATGTTGGAGGTCGGCGCGTTGACGACCATCACGCCGGCCTGGGTGGCGGCCTTGACGTCGACGTTGTCGAGACCGACGCCGGCGCGGGCGACGACCTTGAGGTTGCGGGCCGCGGCGAGCGCCTCGGCGTCCACCTTGGTGGCGCTGCGGACCAGGATCGCGTCGACGTCGGCGATGGCCGAGAGGAGCTCCTCGCGGTCGGAGCCGTCGCAGTGCCGGATCTCGAAGTCGGGCCCGAGCGCCTCGACGGTGGCGGGGCTCAGCTCCTCGGCGATGAGCACGACGGGCCGGGTCTGGAGCGCAGTCACAGCGAAAACCTCTGTCTCGAGTCACGAGGGGAGATGACCTGCCGGAGATGATCGCCCGGCGGTCGGCACGACGCTGTGCCCGCACAACCCTAGCCGACGTCGTACGCCGCCCCGGCCGCGTCTCGCGAACGCACCGTCACCGATTCGTCTGCGCATCTCCTGAGTTTTCTCCGCTCGGCGATGCAGACGAATCGGTGTCGGGTGGGTCAGGCGAAGAGCGACTGTCCGACGTACTCGCCCGGGCCGGCGCCGGGAGGTACGGCGAAGATCGCCGACGAGGTGAACTTGAGGTACTCCATCAGGCGTCCATCTGCGCCATCCGGTTCTGCAACGGGATGAACTGGGTCTCGGGGTCGCGGACGAACGCGATGAAGAACAGCCCGGCGTCGAGACCGCCGAGCGCGTCGGAGCCGTCGACGAAGTTGTAGCCGCGGCGGAGCATGCGCGCGCCGTCGTTCTTGGTCGGGTGCACGATCCGGATGTGCGCGTCCTTCGGGATGACCGGACCCTCGCGAGCCGGGCATCGCGAAGTCGGGCTCGGTGAACTCCTCGCCGCCCGACAGCGGCGCCCCGGAGGCCTTGGTGCGGCCGACGAAGTCCTCCTGGTCGGCCAACGGCTGGCGGTCCCAGACCTCGATCGTCATGTTGATCCGCCGGGTGACCAGGTAGCTGCCGCCGGCGAGCCAGTCGGCCCCGTCGTTGGCAGGGTCGTCGCCGTCCTGCACCCACACGAAGTCGTCGAGGGCTTCCGTCCTCCTCGGCCTTCACGTTGGCGGTGCCGTCCTTGAAGCCGAACAGGTTGCGCGGCGTGGACTGCGCGGTCGAGGTGGTCGACGTCCGTCCGAACCCCAGCTGCGACCAGCGGACGGCGACGGTGCCGAAGCCGATCCGCGCGAGGTTGCGGATCGCGTGCACGGCGACCTGCGGGTCCTGGGCGCAGGCCTGGACGCACAGGTCGCCGCCCGACCGCGCGGGGTCGAGGTTGTCGCCGGGAAAGTGCGGCAGATCCTTCAGTGCGGCGGGCCGACGCTCCTCGAGGCCGAAGCGCCTGAACAGGCCCGGCCCGAAGCCGAAGGTGATGGTCAGTCCGGACGGCGGCAGCCCGATCGCCTCGCCGGTGTCGTCGGGCGGGAGGTCCGCTGCGCCCTCGGTCGGACCCACCGGGCCGGCTCCCTCGCCGCGCGTCATCCGCTCGGCCGCCTCGGTCCATGCCTTCAGCAGGGTGATCAGCTCGTCGCGGGAGTCGGTCCTGACGTCGAAGGCCGCGAAGTGCAGACGGTCCTGGGCCGGGGTGACGATGCCGGCCTGGTGGGCGCCGCGGAACGGGTAGGACGACGCGACGGCGTCGTCCGCCGGCGCTGCGGCTGGCCCGGGCGCGCCCGCGGCCTCGTGCCCGACGACGTACGCGCCGGCCACCCCGACGGCGGCCGCGCCGCCGCCGATCAGTCCGCGCCTGCTGACCTTCACGAGTTCCTTACCCGAGCACGGACGCCGTGAGGTGGGAGAGCGGCTCGGAGAGCGCGTTGACGGCGTCGGAGAGCTCCTTGACCTGCTCGGGCGTGAGGTCGTCGTACAGCGTGAAGCCGTCGCCCACGCGCTGCGCGTCGAGCAGCGTCTGCAGCTCGGCGAACCGGGTGTCGAGCTGCTCCGCGAGCTCGGGGTCCTTGACCTCGAGGATCGGGCGCACGCCCTCGTAGCCCACGCGGGCGCCGTCGACGTTGGCCTGGAAGTCCCACAGGTCGGTGCGCGACCAGTACTCCTCCTCACCGGTGACCTTGCCGGTGGCGACCTCCTCGAGCAGTCCCCGTGAGCCGTTGGCGATCTGGTCGACGGTGAACTCGAGCTTCTGGATGCGCTTGTCGAGGGTCTCGGTGTTGGCCATCAGGTCGTCGGCGTACGTCGCCCGCTCCTTGGTGGTCAGCAGCGTGTAGGCCTCGGCGCGCTGCGGCCACAGGTCCTTCTCGATCCGGTGCCAGCCGGTCCACTCCTGACCCGGCTCGAGGTCCGCCTCGCGGGCGTCCATCATCGGGTCGAGGTCGCCGAAGGACTCCGCCACGGTCTCGATCCGCTCCCAGTGGACGCGCGCATCGGCGTAGATCGCGCGGGCCTGGTCGTCGTCGCCGGACTTGTAGGCGTCGACGAACTGCTGGGTCTTCACCACGAGCTGGTCGGACTGGTCCTGCACGTAGGCCGCGTAGTTCGCCTGGGCCTGGTCGACCAGCTCCTGGTCGTCCACGCTGACCTGGACCTCCTCGTCGGACTCCTTGACGGTGAAGTCGGCGCGGATGCCGTTGCCCTTCATGCCGGGCTTGCAGGCCGTGACGTACTTGCCGGCGGGCGCATTGACGACGAGCTGGCGGTTGAGCTGGGGGCCGATGTTCTCGACCTCGCCGACGATCCGCAGGCCGTCCTCGCCGAGCAGGTAGAACTCCGTGACCTGGCCGCCGGTGTTGACGACGTCGAAGCTCAACGTGCCGGCCGGGGCCTCAGTGGCGGAGACGTCGCAGTCGGTGTCGGACGAGCTGACGGTCAGCGCCCGGGACGAGGCGCTGGTGCCGGAGTCGCCGGTGTTGCCGGCCTCGTCGGCGGGCGCGTTCTCGGTGCAGGCGGCCAGGGCCGGAACGGCCACGGCGACGGCGAGGAGCAGGGCAGGACGCATGAGGTGGATCTCCTGGAGTTGACGGGTGGTGGGTCAGGCGGCAGGTACGGGCGTGCGCGGCGGCGCGGGTGTCGACGTACGGCGGCGCACGCTGCGGATGAACAGCGCCAGGGTCGGCACGACGTACAGCACCCAGGCGAGCGCTTCGAGCTTGGTCGTGACCGGCGAGAAGTTCAGGACGCCCTTGAGCACGGTGGCGTACCACGTGCCCGGTGCGATCGTGTCGGAGACGTCGAAGGCGAGGTTGTTGAGCCCGGGGAGGAACCCGGCCTCCTGCAGGTCGTGGATGCCGTAGGACAGCACGCCGGCGGCGACGAAGATCAAGAAGACGCCGGTCCAGGTGAAGAAGCGGGTCAGGTTGATCCGGATCGCGCCGCGGTAGAGCAGGTAGCCCAGCACCACGGCGGTCGCCAGCCCCAGGGCGGCGCCGAGCAGTGGCTCCCAGGTCGGTGCCGCACTCGCACCGGCGTCGCGGGTCCCGGCTTGCGTGGCGGCCCACAGGAACAACGCGGTCTCGAGCCCCTCGCGCCCGACCGCCAGGACCGCGACGACGGCCAGCGACCAGACGGTGCCGTCGGCGGCGTCGTCGACGCGACCGCGCAGCTCGCCGGCGATGCCTCGTGCGGCGCGGGCCATCCAGAAGATCATCCAGGTCACGAAGGCCACGGCGATGATCGACAGGATCCCGCCGATCAGCTCCTGGGCCTCGAAGGTGAGGCCGCGGGGGCCGAAGGTGAGCAGCGCCCCGAACGCCAGGCTGACGGCCACCGCGACGCCGACGCCGAGCCAGATCCGGGGCAGCAGGTGGCGCCGTTCGGTCTTGACGAGATAGGCCACGAGGATGCTGACGACGAGCGCCGCCTCGAGGCCCTCGCGCAGGCCGATCAGGTAGTTCGCGAGCACGGCGAGAAGCGTACACGCCTTGATTAGGGTTGCCTTACCTAACCCCGTGCATCTCGGTGGTTGAGGTGCGAGGAGCGCCAGCGACGAGCCTCGAAACCACCTGCCGCGACTAGTGGTGGTTTCGAGGCTCGGGCGTGGACGCCCTCACACCTCAACCACCGATCACAGCGACGATCTCGCCGTGGTGGACGGAGAACCAGCCGTCGGGGTCGGCGGCCCAGCGACGCCACGCCTGGGAGATCAGCTCGAGCTCGTCGGTGGTCGCCCGGCCTTCGCGGATCAGCTGCTCGGCCAGAGCGGAGCCGAGGATCCGGTCGGCCCACATGCCGCCCCACCATTGGCGGGTCTCGGGGGTGGCGTAGCACCAGGTCGAGGACGATGCGATGACCTCGGTGAGTCCGGCCGCATGGGCCCAGGACAGCAGGCGCCGGCCCGCGTCGGGCTCACCGCCGTTGGCGCGGGCCGCCGCGGAGTAGAGCTCGAGCCACCGGTCGAGCTCCGGCAGCCGCGGCCACCACGCGAACGTCGCGTAGTCGGAGTCGCGCGCGGCGACCACTCCCCCGGGCCGCGCCACCCGGGCCATCTCGCGCAGCGCCGCGACCGGGTCGGCGACGTGTTGCAGCACCTGGTGGGCGTGGACGACGTCGAACTCGCCGTCACCGAACGGCAGTGCATGGACGTCTCCGACGCGTACGTCGACGCCGGGGGCCCCAGCCCGCGTGATCGCCGCGGCCTCCTCGTTCACCTCGAGCGCCACGACCTCACCGGGCGCGACCAGGGTCGCGAGGTCGGCGGTGATGGTGCCCGGCCCGGAGCCGACGTCGAGCAGTCGCTGGCCCGAGGCGAGGTGTGGCAGCAGGTACGCCGCCGAGTTCGCCGCCGTCCGGGTGCGGTGGGACCGCAGGACCGACTCGGCGTGGCCGTGGGTGTAGCGAGCGGTCACGAGATCAGCGCGTCGCGGTGCCCTCGGTGTAGTCGTCGTCGTGCGACTTCACCCAGGCCATCAGCTTGCGCAGCTCACGACCGGTCTGCTCGATCGGGTGCTGCTCGCCCTTCTCGCGCAGCGCCTGGAACTCCGGGCCGCCGGCGTCCTGGTCGTCGATGAACCGCTGGGCGAACGAGCCGTCCTTGATCTCGGCCAGGATCTGCCGCATGTTGTCCTTGACGTGCTCGTCCACGACCCGCGGGCCGGAGACGTAGTCGCCGTACTCGGCCGTGTCGGAGACCGACCAGCGCTGCTTGGCGATGCCGCCCTCGTACATCAGGTCGACGATGAGCTTGAGCTCGTGGAGGCACTCGAAGTAGGCGACCTCGGGCTGGTAGCCGGCCTCGGTGAGCACCTCGAAGCCGTACATCACCAGCTGCGAGGCGCCGCCGCACAGCACGGCCTGCTCGCCGAACAGGTCGGTCTCGGTCTCCTCGGTGAAGGTCGTCTTGATGCCGCCCGCGCGCAGCCCGCCGATCCCCTTCGCGTAGGACAGAGCGAGGTCCCACGTCTTGCCGGAGTAGTCCTTCTCGACCGCGACGAGGACGGGCACGCCGCGCCCGTCGACGTACTCGCGGCGGACCAGGTGGCCGGGGCCCTTCGGCGCGACCATGAACACGTCGACGCCCTCGGGCGGGGTGATGTAGCCGAAGCGGATGTTGAAGCCGTGGCCGAAGACCAGGGTGTCGCCGGGGGTGATGTTGGGCTCGACGGAATCCTTGTAGAGCTGGCGTTGCTTGTGGTCCGGCGCCAGGATCACGATGACGTCGGCCTCCTCCACCGCCTCGGCAGGCGTGAGTACGCGCAGCCCCTCGGCCTCGGCCTTGGCGCGGGACTTCGAGCCCTCGGGGAGCCCGATGCGGACGTCGACGCCGGAGTCGCGCAGCGACAGGGAATGGGCGTGACCCTGGCTGCCGTAGCCGAGCACGGCCACGTTCTTGCCCTGGATCAGGGCGAGGTCGGCGTCGTCGTCGTAGAACATCTGGGCCACGGTGGGCTCTCCTTCTGGTGGTTCGTCTGGTGGTGGGTCAGGCGGTGGCGGACGGAGACGGTACGGCGACCGGGCGCAGGGTCCGCTCGGAGATCGAGCGGGAGCCGCGGCCGATGGCCACCATCCCGGACTGGACGAGCTCGCGGATGCCGAACGGCTCGAGCAGGCGGCGCAGGTCGGCCAGCTTGTCGACGTTGCCCTGGGCCTGCACGACCACGGTGTCGGGCGAGACGTCGACGACCTTGGCCTGGAACAGCTCGACCACGTCGAGGATCTGCCCGCGCGTCTCGGCGTCGGCGCGCACCTTGACGAGCAGCAGCTCGCGGTTGACCGAGGCCGAGCCGTCGAGCTCGACGATCTTGATCACCTCGACGAGCTTGTTGAGCTGCTTGGTGACCTGCTCGAGCGGTGACTCCTCGACGTTCACCACGATGGTCATCCGGGAGACCTCGTCGTGCTCGGTCGGGCCGACGGCGAGGGAGTCGATGTTGTAGCCGCGCCGGGCGAACAGGCCGGCGATCCGGGCGAGGACGCCGGGCTTGTTCTCGACCAGGACGGAGAGGGTGTGGCGGCTCATCTAAAGGTCGTCCTTGTCGAACTCGGGGGCAAGGCCGCGGGCGTACTTGATGTCGTCGTTGCTGGTGCCGGCGGCCACCATCGGCCACACCATCGCGTCGCGGTGGACCCGGAAGTCGACCACGACCGGCTGGTCGTCGATCGCCATCGCCTTCTCGATGGTGGCATCGACCTGGTCGGGCGAGTCGCACGCGAGACCGACGCAACCATAGGCCTCGGCGAGCTTGACGAAGTCGGGGATTCTCCTGTCGGCCCCGGTGTGCAGGTCGGTGTTGCTGTAGCGCTCGTTGTAGAACAGCGTCTGCCACTGGCGCACCATGCCCAGCGACTCGTTGTTGATCACCGCCACCTTGATCGGGATGTCGTTGATCGCGCAGGTGGCGAGCTCCTGGTTGGTCATCTGGAAACAGCCGTCGCCGTCGATCGACCAGACGGTGGCGTCCGGACGGCCGACCTTTGCGCCCATCGCGGCGGGCACCGAGAAGCCCATGGTGCCGAGGCCGCCGGAGTTGATCCAGGTCCCGGGGTTCTCGTAGCCGACGAAGTGGGCGGCCCACATCTGGTGCTGGCCGACTCCCGCGACGTAGATGGCGTCGGGCCCGGCGATCCTGCCGAGCCGCTCCATGACGTACTGCGGGGCGAGCGTGCCGTCCTCGGGCTGGTCGTAGGCGAGCGGGTAGCGCTTCTTGATGCCCGCCAGGAAGTCGACCCAGGCCTCGTAGTCGCCGGTGTGGCCGGCGTCCGCCTCTGCCTTGAGAGCGACGACGAGCTCGGAGATCACCTCGCGCGCGTCGCCGACGATCGGCACGTCGACCGCGCGGTTCTTGCCGATCTCAGCCGGGTCGATGTCGGCGTGGATGATCCGCGCGCCAGGGGCGAAGGAGTCGAGGTTGCCGGTCACCCGGTCGTCGAACCGGGCGCCCAGGCTGACGATCAGGTCGCTGCGCTGGAGGCCGGCGACCGCGGCGACGGTGCCGTGCATGCCGGGCATGCCGAGGTGTTGCGGATGGCTGTCGGGGAAGGCGCCCCGAGCCATCAGCGTGGTGACGAGCGGGATGCCGGTGAGCTCGGCGAGGATCTTGAGCTCGCGGGACGCGCGAGCTCGGATGACCCCGCCGCCCACGTAGAGGACCGGCCGCTTCGCCTCCAGGATCAGTCGCGCGGCCTCGCGGATCTGCTTGGCGTGGGGTCGGGTGACCGGGCGGTAGCCGGGCAGGTGGAGCTCGGCGGGCCAGGCGTACGTCGTGCGTGCCTGGAGGGCCGACTTGGCCACGTCGACCAGCACCGGACCGGGGCGGCCCGTCGAGGCGATGTAGAAGGCCTCGGCGACGACCCGTGGGATCTGGTCGGCGTCGGTGACGAGGAAGTTGTGCTTGGTCACCGGCATCGTGATGCCGCGGATGTCGGCTTCCTGGAAGGCGTCGGTGCCGATGGACGGCGGCGCCCACCTGGCCGGTGATGGCCACGATCGGGACGGAGTCCATGTGGGCGTCGGCCAGCGGGGTCACCAGGTTGGTGGCGCCCGGGCCCGACGTGGCCATGCACACGCCGACCCGACCGGTCGCCGCGGCGAAGCCCTGGGCGGCGTGGCCGGCCCCCTGCTCGTGGCGGACCAGGATGTGACGGATCGAGGAGTCCATCAGCGGGTCGTACGCCGGGAGGATGGCGCCGCCCGGGATGCCGAAGATGTCGGTGGTGCCGGCGGCCTCCAGCGACTTGATCAGGCTCTGCGCACCCGTGACCGTGGTGCCCAGTGACTGCTGTGGCTCACCCATGTCCGTTGGCTTCCTGTCGGGTCGATCCGTGACTACATGAAAAAACCCCTCGGCCGACTCGGCAACGAGGGGTGACGCGAGGTCGAGACCGGCTGGCGGCTCAGTCCTCGCGTCGGGTGCGTACAAGCGTCGTGCGCATGGCCCCACGGTAGTCGCCGGGTCCGAGGTCCGTCATCCGAGTCTCGCACGCGTCCCAACATCCGGGATCCCCGTCTCGAATGCCCGTCTCGAATGCCCGTCTCGAATGCCGGCCCGGATGGTGGCAGGTCAGGCCGCGGAGTCAGGCGACTGCCACGTGCACACACAGACCTGGTTGCCCTCTGCGTCGGCCAGGATCGTGAACGACGGCGACTCGGCGTCGCTGACCAGGGTGCCCCCGGCGGCGAGCGCGGCGTCGATGCGCTCGTCAGCCACGGCAGGGTCGAGGTGGATGTCGAGGTGCCAGCGCTGGCGCGGTGGGTCGTGCGCCTCGGTCTGCTGGAACCACGCGGCCGGCATCCGGCCGTCGGGGTCGACGATCTCGAGGTGCTCCTCGTCCCATTCGAAGCCCAGCACGGCCGCCCAGAAGGGGCCGACCGCCTTGATGTCGGCGGCGTCGAGACACATCTCCAGGTTCTGGGTGCGCTCGGGCGTCGCGGCGATCCCGAGCTCGGCTGCGATCTGGCTGATCGTCCGGGCCAGGGCGACGTCACGCTCGGTGACCCCGCGGGCGTCGTGGCTCCACAGCCGGACCAGCACGGTCGGCCAGGTCAGGGTCAGGTCGGGGTGGTGGCCGGCGTCCTCGGCCGCCGCGCCGACGCGCTCGACGAGCTCGAGGCCCTTGGTGAACCCGTTGGTCTCGTACCTCGCCTCGAGGGCGCGCACGATCAGCACCCAGTCGGTGAGCCCCTCCTGGTGGATCTGGTCGGCACTCAGCGTGGTCATCTCGCTCCTCTCGTCACGGGAGAACTGTCTGCCCGATGGGTCCGGGGTTGTAGGCGACCTCCCAGCGGAAGCCAGCCGGGTCGGCGAAGTAGCCGGTATAGCCGCCCCATTCACGCTCCTCGGCGGGGCCGACGTACGACGCCCCGGCCTCGCGGGCGTCCTCGAGGACGGCGTCGACCTCCTCGCGCGTGGGCAGGTTGTGGGCCAGCGTGATCGGGACCTGGCCCTCGCCGCGGCGGATCGGACCGACCTCGGACTCGAAGCCAGGCTCCGCCCACAGCGAGAGCAGCAGCTTGTCGCCCACCCGGATCATGAGCACGTCGTCGGGCACCCACATGGCCGGCTCCCAGCCGAGCCCGTCGACGTAGAACGCCCGCTCGGCGTCGAGGTCGGGCACGGCCAGGGTGATGAAGCTGACGCGGGGGTCCATCACTCCGGCTCCCTGCCCTGCCAGGTACACACGCACACCTTGTTGCCCTCGGGGTCGGCGAGCACGGTGAACGCCGGCGCTCGATCGTTGCTGACGAAGCGTGCCGCCCGCGGCCAGGGCGGCGTCGATCCTGGTCTGCGCCTGGTCGGGCGGCACCGAGACGTCGACGTGGAAGCGCTGACGCGCCGAGGCCTCGTGCGAGTCGGTCTCCTGGAACCACAGCTCGACCTGACGCCCGTCGGGGTCGACCACGGCGATGTCGTCGTCGACGTCGTAGCCGAGCACGGCGGCCCAGAAACGGATGGCCGCGGGTGTGTCGGCCGTGTCGAGACCGAACTCGACCCTGCTCAGCTTGTCGCGCGTCGGCGTCACGCCGATCTCGGCGGCGATCTCGCTGATCCGCCGGGCCATCGCGACGTCACGGCTCGTCACACCACCTGCGTCGTGGCTGACGAGTCGGACGTGGACCAGCGGCCAGGTCAAGGTGAGGTCGGGATGGTGGTCGGCCTCCTCGGCCGCGGCGCCGATGCGGTTGACGAGCTCGAGACCCGTGGCGAACCCACCGGTCTCGTAACGCGCCTCGATCGCGCCGACCAGCCACTCCCAGTCGGCCAGCCCTTCGGCTGCAACCTGCTTGCGGGTCAGGGTCGTGGTGTCAGGTGCCATCGACCCACCCTGCCACGACCATCGGACACCGCAGCGGTGAGCTAGGCACCCTTCGAGGCCTTCGAACGGTGCCAGCGTCACCGCTGCCTGGGGTTGGCGCCTGTCTCGTTCAGCGCCCATGAGCGCCCAACCGCTCGTCGGAGATCACGACGCGATCAGGTCGCCGAGGCGCTGCTGCTGGACGCCGGACTCGTCGAAGTTGGCGGGGTCGAGCCAGGCCTCGTGGGCGGCGCGGATGCGCGGCCACTCGGCGTCGGTGATCGAGAACCAGTCGGTGTCGCGGTTGCGGCCCTTGTAGACGACCGCGTTGCGGAACCGTCCCTCGTAGGTGAAGCCGAGCCGGGCCGCGGCCACCCGCGAGGGCTCGTTGAGCGCGTCGCACTTCCACTCGTACCTGCGGTAGCCCAGGGCGTCGAAGACGTGGTGGGCGAGCAGGTACATCGCCTCGGTCGAGGCCCGAGTGCGCTGCAGGGTACGCGCCACGATGATGCTGCCGACCTCGATCGACCCGCTGACGGCGTCGACCCGCATCAAGGTGGCCAGCCCTTCTGGACCCCGCTCGTGCGGGGTCACCACGAACGTCACGTCCGTCGGGTGCGCCAGCATCCCGGCGACGGCCTCCGCCATCGCCTCCTTCGTGGGCGGGCGCTCGCCGAACCGGTAGGTCCACAGGGGGTCGTCCTCGGGCTTGGCCAGGGCGTCGTAGAGGGCCTCCGCATGGTGGTGCTCCAGGCCGCTGACCGTGACGTAGCGCCCGGTCAGCACGACCGGGACCGGCAACTGCCTCGCGGTCCAGTCGACGGGGTCGCCCACCGGCTGGCCGTGCTCGTTCAGCGGGCTCACGCCAGCAGCTCCCGCACCGCGACGATGCCGCGGTCCACCTCGTCGTACGACGTGGAGAGCGGTGACAGGCCGACCCGCAGCCCGCCGGGGTCGCGGTAGTCGGGGATCACGTCACGCTCCCAGAGCGTCTCGACCACCTCCCGCATCGCGGGGTGGTGCAGCGTGACGTGCCCGCCGCGTCGGTGGGCGTCGCGCGGCGAGGCGACGGTGACCCCGAGGCCGGTGAGGTGCTCGTCGGCGAGCGCGATCGCGTGCTCGGTGAGCCCCACCGACTTCTCGCGCACCGCGGCCATGCCGACCTCGGCAATGAGCTCGACCATGTCGGCGACCGCGAGCATGCCGACGACGGCGGGCGTCCCCGACAGGAAGCGGCGGATCCCCGACGTCGGCGCGTACTCCGGCCCCATCAGGAACGGGTCTTGGGCGCCCATCCAGCCCTGGATCGGCTGGGTGAGGCTGTCGAGGTGGCGCTCGGCGACGTAGCAGTAGGCCGGGGAGCCCGGGCCGCCGTTGAGGTACTTGTAGGTGCAGCCGACCGCCAGGTCGGCCTCCCATTCGTCGAGGGCGACCGGCACCGACCCGCCGGAGTGGGAGAGGTCCCACAAGATCAGCGCACCGGCGTCGTGCGCGATCCGGGTCAGCTCCGCGCCGTCAGCCACGTAG
>CAVWXS010000049.1:0-191232 GCA_963758885.1 uncultured Actinomycetota bacterium
GGGTCCGACCGCTTGTCGATCGAGGTGACCGACACCGGCGGCACGCGTCCGCCGTCGGCCGACGCAGGCAGTGGCCGGGGACTGATCGGCTTGCGTGAACGGCTCGCGCTGTACGGCGGGACGCTCGACGCGGGCCCGCGCATCCGCGGCGGGTACCGGCTCACGGCGGTCATCCCTCTCGCGCCCGCCACCACGGCGGACCCCATGGAAGTCTCGTGGGGGACCCCGTGAATGCCCCTATACCCTATACCCTATACCCCTCTACGACCGTCCGGGTCGTGGTGGCCGAAGACCAGGCCCTGGTGCGCACCGGCTTCCGGATGATCCTCACCGCCGACGGCATCGACGTCGTCGGCAAGGCGCCACCGGCACCGAGGCGATCGACGCCGTCCGGCGAACCCGCCCCGACGTGGTCCTGATGGACATCCGGATGCCGGAGCT
The DNA here is from genome assembly GCA_963758885.1 of uncultured Actinomycetota bacterium. Taxonomy (GTDB): domain Bacteria; phylum Actinomycetota; class Actinomycetes; order Propionibacteriales; family Nocardioidaceae; genus Nocardioides. The sequence continues at coordinate 442 of CAVWXS010000049.1, forward strand.
GGACGGGCTCGAGGCGACCCGCCGCATCCTGGCGCCGACGGCGACGTACCGCGGGTCCTGATGCTGACGACGTTCGACCTCGACGAGTACGTCTACGCGGCGCTGGCCGCGGGGGCCAGCGGGTTCCTGCTCAAGGACGTCTCGCCGGAGCAGCTCACCGCCGCCGTGCGGCTGGTGCGCTCCGGGGACGCGCTGCTGGCGCCGTCCATCACCCGTCGGCTGGTGGAGAGGTTCGCCCGCGGCGGCCAGGAGACGTCCGCCGTGCACCGGGACCTGGCGTCGCTGACGCCGCGCGAGCGGGAGGTGCTGCAGCACCTCGCCCGGGGGCTGAGCAACGCCGAGCTCGCCGCCGCGTTCCACCTGTCGGAGGCGACGGTCAAGACGCACGTGGCGCGGATCCTGGGGAAGCTACAGCTGCGCGACCGGGTCCAGGCGGTCGTGGTTGCCTACGAGACGGGGCTGGTCGCGCCCGGGGAGGCGTGAGGACACCGATTCGTCAGCGGTCCGCCCAGGACAGCCGCGATACCGCAGACGAATCGGTGGGGCGGTCAGGCGAGGGAGTCGATCCAGGCGTCGTGGAGGTCGGAGAAGCGGCCCTCGCCGCCGGCGATCAGGTCCTGCGGGGAGCCGTCCTCGACGATCCGGCCGTGCTCCATCACCAGCACCCGGTCGGCGATCTCGACGGTGGAGAGCCGGTGGGCGATGATCACGGCGGTGCGGCCGGCCAGGATGGTGCGCAGGGCGTGCTGGACCAGTCGCTCGGAGGGGATGTCGAGCGACGAGGTCGCCTCGTCGAGGATCAGCACCGCCGGGTCGGCGAGGAACGCCCGGGCGAAGGCGACCAGCTGACGCTGGCCGGCGCTGAGCACGCCGCCCCGGTTGGCGACCTGGGTCTCGTAGCCCTCGGGCAGCTGGCGGATGAAGCCGTCGGCGCCGAGCGCCGTGGCGGCCTCGACGACCTCCTCGATGCCGGCGCCGGGCCGGCCGAAGCGGATGTTGTCGGCGATCGAGCCGGTGAACAGGTAGTTCTCCTGGGTGACCATCACCACGGCGCGGTGGAGGGTCTCGTCGGAGAGGTCGCGCAGGTCGACGCCGTCGAGCAGCACCCGCCCGCGACCGGGTCGTAGAAGCGGGTCGCGAGCTTGGCGAGCGTGGTCTTGCCGGCACCGGTGGTGCCGACCAGCGCCAGGGTCTGGCCCGCCGGGACGGTCAGGTCGAGGTCCGGGCAGCACGGGCACGCCCTCGACGTACTCGAAGTCGACGTGGTCGAAGCTCACGGCGCCCTGAGGGTCGGGCAGCGGCACGGGGTCCTTCGGCTCGGGGACGCCAGGCTCCTCCTCGAGCACGCCCGAGAGCTTCTCCAGGGCGGCCGAGGCCGACTGGAAGGTGTTGTAGAACTGGGAGATCTCCTGCATCGGCTCGAAGAACTGCCGCAGGTAGAGCAGGAACGCCGCGAGCACGCCGACCGTGACCTCGCCGTGGAAGGCGAGGTAGCCGCCGTAGATGAGCACGAGCGCGATGGTGATGTTGCCGATCAGGCGGATGCCGGGCATGAACCAGGCGACCAGGCGGAAGGCGACCAGGTTGGCGGCGCGGTACTGCTCGTTGACGTCGTCGAAGATCTCCTGGTTGCGCGGCTCGCGGCGGAAGGCCTGGACCGCGCGGATGCCGCTCATCGACTCGACGAAGTGCACGATCACCAGCGCGACCTTCTCGCGGGTGACGCGGTAGCTCTTGGCCGACGACTTGCGGAACCAGTTGGTCAGCCACGCCAGGAACGGCCCGCAGACCAGCGCCACCAGACCGAGCTTGACGTCGAGGAAGAGCAGCAGGGCGGCCGTGCCGACCAGGGTCAGCGCGGCGGTGACCAGCCCGTCGAAGCCGGACTCGAGCATCTCGTAGATCGCGTCGACGTCGGAGGTCTGCCGGGAGATGACCCGGCCCGAGGTGTAGCTGTCGTGGAAGGCGGGGCTGAGCCGCTGGAAGTGGCGGAAGACCCGCTGCCGGATCTGGAAGAGGACGTCCTGGCCGATCGTGCCCGACCGCACCAGGAACACGTTGCGGGTCACCGCCTGGATGATCGTGGCGACGAGCATCGCCCCGACGATCATCAGCAGCGGCACGAGGTTGTCGTCCTCGCTGATCGGCGGGATGCCGCAGTCGATGCCGACCTTGACGAGGTAGGGGATCGAGAGCCGGGCGGCGTTCTCGACCACGACGATGACGACCAGCCACTTGATGGCCTTGGAGTAGGGGCTCAGCAGGTCCTTGAGCAGCCGGCGCGAGCGGGTGGCCAGCCGCGCCGACGTCGCGTCGGTCAGCTCGTCGCCGGCGATGTTGTCGGCCGCGACGCCGCGCCAGGCCTGCTCGGGGAGCGGGGCCGGTGACGTGGCCGGTGGGGTCGTCTGGTCACTCGTCTGGGTCATGAGACCCCCTCGAGATCGGCGTCGCTGTCGGCGGCGAGCAGCTCGCGGTAGGCCGGCACGGTGTCCAGCAGCTCGCGGTGGGTTCCGACGTGGGTGATGGTGCCGTCCTGGAGCAGCGCCACCCGGTCGGCCAGCAGCACGGTGGAGGCCCGGTGGGCGACGATCAGGCCGGTGGTCTCGGAGAGCACGCGTCGCAGGGCTTCCTCGACGAGCTTCTCGGTGTGCACGTCGAGGGCCGACAGGGTGTCGTCGAGCACCAGCACGCGCGGCTGGGCCAGCACGGCGCGAGCCAGGGCGAGCCGCTGGCGCTGGCCGCCGGAGAGCGACATGCCCTGCTCGCCGATGCGGGTGTCGAGGCCCCAGGGCAGGTCGAGGGCGAAGTCGGCCTGGGCGACGTCGAGCGCTTCGGTGATCTCGGCCTCGGTGGCATCGGAGCGCCCCAGCGTGAGGTTCTCGCGCGCACTCATCGAGAAGAGGGTCGGCTCCTCGAACGCGGTGGCGACCAGCGACCGGAGCTTGTCGAGGGTGAAGTCGCGGACGTCGACGCCGTCGAGGGTGATGCGCCCTCCAGTGACGTCGTAGAGGCGCGGCACGAGTGCGGTCAGGATCGTCTTGCCGCTGCCGGTGGCGCCCACCAGGGCGACGGTCTCGCCCGGCGCGATGTCGAGGCTGACGTCGCGCAGGACCAGCCGGTCGGGCTCGTCGGGGAACGCGAAGTCGACGTGCTCGAAGCGCAGGTGACCGCGCTCGGCCACCGGCTGCTCACCGCGTCCGTCGACGATGTCGGGCTCGGTGTCGAAGATCTCGAGGATGCGCGCGGCGGCGGTCATGGCCTCCTGCGCCATCGCCAGGATGACGCCGAGCGAGGCCACCGGCCACACCAGCGAAAGCATCAGCGTGATGAAGGCGACCAGCTCGCCGGGCGTCAGGGCACCCCGGCCCACGCCGATGGCGCCGAGCAGCAGCACGACGACCACGGCGAGGTTGGGGATCATCTCCAGGAAGGTCCAGAAGCGGGCCGCGAGCCGGACCTTCTCCAGGCTGGTGCCGCGCAGCTGCTGAGCCGCGGCGTCGTAGTCCTGGGAGACGTGGGCGCTGCGGCCGAAGGACTTGATCACCCGGATGCCGACGGCGCCCTCCTCGGCGCGGGTGGCGAGGTCGCCCTGCTCGTCTTGGACCCGCCGCGACAAGACGACGTACCCCTTCTCGAAGCGCATGGAGAGCCACACGATCGGAGCGGCGGTGAAGGCGACGACCAGGCCGAGCGGCCAGTACATGTGGAGCAGCACGACGGTCACCGCGGTGACCTGGAGGATGTTGATGATCAGGAAGAGCAGGCCGAAGCCGCTGAACCGCCGGATCGCCGACAGGTCGGTGGTCGACGCGCGAGAGCAGCTGGCCCGACTGCCACTTGCTGTGGAAGCTCATCGGCAGCTCCTGCAGCCGCTCGTAGAGGTCGTGACGCATCGCGGTCTCCATCTGGAGCACCGCGTTGGACTGCACCCAGCGGCGCCAGAAGATCAGCACCGCCTCGAGGATCCCCAGAGCGAGGGCGAGCAGGCCGAGCGGCAGCACGCCGTCGATCTCGCCGTTGGTGATCGGGCCGTCGATCAGCGCCTTGGTCACCAGCGGGATGGCGATCGCGAGCGCGATGCCGCCGAGCGCGGTGCCGAGCATGATCGCCAGCGCGAGCAGGTGGGGACGAAGGTAGCCGCGCAGCCGCCAGAGCGACTTGACGCTGGCGGGCGGGTGGGCGCTGGGACCGGCCGTGGGCCGGCAGAAGAAGAGGGTGGCATCGCTTGATCGACCATACGACGCCCCACCGACCTCCGTGAAATCCTTTACCCCGGGTAACGGTCTTCGGTCGGCCTTCCCCGGTCGAGCGGGTAACTGAGCCGTCGTGGTCTAGGGAGCGTCGACGGGTCGGGAGTCTCGAGTCGGGATCAGGACGAAGCGAGCAGCCCGCGTACGACGCGCAGCCCCACCGAGACCCGAGCCAGGTCGCCCGACTCGTCGGCGCAGATGTCTTCCAGGGTCGACGCGGCACGCGCGACGACCACCGAGTCGCCCTCCTCCCAGCCGGCGATCCGCGCGGGCGCCGGCTCGTCGGCGTCGGTCGCGCGCAGCACCTGGGCGGTGAGCTGGGCGTGGACGGCGTAGACGTCGTCGCGCAGGGCGGCCCGGGCCATCGTCTGCCAGCGGTCGTCGCGCGGCAGCGCCAGGATCTTGCCGACCAGCATCGGCAGGCCGAGCCGCTCGCCCAGCTGGAAGTGCACCCGCGCCACCTCGACCGGGTCGAGCTCGTCGCGGTCGGCGATCTCGAGGACGTAGAGCAGCTGGTACGCCGGGTGGAGCACCGCCGTGCGCGCGGCGAGGTCCTCGGGTACCTGCCCGCTGTCGATCAGCAGCGAGCGGCGCGCCTCGAAGGCGTCGAGCTCGCGACCGGTCAGCAAGCGTGGGCAGCTCACGCATCACCGCCTGCACCCGGTCGCGGAAGAACTCGACCGTGGCCTGGCTGTCGAGCGGTGGGCGCCGGTTGGTGATCAGCCATCGCGACGCCCGCTCGACGAGCGTGCGCATCTCGATGCGCATCCGGGTCTGCACCGCGGCCTCGAGCACGTTGTCGTGGGAGGCGACCTCGTCGCGGTAGGGCAGCGACCCGAAGATCTCGCGGGCCACGAAGTTGGCTCGGGTCAGCTCGGCCGGCCCGGCGCCCGTCTCGCCCTGGAGCCGCGGCCAGAAGGTCAGCCCGGCGCCGTTGACGAGGTCGTTGACGACCTGGGTGACGATGATCTCGCGGCGCAGCGGGTGCTCGACGACCTGGTCGGCGAAGCCCTGCTGGATCGGCTCGGGGAAGTACGCCGTCAGGTCGACGTGGCAGTAGGGGTCGTCGGGCAGGTCGGAGGCGAGCAGCTCGTCGGCCAGCACGATCTTGGTCCAGGCGAGCAGCACCGAGATCTCGGGGACGCTCAGACCCTCCTCCCGCTCGAGCATCCGGCGTACCTGGCGGGTCGACGGGCAGGCCCTCGAGCTCGCGGTTGAGGACGCCGCGCTTCTCGAGCTGGCGCATCCAGTCCTCGTGCACGTGGAGCAGGGACGGCGCGTTGGCCGCTGCGTTGGCGAGCGCGAGGTTCTGCTCGTAGTTGTCGCGCAGCACCAGGCCGGCGACCTCGTCGGTCATCGCGGCCAGCAGTGCGTTGCGCTGCTTCTCGGTCAGGTCGCCGGCCGCGACCACCCGGTCGAGCAGGATCTTGATGTTGACCTCGTGGTCGGAGGTGTCGACGCCCGCGGAGTTGTCGATGAAGTCGGTGTTGATGCGGCCGCCGCGCTCGGCGTACTCGATGCGGCCGAGCTGGGTGAGCCCGAGGTTGCCGCCCTCGCCCACGCACTGCGCGCGCAGGTCGCGGCCGTTGACGCGGATGGCGTCGTTGGCCTTGTCGCCGGCCTCGGCGTCGGTCTCGCTCGCGGCCTTGACGTAGGTGCCGATGCCGCCGTTCCAGAGCAGGTCGACGGGCGCCTTGAGGACCGCTCGCATCAGCTCGGCCGGCGTCAGGGTCTGCACGCCGTCGTCGATGCCGAGCGCCTTCCGCATCTGCGGGCTCACCTTGATCGACTTGAGGGTGCGCGGGAAGACCCCGCCGCCCTCGGAGATCAGGCTCTTGTCGTAGTCCTGCCAGGAGGACCGCGGCAGCTCGAACAGCCGCTTGCGCTCGGCGTACGACGTGGCGGCGTCGGGGTCAGGGTCGATGAAGATGTCGCGGTGGTCGAAGGCCGCGACCAGCCGGGTGTGCTCGGAGCAGAGCATGCCGTTGCCGAAGACGTCGCCGGACATGTCGCCGATGCCGACCGCCGTGAAGTCCTCGGCCTGGCAGTCGATGCCGCGCTCGCGGAAGTGGCGGCGGACCGAGACCCAGGCGCCGCGGGCGGTGATGCCCATCGCCTTGTGGTCGTAGCCGACCGAGCCGCCGCTGGCGAAGGCGTCGCCGAGCCAGAAGCCGTAGTCCTTGGCCACGCCGTTGGCGATGTCGGAGAACGTCGCCGTGCCCTTGTCGGCGGCGACCACGAGGTAGGAGTCGTCGCCGTCGTGGCGGACCACGCTCTTCGGCGGCACCGTCTCGCCCTCGACGAGGTTGTCGGTGATGTCGAGCAGGCCGGAGATGAACGTGCGATAGCAGGCCACGCCCTCGGCCAGCCAGGCCTCGCGGTCGCCCGGTGTCGGGCGAGCTGCTTGCAGAAGAACCCGCCCTTGGCGCCGACCGGCACGATCACGGTGTTCTTGACCATCTGCGCCTTGACCAGGCCGAGCACCTCGGTGCGGAAGTCGTCGCGACGGTCGGACCAGCGCAGCCCACCGCGCGCGACCGCGCCGAAGCGCAGGTGCACGCCCTCGACCCGCGGCGAGTAGACGAAGATCTCGAAGCGCGGCCGCGGCGCCGGCAGGTCGGGGATCGCCGACGGCTCCATCTTGAAGCTCATGTAGGGGTGCAGCGAGCCGTCGGTCCCGGTCTGGAAGTAGTTGGTGCGCAGGGTCGCCTTGATGTGGGTCAGGTAGGACCGCAGGATCCGGTCGTGGTCGAGGCTGGCCACGTCGTCGAGGGCCCGCTTGATGCGTTCCTCGATCTCCTCGACCCGCGCGGTGCGCGCCTCGGCGTCGGCGTCGAGGCCGCTCTTGCCCGGGTCGAAGCGAGCCTGGAACAGCTGCCACAGCAGCCGGGCGATGTCGGTGTTGCCCCGCAGCGCGGCCTCGATGTAGTCGACCGCGAACGGCGAGTTGCCCTGCTTCATGTACTTCGCGTAGGCGCGGAGCACGGTCGCCTGCCGCCAGGTCAGTCCAGCGGCCAGCACCAGGGCGTTGAAGCCGTCGATCTCGTTGTAGCCCTCCCACACCGCCCGGATCGCGTCCTGGAACAGGCCGCGCTTCTCGTCCGGGAGGCCGGGCGGGTACTGCAGGCCGAACTCGTAGACCACCGTCGGCCGGTCGAGGCCGTCGAGCTCGTAGGGCCGTTCGTCGAGCACCTCGACGCCCATCGACGTGAGCATCGGCAGCACCTGCGAGAGCGAGAGCGGCGAGCCCACGCGGAACACCTTCAGCCGCGCTTCGCCGCGGCCCGCGTCGAGCGGCGAGAAGAGCGAGAGGTCGATCCCCGGGTCGCTCGTCGATGGCCTCGAGACGACCGACGTCGAGCGCGGCCGTCGTGGCCGAGAAGTCCTCCTTGTAGGCCTCGGGGAACGAGTCGGCGTAGCGGCGCGCGAGCCGCGAGCCGCGGTCCTCGCCGTACTCGGTGACGGTGGCGGTGATGAAGTCGTCGCGCCACGAGCGGGACGCGTCGGTGAACATCCGCTCCAGGTCGCGGCCGTCGACCTCGGGGATCTCGGCACCGAGGGGTGGGTGCACGACGAAGTGGACGCGCGCGGTCGTCGACTCACTCATCTTGACGTTGAACTCGATGCTGTCGCCCTCGAAGCGGTCGAGCAGGATCTGGGAGAACCGCTCGCGGACGGCGGTGTTGTAGCGCTCGCGAGGTAGGTAGCACAGCACCGAGACGTAGCGGCCGTAGGTCTCGCGGCGGACGAAGACCCGCAGCTGGCGGCGGCCGACGGTCTGCAGCACGCCCTGGGTGACCTCGGCGAGCTCCTCGGCCGGGGTGTGGAAGATCTCGTCGCGCGGATAGGTCTCGAGGGTGTCCATCAGGCTCTTGCCGGCGTGGCTGCGCGGCTCGACGCCGATCCGCGCCAGCACCTCGGCGGCCTTCTCGCGCAGCAGCGGGATGCGGGTGATGGACTCGGTGTACGCCGCGCTGGACAGCAGGCCGAGGAACCGGCGCTCGCCGCTGACCTCGCCGTTCTCGTCGAAGGTCTTCACGCCCGACGTAGTCGAGGTAGGCCGGCCGGTGCACGGTGGCGCGGGAGTTGGCCTTGGACAGCACCAGCAAGGTCTTCTCGCGGGCCTTGGCCTTGGCGGCGTCAGGCAGCTTGGCGAAGGCCTTGGACTGCTCCTGGTCGGCCCTCAGGATGCCGAGGCCGGTGCCGGGGACGGCGCGCAGTATCTCGTCGTCGCCGTCGCGCTCGAGGCGGTACTCGCGGTAGCCCAGGAACGCGAAGTGGTCGTCTGCCAACCACTTCAAGAAGGCGCGACCCAGGTCGATCTGCCGGGCATCGAGCGGCGGCGGTGACGAGGTCAGCTCGTCGACGATCTCGAGCGCGTGCGCACGCATCTTGTCCCAGTCCTCGACGGAGTCGCGGACCTCGCGGAGGACCTTCTGGAGGAGCTCCTCGATCTCATGGGGGTCCTCGTCGGCGCCGAGACGGCTGATCTCGATGTGCATCCACGACTCGCGGATCGCCTCGCCCTCCGACGTCTTGCTCTCGTCCTCGACCGGGTGCACGCTCTGCATCACGCCGGTGATGTCGCGGACGACGTCGAACTGCGGGTGGATGACCAGGTGGATCTCGCGCTGCTGGCGGCCGAGCTCCATCGTCACCGAGTCGACGAGGAACGACATGTCGTCGGTGACGATCTCGACCACCGAGTGGCCGCCGGCCGACCAGCCGTTGTCGCCGTGGCTCGGAGTGAAGACGTGCACGTTGGCGCGGCCCTGCGGCCGGTTGTCGGCGAGCCGGAACTGCGACGCGAGGGCGGCGTACAGGTCGACGTCGGTGCGGTCGGTGAGGTCGTCGGCGGCGATGTGACGGTAGTAGGCCTTGATCAGGGCGCCCACGTCGTCGGGCGGTGGGCCCCCGGACCCTTTGCGCGCCATCGCCAGCTCGGTCGCCCGGTCGAGCAGCTCGGACTTCTTCAGGTCGGTCGCCGTTGACACGCCTCGACTCTACGACCCTGGGAGCGCCGCTGGCGCCACCGACCAGCGATGACCAGGATGGGGACCATGAAGTCGGTCACCGTCGAGCTCCGCTACCCCGGCCGGACGGTCCAGGAGGTGCGCGCGATGCTCGCTGATCCTGAGTTCCGGCAGGCCGTCTGCACCTACCAGGCGGTCGAGGACTCCGCCGTCACGATCGAGGAGTACGACGACGGGTCGATGACCGTCGACCTCGACCGCACCTACGGCACAGAGCTCGTCCCGTCGTTCGCCCGGAAGTTCGTCGGCGCCACCATCGACCTGGTGCAGCGGGAGGAGTGGATCTCCCCGACCGAGGCGACGTTCGAGGTGCACATCCCGGGCAAGCCGGGCGAGATGAACGGCAAGGCCGTCTTGGTGCAGGCGGGCCCCGACGCCGTCGAGACCGTGACCATGGACGTCCGGGTCGCCGTCCCCCTGGTCGGCGGCAAGCTCGAGGACCTCGTCGCCGGCCTCATGCAAGGACGCCTTCCGCGCCGAGAACAAGGTCGGCGTCAAGTGGCTCGCCGGCGAGTGGAGGGTTTACGCCTCCGCTCACGGTTCCCCTGGTTGCGGTCTCATTTTCGCCTGCGGCGGGCTTGGTTTTCGCCTGCGGCGGGCTTGGGTCGCCTGCGGCGGTCGCTTGGGCCTGCGGCGGCTGGCACAGCGGCGGTGATGCCCTCCGGGGGACAGGGCGTCAGCGGCGCCCTCCTGTGGTCCCTGCTCGTGGGTGGTTGCACACTCCGGGCGCCTGCGCTTTAGCCCCCGCAGGGCATCCCCGTGCCGCCGTCCGACGCTCGCGGCCCGTGGGGGGAGGCCCTGCGGTCACCGTGAGCGGACCGCTCACGGTGACCACGGCCGTCCCACCCACGGGCCGCGAGCGATGGCCGGAGCGGCGGCACGGGCGGTGCCTCGGGGGCTAAAGCGCAGGCGCCCGGAGTGAGGCAACCACCCACGGAGGTCAGACCACAGGAGGGCGCCGCTGACGCCCTGTCCCCCGACGGCACCCGCTGTCGCCGCAAGGCCGGCGATCCCGACCCAAGCCCGCCGCAGGCGAAACGCCCGCCGCAGGCGAACCTGCCGGCCGCACGGCGCAGGGAGGTTCATGACGGCCCGCCAGGGAAAGCGCGACCGCGGAGGTCAGCCCATGTACGGATAGCGGTAGTCGGTCGGCGGGACGAACGTCTCCTTGAGGGACCTCGGAGAGGTCCACCGCAGCAGGTTGACCGCGGCGCCGGCCTTGTCGTTGGTACCGGAGGCACGCGCGCCGCCGAAAGGCTGCTGGCCCACGACCGCGCCCGTCGGCTTGTCGTTGATGTAGAAGTTGCCGGCAGCGAAGCGCAGCTCGTTCTGGGTCCAGGCGATGGCCTGGCGGTCCTGGGAGATGACCGCACCCGTCAGCGCGTACGGCGCGAACGACTCCATCTGCTGCACGACCCGCTCGTACCGCGCGTCGTCGTAGACGTGGACGGCCAGGATCGGACCGAAGTACTCGGTGTTGAACATCTGGTCGGTCGGGTCGGTCGACTGCACGATCGTCGGCCGCACGAAGTAGCCGACCGAGTCGTCGGTCTGGCCGCCGGCCAGCAGGGTCAGGTGGTTGTTGCGGCGGACACGGGCGATCGCGGCCTTGTGCTTGGCGAACGCCCGGTCGTCGATCACCGCACCCATGAAGTTGGTGAAGTCGGTGACGTCGCCCATCGCGATCGACTCGGTCTGCGACGACCAGGTCGTCCTTGATCTTCGTCCACACCGACTTCGCGACGTACGCACGCGAGGCGGCCGAGCACTTCTGGCCCTGGAACTCGAACGCGCCGCGGATCATCGCGGTCCGCAGCGACGTCGGGGTCGGCGCTCGGGTGGGCGACGATGAAGTCCTTGCCGCCGGTCTCGCCGACGATGCGCGGGTAGGAGCGGTACGACGAGATGTTCTCGCCGATGGTCCGCCACAGGTGCTGGAAGGTCGGGGTCGAGCCGGTGAAGTGGATGCCGGCGAGGTCGGGGTGCGCGAGAGCGGCCTTCGAGACGTCGAGGCCGTGACCCGGCAGCATGTTGATGACGCCGGGCGGCATCCCGGCCTCCTCGAGCAGCTCCATCGTCAGCGAGGCGGCGAGCTGCTGGGTGGGGGCCGGCTTCCAGATCACGGTGTTGCCCATCAGCGCGGGAGCGGTCGGCAGGTTGCCGGCGATCGCGGTGAAGTTGAACGGCGTGATGGCGTAGACGAATCCCTCGAGCGGCCGGTGGTCGGTGCGGTTCCACACGCCGGGGCTGTTGGCGATCGGCTGGTCGGTGTAGATCTGCTTGGCGTAGTGGACGTTGAACCGCCAGAAGTCGATCAGCTCGCACGCCGAGTCGATCTCGGCCTGGAACGCCGTCTTCGACTGGCCGAGCATGGTGGCCGCGTTGATCCGCTGGCGCCACGGGCCGGCCAGCAGGTCGGCGGCCTTGAGCAGGATCGCGCAGCGGTCGTCGATCGACATCGCCCGCCAGTCCGGTGCCGCGGCGAGCGCCGCGCGGATGGCCAGCTCGGCGTCGCGGGGCGTCGTGCCCTTGATGGTGCCGAGCACATGCTGGTGGTCGTGCGGCTGGACGACGTGGATCTCGGCGCCGCCGCCGGCGCGCTTGCGGCCGTTGATGTGGGCGCGGAAGGTTGTGCTGGCGCCGTTCGAGCCGGGCCAGCTCGTCCTCCAGCGCCTTCCGCTCAGCACTGCCCGGGGCGTAGGTGAGGTTGGGCTCGTTGACCGGCGCGGGCGGGAAGGAGATGGCGTCCATTCCGCCGATATTGTCAGACGATCCCGCTCAGCGAGCGAGTCGACCTCCTGGCTCGCGTACCACGCCAGGTCGTCGTCAGGATCGACGTCGTCGACCGGATCGGCGTGCACGGCCAGGATCTCGGTCCCGCCGACCTCGAGGACCACGACCACGCGGCGCCGGAGCCCGTCGGCCAGCCCGGCCAGCCGCTCCGTGGAGATGTCTGCTGCCGTCATCAGCGCGGCGTACTCGTCGTCCTCGGCCTCGCTCTCGCTGACCACCGCGTCCTGGTCGGGCCGCATCGACCCGGCGGCGTGTGCCGCGGCCAGCTCGGTCAAGGTGCTCGGCTGGTAGACGCGCATCACCGGCTGCGCCCAGTCGTCCTGGGCTTGCTCGGCTTCTTGGCCCGCCGGCCGCGTGGCGCGCGGGTCCGGCCGCTGATGGTCTCGAGCAGCTCGTCGAGGGCCTCCGGCACGCACTGCCCGAGCACCTCCGCGTCGGGGACGCGGTCGCGGTCGGCGGTGATGCCGTAGAAGACGTGCCCGTCGTACGACGTCACGCCGATCGCCAAGGCGTGCCCGGGCAGCAGGGGGTGCACGGGATAGGTCTCGAGCATCCGCGCGCCCGCGGCGAACAGCGGCGACTGGGGTCCGGGCACGTTGGTGACACTGAGCTGGAAGCCCCGGCGCGCCTCGTCGGCCGCGACCCGGGCGCCGATCGCGTGGAAGGTCGACGGCGCGAAGCCGGCGATCCCGGCGAGCCGGTTGGCCGCGACGCCGCGGCCGGTCTCCTTGTGCGCCTTGAACGCGTAGGACACCTGGTGCAGCCGGACGACCGGGCTGGGCTCACCGACCGGTAGGTCGACGAAGTAGGCGATGATCGGGCTGCCCAGCGACGTGGTCTCGAGGTCCTTGTCGCTCACCGAGACGGGCACGACCGTGCGGACGTGCTTGACCCCGCTCATCGACTCCGCTCGGGCCAGCAGCCAGCCACGCAGCGCGCCGGTCACGGTGGCCAAGATGGCGTCGTTGACGCTCCCGCCGTGCTCTTGCCGGATGTCGAGGTAGTCGTGGAGCGCGGTGCGGACGGTGACCACGCGGCGCTGCTGCGACAGCTGACCACCGAGCGGGTGGTCCCCGGCGGGCCCGCGGTTGCCCAGCTCCCCCGCCAGCGCCGCCGCGATCGCGCCGGCTCGGCCGGCGAGCGCATCGGCCGACCGGAGCGCCGCGTCGACCGAGGCCCGGACGGTCTCGAGCGCCGTCGCCGGCTCGGTCACCGAGTCCTGGAGCGCCCCGGCCACCAGACCGGTCGGCGAAGGCGCGGACAGCGGTCGCCAGTCGTCGTGGTGCATCGGTCGGGGATCGGGGCTGCGGTCGAGGAGGACCTGGGCGAGGTCGACCGTGTGGACCCCGTCGACCAGCACCTCGTGGGACTTGGAGAGGACCGCGACCTTGCCCTCCTCGAGGCCCTCGATGAAGTAGACCTCCCACAGCGGCCGGTGACGGTCGAGCGGCCGCGACACGATCCGCGCCACCAGCTCGAACAGCTGGTCGGCCGAGCCCGGGCGCGGCAGCGCTGAGCGGCGTACGTGGTAGCCGAGCTCGAAGTCGGGGTCGTCGACCCAGACCGGGTTGGCGAGACCGCCCGGCACCCTGGCGATCCGCTGGCGGTAGCGCGGCACGAAGCTGATGCGGTCACCGACCAGCTCCACGAGACGGGCGTAGTCGAAACCGGAGTCGGCCGGGTCGAAGATCTCGACCGTGGCGTTGTGGCGCGGTGTCGACGCGGACTCGCCGGAAAGCACCGCCAGGTCGCGGGGCCGGAGCCGCTCGCTCATCGCCAATCACTCATGGGGGCCTTCCCAGGGGTGGTTCAGGACGCGTTCAGGGTCGCGTGGGATTGTTCCAGACATGCTGCGCGCATTCGTCTCTGCGACACTCCTGGCCGTTGCGATGCTCGGGCTCACCGCATGCGGTGACGACGAGAGCAGCGGCACCAACGGCGACACGGCTCCCGCATCCATCGACGTGTCCTTCGAGGGCGACACCGTGACACCCAACGGCGAGCGGGTGAAGGTCGACGTCGGCCAGCCGATCGAGCTGAACATCACCGCCGACGCGGCCGGCGAGATCCACGTGCACAGCGACCCCGAGCAGGAGCTCGAGTACGACGAGGGCACCTCCACCGTCACCATCGAGCCGATCGACCAGCCCGGCGTCGTCGATGTCGAGTCCCACGACCTCGACGCCGTCATCGTCCAGCTCGAAGTGAGCTGAGACACGGGAGTGCTCGTCCCCGGCGGCTTCGCCCAGCACGGCATCGGCGGAGCCAAGGACCTGCCGCTGCCGCCCGAGCTGGCGATCGCGGGGGCCGTCGCCGCCCTCGCCGTCTCGTTCGGGGTGCTCGCGCTGGCCTGGCGCCACCCGAGGTACGACGACCCGCGCAAGCTCGGGCGACCCGCCCCGCGAGCGCTGTCGGACCTGGTGGCCTCGCGAGGCTGGCACGTCGCCATGCGGACGATCGGCCTGGTCCTGTTCGGCTTCGGCGCCTTCGCCGGCGTCTTCGGCAAGGACCTGCTCACCAACCCGGTCTTCGGGATGTTCTACGTGTGGTGGTGGGTCGGCCTGCCCATCGCCTCGTTGCTCCTCGGCCCGGTGTGGCGGGCGGTCAGCCCGGTCCGCACCATCCACGCCCTGGTGGGCCGGCTCACCGGCGACCCCGACCGCGGGCTCTACGACTACCCCCACCGCCTCGGCTACTGGCCGGCCGCGCTCGGCCTTTTCGCGTTCGTGTGGCTCGAGCTGGTCTACCCGCACGGCACCGAGCTGGGCCCGGTGCGGTTGTGGTGCGCGGTCTACGTGGGCGTGATGCTCATCGGCGGCGCGGTGTTCGGCAGCGCCTTCTACGAGCGCGCCGACCCGTTCGAGGTCTACTCCACGCTGCTGTCCAAGCTGTCGATCTGGGCCCAGACGAATGACCAGGACTGGCGATGACGCGCGGCTGCTCGTCCGCAGCCCTCTCGCCAACCTGTCCACGGTCGAGGTCCGCCCCGGGCTGGTGGCGGTGGTGTCCGTGCTCTTCGGCAGCACGGCGTTCGACTCCTTCCGCGACTCGACGCCGTGGGTGAAGTTCGTCCAGAGCACCGACCTGTCGACGTACCTGCTGAACAACCTGGCCCTGCTGGGCTTCTGCGTCGTGGTCGGGCTCGTCTTCGTCGCGGGCACGATGGCCACCGGCGTCGAGCCCGGCACCCGTCGCGCCGACCTGCCCAACATCTTCGCCCACTCCATCGTGCCGATCGTCGCTGGCTACATCGTGGCCCACTACCTGACCTACCTCGTGGAGGTCGGCCAGCAGACCCTCATCCTGGCGAGCGACCCGCTGTCCAACGGCAGCAACCTCTTCGGCACGGCTGGCTGGAGCGTCAGCTATGCGATCTCCTACCACCCGACAGCCCTGGCCACGACCAAGGTGATCGCGGTGGTGCTGGGTCACGTGGTCGGGGTCGTCGCCGCACACGACCGGGCTCTGGTCGTGCTGCCCGAGAAGCACCGGATCACCGGTCAGCTACCGCTGCTGCTCGCGATGGTCGCCTTCACGATCGGCGGGCTCTACCTGCTCTTCGCGGCCTGATCGCCCGCCGCCGCGGGCGGGGTGAGCGACGGTAGCCCCGCGCGGATCGTTCGCGCGCCGACGCGGTTTCGGGTGCGAGGCCGTCGACGAGGGCGCTCACCGCACGGCCGATCGGCGACTCCCCGACCTCGACCAACGTTCGGCCTCCGACCAGGGCCCGGTCGACCGTCGGCCTGTCGTCGGGCAGGAAGTGCAGGTCCACCAACCGGGCGAAGCCCTCGACCATGCCGGCGACGTCCTTCTCGGACCAGCCGAGCGACGGTCGCATCCGGTTGACCACCACGCGGACGGGCGCCCCGGCAACCACCTCCCGCAGGTCGACCAGCCCCCGTGCCAGCCGCGAGAGGCCCACCGGATCAGCGGACCCGACCACCACCACCTCGTCGGCCTGCGCGAGCGCCGCGAGCGTGGTCTGGTTGCGAGGTGGTCGCGCGCCGAACTCGCCCCCTGGGTCGGACTCGAGGGCGAAGCCGGTGTCGACCACGACGTCGCCGTGAGCGGCCGCGACCTCGAGTAGGTGTTCGACCGCCCCGGCCCGCACCTCCACCCACCGGTCGGGCCGCGGCAGCCCCGTCACGACGGTCAGGTGCTCCCCCACCGCTCGCTGCACGGAGCCGAACTTCGCCTCGAGGGCACCGCTGCCTGCCAGGCGCGCCGCCGCGAGCAGTCCGGAGACCTCGTCGAGGACTCCCAGCTGCTGGGCGACCGCGCCGCCGTAGGGATCGGCGTCGACCAGCGTCGTACGCCGGCGCCGGGCCGCGAGCTCGGCCGCGACGGCCATCGCGACGGTCGTCCGCCCTGGCGCCCCGGCCGGTCCCCACACCGCCACGACGCGGCCGCCTCCTGACGGAGCCGGCGAGTCGGGAGCGAGTGGGTCGGGGACGACGGTGTCAGCGGACTCGGTGTCGGACTGCACCGCCGCGGCCAGCTCGTCGAGCCGGTCGTCGGCGACGCTCACTCCGACGCCAAGTCGGGCGGCGCGCACCCGGTGCTGGTCGGAGGGCCCGGCCGGTACGACCGCCAGGGGGCGAACCTCGAAGCGACGCAGGTGGTCGATCGCAGCGAGGTCGAGGCCGGGCGCCTCCAGTGCGACCACGGCCACGTCGGCCTGACCGGCCGACGCGGCCGCGAGCAGGTCGGGAACGTCGACGCAGCGGCGGAGCACGACGACTCCCGGTTCGCGCTCGAGCAGACCGAGCGCAGCGGACTCCCAGGCCGCCCCCGAGGCGAGGATCAGCACGACGACCACGCGGACCCCCTCAGCCCCGTCGGACCACGGTCACGGTGGGCGCGTCGACGCCGCCGTAGGCCTCGAAGAAGTCGCCGGCCTCGTCGTCGGCGACTCCGAGCACCAGCTGACGCTTGCCCGACGTACCGAAACCCTCGTCGAGCGAGGAGGCGGACACGACGGTGACACCGCGCAGTACCGGCGCACAGCCGGCGGGGCAGCGTCCACCACTGGAGGGCAGCACGTAGAGGTCGACCACCGAGCCCGCCGCCACGGCCGGCGGCACCAGCTCGGCGTCGACCGCGACCGGTAGCTGCACCAACCCGTCGTCTCCGACCGGACCGACGGCCGTGCGGGGCAGCAGCTCGCCCGCGCCGACGCCACGAGTGAGCCGGAGCTCGGCAGGCAGGTCGGAAGCGGCGCCGAAGTAGCGCTCGAGCCCGGTCGTCTCGCCGAAGCGCACCCGCCGGACGACCAGGTCGTCGGCGGTGATCGTGTCGCCCGCGCCCATGTCGCGGGCGGCGGCCCAGACGCTGACCGTGTCGTCGGCGGACGCCAGCAACCGCGCACCGGCGACCACCGACACCGTGACGATGAGGACACCAACCCACAGGCGCGGATCGCGCCAGCCCGGCCTGGTGACCCGCACCGCCTGGGCAGCGTGGGGCGCGCCGGAGCTCCCGAGATTCCTGCTCACGGGCGTCATCATGCCGGGACTCTGGGCCGCGTGACGCCCGTGTCCACAGCCGCGGGGAGGGTGCGCCGGACCTCCGGGTCGGCAATGACACCATGACCGCATGGCCGATCAGTCACAAGCCCGGGGCAAGGCGCCGCGCTTCCTGACGCTGACCGACGTGGCCGAGGTCCTCAACACCTCCAGCGCGCAGGTCTACGCACTCGTCAGGCGCGGCGACCTGGTGGCCATCAAGATAGGCGGCCGGGGCCAGTGGCGGGTCGAGGCGACCGAGCTCGAGGCCTACATCCAGCGGATGTACGCCGAGGCGCGCACCTTCATCGACGAGCACCCGTTCGAGGACCTCGACGAGACCCGCGACGCGCGAGAGACCCCGCAGGAGTCCGAGCGGACCTAGGGCGTGTCTCCCAAGTCCATGGCCTGCTACGCAACGCCCGAGACTTGAGAGACACGCCCTAGCCGACCTCGGAGCCGAGTGTCACCGTCAGGGTCAGCTCGTCGTCCTCGCGGAGCAGCAGCAGCTCGACCTCGTCGCCCGGGCGGTGCGAGCGGATGGCCACGATCAGGGCGATCCCGTCGGTGACGCGGGTGCCGTCGAGCTCGGTGACGAGGTCACCCTTCTGCAGCCCGGCCTGGTCGGCCGGCGTCCCGGCCAGCACCTCGCTGATCTCGGCTCCCCGGTCGCTGCCCGTACCGCCGGTCACGACCTTCGCGCCGATCACCGGGTAGCGCGCCTCGCCGGTGCGGATGATCTGGTCTGCGGTCACCTTGACCTGCTCGACCGGGATCGCGAACCCGACGCCGATGCTGCCCGCCTCGCCCTGCACCGCGCCGCCGGTGGTGGCGATGGCGGAGTTGACGCCCACCACCTGGCCCCGGAGGTTGACGAGCGGACCACCGGAGTTGCCGGGGTTGATGGCGGCGTCGGTCTGCACGGCGTTGATGTAGGAGGACTCGTTGTTGGAGTCGCCGGTGGTGACGGGACGGTTGAGCGCACTGACGATGCCGGCGGTGACGGTCGAGCTCAGGCCGAGCGGCGACCCGAAGGCCACGACCGGGTCGCCGACGTTCAGCGCCTGCGACGCACCGAGCGAAGCCGCCGGCATCTCGGGACCCTCCTCGACGAACAACACGGCCAGGTCGTAGGTCGGGCTACGCCCCACCACCGTGGCGTCGTAGCTGTTGCCGTTCTGGTCGACGACCCGGATCGGGCCGTCGTTCTCGGCCGCGTCGGCCACCACGTGGTTGTTGGTGACGAAGTGACCCTGCGTGTCCAGGGCGAACCCCGACCCGGTCGCGCCGTCGTCCTGCCCTTCGAACTGCGCGACGATCTGCACCGTGCTGGGGAGCACTTTCCGGGCGACCGCGGCGACCGACCCGTTCTCGACCGGGAGCGGCGCCTCCGAGGTGGCGCCCGCGCCTTGGAGGCCGCCGGCGACGCGGCCGTTGCCGTCGGGCTCCGAGGACCACTGTTCGTAGGCTGCTCCGCCCAGGGCACCCGCCAGCCCGCCGACCACCAGGGCCAGGGCGCAGACCACAGGCCAGACCCACCGCGAGACCCGACCGCGCTCCTGTCGGTGGCGCACGGGCGCGGCGACGTACGCGGGCATCGGCTGGGTGCCCGGCGGTGGGTACGACGTGGGGTGCCACTGCGGC
Organism: uncultured Actinomycetota bacterium; assembly: GCA_963758885.1. GTDB lineage: Bacteria > Actinomycetota > Actinomycetes > Propionibacteriales > Nocardioidaceae > Nocardioides. Next base: position 19,666 of record CAVWXS010000049.1, read on the forward strand.
TGCGGGCCCGGAGCCGGACCAGGAGCAGGGGCGGGAGTGTCGTAGTGGAGCGGGGGCGGCTGCGTCGTCGGCGGCACCCACGAGGTGTCCTGTGGCGGCAACGGTGGCCGGAACCGGGCGTGCGGATCGAGGGGCAGGCCCGACAACGGGGCGGTGTCCTCCTGGCCGACCGAGTCGTCGGCTGGGGGCTGCTGTCGGTCGCTCACGGCCCTATCTTCGCCCAGGGCCGCAAGGATCACCGCCTCCGGAGGGGGGAGACGCCTCAGCGAGCGCGACGCGTGAGCGTCGGGACGACGCTCGGCAACGTCGTGGGGCTGACCAGGGTTGGCCCGGGCAGGTTGGTCGCGGGGGGGCGCCGGTCGATGGCCGGGGCGTTGGCCGGCGCGGCGCCGAGCGCCAGCATGCCGAGCACGGCGGCGCCGGCAGCCCCGCCGCCGATGGCAACCAGGCTGCCTCGGCGGGGCTTGGCGCTCAACGCCAGCAGCGCGTCGCCCGGGGTCAGGCCGGCCTGGGCGCCCATCAGGGCGCCCTTGAGCCGCTCGGAAGCAGGGGTGCCGCCCAGGGAAAGCCCCGCCAGGCGGGTCTTCACCCAACCCTCGCGCTCGACGAGGTCGCGGCAGTAGTGGCAGGAGTGGACGTGCTGCCAGGCACGCTCCTCCTCGTCGGGCGTGAGCTGCCCGTCGAGCAGGTCGCTGACCCGGCTGCCGAGGTGGCCGCCGATCATGCTGTCCCACCCGCCAGGCCACCGGTGACGACCTGGCCGGGCACGGCCGGGCCGGCGTACCGCTCGCGGCCGGCGGTCGGTGCACGGTGGGCAAGAGCCTCGCGCAGCATGGCCCGGCCGCGATGGATCCGCGAGCGCACGGTGCCGAGCTTGGCGTCCATGATGTCGGCGATCTCCTGGTAGGAGAGCCCCTCGACGTCGCAGAGCACGACGGCCGCCCGGAACTCCGGCGGCAGGCTGGCCAGCGCGAGCTCGACGTCGTCGTCGAAGGTGCGGTCGGCGTACGCCGCATCGGGCGGCGCGCTCGCACTGGTCAGTCGGTCGGCCCGCTCGTCGGAGAGCGCGTCGAAGCGGATGCGCTGCTTGCGGCGGGCCTGGTCGAGGAAGAGGTTGGTGGTGATGCGGTGGAGCCAGCCCTCGAAGGTGCCGGGCTGGTAGGTCGACAGGCTCCGGAAGACGCGGACGAAGACCTCCTGGGTGAGGTCCTCGGCGTCGGGGCGGTTGCCGGTGAGGCGGTAGGCGAGCCGGAAGACCCGGTCGGAGTGCAGCTCGACGACCTCGTCCCACGTGGGGACCGCGTTGGGAGTCGTCTCCATCGCGACCTCCTCCACGTGATCGTCGGGTCGACTGCTGGGGCGCCTGCTTGTGCCGAACAAGCGTCTGTCACTCCTCAAGGTAGATACGGGTCCTGAGAGGAACCTGATAGGCGACCCTCACTCGTCCGTGACAACGATCCGGGTCGGCACGGTGTTCCCCGCCGTCCGGCGGCCCGATCTGGCGCTAGTGTCCGAACATGGTGACCAGTCCTCCCAAGCCGGCGACCTGGACCTACGCAGAGGCCTTCGTCCCCGAGGACGACGTCCTCGCGGCGGCCAGGGTGCGCGCCGAGGAGGTGGGGGTGGCGCCGATCGGCTCGGGCGGTGGCGCGGCGCTCCGGTTCCTGGCGTCGGTGCTCGACGCCCGCGCGGTGGTCGAGATCGGCACCGGCACCGGCGTATCCGGGGTCTGGCTGCTGCGCGGCATGCGCAGCGACGGCGTGCTGACCACCGTCGACATCGAGGCCGAGCACCAGCGGCTGGCGCGCGAGGCCTACAACGACGCCGGCGTGGCGACGCAGCGCGTGCGCACGATCGCGGGCGCCGCCCTCGACGTGCTGCCGCGGCTCACCGACGGCCACTACGACCTGGTCTTCGCCGACGGCGACAAGGTCGAGTACGCCGCCTACCTCAAGGAGGCGCTGCGGCTCCTGCGGCCGGGTGGCGTGGTGGCCTTCGACAACGCGCTGTGGCACGACCGGGTGGCCGACCCGGCGCAGCGCGACGAGGAGACGGTCGCCATCCGCGAGCTCGTCCGGCAGGTCGCCGAGCACGAACAGCTGGTCGAGCTGCTGCTGCCCGTCGGCGACGGGCTGCTGGTCGCCAAGAAGGAATGGACACCCGAAGCCGAGGCGTGAGGTCGAGCTCGTTCAGTACGACGGCGCGGCGAGGAATCCTTCGCCGCCCTCGGCGACGGCGACCACGACGCACGGCTCGATCAGGACCGGGGCGGAGCCGATGATCTGTGAGCCGGGCGACTCGGCGGCACTTGCGGTGAAGGTCTCCTGGAACGCCGCGCGCGCCTCGTCGGAGGCGAAGACGTAGCAGCCCTCGAACCACTCCCCCGGCCGCATCCGCCAGGTCTTGAAGCGCAACCCGTCCATGCCGGTGAAGCGGGCGTGCGAGGTCTCCTCGACGTAGGCGGCGAGCTTGTCCTCGACGCCGCCGGGCGCCTCGGTCAGGGACCAGCGGACGGTCAGGGCGTGCATCGTCACTTTCCGGTAATTCCTTCCAGGGGGTCGGGCTGGCCCAGCCACGCGAGCAGCGCGCGGGCTCCGAAGCCGGTCGGGCCGGCGCTCCACTCATAGCTCTCGGTGGGCGAGTCGCCGACGGAGGCGATGTCGAGGTGTGCCCACGGCACGGACCCGACGAAGTGCTGGAGGAACAGCGCCGCGGTGATCGAGCCCGCGCCACCGGCGGCGTTGTCGGCGTCGGCGACCTTGGAGGTGAGCTTGTCCTCGTAGTCGCTGACCAGCGGGAACCGCCAGAACGGCTCGCCGGACGCTTCGCCGGCCTCGAAGATCGCCGACGCAAGGGCCTCGTGGTTGGCGAAGTAGCCGGCGATCTGCTGGCCGAGTGCGACCTTCATCGAGCCGGTCAGGGTCGCGACGTCGACCATGGCGGCGGGCGCGAGCTTGTCGGCGGCGTAGGCGAGGGCGTCGGCCATCACCAACCGGCCCTCGGCGTCGGTGTTGGTGACCTCACTGGTGCGACCGCCGTAGTGGCGCAGCACGTCGCCCGGTCGCATCGAGTCACCACCGACGGAGTTCTCGGCAGCAGCGATCAGACCGGTGACCTTGACCGGACAGTCGACCGCCGCCAGCGCCCCGAGCACGGAGATGACCACACCACCACCGGTCATGTCGCGCTTCATGGTCGTCATCGCCTCGGCGGTCTTGATCGACAGGCCGCCGGAGTCGAAGGTGATGCCCTTGCCGACGAGCACGACCCGAGGGGTCTTCGACGACGCGCCCTGGGGCGTGTAGTCGAGGCGGATCAGGAACGACGGGTGGTCGGAGCCCCGTCCGACGCCGACGATGCCCCCGAAGCCTTCCTTGGCGAGCTTGGACTCGTCCCAGATCGTCGCCTTCAGGCCGACGTCGTCGGCCAGCGCAACGGCTTGGTCGGCCAGCCACTGGGGGCTCTTCAGGTTGGCCGGCACGGTGGCGAGCACGCGAGCGCGCCAGCCCGCGCCGCCGACGGCAACGGCACGTCGTAGCGAGGTGGCGGTGGCCTCGTCGGTCGAGCTGTCCGCGATGACGACCTGAGGCACGGGCTGGTGCTCGGGGCCGCTGGAGCGCCAGTGGAAACCGAAGGAGCCCAGCATCGCGCCGACGACGAAGGGTTCGAGCCCCTCGGGACCGGTCACACTCGGAATGGTGGTCGCGACCCCACGGCGGTCGAGGGCGGCCCGGGCGAGTGCCGCGCCGGCGCGGCGCAGGTCGACAGCGCGCGCCTCGCCGACGCCGACGAGCAGGACCAGCGCCAGGTCGGGATTGTCGGGGCCGCCACCGGGGACCGGGATGCTGGTGACCTCGCCCGCCTTTCCGGTGGCCTTGCCGATCTCACACGCGCCGAGCAGGTCGAGCCCGAGGCGGTCACCGAGCTCGTCTGCCCCGGGACCGAGCAGGACCCCCGCCTCGGAGTCGCTCGTACTGTCGAGCGGCAGGACCGGGAGCGCCACCACGTCGACCCCCCGCAGAGCGTGCGGGAGTGCACCGCTCAAGGCGAACTGGGGGGAGAGACCTGGGGTGGGAGTGTGGGAGTCGCGGTGCCAGCGGTAGGGGCAGCCATCGGGCTCAGCCGACGACGTCCTTGAGGGCATCGCCGAGAGCGCCGGCCTCCTCGGCGTTCAGCTCGACGACCAGGCGGCCGCCACCTTCGAGCGGGACGCGCATCACGATGCCGCGGCCTTCCTTGGTGACTTCCAGCGGACCGTCGCCTGTCCGCGGCTTCATTGCCGCCATCCGGCACCTCTTCCTGATGTGTTGCTCCCTGAGTGCGCTGGTGCGCCCAGCCACGTTGCCAGCCATTATCCCCCATCACGCTCACCGGGCGCCTTACGGCCCGCCCCGGGACCTTCCCGTGCCCGGCTGCGGCAGGATGCATCTCATGACCGATCCCGTGCTGCTCGACGTCACCGACGGCGTCGCCACCATCACCTTGAACCGTCCTGAGGCGATGAACAGCCTCGACGTCGCGACCAAGCAGGCGCTCCTCGACGCCGTGCGCACGGTCGCCGACGACGTCGCGGTGAGGTGCGTCGTGCTGACCGGCACGGGTCGCGCCTTCTGCGTCGGTCAGGACCTCAAGCAGCACATCGAGATCCTCGAGAGCGGGGCAACCGACCAGCTGTTCCGCACCGTCGAGGAGCACTACAACCCGATCGTCACGACTCTGGCCGGCATGGCCAAGCCGGTCGTCGCCGCGGTCAACGGCGTGGCCGCCGGCGCGGGAGCGTCGCTCGCTTTCGCCTGCGACCTCCGCATCCTGGCCGACACGGCTGGGTTCAACCTCGCCTTCGCCGGCGTCGCGCTCTCCTGCGACACCGGCTCGTCGTTCACCCTGCAGCGGCTGGTCGGCCCCGCCCGGGCCATCGAGCTGCTCTACCAGCCGCGCACGATCAAGGCCGACGAGGCTCTCTCCCTCGGCCTGGCCACCCGCGTCGTCCCCGCCGCCACGTTCGCCGACGAGGTCTCGGCCCTCGCTGCGTCACTGGCTGCCGGCCCCACGGTCGCGTACGGCGCCATCCGCCGCTCGGTCGCCTACGCCGCCGGCCACAGCTTCGAGGAGGCCGTCGCCTTCGAGTCGACGATGATGACTCTCACCGGCGCCACCGACGACCACCGCGCCGCCGTCCACGCCTTCGTCAACAAGGAGAAGCCCGTCTTCCAAGGACGCTGACCGAACCTCGTTGGTTGAGGAAGGCGCGCTAGCGCCTGGCCACGAAACCGGCGCAACCGGACAAGTCGGCCGGTCTCGTGACGGGCCTTGACGGCCCTCCTCGACGAGCGGCTCGGTCAGGGCAGGACGTCGAACCTGTTCGTACCTCGCCAGGCACCGAAGACGCGGAGCACCTGCCCGGGAGCGACCCTGGCCATCAGGGGCCGCGAGGGACGGGCGCCGTACTCCACGGTGAGGGCGAAACCGCGGAACTGATGGTTGTACCAGCCGGTCATCGTGCCGTGGCAGACGCCGCCGCAGTCGAGGGTGGTGGTCGGCAGGCCGAGCAGGCGAGCGACGCGGCGGGCGAACACCGGGCGCTCGACCGCCACGTCGACGCCGTGCAGGGGCTGGTGGAACGACAGGATCCAGTCGGGCCGCACCTTGGCGAGGAACCTCATCATCGCCCGGGTCTCCGGCTCGGACGCCGGCTCGGGGCCGGAGTAGTACGAGCCGGTCAGCGGTGCCCAGTGGTAGGGGTAGTTGCGGTTGAGGTCGACGCCGCGAGCGTTGCGCCGGGTACCTCGGGCCAGGCCGTCGGGGTTGTAGGCCGGCACCACCCACAGGTCGATGCCGTGCACGCTCCGGCCGTCTCGCAGGGTGCGCAGGATCGCGCTCGGCGCTCCTTCGTTGCCGTGCATCCCGGCGATCAGGACGACCTTCGGCTTGCGGGTCTCACCGAGGTGCCAGGCCACGATCGGGCGGCCCGCGACGGAGTGGCCGATCACCTGGCTCGCGTACGCCGCCTTGACCGGCCGCGACTCGGAGGCGGCGGCGGGTGGCCCCGCGGTCTGGCCAGCGGTCACGCCCGCCGAGACCGCCAGGATCAGCGCGAGACGTAGAACCACGTGAACACCAGTACGCCGACCAGCAACCCGAGGTGGGCGAGGATCGACAGCCCAGGCCCTTCCGACCAGGTGTCGTCGCGGACCCCGGTGGCGTGACGGCCCCGGCTGGGCAACCAGCGCAGCAGGATCAGCAGGCCGGCGAAGGTGGTCAGCCACCAGAACGCCAGCGCCACGACGCCCACCAGGTCGTCCTCCCCGACGAGGTAGACGACCCAGCCCACCAGAGCGAGCACTCCGCAGAAGGTGTGGACGTTGAGGACACCGACGCCCACCTGGTGCCTGCCGGCCGCGGCGTCCTTGTTCAGCCGCAGGCGGGTGAGCACCACGACGACCGCGGCGAGCGCGGTCAGCACGTAGACGACGTACTCGGGTTTCACGGCCAGCAGTCTGCCTCACCCGGAGGTGTGGTCGTCCTCGACGCGCTCCTCGGCGTCGCGCGTCTCCATCTCGCTCGCGAGCCGGTCGAGCAGGGTGTCGACCTCCGACATCCGGTAGCCGCGGAAGGCCAGCGAGAACCGCACTCGTCCTCAGGTCGTCGGACGCCAGCGCCCGGTCGCCGGGGACGGTCGCGTCGGGCCGGTCGTCGTACGCCGGCGCCATCGGCGTCCCTCGCCCCGCGGCCACCACGGCGATCCCGCCCATGGCCAGCACGACCAGGACCGCGAAGAACCACATCATCGTCGGGTCACATCCCTGTCTGCCGGCCGCCGCGCGCGGCCACCATCACCGCGACCGCCTCGTCGACGTCGTCGGTGAGCCGCAGCATGTCGAGGTCGAGCTGCTTGATGGTGCCCTGGGCCAGGGCGGTCTCGTGCAGCCAGTCGAGGAGTCCCTGCCAGTACGACGTGCCGAGCAGCACGACGGGGAACGACGTCACCTTGCCGGTCTGCGCCAGGGTCAGCGCCTCGAACAGCTCGTCCAAGGTGCCGAAGCCACCGGGCAGCACGATGAAGCCCTGGGAGTACTTGACGAACATCGTCTTGCGCGCGAAGAAGTAGCGGAAGTTGACCCCGATGTCGCACCACGGGTTCAGGCCGGACTCGAAGGGCAGCTCGATGCCCAACCCGACGCTGACGCCGCCGGACTCGCTCGCGCCCTTGTTGGCCGCCTCCATCGAACCCGGGCCGCCACCCGTGATCACGGCGAAGCCGGCCTCGGCCAGCGCGCCGCCGGTGCGCTCGGCCTGCTCGTAGGTCGGGTCGCCGGGGTGGGTACGCGCGGAACCGAAGACCGCGATCGCCGGTCCGAGCTCGGCGAGCGCCCCGAAGCCCTCGATGAACTCCGCCTGGATCCTCATCACGCGCCACGGATCGGTGTGCACCCAGTCGGATGGACCGCGCGAGTCCAGCAGCCGTTGGTCGGTGGTGCCCTCGTCGACCTGGTCGCGGCGTTGCACCACCGGACCCTTGGTCTTGCTCTTCACCATGGGGCCAGCCTTTCAGGTGTGCGCAGTCGTATGACGTCAGGGCGGCGGGTGCCCCGCTGGTTTCCGTGACTGCGGTGAAGGTACCGGAGCACTTCACCCACCTGATGCATGGAAGGCCGCGGACCCTCCAAGCCCGGCGCAGGGACTTTCCGGCACCTGGTGCCGGAAAGTGTCCAGAGGTCCGGCGTTCAGCCCCCGAGCCAGGTGCGCAGCACCGACTCGCACCGGAGGACGTGCTCGACCGGCACGAACTCCTCCTGCTTGTGGGCCAGCATCGGGTCGCCCGGCCCGAAGTTGACGGCGGGCACGCCGAGGGCGGAGAACCGCGCGACGTCGGTCCAGCCGAACTTGGGGTTCACCGCGCCGCCGACGGCCTCGACGAACTCCTTGGCCGCCGGCCGGTCGAGGCCCGGCAGCGCACCGGGGGCCGAGTCGGTGACGACGACCTCGAAGCCCGCGAAGAACTCCCTCACGTACGCCGCCGCCTCGGCCTCGCTGCGGTCGGGAGCGAACCTGTGGTTGACCTGGACCGTGCACACGTCGGGCAGCACGTTGCCGGCGACACCGCCGTTGATGAAGACCGCGTTGAGACCCTCGTGGTACTCCAGCCCGTCGATCACGGGCATCCGCGCCTCGTAGGCGTTGAGCCGGTCGAGGATCTCGCCTGCGCGGTGGATCGCGTTGACGCCCTTCCACGACCGTGCTGTGTGCGCGCGCTCGCCCCGGACGGTCACGTCGACGCGCATCGAACCCTGGCAGCCGGCCTCGATGACCGCGTCCGAGGGTTCCATCAGGATCGCGAAGTCGGCCTCCAACAGGTCCGGGCGGCTCTGCGAGAGGACCCGGAGACCGTTGTGTTCCTCCTCGATCTCCTCGGACTCGTAGAACAAGAAGGTGATGTCGCGGTTGGGCGCCGACACGGTCGCGGCGATCTTGAGCATCACGGCGACACCGCCCTTCATGTCGCAGGTGCCCAGGCCATGTAGGACGTCTCCGTCGCGAACCGCAGGCAGGTTCGCGTTGACCGGCACGGTGTCGAGATGGCCGGCGATGACGACGCGCTCGGGCAGCCCCAGCGACGGTTCGCGCGACGACGGTGTTGCCGTGCCGGGTCACCGTCGAGGTGCGCCAGCGGCCGCAGCGCGGCCTCCACCGCGTCGGCGATCCGCGCCTCGTTCTTGCTCACCGACTCGATGTTCACCAGCTGCTCGAGCAGGGTCACCGCGTCGGCGGACAGGTCCAGGTCGGTCACGCCGGTCATCTTGTCAGGGGTGGTTGGTCGAGGCTCGTCGCGAGCGCTCGTCGCACCTCAGACCACCGCACCTCCGGTGGTTGAGGCGTGACGGTCGCTGGCGCGACCTCGACCTCGACCGACCGAGCTCGGCCTCACGCCCGCTGGAGCTCGATGACGGGGTGCTCGACGTCGGAGACCTCGACGGCGAGGGACGTGGCGAGGGTCTCGGCGGCGATCAGGTCCTGGTGGGCCCGGGCGGCGTCAGCGACGTCGGCACGCGCCGCGATGGTCAGCGCGATCCGGTCGGAGACCTCCAGGCCGGCGTCACGCCGGGCCTGCTGGACCGCGCGTACGAGGTCACGTGCCACGCCCTCGGACTCGAGCTCCGGCGTCAGCGCGGTGTCGAGCACCACGAACCCGCCCCGCGGAAGCATCCCGGTGGCGGAGTCGTCGCCGCCACCGGCGACGGTGTCGAGGGTGTACTCCCCCGCCTCCAGCACCAGGCCACCCGCGGTCACCTGGCCGTCGGCGTCGACCGACCAGTCGCCGGACTTCGACGCCTTGATCGCGGTCTGCACGTCCTTGCCGAGCCGCGGCCCGGCGGCGCGGGCGTTGACCGTGAGCCGTTGGGAGACGCCGTACGACGTCGCCTCCGGGTGGTCGGCGTCGAGCAGGCGGACCGACTTCACGTTGAGCTCATCGGCGACGATCGGCTCGAAGCCGGCGAGCGTGTCCGCGCCGGTCACCACGACCGTCAGCTCGGCCAGGGGCAGGCGGTTCCGCAGCCCGGCGCCCTTGCGGAGCGCGGACCCGGCCGAGCAGACCTCGCGGACCTGGTCCATCGCCGTGACGAGAGCGTCATCGGCAGGGAGCTCGTCAGCCGCGGGGTAGTCGGTCAGGTGCACCGACCGCTCGCCGGTCAGGCCGCGCCAGATCTCCTCGGTGGTCAGCGGCAGCAGCGGCGCCGCGCACCGCGCGACGACCTCGAGCACCGTGTAGAGAGTGTCGAAGGCGTCTTCTGTGCCTTGGTTTCGTGACGGGCCTTGACGGCCCTCCTCAACCTGCGGGGAGTCGGCCGCCCAGAAGCGCTCGCGCGAGCGGCGGATGTACCAGTTCGACAGCACGTCGAGGAACGACCGCGTCGAGTCGCACGCGTTGGCGATCTCGTAGTCGTCGAGCTGACGCGTCATGTCGGCGACGTACTGGTGCGTCTTCGCCAGCAGGTAGCGGTCCAGCGGGTCGCTCGAGTCGGTGCGCCGCTGCGCGGTGTAGCCGGCCGCGTTGGCGTAGAGCGCGAAGAAGTACCAGCAGTTCCACAGCGGGATCAGCACCTGGCGGACGCCCTCGCGGATGTTGCGCTCAGTGACGATCAGGTTGCCGCCACGGAGGATCGGGCTGGACATCAGGAACCAGCGCATCGCGTCGGCCCCGTCGCGGTCGAAGACCTCACGGACGTCGGGGTAGTTGCGCAGCGACTTGCTCATCTTCTGGCCGTCGGAGCCCAGCACGATGCCGTGGCTGACGCAGGTCTCGAACGCCGGCCGCTCGAACAACGCGCTGGCGAGCACATGCATCGTGTAGAACCAGCCGCGCGTCTGGCCGATGTACTCGACGATGAAGTCGCCCGGGAAGTGGTGCTCGAACCACTCGGCGTTCTCGAACGGGTAGTGCACCTGGGCGAAGCTCATCGACCCGGACTCGAACCAGCAGTCCATGACGTCGGTGACCCGGCGCATCGTGGACTTCCGCCATCGATCGGTCGAGGGTCGTCCGGGTTGGGGCTGGTGAGCGGGTCGATGAACGGCCGGTGCAGGTCGTCGGGGCGTACGCCGAAGTCGCGCTCGAGCTCGTCGAGCGAGCCGTAGACGTCGACGCGGGGGTACGCCGGGTCGTCGCTGCGCCAGACCGGGATCGGCGATCCCCAGAAGCGGTTGCGGGAGATCGACCAGTCGCGAGTGTTCTCCAGCCACTTGCCGAACTGGCCGTCCTTGACGTGCTCGGGTACCCACCGGATCTGCTGGTTGAGGTCGAGCATCCGGTCGCGGATCTTCGTGGTCGACACGAACCACGACGACACCGCCATGTAGATCAGCGGCTCGCGGCAGCGCCAGCAGTGGGGATAGGAGTGCTCGTAGGACTCGCGGCGCAGCAGCACGGTGCCGGGGGTGACGGACCCGGTCTCGCCGAACCCTTCGTCATCGCCCGGAGGTGGTCGATGATCGCGAGGTTGGCCTCGAACACGTGCAGCCCGGCGTAGTCGTCGACCGGCGGGGTGAACGTGCCGTCCTTGGCGACCGGCACGACCGGCTCGATGCCCTCCCGGTCGGTGACGACCTTGTCCTCCTCACCGAAGGCGCCCGCGGTGTGCACCAGGCCGGTGCCGTCCTCGGTGGTGACGATGTCGGCGTCGACGACGCGGAAGGCCCGCTCGTGGCCGAGGTAGTAGGACATCGGCGGCGTGTAGGTGCTCTCGAGCAGGTCGGCACCGCGGTGACGCGCGACGACGACCGGGTCGTCGCCGAGCTCCTTCGCGTACGCCGCCAGCCGGGCCTCCGCGAGCAGGTACCGCTCCGTCGTACCTGTGAAGTCCGACTCGACGACCACGTAGTCGATGTCGCGGCCGACCATCACCGCGAGGTTCGCCGCGAGCGTCCACGGGGTCGTCGTCCAGACCAGGGCCAGGGCACCCGCCGCCGGGCCGCTCGTCAGCCGCAGGCCCACGGTCACGGCGGGGTCGACGCGTGGCTGGTAGACGTCCTCGTCCATCCGCAGCTCGTGGTTGGAGAGCGGGGTCTCGTCGTTCCAGCAGTAGGGCAGCACGCGGAAGCCCTCGTAGGCCAAGCCCCTTGTCGTGGAGCTGCTTGAAGGCCCACATGACGCTCTCCATGTAGGTCAGGTCGAGGGTCTTGTAGTCGTTGTCGAAGTCGACCCAGCGGGCCTGCCGCGTCACGTACTCACGCCAGTCCGAGGTGTACTCGAAGACCGACTTGCGGCACTCCGCGTTGAACTTCTCGATGCCGAGGTCGAGGATCTCCTCGGTCGTCTTCATCCCGAGCTGGCGCATCGCCTCGAGCTCCGCCGGCAGCCCGTGGGTGTCCCAGCCGAAGCGGCGCTCGACGCGGCGCCCACGCATGGTCTGGAAGCGCGGCACCAGGTCTTTGACGTACCCGGTGAGCAGGTGGCCGTAGTGAGGCAGCCCGTTGGCGAACGGCGGGCCGTCGTAGAAGACGAACTCGTTGGCGCCGTCCTCCCCCGCCTCGCGCTGCTCGACGCTGGCGCGGAACGTGTCGTCATCGGCCCAGTAGGCCAGCACCGCTTCCTCGATCTGCGGGAAGGACGGGCTCGACGGGACGGCTGTCTCATCGCCGGTGTGAGAGACCTGGGGGTAGGCCATGCGGTGCGCTCCTCGTGTCGGGTCCTGACACGAGGACGACTTCCGCCGCGGTACCACCTCGCTTGCCGCACCCCTCGTGATGACGGAGTGCGACCCCTCGTTCACGGCTGTGACGGGCCTACCCGTCCGGTTCTACTGAGCCCGCTCGCACGGACCGTTCTTCCGGAGGCTCGCCGCTGATGACGGCTCGAACGCCTGTGCCCCGAGGCTACCTGTCAGCCTCGGGCGCGGACCAATCGGTTTGACCTCAGAAGCCGTTCATGTTGCCGCACGAGCTCATCGTGTGGGAGATGACGATCGGGTGGTGGGCGGGCGCCTCGTGGTGCTGCGGCGCCGCCGAGGCTGAAGCACCCCACGACACCGAGAGCAGCGTGACGGCCGCGGCGGCGAGGGTCCGGCGCGTGCGCATACATGGCACGCTACGCCGATGAGCTCAGATAGTCAGCCCGCGCGCAAGTACCCGGACATGTGGGTCGACCCCGAGGACGACCCGCGCGAGGTGGACGCCGTCTCCCGAGGCGAGAAGGCCGTGCTGGGCGAGTACCTCGACCGCTACCGCAAGACGCTCGAGATGAAGTGCGAGGGCCTCGACGCCGAGCAGCTCGCGCGCCGGTCGGTGCCACCGTCGAGCATGTCCCTGTTGGGGCTGGTCAGGCACATGGCGGCCGTCGAGCACCGCTGGTTCCAGCTGGCGCTCCAGGGCAAGGACGAGCCGCGCCTCTACAACAAGAGCGAGGACCGCGACGCCGACTTCGACCATGCCGTCGGCGACCAGGCGGTCGTCGAGGAGGCCTTCGCGACCTGGCGAGGTCAGGTACGCGCGGCCGAGGAGTACTACGTGGGAGTCACCGACCTCGGTGCCACGGTCGACCTCGACGGCGACCAGGTCGAGATCCGCGACATCGTGGTGCACCTGATCGAGGAGTACGCCCGGCACTGCGGCCACGCCGACCTCCTGAGGGAGTGCATCGACGGGCGCACCGGACAGTAGCCGCCGGTCCAGAGGGCCGCCTGGCGGCGCCCGTCGGGTCCGTTGGATCGTGACTGGCCGAGCCGGCCTTGCCCTTCCACGCCCACCGTTGGCCGACCACTGTGAGGCTCGCGCGGCTACGGGTCGCGTACCGCCGACGTGCTGGCCTACCCCCACTGGCACAATCGCCAAGGCCTTGGCAAGAGGACGAATTCGTCCTCACTCTCGGAGGACGTGTGATCTCTCGGACTTCGATCCTTCGTGGCGGACGTGGGCTTCAGCCACGTGACCTCCAGCGGGCACCAGTTCGGCCAGGAGATCCTGGCGCACCCCGACTTCGGGTCCCAAGCCGTGGCCGGCCTCATTGTCGAATGCGTTCAGAGCGCGGGAGGCATGCGGGCCGCGGGCGGGTACCCGGCTTCCTCACCGAGTTGCGCTCGTTCACCGAAAGGAGCTCCATGCTGCTGATCGTCGATGGGAACGTCACCGACTTCGGGAGGACCGGAGCGACATTCGGCCTCGACCACGAAGGCGTCGTCAATTGGACCCCGCCGCTGACCATCACGACCGACGAACTGGATCGCTCGGTCGACGCGTTTGGCGCTGGCCGCAACGTCGAGCGACCCCGGGGGCCTGTCGTGAGCAGCCGGGCCGAGGCTTGGCTGGGGCGGGTCTTCACCGACGGAGACCACGGTGGAAATCACACGGTGGTGGTCGTCAACGGCGACAGCGTGGCCGAGCCCGCCGCCATGGCGGCTCGGCTGGGAGTGCCCGACACGGCCTTCGTGATCTCGCGGGACAACGAGGAGATCGTGCTGCGCACGTTCTCGCCGGTCGAGGAGCTCGCTCAGTGCCTGCAAACCTCGCTCGCGGTCCTGACAGCCTTGGACGTGCCCGTCGGGACTCCGCACATGGTTCGCCACCAAGGCGCCCCATCCCTCGTGGTCGTGCGCGATCGAGACCTCACGTGGGCGCACGAGGCCAGTCCTGCTGCTCCAGAGCTGGAAGAGGTGGCGCAGCCCTCCTGCACCCCCGTTGACCTCGCCCCGGGGACCAGGCCAGTTGTCCTGCGCCAGGCCAGGAGCCGGCTGCACCTGCGGTGCGCGGATGTCGACCAGCTCGAACGCCTCGAGCTGGCCAGCAGCGACGTCTCGGACCTGTGCACCCGACTCCGGATCTCCGGGGTCGTCTTATGGGCCTCCGGCCCGGCGGAGGAACGGATTCGGGTGTTCACCAGTTCCCTCTCCGGGGCCGAGGACAGTGCAACGGGTGGCGCCGTACTCGGTGTCGGGATCCTGGCGCTTGATGCCGGGACACGTGGTGACCTGAGCGTCAGGCAAGGTCCGGCCGATCCAGATCGACAGGGACTGCTCCGGCTCCGCTTGCGCGACGACGGCTGCGTGCTCTTGGGCGGCGCCGTGCAAAGCCTGATGTCCGGAGGGCTGCACGAATGACGGCGCGGGCGGGGTCGACTCGTGGCCACCTCCGTAGGCTTGGGCCGTGACTGACGCGCCGATGTACGCCTGGGGACTCGGCCTCGCCACCGTGACCGACGACGGCACCGTGCTCGACGTGTGGTTCCCCGAGCCGCAGCTGGGCAGGCCCGACGAGAACAGCCCCGACGAGGGCGGCCCGAGCGACGACCTGGTGGGCCGCCTCGAGGGGCTCGCCGGGCGTGACGACGTACGGCGGGTGACCCGCGAGCTGCGGATGGTCTCGGCGGTCCTCCAGGAGCCGGCGTCCAGGACCGACGACATCTGGTTGCGGCTGCACCTGCTCTCGCACCGCCTGGTGGCACCCCACTCGATCGTCATGGACGGCGCGTTCGCGCTGCTCGCCAACGTGGTGTGGACGAACTCCGGGCCGTGCGCGGTCGATGACTTCGAGGGGACGCGAGCGCGGCTCCAGGCGGCCGGTCAGCGGGTGACGGTCTACGGCGTCGACAAGTTCCCGCGGATGGTCGACTACGTCGTGCCTCCGGGCGTGCGGATCGCCGACGGCGACCGGGTGCGCCTCGGCGCCCACCTCGCCGAGGGCACCACCGTGATGCACGAGGGCTTCGTCAACTTCAACGCGGGGACGCTCGGACCCTCGATGGTCGAGGGCCGCATCTCCTCCGGCGTCGTGGTCGGCAGAGACTCCGACGTGGGTGGCGGCGCCTCGATCATGGGGACGCTGTCCGGCGGCGGCAAGGAGGTCATCTCGATCGGCGAACGGTGCCTGCTGGGCGCCAACGCAGGCGTCGGCATCTCCCTCGGCGACGACTGCGTCGTCGAGGCGGGCTGCTACGTCACCGCCGGCACCAAGGTCACCCTGCCCGACGGCCGGGTCGTCAAGGCCCTCGAGCTGTCGGGCTCCGACCACGTGCTGTTCCGCCGCAACTCCGTCACGGGCACGATCGAGGCCGTCCCGTGGAAGGCGGGCCGGATCGAGCTCAACGCCGTCCTGCACGCCAACTAAGAGCGCGCCGGCCGCGTCTCACCGGAGTGCCCATGACCCGTCGTCTCGCCGTGCTGCTGGCCGTCACCGCACTGGTGTTCGGCGCCGGTGCCGTCTACCTGACGTTGCGGGACGGGTCGCTGCCGTCGCTGATCGCGCCGGTCGAGGAGTGCCAGGCCAGCGCGGGGGGCCACCAGGTGGAGCTGGACCTGGAGCAGTCCCGCTACGCCGCCCTGATCAGTGCGATCTCGGTGCAGCGCGGGATGCCCGCCCGGGCCGCCACGATCGCGCTCGCCACGGCGTACCAGGAGTCCGACCTCCGCAACCTCGAGTACGGCGACCGTGACTCGCTCGGCCTGTTCCAGCAGCGGCCGTCGCAGGGGTGGGGGTCCCGAGCGCAGCTCCTCGACCCGTACTTCTCCGTCAACGCCTTCTACGACGCCCTGGCGCAGGTCGACGGCTACCTGACGATGCCGGTGACGCAGGCCGCCCAGGAGGTCCAGCGCTCGGGCTTCCCCGGCGCCTACGCCGACCACGAGCAGGACGCCCGCGTGCTGGCCTCGGCGCTCACGGGCAACTCCCGCGCGGCGTTCTGGTGCACGGTGGACGACGACCGCGGGGAGGTCTCCCCCGACCTCGACGACGCCGGGCTCACCGAGCGTGCCGCGGCCGTGCGTGCCGACCTCGCGCGGACCTTCGGCGATCTCGCCCTCGGCGGCTTCGCGCCCGGCGGCGTCAGCGAGGGACACATGCCCGGCTCCGCCCACTACGAGGGGCGGGCCATCGACGTCTTCGTCCGGCCGATCTCGGAGGACAACAGGCGTCGCGGCTGGGCAGTGGCCAGCTACCTCGTCGGGCAGGCCGACCGGCTCGGCATCAACACGGTGATCTTCGACGACCGCGTGTGGCGGGTGGGCAGCTCCGACGACGGGTGGCAGGACTACCGGGTGCCAAGCGGCTCGAAGGGTGACCAGCGCATCCTCGAGCACCGCGACCACGTGCACGTCGACGTGTCACGTTGAGCCTCCGGAGCACCGTCCGGCTGCACCCGGAAGCTCCGCGCGGAGCCATCATTCACGCTCACCGGAGGCCTCCTGAGGGCGGTGGTCTAGGCCAGTGACAAACGGTTTGCCTGAATGTGCCCGCTCCCAGAGGCACAGTGTTACGACACGACGGAATCAGTAGTCCGGAGGGGCAGACAGCAGCGCATCTCGCAGGCTAATTTTCTCTTCAACGCCGAGGAGGGGGCTTTTCGGCTAAGCGGGGGGGTGATCAGGAACATGCAGAGTTCCACGATCTTGACAATGGGAACTGCGCTCAACAGGGCGCATGACCATGACGCAATAGTGGAGGTGCTGGTCGGGGGCCAGT
Organism: uncultured Actinomycetota bacterium; assembly: GCA_963758885.1. GTDB lineage: Bacteria > Actinomycetota > Actinomycetes > Propionibacteriales > Nocardioidaceae > Nocardioides. The sequence continues at coordinate 36,610 of CAVWXS010000049.1, forward strand.
GGCTTACCGGTGTCGTTGCGGGTGTGGACGGGTACGGAGTGGTACTCGTGGACGCTCAGAACGACCACTCGGTGGTGCGGATGGACGCGATCAGCGCCGTTCGTGTGCCGGGTCGGCTGGCCGAGCACCAGATCGAGGCACGAGACCTGTACGACGCCTCGGTTTGCTGAGAGAGGCGCATGTTCTCTAAAAGGCTGTGGCGCCCGTCTGGGGGGGCGGGCGCCGCGGCTCTTTAGCAAGAGTGAAGGCCGATAATCGCGATCTGATCGCGGTTGTCGGCCTTTACCTATTTATTCAAGGGGTATTCGGTAAAGACTCGCGGCGCGCTCCGATCTCTTTACCCGAACGCGTATGACTTGTCCTTGACCGGACAGTTGCCTCAGCGGTTTGCCAGGCGGTGGGCGGCCGCTCCGGCCCGCTCGTCGCTGACCGTCAGGGCGACCCGGACGTGCTCTCGGCCGGCGGCACCGTAGAACGCTCCCGGGGCGACCAGGATCCCGAGCTCGGCGAGGTCGGCAACGCTCTGCCAGCAGTCCTCCCCCCGCGTCGCCCAGAGGTACAGGGACGCCTCGGAGTGGTCGATCCGGAACCCGGCACCCTCGAGGGCCGGGCGCAGCACGGCCCGGCGGGCGGAGTACCGCTCGCGTTGCTCGTCGACGTGGACGTCGTCGGCCAACGCGGCCGCCATCGCAACCTGTTGGGGGCCGGGCAGCTGGAGGCCGAGGTTCTTGCGAACGGCGAGCAGCTCGCCGACCAGCGCCGGGTCGCCGGCCACGAAGGCGCAGCGGTAGCCCGCCAGGTTGCTGCGCTTGCTCAGCGAGTGGACCACCAGGACGCCGTCGGACGAGCCGCCGCAGACGTCGGGGTGGAGCACCGAGACCGGTCGCGCGTCCCAGCCGAGCTCGATGTAGCACTCGTCGGAGACCAGCACCGTGCCGCGTTCGCGGCACCAGTCGACGACCTTGCGCAGGTGGTCGACGGGGAGCACCCGTCCGGTCGGGTTCGCCGGCGAGTTCAGCCACAGCAGCCTCGGCACCTCGGGCCCGATCGCGGTCAGCGAGTCGGCGGCGAGGGTGCGGGCGCCGGCGAGCATGGCCCCGACCTCGTACGTCGGGTAGGCGAGCTCCGGATAGACGACCAGGTCACCGGGGCCGACGCCGAGGTGGGTCGGCAGGCTGGCGATCAGCTCCTTCGAGCCGATCGTGGGGATGACGGCGTCGAGATCCACACCGGTGACGCCGAGCCGCCGCTCCATCCAGTCGAGCGCGGCCTGACGGGTCTCGACGCGCCCGATCGTCAGCGGGTAGCCGGGACTGTTCGCGGCGTCCGCAAGCGCGCGGCGTACGGACTCGGGTGTCGGGTCGACGGGGGTACCGATCGAGAGGTCGACGATGCCGTCGGGGTGCTCGCGAGCGCGCTCGGCGGCGGGGGCGAGGTGGTCCCAGGGGAAGTCGGGGAGGCGGGAGGAGACGGGGGTCCGGGGGTTTCGAGACGGTTGCTGCGCAACCTCCTCAACCACCGGAGGTGTCACTCGTCGTGTTCTTGGGGCGGCAGCGCCGCCACGATCTCGTGGTCGTGGTCGATCTCACCGAGCTTGGCCGCACCGCCGGGCGAGCCGAGGTCGTCGAAGAAGTGGACGTTGGCGTCGTAGTAGGACTTCCACTCCTCCGGTGTGTCGTCCTCGTAGAAGATCGCTTCCACCGGGCACACCGGCTCGCAGGCGCCGCAGTCGACGCACTCGTCGGGGTGGATGTAGAGCATCCGCTTGCCCTCGTAGATGCAGTCGACGGGACATTCGTCGACGCAGGCGCGGTCCTTCAGGTCGACGCACGGCTGGGCGATGACGTAGGTCACCAGTTCCTCCTGTTTCAGACCGCAGATGCGAGCGGATGAGCGGATGCGCCCAGCCTAGTCTTTGTGCGTGTCGTCGTCCGCCCGGGCCCAAGCCTTGGGCCCACATGTCGTCGGGACGCGCATCGTGGTCCGCCGGGTCCTGCCCGGCGAGACCGGGCCGACGGGTGGTCCGGCGATGACCGACGTGCTCGGGATCTGCACCGCCTGGGGCGACGGGGTCTGCGTGGTGGCGCCCGAGTCCGGCCCCGCGGTCGTCATCGCCCTCGCCGACATCGTGTCGGGCAAGCCCGTGCCGCCGCGGCCCTCGCCGCGGCTTCGGGTCTCGCCGCGGGATGCCCAGGTCCGCGGCTTCGCGCTCTTCCCCGACCTCGAGGTGTCGCCGCTCCCCGGCCCCTCCGGCTGGCTGCTCCGCTCGTCGGCCACCGCCACCGCCCGGAGGGCCAACTCGGTCCTGGCCTTCCCCGTCGGACGCGGCCGGGACGTCATACGAATCGAGCCATCTACGACTCGATTCGTATGACGTTGCCACGGTGACCGAGGTGGAGCGGCACTACGCGGGGCTGGGGAAGCCGCCGGTGGCGGCGGTGCTGGGCGAGTCGGACGAGCGCTCGTTCCTGCAAGACCTCGGGTGGGTGCCGGAGAGCCACGACGCCGACACCCTCTTCCAGCTGGCGTCGGTGGCGTCCGTACGCCGGTCGCTGAGGTCCGTCGACCACTCCGGTGTGGTGCTGACCGTCGACGGTGCGACCGTGTCGGCGGCCATCCCGGGCGTCGCGCAGGGCGTGGCGGCGTACGCCGACGACTGGGTGGGTTTCCGCGGCATCGAGGTCGACCCGGCCCACCGGCGCCAGGGCCTGGCCCGGGTCGTGATGGCCGCGTTGCTGGAGTGGGGGGCGGAGCTGGGCGCCACCACGGCCTACCTCCAGGTGCTCGGGCACAACGAGCCGGCGCTGGCGCTGTACGGCTCGATGGGCTTCGCGACCCACCACGCCTACGCGTACCTGACGCCGCCTACCGGTGGCTTCGAGCCGGCGTGGTGCGCTCACACCTCAACCACCGATCGGTGGTTGAGGTGCGAGGACCGCCAGGCCCGAGCCTCGAACCACCCGGTACGTTTCCCTCGACGCCGGTGAGGCCTGACAACCCTCTCTCGAGCAGCCGGGGTCCGCGCGTCCGGCGTACCGACGAGAGGCCGATGACTCATCGGCGAAGGTGTGGTGGCACCGCGACCTTGCCCCCGCCCACACCTCCAGGGCTTTCCGCCTACTGGAGGTCGTCATGACATCACGCACACTCTGTACCGACCTGCCCGCCGCCGAGCCCGGATCGGCCGTCCGCCTGCAGGGCTGGGTTCACCGGCGACGCGAGCTGGCCCAGCTCACCTTCCTCGTCGTCCGCGACCGCACCGGGCTCGCCCAGGTCGTGGTGCGCGGCGAGGCCGACGTACCGCCCGAGGAGACGCCGGTCGAGGTCATCGGGACCGCGACCGCCAACGCCCAGGCGCCCGGCGGGATCGAGGTGACCGAGCCGACGATCCGAGCCCTGTCCGACGACGCCGAGACGCCGCCGGTCGAGCTGTGGCGTCCGACCATGAACGTCGGCCTGCCGACCCTTCTCGACCACGCCGCGGTCACCTGGCGGCACCCGCTCCAGCGGGCCAAGTGGGAGCTGGCGGCGGCCACCATGCGCGGCTTCCGCGAGACGCTCGACGCCGCCGGGTTCACCGAGGTCGCCTCGCCGAAGCTGGTCGAGTCGGCGACCGAGAGCGGCGCGAACGTCTTCGAGGTCGACTACTTCGGCCGGCCGGCGTACCTGGCCCAGAGCCCGCAGTTCTACAAGCAGGTGCTGGTCGGGGTGTTCGAGCGCGTCTACGAGGTCGGGCCGGTCTTCCGCGCCGAGCCGCACGACACGGTGCGCCACCTGGCCGAGTACGTCAGCCTCGACGTCGAGCTCGGGTTCATCGAGGACCACCGCGAGGTCATCGCCTGCCTGCGGGACGTGGTCGCCGGGATGGTGGCGGCCGTGCACGGGTACGCCGGACCAGCGGTCGAGCGGCTCGCCATCGACGTGCCGGAGGTGCCCGACGAGATCCCGCTGCTGCACTTCCGCGAGGCGCTGCGGATCGCCGGCGCGCCCGAGGACGAGCCCGACCTCGCGCCCGCTCACGAGCGCGCGCTGGGCGACTGGGCGAAGGCCGAGCACGGCAGCGACTTCGTCGTGGTCGAGGGCTACCCGACGGCCAACCGGGCGTTCTACAGCCACCCGGACCCCGAGGACCCGCACTGGAGCCGGTCCTTCGACCTGATCTTCCGCGGCACCGAGCTGGTCAGCGGGGCGCAGCGGCTGCACCGGTACGACGACTACGTGCGCACGCTCGAGGAGCGCGGTTACCCCTACGAGCCCTACGCGTCGTACGTCGAGGCGTTCCGGCGTGGCATCCCGCCCCACGGCGGCTTCGCGATCGGGCTCGAGCGGTTCGTCGCGCGGCTCACGGAGTCTGCCAACATCCGTGAGGTGACACTCTTCCCCCGCGACCTGCACCGGCTCGCACCATGAGCGACGAGCGCCCGACAGATCGGGTCGCCAGTGGGTCGCCGTACGAGCAGACGGTCGGCTTCAGCAGGGCCGTGCGCAACGGTCGCCACGTCTACGTCTCGGGCACCGCGCCGGTCTGGCCCGATGGCCACGTCGACCCGGACCCGCTCACCCAGGCCCGCCGCTGCTGGGAGATCGCGCTCGACGCGCTCACCCGGCTCGGGGGGTCGCCGGCCGACACGGTGCGCACTCGTACGTTCCTCACCGACCGCGTCCATGAGGCTGCGGCGAGCCAGGCCCACGGCGAGGTGTTCGCCGACGTGCGGCCGGCGTCCACGATGCTCGTGGTCGCCGGCCTGCTCGACGAGCGGTGGGTGGTCGAGGTGGAGCTCGACGCGGTGGTCGCCCGTGGTTGAGGTGCGAGCTTGCGCCTGTCTCGAAACCACGTCAGCGGTCAGGTCATCGAGGCTCGTCGCTAGCGACTCCTCGCACCTCGACCAACGAAGGGCTAGTCGGGCGGCGGCTGGCAGATGACCGTGTCCGACGGGGTGTAGTGGGTGTGCATGACCTCGTCGTGGTCCTGTGAGGGGTCGGACGGCAGGTGGAAGTGGCGGGTCACGTCGATGTCGAAGCCGCCGTAGCCCTCGTTGGGGTAGCAGTCCTCGGTGTTCAGGACCCGCGTCTCTGGCTCGGTGAGGTTGTAGCGCTCGGACTCGGAGGTGGTGATCTCCCAGTACTTGGTGGACCACATCGTCACCGTCGCGCTGCCTTGCGCCGAAGGCGAGCTAGGGGTGATGCCGGCCTGGATGAGGACGCCGTACGGAGTGGTGTTCGTGAACTTCAGGTCGACCGTGGGCCAGGCCACCGTGGCCTCGCGGCCGACGGGGTAGCGGTCGATGTAGAACGAGTGCGGCTTGTGCTCGACGTCCTCGAGACCGGCGAAGAACGCGGCGTTGAACGTCGTGGTCGCCGACTGCGACACCCCGCCGCCGTAGTCCTCCTTGAAGATGCCGTCCTCGATGATGAAGCCCTTCACGAAGCCGTTCTCGGCCGTCCGCTCGCCCACGGTGTCGTTGAGCGAGAACGTCTCACCCGGCTTGAGCACGGTGCCGTTGATCAGCTCCATCGCCCGGCCGATGTTGGTGTTGCGGTAGTCGGCGTAGGGGAAGTACGTCGTGAACGTCGAGACCTCCTCCTCGATCTTCAGCGCCCGCGCGTCCTTGGTGGTGAACGACGGCTCCTCCACCTGCGCCGCCACCGTGACCTCACGTTCGCTCTCCGGCTTGGTCAGCGCCGCGGTGAAGGCCGCCGTGACCTCGTCGGGGTCGAAGCTGATGCCCGGCTTGGACGGGATCACCGTCGGCCGTCCGTCGACGAGGGCGACTGAGGCGTCGACCGGAGCACCGCCGTTGCCGGCCACCTCCGCCTCGACCAGGCCCAGCAGCGTCTCCTGGTCCACGTGGGGCTCGAGTGAGCCGTTGCTCGCCCGCAGCGACAGCGCGGAGACGAAGTCGCGGGGCTGGAGCCGGACCCTGCTGGTGTCGAAGACGAGCGTCACGGGTCCTGAGACTGCTGGGTTGGCGAAGTCCTGGACGGCTGCGCGGACGTCTCCGTCGTCGATCTCAGGCGCGGTGTCGACGAGCTCGAGGACAGCCGTGGGGTCGTCGGAGAGGTACGCCGCCGTGATCGCCTCGAGGGCCTGGCCGGGGTCGATGGACCGCCCGGGACGAGGGTTGACGACCTTGACCCGGGTGCCCTGGAACGTGACCCTCCCGTCGCGGGCGGGCCGACCGGTCTTCTGGGCGAGGTCCGCGAGGTAGTCGGTCATCGTCATCTCGGAGACCGTGACGACGGGGTCGAGCTCGGCGCCGCCGGTGTAGTAGTTCCACAGCCAGGCAGGCTCCCAGCTGCGGCCCGCCCCGGCCTCTCGCACCGAGGCGACGTAGTCGACACCGAGGCCCAGCTCGGCGGGACTGGCCGTCTGCTTGTCGCCGTCGATGTCGATGGTGACCGGCGCCTCCGCCCGGGGTGCCAGTCCTGCGCGCAGCGCGGCGGCCGCCTCCACGAGGGTGCGGCCACCGACGTTGACGTCCGCCACCGTGGTGCCGCGGGGGGTCTTGTCCTGGGCACCGGCGTACGCCGCGGCGTAGCCGCCGCCGAGCAGCACGGCCAGCACCAGCAGCATCACCAGCACCACACGGAACCCCGCGCGGTCGCGGGTGCCTGGCTTGCTGCTCACCGGACCATCGTAGGAAAGCACTGGTCGGCGATCCGACCGGCTCACCGGCGGTGGGATCAGATACCCGCGAAGAGGTCGGACTCCCAGCCGTCGTCACCGACAGGACCGGGTTTGCCCTTGGCCAGCCGGTAGAACTCCTCGCCGAACAGCGACTGGCCGTTCTCGGCACCTCGGAAGAACACGCCGTCCGCCTCCACCTGGCTGCGGTGCCGCGCGAGAGCGGCCAGCTTGGTGTCGAGGAGGTCGGTGCCGTCGACGCGGGCGGAGATGTCGGCGTCGGGCGTGACCCACGGCCCGAAGTCGCCGTCGGGGTCCATCCCCTCGAAGGTCTCGGTGTCACCCTCCTCGCGCATCCGCCGCAGCATCGAGCGGAACCGGCTCTCGGACATCGCGCACCAGTAGATCTTGGCGATGTCCCAGGGCTCGCCGAGGTCGGGCTTGTAGGACGGCACGGCGGCCAGCGCCGCGGCGTACGTCGACACCCTGTGCGCCTGGATGTGGTCGGGGTGGCCGTAGTTGCCGAACTCGTCGTAGGTGACCAGGACCTGCGGGCGCACCTCGCGGATGACGGTGACCAGGTGGTCGGCTGCCTCGCGGAGGTCGGCGTGCCAGAAGGCGTTCTCGTGCACGTCTGGCGTTCGGCCGGGATGGCGTAGCCGTCGTCGTGCCACTTCATGCCGGAGTCGCGGTAGGTGCCGAAACCGCCGAGGAACCTGTGGTCGGTGACGCCGAGCTCCTTCATGGCGTCGTCGAGCTCGCCGCGACGGTGCTCGCCGAGGCCGTCCTCCTTGTCGGCGGCCAGGTGCTCGAGCTCGGGCACCAGGATCTCGCCCATCTCCCCGGCCGTGCAGGTGACGACGGTGACCCCGCGGCCCTGGGCGACGTAGCTCGCCATCGTGGCGCCGTTCTGGATCGTCTCGTCGTCGGGGTGGGCGTGGACCAGGAGGATGCGGTGCTCGGGTACGGGACTCACGGGTTCGAGCCTAGGCCGAGCTCGCACGTCCGACAGGTGGTTTCGAGGCTCGGCCGTGGCCGGCCTCGCGCCTCAACCACCGAGCGGATGGGATCGTGGTTGAGGTGCGAGGAGCGCTAGCGACGAGCCTCGAAACCACCGAGGTACGACGCGATCTCCGCCAGGAAGGGGCGGTCGGGGTCGAGCCAGTCGACGTCGTCGAGCTCGTCGGCCGACAACCAGCGGACCTCGTCGTGCTCGACGGGCTGAGGTTCACCGTCGACGAGCAGGGCGACGGCGACTCGCAGCACGAGGGCGTCACTGATGACCGCCTCCTCGGCCAGCCAGTGCGAGATCGCCACCCCGGCGCCGAGCTCCTCACGTACCTCCCGCACCAGGGCAGCCTCGGGCGTCTCGCCCGGCTCGACCTTTCCTCCCGGGAGCTCCCACCGGCCGGCGGCCTCGGCGGGCGACGTACGGCGGCAGGCGAGCACCCGCCCGTCGCGCACGATGGCGGCGCCGACGACGACACGGGCGGAGGCGGACATGACAGTAGGTTGGCGGGCGTGACCGAGGGGCCGCCCGCGGGGTGTCGAGCGGGGTGTCGAACGGGGTGCACCTGCGCCGTACCGACGAGAACGTCCGCGAGATCGACGCCCTCGCCGGGCTCCTGGGCGGCCGGGTCGGGATCGATGCGGTGCTGGCCGACCTCAACCGCCAGGCCCGGCGTACCTTCCTGCTCGGCGGGCGATGGCGGCTGGGCCGGGCGGTCGACTGGGGCTTCGCCTTCGACCGGCAGGACCGCGGCGACCAACGCTGGTGGCCACAGGGCATCTCCACGTCCGCGGACGCCTCCGACACCGAGGACATCGGCGGCAAGCACGTGCTCGTGGTGAGCTGGTACGCCAAGGACGAGAGTGGCGTGCGCGTCACCTTCGTCGACCTCGCCAGCCTGCGGTACCGACACGTGCTGCTGGTGGTGCCGGTGCTCGACCAGGACGGGATGCTGGTGCTGAGACCCTTGCGCGTGCACGCGGGCGGCATCGTCTGGAACGGTCCCCATCTCCACGTCGCCGCCACTGCTCGCGGCCTGATGACCTGCCAGGTCGACGACATCATGCGGGTGCCCGACGTCCTCGGCAGCCGCGCCTACCGGCTCGGCCTCCGGGGCGAGCGGGTGGCGTCGTACGGCTATCGCTACGTGCTGCCCGTCCGCTTCTCCTACAAGGCGTACGCCGACGACGGGAACACCCCGCTGCGCTACTCCTTCCTCTCCCTCGACCGCAGCTCGGACCCGCCGGAGCTCGTGGCCGGCGAGTACGGCCGATCGGGCCAGACGACGCGGCTCGCGCGCTACCACCTCGAACCCGACACCTTGATGCTGCAGAGCGGCGACGACGGGCTCTCCCGCCCGATCGGCCTCGACGAGGGCGGCGTGTCACGGATGCAGGGCGCCTCGATCGTGGGCGGTCGCTACCACGTCACCGTCTCGCACGGCCCGTGGAAGCCAGGCAGCGTGTACGTCGGCACGCCCGGCGACTTCGTCGAACACCGGCTCGCGACCCCGATGGGTCCCGAGGACATCGCCTACTGGCCCTCGACCGAGCGCTTCTGGTCGGTCAGCGAGCACCCCCACCGGCGCTGGGTGTTCTCGATGAAGCGGTCCTCCTTCGACTGAAGCCGTTCGGTGGTTGAGGTGCGAGGAGCACCAGCGACGAGCCTCGAAACCAGCCGTCGTCAGGACGCGTGGTTTCGAGGTCGGCCGTGGATGGCCTCGCTACCTCAACCAGCGAACGGGCACGCAACCGAGTCACGGCATCATGGGGCAGGTGACGGCCGGCCTCGACGAGCACTTCCGGGCGACGCTCGCCTCCTGGTTGCCCGCTCCGGGCCACGCCGAGCCGTACTACGGGGTGCTGCTCGAGCTCTTCGAGGCCCAGGCACTGAGCCGGCACCTCGACCTCGAAGCCCGGCGGCTGTTCGCAGCGGGCGAGGGTTTCTACACGATCGCGCTCCGCGGGCCACGAGAGCAACGCGGCCGTCGCGATGGCGCTGCGCCCGACCGACCCCGCGCTCCTGCACTACCGCTCGGGCGGCTTCTACTGCGCCCGCGCGGCACAGGTGTCCGGCGTCGACGCGGTGCGTGACGTGCTGCTGGGGCTCACCGCCTCGCGGCACGAGCCGATCTCCGGAGGCCGCCACAAGGTGTTCGGCAACCCTGCCCTGCACGTGATCCCCCAGACCTCGACGATCGCCTCCCACCTGCCGCGAGCGGTCGGCCTGGCTTTCGCGCTGCACCGCGCGAAGCGGCTCGGGGTCGCGACTCCGTGGCCGGAGGACGCCGTCGTCGTGACCAGCCTGGGGGACGCCTCGATCAACCACTCGACGGCTGTCGGCGCTCTGAACGCAGCCGGCCACGCGGTGCACACCCGGCTGCCGCTGCCGCTGCTGGTCGTGTGCGAGGACAACGGCTGGGGGATCTCGGTCCCGAGCGCGCCGGGATGGGTGGAGGCCGCACTGTCGTCGCGACCCGGCTTCACCTACGCCGCCGCCGACGGCGCCGACCCGGTGGCGACGTTGGAGGCGGCCACGTCGGCGGTCGAGCAGGTCAGGTCGACGCGCCGGCCGGCCATCCTGCACCTGCGCACCGTGCGGTTTCTCGGACATGCCGGTTCCGACGCCGAGCTGGGCTACCGGCGCCCGCGCGACGTCGAGGCCGACCTGGCGCGCGACCCGCTGCTGGGCACGGCGCACGCCTTGGTGGCCGCAGGCATGCCACCCGGCGAGGTGCTCGATTGCTACGACGCGGCTCGCGATCGGGTCTCGCGAACGGCGTCCGACGTGCTGCCCGCCGACCGCCTCACGTCGGCTGAAGAGGTGATGTGGCCGCTCGAGCGGGAGAGTCGAACCGCCCATGTCGGCGCCGCCGTCGACCGCAAGGAGTCGTTCCCGCGGGGCCTCCCCGAGGACGCCGGCCCGCTCACGCTGGCGCAGTCGTTGAACGCCGCGCTCACCGACATCATGGCCACCTGCCCGCAGGCGGTCGTGCTGGGTGAGGACGTCGGGGTCAAGGGCGGCGTCTACGGCGTGACGCTCGGGCTGCAGAAGACCTTCGGGTCGGCACGGGTCTTCGACACCCCGCTCGACGAGCAGACGATCCTCGGGCTGGCGCTCGGCACCTCCCTGGCCGGGCTGCTGCCCGTCGCGGAGATCCAGTACCTCGCCTACCTCCACAACGCCGAGGACCAGCTGCGCGGCGAGGCGGCGACGCTGGGCTTCTTCTCGGCCGGCCAGTACACCAACGGGATGGTCGTCCGGATCGCGTCGCTCGCCTCGCTCAAGGGCTTCGGTGGCCACTTCCACAACGACAACGCGATCGGCGTGCTGCGGGACATCCCGGGCATCGTCGTCGGCTGCGCCTCCGGCCCTGCCGAAGCGCCGGAGCTGCTGCGGACACTCGCCGGACTGGCGCTCGGCGAGGGCCGGGTCTGCGTGCTGCTGGAACCGACCGCGCTCTACCACGACAAGCGCGACACCGCGCCGTACGCCGGACCCGACGAGTGGCCCAAGGAGGGACAGAGCGACCACGACCTCGGCCGCGTGCACTGGACACCGGCCGGGACAGGCCGCGACGTGCTGGTCGTGACCTTCGGCAACGGGGTGGGGCTGTCGCGACGCGCGATCGAGCGGTCCGGCGTGGACGCCACGGTCTACGACCTCCGTTGGCTGGCGCCGTTGCCGGTCCTGCACCTCCTCTCGGTGGCAGCCGCCTTCCCACGGGTGCTGGTCGTCGACGAGACGCGGCGCTCGGGTGGAGTCTCGGAGGGGGTGATGACGGCGCTGGTCGAGGGCGGCTATGGCGGCTCGATCGCGCGTGTCACGGCCAAGGACTCCTTCATCCCGCTCGGCCCCGCCGCCGCCCACGTGGTGCTCACCGAGGAAGACGTGGTCGCGGCGCTGCGGTGAGAGTACCCGGTGTCCGCGGTAAGCCTCAGAGGTCAGGGATCACCGCCTGACGGGTATCCGGAAGAGCGTTCGGTGGTCGCTGCAACCCGCACGAACCGGCAGGAGCGACGCGCGAGGATTCGGACCGCCTAACCTCGGCACCATGACGCTTCCCTCCGAGTCCGAGCTGCGGTCCCTCGCCGAGTCGGCGGCCACCGCGTGCGGCGTCGACCTCGCCGCGGTCGCGGGCGACCACGTCGGCGTCTCGCCGATCAACGGCCTGCCTGTCTCGTCCCTCTCGTGGTCCTCGCCGGCAGACGTGAGCGCGGCAGTCGCGCGTGCCGCGGCGGCGTACGACGAGTGGCGGCTGGTGCCCGCGCCGGTGCGAGGCGCGGTCGTGAGGCGCTTCGGCGAGCTGCTGCGCGAGAACCTCGACGACCTGGCGACGCTGGTGACCCTCGAGGTCGGCAAGATCACCTCGGAGGCACGCGGCGAGGTGCAGGAGATGGTCGACATCTGCGACTACGCGGTCGGGTTGTCACGCCAGCTCTTCGGCCGCACGATGACCTCCGAACGACCCGGTCACCGGCTGATGGAGACCTGGCACCCGCTCGGCGTGGTGGGAGTGATCTCGGCGTTCAACTTCCCCGTCGCGGTCTGGTCGTGGAACACCGCGATCGCGCTGGTCTGCGGCGACCCGGTCGTCTGGAAGCCGTCCGAGCAGGCGCCGCTGTGCGCGCTCGCGTCGTCGGCCCTGCTGTCACGGGCCTTGGTCGAGGCGGGCTTCTCAGCCGAGATCTCCCAGGTGGTGCTGGGCGACGCGCCGGTCGGTATCGCGCTGGTCGACGACCCGGCAGTGGCCCTGCTCTCGGCCACGGGCTCGACGCGAATGGGCCGCGAGGTCGGGCCGCGCGTCGCCGCGCGTTTCGGCCGTTCGCTGCTCGAGCTGGGTGGCAACAACGCCGCCATCGTCGCCCCGTCGGCCGACCTCGACCTCACCACCCGTGGGGTGGTCTTCTCGGCCGCCGGTACCGCCGGCCAGCGGTGCACCACGATGCGCCGGGTCATCGCGCACTCCTCGGTCGCCGACGCAGTCGTCTCGCGGGTGGCCGCGGCCTACGAGAAGCTGCCCATCGGCTCGCCGCTCTCCTCCGACACCCTGGTCGGACCGCTGGTCAACGAGCGCGCCCACACGTCGTACGCCGCCGCCGTTGCGGCCGCGCAGAAGGCCGGCGGGTCCCTGGTGGTGGGGGGCGACCGGGTGCTGGCCGAGCAGGCCGGGGCCGCGTTCTACGTGCAGCCCACGGTCGTGCGGATGCCCGCTCAGTCCGATGTCGTGCACACCGAGACGTTCGCGCCGCTGCTGTACGTGATGACCTACGACGACCTGGACGAGGCCATCGCCCTCAACAACGCCGTGCCGCAAGGCCTGTCGTCCTCGATCTTCACGCAGGACCAGGCCGAGGCCGAGGTGTTCATGTCGGCCGCCGGGTCCGACTGCGGCATCGTCAACGTCAACATCGGTACCTCCGGTGCCGAGATCGGCGGCGCCTTCGGCGGCGAGAAGGAGACCGGCGGCGGCCGCGAGTCCGGCTCCGACGCCTGGCGGGCCTACATGCGCCGCGCCACCAACACCGTCAACTACTCCGGCGACCTGCCGCTCGCGCAAGGGGTCACCTTCGACGTGTGACCCGCCGCTGCGGTTGGGTTGCGAGGAGCCTCGAAACCTCCGAGCTAGAGCGTGGTGGTTTCGAGGCTCGTCGCTGGCGCTCCTCGCACCTCAACCCCCGAGTTCTCCGCGTACGCCGCGGAGAGACGCCGATAGGGCCGGCGACAGCAGAGCCAGCCCGGTGACGAGCAGTCCGATGATCCCGGCGACCACGAAGACCAGCGCGATGCCGCGGTCGGCGCCGGTGCCGAACCACGGGCCGATCACGCGGGCGCCCCAGCCGTCGGTCATGAACGGGATCACCAGCAGCTGGGTGATCGGCGCGATCAGGAAGGCGGTCAGCGGCGAGGCCGCCTGCTCGACGCTCTGAGCGAAGCCGAAGACCCGGCCCTGGCGGTGGAAGGGCACCACGCGCTGGAGGATCGGTCTGCTCGGACGCCTCGGCGTACGGCATCACGAACATGAACGCCATCATGCAGATCGCCAGCAGGACGATCGACGAGCGAAGTGGGAAGACCACCATCGTGGTCCAGAGGGCGACGTTGACGAGCAGGAGTGTGCGGACCGGGTTGGCGCCGACGCCGGTGCGGGCGACCATCAGGCCGCCGATGATCACTCCGGCGCTGAGGACGCCCCACAGCAGACCCCATGCCTGGACGGACACCAGCGACAGGCCGTAGGCGTCCATCAGCGCCATGAAGGTGCCACCGAGGAAGTTGTTGAAACAGGAGAAGACGATCAGCGCGAGCAGTCCGGGAACGCCGCGGACGAGGCGGAAGGTACCGCGCAGGTCTACGCCACGGTCCTCGGAGCCGTCCTCGTTGAGCGAGACGACGACCGGCTCGGGGACGGTCAGCCGCGACACGTGAAGGAACGAGCCGGCCATCACCGCGAGCGCCAGCAGCAGCACCGAGCGCATCCCGTCGAAGGCGACGAGCAGGCCGCTGATCACCGAGGTCACCAGGAACGAGAGGCCGGACGCCGTCCCGACCAGGCCGTTGGCGCGGTCACGCAGGTGCTCGGGGACGAGCAGCGTGACCAGCGTGGGCAGGGCGATACCGCGCAGGTTGCCCGCGATCACGCCGAGCATCAGCACCACGACGAACACCCACAGCAGCGGGCTGGCCGCGTCGCGCCACGTGGGCTCCGGGACGGCCAGGTAGATGCCGAGGGCGACGGCGTAGAAGACGAACGACGCCACGGCCGACGCCTGGATCACGACCTGCTTGCGGTGGTGGTCGACGATGCTGCCGAACCAGATGCCGGTGCTGGCGGTGGCCACCAGGAAGATGCCCGCGATCAGACCGGTGGCGAGCACCGACCGGGTCTCGAGGTAGGTCCAGAAGGTGACCGCGAACCAGATCGTGAAGTTGGCGACCGACACGACCAGCGAGCTGACCAGGATGTGCGCGAACACCCGCTGTGACCCGGTGCGCAGGTCGAGACGAGGGCGTGTCGTGCTCTGGGTGCTCATGGTGATCCTGACCGGTCGAAGCCTGGAAACTCATCGCGAGCCTGACACCTCAACCGAACTTGAGGTCAACTCCCGACCAGGATCGCACCTCCGTCGATGACCACCTGGGCCGCAGGTGTGCCGATCGTCCGGGTGACCGAGCCGGTGACGGAGACGGCGTACTTGTTCGGTGCGGTGGCGTCGATGACGAGGCTCGCAGCGCTGGCGGCCGTCGGCTCACCGGTCGTGAGGTTCACTGACGTCACCGTCGCGGACGCCGCCTGGACGGTCGCCTTGCACACCTTCGGGTTGCCCGCGCACGACGTCGTGACCGAGGTGATCGTCGAGGCGGAAACCACTTGCGCGGTGCCGCCCGAGACGACGACGTGCACTACCTGGCCCGCTGGGGCGACCTTCTTCGTGCCCGGCTTGACCTGGTAGCCGAAGGCGTCGCCCTGCACCCGCCCGGCGCCCGACGTGAGCCCGGACCCGGTGTTCGCCACCGTGACAACACCGACGGCGGAGAGCCCCGAGTACGTCGCCGACGTCGCGGTCACCACGACCGGAAGGGCGCCGACCGGCTGCGTCGCCGTGCACGTCGCGCGGGCCTGGCCCGGCACGGTCGCCGAGGCCGTCGCCGTGCAGATCGTCGCCCCGTCCACGCGCTTGAAGGCGACGGAGCTCCCGGAGAGCGTGCCGGCGAAGGTGCCGTCGGCCTCCTCGGCCAGGTCGGCCGTGTAGGTGACCGTCGCCGCTGCGGAGGCCGTGGTCACCAGCTGGGTGCCGCCGAGGGTGACGGTGAAGCCCTCCTTGGAGACCGTGAAGCTCGAGGAGGCAGTGGACGACTTCCACGCGGCGTCGCCCGCGAACGAGGACGCGAGCGTACGGACGCCGGGCGCGCCGATCACCTGCATGAGTGCGCTCGCGCCACCCGCCGCGTCGGTCGTCCCCGTCGCCGACGTCGACCCGAGCACGAATCCCACCCCTCGCCCGGCAACGGGGGCGTTGGTCACGGCGTCGCGCAGCGTCGCGTGCACCGGCGTCGAGTCGCTGACCTGGCCGGAGACGGAGCCGTCGTACAAGAGCAGCGTGGCGCGCTTGGTGACGGTGACGGTGAACGTGCGATCGGAGTTCGCGCCACCCGAGCTCGCCCGGACCTTCACGGTGTGGACGCCGACCTGCGCGGCCGTCGGAGTCCACTCGAACGCCGAGCCGTTGACGGCGGTGCCGCTCGGCCCGGTGACAACCGAGAAGATGATCGGCTCTGCGTCCAGGTCACTCGCTGACAGCGGAACCGCAACAGCGTCACCCCAAGCCGTCGTCTTGTCGGCGATGGCGGCCAGCTGCACGGGGTCGTCGACCGGCGTCACGGTCACGGTCACGGTCGCGGTGGACGACGCACCCGTGGGGTCAACGGCTTCGTAGGTGAACGAGTCGGTGCCGTTGAAGTTCGGGTCGGGGGTGTAGGCGACCGCGTTCCCGCCGGCGAGCACTGCCGTGCCGTGGGCGGGGTCGCTGATCGCGCCCACGTGCAGCGGGTTGTCGTCGGCGTCGGTGTCGTTGGTCAGCACGTGCACATGCACCGTGACGTCCTCGTTGGTGGTCGCGGCGTCGGCGTTGGCCACCGGGGTGTCGTTGGTGCAGGTGACCGTGACCGTGACGGTGCCGACCGCGCTGAGCGCACCGTCGCTGACCACGTAGGTGAAGGAGTCCTGGCCGCAGTAGTCGGCGGCAGGCGTGTAGCGGATGCCTCCCGCCTCGAGGACGGCCGCTCCGTGAGCGGGGGACGACGGCGCGGAGACGGTCAGTGCGTCGCCGTCCGGGTCGGTGTCGTTGGCCTTCACGTTGACCAGCACGTTGCCGTCCTCGGCCACCGCGCCCGAGTCAGGGTTGGCCTTCGGCGAGTCACCCGCACAGAGGACGGACACGTTGACCGTGGCGGTCGCGTTGGCCGTTCCGTCGGAGACCTGGTAGGTGAACGAGTCCGGCCCGCAGTAGTCAGGCGCCGGCTGATACCGCACGACGGCGCCGTTCGTTGACGTGGTGCCGTGGCTCGCGGCGCCGACACTGGTGAAGGTGAGCGTGTCGCCGTCGACGTCACCGTCGTTGCCGAGCAGCTCGTCGTCGAGCTCGAGCAAGGTGTCCTCGGGGGTCGAGACGTTGTCGTTCGCGGCGCTCGGACCGTCCTGGCCGCACGTCACCGTGACGACGACCGAGGCGGTGGCCTGGTGGCCGTGCCCGTCGGAGATCCGGTAGGTGAAGGTGTCGGTGGGAGGACCGCAGAAGTCGGCGGCCGGCGCGTAGCGCACCTTGCCGGCGACGACGCTGACGCTGCCGTGGGCAGGGCCCACCGGGAACGTCGGGTCGATGGTCAGCGGGTCGCCGTCCTCGTCGGAGTCGTTGCCGAGCACGGCGATGTCGACGGTGGTGTCCTCCTGTGTGGTCGCCGTGTCGGGCAGTGCGACCGGCGGGCAGTTCATGGTCACGGTCACCTGGGCAGCGACCTGCGCGATGCCGTCGCTGACGACGTACGCGAAGGTGTCGTCGTGGCACCCGGCGTCCGGGGTGTAGCGGATGGTGTCGGTGTCCAGCAGCGCGGCGGTACCGAGGGGCGGGTCTCCGACGGAGACGAGCGTCACCAGCCCGTTGGCCGGCGGGTCGACGTTGAGCGGGACGTCGATGTCGACGAAGACCCCGGGAGACGTCTGGGCGGACAGCGCCTGGGGCTGCGGGATCTCGTTGGTGTTGTACGTCGATCCCGCTGCCTGCACCGTGACCAGCGCCATCGACGTGGTGCCGATGCCGTCGCCGACCTGACCGTCGGTGTTGTCACCCCAGCACGACACCGTCGTGTCGAGCAGCACCGCGCAGGTGTTGTCACGGCTTGCACCGACGTCGAGGATCCACGGGCCCGGCAGCTCACCGTCGTCGGGGTCGGGCGTCTCGAGCACGACCTTGGCGGCGTTGCTGTTGCCTCCGGAGACCCCGAGCTGGTTCTCGTTGTTCGCGCCCCAGCAGAGCATCGTCTGGTTGTCGGGGTCGTCCTCGCCGGCCTGCACGACGCAGCTGTGGTTGTCGCCGGCGACCAGGTCGGTGGCGCGCTCGAGGTCGTCACTGGTCCCGTCCAGGTTGACGGGCTCGTTCGCGTGCTGGCCTGCGCCGGAGCGCCCCAGCTGACCGGACCCGGTGGCGCCCCAGCAGTGCACCTTGCCCCCGCCGACGAGCGCGCAGGTGTGGCTGTTGCCCGCGGCGACGATGGTCGCGCCGGTGAGCGGGTCGTCATCGTCCGGGTCGTCGTCCTTCTGGACCTTCACGGCGCCGACGCGGGCGTCGGTCGTGTTGTCGCCGAGCTGGCCGAGGTTGTTGGCGCCCCAGCACCACACCTGCCCGCCGCCGACGATGGCGCAGGCGTGATCGCCGCCGACGGCGACGTCCGTCACGCCAGTCAGGGGAACGAGGTTGACCTCGTCCTCGTCGGGGTCGTTGTCCCACTTCACGACGACCGGGGACAGGCTTGACGTGGTCGTGCCGTCCCCGAGCTGGCCCTGGCCGTTGTAGCCGTAGCACTGCGCCTGTCCGGACACCACCTTGCAGACGGTCCCGCGCTCCGGGCCACCGGACAGGGTCCCGCCCAGGTCGTACTTGGTGGCTCCGGCCAAGTGGGTCGAGACCACCGGCGCGTGGCGGTCGGCCTGGGTGCCGTCGCCGACCTCCCCGCTCCCGTTGAGGCCCCAGCACCGGCGGTCGGCCGCGGCTGGCACCGCGCAGAACGTCCCGTTCCCTGCGCGGATGTCCGTGGCCGAGGTCGGGAAGCCCGCCGTGACCGGACGCCGTACGGTCGTCGACGGCGGCGTGGTGCTGTCGATGCCGAGGCGCCCGTTGGCGTTGCTGCCCCAGCAGTACGGCAACGCCAGGCCACCCGGGACGTCGCTGACCAGGACGCACGCGGCGTGCGTACCGACGGCCACCTGTGCCACGCCACGCACGGCGGTGACGGTCGTCGGCTCTTCGACCTGCGCGTCGTAGCCACCGAGCTGGCCGAAGAAGTTGTAGCCCCAGCAGCGGGTCGCGCCGCCGCTGAACGCACAGGTGTGGAAGCCACCCGCCACCACCGCCGAGGCGCTGAGACCGGGCACGAGGCCGGCGTACGTCGAGTCGGTCGGGTGCTTGTCGTCGGGCAGCGTGGGCTGGTCGAAGCCGAGCTGGCTCGCGCCGTTGTGGCCCCAGCACCGGACGGAGCCGGCCGCCCCGATCACCGCGCAGGTGTGCTCCATGCCGGCCGAGACCGCGGTGGCCAGCGTCATCGGCTGCGGGTCGGTCGCGTTGGGCGCGGGGTTCGCGTCCACCTGGACCAGCAGCGGCACCTTGCTGGGCGACATGACGTCGTCGACCTTGGGCGTCTCGTGGCCGAGCTGGCCGAAGGCGTTGGCGCCCCAGCAGTACGTCGGCCGGTTCGGGCGGTCGAGGATCGCGCAGGTGTGCCCGCCACCAGCCGACACCGCCAGCACGTCGGACATCGGTGTGCCCGGGTCGCCCGGTTCGCCCACCTCGACGGGGACCGCACTGGTGGTCGTCGAGTTGTTGCCGAGCTGGCCGAAGCCGTTGTGTCCCCAGCACCAGAGGTTGCCTGCTTCGGTGACCGCGCAGGTGTGCGACTCGCCGCCACTGAGGGCGACGACCGGATCGCCGGCCGGCAGGCCGGTCACGGCCTGTGGCGCGCTGGCGAAGTCGCCGAGGCTGCCGTCGCCGAGCTGGCCGGAGCCGTCCTGGCCCCAGCACTTGACGGTGCCGCCCGTGACCAGCGCACAGGTGTGGAAGCCGCCGGCCGCGAGACTGGTGACGCCACTGAGCCCGGGCACGGTCTCCGCGAGGGTCACGTCGGCAAGCGGAAGGCCGTTGCCGATCTGCCCGGAGCCGTCCAGGCCCCAGCACTTGACGGTGCCGCCGTGGATCAGTGCACAGGTGTGGCTGTCTCCGGCCGCCAGCTCGACGACCGACGAGACGCCGGAGGCCAAGCGCGGCGACGTGCTGGTCAGCAGGTCCCCGGTACCCAGCTGGCCGTTCCCGTTGTTGCCCCAGCACTGCACCGTGCCGGCGTCGCTGACAGCGCAGCTGAACTCCATGCCCAGCGACATCAGGCGCTGCGACTTCGCAGTCGCGATCACGGCTCCTTCGCCGGAGTCGCTGGTGCCGGCCTCGACGGCGACCACCAGAAACACGGCGCTGAGCGCCAGCACCACGACGAGGCGCAGCAGGTGCCGGAACCGGCTGACGACGCGGAAGCTAGTCACGACTCCCCCTCCCGGGCCGTCGCGAGCGACGTCGCGTCGAGTGCCTGGCAAGGCGGAGGAGGGAGACATGACGGAGTCATGGCGACTGACGACAACGCAGTCCAGGCGCCGACGGGGCGCCGCGCAGCAGGCTCCGGGAGGGGGCGTCGTGGCTTAGTCACAAGGGGTCCCCTTGGGGTCGGGGATGTCGAGCTTCTGCTTCAGCGGACCCCAGCCGTTGTCGGCCTCGTAGATCAGCTCGGCCAGGCACTTGTGCCCGTCCTTGTCGGGGTAGGCGCCCATGCCCTTGGTCGTCTGCGAGGCGAAGACGAGGACGCCGTTCACGGCCGGTGGCAAGTAGTGCCACGGAGGGAGCGTCCCGTCGTCGCCGTCAGGCTGGATCCACGGGTCGCTGCAGCCGAAGTCCTTCTTGGTGTCGTGGCTGTCGACGGTGTTGGTGGGGTGGTAGACCTTCGTCTTGATCTCCACCTCCATCTGCATGCAGTGGTCCTTGAACTTGTCGTAGGGGTTGACGAAGTAGAAGCGGCCCTGTGAGGCGAGCGCGAACTTGTCGACGACGCCCTTGATGGTGCTGTTGAGCTGCTTGACGATCTGGTCGAGGATCACCAGCACCGGTGGCAGCAGCACCCACCGGATCAGGCAGGTCGGGATCGTGTCGACGAGCTTGGTGCAGAACTCGGGGATCTTGGTGACGACGTCGAGAGCCTGCGGGTAGGGGTTGAAGTAGCCCAGGACCGCCACGACCATCTGCGGGTTGCCGTCCATCTGGACCTTGTACTGGTTGAGGATGTCCGACAGGTCCTCCTTGACCTTGTCGAACGCGTCGGTATCCGCCAGGACCGCCAGCGCGCAGGCACTCGCCTGCGGGAACAGGTGATCCTTGATCTGGTCCAGGCAGGTAGAGATGTGGTTCTTGATCGAGTCGTTCTCGCGTCCGACCTGCAAGGTGATCAGCGTCGGCCGCAGGTCCCAGGCCTTGCTCTGCTGGGTGAACCCGTCGTCGCCGTCCTCGTCCTGGTAGTCGTCGGTGTTCGTCGACTGCTGAGAGGTGTTGAACAGGCAGTAGGGGAAGTGCTTGTCGACCAGCATCTTGGTCAGCACCTCGGAGTAGCGGTCCGAGTCGGTGAAGTCTTTGCTCTTGTCGAGGTCACGGTCGCCGTTCACGACGCCGTCGCCACCGCGCGACGTACGGGATGAAGATGTTGGACGAGCACGGGTCATCGGGGTTCGGCAGCTCAGGGTCCGCCGCACCGACCACACCCGAGGCCGCGGCTGTGGACGTGACCACCGCAAGTACGGCGGCCACGCCCACGAGCCTCCCCCTCAACCGCATGTCCCCGGTCCGATCAGCCGTTGGCGGCGTTGTTGCCCTCGTTGGACTCCACGATCGTGTTGTCCGGGTCCACGAACGCGTTGGCGGTGATCGTCGTCGCCGTGACGAACGTGGTCACGTTGAAGCTCACCGTCGCGCCGCCCGCCAGGTCGCCGTGGCAGGTGACCTTGTTGATCGGGTTCTCCTCGATCTGGCAGCTCCAGCCCGCTGGGATGGTGCCCAGGTTCTGTGGGATCACGCCGACCGGCATCTCGACCACGAGTTTGACGTTCGTCGCCGCCGAGGTCCCGGCGTTGGTGGCGGTGAACGCCACGTTGCCCGGGTTGCCCTGGCTGCCGGACGTGGTCACCGTCGTCTGGAGGTCGATCAGCGACTTGACCGTCACGTCCTTGGTGCGGGAGTTGTTGCCCTCGTTCGCCTCGGGGATCGTGTTGTCGGGGTCGACCCGGCTGATGATCCCGTAGGTGAAGTTGTGGCGCTGCGGCGCCCGCACGGTGATGGTGATGATCGCGTCGGTGTCGTTCGGGTCGAGGTCAGCGGAGCCGTCGAGAACCCCACCGTCGCAGGTGAGGACGTTGCCGGAGATGGCGCACGTGAAGTCGTTCTGCGCCGTGGCCCGGACGAACGCGGACCCTTCGTCGAGCACGTTGCGGAGCTTGACGTTGTACGCCGGGTTGGTCCCCGTGTTCTGGACGGTGACCTCGTAGGTGTACTCCTGGCCCGGCTCGGGCTCGTCGTCGGTGCTGGTGAGGCTCGACACCACGAGGTCACGGAAGTTGTTGCCGCCGTTGACCCGGACGTTCGTCGACTCGGTGGCGATGTTGTTGGTCTCGTCCGCCTCCGGGATCTCGTGGCCGGGGTCGACCTTCGCGACGTTGAAGTAGGTGTCGGGCTCGGTCGGCGCGAACACCTCGATCACGATCTGCCTGGTCGACGGGCTCGGTGTCTCGTCAGGACCGGCGTCACCGTCCAACGTGCCGCCGGTGCAGGTCACGACCCCACCGGACTCGGAACAGGTGAACTTGCCCGATGCCGGTCCCGTGACGTCCTGGGCCGAGCGGAACACCGAGCCGGTCGGCAGGGTGTCCTGCACCTTCACGTTGAAGGCCACGGCAGAGCCGTTGTTCTTCACGGTCACCGTGTACTGGAGGGCGCCGCTGGGAGCGATGTCCACCTTGTTGCCGGAGCCGTCGACGGGCGAGGTCTGCTTGTTGGTGATGTCGAAGTCGATGTACTTCCCGCCACCACCGAGCGCCACCGTGGTGACGACCTCGTCGCTGTTGTTGGTCTCGTTGGCCTCCGGGTGGGTGTTGTCCGGGTCGATGAGCGCCTTGTTGGTGTAGTTGCCCGGCTGGGACGCGGCGAACAGGCTGACGTGGATCGTCCGCGTCGTGTCGCCGGCCAGGGCCGTCTGCCCGATCGAGCCGTCCAGCGTGCCACCGGAGCAGGTGATGGTCCCGCCCGCCTCGGTGCACTGGAAGTCACCCGTACCCGGCAGCGTGTCATTGGCGAACCGGAAGGTGAAGCCGACCGGGATGATGTCCTCGACGGTCACGTCGAAGGCGACGTCCGAGCCGTGGTTGGTGACGACCAGGTCGTACTCCACGATGCCGCTCGGCACCACCTTGAACGCGTCCGGGGCTCCGGGCGAGGTCTGGACCTTGTCGATGGTGAACTCGTGGAAGGCGTTGACGCCGGTGGCGATGTTGACCTCGGTCGTCCAGAACGCGACGTTGTTTCCCTCGATCAGCTCGGGGATCTCGTTGGCCGGGTCGACCCGCACCTGGTTGGTGTAGAAGCCGGGCTGGCTCGGCGCGAAGACGACCAGCGTGATGGTCACGGAGTCCGGCGCCAGGGTGTGGTCGTGCGTGCCGCGCAGGATGCCGCCGTGGCACTCCGCCACGCCAGCGGTGGCAGAGCCGTCGTGCGAACAGGTGAAGTTGTGCGACAGGCCGCCGTCGTCGATCGAGCGGAACCGCGTCCCGGCCGGGAGGAAGTCCTTGAAGGACACTCCCGTGACGTCCTCGGTACCGACGTTGGTGATGGTGATCTTGTAGGGCAGCGTGCCGCTCGGGACGATCGGGTCGACCGCGGTCTTGGTGACCGTGAGGTCCACGCCCGTCACGATCGGTGTGCTGACGGACCAGACGTTGTTGGTCTCGTCGGGCTCGAAGATCGCGTTCGTCGGGTCGACTGTCACCGTCGCCTGGATGGTGCCTGGGTGCGGCGGGGAGACGACGTAGATCGAGAACGTCTGGACGGTGCCCCACACCTGGCCACTGCTGAACGCGCCCTTGAGGTTGTCGAGCGTGCAGGTGATCACCTGTCCTGCCTGTGCGCAGGTGGTGTCCGGCGGCAGCAGCGTGTCGCTCTTGAGGGTGACGTCAGGAGCGACGACCAGGCGGACCAGCACGTTGGACGCGTCGTCCAGGCCGCTGTTGCCGACAGCGATCTCGTAGCGGAACTCGTCGTACGCGCGGAACTGCGAGCTGTTCGGGCTCTCGTCCGGGTCGTCGTGCGTCGTCAGGGCTTGCATGACCACGCTCAGGTCGACGCCTGGGCGCACCGAGGTGGTGGTCATCGCGGAGTTGGTGACCGACTTGTTCTTGATCACGCCGGTGACGGTCGCGGTGTTGGTGATCAGCGAGCCGGCGGTGTTGGTGACGAAGCCCTTGATCGTCACGGTCATCGTCTCGAGCGCCTCGAGCCGCAGCGTGGGGCTCTTCTGGGTGCAGGTGACCTTCGGCGCCGTCACCGTGCACGCGCCCTTGGTGGTGGTCGCGGTGATGCTCGAGGCATCGAGACCCTGGGTCACGTCGGTGACCGAGACGTTGTCGGCGCGGTCCTTGGTACCGAGGTTGGTGACCGTGATCGTGTAGGTGAGCAGGTCACCCGGCCGCAGCGGGTCGGGGCTGTCGACCTTGGTGATCTGGAGCCCTGTCTGCACGGCGTCTGCGCCGCTCACCGAGATCAAGGAACCGGTGTTGTTGAGCTCGTTGATCTCGTCGATCGTGTCGTAGGGGTCGACGACCGCGGTGTCCTTCAGCTGTGAGCCGGCGCTCTGGAAGCCGGGGTTGGCCACGATCGTGATCGTCGCGTTCGCGCCCGCGTTGACGCGACCGCCGACACAGGTCGTCGTCAGACCGGCGCTGCTGCACGCGAACAGGCTGTTGCCACTGGCCGAGACCACGCTCATGCCAGCCGGCAGGTTGTTGACCACGCGCACGTCGACCGCGTTGACGCCTCCGGAGTTGTTGACCGTGAGCTGGTAGGTGATGTTCGTTGCGGGCGGGTTGGTGCCGTCGGCGATGGTCGAGGGACCCTGCACGCTGATCCGCAGGTCGGGCTTCGGGATCGTCGTCGTGTTGCTGACCAGCACCTGGCTGAAGACCGCCGTCTCGTAGCCCGAGCTCTCGTGGTTGGCCGTCACCGTCACACCGTTGAACAGCGTGGTGCCGTTGGCCGCCGTGACCGTGCCGCGGATCGTGACCCGCCAGTTGCTGAAGCCCGGCATGTTGCCCGCGGTGCAGGTGACCTGGTTGTTGGTCTGTGTGCACGTGCCCACGTTGCTGGTCAGGATCAGCCCGGTGAGGCCGTTCGTCTGCGCGACCAGCATCGTGTCCTGGGTGATGTCACCGCCTGAGTTGTTGACGTCGATGGTGTAGGTCAACGAGTCGCCGGACGCGACGGTCGACGACGACGGCGTCATCGTGACCACGAACGGCGAGTCGTCGGCGTACGCCGGAGCGGTGAGGCCGGCCAGGGCGGTCCCCAGCGCTAGAGCGAGAGCGGCGGCGCCGACCAACGGCCGGCGGGCGGATCGAAGCAGGCGGATTTTGGGCAGGCTCATCTAGACCCCTAGAACGGTGGCGGTCCGTGTGCGCGGCGCCCCACTACGCACCTGGCCGAGTCCAGGCGTCTCTGCACACGAGCAAAATGATGTGCGATTGGTTTCGCTTAGTCGGAAGTCCTACGCCCGGTGCTAGGGAGTCGGCAATCCCTAGGGTTCCCACCAGGGTGAAGATGACCCAAAGGGACTATGCCGAGAGGTCTACCCCAGGCGGGGGGCCCGACTAGACCACTCGGGCTGTGGGTGGTCGCTCAGGCGTCGACCCACACCGCCTTGTAGCGCAGCCGCGGGTCACGGTGAGCGCGCGAGGTGGCGCCGGCGACGCGGTGGCCCCATGCCTGCAGCATGCCCGCGACGTCCTCGCGGTCCTTCTCCTCGTTGTAGACCCCGACGACCAGGCGGCCACCGGGGGCAACGACCTCGGTGAGCAGCCGGTCGACGAACTCCGCGCGCCGACGCGGCGGGACGTAGTCGAGCCCGGTGCGCACGGCTGCGAAGCGGCGCGGAGGCGACCAAGTCATGGCGTTCCCCGCCCAGATCCGGTCGGCCCAGTGCGGCAACCGGGCGCGCGCCAGATCGGCCAACCGCGCGGAGATCTCCACGCCGTACGGCTCCACCACCTGGCCGTCAGCCGCCGCCCAGGCCGCCAGCGACTCCATCAGGTGCCCGTTGGCGCAGCCGACGTCGAGGACGTCGGCCCCGTCGGGGATCGCGTCGAGCAGCAGCCGGCGGGCATGCTCCCAGCGGACGGCGTCGCCGCTGTGGCCGGACTGGCCCTGGGGTGTCGGAGCGGCGAGGTACGCCGGCTCCACGATCGCCAGGATGCGCTCGTGCCAGGCCTGCTCGTCGATGTCGCCGCTCAGCAAGGCCTGGTCGATGACACCCAGCTCGCGCCACGCGCGCTCCTTGTGGCCCGCGAGCGTGGCATCTCGGCTCGCCACGAAGACCAGCTCGCGACCCGGCCTGTCGGGGGCGTCGCGGACCTCCTCGACCACGAAGCCGGCTGCGGCCAGGTCGGCCACCACCGACGCGCGGTCGCGGAAGCGCAGCGTCGACTCCGAGGTGATCGTGGCGTCCCCGAAGACCAGCGTGGAACGGAACGTCACGAGCTCGCCGCTGACGTCGGTCACCTCGACCCACGACTCGACCCGCCCCTCGCCAGGGATGTCGGCAACGGTCGTCGACGCCTCCTGTGTCCACTCCCGCCACGCTTCGCGCGCGGGGTCGCGGGTCTCGAACACCAGGTGACCACCCGGCCGCAGCACGCCGTACGCCGTCGCCAGCATCGCCCGCCACGCCTGGTCGCTCACGAACACCTGGGCCACGTTGGCGGTCATCGTCACCAGGTCGAAGCGCAGGTCGGCCACGGCGTCGATCTCGCCGACCACCCAGCGCACCTTGTCGGCGCCTGGCTTGGCACGAGCCACGTCGAGGGACGCCGCGGCTGGGTCGACCCCGGTCACGTCGAGGCCACGCTCCGCCAGCATGATGGCGAAGGTCCCCGTCCCGCACCCGAGGTCGAGCACCGTCCGGGCGCCGAGCTCGGCGGCGATGCCGACGTAGGCGTCGAGGTCGCTCCGGTCCGGGTCGAGCGGGTCGTAGACCCCGGCGAGCCTGCGGTCGGCGAACAGTCGGTCGGGCACCCGCCCATCCAACACCTCGCCGAGTTGCGTGAGATGTCCCGCAACTCGGCGGGACATCTCACGCAGCTCGGCGACCAATCCGCGGAGCCGCCAGGTCCGAACTCTCTGTGGCGCGCGTCACGGACGACGTGCGCGACCGATGTGGAGGACCAGATGAGTGACACCAGCAGACGGAAGTTCCTCGCTGCGGCAGGGATCGGGGCGGCCGGCACGGTCGGCTTGACCGGTGAGTCGGCCCTGGCGGCGCCGGCCGGCGCCACCCGCAGCAGCACCAGCGCTCGCGAGCCCGTGGTGGCTTACGTCGAGCACCACTTCAGCGACCGGGTCCACCTGATGGTCGGCGAGCGGGAGATCGTCGTCCACGACCGGGACCTCGCGACGCGCATCCTCAACGCCGCAGGAGGCAACTGACATGTCGTCCCACCGCGAAGCACCCGAGATCAGCAAGGACCCCGTCGCCGACGGGACCGACGTCTACGCGTTCGTCAGCCCCAACCGGCCGCAGTACGTGACGCTCATCGCCAACTTCATCCCGATGCAAGCGCCCCAAGGCGGCCCGAACTTCTACGAGTTCGGCGACGACGTGCTGTACGAGATCCACCTGAACAACCGCGGCGACGCCACCCGCGACGTGTCGTTCCAGTTCAAGTTCAGCACGAGGGTCCGCAACGAGGACTCCTTCCTCTACAACACCGGCCCCATCACCACGATCGGCAGCCCGAACTGGAACCGGCCGCAGTTCTACACGCTCACCCGGATCGACTGGAAGGGCGACCAGGTGCGCAAGGAGGTCGTGCTCGGCAAGGGCCTACGGGTCCCGCCATGCAACGTCGGCCCCCGGAGCACGCCGGACTACGCCAAGCTGTCGGCGCAGGCCGTGCACGACGTGAAGCAGGGCATCAAGGTCTTCTGCGGCCAGCGTGCCGACGCGTTCCACGTCGACCTGGGCAGCATCTTCGACCTCGGCGGGCTCCGCCCGCTCAACGAGGCGCACCTGATCTCGATGCCCAACATGAACGGCGTCAACGCCGTGCAGTCGTTCAACGTGCACACCATCGCGCTGGAGATCCCGATCTCGAAGCTCACGCGCGATGGGAGCGTGCCCAAGAACCCGCTGAGCAAGAAGGCGGTCATCGGCGTCTGGGCGACGGCCAGCCGCCGCAAGTCGAAGGTGTGGGACAAGGCCAAGGGCAAGTACGTCGGCCACGGACCGTGGGAGCAGGTGTCCCGGCTGGCCAACCCACTGTTCAACGAGGTGGTCGTGCCCATGGGGGACAAGGACGAGTGGAACGCCCGTCCGCCCTGGGAGGACAAGCGCTTTGCGAAGTACGTGAACAAGCCGGAGCTGCAGGGCCTGCTGCCAGTGCTCTACCCCGGCGCGTTCCCGAACCTGGCGAAGTACACCAAGCCCCGGGCCGACCTGAACGCCGTGCTGCTCACCGGCATCCCGGAGGGCATCGTGCCCGGCTTCCAGAACTACACGGGCGCGGTGGAAGCCGACATGTTGCGGCTCAACGTGGCGATCCCGCCCACGGCGCAGCCCAAGGACCTCGGCCTGGTAGCCGGGGACGCGGCGGGCTTTCCGAACGGTCGCCGGGTCGGCGACGACGTGGTGACGATCGAGCTCCGCGCGGTAGCCGGACTGACCCTGCCGCTGGTCGACCCGTCGTTCACGCCGGACGGCGCGGTCGCGGCAGTCACCGACGGCACATCCAACACCAACGCGGCCGTCACCGGGAGCTTCCCGTTCCTCGGCCTTCCCGGCGGTGGTTACCAGACGGTGCCCGGGACGACAACGGCGAAGTGACGGTGCCGTGATGGACGAGAACCCGCACGCCGGCCAGGGCGCGGTCATGCTCGACATCGGCGGCGAGATCGGCGCCCTCGTGGTAGCCATGCCGCCGTCGATGCTCGGGACGGAGATCGAGATCGCGCCGGCCGGTGTGCTGCACGGTCACCACCACGGGCACGACCACGGGCACGAGCACACTCACGCGCACCGGCCCCACGTCGCGGTCGTGGACCGACCCGTGACCGACGGCACCCTGCCGTCGTTGGTGTTCCCAGAGCTGGTCGAGGGCTCCTACGAGCTCTTCGACAAGGGCGAGGAGACGGTGCTGCTGTCCGCCGAGATCACCGGCGGCCAGGTCACCTTCCTGGAGTGGCCGACGGATCCACCGGCCGGCTGAACGGTGGGACGTCGCCCGGGGTGTGGGGCCCCGGGCGGCTTCCCCAGCCGGGGGGTGCGACGGTCTAGCCCTGGGGGTGCTGTACAGGGGGCTTCCTGACAGCACCGTCATGGGTTTGTTACCTTCTCAACATGGGTTCTCTCCCCCCAAGAGCCCGGTTGTTCGCTGCGCTCGCGACGGTTTTGGCTTTCGTCGCGATACCCGCGGTCTCCGGAGCGACATCGAACACGACCACGACCAGCGCGCACCTGAACGCCTCGCGCACGGTCCACCGTTCCACGGTGCAGGGCACCGCTGGCGACGACACGATCATCACCAAGCGTCGTGCGCAGAAGGTGCTGGCCCTGGCCGGCAACGACTATGTCCGGCTGGGCAGCAGCGACGACCTCGCCTACGGCGACGTCGGCGACGACTGGCTGCACGGCAACGACGGCAGGGACACGGTGTTCGGTGGGCCCGGCAACGACCACCCGCAAGGTGGCACCGGCAACGACTACGTGTCCGGCGGCGGCGGTGACGACGAGCTGGACGGCGACGCCGGCAACGACCGGATCTTCGCCGGTGCCGGCGACGACTCGATCACCGGCGACGAGGGCGACGACGTCATCTACCCGGGCCCGGGCGCCGACACGGTCTTCGGCGAGGAGGGCGACAACAAGATCGTCGCGACCGACGACGGCGTCCGCGACGACATCTTCTGCAACCAGATCGTGGTGCCGGCTCCGCCCGGGACCATCGTCTACATCGGCCACCGCGACCCGCTCGACGCCCTCCGCAACTGCAAGGTCGTCATCAAGTAGCGCCGACCCACGCGATAGTCCCTGACGTTTGGGCACTTCCGGGCTCGGGAACGGGGCCCAAACGTCAGGGACTATCCGCGGGCGCTGGCGTAACCCAGCACAGCAGCGAGGCCGAGCGCGCTGCGGGGCTCGTACGGCGCGCGCCACAGACCGCCGTGCACCGCGGCGTACGCCTCGTCCTGCCAGGGATGCCACGGACGACCGGCCTCACCCCGCGTCCCAACCCCTGACGAGGTGCCGGCGACGAGGTCGTGGACGAGCAACCCGGCCATCAGGGTGTTGGAGGTGTCGGGGTCGAAGACCTCGACGCCGAACCGATGCGCACCGGCGAACGCGGCTGCCAGGGCGCGGTTCTTGACCACCGACCGTGTCCGGGTCGAGGGCGCCACGTGGAAGGAGACCTGCCGGCCGTCACGGCGCTCCAACGTGGCACGCCACCGCTGGACCCGTTTGGCCAGTGCATAGTTCGGCCCCTGCGCCGGGACCAGGCAGTCGCCGATGCCGAGGTCCGCACCCGGCGGGTAGGCCCGGTGCAGCAACCGACCCCGAGACAGCCAGCGCAGGGGGCGGCCGACCGCCTTCGCCGCACCCGAGCGCTCGTCGTAGGCGCGGTTGGCGTGCGCCACCGCGTCGTGCGGCACGACGAAGGCGTCGGTCGGGGTGGCCAGGAAGCCGAGCACGGTGTCGGGCCGCACGCCCGTGACGCGAGTGGCGAGCACGTCGGCCGCCACGGAGACCCGGACGTGGGTGCCTCCGTCGGCGTAGAGGTAGTTGCCCAGGACCAGGCGCCCGCCGAGTCCCCCGATCCAGTCGGCCACCGCCGGCACCTCGGCCAGCAGGTCGGCACCGGCGTCGCGAGCCAGGTCGTCGTTTCCTGATCCCGCGGTCACCGGCACCAGCAGGCGCCCGGCCGCGCCGCTGGCGACGCCGACGACCCGTTCCCAGATGGCCGGCGTCGGCAGGTCGACCGCAGCGACGGTCGCGCCCCATGCGAGCAACGGCCGCAACGGGCCCATCTCGGCCCCTGCGCCCAGCACCGCCACGGTGTGACCCTCCAGCCGCAGCCACTCGGGATGCTCGGCGACGGCTCGCAGCGCCTCTGCCGCCGACGGCTCCAGGATGCCGGCCCGCTCCCAGGTGTCGAGCTGGTCGTGCAGCGTGCGGCCGCGCAGCCGTTGCCCGCGGTAGGGCAGCTCGAACTCGGCTGGGGCCGCGCCGTCGCCCTGGACCACGATCGCGTCGAGCTCGCGCGCCGCCGGCGCGGTGACGAGCGACTCGACCGGTCGGTCGGCCTGGCCGTCCTCCCCCGCGACGACCATCGTGCGGCGTACGGCGGACAGGCCGGCGTCGGCGATCCGCTGCCAGCCCTCAGGCGTCGGCAGCCCCGCCTCGACCAGTCGTCGGAAGTGCAGCAGGTAGCGGCTGCGCCACGCGGTCTCCTGCTCCGCGGCCCGGGCCCCGACCGGGTCGACCGGCCGCAGCGCTGCTGCGACCACCTCGCGCCCTGGACCGCTCGTCGGGCGGCCGCCGTCGGGACCGGCCGGGAAGGAGATGCCGTGGGTCACCCGTTCATCATGGCGGGCGCGGAGGGAGCCCGGTCAGCTGGCGACCGGCCACGCCCCCGTGACCGCGGCCCGGAACTGCTCCGAAGCCGCCCCGACGACCGACTGCACCCCGCGCAGCTGTCGACGCCGCAGGTCGCTCACCACGACACGCCACGGCTCGTGGCCACGATCGGCATGAACGGCGTGCAGGCTCAGCAGCTCGCGATGTTGACGCCCCTCGGAGTCGGGCGCGGTCGCACCGACCACCGAGACGACGGGAAATCCCGTGGGCAGTCCTTGGCCGGTGCGCAGCGTCGACACGTGGACGTGGAGCACAGGGAAGTGGGCATCGAAGGTGCGTTCGTGCCAGTCGGCCAGCCGCGCCCGGGCCGTCTCGGCAATCCGGCCGAGCGTCCTGGGCGAGGCCTGCGACGGGTAGACCTGGGAGAGCAGGGACAGGATCTCTTGGTGCGGAGCGTTCTTGGCCGCGAGAGGCAGCAGGACGCGGTCGATGCCGACCACCTCGCGTTGCCACTTCCCGACGGTCATCGGATCGAAGGTGCCCCAGCGGTCACGAGGGACCTCGATCGTCAGCGGGCCAATGACGGTGCGCACGGTCTTGGGTCGGGTACCGTTGCGGGAGTTCCTGCGACCCTGGCGCCCTCCCTCGGCGTAGGCATCGGTCAGGTGCTCTTGCATCTCGGCATCGAGGGCGGCCTCGATCACGATCTTGGCCAGCTCGGCGAGCAAGGCTGATTTCTTCTTGTGCTCCGACATTTTCTTGGGCTCCCTCGGGATATCTCGTGCGTGCACGAGAGTGGTCCCCACGGCTCGTGAGCGGCAGCGAGTAAATACCTGTTCCACTACCTGTTTGCGCACCATCCGGCCGTCGAGGTCCATGTTCAGCAACACGTGCTCTGGTGGTCGGCCGGTCGGGCTACTCTCCGAAGATGGGACCGACCGGGAGGTGACCAGTGGTCAGGCAAGCGACGCATGACCTCGGGCTGACGTCGTTCGTAGGCCGGACCGAGTCCCTCGCCGAGGGACGGCGACTGCTGGGGAGTGCGCGGCTGGTGACGCTCGTCGGGCCCGGCGGCGTCGGCAAGACCCGTTTGGCGCGTCGGCTGGCCGACGACGTCGACCGCGCCTTCGCTGACGGGACGTACCTCGTCGAGGTGGCCGAGCTGCGCGATGCCGACGCCCTGGCGCCGCAGCTCGCCACCTCGCTCGGCATCGAGGACGTGAGCCGGTCACCGGAAGCCGCCATCGTCGCGTTCGTCCGCGACCGGCGGGCGCTGCTCGTGCTCGACAACTGCGAACACCTCGTGGAGGCGTGCGCGAGCATGGTGCACACGCTCCTGAGCCAGTCATCGGGACTGCGGGTGCTGGCCACCAGCCGCCAGCCCCTCGGCGTGGCCGGCGAGCAGCTGCTGGTCGTCGTGCCCCTCTCGCTGCCGTCACCCGCCGACGTACGCCGTGGGCAGGTGACCACCGCCGAGGCCGTGGAGCTGTTCGTGGATCGCGCACGTCTGGTGGTCCCGACGTTCGAGGTGAGCCCAGCCAACGCCGACATGGTCAGCAGGCTGTGCGTCAACCTCGACGGCATCCCGCTGGCGATCGAGCTGGCCGCCGCGCGGCTGCGCATGCTCAGCCTGGCGCAGCTCGCCGAGCGGCTGGACGACCGGTTCGGCGTCCTGTCCGTCGCCGCCACGGCCGCGCTGCCACGGCACCAGACGCTCAGGGCGTCGGTGGACTGGAGCTTCGAGCTCTGCTCCTCCGACGAGCAGACCCTGTGGGCAAGGATGTCGGTGTTCGAGGCGGGCGCCGACCTCGACGCTGTCGAGGCGGTGTGCGCCGAGACGGGCATCAACGTCTTCGACGCGGTGGCCGGCCTCGTCGACAAGTCCGTGCTCGTGCCGCACGAGGTCGGCGGCCGGGTGCGCTACCGGATGCTGGAGACGATCCGCGACTACGGCCGCGGCAGGTTGGTGGAGCTCGGCGAGGCCGACGAGCTCAAGCGACGGCACCGGGAGTACTTCGTCGAGCTCGCCCGAGACACTGGGCTGTCCTGGTTCGGTCCCGACCAGCGCGACCTGATGGCCAGGATCGGGGCCGAGCAGGCCAACCTGAGGGCCGCTTTCGACCGGTGCCTGGCCACGCCTGCCACCTCCTACGACGCGCTGGTGATCGCCACGTCGATCTGGTGGTACTGGGTCGGCCGGGGCAACATCGACGAGGCCATCCGGTGGTCGGACCGCGCCCTCGCGTCGGTTCAGGAACCGACCGAGCTGACTCTCCAGGCTCTGGACCGCAGCGCGTACCTGGCGGCCCTCATGGGTGACTACGAGTCCATGGTGGCCCGTTCCGAGGCGTTGCTCGCGGTGCCCGGGTTCGAGGACTCCGAGGTGGCACGAGCCGGCCGGCGTCACGCCATGGCACACCTGTCCGGCAGCGTCGGCGACGTCGAGGGCTCCCTGAAGAGCGAGCGTCTGGGGTTCGCTGAGGAGGCGCTGGTCGACACGCTCGGGCCGGACGAGATGGTGTTCCTCCTGATCCGGGTCGCGGTGGCCCTGTCCTTGACCGGCCGATCGGCCGAGGCGCTGGAGGTCGGCGACGAGGCCATCGGCGTCTGCCTGGAGCACGAAGAGAAGTGGTACCTCAGCTTCTTGTACTACCTCAGAGGTGCCCGCCTCACCGAGCTGGGGCGGCCCCAGGAAGCACTGGAAGTGGAGCGCGAGGCACTGCGGCTGGCGCGCGGAGGATTCAACACCTACACCGTCGCGAACGCGCTGATGGCCATCGCCAGGATCTCCTCGACGTCAGGTGACGACACTCGCGCCGCGGTGTTGGGCGGTGCGTTGAGCCAGATGTGGCCGAGCCTCGGGGCGCCGTCCATCGACGGCCCCAGGGAGAGCGACGAGTCCGCCGGGCCGATCTTCGAGGCCCGACCGCGCGAATTCCTGGCCGGGGCGGCGCACGACGCGGCGTTCGAGCGCGGGCGACGGATGAGCGTCGACGACATCGTCTCGTTCGTCCTCGACGAGCACCATCCCGCACCCGCCCAGCAGCTACCGCGCGGCGAGGCGGTGTCTCCTGATCTGACCAGGCGCGAAAGCGAGATCGCCGACCTCATCGCGCGCGGACTGTCCAACAAGGACATCGCCGAGAAGCTGGTGATCTCCCAGCGGACCGCAGAGGGCCACGTCACCCGCCTGCTGCACAAGCTCGGGTTCGAGTCCCGCGCCCGCGTCGCGGCGTGGGTGGCCGAACGCCGGGCAGTCGGACAGTGACACCGAGCCGCTCAGCAGGCTGCCCGGCATCCTGCGGCCGCTCGGGGCGTCCCGGTCGAGCTGACGACCTTCGTCGGGCGGCGCCAAGAGCTGGCAGAAGGCCGGCGGATGCTTCGGACGGCGCGCGTGGTGACGTTGGTCGGTCCCGGCGGCGTCGGAAAGACCCGCCTCGCCACCCGTCTCGCCCACCAGGTACGGCGGGTCTTCCGCGACGGCGTGGTCTGGATCGACCTGGCGGCCTACCACGAGCCGGCCTCGCTGATGTCCGAGGTCGCCTCGGCACTCGGTGTCGAGCCTCAGGGCCAGCCAGTCGGCGAAGCGGTGACGGCCTACCTGAGCAGTCGTGAGCTGCTCCTGGTGCTGGACAACTGCGAGCACCTGGTCGACGCGTGCGCTCACCTCGTGGCCGAGCTGCTCCAGGAGGCCGACGGGCTACGCGTCCTGACCACCAGCCGCGAGGCCCTGCGGATCGACGGCGAGTACCTGATGCGCGTCGAACCGCTCGCGGTCCCGAGCCCGGAGGAGTCTGCAGCAGGCGCGATCGGTCAGGTCGACGCCGTGGTCCTGCTGACCGAGCGGGCCCGGTCCGTCCACCCCGACTTCAAGGTCGATGCCGCCAACGTCGAGGCCGCCGCCCGCCTGTGCCGCCGGCTCGACGGCATCCCGCTGGCGATCGAGCTGGCCGCAGCCCGGCTCCGGGTGCTCGTCCCTCGGACAGATCGCCGACCGCCTCGACGAGCGGTTCGACCTGCTGACGGCCGGTCCCCGCGCAGCCCTCCCCCGGCATCAGACCCTGCGCGGAATGGTGGAGTGGAGCCACGAGCTGTGCTCGCCGGCCGAGCAGGCTCTGTGGGCCCGGTTGTCGGTGTTCGAAGGCGGCGCCGACCTCGACGCGGTCGCGGCAGTGTGTGGTGAAACCGGCCCCCCGACCCTCGAGGTCCTCGCCGGACTCGTCGACAAGTCGGTGGTGACCGTCTCCGAGACCGGCGGGCGGGTGCGCTTCCGGATGCTCGAGACGATCCGCGAGTACGGCGCCGAGCGACTCGCCGACCGCGGCGAGACCGAGCTGATCCGCGACCGACACCTCGACCACTATCTCGCCGTGGCTCGCGAGTCGCGAGCGGCCTGGTTCGGCCCCGACCAGCTCGACCTGCTCAACCGCACGGCCTCCGACCTGGGCAACCTGCGCGCGGCCTTCGACCACGCACTCTCAAAGCCGCGCGAGCAGACGACGGCACTGGAGCTGG
Source organism: uncultured Actinomycetota bacterium (assembly GCA_963758885.1). Taxonomy (GTDB): domain Bacteria; phylum Actinomycetota; class Actinomycetes; order Propionibacteriales; family Nocardioidaceae; genus Nocardioides. The sequence goes on from CAVWXS010000049.1 coordinate 72,444, forward strand.
CCAGCGCGATGGCGTGGTACTGGCACCCTGCCGGCGCGCTCGACGAGGGAGCCCGGTGGTTCGCCGGGGCACTGCCCGAGGGTGAGCCCGAGGATGAGGTGGCGTCCTCCGCCCTCCTGCGCGCCCTTGCCGATGCCTTTCAGCTCGCCGGTCTGCACAACGACGTCGAGACGGGGCTGAGGCTCGGTCGGCGAGCCGTGACACTTCCGGCGCCGGAGCCGACGTCCGCAGACCGGGCGGCCCGGCACCTTTCCCGAGCACTGCTCTCCACCATCACCGGCGACCAGGATGACGCGCTGGCCGAGAACACCCGGGCTCTCCACGAGTTCCGGGCCGCAGGCGACCTGCTGAGACAGGCTGAGGTGCTTCAGGGTGTCGCCGCGGTCATGAGTTTCCTGGGTCGACACGCAGAGGCCATCACCTTCGTCGAGGAGGCGATGCGGCTGTGCGACGCCCACGGCGAACGCTTCGAGCGACGGACGATACTGGAGTTCTACGGGGCTCTCCAGCGGCGGCTGGGCCGGGAGGAGAACGGACTCGCCGCCTTGCGCGCCAGCCTGACCGCCTGGCCGGTCCCGCATCCCGTGCATGTGGCCAACGCCTTGTGGGCCATCTCCAGGATTCATGCGACCGCCGATGAGGAGGCCCGAGCGGCGGTCCTGCTCGGCGCCCGGGTGCGGATCCGCGACGAGTTCGGCTACGAGCTCTCGCCGTACTACGTCACCGACGGGTTCGAGCCGTTCGGGAAGCGCCTCAGCGGGGCTCTCGGCGAGGAGGCGTTCCGGTCCGCCTATGACGAGGGTTACGCAATGCCGCTGGAAGAAGCCGTGCAGTTCGCGCTCGGGGAGGAGGCCACCGCGCGACCAAGACCCCAGGTAGGCGGCGCCTCGCCGCTCTCGAAGCGTGAGCAGCAGGTCGCCGACCTGGTCGCCCGCGGTTTCTCGAACAAGGACATCGCGGGGGAGCTGGTGATCTCCCAGCGAACCGCCGAGGGGCACGTGGCCAAGATCATGGACAAGCTGGGCGTCAGCTCGCGCTCGCAGGTCGCCGCCTGGGTGGCCGAGCAACGGGCGTGAAGACGCCGTCGAGCGTCTAACCTGCGGCCGTGAGCGTGGCGCCCCGGTCGAGCTGACCACCTTCATCGGGCGGCGCAAGGAGCTCGCCGAGGGCCGGCGGATGCTGCGGGCGGCGCCGCTGGTGACGCTGGTCGGTCCCGGCGGCGTCGGCAAGACCCGGCTGGCGCAGCGCCTGGCCCACCAGGTCGGCGCGCACGTTCCGCTGACGGAGTCGCGTGGGTCGACCTGGCCGCCCAGCACGACCCTGCCTCGGTGGCCGGCCAGGTCGCCACGGCACTCGGCGTCGACCCCCAGGGCCAGTCGGTCGAGGACGCCCTCACGACGTACCTGCAGTCCAGGCAGCTGCTCATCGTGCTCGACAACTGCGAGCACCTGGTCGAGGCCTGCGCGCAGCTCGCCGCCGCGCTTGCTCGGGGCCGACGCCCGAAATGCGGATCCTGGCCACCAGCCGGCGAGCCCTGGGCTGCCCGCCGAGCACCTGATGAACATCGAGCCACTCGCGGTGCCCACCTCCGAAGAAGCCGCCTCGGGCAAGGTCGGACACATCGATGCCGTCGTCCTGCTCACCGATCGCGTCCAGGGCCACGACCCCCGCTTCCGCGTCGACGCCGACAACGCCGAGGCCGTCAGCCGCCTGTGCCGCCGGCTCGACGGCATCCCCTGGCGATCGAGCTCGCCGCGCCGCGGCTCCGGGTGCTCTCCCTGGGACAGATCGTCGACCGCCTCGATGATCGCTTCGACCTGCTGACCACCGGTTCGCGCACCGCACTCCCCCGGCACCAGACCCTGCGAGGGCTGTGGACTGGAGCTACGACCTGTGCTCGCCGGCCGAACAGGCACTCTGGGCCCGGATGTCGGTCTTCGACGGCGGCGCGGAGATCGAGGCGGTCGAGGCGGTGTGCGGCGAGCCCGGCTCCTCGACTCCGAGGTCCTGGCCGGGCTGGTCGGACAAGTCGGTGCTGACGGTCACCGAGACCGACGGCCGGGTCCGCTTCCGGATGCTGGAGACCATCCGCGAGTACGGCGCCGAGCGGCTCGCCGAACGCGGCGAGACCGAGCTGATGCGCGACCGACACCTCGACCACTTCATCTCGCCCGGCCGAGCAGTCGCGAGCGGCCTGGTTCGGACCCGACCAGCTCGACCTGGCTCGACGCGCACGACCGCCGACCTGGGCAACCTGCGCGCGGCCTTCGACCACGCACTCGCCGAGCCGGGCGAACCGACGGCGCACTGGAGCTGGCTGAGCGCATCTCGTCTGGTACTGGGCGCCAGCCGGCGCGCTCGACGAGGGCAGCGCGGTGGTTCGTCGCGGGCCCTGCGCAGGAGGCCGAGGATCAGACGCCGTCACCATCGCTCCTGCACGCGCTCGCCGACGCCGTTCGACCTCGCAGGCGAGCGCCGCGATGTGGAGACGGCGCTGACGGTCGCGCGACGAGCGGTCGCCCTGCCCGCGCCGGAGCCGACGCCCGCCGACCGGGCGGCCCAGACATTGCGCCGGCGACCTGGCGATCCGTCACCGAGTGACCACGAGGCCGCGCTGGCGGCGTATCACAGGGCGCTCCCGAGTTCCAGGCCGCTGGCGACCTGCTCGATGCAGGTCGACGTGCTCTCGCGATAGTCGCCATCCTCACGGACTCCTGGGTCGACGCACGGAGGCGCTCACGATCTTGGAGCAGGCGATGCGGCTGTGCGACGCCCACGGTGAGCGGTTCGAGCGGCGGTTCGCTCCTGGAGTTACACGGGCGTCCTCCTGCGGGAGCGGGCACGACCGGAGGAAGCACTGGCCGCCCTGCGCGCCAGCCTGACCGCCTGGCCGGTCCTGCAACCCGCGCCACGTGGCGCACGCCTTCATGGCTGATCGCCGGCATCCACGCGAGCCGGTGACGACAGCGCTGAGCGGCGGTGCTGCTCGGCGCGCGCGGTGCGGATCTGGGACGACTTCGGCTCCGGACTCGGGCCGTTCGACACGGAGGGAGCTTCGAGAGGCTCGAGCAGAAGCTCATCGAGGCCCTCGGCGAGCGCGGCGTTCCGGGCCGCGTACGACGAGGGTTACGCGATGCCGCTGGAGGAGGCCGTGCAGTTCGCCCTCGGGCCAGGAGGCGACCAGCGACTCGAGGCGCCAGACCGTCGGCGAGAGCCTCGCCGTCTGTCGAAGCGCGAGAGCCAGGTCGCCGAGCTCGTGGCCCGCGGCCTGTCGAACAAGGACATCGCGGAGGAACTGGTCATCTCCCACGCGGACAGCCGAGGGCCACGTGGCCAAGGTCATGGACAAGCTCGGGGTGCGCTCGCGAGAGCAGGTCGCCGCGTGGCTGACCGCCGAGCGGTCGGCTCAGGAGTAGCCGGACGGCAGCCGCGGTGTGTACGGCGCCTCGAGCGTCTCGACCTCGTCGTCGGTGAGCTCGAGCTCGAGCGCCGCGACTGCGTCGGCGAGGTGGTGCTCCTTGGTCGGCCCGACGATCGGCGCGACGACGACCGGGTTGTGCACCACCCAGGCCAGGGCGACCTGGGCCATCGGCACGCCGCGGGCCTCGGCGACCTGCTGCACGGCGGCGACGATCGGCGGGTTGCTCTCGTCGTCGTAGCGACGCTGGAGTGCGTCGTTCTCGGACCGCTGCGTCTGCTCGCCCCACGGCCGTGCGAGCCGGCCCTTGGCCAGCGGGCTCCACGGGATGCTGCCCACCCCTTGGTGGGCCAGCAGCCCGAACATCTCCCGCTCCTCCTCACGCTGGAGCAGGCTGTACTGGTTCTGCATCGAGACGAAACGGGTCCAGCCGCCGAGGTCGGCGGCGTGCTGCATGGTGGCGAACTGCCAGGCCCACATCGACGACGCCCCGATGTACCTGGCCTTGCCGGCCTTCACCACGTCGTGCAGCGCTTCCATCGTCTCCTCGACAGGAGTGTCCGGGTCGAAGCGATGGATCTGGTAGAGGTCGACGTAGTCGGTGCCGAGCCGTCGTAGGGACGCGTCGATCTGCTCCATGATCGCCCGACGCGAGAGGCCGCGGCCACCCGGTCCGTCCCCGACGGGGAAGAAGACCTTGGTCGCGAGTACGACGTCCTCGCGTCTGCTGTACTTCTCGATCGCACGGCCCACGATCTCCTCCGACGAGCCGCCGCTGTAGACGTTCGCGGTGTCCCAGAAGGTGATGCCGAGCTCGACGGCCTGCCGGAAGACCGGCTCGGCGGCGGCGTCGTCGAGCGACCAACCACCGCCCTCGCCGTCGCGCGTACCGAAGCTCATGCAGCCCAGGGCGAGGCGGCTGACGGTCAGCCCGGACGTCCCGAGACGGGTGTACTCCACGATGCGTTCTCCTTCTCCACGTGCGGTCGGCTCTGCCACAGCGCCCACTCGGCGCTCACCTCGCCGGCTGCGCGGAGCAGGTGCGGCAGGTGGTCGTCGAGCAGCGTGTCCACGCTGGTCTCGGCGGCGTGCACGGTCACGTTCATGGCCGCACGCACGGCGCCGGATCCGTCGCGGACGGGTACCGCTATCGACCGTACGCCGGGGGCCAGCTCCTCGTCAGCCAGGGCCCACCCCCGGGCCCGGACCTGGGCCAGCTCGTCGAGCAGCTGCTCGCCGGTGCGGCCGATGTACGGCGGGAGGCCGGACTGGCTGGGTACGGCGATCGTGGGCGCCACCTGGTCGGGAGGCAGGGCCGCGAGCAGCACCTTGCCCTGCGAGGTCTGGGCGGCCGGGAAACGGGTGCCGATCTCCACGCGCAGGGCGATGATCTTCTGCACCGAGACCCGGGCGACGTAGACGATGTCGGAACCGTCGAGCTGGGCCATCGACGACGACTCCCCCGTCCTGGCGACGAGGTCCTCCAGATGGGGCCGCGCGATCTCCCACAGACCCTGCGAGGCGACGTACGCCATGCCGAGGCGCAGCACCCGCGGGGTCAGGGAGTAGGAGGCGTCGCCGACCCGGACATACCCCAGCTCCTGGAGGGTGAGCAGCAGCCGACGGGCGGTCGGCCGGGCCAGGTCGGCGGCCGCCGCGACCTCGGCGAGGGTCATCGAACCGCCACCCAGCACCGCGAGCACGTCGAGCCCGCGGGCGAGCGCCTCGACGAAGTCCGGTCCGGTGCCGCGACCCGCCACTACTCGCCTTCTCCTGACCCGGGCTCGCCGAAGATCGTGCCCCGGGCCTCGCGGGTGGAGTCGGACTTGTAGTCGGTGTACTGGTACGGGTTGTCGAGGACGTCGCCACCCTGCGGTAGCTCGGGGTTCATCCCCGCGGTCCATGACTCCTGGCCGATCGTCGACACGAGGAAGTCGACGGTGTTCTCGACGGCAGTCCGCACCGCAGGCAGGTCGGCGCCGACGAGCCGGCCGTCGGACTTCACCACGTGCCCGTCGACGACGACCGTGTGCACGTCACCGCGCTGGGCCTGGAAGGCGACGTGGCCGTAGGGGTTCAGCAGGGGGAAGGAGAACGCCGAGGAGTCGTTCTTGATCAGCACGACGTCGGCCTTCTTGCCGGCCGTCAGCTGGCCGAGGTCGTCGCGGCCTAGGGCGCGGGCACCACCGCGCGTGGCCCAGTCGACCACCTGCTCGGCGCGCAAGGAGGAGTTGGTGATCGGTGTCGCCGGCCGCGTGCGCCTCGAGGTGCTCGCGCGAGCGGTCGGCGCCGAGCGTCGTACGCATCGCGCTGAACAGGTCGCTGCTCCACCAGACGCTGGTGTCGTGCGACAGCGAGACCGGGATGTCGTGGCGGCGTACCTGCCAGGTGGGCGGGTAGCCCTGGCCGGCGCTCTGCTCGGACTCCGTCGACACCGAGACAGAGCCGCCGCTGGCGGCGATGCGGTGGTAGCTGTCGGCGGTCAGGGTCGCGGCGTGGACGTAGATGTTGTCCGGCCCCATGAAGCCGTTCTCGTGCATCAGGCGGATGCCGTTGTCGTTGGTCGCGCCCCAGACGCCCGCGTGCGTGGTGTGCGCCAGGCCGAGCTCGCGGGCGAACGCGAAGGCGGGGCCCTCGGGGAAGGACTCCTCGCCCAGTACGTCGAAGGCGATCTGGAAGCCGAGCATGTCGTCGTCCGAGCGTCGCCGGTCGAAGAAGGCCTTCACCGCCGGGTCGGCGGTCCACTCCCACGGCGCCTGCTGGATGTTGCCGTAGGCCAGCACGAACCGGCCGGGAACCGCCTGCAGAGCGTCGACCGCCGCGTCGGCGTGGTCGACGGTCTGCAGGCCGTGGGACCAGTCGACCGTGGTCGTGACCCCGGACTCGAGCGCGTCCCAGGCCGAGACCAGGTTGCCGGCATGGATGTCCTCGGGACGGAAGTGCTTACCGTGCTCGAGGTAGTACCAGACGAAGTACTGGGTGAGGGTCCAGTCGGCGCCGTAGGCCCGCATGGCCGTCTGCCACATGTGGCGGTGCGTGTCGATCATCCCCGGCATCACGATGCCGCCAGTGGCGTCGACCTCGACCGCGCCGTCGGGCGCCGACAGGCCGGTGCCGACCTCGGCGATCCGGTCGTCGACGACCAGCACGTCGCCGCCGGTGACCACCGTGTGCGTGTCATCCATGGTCAGCACGGTGCCGTTGCGGAACAGCACGGGTCGACGGTCGGCCATCGCCTTCGCTCCTGTCTCGGACGTATGTCCGTCTGACGGTCCTCCCGAGTCGTGTCAGTCACTTTTGCCCGCCAGCTCGGTGGTGTCAAGGGTGGCGGCCGGCCGGATAGTCCCTGACGTTTTGCCCTTATTCGGCCCCACAATGGAACCCAAACGTCAGGGACTATCCCGTTTGGGGCGCCTTGACAGGGGTCCGGACGGTGGAGAGGGTGAGTGCGGACGAGTGTCCGGGAAATGGCAGTCGGGGAGGTGGGCGGAATGCCGCGGACCGCTGGACGGGCTGCTCGTCGCGGACTTCTCCCGGATCCTCGCCGGCCCGTACGCCACCATGCTGCTCGCCGACCTGGGCGCCGACGTGGTGAAGGTGGAGGGTCCGCAGGGCGACGACACCCGCACCTGGACGCCGCCCGTGCGCGACGGGATCTCGACCTACTACCTGGGCGTCAACCGCAACAAGCGGTCCATCGCCCTGGACCTCAAGGACGACGCCGACGTCGCGGTCGCGCGCCGGCTCGCCGCGCGCGCCGACGTGATGATCGAGAACTTCCGGCCGGGCGGGCTGACGCGCTTCGGGCTCGACTACGACGCGGTCGCGGCCGGCAACCCCTCCGTGGTCTACGCCTCCATCAGCGGCTTCGGCAGCGGCGAGCAGGGCGCGAAGCTGCCGGGGTACGACCTGATCGTGCAGGCCATCTCCGGCCTGATGAGCCTGACCGGCGACCCCGACGGACCGCCGTACCGCGCCGGCATCTCGGTCTTCGACGTGATGGCCGGGCTGCACGCGACGATCGGGATCCTGGCCGCGCTGCGCACCCGCGCGGACTCCGGGCTCGGCCAACACGTCGAGGTCAACCTGCTCTCCTCGGCGCTCTCCGGGCTGGTGAACCAGTCCAGCGCGTACGTCGCGGGCGGCACGGTGCCCTTCCGGATGGGCAACAGCCACCCCAGCCTGTTCCCGTACGAGCCGATGCCGTGCAGCGACCGCGACCTGATCATCACGGCCGGCAACAACCAGCAGTTCCGCAAGCTCGTCGAGGTGCTCGGGGTGCCCGAGCTGGCCGACGACCCGAGGTTCGCGCGCAACGAGGACCGCACGGTCAACCGAGACCAGCTCCGCCCGCTCCTGGTCGAGCGGCTCAGCACGCGCACCGCGATGGAGTGGTTCGAGACGATCATCGCCGCGGGCATCCCGTGCGGCCCGATCAACACCGTCGACGGCGGCTTCGCCTTCGCCGAGAGCATCGGCCTCGACCCGGTGGTGCGGGTGGGCGAGGGCGACGCGGCCGTGCCGTCGGCCCGCAACCCGATCACGTTCTCGGCCACGCCGGTCCGCTATGACCGACCGCCGCCGGCGCTCGACGAGCACGGCGACGAGATCCGCGCCTGGCTCGAGGAGTCGTCGTGAACGACCTGCGGTTCCCGACATCGCTGGGCACCTCGACCCCCGACGAGATCCGGCTGCTCGGTCAGGACCTGACCGCCGACCTGATGGGCAAGGTCGGATTCGGGGAGCTGGCCTTCTGGCTGGTGGCCATGCGGCGACCCACGCCCCAAGAGGTCCGCGTCTTCGAGGCGGTGCTGGTCGCACTTGCCGACCACGGCTTCACGCCGACCGCGATCGCCGCGCGGTTGACCTACCTGTCCGCCCCCGACTCGCTGCAGGGAGCCTTGGCCGCCGGGCTGCTCGGTGGTGGCTCCCGCTTCCTCGGCGTGACGGAGGACTGCGGCGCCTACCTGCACGCGGCCCTCGACGACGTGGACGAGACACCCACCGACGACGCCGGCTGGGACGCGGTCGCCCTCGACGCCGTACGCCGCACCCGCGAGGCCGGCAGGTACGTCCCGGGCCTCGGCCACCCGGTGCACAAGGTCGAGGACCCCCGGACCCCCGTGCTCATCCGGATCGCCGAGGAGGAGGGTCTCCGCGGCCCGCACCTGCGTCTGTTCGAGGCGATCGGGCGGGTGCACCCCGAAGGTGCTCGGCCGCACGCTGCCGCTCAACGGTGCCGGGCGTGTGCGGTGCAGCGCTGGCCGACCTCGGCCTGCCGGTCGAGCTGCTGCGCGGCTTCGCGCTCCTCGCGCGGGCCGCTGGGCTGCTCGGGCAGATCGCGGAAGAGCGGCGCAGTCCGATCGGCATGGACGCCTACCTCGCGGTGGATCGCAACGCGGTCTACGTGGAACCGTCGGAGGTGGTTTCGAGGCTCGTCGCCGGCGCTCCTCGCACCTCAACCACCGATCAAGTCGCCGGCGCTCCTCGCACCTCAACCACCGAAGCCTAGGAAGGAGCAGACATGGCTCAGGTCGTTGCGGTCATCGCCTCGACACACCACCCGTTCTACTACCGCGCGAGCACGTCGACGGGAGCCGACCGGCCGCCGTTCGCGGACGAGTGGGTGAGCAAGATCGAGACCTTCCGCGAGACGCTCACTCGCGCCGAGCCCGACGTGCTCGTGATGGTCGGCAGCGACCACTTCCACCAGCTGTGGCTGGACAACATGCCCCAGTTCCTGGTCGGCAAGGCGCCCTTCTACGACGCCAACTGGTACAACGAGGAACGCGAGTTCGGCCTGCCGCGGATGACCCTGGCGGGCGAGGAAGACCTTTCCCAGCACATCCTGCGCAACGGCCTGGACGCCGGCTTCGACCTGGCTTTCAGCAACGAGCTGCGGATCGACCACAGCATCACGTGCCCGATCATCACGCTGCGTCCCGAGCACGACCTGCCGATCGTGCCGATCTACACCAACATCTTCGCGCCGCCGCTGCCCCAGCCGAAGCGGTTCGTCGAGCTCGGGCGGACGATCCGGCAGCTCGTGGAGTCGTGGCCCGACGACCGTCGGGTCGCGATCATCGGCACCGGCCACCTCTCGCTCGAGCTGGGCGGGCCGCGTCAGTTCGGCCCGCACGGGCCGGACCCCGACTTCGACCGCAAGGCCGTCGACTGGATCGCCCGGGGCGACCTCGAGGGCTGCCTCGCCGAGGTGACCCTCGACAGCCTGCACACGCCGGGCAACGCCACGCACGGCTTCATGGACTTCATGCTGATGATGGGCGTCGCCGGCGACGGCGTCGCGGCCGACCACGTGGACTCCCTGGACCTGTTCCACACCATGGAGGCCTACTTCACCTGGTACCCGGAGGGAGTCCCGGCGTGAGCAAGTACCTGATCGACAAGTTCCTGTTCACGATCGACCGCGACCCCGGACTCGTGGAGCGCTACCGCGAGGACCCCGCCGGCACCGTCGACCTGGTGGGAGGCCGAGGAGGCCAACCGCATCCTCAACTGCACCAGCGACGAGAGGTCGACCTGGCTGGCGTTCACCGACGAGGAGCGCGACGTGCTGGTCCGGCAGGACCACGTGCGCCTGTTCGAGCTGGGCGCCCACCCGTTCCTCACACTGACGCTGTTCATCGCCATGTTCGAGCGCGACCACGGACCGCTGGAGTACCAGATCGCCTACGGCAAGGCGATGGAGCATCTCTCGCTCCCCTACCCCGACATCGCCACATGAGGGGAGACATGATGTTCCGATGAGAGCCGCCGTCCTCACCGCCCACGGCGAGCCCCCGTCGTACGTCGAGCACCCCGACCCGGTCGCCCGCGAGGGCCACGTGCTGGTCCGGATCACCGCGGCACCGGTCGTGCCGCTCGACCTGCTGTGCGCGTCGGGCACGTCGTACTTCGGAGAGCCGGCGCTGCCGTACGTCCCCGGCGTCCAGGGCGTCGGCGTCGACGAGGCCGGCGAGCGAGTCTGGGTCGCGGCGTCGGCCGGCATGAAGCCAGGCGACGGCACGCTCGGCGAGCTGTACGTCGCGGCGCCGGACGACGTCGTACCCGTTCCGGGCGACGCGCCGGATGCGGACGTGGCAGCGATCGGCCTGTCCGGGGTCGCCGCGTGGTCGGCGGTCAACCTCCGTGCCCAGCTGCGCGCCGGCGAGACGGTCATGGTGCTCGGAGCCGGCGGCGCGGTGGGTCAGGTTGCCGTCGCTCTGGCCGCGCGGCAGGGAGCGGGACGGATCGTCGGCGTCTGCCGCGGCGCGGAAGGCGCGGCCCGAGCCCGCCGCAACGGCGCCGACGAGGTCGTCGTGCTCCCCGACGACCGCGACCCGACGACCCTCGCGGCCCTGCTGCACGAGGCCCTGGGCGCGACCGCGGACGTCGTCATCGACCCGGTCTTCGGCTGGATCGCCGAGGCCGCCACCCGCGTGATGACCCCGTTCGGTCGCCTGGTCAACATCGGCGGCTCGGCCGCGGACTCCGCCACGCTCTCGTCGGCGGTCGTCCGCGGAAAGTCCTTGTCAGTGCTGGGCTACACCAACAACGCGATCACTCCGGCACAGCGGGCGGAGGCCCTCAACGGCGCGGTCGGGCTCTGGAGCCCCGGCCGCTCGGTCGTCGAGCACACCGTGCGGCCACTCGCCGAGGTCACCGAGGCCTGGCAGGACCAGGCACAGGGAACCGCCGCCGGACGTCAGGTGCTGGTGCCCTGACCAGACGCCAGCCACTCGGTCAGCGTCACCGCCAGGGCCGTGGGCTGGTCGAGCTGGACGAGGTGCCCGGCACCGTCGATGACCCGGAGCCGCGAGCCGGGGACCATCCCGGCGAGCCGGTCGGCCCTGTCGACCGGGATCCAGGTGTCCTCCCGGCCCCAGACGACCAGCACCGGAAGGTCGATCGTGGCGAGCAGCTCGGCGAACTCGTCGGTGTATCGCTCGTCGGCCTGCGCGATCTGCCGGTAGAACGCTGCCTGACCTTCCGCGCCCAGCCAGGGTGCGACCAGCCCGTCGAGAGCCGCGGGCGTGAGTCCGACGTGGCTGGCACCGGAGACGTAGGCACGCAGTGCGCCCTGATGAACTGCAGGGGGCAGGGCGGCGAAGACGTCCGCATGCTCGCCGACCAGCCGGAAGTAGTCCGAGCCCCAGGGCGCCAGCGCGACGACGTCCACGAGCGCCAGCGATGCGTACGACGCCCCGTGCAGCAGGTGGGCTCGCAGCGACACAGCGCCGCCGTAGTCGTGCGCGATCACGTGCGGTGACGACAGCTCCCAGTGGGCAAGCAGGGCCGCGAAGAGCTCGCCCTGGACGTCGAGCGAGACGGCGTGGTGGGGGTGCTTGGACGACTGCCCGTAGCCAGGCATGTCCCACAGGTAGACGGTATGGCTGCCCGCGAGCGCGTCGGCGAAGGGCCGCCACAGCTGTGACGACCACGGGGTCCCGTGGCAGAAGACCACCACGGGTCCTGCGCCCAGCCGCTGCCACCAGACCTCGCGGCCGCGCCATGCGAAGACCTCGTCCAGCACGCCGCCCATGATCGCAGTCGACGTGCCGTGGCTTCCCTGACGACCCGTTGAGTTGGCTCAAATGGCTCGTTGAGTTGGCCCAAATGGCCGCATGAATTGGCCCGATCGGTCGGCTGCCAGCCATTTGGGCCAACTCAACCCGCCATTTGGGCCAACTCAACGAGGGGGAGGCACGAGGCCGTCCCAGGACCACTTCGGCAAGGGCAGCCCGGCGGGGACGTCATCCGCGGAGTCGTGGTACTGGCCCATGGAGGAGATCCCCCACGCGAAGTAGTCGGTCAGCACCCGACGCAGTCGCGCGCCGTTGGGTAGCTCGGTGTCGGGCACGCCGGCGTCGTCGAGAGCGAGCACGAAGGCCTCGAGCGCACGACGGTCCATCTCCTCATGGGGCCCGTTGCCGGAGTGGAGCCGCAACACGTGGGACTCGTCGGCCATCGTGTCGGTGAACTCGGTGGGCCCGCCGAGTGCCTCGGCCCAGTACGCCGCCAGCCGCTCGGAGTGGTCGTCGCGGTAGCCGTGGGAGAACGCGTGGGACACCACCGGGTCGGCGAGACACCGGACGTGCCAGGCGTGGGCCAAGGCCAGGAGACCCTCGCGCCCGCCCGCCGCGTCGTACAACGTCTGCTCCATACGTCTGAGAATACGAAGCCGCTCCGCGCGCCGCTGCGCGTGGGGATCGCCACGACTCGGTTACATCTGGGGAAGTTCTCGCCCACTCCTTCCCTGATGCGCCCATCAAGACTTACCGTTTGGCAGTCGGCGGGCGGAGGGCTCGCGGGCTCGTCATGCCAGGGTGGGGGACCCATCGTGAACCGTCTGCTTTCGGGTACTCGTGCCCGCGTCCTGCTCGTCACGCTGCTGGCCGCGGTCCTCGGAGTGAGCGGCCTCGGTGCCGTGGCGCCAGCCTCCGCGGCACCGGAGGGCTCGATCGAGGGCACGGTGACCGACGCCGACGGGGCCGGGATCAAGGGCATCGAGGTCACGGCGTACGAGTTCGACGGCGTGGACGGCTGGACCTTCGTGGCGTCCACCACCACCAAGAACAACGGCAGCTACTCCTTGAAGAAGCTGCCGGCGGCCAACTACCAGGTGGAGTTCTTCGACAACGACGGCACCTACGTCACCGAGTACTACGACGACCAGCCGACCCTCGAGCTCGCCGACGACGTGCCGGTGTCGCAAGGAGAGAAAGTCGTCGGCATCGACGCCCAGCTCGCCATGACGGGCGTCATCCGTGGCACCGTCACCGACGAGCAGGGCCAGCCGGTCCCCGGGATCTTCATCGACACCTACACCGTCGACGAGGAGGGCTTCCCCACCGGCACCCTCAACGGCGGAGTCACCAACGACGCCGGCGTCTACCTGGTCACGGGCATGCCACCCGGTGAGTACGTCGTGGGGTTCGTCGACCTCGACGGCACCTACGTCAACGAGTACTACGACGACCACCTGGACTTCTTCGACAGTGATCTCGTCACCGTCACCCCCGGTGGTGTCACCGCCGGGATCGACGCCGAGCTCGCACCCGGCGGCCACATCTCGGGCACGGTCACCGACTCGGGTGGCGAGGGACTCGGTGGCATCGTGGTCGACGTCGCCCGGCTCGTCGACGGCGAGTGGTGGAGCTTCGGCGAGGAGTTCGGCTTCCAGACCGAGGACGACGGCACCTACGACGTCGGCGGGCTGCCGGCTGGCACCTGGCAGGTCGGCTTCTTCGACCGCGAGGGCGACTACCTGGGCGAGTACTACGACGACGTCGCGAGCAACGAGGACGCCACCGACCTGACGCTGCCCCCGGGCGGCAGCCTGACCGGGATCGACGCCAGTCTCGACGACGCGGCGCACGTCCGGGGCACGGTCACCGACGAGGCCGGCGAACCTCTCGAGGGCATCTTCGTCACGCTGTGGGCGCCGTCTCCCGAGGACGGGCACCCGGAGATCGCAGGCGACACGGAGACAGAGGCCGACGGCACGTACTCGATCGACGGCCTGCGCAGCGGCGACTACACGCGTCCAGTTCGAGTCCGACGGCGAGTACGCCCAGGAGTTCTACGACGACGTCCAGGCCGATCGACCAGGCGACGGTGCTCGACGTCGATGGCGGCGAGCTCGTCGACGGGATCGACGCGCAGCTGGCAGACGCGGCTCACCTCACGGGCACGGTCACGGGCGTCGGCGGGGAGCTGCTGCCGCTCGCCGCGGTGGTTGCCTACGCCTGGCACGACGGGCACTGGGACGACGTCGGCATCGCCTTCGCCGACGACTCTGACAACGGCGACTACGACCTCGGCGGCCTCAGCCCCGGCACCTACCGCCTCGAGTTCTTCTCGTTCCGCATCGAGGACGAGGACGGGAACGTCATCGGGGTCAACGCGGACGAGTACTGGAACGACCAGCCCTCGCTCGAGCTCGCCGCGGACATCGTGGTCACCGAGAAGGGAGAGGTGCAGAACGGCTTCGACGCCGTCCTGGTGGACGGCCAGTACCCCTCAGAGGTCGAGAACCTCACGCCGCCGGCCATCAGCGGTTCGCCGACCGTCGGTCAGACACTGACGGCCTCGCCCGGCACCTGGAACCTCGCGGCGACGACCTTCCACTACCAGTGGTTCGCGGGTACGACGCCCGTCGGCACCGACACGCCGATCTACGCACCGCAGGCGGCCGACGTCGGCAAGACCATCACCGTGACGGTGGTGGGTTCGGTCGCCGGCCTCGGCAGCGCCGCCGCCACCTCGGCTCCGACGGCGGCCGTCACCGGCGCATCGACACCGCCGCTTCCTCCGCCGCCGGGCGCCAAGCAGGTCGCCAACCTCAAGCTGCCCGTCATCAAGGGCACCCTCGAGGTGGGCCGCCGAGCCCGTGTCACCACCGGACTGTGGAGCCCGGCTGTGGTGGACCTGACCTACAGGTGGTTCGTCGGCGGCAAGCGCATCGCCAAGTCCGACAAGCGCAAGCTGGAGCTGAAGGAGAAGTGGGTCGGCAAGCGGCTGCGGGTCAAGGTGATCGCCAAGGCCGACGGCTACCTCACGACGACGGTCCTGACCCAGCGCAGCGCCAAGATCAAGTCATGACCGGCCACACCGGCCTCCACGCGCACATCGACACCGACACAGCAAGGGAGCACCCATGAGCACCGACGACGCTGGAGCCTTCCTCCAGCGCCTCGAGGAGGACGAGGCGTTCGCGCTTCGCATGCAGGAGGTCAGCGGCAACCCCGAGGCCACCCACCAGCGGGCCGCCGAGGAAGGCTTCTCCTTCACACCGGACGAGATGCTCGAGGTCCTCGGCGACCGCTACGGCATCGAGCTCACACCTGAGCAGCTCGAGCAGATCGCTGCCGGTGACGACACCGCAACCATCGTCGCCGGAGCCGTCGGCGGCACCGTGCTCGCTGGCGTCGTCATCGGTGCTGCTGCGGCCTCCGCGATCTTCTGAGGTCGGCCGCCCTCCAGAACCAACGAGTGGGTCACGGTAGGAACGCGGCCGCGTCGAAGCGGCGCGCACGCTCGCCGTACGCCGTCCAGCTGAACAGGTAGGGCTCGAGCCCAGGGACGACCACTCGGGCGACCGAGACCTCGAACTCCGTGGCGTCCAGCGAACGGGCCAGGACGTGCTCGAACCCGGCGGCGGCCAGGGCGTCGAGCAGGACGCGGATGTCGCCGTGAAAGGTTCCGGTGTCGCGGTCCGGGACGTCGTCCCAGGCGACCACGACCGACTGCCGCTCGAAGTCTGCACGGCTGACGCGGGAGCGTTTCAAGACGGCGTACTCCGAGCGCATCAGGTCGTCGCGCGCACCGGCGATGAAGATGGTTCGGGCCTGCACGGCCTCGGTCACCGCCCTCACCATCGCGATCTCGGGGTCGAGGTGGCATCCGTAACCCCGGTAGGCGCCGGCCCCGGGCCGCTGGTCGGCGACGAAGCAGGTGAAGGTCGGAACGCCGATGTCCGTGGGGTTCCAGAACAGGTTCACCTCGAGTCCCCGCCGGTCCAGCCGGTCGATGAGGTCGGCCACGACCTCGCCGCGGATGGTCGACGGATCGAGCAGGAGCAACGGTGAGCCCTTGGCCCCCGCAACCAGCCAGCACGCCAAGGCGTCGCGCTCGATGACCTCGTACATCGCGGCACACAGGGCCTCGAGCAGGTGGTTGCCCGAGGCGAGACCGTTGGAGCTTGCCGCCCACGGGTGCCCGAAGACGATGCCATCGGTGTTGACCGGGAGACCCACGAGGTCGGCCGGCACCAGGTGCTCGACGTCGGTGAAGAGGTTCCTCATCCACGACCACTCGTAGCGCCGCCGGTCGGAGATGCTGGCCGTGCGCAGCATCGGGAAGGCATCCGCCCGGACGGGCAGGCGGTCGGCCACCTCGGGCACCGTGGCGTCGAGGTCGACGACCGGCGCCTCCTCGGCGACGTACCGCTCGATGCCCTCCATGGCGGCCGAGGTGAACGCCGCATCCCGGGTGATCCCCTTGCCGCCCTCGACCGCCAGCGTGCCCGACGCGGGCCGGATCGCGACTGCGACAGGCACGTCCAGGGTGTCGAGGTCGGTGATGTCGGCGATCCGGGTGATGCCGGCCTTGCTCAGGTGAGGACGGATCCTGGCCAGGGTGAGCGCGGGATCCATCGCGCGGTGGGTGCCTCGCACCCAGTCCTTGTCGGCCCGCAGCTCCTCGCCGGCGAAGACGACCGTCACAGCACCTGCCTCGAGGCCAGGGCGTGGAACCGGCCGCGCTCGGCCATCAGGTCCTCGTAGGTTCCGGACTCGACGAGCCGGCCGTTCTGGATCACGAGGATGCGATCCGCGCCGGCCATCGTCGAGAGCCGGTGGGCGACCACGACCCGGGTCATGCCGAGCTGGGCGAGGTTGTCGGTGATGACCCGCTGGGTGATGTTGTCGAGCGCGCTGGTCGCCTCGTCGAGCAGCAGGATTCGCGGCCGGGCCGCCAGCGCGCGGGCGATCAGCAGGCGTTGGCGCTGCCCACCGGAGAAGGCGCCGCCGTTCAGCGTGACGACCGTGGCGAGCTTCATCGGCATCGCGCGGATGTCGTCGGCCAGCGCGACGATCTCGGCCAGCTCCCACGCCTCGCTCTCGCTCAGCGAGGCGACACCGGCGAGGTTGTCGTGGATGGTGCCGGGGAGCAGCTGACCGTCTTGGAGCACGACGCCCAGCTGGCGCCGGACCGCGCCCAGGTCGAGCGAGGCGAGCGGGTGGTCGTCGTACAGCACCGACCCCTGCTCGGGCTCCTCGAAGCCCAGCAGCAGACGCAGGATCGTGGACTTGCCGCTGCCGGACGGCCCCGCGATCGCCACCAGCTCGCCGGGCTCGATGTCCAGGGAGAGGTCGTCGAGCGCGGGCCGGGTCTCGGCGCCGTAGCGGAAGGTGACCTCGACCAGGCGGATGCCGCCCTGGAGCCGCACCTGTTCGGCCGAGCCCTCGGTGTCGAGCCTCGCCTGGGCGAGCTCGAGCGCGCGGCTCACGGTGGGGCCCGTCTGCAGCACGGCGGAGGTGGCGCCGGCGGTGGCGACGACGCCGGCGACGAACAGCGAGTACGTCGTCTGGAAGGCGATGAAGATCCCGACCTGGATGCCGGACGGGCCGACCAGGGCAGCCGAGGTGATCAGGGCGAGCGTGCCGAGCGTCGGCATCATCGCGGTCACGAGGAGCTGGCGCGCCGACACCTCCGTCACCCGGCGACCGACGGCCGGCGCGAACCGGGTCGCCCAGGCCAAGAACGCGCGCGACTCGGCGCCCGCGACCCGGATCTTGGGGATCGCCACCAGCACCTGGAACAGGAAGCCGTTGACGGCACCCGCCGCCTCGTCGACCCCGGTCTGCGCCCGGGCGGTCTGCCACGCCAGCAGCGTGGTCACCACGGTCATGAACAACCCGAAGCCCAGCACGAGCGCGGCGAGGCCGGGGTCGTAGGTGAACAGCACGGCGCCGGCGACCAGTCCGGACAGCACCGACGGCAGCACCGCCAGGATCGACCGGTCGACCACGTCGCGCGAGGCCTCGAGTGCGGCGAGCCGGGTGGTCACGTCGCCCGCGCCGAAGCGGCGCACCAGCGCCACCCGGGACCGCAGCACCCGCCCCCACAGCCCGCGCATGACGTCGAAGCCCGCGCCGGTCTCCAGGCGGGTGCGGACCGATGCCAAGGTGATCTGCACGGGCACGGTCGCGAACGCGACCAGGACCAGGCACAGCAGGAGGTACCACAGCCGCTCGCGGTTGCCGCGGGGCACGATCTCGTCGAAGACCACCCCGGACGCGAACGGCACGGCCAGGCCGGCCGTCGCGAGCACAGCTGCCCAACCGACGTACGCCGCCAGGTCGCGGCGGCGGCCACGAGCCGCGACCCTGGCGAGCGAGCGGACGTCCACGTGGCCGTCGACCAGCGGCCGCGAGAAGGTGAACGCCGTGTCGAGCAGGCCACCGGCACTTGCCTCGGTGACCACGACGGCGCCCTCGCTCCGGCCGGCGTGGGCGTGGACGGCGCCCGCGTCGCCGGGCAGCAGCGCAACCGGAGTCCCGTCGGGCTCGAACCCGAGCATCGGCTCGGCCGCCCGCCGCCACCACGGACCCTCGAGGGTGACCCGTCGAGGAAAGACGCCGGAAGCTGACGCGATCGCCCGCACGGCGTCGATGCCCTCGAGGTCGCCGAGGCCCGATCGCGGCAGCGCGAGCGTGTGGCCGGAGGCGCCCAGCACCCGGGCGGCCGCGACCACGATCGGCTCGGCACGCTCGGGAACCAGTGACGGTGGCTCGCCCCGCAGCTCGCGGGCCAGCAGCGTCACCCCCTGCTCCTCGGCGACGGAGGATCGAGCCGCGGCCTGGCGGGCCAGGTTCGAGTCCTCGTCGAGGCGGGTGGACTGCTCCCGGACCACCACGTCCCCGGCGAGGGAGAAGAGCCAGGTCAGACCGTCGAGCAGGGCCGCGGTGGTCGGCTCGGTGAACGGCCCGCAGCGCACCTGCGCCTCGCGATCGGCCACGAGGGTCAGTCGCGGGGCGAGCGGGGCGCCACCCTCGGGCAGCGCCTTGCCGCCCAGGCTGACGGAGCCGGAGGTCGCGCTCACCCAGCTGACCTCCTCGACCGCGGCCCCGGCGCCCGGTGTGACCCGCTGGGGCAGCCCCGACAGCCGGACGACCCGCCCGCCGGTCGGCCCGGTCGCGTCGCGCACGGCCTCGGCCAGGCCGAGGGCGGTGTCGGCCACGGACATCCGCACCAGCTCCTCGTCGCGAGCGAGGTCGAGCTCCTCCACGTGCGCGCCCAGGCCCCTGCCGAGCACCCAGCTGCGGCCGTCGGGCGGCGGCCCGGGGACCACCAGGCTGGGGGCGGCCAGCGTCGCCACCGGCGTACGGATGCCGCCGCGGGCGTCGTCGGCCAGGAAGAGCGTCACCTCGCCGGCCGTCACCAGGAGAGGTACGCCGTCCAGGCCGGCGAGCGCGGTAGGACGGACGGTCTCGCCAGCGGGTCCGTGGGGAGTGGTCATTCGCGCACCAGTGCCGCGTAGTGAGCGTCGAGGGCGATCAGGTCGTCGTGACGGCCGCGCTCGACCACCTCGCCCTTGTCCATCACCAGGATCAGGTCGGCGTCACGGACGGTCGAGAGCCGGTGGGCCACGACCAGCGTGGTGCACCCACGGCGCCGCACGGCCGACTCGACCGAAGCCTCGGTGTCGGGGTCGAGGGCGCTGGTCGCCTCGTCGAGCACCAACAGGGACGGGTTGCGGACCAACGCCCGGGCGATCTCGAGACGCTGGCGCTGGCCGCCGCTCCAGTTGACGCCGCCGTCCTCCATCAGCGAGTCGTAGGCACCTGGCCTGGACAGGATGTCGTCGTGGATCTGGGCATCGATCGCCGCGCGGGCCAGGTCCTCGTCGCTGACGTCGTCGTCCCACAGCGTGAGGTTGTCGCGGACGGTGCCGGAGAACAGGGCGATGCGCTGCTCGACCATCGCGACCGAGCGCGCCAGCACCTGGCTGGGGATCTCGTGACGCCGGCGCCCGTCGAGCAGGACCGTGCCCTCCCACGGTTCGTAGAGGCCGGTGACCAGGCGGACGAGGGTCGACTTGCCACTGCCCGACGTCCCGACCACGGCGACGCGCGCTCCCGGGGCCAGTGACAGCGAGAAGTCGCGGATAAGCGGCGGCACCGTCGGCTTGAAGCCGAAGGTCACCTCGCGCAGCTCGAGCGCCCCGTCGAGCCGCGGCGGCCCGCCCACGAAGCCCATCGTCTGGATCTCGGGGTCGCACGCGGGGTCGACGGGTTCGTCCATCACGTCGTCGAGCCGGCGCACGATGTTCTGGAGGTGCTGCACCAGCCAGGAGAAACCGACCAGCTCGGCGACCGGGGCGCTGAACGACGACAGCACGGACTGGAAGGCGACCAGAGAGCCGACGTCGAGTGAGCCGTTCATGACGCGGAGGCCGCCGACGCACAGCACGCCTGCGGCCAGCAGCGACCGCAGCAAGAACGGCACCGAGTCGCCCACCTGCGCCGCCACGGCCATCCGTTGGCGTGCCTCGTTGACGCGGACGGCGGTGCCCTCCCACCGGCCGTGGTAGTCGCCCTCGAGGCCACCGGCCTTGATCGTCTCCATGGTCACCGCGCCGTACGCCGTCGTCGCGTTGAGCATCGCCTGCTCGACGACCAGCACCTGGGAGAGCTGGCGTTGACGGTTGAGACCGCGGCGCAGGACCAGCAAGGTCAGCACCGTCGACGCGATCGCGATCAGGCCGAGAACCGGGTCGATGACGACCAGCGCGACGGCGTACACGACCATCGTCACGAGCCCGACGCCCGCGCTGGCCACCTTGCCGGTGAGCATCGCCGACACCTCGCGGTTGTGCTGAGCACGGAGCGCGAGGTCGGCCACCGAACGCGCCACGAAGTAGCGCTCCGGCAGGCGCAAGGCCTGCCGGACGAAGCGGGCCGACTCGACGACCGTCAGCCGGTTGCCGAGGCGGATCAGGATGCGCATCTGCACCGACGTGAGGAAGACCTGGATCAGCACCAGCGCGGCGAGAGCCCCGACAAGGGTCCAGGCGCGGTCGGTCAACCCCTGCACGAGCACGTCGTCGACGAAGAACTTGGCCACCGCCGCGACGGCGAGGCTGGGGATCGTCGCCATCACGCCCATGACGACCACGGCCAGCACCTCGGACAGCACTGGCCGTAGCCGCCGGCCGATCCCACGCATCCTGGCCGGCGGCAAGCCTCCGGCCGTGAACTCCGGGCCCGGCCGAAGGGACAGACAGATCCGCGAGTAGTCGCGCTTGAACTCCTCGATGGGGACCCGTCGCGGGCCGGACGCAGGGTCGTTGAGCCAGGCATGCTCGTCGTCCATGCCCTCGAGGACGAGGAAGTGATGGCCCTTCCAGAGCAGGATGAGGGGGTACCCGAGCTCGGGCAGCAGGCGCGCGCTGCGCAGATAGCCCTTGCCGACCATGCCGAACGACTCGGCCGTCTTGACCAGGTCGGACAGCGTGGTCCCGTCGCGCGAGGCCCCGCTGCGCTCGCGCAGCTCCTCCAGGGGCACCCACCGGCCGTGGTGGGCAAGCACCATGCCCAGCGAGGCTGCGCCGCACTCGGTGACCTGCATCTGCAGCACCGTCGGCGTCTTGACCCGTGTCAGTGAGCCGACGGGATGGGCGGTGCGTTCGGGGATGAAGGTGGACATCAGCCGAAGGCCCGGTCCAGGAGCGTCTGCTCTCCCACGGTGATGTGCGCGACGGCGCGGGTCCCGACGCTGACGGGCTCGGGCGGGCCGGATCCACCGTCCCACGCGATCCCCGAGGGGGTGTCGTCGCGCTCGAGGGCGATGTGGATCTCGCGGACCGGTCCGAGGCGCTGCACCAGCCCCAGCAGCGAGGTGTCGCCGGTGATCTGCCGCAGGCGGTTGTCGGAGGCCGGGATGGGTCCGATCGACTCGACCCGCCCGACTGCGCGGCCGAACTGGTCGGGCGCGACACCGTTCACGGTCACGGTCACGGTGTCCCCGACGGACAGGCGCGCCACATCGGCGGCGGGGTACAGCCCGATCACGATCGGGTCGCCGGGCGGGACGATGCGGAACATCGGCGCGCCAGCGGTCGAGATCTCGCCGGCACGTACGTCGACCGCGAGCACCCGGCCGTCGATGGGGCTGCGGACCTGGACCACGCTCCCGGTCTCGGGGACCTGGATGCGAGCGAGGACCTCGCCCTGCTCGACCACCTGGTCGAGGGCAGCGTGGACCTGGAGGACCAGGCCGCCCTGCAGCTCGCCCGCGGTGTAGATCCCGTCGGCCGGAACGAGCACCGCCGAGGCATCGACGACCACCTTCTGCTCGGCGACGGCCGTCCACAGCACACCTGCTGCCAGCAGCAGGGCCAGCCCGAGCACGCCCAGCCAGGTACGCCGCGCCGTGTGGCGGAAGACGTGGTCGATGTTGTCGAGCGGGTTGGGCGGCGCACCGAGCGCTCGCTCGGCGAACGTCTGCTCGGTCTCGGGCCGCCGGTTGTCCGGCCCGAGTGGCCGGTGCCGTGGTCATGGTGCCGCCTCGGGCTCGAAGGTGAAGTGCGCGAACGGCGGAACCAACGGCTCGCGGGCGACCGTGCGCAGACCGGCCCGGGCGGCCAGCGCGCGCCACCCGTCGGGCGTCCGGACCGCCCCGCCGCTGCGGACCAGGTTGAGCAGGTCGCTCATGGTGGCGGCCGGGCTGCCGTCGAGCTCGGGCTCGAAGACCTCGACGCGCCCGCCCGGGGCCAGGGAGCGCCTCGCGAGGGCCAGTAGACCCACCGCACCCTCGTCGTCCAGCGTCACCAGCACACGCACGATGATGCACAGGTCGACGGGCTCACCCAGGCCGGCATGCCCGTCGAGCGAGACGACCTCGATGCGTTCGTCCAGGTTCAGCCCGTCGCGGCTCAGCCCGGCCAGGCGCGCCCGCGCGCGTTGCGCAGTCCCGGGCAGCTCGGCCACGACAACCTTCACTGCTGGGTGTCGTGCGACCAGGGCCTCGGCCAGGTGCCCGAGCCCACCGCCCAGATCCGCAACGCGGGAGCCGGCCCTGACGTCGATCGCTGCTAGCACTGCGTCGGTGACGGCGAGAGCGGAGCTCGCCGCCGCCACGTGCCGGTCGGCGGCCGCGCTGTCGGGGTAGGCCGGCGGGTCGGAGCCGCGGACAACGGTGGCCAGCTGGGACCAGGTGTCCATCAGCTCGCCGAGGTGCGCGGCGTACGGGAGCAGCGACGGCGGTCCCTCGACGCTGTCCGGCGCGAGGTAGCGGCCATCGTCGGTCAGGTGCCAGCCGTCGCCGTCGCGTTGCACGACACCGACGGCGACCAACGCTGCCAGCAGGCGGCCCAGGCGCTCGGCGTCGACCTCCAGCCCGTCTGCGAGCTCGTCGGTGCCGTGTGGGCCGGCCGCCAGGGCAGCGGGCACGCCCAGGTCGATCGCCGCCAGCAGCAGGTGAGTGACCTGGTGGGCCTCGAGCATCGCCTGGACACGATGACCCGGCCCCGGAGCGGGACGATCGGCGCCGCGGCCGAGGACGCGGTTGAGCTTTCGCAGCCGCTCTTGACGGACCTCGCTGGCCGCGCTGGCGTCGGTCAGGGCCACGTAGAGGCTCCCGAGCGAGCCGAACCCCTGCTCGTCGGCGAGGTCCGTGAGCAGCCGCCCTGGCGACCAGCCGCTCAACGCCTTCTGGTGGGCGACGAGCTCGACCACCTCCTGGACCGTGTTCGGCATGGCTGGCTCGGGGCGGTCGTCCGCCCAGCGCCTGCGACGAGCCGCCGCGTCGGCCACCACGGCGTAGCGACCCTCGAGCTGGAGCTGCTCGACGACCATCCGCCTGTTGTGCTCCAGCGCCACGCCGTCCAGCATCCAGCGGCGAAGCCGGAACAGGCGCGCCTCGTGCTCGACCAACCGCGCGAGGCGCTGCTCGTCGAGGTCGAACGCTGCCATCCAGGCGGGCACGTCCTGCTCGGTGAGTGCGAGCCGCCGCAAGAGCCGTGCCCGTGCGGCCGCACAGTCGTCGTCGCTCAGCCGTTGGTCCAGGTCGACCGAGAGGTGCACGAGCAGGGTGCGGTCGACCGCGCGGTGCAGCAGTTCCTCGAAGTCCGGCTCGTGGAGAGCCACGTCGTCGACGAGCTGGTAACCACGAAGACTGCCGGCTCGTCGCCGCACCGTCACGTCGGCGTAGGAGAGGGCGTCGTACCCCTTGCTCGTGAGGTGGAGCGGCTGCTCTCTCGGCGGCAGCGGTACGTCGTCCAGCCGGCCCAGCAGGGCGAGCCCGGCCGCGGCGTCGAGCGCCTTCTGGTCGACGTAGTGCTCCTCGACCAGGCCCGCGAGCTGGTCGGCGCGCGCCTGCTCGTGGCCGGCATCGGTGAGCGCACGGGCGAGCATCCGCCGCGTTCGCGCGGTGAAGTGGATCCCGGCCGAGACCTCGAGCAGCGTGGCCGCCTCGGCGACTTCGAGCCGGCCGCCATGCGACCAGCGCCGCCACGGTCGCCCGTACGTTGACGGTCGGCCACGACAGCGGCAGGTAACCGTCGTCGGCCGACCCGTGCACCAGCGCCACGTCGGCGTCGTTGGTGAGCCATCCGTCGCGGTAGTGCTCGTAGATCGCGCCGACGCCCTCCATGCCGAAACGGTCGAGCTCGGCCGCCCGCAGCGCCCCCATCGACGAGGCGCCCAGCACCCGCACGCCGCGGTCGAGAGCATCGAGGATCTCCTTGTGCCAGACCGAGAGTGCCTGGCCGAACTCCCCGTCCACGACCAGGATCGCCCGGGGCCGCAGGTTGAGGACCGCGGAGGTCAGGTCGCCCTGGCAGACAGGCGGGAGGACGATGACGTCGGGCACGATCCGACGCGCCTCGTCAGCCGGGAGCGAGGGTCCGAGGAACGCGACCAAGCCACCCCCGACAGCCCCGCCCCATGATCGAAATCAGAGCGGACGGCGACCCGGGGTCAAGCTGCACACCATTCCTGGAGCTAGGCCGTCCGGAGTGCCTGGACGCTGCCAGGGTGTCCCCGAGCGCGTCACGCTCGACCTCGAGGTCGTAGCGGTTCTGCAGGTTGACCCAGAACAGGTCGGTCGTACCGAAGTAGCGTGACAGCCGAAGCGCAGTGTCTGCCGTGACCCGGCGCTTGCCTTGGACGATCTCGTTGATGCGACGCGGCGGTACGGCGATCGGCGACCGCGACCTTGTTCTGGGTGATCCCGAGCGGCTCGATGAAGTCGTGCATCAGAACCTCGCCCGGGTGGATCGGAGCCATCTTCGTCATGTCGATCACCTCCTCAGTGGTAGTCCACGATCTCGACGTCTTCGGGGCCAGTGTCGGTCCACTTGAAGCAGATACGCCACAGGTCGTTGATGCGGATGGTGTGCTGACCGCGGGCTCAACCCGTTGGGGACCGCGAAGGCCCCGAAGGTGCCCGTGGCCGGGTCCAGCCGGTTGACCGTGCCGTCGTCCGGCGAGGTGAACCAGACGCCGCCGGCGTCGTCGACGACGACGTCGGCGGGCTGCACCGTCAACGGGAACTGCGTGAACTGGGCGGCGGTGATGTCGTAGCGCCAGAGACTGTCGTTAGTTGAAGTCAGTGAACCAGATCTCGCTGCCATGGACGGCCAGGTTGCCGGCGACGGCGTTGCTGTTGGGGATGTCCACGGACCCCGAGCTGCGGCGCACCGCGGTGGTGATGCGGCCGAGGATGGGGTTGTTCGAGGTGAAGTACAAGACGTCGCCGGGGCCTTGCACGATGTCGGTGATGATGCAGCCGTTGCACTCGACGGGGAACTCCGTGACCGCCCCGGCGGGCGTGACGCGGCCGATCTTGGGGGGCGCGTTGGTGAACGAGGTGCCTTCGGTGAACCACCGGTTGCCGTCCGACCCGTTGGCGATGGCCCTGGGCTCGCTGTTGGCCGTGGGTACCTTGAACTGCTTCAGCATGCCCACCGGCGCGGCGTGAGCCGTGCCTGCGAGTGTCAACGCCAGGCCGAGTGCCACCACCGCGGCCAACGCGCGCGTAAGTCGCCTCATCACGATTCCCCTCCCGAGTCCGGTCGCCGATCCATCCGCAGCGTAAGCACGCGGTCGAGGCCGTCGCTACCTGTACTTAAGGGCTACGACTGCTGACGTCCCGGACCTCGGGCGTAGGCTCCCGCCTCCGCGAGAACTTCTGACCGGTGCTACTCGTCGCGGTCGACGCCGGGGGCTCGTCGACCCGAGCGGTGGTGGTGGACTCCACGGGGCGCTGCCTCGGGCTGGGCACCGCGGGGAGCGGGAATCCCGTCTCCTCGGGGCCGGAGAGCGTCGCACTCGCCCTCGGTGCTGCCGTGCGGCAGGCGACCGCGTCGGCCGGCGTGCTGCCGGCCTCGATCGCCGGTGCCGCGGTCGCGATGGCAGGTTCGCGGTCCGTCCGGTTGGCCGCCGGCCCGGAGCATCCGGGCATCACCGCCGCGCTGTCGGCCGCCGGCGTGGATGCGCCGTTCGTGGTCGAGTCCGATCTCCTCGCCATGTTCTGTGCGGGATCCAGTGACCTGGACGGGCACGCGCTGGTCGCCGGCACGGGTTCGGCCGCGATCCGGGTGCGCGACGGAGACGTCGAGGCCGTGTCCGACGGGACCGGCTGGCTGCTCGGCGACGAGGGCTCCGGCTTCTGGATCGGCCATCACGTCGTGCGCGCCGTGGTCGCGGACCTCGACGGTCGCGGTCCGTCGACCGGGCTGACGCCGCTCGTGCTGGCCGGGCTCGGCATCGACGACACCCACGAGTCGCGACGCTCCTCCCTCAGCCGCCTGACGGAGATCGTCTACGGCATGCGGCCGGTACAGCTCGCCCGGTTCGCCCCGGTGGCGTTCACGGTCGGCGACGACGCAGCGGCCGTCGCCATCGTCGAGGGCGCCTCGCAGGCCCTCGCTCGCACCCTGGGCGCCGTGCTCGACGACGGGATCGACGGCCCGCTGGTGCTGGGTGGAAGCGTCCTGCTCCACCAGGCGACGGTCGCGGTTGCCGTCGAGACCTCCTTCCGCCGCCAGGGCGGTGCCGGACACGTCGTCAGGGTCGCCGACGGCGTCGCGGGCGCGGCGGCACTCGCCCTCCGGCAACCGTGGAGTCACCGTCGACCCGGCCGTGTTCGCCCGGATCGACGCGTCCCTGGCGGCCCTGCGCAAGCCGTGAACGGCTAGCGCGCTCGGCTGCGGCGTGGCGTGACGGCGTGGGACGGGGAGATGTGCTCGGTGAGGGCCATCGAGTCGGCGGCGCGGTCGGGCGTGAGCTGGACCACGCGGATGTAGAGGCAGTCGGCGATCATCATCTGGGAGTGCCGCGCGGCGAGGCTCCCGTTCCGGTACGACGTCTCCAGCGCCGCCGTCGTCAGCATGTGGCGGGAGGCCGCGGCGACGGCCGAGCGAGGGTCACCGGTGAGGCCGACCGTCACCGCGCCGCGATCCGCGGCCAGCCGGAACGGTTCCACGACCTCCGAGGTCGCACCCGAGTGGGAGATCGCGATCGCGACGTCGTCGGCCGTGAGCAGGGCCGCGGACGTCAGGGCCTCGTGCACCTCGGTCCAGGCCCGCACCCGGACCCCGACCCGGAACAGCCGGGTCTCCAGCTCGTAGGCCACGCTCGCCGAGCTGCCGATGCCGTACACGTCGACGCGCTGAGCCGCGGCGATCGCCCGGCTGGCGAGGTCCAGGGCATGGTGGTCGAGCTGGTTGACGGTCTGGGTGATGGCGCGGACGTCGGCGTTCGCGACCACCTTGATGACCTGCCGTACGGAGTCGTCGGGGTGGATCTGCACACCGACGTCCATCGCGACGCCCGGCGCCGTCGAGCGGCCTTTCTGCTCGGCCAGGGCGAGCCGCAGCTCGGCGTGGCTGGCGAGCCCGATCGACTGGGCGAACCGCGTGACCGACGCCTGCGACACGCCGGCACGGGTGGCCAGCGCGACGGCGGAGAGACGGGCTGCCTCGGCCGGGTCCGCCAGCACGGTGTCCGCCACCTCTCGGAGCGCACCGGTCAGCCGGGGCGCCACGGTCCGGATCAGGTCGGTGAGGTCGGTCGGGTCCGTGACCCTCGTCGTCGCGTCGGCAGCTTGTGTCATGACTACTTCGACGTTCCTTGGGTCACCGAGCCCTGGAGCTGGCGCTGGAAGATCGTGTACACGACCAGCACCGGCACGACGGTGATGACCACGGCGGCGAACAGGCGGCCGTAGTCGACGTTGTAGCCCGCCTGGGACGCGAACGACGCCATGCCCTGCGAGAGGACGTAGTTCTCCCTCTTGGTGTTGAGGGCGACGGGCAGCAGGAACTGGTTCCACAGGCCGAGGAAGTTGAAGATCGCCACCGAGGCCAAGCCAGGCGCGGCCATCGGCAGCATCACCTGGAAGAACTTCCGCCACTCGCCCGCGCCGTCGACCTCTGCGGCCTCGGAGATCTCCATGGGCAGGGCCCTGAAGAAGGGATAGAGGAAGAACACGGTGAACGGGAGCGCGAACGCCACGTAGGTGACGATCAGGCCGGGGAGCGTGTTCAGCAGGCCGATGTTCTTCAGCACGAAGAACAGGGGCACGATCGCCATGAAGATCGGGAAGGTCAGACCGGCGAGCATCGAGTAGTAGATGAACCTGCGACCGCGGAACGAGAAGCAGGCGAGCACGTACGCGCACATCGACCCGAGGATCATCACGAGAACGAGGGCGCAGCCGACGACGATCACCGTGTTGACGAAGTAGCGCCCGATGCCCTGGGTCGTCCACGCGGAGACGTAGTTGTCGAAGTTCCAGTCCGCGGGCAGCTCGAACGGTGATGCGAAGATCTCGCTGCTCGTCTTGAACGACGACATCAGGGTCCACAGCAGCGGGACGATGATGAGCAGGGTCCAGAAGCCGAGCACGACGTGGGAGACCGTCGCCACGACCTTGTCGCCCGCGGGCACGCGCTCCGGGCTGGTGGGGGTGTCCGTGACGTTCGTGGTCATCCGCGCCCGGGAGTCTCGCGGCCGCCGATCAACCGGTTCGCGGTGAAGACGATCGCGGCGAAGACGAGGGTGGCGATCGCCATCACGACGCCCATCGCGCTGGCCAGGCCGAACTGGCCCTTGGCGAACGCCGTGGCGAGGAGGCGCTGCGGCATCACCAGGGTCGAGTTGTCGGGGCCGCCTCCCGGGTTGAGCGCCGCCATGTAGACGAAGGCGTCGAGGGCCAGGATCCCCAGGTAGATGTAGGCGGTCTGCACCGTGTCGCGGACCAGCGGGATCGTGATCGACCAGGCGATCCGGAACCTGCCCGCGCCGTCCATCCGGGCGGCGTCGTAGAACTCCGACGGGATCCCCTTGATAGCGGCGACGAACAGCACCATGTAGAAGCCGACGAAGCCCCAGATGATGACGAACATCGAGGCCGGCATGGCGGTCCGGGTGTCGCCGAGCCAGGGGAAGGAGTCGAACTGGTCGAGGCCGATCCCGGTGAGCAGGCCGTTGAGCAGCCCGCTCGACGGGTCGTACATCGCGGCCCAGATGAGGCCGATGATGATGGCTGGCACGGTGTAGGGGAAGAACGAGATCACCCGGTAGAAGCTGGAGTAGCGCAAGCCGCGGACGTTTCCGTGTGAGGCACCGCCCACGGTGACCATCGTGGCCAGCGCGAAGCTCAGGGTCACGGTCACGAGTGGGACGACGACCGCCAGCACGACGTTGTTGCGCACCGCCTTCATGAAGATGTCGTCGTGGAGCAGCTTCTGGTAGTTCTCGAGGCCGACGAAGCTCATGTCGGGCGTGAAGCCCGTCCAGTCGGTCATCGAGTACCAGAGCGCCTGCGCGAACGGCCACACCACGAAGAACACGAAGATGGCCAGCGGCAGCCCGAGGAACACCAGGAAGAAGCTCACCCGGTCGAACGTCAGGGGCCGCCGCGAGCTCCTGCGTGGTGGTGCGGTCGCGGCGGCCGTGGTGGGGATCAGCGTGGAAGCGGTCACGTGACCTCGATCTTCTTGATCGAGTCGTCCTCTCGGACCTTGTCGGTGATCTCCTGCAGCCCCGAGGTCAGCTCCGCCACGCTCGAGTCGCCGGCGAGGA
Source organism: uncultured Actinomycetota bacterium (assembly GCA_963758885.1). Taxonomy (GTDB): domain Bacteria; phylum Actinomycetota; class Actinomycetes; order Propionibacteriales; family Nocardioidaceae; genus Nocardioides. The sequence goes on from CAVWXS010000049.1 coordinate 102,459, forward strand.
AGCTGTTCCAGACGACGAGCTGGTCGACGTTCATGCCGTAGAGGTCGACGAACCCCCAGGTGAACACGTCGGTCCCGGCGTCGGTGAGCATCTTGCTCTGCGACACCAGGGCCGTCGACCCGAACCCGTCATCGGGCACGGTGCCCTTGACGATCGTCGGCGCCAGCTTCTCCTTGGCGAAGTTGGTGGCGGCCTCCATGGACAGCATCGTCCGGAGCAGCTCCTTGCCGCCCGCCACGTTCTTGGCCTGCGACGGGATCACGAACGGCTCCCCGGCGGTGCTGTGCATGGCGGTGTACGGCATCGCCGAGCTGGTCGAGACCGTCATCTCCGGGAACCCGGTCATCTGGAAGTCGGCCTTGGTCTGGTCCTTCATCTCGTTCTCGATCCACGAGCCGGACGGGTAGAGCAGCGCGTCCTGGTTGTTGCTCCACTGCGCCTGGGCGGCGGTGAACTGGGTGCCCGAGCCGCCCGGCTTCATGTAGCCGGCCGAGACGATCTCGCCCATCGCCTCGAAGACGCCCTGGACGGGGTCGAGGGACCAGCAGCCGGCGTCCAGGTTCTCCAGGGCGAGGCGGACCTCGTCGCCGCCCTCCTTGATCGCCGACGCGATCGCCAGCGTCTGGTAGTAGGTCGCCGCCTCCTTGCCCCAGAGGAACAGGTACTTGCCCGCCTTCTTGGCCTCGGCGCCGAGCGCGATCGCGTCGTCCCAGGTCTGCGGCGGGGTCCAGCCGTTCTCCTCGAACAGGCTCGCGGAGTACCAGACGGCGTAGACCGTCAGGACGTAGTTCAGGGCCGCCAGCTTGCCGTCGAAGGTGCCCGGCGCCTCCACGCCTCCGAACAGGGTGTCGCGGATCGGGGTGCCCTCGAGGTTGTCGGCGTCGAGGACGTCGCCGAGGTCCTCGAGCTGGTCGAGGATCGTGCTGAACCCGATCGCGTTCTCCCCGGAGTTGTCGATGAGGTCGGGCGGGTCTCCGCCGACGAACCGGGGCTGCAGCTCCTGGGCGATCTCGGTCGTGGCGGACACCTTCACGGTGGATCCGGCGAAGTTCTTCTCCATCAGCGCGGCCGCGAACGCCACGTAGTCGGTGCCGTAGCCACCGTCGAAGATGACCGCGTCGACGGTGGAGCTGTCGGCCATGCCGAAGGGGTTGTCGGTGCTCTTGGTGCCACCCTCGGTGTCGTTGTCGCGTCGTCGCTCCCGCCGCCGGCGCAGGCGGCGAGCACGCCGCTGAGCGGGGCGATGGCCGCCGCAGCGAGCGCCCCTCTCACGATGGTGCGCCGGTCGAAGGTCCTGATCGGGCCCCTGCTGATGTTCTGCCTCGCGATGTTCACTCTGGTGGTTCCTTCCTTCGTGGGGTGGTGCTCTCAGGCGTGGCGCCGCAGCCGGTCGCCGTACTGGTCCTCGAGTTGGTTGTTGTGGTCGTCCCCGGCGGGGATGTTGGCGGAGAGATAGATGGGCGGGACCGCGCCCGCGGCGGCGATGCGCTCGGAGACGGCGATCGTGAGGAGCTGGGCGATGAAGGCCGCCGTCATCGAGGAGACGGCTCCGACGCCGACCGCTCCGCTGGGCCGCCGTCGAGGGTGAGGGTGGTGTCGCCGTACGGCGCCAGGTTGTCGATGACGACATCGGCGACCTCGCTGAGGCGTGCTCCGCTCGGGTGCTTGGAGGTGACCCGGGCGGTGTGCTCGAGGCTGGTGACCGCGATGACACCGTGGCCGTGCTCCTTGGCCGCGAGTGCGATGCCCACGATCGAACCGTTGACGCCGGAGTTGGAGGCGATGACGAACACGTCCTCCGGGTGCGGCTGGATCGTCTGCCAGAGGTCGTCCACGATGGCCGGGTCACGCTCGAGGGCGGCGCGCGTCGGAGAGGATCGACGCATCCCTGCCACCGAAGAGCACCACGTCGCGCAGGGCGATGTTGTTGGTCGGGATCAGTCCACCCGCCCGGCCGGCGATCTCCATCGCGAAGGCCTGGGAGTGGCCGGTGCCGAACGCCTGCACGATGCCCCCGGCGTCGAGCGCCCGCGTGATCATCTCGACGGGAGCGTCCAGACCGCCCGCGTCGGCGAGCGCCGCGAGGCGGTCGAGCCTCGTGGTCACCTCGTGCAGCAGCTGCCGGGAGAGGTCAGCCACGAGGGTGGCAGTCCGTCCGTGAATCAACCATTCAGAAAGATCCATTCAGAAAGTTCGCGGAAGATGAACAAACCAAACGGGCGCGGCAGTGTCAAGAGGCCGCGCGGATCTGTTGCCTAGAGGTGATCTCCGGCGCCCTGGGGTGTGTCTTGTACGACTCCCGCTCCGATTTCACGAACCGGTCGGTCGTGCTGGTCCGTGGCCGAACGTGCGCAGGACGTGTTCGAGGGTGGAAGCGAGCAGCTCGTGTGTCGCGTCGCGGGTGGCCTCGCCGCGTAGCCAGCGTCGCGTCGCGGCGCGGTTCAGGCCGGTCCAGCACTCCAGCGCGTAGCGCAGCCGGGGCGAGTCCTGGGCGATGTCGGCGTGGAATTCGTGAGGAGCGCGACGACCCGGCCTCTGAGGTCGGACGACGGCACGTCTCACCTCGGGGTCGGCGATGTCCTCTCCGGGTGCGATGGTGCCGAGGTAGGTCAGTGCGGTTCGCCTCGGTCCAGTCCAGCCAGCGCGAGACGGTGTCCGCCACGCGAGCGCGGGCGCTGCGCCCCTCGGGCAGCCGCAGTGAGTTCCTCGCGCACGGACCTCGGCGAGCCTTTCGAGGAGGGCGACGTAGACCTCCGTGCGTCCGCCGAAGTAGTGGTGCACCAGGCCGCGCGTGACACCTGCCGAGCGCGCGATGTCCTCGACCGAGACCTCTTCGTAGCCACGCTCGGCGAACAGGTCGTTGGCCGCGTCGAGCATCTGCTCGCGCCGCTGAGCGGGGTCGAGGCGGCTGTACTTCGGGGGCGGTCTCACCGGGCCAGTGTGCCAGGAATTGGCGATCCGTCAAGACACTGTTAGCGTTTCGTCATCAAGCAGCGGCGTTGCCGCCCTCGCGTCGCAGGTCGCGCCGCATCAACCAAAGGAACACCAATGCGCAAGATCCTCCTCGGCGTCGTGGCTGCTGCCGCGATCGCCACCCCGCTCGTCGCAGCCACCGCCGCGCAACGCCGCCCCGCGCCACCCGTCGACAAGGCAGACCGGCACGACGTCGACCTGGGCCTACCCAGGGCACCACCGGCAGCGATCGTGTTCACCGCGAACGACAAGGACCGGCGGCACGCTCGACTACACCGGACAGCACCGGCCACGGCGATCCACGGCGTCATCACCGCCCGAGGACAACGGTCGAGAACGACCGGCAACACGATCACCTGTCACGGGCACGATCACCGACAGCAACGTCGAGTGGAACCGTCGGCAAGCACGTTCACCGGCGTCGCGTCAACGGATGTCAGCACGTCCGGCAGCAACGGCGACGTCACGTATCGGTGCTGTTCGTGGACGAGGCAGACGTGGACGACGATCGCTCGCGGACGTCACCAGCGGCAACCTGTACCGTCTTCTGATCCACCCGCACCAAGCCAGCAGCCCGTCCCGCTTCGGGCTGGGACGGGCTGATCTGACCCATTCTCCTGACAGATCCCCGGAGCTCACATACGGTCCGGGGGGCCTTGACGCTCCGCCAACTGGACCACCACGCGATGTGGGAACCAGGCAGATCAGCGTCTCACCAGGCGACGCACACAACCCCGACAACCAGAGAGACAAACACCGAGAATGACCACGAACCCCACCAGCCCCACCGCGCCCACCGAGGCCACCGAGCCCACACTACAAGGACGCGAAGGCGCAAGCCAAGGCCGCCAAGGCGTACGCGAAGGCGCAGCGCCCGTTCTACAAGAAGAAGCGGTACATCGCACTGGGCAGCGTGGCCGTTATCGCGGCCATCTCCGCGATGTCGAGCGGCGGCGGCAGCGACGAGCCGTCGGCTGTCGACCAGGCCACCAACGGCTCGTCCTCCGGGTCGTCATCCGAGAAGGCCCCGAAGGCCATCGAGGTCGAGGCCAAGGCCATCCTCAAGGAGTTCGAGGAGAACGAGGCCGCTGCCGACCAGAAGTACGAGGGCAAGGTCCTGCAGGTGACCGGCATCGTGGACAAGATCGACACCGAGCTGTTCGACGAGGACGAGTACATCATCCAGATCGGCGGCGGCTCGGACTTCGAGTTCTTCACCGTGAACGCCGACGACCAGTCCGCCGACGCCGTGGCCTCCCTCAAGAAGGGCCAGAAGATCACCGTCATCGGCGAGTTCGAGGACGGCGGCGACCTCGGCGTCGAACTGTCCAACAGCAAGATCGTCTGATCCGGTCCCAACGTCCGGCCCTCCTCCACTCCGGAGGAGGGCTCGGGCGAGCAGACCGGCTTGACCACAGTTCCGTGGAGTCACCGACGAGTAGAGGATCTCGACCTCGCGACCATCCCGGCGGGCTGGTATCGAGACCTTGCGCAGCCGGGCAGATCGCGCTACCGGACGGGCGAAGGTTGGGGGACGGGCTCGTCGCCATCACGGCTACTCGGCGAGCAAGATCTCGACGTCGTGGGCAGCGAGGTCGGAGGCCAGGTCGGAGGAGGGCCCTTCATCGGTCACGAGCAGGTCGATGTCGCCGATCGGGCAGATGGTGGCGAACGCACTGTGCCCGACCTTCGAGTGGTCCGCAACGACGGCCACGCGGCGGGCGCGGGCGGCCAGCTGCCTGTTGACGCTGGCCTCGCCCTCGTGCGCTGCGGTGGCGCCGTGCTCGACGTCGATGGCGTCCACGCCGAGGAACATCAGGTCGAGGTTGACCCGGCGCAGGGCGCTTTCCGCGAGCGGACCGATCAGCTCGTAGGACTGCGGTCGGGCTACCCCGCCCACCACCACGATCTTGACGTGCCGGCGTACGGCGAGCTCGGTAGCGATGTTGAGGGCGTTGGTGACCACCGTGAACGCCGGCCCGTCCTCGCGTGCGGCTAGGTCGGAGCGGCGTACGAGTGCGCGAGCCACCTCGGTGGTCGTGGTGCCGCCGTTCAGGCCGATGACCTGCCCGGGCTGCACGATCGCCGCGCAGGTCCGCGCGATCCGCTGCTTGGCGTCGACGAACCGGTTCGCCTTGTAGCGCAGGGGCAGCTCGTACGACGCGGCCGTGGGCACGGCGCCACCGTGGGTGCGGGTGAGCAGCTGCTGCTCTGCCAGGGAGTCGAGGTCGCGGCGCACGGTCGCAGCCGAGACCCCGAGGGCCTCCACCAGACCTTCGACGTCGAGGTTGCCCTTCTGGGACAGCATGTCCAGGATCGTGTCGAGTCGGGTATGCCTGGACACTGCGCGCTCCTCAGTGCTCATGTCTCCGTCATCCGGAAGTCGAGATGCCGCGGGATCGGGGTGCCTGGATGCAGCGCCTGCCAGAGGTCGCCGAGCACGCGTTCGCCCTCCGCGAGGTCCTCGACCGTCAGGTCGTCGAGGATCGCGGCTGCCTCCGTGGGCGAGCCGGCCGCGAGGAGGGCCTGCGCCTCGAGCAGCCGCGTCCGCCCGTGCCGGCGTACGTCGGGCGGTTGCTGGCCGACGAGCCGCAGGCACGCGGCGGGTTGTCCGGCGCGCAGCAGCAGCTGCAGCTCCTCGGTGACGAACGGGCGGGCCCCGTGAGCCGTCCGGGTCGCGCGGGCGTGCAGGTCGGCTGCGGCTTCGTATCGTCCGGCGTCCGCCTCGAGCAGGGCAAGTCCACGCAGCGCGGCGGGATGCTCTCGAACCTCGAGACAGTCTCGGTAGGCGTGCGTTGCTGCCGATGCGTCTCCGCGCAGGTGGGCGTTGACGGCCCGCGCGTAGTCGACCCACCAGTGGCCGTCGACTTCCTCGAGCAAGTCACGCCAGCGGTCGGAGACCGGAGGGATCGACGGACCCTCCGCGGTGCGGTCGAGCGCCGCCCGGTCGGCCGTCACGAGCGCCCGCGCCGTGCGGCTGTCGTCGTCGACGTCCGGGAAGAGCAGGCCCGCCGGAATCCTCGCCTGGCCGGCACGAAGTCGCAGCTCGACCGCGCCCCACCCGGAGCCCACGGACAGCGTCTCGTCGACCGGCGTATCGGCCACCTCCGCGAGCCAGCCGTTGTGCCGTCGGCGCAGCAGCTCCGGCGGCGCCGCCGCGAGCACAGCGTCCCGGGCGTGTGCCGCGGCGCGGGAGTGTTCCGCGATGCACGCGTCCGGGTCGAGGTCGACGGCACCGAAGGACTCGGTCCACGCCACGGCGTGGTGGCCGTCGATCCGGTCGTGCTCGAGCTGGGTGGTGCAGCGCCCGGCCTGGACCTCGGCGTAGCGGCCGCCGCCCAGCCACTCCTGCCAACGTCGCCCGCCGGGGCCGCGGCCCCACTGGAACAGCTTGCGGCCGGTCAGCTCGCTGGTGCTGGTCTGCGAGAAGCCACGTCCGTCGGGCTCCACCGCGACCAGGTGCGCACCGGTCCGGCCCGCCACGTCGAAGAAGTAGTCGGCAGAATGGGCTGCCCGGCCGGGGTAGCTCACGTCGACGAGCTCGTCGTCGGGATGTGGCCATGCGACCCGGCGCAGGGTCCCGTCGTAGTGGGTGCGCCAGGCGTGGTCGGCCGTCGTGAGTACCCGGGTGTCATCGGTCTCCGGAACCGCGACGTTGGTCCAGTAGTACAGAGGCTTGGGCTCGGGGTCGGGGTTCACGACGCGCCCCGAGGCCAGCAGCCGGTCGGACCCGGCCGGGAGCCAGAGGTCCACCTGCATCACCAGGTCGCGGGTGCGCTCCCACTCCCACAACCGGAGGACGTCGCCGTCCGCGCTGTGTACGACGCCCGCGTGCATCGGCCGGTTGCTCAATGTGGTGTGGCCGGTGGAGCCGAGGTTCCACTCGATGCCGCCAGCGAACCAGGCGTCGGTGAGCCCGAAGTTCGCGAACCGCAGGCGGGGGTTGACGAAGAGAAGCTCGCGTCCCCGGCGCTGGTCGAGCAATGACCACACCCGCCCGCCCAAGGTGGGCAGGACCACGGCGCGGAGGACACCGTTGTCGAGCTCGATCGCGGGGAGCTCGACCGGCCGGTCGGCGCGGTCGTAGCCGTCGTACACGGCGCAAGGCAGGGGCGAGGTGAGGCGTCCGTACTCCATCCGTTCCCGCATCGCGGCGGGTGCGTCGTCCTCCGGGCTGGACGTGGGCAGCGCGCGCAGCGGCGTGAACCGGGGCAGCGGGTTCGGCTCGCCCAGCAGGGACCCGACGACGGTGAGCGTGGTCGCGCGTACCCGGGCTCTTGCCATTCCCTCACCGTGATTGTTTTTGATCGCAAAGTCAATGATATTGACAGAATCAATCACCACCATCCATCCTTGGTCGGTGACAGTTCCTCGCACCACCATCGCAGCCCCGGGCCACCTCGCGACCGAGCTCGCCACCCAGCCTGCGGCCTGGCTGGCGGCGCGCGACCTCGCCCGCGAGCACGCCGCCGTGCTCCCCCAGCCCGGCGAGCGGGTGGCGGTGATCGGCTGTGGATCGTCGCTGTACGTCGCCCGGGCCTTCGCCGCGCTGCGCGAGAAGGCCGGACTTGGCGAGACCGACGCCTGGCCCGGCGGCGACCCGATGCTCAGTCGCCCCTACGACCGGGTGCTGGCGATCAGCCGGTCCGGCACCACCACCGAGATCCTCCGAGCTCTCGACGGCCTGGCGGCACGGGTCCCGGTCACGGTGATCACCGCCGACCCGAAGACACCGATCGCCGATCTGGGCGAGGTGATCTCGCTCGAGTTCGTCGACGAGCAGTCCGTGGTGCAGTCCCGGACCGCGACCACGGCGCTGGCGCTGCTGCGCTGGCACCTCGGCGAGGACCTCGGGCCCGTGGCCGAACAGGCGCAGTCGGTCCTCGACCTCGATGAGCGCTGGTTCGACGAGGTGCGGGACGCGGAGCAGGTCAGCTTCGTCGGGATGGGCTGGACCTACGGCGTCGCCGAGGAGGCAGCCCTGAAGCTCAAGGAGGCCACGCAGTCATGGACCGACGCCTGGTACCAGACCGAGTACCGCCACGGGCCGATCTCGATCGCGGCGCCCGGCCGGGTGGTGTGGGCGTTCGGGCCACTGATCCCGGGCCTGGCCGCCGACGTGACCGCGACCGGGGCCACCCTCATCGACTCCGGGATCGACGGCCTTGCTGAGCTGGTCAGGGTGCACCGACTCTGCGTGCTGCGGGCCGCCGACCGGGGTCTGGACCCCGACCGTCCCCGGGGACTGGCCCGATCGATCATTCTGGACTCGTGACCTCAGAACTCGCCCTGGCGTTCGACGTCGGCGGAACCACCATCAAGGGCGAGCTGGTGGACCGCAGCGGCGCGGTGGCACATGCCGCCTCGGCCCCGACTCCCCCCGGGCGCGAGGCCCGCGCAGCGGTCGCGGCGCTCGGGCGAGAACTGCTCGACCGCGCCGGAACCCGGACGATTGTGGGTGCGGGCGTGGTCGTTCCCGGAATCGTCGACGCCGACGCCGGGATCGCGTCGTACAGCGCGAACATCGGGTGGCGCGACCTCGAGCTCGTGGATCACCTCGAAACGACCTGGTCGCTGCCGGTGCGCATCGGCAACGACGTCGCCTCCGGGGGCGTGGCCGAGCACCGTGCCGCCGCCCACGACGGCATCGAAGACCTCGTGTTCGTGCCCATCGGCACCGGCATCGCAGCCGCCGTCGTCTCCGGCGGGCACCTGCTGCGGGGGCACCGCGGCGAGACCGCGGAGATCGGCCACCTCGCCGTACGCCCTGGGGTCCGCTGCGGCTGCGGCGGCGACGGCTGCCTCGAGGCGGTGGCGTCGGCCTCGGCCATCGTGCGCCGCTACACCGCCCTCACCAACCGGGCTGTCGACGGTGCCGGTGCCGTGGCCGCCCGGCTCGGCAACGACGAGGCGGCGCGCACCGTCTGGACCGAGGCCGTCGAGGCGCTCGCGGACGCCCTGACCGCGGTGTCGCTCCTCGTGAGCCCAGAGCGCGTAGTGATCGGCGGCGGGCTCAGCGACGCCGGGGCTCTCCTGCTCGATCCCCTCCGCACTGCGCTCGGGGAGCGCGCCCGCGTGGTGACCGCCCCGGCGGTCACCGCCGCCGTGCACGGCCGCCGAGCCGGCGTCGTGGGTGCCGGCCTGCTCGCGTTCGACGGCTGGGCCGTGGAGGCATGAGCACGGCGCTGCGTGGGGCGTGGGTCTCGTGATCGTCACCGTGACACCGAACCCCGCGTACGACGTGACCTACGAGGTCGCCTCGCTGAGCCCCGGCGAGGTGCACCGGGTGTCGACGGTCCGCCGCCGGCCCGGCGGCAAGGGGGTCAATGTGGCCGCCGTCCTCGCCTCGCTCGGGACGCCGGTCATCGCGACAGGCCTGGCCACGACCGGGTTCGGCCAGGACGTGGAGCGGATCGGCGTCCGCGCGGCGTTCGTCGCCGCCCTTCCCCGCGTACGCAGCACCCTCGCCATCTCGCACGGTCCGACCACATCGCTCTGGGAGCCGGGGGTGGCGCCGCGGGACCCGGTCGCGGCGGCGGCCGCCCTCGAGGCGGAGGTCGCCCGGCTATTGGTCGACGCACACTGCCTGGTCGTGTCGGGCAGCCTCCCCCCGGGCGTGGACCCAGCGCTCCCGGTGGCGCTTGCCCGGCTGGCAAGGGAGCACGGTCTCCCCTGCGTGCTCGATGTGGCGGGCGAGGCCCTCGGGCTCGCCGCCGACGGCCCCGGGGTGGTGCTGATGCCCAACGCCGAGGAACTCGCCGAGCTCTGCGGTCCCTCGCGCAGTCTCGTCGAGGTCGCGGACGCGTCACGCCGCCTGCTCGAGCGCGGCCCGTCGATGGTCTTCGCGACCCGGGGTGCCGAGGGCCTCGTGCTGACCACCTCTGAGGGGTCCTGGCATGTGCCCGCCGTCCCCGGCGTCACGGGAAACGCGACGGGTGCCGGCGACGCGGCGACCGCGGCGGTTGCGCGGGGCCTGGCCGCGGGCCACTCCCCGGTGGCCGTGGCGGAGGAGGCCGTGGCGCTGGCCGCCACCGCCGTGGCCGCGCCGGTTGCGGGCGTCGTCGACGTGCCGCTCTATCTCCGGCTCCGGACCGGCGTCGCCGCTCAGCCGCTGACGACCGAAGGAACCCGATGACTCTCGTCGCGATGACAGACCTCGCCCGGCGCGCCCGACATGCCGGCAGCCCGACCGGGATCGGCGCCTTCAACGTGATCCAGCTCGAGCACGCCGAGGCGATCGTCGCGGGCGCGGAGGCGGCGAACCGCCCCGTGATCATGCAGGTGTCCGAGAACACCGCGGCGTACCACCGGTCATTGGTGCCTCTGGCGCTGGCCTGCCTCGCCGTCGCCGAGGAGTCGTCGGCCGAGGTGGTCGTCCACCTCGACCATGCCACCGACGCGGGGCTGGTCCGTCAGGCGGTGGCGCTCGGGGTCGGGTCGGTGATGTACGACGCCTCGGCGCAGCCGCACGCGTCCAACGTCCGGTCAACCCGCGAGATGACGGTCGAGGCGCACGCCGCCGGCGTGTGGGTCGAGGCTGAGCTCGGTGAGATCGGCGGCAAGGACGGCGTGCACGCGCCCGGCGCCCGGACCCGGCCGGACGAGGCGGCGACGTACGTCCTGGAGACCGGGGTCGATGCGCTCGCGGTGGCGGTCGGGTCCTCGCACGCGATGCTCACCCGCGACGCCGAGCTCGACCACGACCTGATCGCCGAGATCGCCGCCGCGGTGTCCGTCCCCCTGGTCCTGCACGGCTCGTCCGGCGTGCCGGACGACGGCCTTCGGGCCGCTGTGGAGCTCGGGATGACCAAGATCAACATCGCCACCCACCTCAACGCGTTGATGGCTGCGGCCGTCCGTGGGGCCCTGCTCGACGAGCGGCTGATCGACCCCCGTAAGTATCTCGGGCCGGGGCGCGAAGTAGTGGCCGCCGAGGTCGGTCGCCTGCTGACCCTGCTGGCCACCTCTCCCTACTGACAGGCGCCCGCTGGGCATCCCGCGGTTTGCGGCCCGGCACTCCATGGAGAACGTGTGCGTGGATGCATCTCCTCGTGGTGGGGTTCGCCCGGGACTCACGGCTGCGCTACACGTGGACCTGGACCGATGAGCGACTCGCGCCCTGGGCGCGGTTTGCCGTCAGCGGCGGGCGCCGCCGACGTTGATCTCTGCGCCGCCTGCGTACGGCGCGCCGTTGGGCGAACTCAGCCCGGTCAGCCGGACGTTGCGCCCCGGCTGTGGCGGCGAACCGGACCTGCTGCGGGATCAACCCGCTCGTCAAGGCGCCGGCGGCGATTCACACGTTGAACCGGAACTCCACGACGTCGCCGTCGGCCATCACGTAGTCCTTGCCCTCCATGCGCACCCGCCCGGCCTCGCGGGCCTTGAGCATGGAGCCGGCCGCCATCAGGTCGTCGTACGAGACGACCTCGGCCTTGATGAAGCCGCGCTGGAAGTCGGTGTGGATCACGCCGGCGGCCTCGGGGGCGGTGGCACCCTTGCGGATGGTCCAGGCGCGGGACTCCTTCGGGCCGGCCGTCAGGTAGGTCTGCAGGCCGAGGGTGTCGAAGCCGACGCGGGCCAACGTGTCGAGCCCGGGCTCCTCGACGCCCATCTCGTGGAGCATCTCGCGCGCCTCGTCCTCGTCGTCGAGCTCCACCAGCTCGGACTCGAACTTGGCGTCGAGGAAGATCGCCTCGGCGGGAGCGACCAGCTCCTGCATCCGCTGCTTGAGGTCGTCGTCTGCGAGCTCGTCGGCATCGCAGTTGAAGACGTAGATGTAGGGCTTGGCGGTGAGCAACGACAGCTCGCGCAGGAGTACGCCGTCGAGCTTGCCGTTCTTGATCAGGTCGATGACCGGCGTGCCCGCCTCGAGGGCGGCCTGCGCGGTCTTGGCCGCCTCGACGGTGGCGGCCAGTGACTTGTTGCTCCTGGCTTCCTTCTCCAGCCGCGGGACCGCCTTCTCCAGCGTCTGCAGGTCGGCCAGCGCCAGCTCGGTGCGGATGGTCTCGATGTCGGAGGCCGGGTCGACCTTGCCATCGACGTGGGTGACGTCGTCGTCGCGGAACACCCGCGTCACCTGGCAGATCGCCGCCGACTCCCGGATGTGGGAGAGGAACTTGTTGCCCAGGCCCTCCCCCTCCGAGGCGCCTCGGACGATGCCCGCGATGTCGACGAACTCGACGGTGGCCGGTACGACGCGCGCGGACTCGAGCAGCTCGGCCAGCTTCGGCAGCCGCGGCTCGGGCACCGCGACCACCCCGACGTTCGGCTCGATCGTGGCGAAGGGGTAGTTGGCCGCGAGCACGTCGTTCTTGGTCAGCGCGTTGAACAGGGTGGACTTGCCCGCGTTGGGGAGTCCGACGATGCCGATGGTGAGAGCCACGAGGGGGAAGTCTAGGAGGCAAGCCGAGGAGCACCGATTCGTCAGCGAAGCCCCTCCGCGGACTCCCCTCTCAGGTGCTGACGAATCGGCGTCCGGTCCTAGAGCACCTTCGACAAGAAGGCCTGGGTGCGGGCGTGGCGCGGGTGGGCGAGGACGTCGATGGGGTCGCCCTCCTCGACGATCACCCCACCGTCCATGAACACCAGGTTGTCGCCGACCTCGCGGGCGAAGCCCATCTCGTGGGTGACCACCATCATCGTCATGCCCTCGGCGGCCAGGTCGCGCATCACCGACAGCACGTCGCCCACCAGCTCGGGGTCGAGGGCCGAGGTCGGCTCGTCGAAGAGCATCATGTCGGGCTCCATCGACAGCGCCCTGGCGATGGCCACGCGCTGCTGCTGACCGCCCGACAGGTGGGCGGGGTAGGCATTCTCCTTCTCCGCAAGGCCGACCTTGGCGAGGTTGACCCGAGCGATGCGTACGGCGTCGTCCTTGTTGCGCTTGCGAACTCGCCGTTGGGCGATGCACAGGTTGCTCAGCACGCTCATGTGCGGGAACAGGTTGAACTGCTGGAACACCATGCCGATCCGCGACCGGACCGCCGCGAGGTCGACCTCCGGGTCGCAGATGTCGATGCCCTCGACCAGGATCCGGCCAGAGGTGGGCTCCTCGAGTCGGTTGACGCAGCGCAGCAGGGTGGACTTGCCCGAGCCCGAGGGTCCGATCACGCACACCACCTGGCCGGCGTCGACGTGGAAGTCGATGCCCTTGAGCACCTCGTTGTCGCCGAAGTACTTGTGCAGCTCTCGGACCTCGATGGCGCGGGCTGCGGGATCGAGTGGAAGGTCTGTCGTCATCAGCGTGCCCTCTGCTGTCGTCGTTCGAGCCATGCCACGAGGCGGGTCATCGGCAGCGTCACCAAGAGGTAGAACAAGGCGATCGCCAGCAGTGGCGAGGCGTTGGCGTAGGTGACGGTGTTGTTCTGCCCGAACGCCGAGAGCTCGACCTGGTCTGCCTGCATGCCGACCACGAAGAGCAGCGAGGTGTCCTTGATCAGGGCCACCAGCTCGTTGGTCAGGGGTGGGATCACGATGCGGATCGCCTGGGGCAGGATCACCGAGATCGTCGTCCACAAGCCGCTCATGCCGAGCGACTCGGCCGCCTCTCGTTGACCCTTCGGCACGGCCTGGATGCCGGCGCGGAGGGTCTCGGCCATGTAGGCGGAGTAGACGATGACCAGGCCGACGATGCCCGCGCCGACCAGCCCGCCCGGCGGGATCCAGTGGAAGGCCAGCGGCACCGCGAAGGCCATGAAGAAGATCACGACCAGGGCCGGTAGCCCGCGGAAGAACTCGATGTACGCCGTCGCCAGCCAGCGGTTCTTCCTGCGCGCCAACGGCAACCTCGGCATCTACAAGGCCGGCGCCGGCCAGATCGTCGCCGACATCCCCACCGGGCACCAACCCGAGAGCCGCAGTGTCCGGCTGCGGGTGCTGAAGGTCGGCGCCAACCTCCAGGTCTACGTCAACGGCGGGGTCAACCCCGTCGTGAACTGGACCGACCCCAACTCACCCGCCTGGGGCATCGGCGGCTTCGGGCTCGCCACCCACGGCACCCCCGCCACCTTCACCGACGTGACCTACGACGCCGACCAAGCCCGCTGAGATCCCAGCAGACCGTTCGGCATCGCCTAGGTGAAGGTGGCCTCGGCCACCTTCACCTAGGACGGCAGCGACGCCCGCTGAGCCCGCTGGGCAGGGCTGGCGAAGGTCAACCACAGGCTGACGGCGACGTAGTAGACGACGTAGCCGAGCGACAGCACGACCAACGCGGCCGGCGGGTCGGGCATCATCGCGATGATCACGGCGAACAGCCCGAGCCAGATCGCCGAGAGCGCCATGTTGGCGTACCAGAGCTTCTCGGTGCGCGAGGGGTAGAGGTACTTGACCGGCACGAAGACCAGCACGGCGAAGACCAGCAGCACCAAGGTCGTGGTGGTCGTGCTGAACGAGCAGACGATCGCGTAGAACGCCACGACGTTCCAGTAGCTCGGGAAGCCGAGGAAGAAGTGGTCCTCGGTCTTCGCGTCGGTACGGCAGAACTGGTAGCACGACGCCAGCAGCGGGATCGCGGCCACGACGCCGCCCCAAGCGCCGTCAGGCAGGTAGCCGTTGGCCCACAGCAGCACCATCGGCGCGAAGGCGTAGGTGATGTAGTCGACGATGTTGTCGAGCAGGGCTCCGTCGAAGTTCGGCACCACCGTCTTCACGTGCAGCCGCCGGGCCAGCATGCCGTCGGTACCGTCGACGACCATGGCGGCGAGGAACAGCCAGAGCACCGCCTCGACGTCGCCTTCGTAGGAGAAGTGCACCATCAGCAGCGCGAGCACCATGCCGCTCGCCGTGTAGACGTGCACGGCCACCGCCGCCGCCCGGGCGCCCTGGGTGACCATGACGATCACCCTAGGCCGTCCCGGACGGCGGACAGTGTTCTTCAGTCGAGCAGGCCCGTCACCACGCCAGCGGCAATGGTGCGGTTGCCCTCACGTACGGCGAAGCCCAGCCCGACCTCCATGGCGACCGGCTTGCCGAGCTCGACCATCACGTCGACGGTGTCACCCGGGTGCACCATGTCCACCTCGCCGAGGTCCAGGCTCCCAGCGACGTCCGTCGTCCGGAAGTAGAACTGCGGCTGGTAGTCGGAGGCGAACGGCGTGTGCCGGCCGCCGTCGTGCGCCGACAGGGCGTGCAGGCGGGCGGCGAACCGCGTGTGCGGCGTCACCGATCCCGGCACCACCAGCACCTGGCCGCGGCGCACCTCGTCACGGCGTACGCCGCGCAGCAGGACCGCCGCGTTGTCGCCGGCCTGGACGGCGTCCAGCGTCTTGCCGAACGACTCCATGCCGATGGCGGTGCTGGCCAGCGTGTCCTGGAGGCCGACGACCTCGACGGCCTCGCCGACCGAGAGCACGCCGCGCTCCACGGCGCCGGTCACCACGGTGCCGCGGCCGCTGATCGTGAGCACGTTCTCGATGGGCATCAAGAACGGCTCGCCCATCGCGCGCTCGGGCAGCGGGACGTAGGCGTCGACCGCGTCGAGCAGGTCACGCACCGACCGCGCCCATCGCGGGTCGCCGTCGAGCGCGCGCAGCGCCGACACGGGTACGACGGGGACCTCGTCGCCCGGGAACCCGTAGGACGACAGCAGGTCGCGCACCTCGAGCTCGACGAGCTCGAGCAGGTCGGGGTCCTCCACCGTGTCGGCCTTGTTGAGGGCGACCACGAGGTAGGGGACGCCGATCCGCTTCGCGAGCAGCACGTGCTCGCGCGTCTGCGGCATGGCGCCGTCCTGTGCGGAGACGACCAGGATCGCGGCGTCGACCTGGGCCGCGCCCGTGATCATGTTCTTCACGTAGTCGGCGTGGCCGGGCATGTCGACGTGGGCGTAGTGCCTCGTGGCGGTCTCGTACTCGACGTGGCTGATGTTGATGGTGATGCCGCGCTGGAGCTCCTCGGGCGCGCGGTCGATGCCGTCGAACGCGACGTACTGGTTCGCGCTGGGGTCGGCCTCGGCGAGCACCTTGGTGATCGCGGCGGTCAGGGTCGTCTTGCCGTGGTCGACGTGACCCATCGTGCCGATGTTGAGGTGCGGCTTGGTGCGGACGAACTGGCTCTTGGCCATGAGTGTTCTGCTGACTTTCTCCAGCACTCGGTGGTTGAGGTGCGAGCTTGCGAGCCTCGAAACCACGTGCCGGCTTCGGGAGATGCGGGGACCGCCAGGGTCCGCCGTACGGCGGAGGTTTCGACCCACCTCCGCCGGTCCCGCTGGTCTGCAGGAGGAGGGTCAGGTTCGCGCGTCGGACAATGAGCTTGGCCGCGCGACGGCGGCTGAGTCACAGAAGGCGAACATGCGGATCATGGTGTCGCGTCAACAGTCTGCCGGGCCAGTGAATTCCCCAGCGTCCCCGGCCCGGTCGCCCGCGGGGGCCAAGCCTCGCGGCCGAGCTTGGCTCCCCAAGCCACGACCGGGACGAGCACCAGCAAGGTGCCCAACCACGCGATGACGACGCCGAACCAGAAGCCGGTCTCGTCTCCGGAGTAGCGGCCGAGCCCGTCGGTGTGCGGCCACGTGGCGGCGGCGATCGAACCGCCGATAACGGCAAGGGCGACGCCCCAGAGGGCGAACTGGATGAGCGCGTTGCGCGCCTGCTTCGGGTCCACTCCATCGTTGTACGCCGTGTCGGCGCGCGTCACTAGGCTGAGGCGGGTGCGGATCGCCACGTGGAACGTCAACTCCTTGCGCTCGCGGATCGACCGGGTCGAGGCGCTGCTCCAGCGACACGAGATCGACGTGCTCGCGCTGCAGGAGACCAAGGCGCGCGAGGACCAGCTGCCGCTGATGGGCCTGCAGGCCCTGGGTTACGACGCCGCGGTCGCAGGCCTCAACCAGTGGAACGGCGTCGCACTGCTGAGCCGGGTCGGGCTCGAGGAGGTCGAGGTCGGCTTCGACGGCCAGCCCTCGTGGGGCGAGCCCGCCGGTGTCGAGTCGCGCGCGATCGGCGCGACGTGCGGCGGCGTCCGCATCTGGTCGCTGTACGTCCCCAACGGCCGGAAGATCGACGACCCCCACTACTTCTACAAGCTCGACTGGCTGGCCAAGCTGAAAGACACCGCCGCCGGGTGGCTGGGTGAGCAGACCGCGCTGGTCGGCGACTGGAACATCGCCCCGCAGGACGACGACGTCTTCGACATGGCGGCCTACGCCAATGACACCCACGTCACGCCTCGCGAGCGTGCCGCCTTCCAGGCGTTCGTCGACGACGGCTGGGCCGACGTGGTGCGGCCACACGCTCCGGGCCCCGAGGTCTACACCTACTGGGACTACTACCGGCAGCGCTTCGAGCGCAACCGCGGCATGCGCATCGACTTCGTGCTCGGTTCGCCGTCGTTCTCCGAGCGTGTCACCGGTGCGCTCATCGACCGCGAGGAGCGGGCCGGGAAGGGTGCGTCCGACCATGCCCCCGTGATCGTGGATCTCGACTGATCCCGGGTCAGCGCAGCCTTTCCTTGCTTGCGAGCAACGGAAATCCCGGCTCCCATGCAGGTATGACCACCGCAGCCGAGACACCCGAAGACCGGGCCGATGATCGGGTGAGCGACCTGGTTCCCGCGGACGACCGTGGCCCCGGCGAGGTCGGTCACACCCACGCCGACATCTCGGGGGGCTGGCTGCGCGCCGCCACCTTCGGCGCCATGGACGGGCTGGTCACCAACGTCTCGCTCGTCGCGGGCATCGGCGCGGCGGGTGTGGGCCCGGAGATCGTGGTCACCGCCGGCCTCGCCGGCCTGGTGGCAGGGGCGTTCTCCATGGCTCTGGGCGAGTACGCCTCGGTGTCGACGCAGAACGAGGCTGTCGACAAGGAGGTCGTCGCCGAGCGCCGTGAGATCCACGACAACCCCGATGCCGAGCTGGCTGAGCTGACCGACATGTTCGAGGAGATGGGGATGACGCCGGCGACGGCCGCCAACGCGGCGACCGAGGTCCACCGCGACGGCGACCGCGCCGTCCGCGTGCACATCAGCCAGGAGCTCGGTCTCGACCCCGACGAGCACCCGAGCCCGATGGTGGCCGCGTTGTCGTCGTTCGTGATGTTCTCGATCGGTGCGGTCGTGCCGCTGATCCCCTACCTGCTGGGCTTCGGCTCGCTCGTCGCCGGCCTGGCGGTGGGTGCGGTCGGCCTGCTCGTCGCCGGGGCCGTCGCGTCGATGTTCACCGCGACGACCTGGTGGTGGGGAGCGATCCGACAGCTCCTGTTCGGCGCGCTCGCGGCCGGGGCGACGTACGCCGTCGGGAGCGTGCTGGGCGTGAGCCTCGCCTAGTCGGCGTCGAGGCGGGCGAGCTCGTCGTCGGTGAGCTCGAGGTCGGCAGCGGCGGCGGAGTCGATGATCGAGCTCGGGCGCTTGGCGCCTGGGATCGGGATCACGCAGGGGGACTGTGCGAGAGCCCAGGCCAGCGTGACCCGCTGCGGACTCACCCCGCGCGCCTCGGCCACCTCCGCGAACGCCGCGTGCTTGTCGCCCACGTCCTTGGCCGAGGAGAGCCCGCCCAGCGGGGACCACGGCAGGAACGCCAGACCGAGCTCCTCGCAGACGTCGATCTCGGGGCGGCTGCTGCGGAAGGCCGGTGAGAACTGGTTCTGCACGCTCGCCAGCGCGTCGCCCAGCACTCGGTGGGCCAGCCGGATCTGCTCCGGGTCGGCGTTGGAGATCCCCACCATCTCGACCTTGCCGGAGTCGTGGATCTCCTTGAGGGTCTCGACCACCTCGGCGTAGTCGACCTGAGGGTCGGGGCGGTGGTGCTGCCACAGCGCGATGCGCTCGACGCCGAGTCGCTGGAGGCTCGCGTCGACGGCCCGCTGGAGATGGGCGCGGCTGGAGTCGAGGTCCCACTCGCCGTCCTCGACGCGCACGTGCCCGGCCTTGGTCGCCAGCAGCACCCGGTCGCGGACTCCGAGCTCGTCGAGCAGGCCAGCGATCAAGGTCTCGTTGGCACCCTGCGCCCGGTCGCCCAGCTCGTCACCCGGCCCGTAGGCGTCGGCGGTGTCGAAGAAGGTGACGCCCGCGTCGAGCGCCGCCCGGACCGTGTCGGCGAGCTGCTCGCGCGGCTGCGTGCCGGTCTGGTCGAAGGTCATCAGCCCCAACCCGATCGCGCCCACCGCGTGCTTGCCGATCATCCGTGTGTGCATGCTCTCGACCGTAGCGGGCGCCCCACCGCTACCCCGGGGCTTCCCAGCGCAACAGGTCACCCGGCTGGCACTCGAGCACCTCGCACAGCGCCTCGAGCGTGGTGAAACGCACCGCCTTGGCGCGGCCGTTCTTGAGCACAGCAAGGTTGGCGGGGGTGATGCCGACCCGATCGGCGAGCTCGCCGACGGACATCTTGCGCCGGGCGAGCATCACGTCGACGTCGACGACGATCGGCATCAGATGACCCCCATCGGATGACCCATCAGATGACTACGTCGAGCTCGGACTGGAGCTGCTGCGCATGCGCCTCGCGGGCGACGGCCTGGGCCAGCAGCATGCGGAGCACCAGGACGATCAACGCGACGCCGGCGATGCAGACCCCGAGACCGCCGATCAGGAGCACGACGCCGGGCGCCACGTCCTCGCCCGGCGCCAGCACGACTCCCAGCGCGAACGCGAGTGCGGACGCGAAGGCGACCGCGATGAAGATGAGATCGACGTAGCGGAACGCCGCATCCGAGAACACCGTGCCGCGACGCACCATGGTCAGCAGCCTCCAGACGCAGACCGCCGTGACCTGCACGCTCACGATCCCCAGCACCACGATCGTCACCACCGCGATCCGTACCCCGTCGGGCGCCTCGTCCAGGTCCTGCCAGAACAGCGGCATCATCACGGCCTGCACGAACAGTGAGCCTGCGAGCACCATCGCGAGCACGATGCGCAGTGCCAGCAGGGTGAGCTTTCCCATCGAGACTCCTTCCATCGACCAACGGCAGGAATCTATCGATTGTCGATAGACAGGACCATGCTCTTCACCAGATCCGCACATGTCGGCGGTGGCAGTCACACTGGTGCGCATGGTGATAGCGGTGGTGCTGGTGTTGCTCCTGGGGCTGGCAGCGGGCGCGGTGGTGGGCGTGCTCTGGGCGCGCTCGCGGCCGGCGTACGCCGCGGCGCTGCTCGACGCCGGGATCGACCGGGCCGAGCTGGTGCTGGGCCTCGACCGCCTCAGCGACCAGATGCGCGACCTCGACCACCAGCGCGCCACCTGGCAGGGCCAGCTCAGCCAGCAGGTGCTCGACATGCGGCTGGCCACCGACACCCTGCGGCGCGAGACGCAGACGCTGTCGACCGCTCTCCGCAAGCCGCAGGTGCGCGGACGGTGGGGCGAGATGCACCTGCGGCGTGCGGTCGAGCTCGCCGGCATGGTCGACCGCTGCGACTTCACCGAGCAGGCTCACACCGTGACCCGCGACGACGGGGTGCAGCGCCCCGACCTCGTCGTTCAGCTCGTCGGCGGGCGGCGGGTGGTGGTCGACGCCAAGGTCCCGCTCGACGCGTTCCTCGACGCCACCGACACCGATGACGACGACCAGCGCGAGCTCCACCTGGCCCGTCACGCCCGACAGCTGCGCCAGCACGTCGACCTGCTGGCGTCCAAGCGCTACTGGCGCTCGCTCGAGGGCTCGCCCGAGTTCGTCGTGCTGTTCGTGCCGGCCGAGTCGTTCCTGTCGGCGGCCCTGACCGCCGACCGCGACCTGCTCGACGACGCTGCCGCCAAACAGGTCGTCGTCGCCACGCCCACGACGCTGATCGCCCTGCTCCGCACGGTCGCCCACGGGTGGCGCCACGAAGCGCTCGCGGGCCAGGCCAAGGAGATCCACCAGCTCGGCCGCGAGCTCCACGAGCGGTTGGTCACGCTGACCACCCACGTCGACAACGTCGGCCGGTCGCTCAATGCCGCGGTCGGTCACTACAACGCCGCGGTCGGCTCGTTCGAGTCGCGGGTGCTGGTCTCGGCGAGGCGGTTCGGCGACCTCTCGGTCTCCGACGACGACCTCCCGCGCCCCCGGCCAGTCGTCGCGCTGGCCCGGCGCGCCGCCCCGGATGAGCCTGCCGAGCCACCTAGCGTGGCCCTGTGAGCCATACCCGGGCGATCTGGGACGACGGCCGCGAGCCCGGCCGTGCCGTCGTCGCGCTCGGCGTCGCCGTGGCGCTCAGCGCGATCGTGGTCAACGTCGCGATGGTCGGCCGGGTGTCGATGTTCTTCGACCTGTGGTTCGTGCTGCTGTCCGTGGGCCTGGCGCTGCTCGTGCGGCCCAGCGACTTCTTCATCGTGGGTGTGCTGCCGCCGCTGATCATGGTCGGCGCCTTCGCGGTGCTCGCGGTCGATCAGCCGGAGGCGATCGCCACCGCCCAGGACGGCGTCGTCCAGGCCGTGGTCTCCGGGTTGGCCCACCACAGCGTGGCCCTCGTCTGCGGCTATGCGCTGTGCCTGGCGACGTTGTTCGCCCGTCAGCGCGCCGGCCGCTGACCACTGATTCGTCTGCGGATCACCGCGACTTCTCAGGCTCGGCCGCGCAGACGAATCGGGTCAGGCCACGAACCTCGCGGGGTCTCCGGCGCCGACCCGCACGACCTCGGGCGCCGGCTCCGACCAGTCGATGACGGTGGTCGGTTGGGCGGGCGTCTCCCCGGCCTCGACGACGATGTCGACGTCGTTGTCGAGCTCTTCCTTGATCTCCCAGCCCATCGTGCGCGGCTCGGTCTCGCCAGGGAGGATCAGCGAGCTGGTCAGCATGGCCTCGCCGAGGGTCTCCAGGAGCGCCTGGTCGAAGACATGGTCGGGGATGCGGACGCCGACGGTGCGCTTGCGCGGGTGGAGCAGCCGGCGCGGTACCTCGGGGGTCGCGGGGAGGATGAAGGTGTAGGGACCCGGCGTCGCGGCCTTGATCGCCCGGAACGCCGCCTTGTCCACGTGCACGAACTGGCCGAGCTGGGAGAAGTCGCGGCACATCAAGGTGAAATGGTGGCGCTCGTCGAGGCCGCGGATCCGCAGGATGCGGTCGCGTCCGTCGCGGTTGCCGATCCGGCAGCCGAGCGCGTAACCGGAGTCGGTCGGGTAGGCGATCAACGCGTCGTCGTCGCGCAGCGCCGCCACGACCTCGTCGAGCAGTCGCGGCTGGGGGTTGTCCGGGTGGACGTCGAGAAAGCGCGCCATGACCGGCCTAGGAGCGGGAGGCCGCGCGCAGGTCGCGACGAAGCTCGGGGGGCAGCGCGAAGATCAGCGACTCCTCGGCGCTGTGCACGGCTTGCGCATCGGGGTAGCCGCGCTCGGCCAGGAACGTCAGGACGCCCTCGACGAGTGCCTCGGGGACGCTCGCGCCCGAAGTCACGCTCACGGTCTTGACCCCGTCGAGCCATGCCTCGTCGATCTCGTCGGCGTCGTCGACGCGGTAGGCGGCCTTGGCACCGGCCTCGAGGGCCACCTCGACCAGCCGGACCGAGTTGGACGAGTTGCCCGAGCCGACCACGATCACCAGGTCGGCGTCGCGGGCGATCTCCTTGACCGCGAGCTGACGGTTCTGGGTGGCGTAGCAGATGTCGTCGCTCGGCGGGTCGAGCAGCTCGGGAAAACGCTCGCGGATCGCGGCGACCGTCTCGAGCGTCTCGTCCACCGACAGCGTGGTCTGCGAGAGCCAGGCCACCCGCGCGGGATCGCGGACGACGATGTGGGGGACGTCGTCCGGCCCCTGCACCAGCTGGATGTGGTCGGGGGCCTCACCGGACGTGCCCTCGACCTCTTCGTGGCCCTCGTGACCGATCAGCAGGATGTCGTAGTCCTGGTCGGCGAAGCGCTTGGCCTCGTGGTGCACCTTGGTGACCAGGGGGCAGGTCGCGTCGATGGTCTTGAGCTCCCGGTCGGCCGCCTGGGCGTGCACCGCCGGCGAGACACCGTGGGCGGAGAAGACGACCGTCTGGCCCTCCGGCACCTCGTCGAGCTCCTCGACGAAGATCGCGCCGCGCGACTCCAGGTCGGCGACGACGTGCTTGTTGTGGACGATCTGCTTGCGCACGTAGACGGGCGCGCCATAGAGATCGAGCGCCTTCTCCACGGTCACGACCGCACGGTCGACGCCGGCGCAGTAGCCGCGAGGTGCAGCCAGCAACACCGCACTGTCCGCGATTCGCGGGATACCGAGGTCGGTGGTGGTCACGGTTCCCGAGTCTAGGTGCGCGGAGGTGAATCGCCGTCCTCGCCGTCACCTAGGCTGCGGGCCATGGCGCTGGAGACCTCCCCGCAGGCCCCTGCGCCCGTCCGCCAGATCGCCAACGCCATCTCCGGCTGGGTCGACCGGCTGGGCGCGGTGTGGGTCGAGGGCCAGGTCGCCCAGGTCAGCAGGCGTCCGGGCGTCGGCACGGTCTTCCTCACCTTGCGCGACTCCGTCGCCGACATCTCGATCCCGGTGACCTGCCAGCGCACGCTCTTCGACTCGCTCAACCCGCCGCTGGTCGAGGGCGCCAGCGTCGTCGTGCACGCCAAGCCGTCCTACTACGCCAACCGCGGCACCCTCTCGCTGGCCGCCCGCGAGATCCGCCTCGTCGGCCTCGGCGAGCTGCTGGCCCGCCTCGAGCGCCGACGTCAGCTGCTCGCCGCCGAGGGCCTGTTCGCCCCCGAGCTCAAGCGTTCGCTGCCGTTCCTGCCCCGCCGCGTCGGGCTGGTCACGGCGCCGGACTCCGCCGCTGAGCGCGACGTCGTCGAGAACGCTCGGCGCCGCTGGCCGGCGGTCGCCTTCGAGACGGCGTACGCCGCCATGCAGGGCACCCGTGCCGCCGCCGAGGTGATCGCGGCGATCGACCGCCTCGACCGCGACGAGCGCGTCGACGTGATCGTCGTGGCCCGCGGCGGCGGCGCCGTCGAGGACCTGCTGCCCTTCTCCGACGAGGGACTGATCCGAGCGGTGGCGAAGTGCTCGACCCCGCTCGTGTCGGCCATCGGCCACGAACCCGACCAGCCGCTGCTTGATCTGGTGGCCGACGTCCGCGCCTCGACCCCCACCGACGCCGCCAAGCTCGTCGTGCCGGACGTGGCCGAGGAGCTGCGCATCGTCGAGGTCGGTCGCGACCGGCTCCGGAGCGCCGTCGCCGGCTGGCTGGCGCGTGAGCAGACCCTGCTCGACACGCTGCGCTCCCGCCCGGCGATAGCCGATCCCGGCTCGCTGCTCACGACGCGCGCCGACGAGGTGGAGACGCTGCGCGAGCGCGCCCTGCGCACCACGCGCCACCGTCTCGACCGGGCCACCGATGAGATCGCCCACCACCGCGCCCGCGCCCGCGCGCTCTCGCCCCTGGCGACCCTGCGCCGCGGCTACGCCGTCCTCCAGGACGCCGAAGGCCACGTGGTGACCTCGGTGACCGACGCCGGCAAGGGCGCCGCCGTCACCATCCGCGTGGCCGACGGCCGCGTGCACGCCGAGATCACCGACACGGAGAAGCTCAACGAGGAGCCCGATGCCTGAGGACCAGAAGATCCCCTACGAGCAAGCCCGCGAAGAGCTGATCGAGGTGGTCCGCAAGCTCGAGGCCGGCGGCACCACCCTCGAGGAGTCGCTGGCCCTCTGGGAACGCGGCGAACACCTCGCCACGATCTGCCAGGAGTGGCTGGACGGCGCCCGCGCCCGCCTCGACGCCGCTCGCGGCGAGTAGCCGCAGCGGCGGCGCACCGGGCTGATCCACCCACGAGCCGCGACGGTGGCCGCCGCCGTGGGCATGGCCGACGGAGGCTAAGGGGCTTGGCCGCGGCGGCCGCCAGCGGTCGCAAGCGAGGCGGAGGACGTGCGGCCGCCGCGCCGCCCTTGTGCCTCCGTCGGCCGTGCCCACGGCGGCGGCCGACGATCGTGACTCAAGCCCCGCGCAGCGGAAATGCCCTGCGCAGCGGCTGCGACCAGTCGGATAGCGGTGCGTCGGTGAGTGAGCGGACGATCGCTGAGGAGGTCGTCTGTCGTCGGCGGGGCCGTAGACGAGGATCTCGTAGTCGCCGATCGACGCGGCGTACGCGTGGTCACCGCCGGCGTCCGACCACTCCTGCCACTCGGGGACGAGAGCCCCCTCGACGGTGACCGTGTCGCCCTCGGTGGCGTCCTCGTCGACGTAGGTGTCGAGGAGGCTGTCGAGGTCGGCGTCCTCCTGGCGGACGCCGACGAACTTGCCGTCGTCGGTGAGCATCCCGACGCCCCACGCGGGCCGGTCGCCGGGATCGAAGTCGACGCTGGTCGCCTTCCACCCTTCCGGCAGGGACGGCGGATAGACCACCGGGACGCCGGCCTCCTGGGCCGGCCCCACGACTGAGAGGTAGTCGACGGGATCGACCTCGACGGCGTCGTTGTCGCGGAAGACAGCCCGGAAGCCCACGAACGCCAGCACCACGAGGACGAGCACGATCATCGAGCCGACGCCGCCGGCGATGGTGCGCTGGTAGCGGCCGGGGCGGTCTCCTGGCTGGTCGGCCGACCGCTCCCCCTGCTGCTGGTCCGTCACGGGTCCATCCTCACAGGTGCCCTAGGTTGTGCCGGTGCCGCATCTCGCCGACGCCGTGCCGGCGCTGGCGCTCCTGGTCCTGCTGGTGACCGCCTACGTGCACCCCCGTGGCCGCACCGAGGCGGCGATCGGCCTCGCCGCGGCGGCGGCCACCCTGGCCACGGGCGCGCTCAGCCTCGATGCGCTCGCGGACGAGGTCCGGCACCTCGGACCCGTCGTACTCTTCCTCGTCACCATCCTCGTGGTGGGCGACGTCTGCGGCCGCGCCGGCGTGTTCGTGGCCGCGGCCGGCGGCGTACGCCGTCTCGGCCGTGACCGTCCCGTCCCGCTGTTCACCGGCGTGTTCCTGCTCGCAGCCCTGGTGACCACCGTGCTCTCCCTCGACGCGACGGTGGTGCTGCTGACGCCGGTCGTGCTGGCGGCGGCGGCCTCGGCCGGCGTCTCCGCGCGTCCCGGCGCCCATGCCTGTCTGCGGATGGCCAACTCCGCCTCGCTCCTGCTCCCCGTCTCCAACCTCACCAACCTGCTGGCGATGCGGTACCTGGACGTGACGTTCCTCGGGTTCGCCTCGGTCATGGCGCCGGTCCTGGTCGTGGTGCTCGCGATCGAGTACGTCGCCGCCAGGCTGCTGTTTCGTCGAGAGCTGAGCGAGGTGGCCGACCCCGAGCACACGGTGCCGCAACGACCTGCCGGTACCGCGACTGCCCGTGGTGACCGTCGCCCTGATGCTCGTGGGGTTCGCGGTCGCCTCCCCGCTGGGCGTCGAGCCGTTCTGGGTCTCGGGCGCAGCCGCCGTGGTGCTGGTCGTCTGGGCGGCGCGGCGCGGCAGCCATGACCCTCGCCCAGGCCGTGCACGCCGGCCATCCCGCCTTCGCGGTCTTCGTGCTCTGCCTCGGCGTGGTGGTGGCCGCCCTCGCGGTCGGCCCCTTCGGCAGCCGGGTCTTCGACCTCGTGCCGTCGGGAACGTCGTACGGCGACCTCCTCGTGATCGCGTTGCTCGCGACCCTGCTTGGCGAACCTGCTGACCAACCTCTCGGCGACGCTCTTGCTCGTGCCGATGCTCGCGCCGCTGGGGACGACAGCGGTGCTGGCCGCGCTGCTGGGCCTCAACATCGGGTCCGGGCTCACCTACACGGGCTCGCTGGCCAACCTCCTGTGGCGCCGGACTCTCGTGCGCCACGGCCGACGGCCGACGCTCGCGCGAGTTCCACCGGGTCTCGCTCGTGGTCACGCCAGTGAGCCTGCTGGCCGCGGTGAGCGTGCTCAGCCTCGTCAGCGGGTGACCGCGCCCCTATGGTGGCTCCACGTCGCTCGATCGGGGGTTTGACATGGCGGATGAGCCGGAGTTCTCCAGCGCCTGGCGGATGAGCGATGCCGCACTCCGGGCGCGGCCAGCGGCTGCACTTCCGGCTGCTGCGCCTCGAGCTCGTGTTCGTGATCGTCGGCGCGTTCCTCGGGGGCGATCGACAGCAACGTCTCTCGCATCATCGCCGCGGTGTCGTTCATGGTGGCCATCGTGATGCGGGGCCTGCCGCATCCACAGCAACCCGGTCGCCGACTGGCACAAGGGCCGGGCGGCCGCTGAGTCGGTGAAGACGATGTGCTGGCGGTACGCCGTGTGTGCGGCCCGTTCGGCCGCGAGCTACCTGACGACGAGGTCGACGGCGAGTTCGCGACAGCGGTTGCGACAGGTGGTCCAAGGCTTCAACGGACTGCACATCCCGCCGTCGACGAGTGGCAGCGCAGCGGGCCAGATCACCGAGTGGATGCGCGAGACGCGGGCCCTCCCCCTCGACGAGCGCAAGGCGTCTACCAGGTCCAGCGCATCGACGACCAGCGCCACTGGTACACCGCCAGGGCCGACCGCGCGGCTCGCAGAGCGACGCAACTGGAGCCTCGCCGTCCTGCTGCTGGAGTGCGCCGGGGTCCACCATGGCCGTGCTCAGCCTGCAACGACTTCGACCCGTTCCAGGGATCACCCGGCACCCTGCTCGGGGTGGTCGCCTCACTGATCGCGGCCGCGGCCGCCTGGACCCAGGCCAGGCAGTACGGCAAGCCTCGCGGCGGCGTACAGCATCGCCCAGCTGGAGCTGACCTCGATCCGCGAGCTGCTGGCGACGCACCGCGAGGAGTCCGACTGGAGCGCCTTCGTCGACTCGGCGGAGGGCGCGATCTCGCGCGAGCACACCATGTGGCGGGCGGCTCGCGCCGGCGGCGTGGGCTGAGGCTCCTGCCAGAGGCTCGCGACGGCCGAGGTCCGGGAGCACGCCCTAGGATCGCGGCCATGAGCAACCCGACGCGACCGGACCGGAACCTCGCCCTCGAACTGGTTCGCGTCACCGAGGCAGCGGCCATGGCGGCCGCCCGCTGGGTGGGCCGCGGCGACAAGAACGACGCCGACCAGCAGGCCGTCAACGCGATGCGCTACATGATCAGCTCGGTCGGCATGCGGGGCACCGTGGTGATCGGCGAGGGCGAGAAGGACAACGCGCCGATGCTCTTCAACGGCGA
Source organism: uncultured Actinomycetota bacterium (assembly GCA_963758885.1). Lineage (GTDB taxonomy): Bacteria > Actinomycetota > Actinomycetes > Propionibacteriales > Nocardioidaceae > Nocardioides. Next base: position 130,392 of record CAVWXS010000049.1, read on the forward strand.
GGAGGTCGGCGACGGCACCGGCCCCGAGTGCGACGTCGCGGTCGACCCCATCGACGGCACGACCTTGACGGCCAAGGGCATGAACAACGCCATCGCGGTCATGGCGGTCTCCCCGCGGCACACGATGTTCGACCCGTCGGCCGTGTTCTACATGGAGAAGCTCGTCACCGGCCCCGAGGCGGCCGACGTCGTCGACATCCGCAAGCCGGTGGCCGAGAACATCCACGCGGTCGCCAAGGCCAAGGACATGCACGAGCACGACGTCACCGTCGTCGCTGCTCGACCGTCCCCGCCACGCCGGGCTGGTCGAGGAGATCCGCCAGACCGGTGCGCGCATCAAGTACATCCCCGACGGCGATGTCGCCGGCGCGATCATGGCCGCCCGGCCGGACACCGGGGTCGACCTCCTGCTCGGCGTCGGCGGCACCCCCGAGGGGATCATCGCCGCGTGCGCGATGAAGTGCACGGGCGGCGTCATCCAGGCTCGGCTGTGGCCCAAGGACGACGAGGAGCGGCAGCGGGCCCTCGACGCCGGTCACGACCTCGACCCCGACACACATCCTCACCACCGACCAGCTGGTCAAGGGTGACGACTGCTTCTTCGTCGCCACCGGCATCACCGACGGCGAGCTGATGAAGGGCGTGCACTTCCGGTCCCAGGGCGCGGTCTCCCACTCGCTGGTGATGCGCTCGCGCAGCGGGACCATCCGCTCGATCACCGCCGAGCACCGCTTCGAGAAGCTCCGCGAGTTCTCCGAGATCGACTACGAGCGTTGAGCCGATCGCCGGTCCGAGGACGGCGACAAGCGCCTGTCACGAGCCCGGTAACCGGCGACGTCTCATGGTGCTTTCGTGACGGTCACTCGATCCCGACGAGCGGTCGGCAGGCGTCCCAGGGCGCGCAGTACCTCCGCGATCACGCGCGGGTCGAAGGCGAGGCCGGCGTGGGAGGCGGTCACCTCGACCGGGACGGCGAGGGGGTCGACGCAGGCGCGCCAGTCGACGATGCCGTCGCGCTTGGAGTAGATGGCGGTGAACGAGACGTCCGGCGGCAGCGGCTGCCGGCTCTCCTCGAAGCTCTGGCGCGCGCAGTCGCCGGCGACGCAGTCCTCGGACATCAGGCCCGGCCAGCCGGCCCGGCTGAGCCGCACCAGCATCTCCACGCTCCTGGTCAGGGTCGCGTGGTGGGCACCTGGTGCCAGCATCGGGCTGCCCAGCGTGACGATCCCGGCGACCAGGTCGGGGCGGCGTACGGCGAGCCCGCGCGCGAGCATCCCGCCCAGGCTGTGCCCGACGACCTGCACCCGGCTGCCGCGGCGCAGGGCGATCGACTCCAGTCGGCTCTCCAGCTGCGCGGCCGCGTTGAGGGTGCAGCCGGCGTTGAGGTGGATCGAGGACCGGTAGGTGCGGTAGCCGTGCTCGCGCAGCACCCGCGACATCGGGCCGAGCGTGCTGTCACCGGCCAGGAAGCCAGGCACCAGGATCACGGGCGTGGCGTGGCGCACCGCGCCCAGCCCGGCGTACGGCGAGCCGCGAGCGCAGCCGACGGCGCTCGATGGCGCCGAGGGCGAACCGGCCGGCTTCGGCGATCGCGCTCGCCTCGCGGAGCACCGCTGCGACGCTCGGGGCGCGGAAGCCCTCGGGCGTCAACCAGGGTGCCAGCGGCGTCGCGGTCACACTCATGAGGTTACCCAGAAGTAACGTTTGATACCCCGGATGCTTGGATTGGCGGCATGGTGGCCCAAGCCCGTGAACAGCCGCGTGACCAGTCCCGTGACCAGCGTCTCCGGCGAGCTGTTCGCTCCCGGCGCTCCGGGGGTCGAGCTGTGCTACCAGACCTTCGGCGACCCCGACGGCGACCCGCTCCTGCTGGTGATGGGCCTCGGCGGGCCGATGACCTGGTGGGACCCCGAGCTCTGCACGGCGCTCGCGGAGCGCGGCTTCTACGTCATCCGCTACGACAACCGCGACACCGGCCGCTCCACCAAGGTCGGCGGCCGCGTGACCCGCTCCATGCTGGTCGGGGCGTTCGCGGTCGCCGGGTCCGCACGCCGTACGGCATCTCCGACATGGCCGCCGATGCCGTCGCCCTGCTCGACCACCTCGGCCTCGAGTCGGCCCACGTCGCCGGCGTCTCGATGGGCGGCATGATCGCCCAGACGATGGCCATCGAGCACCCGCGGCGGGTGCGGTCGCTGACCAGCATCATGTCGTCGACCGGCAAGCGGTCGGTGGGCTGGCAGCACCCGCGGCTGCTGCCGGTGCTGCTCGTACGCCGGGGCCGCGGCCGCACGGCGTACGCCGAGGGCAGCGCCGCCATCTGGGCCATGATCGGCTCACCCCTCTACCCCAACGACCCGGCCGACGTGCTGGCCAAGGCGGAGGCGACCTTCGACCGGGGCTGGTCCAACAGCGGGGTGCTGCGTCAGATGCTCGCGGTGACCACCCAGGACAACCGCACCCAGCGGCTGCACGCCCTGCGCGTCCCGGCCCTCGTCATCCACGGCACCGCCGACAAGATGGTGCACCCCTCGGGCGGCCGCGCCACCGCGGCCGCGATCCCGGGCGCCGAGCTGCTCCTCGTCGACGGGATGGGCCACGACCTGCCGCCGGCCCTGTTCGAGACCTTCGCCGACGGCATCCGCCGCACGGCCGACCGGGCATAACGCCGAGTCGGCACATCTTCACGTTCAGAGCGCGTCGAGTCGGCGCATCTTCACGCCGCCAAACGGCCGAGTCGGCGCATCTTCAGTGAAGATGCGCCGACTCGACGCCGTTCTTGGGTGAAGATGCGCCGACTCGGCGTTTCAGTCGGAGAGGCGCTCGCCGGTGTCGGTGTCGAAGACGTGGACGCTCTTGGGGTCGGTGGTGACGTAGATCGTGTCGCCCTTGCTGACCGAGTCACGGCGCGCTGACGCGCACGATGACGTTGGCCGGCGTGCCCTCGACGTCGCAGTTGCCGTAGACGAAGCCGTCGGCGCCGAGCTCCTCGACGACGGTGACCTGGATCGGCAGGCCACCTTCGCTCTCGGAGACCAGCCGCCAGGCCTCGGGGCGCACGCCCACGGTGATGTTGTTGTGGCCCTCGCCGAGCTGCTTGGACGCAGCGGGGTCGACCGGGACCAGGTAGTTGCCGATCTGGGCCTTGCCGTCCTTGGAGTGCGCCTTGATCAGGTTCATCTGCGGGGAGCCGATGAAGCCGGCGACGAACAGGTTGACGGGCTTGTCGTAGAGGTTCAGCGGGGTGTCGACCTGCATCAGCTCACCGAGGTTCATCACCGCGACCCGGTCGCCCATCGTCATCGCCTCGACCTGGTCGTGGGTCACGTAGACCGTGGTGACGCCGAGGTCGGACTGCAGCTTGGCGATGTCGGTGCGGGTCTGCACGCGCATCTTGGCGTCGAGGTTGGACAGCGGCTCGTCCATGCAGAAGACCTGCGGGTTGCGGACGATCGCGCGGCCCATGGCCACGCGCTGCCGCTGACCACCGGAGAGCGCCTTGGGCTTGCGCTCGAGGAACTCGGTCAGGCCGAGGATCTTGGCGGCGTCCGCGACGCGCTTGCCGCGCTCCTCCGCCGGCACCTTGGCCATCTTCAGGGCGAAGGCCATGTTGTCGGCGACGGTCATGTGGGGGTACAGCGCGTAGTTCTGGAACACCATCGCGATGTCGCGGTCCTTCGGCGGGACGTGGGTCACGTCGCGGTCGCCGATGAAGATCTTGCCGTCGTTGATCTCCTCGAGGCCCGCGAGCATGCGCAGCGAGGTGGACTTGCCGCATCCCGAGGGCCCGACGAGGACCATGAACTCGCCGTCGGCGATCTCGAGGTCGAGAGAGGGGACCGTGGGCTTGTCGTTGCCCGGGTACCACCGTTGTGCCTTGTCGAAAGTCACTGTTGCCATGTTGATGTGCTCCCTTCACCGGCAGGTACGTGCCGGACGATCCGTCGTGAAGTGACGTCAGTCACGCTATGGGCAGTGTCAAGCGGGCGTCACACCCGTGCGGAGGTGGTCAACGAGTCTCCGGCCAGCAGCGGCATCTCCATGACGACCGACTCGTTCTCGGAGGGGTCGAGCAGGATCCGCACGGCCTCCTCGCCCATCTCGAAGAAGGGCAGCGCCACCGACGCCAGCGTCGGGCGCATCCACCGGCCGAGCTCGCTGCCGTCGAAGGAGATCACCGAGACGTCGCGCGGGCACGGCCAGCGGGATGTCGGCCAGCGCGTGGTAGACGCCCCAGGCGATCCGGTCGTTGAGGCACACCACCACCCGAGGACGTCCGCCGGCGGCAAGCCACGGCGCCAGGACGTCGTACGCGGCGTCGAGCGACCAGGCGACACTCCAGCCACTCCGAGACGCTCGTGCCGGCCTCGCCCAGTCGCTCGGTGAGCCCGGCGATCCGCGCACCGGCCAGCGCCTCCGGCGTCGGCCCCTCGCCCACCACGACGATGCCGTCGCTCACGCCCGATGTCCAAGATGGCCTCGGCCGCCCGCCGGCCGCCGCCGCGGTCGTCGGGAAGCACGCTGGGGTACGGCGCGGAGTCGTCGACGCAGTTGACGGTGACGACCCGCGTGCCCTCCAGGCCCTTCGGGAGCGAGATGCGCGAGGTGGTGCGGGTGACGAAGAGCAGACCGTCGACCTGACGGTCGACGAACTCGTGCACGAGGTCGGTGGTCACGCCCGCGTCGCCGTCGGTCTCCCCGATCATCAGCACGTGGTCGCGGGCCCGGGCTGCCGCGTTGGCGCCGGCCAGGATGCGCGCGGAGAACATTCCCGCCGGCGACGTAGTCGGTGACCACGCCGATGATCCGGGTGGAGGCGGTCCGCAGGCTCTGGGCGGTGCGGTTGGGGCGGTAGCCCAGCTCGCTCGCCGCGCGGTGGACGCGCGCCTCGGTGTCGCTGGAGATGCGCATCTCCAGGGTGCGGCCGTTGAGGATGTACGACGCCGTGGTCGCGGCCACGCCGGCACGAGCTGCCACGTCACTCAGCGTGGGCTTGCTCGACCGGGGCACGACCCGTCTCCTCGCTGCTTGGGAATGGCCAATCGGGGAATCAGGGGGTGGGATCAAGCCGAAGCGCCTCAGTGGGATGCACAACCAACGGTCATCACGTTTCTGGATCGTTGCTTGACACCCGCAAGCGCCCCCGGAATGATCCTGCTGATTCGTTTCAGCAGTGAGGTCTATCACATGCGGGGCCGGATCGGCAGTCCCAACGAGGCGCCCGTGGCAACCGACCAGCTCGGGGCGGCGCCGCCACGCGATACGAGGAGAACTCCCAGGATGCGATTCCCCGTCAAGAAGAGCACATCACTGCTCGGCGTCGCGGCCATCGCCGCTTCGTTGAGCCTCACTGCGTGCGGCGGTGACGACGGCGGAGGTTCCGACGGCGACACCGTGACCATCTGGAGCAGCATCGACCAGCCCGTCCAGGACGGCCTGCTGAAGGCGCTCGAGGCCAAGGTCGAAGCAGATGGCATCACCATCGACTGGAAGAAGGTCGAGAACATCAACCAGCTGATCATGACCAAGATCCAGGCCGGCGACACCCCCGACATCGCCTTCATCCCGCAGCCGGGCGTGGTCAAGGACATGGCCGGACTCGACGCCCTCCAGCCCCTCGACGACGTGGTCGAGCAGGACGCCAAGGGCAGCATGGTCCCCGGCACGCTCGAGGCCGGCACCGTCGACGACACCCTCTACGGCCTGCTCGTCTCGGCCAACGTCAAGGGCCTGGTCTTCTACCCCAAGAAGGCGTGGGAAGAGGCCGGCTACCCGACCGAGGTCGCCTCCATCGACGACCTCAACGCGCTGACCGAGCAGATCAAGAGTGACGGCAACACCCCGTGGTGCATGGGCATCGAGTCCGACACCGCGACCGGCTGGCCGGCCACCGACTGGTTCGAGACGCTGGTCGCCAAGTACGGCGGCGTCGACGAGTACAACAAGTGGATCACCAACGAGGTGAAGTTCGACTCCGACCTCGTCCGCCAGGCCGCCGCCGAGTTCGAGGAGCTGATGTTCACCGACGGCAACGTCCTCGGTGGCCGTGAGGCGATCGCGAGCACCAACTTCGGCACCGCGGGCAACCCGATGTTCGACGCCAAGCCCGGGCTGCTGGATGTACAACCAGGGCTCGTTCATCACCGGGTTCTTCCCGGAGGAGATCCTCGCGGACCTCGACGCCAACGTCGGCGTGTTCGGCTTCCCGCCGGCCGAGGCGGGTGGCGACAACCCGGTCATCGGTGGTGGCGACATGGCCACGCTGCTCAACGACTCCGACAACGCCAAGAAGGTGATGGGCTACCTGGCCGAGACCGACATCGGCAACGATGCCGCTTCGAGCAGCTCCTACATCTCGCCGCACTCGGACTTCGACGACTCGCTCTACGCCAACGACCTGGTCCGGAGCTACGCCAAGGTCCTCACGGAGTCCACGGGCTTCCTGTTCGACGGCTCCGACCAGATGCCCGGCGAGGTCGGTGCGGGCACCTTCTGGAAGGACATGACCGCCTGGATCAGCGGCCAGGAGGACCTCGACACCGCGCTGACGAACATCGACGAGAGCTGGCCCAGCAGCTGATCCAGCAGCTGACACACCAGTAGCACCGAGATCGCCGGGGGCGCGGGTCTAGCGCCCGTGCCCCCGGCGGTGCTTTGTTGGACCTGGCTCTAGTCGGCCCGTTCGTCAGAAAGGTTTGCCGATGACCAAGGCACTGACCGCCCTCGCTCACCGTCCTCATCGGTATCGGTGGCGCGATGGCGTTGTACTACCTGCTCAACAAGATCGCCGAGCTCCTCCCGGGCAAGTGGGAGCACCGCGTCAAGCCGTACTTCTACATCCTCCCGGCAGTCCTCGCCATCACGCTCTACCTCGTCTACCCGGCGATCCTCACCTTCATCAACAGCTTCAAGGACCGGTTCTCCAGGGAGTGGGTCGGCACGCAGAACTACACCGACCTGTTGAGCACTCAGGCGTTCCGCGACACGCTGTTCAACACGCTGCTCTGGATCCTGATCGTGCCGGCGGTGACGGTCGTCATCGGCCTGCTCGTCGCCACCCTCGCCGACCGGCTGCGGCCACGCGGCGAGAAGTTCGCGAAGACGATCATCTTCCTGCCGATGGCGATCAGCATGGTCGGCGCCGCCACGATCTGGCGCTTCGTCTACTACGCCGCACCGGCCGGCCAGGAGCAGATCGGCGGGATCAACGCCATCTTGGAGGTGTTCGGGAAGGATCCCGTCGCCTGGCTGCAGCAGAGCCAGTGGCACCTCAACAGCCTGCTGCTGATGGTGGTGCTGATGTGGTCGCAGATCGGCTTCGCCATGGTCCTGCTCTCAGCCGCGGTCAAGGGCGTCCCGATCGACACCATGGAGGCCGCCCGCATCGACGGAGCCTCCGAGCGGCAGATCTTCTTCCGCGTCGTGGTCCCGCAGATCAAGGGCACCATCATCACGGTGTTCATCACGGTGACCATCGGCGTGATGAAGATCTTCGACATCGTCTACGTGATGACCAACGGCAACTTCAACACCAACGTGCTCGGCAACGAGTTCTACAACCAGTTCTCGACGAACTTCAACAGCGGCGCCGCCGCCGCCATCGTGGTGATGCTGATGATCGCGGTGATCCCGATCATGTGGTACCAGGTGCGCCACTTCAGGGCCGAGGAGGCGAACGCATGACCGACACTGCGACCACCGCAGCTGCTGCGACTCCCACGGCCAAGGAGCGCAAGAAGCAGGCCGCCGGCGGGCACGGCGAGGGCAACCCCGCCAAGGCCGGCTGGGCCACCAAGCTGGTCCTGACCATCCTCTGTCTGGTGTGGTTCGTGCCGATCTTCGGCACCTTCGTGACGTCGTTCCGGAGCCTGGACGACGCCAACAGCACCGGGTGGTGGACCGTCGTCGTTCATCCCTCGACCTGGACCGACCTCACGCTCGACAACTACCAGCGGGCCATCGAGGGCGCCAACATGGGCAACGCCTTCATCAACAGCCTGGCGATCACGCTGCCCGCGACGTTCATCCCGATCCTGGTGGCGGCCTTCGCGGCGTACGCGTTCACCTTCATGGAGTTCCCGGGTCGCGACTTCCTGTTCCTGGCCATCGTCGCCATGCTGGTGGTGCCCAACTACGTGGCGTTCGTGCCGATGCTGAAGATCTACGGCAACCTCGGTCTCAACGGCACCTTCGCGGCGGCGTGGCTGGCCCATATCGCGTTCGGCATGTCGCTGGCCATCTACATCCTGCGCAACTACATGGCCACGCTGCCCAGGACGGTCATCGAGTCGGCCAAGATCGACGGAGCGAGCCACTTCCAGACGTTCTTCAAGCTGATCCTGCCGATGTCGGTTCCCGCGCTGGCGTCGTTCGCGATCTTCCAGTTCCTCTGGGTGTGGAACGACCTGCTGGTCGCGCTGATGTTCATCGGCCCCGGTGAGAACGAGCCGGTCACCATCGGCCTGACCCACCTCAAGCAGCAGCTCGGCCAGGGCTGGGAGCTCACCACGGCCGGCGCCTTCATCACCATGCTGTTGCCGATCGCGGTGTTCCTGGGCCTGCAGCGGTTCTTCATCCGCGGCCTGACGGCGGGCGCCGTCAAGGGCTGAGGCCTGCTCGTACGCCGGACGCCCGGGCAGCCTCGCTGCCCGGGCGTCTGCTTGACCACCTGAGTCTCGACAAGCTCGACCAGCGAAAGGGCTGGAGGTCTTCCATGCTGTTCCCGCGCTCCACCGACGGGCGCCCGCACACCGCCATCGCCGTCTCCGACGTCGAAGGCGCCCTGCCCGTGGTCTCCTGGCTCGGCGTGGTCTCGACCGAGGCTCGACCGGCGAGAGTCCGACGGACGAGTACGACGGCTACGTCGCGGTCGCCAACGGTCCAGGGCTCCCGCTGCTGGGCGAGCATGCGCGCGGCCGCTTCACCCGTCCCCACCTGCGAGGTCACCGAAGCTCACACGGGAGCTGGAGCACCTGGTTCCGGGTCACCGGCCAGGAGGTCGAGGAGACCCGGTGGGTGGTTCGGGCCATCGACGAGGCGGCGGGGCTGGCCCTCGTCCACGAGCTCGAGGCCATCGCGGGGGGCGGCCTGCGCGGCCGAGCCACGGTGACCAACACCGCCCCGGGCGACTACGTCGTCCAGGGGCTGGAGATCGTGCTGCCGTTGGCCGACGACCACGTCGAGCTGCTCGACTTCACCGGACGGCACGAGCGCGAACGCAGCCCCCAGCGCCACGGCGTCGACGACGGTCTGTGGCTGCGGGAGGGGTTCGGTGGCCGGCCGGGTCTCGACGCCGCGACCCTGGTCGTGGCCGGGACCGCCGGCTTCTCCACCACGACCGGGCGGGTCGTCGGCGTGCACGTCGGCTGGAGCGGCAACTCCGTGCTGCGGGTGGAGCGCACCGCGGCGACCGGCGCGACGATCGGAGGCGGTGAGCACCTGCTGCCCGGCGAGGTGGTGCTGCCGACGGGGGCGTCGTACAGCTCCCCGTGGGTCTACTTCGTGGCCGCCGACGACGGCCTCGACGGCCTGGCCGCGCGCTGGCACACCTACCTGCGCTCGCTCGACGCCCACCCAACCGTGCAGCCGGTGGTGCTCAACGTGTGGGAGGCGGTCTTCTTCGACCACGACCTCGACCGGCTCAAGGAGATCGCCGAGCGGGCGGCCCGCGTGGGCGTGGAGCGGTTCGTGCTCGACGACGGCTGGTTCCACGACCGGCGCGACGACACCGCCGGGCTCGGCGACTGGTTCGTCGACGAGCTGGTCTGGCCGGGCGGGCTGGACCCCCTCATCGACCACGTCCGGTCGCTCGGCATGGAGTTCGGGCTGTGGTTCGAGCCGGAGATGGTCAACCCCGACTCCGACCTCTATCGCGCACACCCGGAGTGGATCCTCAGCAGCGGCGGCGGCCGTGAGCCCTTGCAGCACCGCAGCCAGCAGGTCCTCGACCTGACCCGGCCCGAGGTCGTCGACCACCTCTTCGACCGGGTGCACGCCGTGCTGTCGGAGCACGCCGTCGACTACGTCAAGTGGGACCACAACCGCGACCTGCTGGAGGCCGGGTCGGGAGCGGTAGGCGGGGCGCCGGCCGTGCATGCGCAGACGCTCGCGTTCTACGACCTGCTCGACCGGCTGCGCGCCGCTCACCCCGCCGTCGCGTGGGAGTCGTGCGCGTCCGGAGGCGGGCGGATCGACTTCGGCGTGCTCGAACGGGTGCAGCGCGTGTGGACCTCCGACATGACCGACGCGGTGTCGCGTCAGCAGATCCAGCGCTGGACGACACAGCTGGTGGCCCCCGAGTACGCCGGCGCACACATCTCCGCGCCGACCTCCCACACCACGCACCGCACGCTGTCCCTCGACTTCCGGGCCGCCACCGCCTTGTTCGGCGCCTTCGGCATCGAGTGGGACCTCACCGAGGCCTCGCCGGCCGACCTGGAGTCTCTGGCGTCCTGGATCGAGAGGTTCAAGAGGTTCCGCCCGCTGCTCCACGGCGGCCGGATGGTCCGGCCCGAGTCGAGCGACCCGGCGGTGCTGCTGCACGGCGTCGTCGGGCCCCTCGACGGGTCGCTCCAGGCACTGGTCGCGCACGTGCAGCTCGACGAGTCCGCGCACAACCGCGGCGTCCAGGTCCGGGTCCCGGGGCTGACACCTTCGGCCCTCTACTCACTGACGTGGGAGGGCCCGGTGGCCTCCCAGGAGACCAGCATGTCGGTGCGCCCGCCCGAGACCGGCCCGACCGCTGGGAGACCGGTGAGTGGCGGCGTACTTGCCTCGCGAGGTTTCTGGATGCCGCGGATGCGGCCGGAGACGGTCACGCTGGTGCACATCACGCCCGCCTGAGCTCGGAGGTTTCGAGGCTCGTCGCTGGCGCTCCTCACACCTCACCCCGGCCATCGGGGTGACGTGAGGGCCGCAGGCCCGAGCCGAGCCTCGGTGGTTGAGGTGTGAGGGCCGCCAGGCCCGAGCCTCGAAACCAACGATCTGCGGCTAGTACGTGCCGAGGATCCTCTTCGGAGTACCCGGCGGAGGCAGGCGCTGGACGGAGACGCTGCCCATCAGGGCCATGCCCTTGACCCGGACGACCGGGGAGTCCGGGCCGAACGCCGGTGCGACCTTGTCCTTGGCCTGGTGGAACTCGCCCATGATCGGGACGCCGCTCACGACGACGTTGGTGCCGGCGTCGACCATGATCTTGACCTCGCCCATGATCGCGTTGGCGGTGATGGTGATGTCGGGCTCGGCGAAGGTCGCTGCCCGCAGGTCCAGCGTGACGCTGCCCATCATGCAGAAGGCGGTGTGGCTGGCCGGGACCAGCCAGGCGCCCTGGCGCTTGCACTCCCCCATCACCGCGAACGACGAGTTGTGGCTGGTCGTGGCGGGCATCGTCTCGCGCCGCGGGACCGGCGGCTTGCTCGTCGAGTGGGTCGGCAGGTCGACGGTGATGGGCACGAGGTCGGCGTAGGTCTTGGCGGCGTAGGCCGCCTCGAGCCGCTCGTCGAGCTCGTCGAGGTCGATGCGGCCCTCCCCCGCCGCCTCGCGGAGGATCTCCGCAACCTTGTGCCGGTCCTCGTCCGAGACGCGGAGCTGGGTCGGGTCGTGACCCAAGACCTGTTGTCCGTGACCGTCTCCCGGCCTCTCGATCGCCGCCATGGGTGACAGGTTAGCCCGGCTTCCTGGCGACGAGGACGTCCCGCTGGATCGCCTGGTCGACGCGGTGCAGGAAGCCGCGGTACGGGCCGTCGTCCAGCGGCTCGAGCCCGGCGTCGGCAAGCACGGCCAGCGCGTCGTCGCGATCGGCGACGTGGGTGTTCCAGGCGATGCCCATCGCGCCACCGGGGCGCAGCACCTCGGCCCACACGGGCACGGCCTCACGCAGCAGGTCGAGCGGGCTGCGCGCGAGCCGGCCGCCGGACCTGCTGCCGTGCTGGACGCCGTACGGCGCGTCGGTGACCACCGCGTCCACCGACCGGGGCTTGTGCACGGCACGGGTGTGCAGGGTGTCCGCGTTGACGTAGTCGACGGTGATCGCCTCGCCGGCCTTCCACTCCTCCTTGGTCGCGCCGACCTCGGCGTGGAAGCGGCGGCCGAGCTTGGCCCCGTCGCGGCGGACCGGCGTGACCTCGGCGGAGTGCTTGAGGCGCTTGGCCGTCAGCCAGCTGCGGAGGAAGGCGGCGTAAGTGTCGAAGTCCCTTTCGTCCAGGTCGAGCCCGAAGGCGTGCCAGCCGTTCATCAGCACCTGGTTGAGGGTGGTGCCGCGGCCGCACATCGGGTCGAGGACCTTCAGCGGCCGGCCGGCGACCTCCGTGCCCGACCACACGGTGAGGTTGAGCAGCAGCTTGGTGAACACCTCGTTGGTCTTGCCCTGGTACTTGAGGATCGTCAACAGGTCGTCGTCGAAGCGGTCGCGGCGCGGCAGCTCGACCGGCCGCAGGCCCTCACTGGACCGCTCGAACAGCGCCATCGCCGTGGATACGTCGCCGAGAAGGGCGAGGTCGCCGTCGTCCGAGGTCGCCGTCGAACGCCAGGTACGGCACGCCAGCGATCCCGGTCGGCGTGGCCTCGCCGATCCGCCCCTCGAGCCGGGTCCGGGCCAGCACGCCGAGCTCGGCGACGGTCAGCGCCACCGACGCCTCGGCGTACACGCGGTTGGCCGACGGGTGCACGAGGAGGGCGTACCGGTGACTGCCTGGGGGCACGCCCGACAGTCTGGACTAACGTGCGATCCGTGGCTGCTGCTGACCCTGAGTTCCGCTACTCCGACCTTCTCCCCCTCGGCCCGGACCAGACGCCGTACCGGCTGGTGACGACCGAGGGGGTCGCGACCTTCGAGGCAGGCGGGCGGACCTTCCTGCAGGTGACGCCGGAGGCGATCCGAGCAGCTGACCGCCGAGGCGATGCACGACATCGCGCACTACCTGCGGCCCGCGCACCTCGCCCAGCTGCGGCGGATCATCGACGACCCGGAGTCGTCGGGCAACGACCGGTTCGTGGCGCTCGACCTGCTGAAGAACGTCAACATCAGCGCCGGGGGCGTGCTGCCGATGTGCCAGGACACCGGCACCGCGATCGTGATGGGCAAGAAGTCGGAGGGTGTGATCACCGACGCCGACGACGCCGAGGCGATCTCGCTCGGGGTGTACGACGCCTACACCAAGCTCAACCTGCGCTACTCGCAGCTCGCGCCGGTCACCATGTGGGAGGAGAAGAACACCGGCACCAACCTGCCCGCGCAGATCGAGCTCTACGCGACGCGCGAGGGTGACCACGGGCCGGAGTACAAGTTCCTCTTCATGGCCAAGGGCGGCGGCTCGGCCAACAAGTCCTTCCTCTACCAGGAGACGAAGGCCGTCCTGAACCCCAAGCGGATGCTGCAGTTCCTCGACGAGAAGATCCGCTCGCTCGGCACCGCCGCCTGCCCGCCGTACCACCTGGCCGTGGTCATCGGCGGCACGTCGGCGGAGTACGCGCTGAAGACGGCGAAGTACGCCTCGGCGCACTACCTCGACAACCTGCCGACCTCGGGATCCCTGTCGGCGCACGGGTTCCGCGACCTCGAGCTCGAGGAGGAAGTCTTCAAGCTCACTCAAAGTTTCGGTATCGGCGCACAGTTCGGGGGCAAGTACTTCTGCCACGACGTGCGGGTGGTCCGGCTGCCGCGGCACGGCGCCTCCTGCCCGGTCGCGCTGGCGGTCTCGTGCTCGGCCGACCGTCAGGCGCTGGGCAAGATCACCGCCGAAGGGGTCTTCCTCGAACAGCTCGAGACCGACCCCGCGCAGTACATGCCGGACGCCGGCGTCGCCGAGGACATCTCGGGCGGTTCGGTCGTGCAGATCGACCTCAACCAGCCGATGCCCGACATCCTCGCCGAGCTCTCTCGCCATCCCGTCAAGACCAGGCTCTCGCTGACCGGGCCACTGGTCGTCGCCCGCGACATCGCCCACGCCAAGATCAAGGAGCGGCTGGACGCCGGCGAGGAGATGCCGTCGTACCTGCGCGACCACGCCGTCTACTACGCCGGCCCCGCGAAGACGCCCGACGGCATGGCGTCCGGCTCGTTCGGGCCGACGACGGCCGGGCGGATGGACTCGTACGTCGAGCAGTTCCAGGCCGCGGGCGGGTCGCTCGTCATGCTCGCGAAGGGAAACCGGTCCAAGGTCGTCACCCAGGCGTGCGAGTCGCACGGGGGGTTCTACCTCGGCTCGATCGGCGGCCCCGCCGCGCGGCTGGCCCAGGACTGCATCCGGTCGGTCGAGGTGCTGGAGTACCCCGAGCTCGGCATGGAGGCCGTCTGGAAGATCGAGGTCGAGGACTTCCCGGCGTTCATCGTGGTCGACGACAAGGGCAACGACTTCTTCACCGACCCTGGGGGCACCGTCACCGTCCCGCTCTCCGGCATCCGGGTGCGCTCGGACGGTTAGCCGTCTCCTGGGGCCCCGGGGCGGACGTCATACGAAGTGGTCGCTATGGCGACCACTTCGTATGACGTCCTGCGGGGTTCAGGCGGTACGGCGACCAGCGAGGGTGCAGCCGCGGGAGCGAAGAGCATCCTCGATCTGATCGAAGAAGTCATCCGCTGCGACTCGCAGCCCGAGGAGCGGCAGTCGAAGGACGAGGTCGTGACCGAGGGTGACGTCGTTGTGGCGCAGGGCGTCGGACACCAACTGCTCTGCCCACGAGTGGTGGATGCCGTCGATCTCGACGACGACGCCCCACTCGTCCCAGTAGACGTCGAGGTAGTAGCGACCGTTGCGCCCGCGGCGGACGACCTGCCTGCTGGGTTCTGGGATTCCGCGGCGACGACACTCCTTGGCGAAATCCAGCTCCCCGAGGGATCTGACCCCACCGAGCAGGTCTAGCACGACCTGCTGCACGAGCAGTCGACGTTTGTCCCGCAGGACGCGAAGGAGCTCGAGGGCGATGGCTTCCGCTGTTGCGATCCCCTGTTGCACCGCCATGGTCAGCAGCAGTGCGGCTTGTCGGTCTGAGCGGGCCCAGAGCGCGGCACGCACGGCGGCGACTTCCGGTCGCGCCCTGGGCAGCCCGCGGCCGACGACGTCGTCCGGGTGCCAACGGCGCGTCTGCCGGATGTCGAGCCCGCGAGCCCGTCTGACGCGAGCCCCTCGGGGGACCGAGACGCGGATGCGGTCGGTCTTGAACCGCTCGAGACCTGCCGCCTCGAGAGCGGAGGCACCGTCGAGGAAGGCCCGCGGCCCAGCCTCGAACACCGCTGCCCAGAGTTGTTGTTGTCTCGTCAGCGGGCCGGTCGTCATCGACACGCACTGTGATCCCACTCGTCGCCAG
This sequence comes from uncultured Actinomycetota bacterium, assembly GCA_963758885.1. Lineage (GTDB taxonomy): Bacteria > Actinomycetota > Actinomycetes > Propionibacteriales > Nocardioidaceae > Nocardioides. The sequence goes on from CAVWXS010000049.1 coordinate 145,695, forward strand.
CGTCGAGCACGTACGTGGGCCCGAACCTCGGCACGGGTCACTCCGACGGCGTACAGCTGCCCGCGCGAGACGACACCTTCCTGTCCCGCGGCGATCTCTGCGGCGAGGTCGTTTGGTGAGGGCATCGCCCGAGGATGGCCTCACCGACCTTAGTCCTGCTGGCGACGATGCGCTTCCTGTGGATGACCGCGGGACGTCATACGAAGTGGTCGCTATAGCGACCACTTCGTATGACGTCCGCCCTGAGTCCCGGGGGTCAGCCCTTCCCGAACCCCGCCTCGCGGGCCTTGACGATCGCCTCTCCGCGGCCGGCGGCGTGCAGCTTGGTGTAGATCGAGCTGACGGTGTTGCGCACGGTCTTGTCGGAGACGTAGAGGGCGCGGGCGATGGCGTCGTTGCTGGCGCCGGTGGCCAGCATCTCGAGGACGTCGCGCTCGCGGTCGGTCAGGTCGGGGAACGGCTCCGCGACATCCGGGGCCGGCGGCCGGGCCGTGGCGAAGTACGTCGCCACCCGCGCCGCGAGCGAGGCCCCGAAGACCATGCCGCCGGCCGCAGCCGCCTTGACCGCGTTGAGCACCTCGTCGGCCCCGGACCCTTTGAGCAGGTAGCCCGAGGCCCCCGCGCGGATCGCGCTGAGCACGGTCTCGTCGTCCTCGTTCATGGTCAGCATCACCACGCGTACGCCGGGGTGCCGGCCGGTGATGAAGCGCGTCGCCTCGATGCCGTCGAGCTGTGGCATCTGGATGTCCATCACGACCACGTCGGGCTCGGTCTCGGCCACGACGTGCAGCGCCCGGCGGCCGTCCTCGGCCGAGCCGACCACCTCGACCCCGTCGAGCGCGCCGAGCAGCGCGACCAGTCCGTCGCGGACGATGGCGTGGTCGTCGACGACGACCACTTCTGCGGACGTCGCTCATCGGGATGCCTCCTCGGGTCTCAGCGGGAGCCAGGCTCGCACGGTCGTACCGCCGCCGGGCGGGCAGGTGACCTCGCTGCGGCCACCGAGCTCGGCTGCCCTCTCCCGCAAGAGACACGAGGCCCACGCCGACCTGCGCCTCGGGCGCGATACCGCCACCGTCGTCGGCGACCTCGACCAGGAGCGGCGCGGTCGTCGACCGACCAACCGCACCGGGACCCGCGAGGCGCCCGCGTGGCGGACCACGTTGGTGAGGGCCTCGTTGACGATCCGGTACGCCGCCACCTCGACGGCCGCGGGTAACGCGCCGAGGTCGTCGGCCTGGACGGTGACCGCGGAGCCGCCGATGGCCGTGACCTGCTCGGCGTGCTGGGTGAGCGCGCCGATGAGCCCCCGGTCGTCGAGCGCGGGCGGGCGCAGGTCGTGGACGAGGCGGCGGACATCGGCGACGACATCCTGCACGTGCGCGCTGAGCGCATGCGATGGTTCGCTTGGCCTCGTCGAAGGGTCCTTGTCGACGAGCAGCAGGGCCGACTCGAGCTGGTAGACAACGCCGCTCAGCGACGGCCCCAGGCCGTCGTGGAGGTCGCGGCGGATGCGGCGGCGTTCCTCCTCGCGCGCCACGACCAGCCGCTCGCGGCTGTCCTGCAGCTGCTCGGCGAGCTGGCTGGTACGGGCGGCGGCCGGCCGCCTGCCGGACGAGGTCGCCGAGCAGCTGCTCGTCGCGACGACTCAGCCGGCTGCGCAGCCCGCGCACCGGCAGCAGCACCCGCCCGACCTCCTGCTCGCGGTAGGTGATCGGCAGTGTGCGCACCTCGGCCGGCTCGGTGCCGTGGGTGGCGACCAGCCGCTCCCCGTTGGCCCGGTCGACCTCGAGCCGCACGAAGCCGATCCCGAACGCCGTCGCCACCGCGTCGGCCACCGCGGCCAGCTGCTCGGCGCCCTCCTCGGAGCGCTCGAGGGTGGAGGCCAACCCGGCCACGACGTCGTACGGCGCCTCGCGCTGTCCAAGCACCAGGCGGCGAACCGCGCCCGAGAGGCGCTGGCGGAACGGCCCGTAGAGCACGGCGGTGAGCAACAGCACGACCACGACGACCTGGCGTTCGTCGAGGGTGTCGCCGAGCACGGCGCTGAGGCGCGGCGACGACGAGGAGGTCGACGACGACCAGCGACAGCGACAGGAGGGCGAAGACGAGCGTGCGCGTTGAGGAGGTCCTGCGACAGGGACGAGCGTCGGGCCGGACGATGCCGATGGTCACGGCGATGCCAGGCAGCACCGCCACGATGAAGAGCACGACGTCGCTGACGACGCCGAACGCCGGGAGAAGGCCGAGAGGGCCAGGGCGACGGCGCCTGCCTCGACGGACCAGAGCAGCCAACGGGTGCGGTCGCGCTCGGCAGCCGACGGCGCGCCGGTGCCGGACCACGACGGAGGCCATCGCGACGAGAACGCCGGCGATGGTCAGCGCGTTGGCCAGGGGCAGCACCAGGTCTGTGATGCCCGCCGGGGATCGGCAGCGCTCCCGCGTCGAGGTCGACGCCCGGCGGCAGGTCGAACTCCGCCAGCCGCCCGGGGCCGGCGCCACCACGACGAGCGTGGCCGCCGCTGACCATCACGCCGAGGGCGATCTGCCCGAGCCAGCCCCCAGCGGCCCGCAAGGAAGCGGCCGGTCGGGGAAGATCAGCAGCAGGGCCGCGATCGTCATCGGCAGGAAGGCGCCGAAGCGGTTGAGGAACCACAGCGCGGCGCCCACGCCGGCCAGCGCCTCGTCGGAGCCGGATGCCGTAGCGCACGTAGGACTGCGCCAGCGCGTCGAGCCCCCAGAACACGCCGAAGCCCGCCCAGCAGCCAGCCGAAGCGCTGGCGGGGGTCGAAGCGGAGCACGACGCCCGGCGCAGAGCCCGAACACCAGGCCCAGCGCCGCGAACGGCCAGCCCGGGGCCGGGAGCGATCTCGACACCCGGGCCGGCGGCGGGGGTCGCGAGCGTCGATCGCGGCGGAGGCCACGAGCAGAACGCGAGGGTGAGGACCGGGAACAGCAGGGGTACGACGAACCGCTCGCGCGCGTCGTACCCCTGCTGGTGCATCCGCACATCCTGCCCAATGCCGGCATGCGCGGTTGCTGGAGCGACCGGCCCGCGGAACGCCTTGTCGCCGGCGAGGAAGCCGATCGAGAGGACGAGCACCCAGAGGGTGGCCGGGCAGGATCGCCATGTACTGGATCGGCAGCGACGCCGCTGACGCACCGTCAGGCCGCCGAGCACCAGGCTGGTGATGCCCATCCAGCGCGGAACCGCGCCCTGGCGCCAGGCCGAGGAGACCGCGAGGGCGGAGAGCCCGGCGAGCAGCCAGCCCCACGGGATGGTGCCGGTCCAGTGGTTGAACATCGCCGCGTTGGCGGCCAGCACGTGATCCTCGACGCCGATGACGAACTCGGTGTTGAGACCGGTAGCCGAGCACGGTGACGACGGCGGTGCCGACCAGGCCGGCCGAGGCGACCACTGGGCGCGATGCTGTCCTCGAGGCGAGCGGCCAGCCGGCGGTGGAGCCCGGCCGCGAAGACGACCAGGGCCAGCGCGGTGCAGGCGTGGCGACGACCTGGAAGACGACGATCTGGACCGACTGGTCGGCCAGCTTGGCGAGGATGGCGTCCTCGTCCTGGGCGATCGTCTTGTCGTAGATCGCGTTGATCGTGCTGGACGACACCATGGTGCCGATGCCGAGCACGCCGGCGGCGACGCCGCGCGAGCGCCCAGGCCTCGATGACCAGCCCGTCGACGTACGGCGGGTCGGGCCGGGTCGGCGCTGGTCGGCCCCGGTGGCGTCCAGGTCCGCGCGGACGGGGTTGCTGGGTGGTGACGGTGGTCATCATCGTGCCTCCTTCTGGTCTCGGTAGTCCGCCGTCTGGCGGTGACCCGTACAGTGCCGGGCGCGTTGTCCCGGGGCCCAGGGACAAACCGGCACACCTGGCCGTTGGTCGAGAGAAGAGACCCCGAGCAGAGGAGGACACCCATGCAGTGCCCGACCGACGGAACCACCCTGGTGATGAGCGAGCGCAGCGGGATCGAGATCGACTACTGCCCGCAGTGCCGCGGCGTGTGGCTCGACCGCGGCGAGCTCGACAAGATCATCGAGCGGGCCGCCAGCCGAGCAGGGCGCGTGGGCGAACCCACCCGCCCAGCCCCAGACCGCACACGCGCCCCGCTACGCCGCCTCCGGCCACGGGAGCCAGCGGCCACGCCGGCCACGGCCAGCCGCGCAAGCGCAAGGAGTCCTGGCTGAGCGAGCTGTTCGACTGAGCCGCCGCCACGTCACACCGTCCGGCGAGACACCTGTCGCGCGAGGATGCGGGCGTGGAGGTGGCCACGGGCGGAGTCCGAGCGCGGTGAGCTCGTACTTCGCCAGCGCACCGAGGCGGACGGCAGCACCACGCTGGAGCTGCGGGCCAACGGGGTGTTCGTGATGGACACCCGCGAGACGAGCAGCGAGCGGGCGCTGGCGCGCGAGGCGCTGGCCCGCCACGAGCGCCCCCACCGGGTGCTGGTCGGCGGTCTCGGCCTGGGCTTCACGCTGGCGGACGGTCCTCGCCGATCGCACGCGTACGCCGCGTGGTCGTCGCCGAGATCGAGCCCGCGCTGGTCGGTTGGTTGCGCGACGGCACGGTCCCGCACGGCCCGGCCCTGCTCGCCGACGACCGGGTCGAGGTCGCGGTGGGCGACGTCCGCGACGTCATCGCGGGCGGCCGGCCGGGCGGCGTACGACCTCGTGCTGCTCGACGTCGACAACGGCCCCGGCTACCTCGTCCACGAGGCCAACGCCGAGCTCTACGGCAGCGCGCTCCTCGCGCTGGTCCGCGAAGCGCTGCGGCCTGGCGGCATCGTCGTCGATCTGGTCCGCCGCCCGCGACGACGCACCTGCACCAGGCCTGCGCGAGGTGTTCGGCGACGCCGAGGCGGCGGCGTACGACGTCGACCTGCAGGGCCGAGCCGAGCAGTACTGGCTGCACCTGGCCCGGGTACCTTCGAGGTCATGACCGACTTCCGTGTCGAGCACGACTCCATGGGCGAGGTGAGGGTCCCGAGCGGACGCGCTGTGGCGGGCGCAGACCCAGCGGGCCGTCGACAACTTCCCGATCAGCGGGCGGCCGCTCGAGCCCGCGCTGGTCCACGCCCTGGCTCGCATCAAGGCCGCCGCGGCCGAGACCAACGTCGACCTCGGCACGCTGACCACCGAGCAGGGCCGCGCCATCGTGAAGGCCGCGCACCGAGATCGCCGACGGAGCCCACGACGAGCACTTCCCGATCGACGTCTTCCAGACCGGCTCGGGCACCAGCACCAACATGAACGTCAACGAGGTGATCGCCACGCTCGCCCAGCGCGACGGCGTCGAGGTCCACCCCAACGACCACGTCAACGCCGCGCAGTCGTCCAACGACACCTTCCCGTCCGCGATCCACGTCGCCGCCGTGCTCGGCACCCGCGACCTCCTCGACGGCATCGCCACGCTGCACGCGGCCCTCGACCAGGCGAGCAGCCACGTACGCCGACGCCGTGAAGTCCGGCCGCACCCACCTGATGGACGCCACGCCGGTCACCTTGGGCCAGGAGATGGGCGGCTACGCCGCCGTCGTCGACCGTGCCCGCGAGCGCATCGAGGCGGCCCTGCCGCGCGTCCGCGAGCTGCCGCTCGGCGGCACCGCCGTCGGCACCGGCATCAACGCGCCGGCGGGCTTCGCGGAGCAGACCATCGCCCGCCTCAACGAGGCCACCGGCGAGCAGTTCACCGAGGCGCGCGACCACTTCGAGGCGCAGGGCGGGCGCGACGCGATCGTCGAGCTCAGCGGCGTGCTGCGCACCTACGCCGTGGGGCTGGTCAAGATCTGCAACGACCTGCGCTGGATGGCGAGCGGGCCGACCACCGGCCTGGCCGAGATCCACCTGCCCGACCTCCAGCCGGGGTCGAGCATCATGCCCGGCAAGGTCAACCCGGTCATCCCCGAGGCCACGCTGATGGTCTGCGCCCAGGTGATCGGCAACGACGCCGCCATCGCCTTCGCCGGCGCCTCCGGCAGCTTCGAGCTGAACGTGATGCTGCCGGTGATCGCCCGCAACATCCTCGAGTCCGAGCGGCTGCTCGCCAACGCCAGCCGCCTGCTGGCCGCCTGCGTCGACGGCATCACCGCCGACCGCGACCGGATGCGCCGGTACGCCGAGTCGTCGCCGTCGGTGGTCACCCCGCTGAACAAGTACGTCGGCTACGAGCAGGCCGCCAAGATCGCCAAGCAGGCCCTTGCCGAGGGCAAGACCATCCGTGAGACGGTGGTGGCTCTCGGGTACGTCGAACGCGGCGACCTGACCGAGGAACAGCTCGACGAGGCTCTCGACGTAGAAAGGATGACCGACACCGTGATCATCGACGACCCGGCCGCACGTCCGCAGCCAGTACCTCACCGAGGACAACCTCGAGACGCGGCGCTCGGTGTGGCACCCCACCGCCGACGGCCGCGACCCGACCACCGAGGCGCTCGACGCGGTCGTCGCCGAGCGACCGCTGCGGGTGCTCGAGGTCGGGCCCGGCACCGGCGGCTTCGCGGCCCGGGTCGCTGCCGCGCTGCCCGGCGTACGCCTGACGGCCATCGACCAGTCGCCGCGGTTCGTCGAGCTGACCCGCGCCCGCGGCATCGACGCCCGCGAGGGCGACGTCGCAGGACCTGCCCTTCGGCGACGAGGCCTTCGACGTGGTCGCGGCGCTGTGGATGCTCTACCACGTGCCCGACGTCGACCGGGCCATCGCGGAGGTCACGCCGGGTGCTCCGGCCCGGCGGGCTGTTCGTGGCGGTCACCAACGGCGACGGCCACCTGGCCGAGCTGCGCGTCGAGTGCCGGCGGCCGGCCCTCGGTGACCGGCTTCAGCCGCCAGAACGGCGAGCAGCAGCTGCGTGCCCACTTCGGCGAGGTGCGGCGTACCGACCTCCGGCCGCGCGCCGTCTTCGCCGACAGCAGCGTCGCCGAGGCCTACCTGCGCTCGTCGGGCGAGGACGTCGACTGGCAGGTGCCGTCGTTCGACGAGCCGCGCGAGTACGCCGGCGAGGCCACGATCTTCTGCTGCCGCTGACCCGCCCCGGCTCCGCTCACTCGCCCCGGGAGCGTGACGGGTGGGCGGCGGGCCGGCCAGTGGGTCAGCTTCTGACCCGACTGGCCGACCCAGGAGCTGGTGGGTCAGCGGCGGCTACCCGGTCGGCCAACCCTCTTCCGGAGGGGTCGGCCGGCGGGGGTCAGGGGGCGGTGAGCACCGCCTTCTGGGTGACCGGCTTCGAGACGTTGCCGGCCAGGTCGGTCGCGGTGGCGCGGACGAAGAGCGTGCCCTTCTTCAGGCCCGCGAGCCGCACGGTCCAGGCGCCCTTCGCGGTCGGGTCGACGACGGCGGCCTTGGCCCGCTTCCACGCCTTGCGCCTTGGTCGCGGCCTTGAGCCAGGTCTTGCTGGTGGCCTTGTAGAAGTACCAGCCCGTCGCGCGCTTCTCGATCGCCAGCGACGGCGACGCTGTCGACGCCGGTGCCGTTGGTGTCGGTGGCCTGTGCCGGCGAGCTTCTTCCAGGAGCCCACCTCGTCGCGACGGCCTTCTTGGGCAAGGTGACCTTGACGACGGGCAGCGACGGTGTCGGCCTTGCACGGTCACCGGCTGGGCGGCGACCTGAGCGGACGTTGCCGGCCTCGTCCTTGAGGACGACCCGCGGGGTGTAGGTGCCCGCCACGGCGTACACGTGGCTGGCCGACACCGCGCCGGTCCAGGCCAGGGGTCCGCCGCCGTCGCCCCAGTCGACCCAGCGCAGCACGTCGCCGGCGGCGCTGAAGTCGTCGCTCAGCGCGGTCTGGGTCACGTTGACGGTCGTCAGGACCTTCCAGGCCGTTGCCGGGCGAGGTGGTGAAGGTGCCGACGGGCGCGGTCTTGTCGCCCGGGACGATGGCGGCCAGCGGCACGACGCCGGGCGTTGCCGACGCCGTCGGTGAGCGTGACGGTCGGGCGGTAGAGGCCCGTCGGCGGCGTACAGGTGGTAGATGGTGTCGCCGGTCGGCCACGCCTCGGCGGCGGTGCCGTCACCCCAGCTGACGGTGCGGGTGACCTGCGCCGATCGGCCCGTCGTCGGTCAGCGAGGTCTGCGTGATGGTGCCGGTGCGATCGACCCACGAGACCGTGTAGGTGCCGAAGGGCGCGCTGAGGTCGGGCACGTCCTGCGTGATCGAGGCCGCCGGGCCGGAGCGCTGGTTCATCGGCGTCACGGTCAGCCGCACCTGGGTCACGCCGGCGAGGTTGACCGAGGCCGACCACGAGGTGACGCCGACGCTGCTGCCCGCCAGGGCGGTTCCGGTCTGAGCGTTGGTCAGCGACACGGCGTACGTCGTCGCGTTGGTCGCGGCGTTCCAGCTCGCGCTGACGGTGAAGTTGTCGGCCGGCTTGGTCAGGGTCATCGCGAGACCGGTGACGGGGCCGGGCTTCACCGGCGGCTTGGCCTCGGCCGGCGCGACGCCGAGTCCGACGACCAGCGCGGTGGCAGTGACGGCGATGGCGGTGATGAGAGCCGCAAGTCGACGCGGCAGACGTGTGGTCACGTGAAGGTTCCTCCCGGGGGCGCCACGGGAGAGAAGCCCCCGTGGCCGTCCGGTCAGACTGGAGGACGCCTCCGGTCTAGCGCGGGGAAATCCGCGAAATAGCGACCGGTGGTCAGTACCACCCGCGACCCTGCTTGAAGCTCCACGCCGAGCAGGGGCTGCCGTAGCGGTCGGAGATGTAGTCCAGGCCCCAGCGGATCTGCGTGACGGGGTTGGTCGCCCAGTCGGCGCCGAACGACGACATCTTCGAGCCGGGCAGCGCCTGCGGGATGCCGTACGCCGAGGAGCTCGGGTTGTCGGCATTGACCCGCCAGCCGCTCTCGCTCGACCACAGCGAGTCGAGGCAGCCGAACTGGTCGGCCGAGAAGCCGAACTCCGCCAGCAGCGCTCGGGCGATGATGCGCGGGTCCTCGTCGGACAGGCTCTCGGTGCCGGTGACGGCCTGGCCGCCGGGCTGGGCCAGCGTCTGGGCCTTGTCGGGGTCGACCGCGTCGCGGCGGTCGGAGCGCGAGACCGGCACCCGGGCGCGAGCGGCGAGCTCGTCGGCGCTCAGACGGGGTGACCGACGCGGCGAGCGACGGGCCCGTGGCCGCGGCCGCGAGCTCGCCGGCGGCGTCGAGCACGGGCGTGCCGGCCGACAGCATGCCGCCGCCCACGGCCACCACGGTCGCCACCGACGCCAGGCCGCTGGTGACCGTGGCGGTGCGCAGCACCTTGCGGCTGGTCCGTGCGCGCGGCGCCGCGTGCGAGCCGCGGTGCGAGCCACCCGTCGTACGGCGTGACGAGGGGTCGCCACGCAGGTCGCCGCGCTGGGCGCGGGAGGCGCGATGGGAAGAGCTCACAGGGGAAAGTTCTCGCGGTCGACGTCAGGACAGGTGCTGCTGAATCGATGAAACAGGGGTTCGTTCCGCGCGGGAGCCGAGTCGCCAGATCACGGAACGATCACGACACCCTGCCCGGGATCCGGGCGGGCCCGCAAAACAACGGCCCAGAAACCCCTAGGTGTGAACGTAACAATTCGCACCACTGGTCACAGCAACCCCAGCAGGCTCGCCTGTCACGTCACCGGGTCTCGACGGGTCACGCAGCCCCCGGCATCGCCTGCGTCGAGCCGTCCTCGACCGACGCCGATCCGGTCAGGAACGGCCCGGAGCGCTCAGAGCGTCACGTTCTCCAGCATCTCGGTGACCAGGGCGGCGATCGGCGACCGCTCCGAGCGGGTCAGCGTCACGTGCGCGAACAGCGGGTGGCCCTTGAGCTTCTCGACCACGGCGACCACACCGTCGTGACGGCCCACGCGCAGGTTGTCGCGCTGGGCGACGTCGTGGGTGAGCACGACCTTGGAGCCTGCCCCGATGCGCGAGAGCACGGTCAGCAGCACGTTGCGCTCCAGCGACTGGGCCTCGTCGACGATGACGAACGCGTCGTGCAGCGAGCGGCCGCGGATGTGGGTCAGCGGCAGCACCTCGAGCATGCCGCGGTCGAGCACCTCGTCGATGACGTCGCGGGAGGTGATCGCGCCGAGGGTGTCGAAGACCGCCTGGGCCCAGGGCGACATCTTCTCGCTCTCCGAACCGGGAAGGTAGCCGAGGTCCTGGCCGCCGACGGCGAACAGCGGCCGGAACACCACGACCTTCTGGTGCTGGCGGCGCTCGAGGGTGGCCTCGAGCCCGGCACACAGCGCGAGCGCGGACTTGCCGGTGCCGGCGCGGCCGCCGAGGGAGACGATGCCGACCTCGGGGTCGAGCAGCATCTCCAGGGCGACCCGCTGCTCGGCCGAGCGGCCGTGGATGCCGAAGGCCTCGCGGTCGCCACGCACCAGGCGCACCTGCTTGTCGGCCCCGACGCGGCCCAGGGCGGTGCCGCGGTCGGAGAGCAGCACCAGGCCGCAGTGGCAGGGCAGCTCGCGCGCGGCGGGCAGGTCGATCGACCCGTCGTCGTACAGCTCGTCGAGCTCGGCCGAGGTCACGTCGAGCTCGGCCATGCCGGAGTAGCCGGCGTCGGAGTCGCTGATCGCGTCGCCGCGGTAGTCCTCGGCGTCGAGGCCGACGGCGGAGGCCTTGATGCGCAGCGGCAGGTCCTTGGAGACCAGCGTGACGGCGTGGCCCTCGTCGGCCAGGTTGCGCGCCACGGCAAGGATCCGGGTGTCGTTGTCGCCGAGCCGGAAGCCCGACGGCAGCGCGGCGGGGTCGGTGTGGTTGAGCTCGACGCGGATCGTGCCGCCGTCGTCGCCCACCGGCACCGGCTCGTCGAGGCGGCCATGGGTGATGCGCAGGTCGTCGAGCATGCGCAGGGCAGTGCGCGCGAAGAAGCCCAGCTCCGGATGGTGACGCTTGCCCTCCAGCTCGGTGATCACCACCACCGGCAGCACCACCTCGTGCTCGGCGAACCGCTTGAGCGCGCCGGGGTCGGCGAGCAGCACGCTGGTGTCGAGGACGAACGTGCGCGACGTACTGCTGACTGCGACCTTCTTCGGGGCCTTGTTCTGGGCCTGAGGCATCGAAACCCCTCGCGACCGGCGCGGCACTCCTGCCCCGGTCCTTGTGTCAGTTCACGCGGACGGACCGGGAGAGGAGAAGTGAGCCGGAGTGCCGGCTCCCACGCACGCGGGAGCAAGTCCCCGATGCGTGGTCGCGATCTGTCACGAACTTGCCTCCCAGTACGGCGGGCTTCCCCACCCGCCGATGACTCGAAAGTACGACGACGCACGGCTGCTTCGTGGCAACACGCCCGAACTCGTGGGTGAACAGTTGGACCACCGGCTGGTTGAGGAAGGCGCTCTGAGCGCCTGTCGCGAGACCCGGCTGACGGACAAGCGACCTTCACTCGCGGGGTTCGTGACGGGCCAGCGGTTCGCTCCAGCCCCTCAGACAAGCGGGTGTGTCAGGCACCGTAGCGGCGTTCGCGCTGGGTGTAGGCGCGGATGGCGCGGAGGAAGTCGACGCGGCGGAAGTCGGGCCAGTAGGCCTCGCAGAAGTAGAACTCGCTCTGTGCCGACTGCCAGAGCAAGAAGCCGCCGAGGCGCTGCTCGCCGGAGGTGCGGATGACGAGGTCGGGGTCGGGCTGGCCCTTGGTGTAGAGGTGCTCGGCGATGTGCTCGACATCGATGACCTCGGCGAGCTCCTCGAGGCTGGTGCCGCGCTCGGCGTGCGCCTGGAGCAGCGACCGCACGGCGTCCGCGATCTCGCGCCGGCCGCCGTACCCGACCGCGATGTTGACCAGCATCCCGTCGACCTGACGGGTACGGTCCTCGGCGTCCTTGAGGACCTGGGCGGTCGCGGCCGGGAGTACGTCGAGCGCGCCCACGGGGTGGAGCCGCCAGCGCTGCTCGCCCGCCAGCGTGGTGACGGCGCCCTCGATGATGCCGAGCAGCGTGTCGAGCTCGGGCGCCGGACGGTTGAGGTTGTCGGTCGAGAGCAGCCACAGCGTGACGACCTCGACGCCGACCTCCTCGCACCACTGCAGCAGCGGCTCGATGTTGGCGGCGCCTGCCGCGTGGCCCTGTGCGGCGCTGGCGCCGACCGACCTGGCCCAGCGGCGGTTGCCGTCGAGCATCACCCCCACGTGCTTGGGCAGCTGGTCCTTGGGCAGCGTGTGGAGCATGCGCGACTCGTATGCGGGGTACAGGATGCGTCTGATGCGTTCCTTCCACTCAGCCACGGTGCCGATGCTAACTTCAACAAGATGAATGAGGCGGTGCGCTCTGCTCGCGAGTCGATCGCCCATGCCATCGACCAGGCGGTCGGCGAGACGGTCGCGGAGATCAAGCCCCGGCTCCGCGGGTGGCTGCACCTCGGCTCCGCGCCGCTCACGCTCGCGGCCGGCATCGTGCTCATCGCGCTCTCGCCGACCGCGTCGACCCGGATCGGCTCGAGCGTGTACGTCGTCTCCGCGCTGCTGCTCTTCACCGTCTCGGCCGTCTACCACCGCGGCCACTGGTCGCCCCGGACGCACGGCTTCCTGCAGGCGCTTCGACCACGCCAACATCTTCCTGCTCATCGCCGGCTCCTACACGCCGTTCGCGCTGGTGCTCCTCGAGGGCGGGCAGCGGATGGTCCTGCTCAGCGATCATCTGGTCGGTGGCCGTGCTCGGCGTGCTGTTCAAGGTGTTCTGGATCGGTGCGCCGCAAGTGGCTCTACATGCCGATCTACATCGGCATGGGCTGGGCGGCGGTGTTCTACATCCCGTCCTTTGCCGCAGGGCTCCAACCGCCTCGGCGTCGGGATCGGCACCGCCATCCTGGTGCTGATCGACGCCGGCGGAGCGCTCTACACGCTCGGCGGCGTCGTCTACAGCATCAAGCGTCCCGACCCGTGGCCGCGCTGGTTCGGCTTCCACGAGATCTTCCACACGCTTCACGATCCTGGCGTTCGTGACCCATTACGTCGGCATCTCGATGGCGACTACAGCCTGCGGTGACTGGCATCACCCGCACGATCGGGCAACCTTGCGGGCGGCCGGTTCGTCCCTTCTAGGACATGTCTGAACAAAACGCCCTGCCCTGACCTACCCCGCCGTCATCGCCGGCGCCGTGGCCGCCGCGACCGCCACCGTCCTGAGCACCAGGCTCGGCCTGGTCGGAACCGTCATCGGTGCCGTGGTCGCCAGCGTCGTCAGCACCCTGGTCTCGACCGTCTTCGTCCGCTGGCTCGAGCGCGCACACGGCCGCGTGACCGACGCCCGCGACGACGGCCCCCGCCTGTGGCAGCGCCTCGCCGTCGGCGCGCTGGCCGTCACTCTGGTCGGCGTCGCCTTCCACACCGGCTTCGGCCTGCTGACCCACGACCTCCCCCACGACGCCTTCGCCTCCCGCCTCCTCACCCAGCTCAGGACCACCTCGGTGGTTGAGGTGCGAGCTGCGAGCCTCGATGTCAACGCTCCGATCGACTCGGTGGTTTCGAGGCTCGTCGCTAGCGCTCCTCGCACCTCAACCACCGAGGAGAGCGAGCAGGTCGGAGGGGGTGGTGACGGGGCGCTCGCAGACCATCTCGCGGCAGACGTACGCCGCGGGGTCGCCGCCGACCGGACCGCGGGCGATGAGCAGGGGGATGCCGCCGGATGAGGGGTCAGCGCCGCGCGTCGGCGACCACGACGGTGACACCGGGCGCGCGGCGGGCGGTCCGCTCGAGCTCGTCGCGCGCCGTACCGGGAGGACCGACGACGGCGACCTCGAGCGGGCCGGCGGCCAGGGCCTCGGCGGCCGCGAGCGACCAGCCGGCGAACCGCGGCGCCTGCACCGCCAGGGACGGCGACCGTGCTCAGCGCCTCCTCGGCGGCCTGGCGGTAGCGGCCCTCGCCGGTCATCGAGGCCGCCGCGACGAGCGCGTGCACCATCGCCGACGTACCTGACGGGCTGGCGTCGTCGGACGGGTCGCGCGGCCGGGCGACCAGCGCCTCGGCGTCGGAGGCCGTGTCGAAGAACCCGCCGTCGTCGGCGCGGAACCGGTCGAGGGCGTGGTCGAGCACCGACCGCGCCCGGTCGAGCCACACGCGCGTCGCCGGTCGCGCCGGCCAGCGCGAGGAAGCCGTGGGCCACGCAGCCGTGGTCCTCCAGCACCCCGCGGTGCCGGCCGGCGTGCCCGTCACGGGAGACGCGCAGCAGGGAGCCGTCGTCGCGCAGGTGCAGCTCGGCCAGCAGCGTGCCCGCGCGCAGGGCAGCGTCGACGAGGTCCTCGCGGCCGAGCAGCCGCCCGGCGTCGCTCAGCGAGGCGATGGCCAGCCCGTTCCAGGCGGCCACCACCTTGTCGTCGCGAGCGGGCCGGACCCGCCCGTCGCGCGCGTCCATCAGCCGATGGCGTACGTCGTCCCAGCGAGCGGCGTCGTCGGGGTCGGCCAGCAGCTGGAGCGTCGAGCTGCCGTGCTCGAAGGTGCCGCTCTCGGTGACCTCGAGCAGCGCAGCCGCCCAGCGGCCGTCGTCCTCGCCGAGCACCTCGACCAGCTGGGCCGGCGTCCAGACGTAGAACCGCCCCTCCTCGCCCTCGGAGTCGGCGTCGAGCGCCGCGGCGAAGCCGCCCTCGGCCGTGCCGAGCTCGCGGATCAGGAAGTCGGCCGTCTCCTCGGCCACCCGCCGTCCCAGCGCCGTGCCCGACCGGGCGTAGACGCCGAGCAGCAGCGCGTTGTCGTAGAGCATCTTCTCGAAGTGCGGCACCACCCACTGGCGGTCGACCGAGTAGCGCGCGAAACCCGCCGCCCAGCTGGTCGTACATCCCGCCGCGCGCCATCGCCTCGCACGTCGCGTCGAACATCGCCCGCGCGCGCTCGTCGCCGGTGCGGTGGGCGTGGCGCAGCAGCTGCTCGAGTGTCATCGACGGCGGGAACTTCGGCGCCCCTCCGAAGCCGGCGTGCAGCTGGTCGAAGTCAGTCGCTCAGCCGCGTCACCGCCGCGTCCAGCACCGCGGCGTCGAGCGGGGCGGAGACAGTTGACGCCGAGGCCACCGATCGCTGCAGGTGCTCGCGCAGGTCCGTCGCCACCCGCCGTACGTCGTCCGGGCGCGTGCCGTCCACGCGTCCGTTCACCGCCTCGAGCACCTGCCGGAACGCCGGCATCCCGCCGCGCGCCCGGTCGGGGAAGTAGGTGCCGGCGAAGAACGGGTTGCCGTCGTGGTCGAGCACCACGGTCATCGGCCAGCCGCCGTGCCCGGTCATCGCCGTGGTCGCCTGCATGTAGATCGCGTCGACGTCGGGCCGCTCCTCGCGGTCGACCTTGATGCTGACGTAGTGCTCGTTGAGGTACGCCGCCGTGTACCTCGTCCTCGAACGACTCGTGGGCCATCACGTGGCACCAGTGGCAGGCGGAGTACCCGACGCTCAGGAGTACCGGCACGCCCCGCTCGCGGGCGTCGGCGAACGCCTCCGTCACCCCACTCCCACCAGTCGACCGGATTGTCGGCGTGCTGGAGGAGGTAGGGCGAGGTGGCCGTCGCGAGCCGGTTGGGCATGCCCCCATCGTGCCCTCGTCATGAGTTGAGGCGTCAGCCTCCCCCTCCCGGCTGGATGACGCCGTTGGCCGTCAAGGTGTACGCGGCGTACTGGGTCACCAGCTCCGTCGGCTCGTCGTAGGCGACGATCGCCACGACCTTGTCGAAGGGGCTCAGCGCACCCAGCGCCTCCCGGTCCAGAGTCACGGTGCCCTGGCCGTCGTACTCGAACTGCCTGGCGTTCGCCTTGCCCTCGTCGATGCCGACCAGCCGCAGGTTCCAGTCCACGTCGATCGGGTTGACCTCCGATGGCGAGTCGAACGGCGCCAGGCTGCTGCCGTCGCTGACCGACGTGGCGCCGACCGTGACGTCGTCGATGAGCCAGCCGCCCTCGTTGACGCCGCCGTCGGAGATGTAGCGGAAGCCGAGCAGGACGGTCTGGCCCGCGTAGGCCGACAGGTCGTAGGTGTGCGCCTCGAACCCGGTCGTCGTGCCGTTGATGGCAGGACCCAGCGGTCCGTCAATGGTCTGGTCACCCGCGATCGGCGTGTACGTCTGCCCGCCGTCGGTCGACACGATGACGTAGCCGTAGTCGAAGCCGGCCTCCGCGCCGTACTTGGCCAGGAACCGCAAGGTCGGATCGGTCGTCGGCACGGCCACGGAGGTGACGGCGCCGGCGTCGAGGTTGTTGGCGTTGCCCGACCACAGCACCGGGTTGCCGGGGCGGTCCGGGTCGTTGTTCACCACGGTCCACAGCAACGGGGTCGGCGGCAGGGCGGGAGCGCCCTCGAACGACAAGGACCTGAGGTTCTTGCCACTGATGAGGTTGCCGCCGGAGCCCTTCAGGGCGACGTAGTCCGCGCCGTTGGGAGCGGCCCCGGGGTTGTCGTTCACGTTGGGGTCGGCGAAGTTGACCGTCGAGCTCAGGCTCGGGGTGGTCACCAGCGCCTTCGGCCGGCCCTGGAACTTGCCCTTGGGTCCTTCGACGATCTGGTCCACCAGCGTCGAGGTCTGGAAGTCGTGAATCAGCCGGTAGAGGTCCGGCTGGCCCTCGGCGGTCAACGCGGCGTCGACGCTGGGCAGGCCCTGCAGGTCGCCGTCACGGTGCAGCCGCGACATGAGCTCGTCGCCGTAGTGGTCGAACAGGTAGAGCATCAGCGAGTAGGCATTGCCGTAGTCCGACAGCACCTGGGCCGGCGTGCCCTCGTTCCACAGGTTCAGCGAGTTCTCCGGCCCGCCGCAGTCGCGCGGGTTCGGGTTGAACGGTGTCTGCACGCTGCCGAAGCCCTGGAAGCAGTAGATGTGGCTGTCAGCGCCGCGCTCGAACACGGTCTTGCTGGCGTCGACGTACCCGGTCAGTGTCTGGGCGAAGTCGGACATGCCCTCGTTGAGCCAGATCCCTTCGGACGGGTCGGAGTAGTAGTGGAGCAGGTGCTGCCACTCGTGGGCGAAGGTGCTCTCGTAGAGGAAGGGCCGAGCCGGGCGGCTGGTGCACAGGTCGGTGGTCGGCTCGTCGGGAGGGTTCGCGCCGGTGCGGTGGGCCCAGTCGAACGCGTCGATCGTCATCACGTTGCGGTCGAACAGCTCGTTGTACTGCGAGGAGTGGAACCCCGCGATGTAGGTCGTGTTGGCCGGGAAGCTGTAGAAGTTGGCGTCGCGGACGTTGTCGATCAGCGCGACGGTCTTGTCGCCGGCACCGGTGTAGACGCCGCCGTTGCCGTTGGCGTCCGGCGGGAGCTGGGAGTTGGTGCCGTCGCGGTCCGGTGGCGTGCTGAAGGCCTCGGTCTCCAACGGGAAGATGTTGCTGTCGAACTGCTCGACCAGGTCGGCCACCTGTGCATCGGTCACCGTGGTGGTGTTCGGGATCTGGTTGCGGCAGTCGCCGGCCGGGAACGCCGTGTCGTTGGCGACCCACACCTCGATCTTGTCGCCCACGCCGCGCAACGTGTAGTCCTTGCGGTACAACCTGCCTTGGACCTGGTCGCGCCCGAGCCACTGGCGGACCGTGCCGACCGGCGGCGTCTCCGCCAGCAGCCGGGCGCGGGGACCGGTTCGTGCGCGGCCCTGGTACGACGACGGCACCTTGACCTTCGTGCCCTTGATCCTGAGGGGCTTGTCGCTCGCCTCCTTCGTGTCGTCCATGGGGGCAGCGCGCTTCGCGGCCGGTTTCGCCCGCGCGGAGTCCGGTGGCGCGGAGGCGGCCTCGGTGACCGCGATTCCGAGCATCGGAAGGGCGAGGACGGTGGCGGTGGCGACGAGACGGCGACCTGACATTGGGACTCCCCATAGGTGGCGTGCGGTCCGGGAGTCGGACCCGAGTAGTCCCTCTGCCTACCGCTTCTCCGGCGGTCGGGGCAAGGGCATCGACCGTTTTGGCCCGGGTCGCAGGAGGGCCGCGAATGCGGTGGATCGTTCCAAGTAAGGCTAGCCTTACTTCATGGCATGGCATGCACAGGTCGAGACCCGCGAGTGGCTGACGCCCGCGATGGTGCGGATGGTGCTCGGCGGGCCGGGGCTGACCGGCTTCGCGATGCCCGACGCGACCGACACCTACGTCAACGTGGCGATCCGGCCGGCCGAGGCGCCGTACGGCGCGGTGTTCGAGCCCGCGGCCGTGCGCGAGGCATACCCGCAGGAGCTGTGGCCGGTGCGTCGCCGTTACACCGTGCGGTCCTGGGACGAGTACGACCGGGCGGCTCACGCTCGACTTCGTGGTCCACGGCGACGCGGGCATCGCCGGCCCCTGGGCGGCCTCGGTGGCACCGGGCGACGTCCTGGTCTTCGAAGGACCCGGCAGCGGCTACCGTCCCGACCCCGACGCCGGCTGGCACCTGATGGTCGGCGACGAGTCCGCACTGCCCGCCATCGCCGCGTCGATGGAGGCCGTCCCCGCCGGCACGAGCGTGGTGGTCCGGTTGGTCTGCGACGGGCCCGACCACGAGATCCCGCTCGCCTCCCCCGGAGACCTCGACCTGCGGTGGCTGCACCGGACCGGCGCAGCCGACGACGTCGACCTCCTCGCCGACGCCGTGTCCGACCTCGAGTTCCCGGCCGGGCGCGTGCACGCGTTCGTGCACGGCGAGGCGCAGGAGATCCGGGCCGTCCGTCGCCACCTGCTCACCGACCGCGGCCTCGACCGGCGTGACATGTCCTGCTCGCCCTACTGGCGCCGCACCATGAACGACGAGGCCTGGCGCAAGGTCAAGCGCGACTTCGTCGCCGAGATGGAAGCCGACGTCGCCTGACACCCGGGGTGACCCACAGGCTCCTCACAGGCGGCGCCCCGAGTGCGCTCAGCACTTCCCGTGAGCCTGGGCTCATGAGCGACGACGAGACGCAGCCCGTGAACCAGCCAGCCGTTGCCTGGAGCCGCACCCGGCGCCGTACGCCCCGGCGTACGCCGCCGCGCCGGCGCCGCGTTCCGGACGCGGTGGCCTGCTGCTCGCCGGTCTGGCCCTGGCGATCGCGCTGGTCGCAGGCACCGCCGGCTTCGCACTCGGCAACGTGACCGCGGACGACGGCCGCGACGGACCCATGTCCGTTCCGGGCAGGGCGGCGCCGGGGCTCGGCCACTTCGGCGGCGACGGCCACCCCCCGGACGGCTTCGGTCAGGGCCAGCCGCCGACGCGGTGAGCCGTGCCAGACTCGCCGGCATGGACGCTGCGGGCTGGGACGAGCGGTACGCCGCGTCCGAGCTCGTCTGGTCGGCCGAGCCCAACCGGTTCGTGGCCGAGGTGTGCGCCGACCTGGCGCCGGGCCGGGCGCTGGACCTGGCGGCCGGCGAGGGTCGCAACGCGATCTGGCTCGCCCAGCGCGGCTGGGACGTCACGGCGACCGACTTCTCGGCCGTGGGCCTGGACAAGGGCCGCCGGCTGGCCCAGCAGTTGACGGGGCACGCCGGCGTCGCCGACCGCATCGCGTGGGTCGTCGCGGACGCCACGACGACTGACTGGGCCGACGACCACGACCTGGTCGTGGTGGCCTACCTCCAGCTGGTCGAGTCCGAGCGGCGAGAGGCCGTCCTGCGCGGGTTCGCGGCCCTCCAGTCCGGCGGCCGGTTCGTCTGGGTCGCCCACGACAGCAGCAACCTGACCGAAGGCACCGGCGGCCCCCAGGACCCGTCGGTCCTGATGACCGCCGACGACGTCCTCATCGACCTCACCGGCGAGCCCTTCGAGGTGATCCGCGCCGAGCGGGTCGCCCGCCCCGTCGGTGACGCCACGGCGTACGACTGCCTGGTCGTCCTCGAGCGCGACTGAGCCGGTCCGACCGCGATAGTCCCTGGCGTTTCGGGTCGTTGAAGGGCGCTGAGGACAACCCGAATGTCACCGGACTATCCCGCAGATGCGCACTCCTTGAGTTGCCGCAGTTACTGCGGTAACGTCGGGATTGTGAACGACGCACCTGTGACGCCAGACCCGATCGGCTCGGCTGTCGAGCACGCTCGTCACGCCTTGGCCGGTGTCGACTCCGACGACCCGGCGACGGCGCTGCCGCGCCTCCGCGAGGCGCAGGAGCTGATCACGGCGGCGATCGACGAGGCGATGGCGGCGGCGGTCGTCGAGGGCGAGACGTTGCGCTCGGCGGGCGCCTTGGCCGGCCTCAGCGAGAACGCCGTCGGCCCGCGGCTGGCGCGCACCCGCACCCTGGCGGCCTACCAGTCCGAGGAGGGCAGGGTGACCGCCGCGGGCGTCGAGCGCGCGAGGTACGACGTCGAGCAGGGCCGCCACCAGCCCCTGGCACCCGGCGCCCCGACCCCCGCCCCGATGCGCTTCAGGCCGCGCCGACCAGGCACCGGTCCGACCACCTAGAGACAAGAGGAGAAACCGTCATGACGAACCCGAACCTCACCCACATCTACTTCCTGCTCGACCGCTCCGGGTCGATGCAGACGATCGTCGACGACACCGTCGGTGGCTTCGACGCCTTCATCGCCGAGCAGCGCAAGTCTCCGGGCGAGTGCCGGGTGACTCTCGCCCAGTTCGACGACGCCTACGAGGAGGTCTACGCCGACAAGCCGATCGCCGACGTCCCGTCGCTCGTCCTGCAGCCGCGCGGCACGACGGCGTTGCTCGACTCGGTCGCCCGGCTCGTCATCGACGCCGGCAAGCGGCTCGCGGCCCTCCCAGAGGACCAGCGCCCCGGCACGGTCATCGTCGGGATCATGACCGACGGCCTGGAGAACGCCAGCCGCGAGTGGGCGCACCCGCAGGTCAAGCAGCTCATCGAGAAGCAGACCAACGACTACCAGTGGCAGTTCCTCTACCTCGGCGCCGACCAGGACGCCGTCGAGGTCGGGATGAGCATCGGGGTGGGCGCCGGCCACTCGGTGACCTACGGGCGCGGCAAGGTCAAGCAGGCGATGGCGGCCACGGCGGCCAGCGTGACGTCCTACCGCCAGGCACGAGCCGCGGGCATGCCCGCCCCGGCGGCTGCCGCGATGAGCGAGTTCACTGAGGAGCAGCGTCGCGACGCGGCGGAGTAACGTCCGCCGGCGGGTCGCCGTAGACCCCGGCGTCGCGGGCGGCCCTGGCCTTGCGCAGCTGCTTGACGAAGCTGAACGCCAGCACCACGACCGCGAGGATCAGGAAGGCGAAGATCAGCAGTGCGGTCCAGCCCGCCGTGACGTCCTCGTCGGCCGGCACCGGGTCGGACCCGTCGGCCAGAGGCAACAGGGCGACGAGCAACGCGGTGACCATGAGGCCATTGTCCCCCTGCCGGCGTCAGGTCAGGGATCCGGGGTGACGCCGGCGAACAGGTCGTCCTCGGGCACCGACGTCTCGACGTGGCTGGTGACGAGCTCGTAGTCCTCGGTGCCCCACACGGTCTGCTGGATCTCGCGCGGAATCACGAACCAGGGCCCGTCGGGGTCGATCTGGGTGGCGTGCGCCAGCAGGGCCTGGTCGCGCACGCCGAAGTAGTCACCGCACGGGATCCGGGTGGTGACCCGCGCGTCCCACTCGGGGTCGGGCTTCCACTCCTCGAGACGGTCGGTGTAGGGAGACTCGAGCCCGTGCTCGAGCATCGCCTCGTGGATCGCGATCATCTTCGGGCGGTTCCAGTTGTGGGAGTAGTAGAGCTTGAGCGGCTGCCACGGCTCGCCCGCCTCGGGGAACCGCTCCGGGTCGCCCGCTGCCTCGAACGCCGCCACCGACACCTCGTGGCAGCGGACGTGGTCGGGGTGGGGGTAGCCGCCCTTCTCGTCGTAGGTCGTCACGACGTGGGGGCGGAACGAGCGCATCAGCCTGACGAGCCGCTCGGCGGACTCCTCGAGGGGGACCAGCGCGAAGCAGCCCTCCGGCAGGGGCGGCGGTGGGTCGCCCTCCGGCCAGCCCGAGTCGACGAAGCCCAGCCAGTCCTGGGTGACACCGAGGATGTCGCGGGCCCGCTCCATCTCCTGGCGCCGGACCTCGGAGATGTTGGCCGCGATGTCGGGACGGTCCATCTTGGGGTTGAGGATCGAGCCTCGCTCACCACCGGTGCAGGTGACCACGTGGACGTCGACGCCCTCGGCGACGTACTTCGCCGTCGTCGCCGCGCCCTTGCTGGACTCGTCGTCGGGGTGGGCGTGGACGTGCATCAGCCGCAGGCCGTTTCGGGGTGCGTTCGTCACGAATGGGAGTCTAGGGACCGTGACCGACGTGCCGATCAAGCCATCGACCGGGCCGTCGGGCGACCGCTACGGCCGGCCGGCACCCTGGCGGCGTACGGCGATCATCGTCGCCTCCGGGCTGGTCGGCGTGCTGGCGCTCTCGTGGCTGGCCTGGACGACGCTCTTCCACGCGACTCCAGACGTCAGGTCGGAGATCGTCGGCTGGGAAGTCGTCGACGACCACGCCGTGACCGCCCAGATCGAGGTGGTGATCAGCAGCGACGCCGAGAAGGTCGAGGCGACCTGCCGGGTCCGCGCGACCGCCTCCGACCACACCATCGTCGGCGAGGCGACGTTCGAGCCGGTGGACGGGCGCAACGAGGTCGAGGTGCGGACCGAACGCCGGGCAACCTCGGTCGAGTCGGTGGGATGCACCACCCCTGACCAGCCACGACCTCGCTGAGGGTCATCCCCCGTCGGGCTGACGAACGGGTCTTTCCCCGGGCTCTTTGCTAGCCTGGATCTTCCCGAACTTTCCGTGGCTGCCCCGTGACGGCCCTCTCCCACCGGTTGAGCAGCCGCCGGAGGCACATCGTCACAGCCGTTCCGAGGGATCGGACCAAGACCTATGACCGCGCCCGTAGCCACGGGCGGACACCTTGGGGCGGCCCCCACGCCGTACCCCCGCATCACAGGAGCAACCAATGACGCAGCCCGTCCAGGACAAGATCTGGCTGACCCAGGAGGCCTACGACAAGCTCCAGGCCGAGCTGGACAACCTGCGCGGTCCCGTGCGCCAGGAGATCATCGAGCGCATCAGCGCCGCCCGCGACGAGGGCGACCTCAAGGAGAACGGCGGCTACCACGCCGCCAAGGACGAGCAGGGCAAGGTCGAGGCCCGCATCCGCCAGCTCGAGGACATGCTCCGCCGCGCAGAGGTCGGCGAGACCCCCAAGGACGACGGCATCGTCGAGCCGGGCATGCAGGTCACCTACAAGTTCGTCGGCGACGACGAGACCGCGACCTTCCTCCTCGGCAACAAGGCCCTCGAGGACGGCAAGATCGACGTGTTCTCCCCGGAGTCCCCGCTCGGCGCCGCGATCCACGGCGCCAAGGTCGGCGACCAGGTCAGCTACACCGCGCCCACCGGCAAGACCATGAAGGTCGAGGTCGTCGCGGCTACTCCCTACCAGGGCTGAGCACGTCACGCTGGTTCGTGACGGGCCTGACGGCCCTCCTCAACCAGCGAGCATTCGCCTCAGCTGAAGACCTCGTAGCCGCGCTCCCGCAGCCGTCGCACCACGGTGTCCGAATGCTGGGGGCCGCGGGTCTCGAGCTGCACCAGCACCTCGACCTCGTTGAGGTGCAGGGTGGGTGAGATGCGTTCGTGCACGACCTCGATCACGTTGGCGCCGGCGTCGGCGAGCTCCATGAGCATGGTGGCGAGGCCGCCCGGCAGGTCGGGGATGTGCACGCGCAGGCCGAGGTAGCGTCCGGCGGCGGCCATGCCCTGGCGGATCACCTTGCCGAGCAGCAGCGGGTCGATGTTGCCGCCGCTGAGGATCACCACCGCCGGGGTCTCGAAGCGGGTCGGGTCGTCGAGCATCGCGGCGACGCCCGCGGCCCCAGCGGGTTCGACGACCTGCTTGGCGCGCTCGGCGATCGACAGCACCGCTCGCGACAGCGAGTCCTCGGAGACGGTCACGATGTCGTCGACGTACTCCACCACGGCGTCGAAGGTGACCTGGCCCGGACACCCGACGGCGATGCCGTCCGCGATGGTGCGCATGGTCTCCAGCGGGACGGGCCGGCCCTCGACCAGGGACCTCGGGTACGCCGCGGCGCCGGACGCCTGGACGCCGACCACCCGCACGTCGGGCTTGAGCGACCTGACCGCGATGGCGACGCCCGCGAGCAGCCCGCCACCACCGGTCGGCACCACGACGGTCTTGAGATCGGGCACCTGCTCGACGATCTCGAGGCCACAGGTGCCCTGGCCGGCCACGATGTCCGTGTGGTCGAAGGGGTGGATCAGCACCGCGCCGGTCTCCTCGGCGAAGGCCTTCGCGGCGACCAGTGCCTGGTCGAGGTACTGGCCGTGGAACACGATGTCGGCGCCGTACGCCTCGGTCGCCCGGATCTTGGGGAGCGGCGCGCCCTCCGGCATGAACACCGTCGACTTGATGCCCAGCAGCGTGGCCGACAGGGCCACGCCCTGGGCATGGTTGCCGGCGGACGCCGCCACCACGCCGTTGGCGCGCTCGGCCGCGGACAGGCGGGAGATCCGCACGTAGGCGCCGCGGGTCTTGAACGAGCCCGTGCGCTGGAGGTTCTCGAGCTTGAGGTGGACGTCGCCGCCGGCCGAGGCCGAGAGCCAGCGCGAGCGCTCCATCGGGGTCCGGACGGTCACCCCGTCGAGCACTGCGCGAGCCGCCTCGATGTCGGCCAGGGTCACGCTCGTGGTCACGGGGTACCTCCCTCAGGTGGCGGCGCGGCGGGGTCGGTGCCGCGCCGGTTGCCGTACGACGGGTCGCGGTCCTCGGGGTCTGGTGGCTCGTCACCGGGTGGTCGCTCGCCGTCGGCGTCGTAGTCCCTCTCGAGCTCTTCCTCTGGATCGTCCCCCGGTCTGGTGTTGGCCGCCAGGTGTTGCGCGACGGCGTTGACGGTGGCCGCCAGCGGGACGGCGACCAGCGCGCCCGGGATGCCGGCCACGATGACCCCCACGCCGATCGCGATGATCACGCCGAGCGGGTGCACCGAGACGAACCGCCCCATCAGGAACGGCTGGAGCACGTGGCCCTCGATCTGCTGGACCAGGATCACGCCGCCGAGCATGAAGAGCGCGGTGACCGGCCCCTGGTCGACCAGCGCCACCAGGACGGCGACGGTGCCGGCGACGAAGGCTCCGACCATCGGCACGAACGCGCCGAGGAAGACCAGGACCCCGATGGCCATCACGAACGGGACGCCGAGCACCGACGGCCACGATCATGACGCCGATCGCGTCGGCGGCAGCGACGAGCACGGTCGCCCGCACGAACTGGGTGAGCGACACCCAAGCGACCCGACCCGAACCGTCGACCAGGACCCGGCTCGCGCGCGGCGACAGCCGCACGAACCAGGCCCAGATGCGCTGGCCGTCGGCGAGGAAGAAGTAGGTCGAGAAGAGCACGATGAAGAAGCCCGCGAGGACGTGGCCCACGGCGCTGCCGACCTCTGAGAGGCGGGACAGGAACTCACCGTCCTGGGCGAAGTTGCTGATCGCCTCCTGCATCCGGTCGAGGTAGTCGTTGATCTGGCTGTCGCTGGCGTGCAACGGCCCGGTCTTCAGCCAGTCGGTGATCTGCGCGATGCCTTCGGACACCGAGTCGGCGAGGTCCTGGGCACCGTTGGCGACCTGGTTCCCGGCAACGGTCAGCAAGGTGACGACCACGGCGATGACCAGCACGACCATCAGCCCGGCAGCGGCACCGCGGGGTATCCCCCTCCGGTCCATCCAGCTCACCACCGGCTCGACCAGGGCCGCGATGAACATCGCGATGACGACCGGCAGCACGATCACCATCAGGAACCCGACGACCCAGGCGATCACATACGCCGCCGCGGCGATGACCAGGAACCGCCACGCCCATGCGGCCGCGAGGTCGACGCCCCAGGGCACGTGTGCGCGGGAGAAGTTGGAGGTGCCGGCTGTGACAGGCACGGGCACGGGCGTCGTACGCCGTTCGCTCCTGCGCATCGCGGAGAGGTGCTGCCACTGGTGGGCGATGCGCTCGGTCAGCCGCTCCCCGGAGCCGTCGTCGCCCGCCTCGGGCGAGGGCTCGACGGACGCGTCCGAACGTGTCTCGTCAGCGCCGTTGCCCACGCGCACAGGCTAGTGCCCGCCTCCCGACGAGAAGTCCCCCGTGCGGGTGGCGCGTCCATGGGTCCTACGACCAGCAGACACTGACGGACCGCCCATCTCGGCTGGGTCAGTCCTGGGCCAGCCGCTGGACGAGCCGGTACGCCGCCTCGGGATGACGCGCGGCCAGCAGCCCGCCGGCGGCCAGCACGTAGTCGTGGTCGACCACGACCCGCGGTCGCACGGGCAGCTGCCAGCCGCCCTCGACCTCGCCGATGCTGCCGCCCAGCACGCGCTCGGCGACGCCGGGCCGGCCGTGGCGCAGCACGCCACCGGACCCGACGAGGAGGTGGACCTCGCGCAGGTCCTTGCCGGTGCGTTCGACCACGCGGCCGTCCGGCCCGACGACGACCTGGCTGCGACCGGCGTGCCGGCGGAGGGCGAGCCCGACAGCCGCCGTCGCGATGCGCTCGTCCTCGGCGTACTCGTCGTCGGTCGTCGGGAGGAAGCCCGGATCCGCGTGCCGGACGTCGGCGGCCGCGGTCAGGTCGTCGAGCCCAGTCAGCCCGGCGGCCGCAACCGTCGAGGTGGCCGACCAGCGCATGCCGAGGTCGCCCTCGACGGTACGGGTGACGGGCGTCGTCGCGACGACCTCGCGCGAGAGGTTCGCCTCCTCGGGGTCGAGCTCGACCACGGAGTGGACGTCCGTGGTCGCGCCGCCGACGTCGACGACGACGACGTCGCCGGCGCCTGGGTGGTCTTGGTCAAGCCCCGGGCCAGCAGCTCGACGCCGGTGAGCACCACGTCGGGCGTCGCCCCGGTGACCATCGCGGTGAAGTCGGCGCGCTTGCTGAGGTGCTTGCCGCCGATCACGTGGGACAGGAACATCTCCCGGATCGCGGCCCGCGCCGAGTCCGGCGCGAGGACGCCGATCCGGGGCACCACGTTGTCGGCGACGACGTACGGGTTGTTCTCGAGGACCTTCTCGACGTCGGCCCGCGCGTCGACGTTGCCCGCAACCACGACGGGGCCGGTCCAGCCGCCGGCCACGATGCCCCTGGCCGCGTCGACGATCACCTGGGTGTTGCCACCGTCGGTCCCCCCGGTCAGCAGCACCACGTCGGGCCGGGTCGTGTGCCCCAGGCTGCGCCAGAGCGCTGCGTCAGGCACACGACCCGCGGCAGCGACGACCTCGACCACCCGGCCACCGCTGGAGAGGGCGACCCGGCGGCCGGCCTCGGCGGTGACCAGCTCCTCGTTGCCGACCACGGCGATCCGCAACCCGCCGCCGGCGCTGGAGCAGGCGAGTACCTCGGCGCCGTCGGCCCGCGGGTCCTGCGTGCGCAGGGCGGCCAGGCAGGCGTCGTACCCGTCGAGCACGTCGGTCTCGATCGTCGTCGCGTGGGACGCCTGGGCCACGATCCGGCCCTCGGTCAGGTCGACCAGCGCCGCCTTGGTGAAGGTGGAGCCGAAGTCGACGCAGATGACGCAGTCGTGTCCGCACCGGGTTTCGAGGCCGGCGCTGGCGCGCCTCGCACCTCAACCAGCGGATCGAGAGCGCACGGTCGAGGTCCGTGAGCAGGTCGTCGATCGTCTCGATGCCGACGCTGAGCCGGATCAGGTCGCCGGGTACTTCGAGCTCGGTGCCCGCGACCGAGGCGTGGGTCATCCGGCCGGGGTGCTCGATGAGGCTCTCGACGCCGCCGAGCGACTCGCCCAGGGTGAACACCTCGGCCTTGCCGCAGACGTCGACGGCGTGCTGCTCGCCGCCGGTGACCCGGAACGACACGATCCCGCCGAACCGCTTCATCTGCCGCGCCGCGATGGCGTGGCCGGGGTGGTCGGGCAGACCCGGGTAGTACACGTGGGACACGGCCTCGTGGCGGCTCAGGTACTCGACGACCTGCTCGGCGTTGTCGCAGTGCCGGTCCATCCGCACGCCCGAGGGTCTTCAGCCCGCGCAGCACCAGCCACGCGTCGAAGGGTCCGGCCACCGCGCCCATCGCGTTCTGGTGGAAGGCCGACCTGCTCGGCGATCTCCATGTCGCGGACGACCACCGCACCGCCGACGACGTCGGAGTGCCCGCCGGCGTACTTGGTCGTCGAGTGCAGCACCACGTCGGCGCCGAGGGTCAGCGGCGTCTGGAGGTACGGCGTCGCGAAGGTGTTGTCGACCACCAGCAGGGCACCGGCCTCGTGCGCGATCGACGCGATGGCCTCGATGTCGCCGATGTTGAGCAGCGGGTTCGTCGGAGTCTCCACCCAGATCAGCCGGGTCTCGCCGGGCCGGATGGCGGCACGGACCGCGTCGAGGTCGGAGGCCGGGGCCGGGTCGTGCCGCAACCCCCAGGCCGTCGCGACCTTGTCGAACAGCCGGAACGTGCCGCCGTACGCGTCGTCCGGCAGCACCACGTGGTCGCCGGGTCGGCACAGCGCGCGGATGACGGTGTCCTCGGCGGCCAGGCCGCTGGCGAAGGCGAACCCGCGCTCGCCCTCCTCCAGGGCCGCGATGTTGCCCTCCAGCGCGGTGCGGGTGGGGTTGGCGGAGCGGCTGTACTCGTAGCCGCCGCGGAGCCCGCCGACGCCGTCCTGCTTGTAGGTCGAGGTCGCGTAGATCGGCGGGATCACCGAGCCGGTGGCCGCGTCGGGCTCGTACCCCGCATGGATGGCGCGGGTCTCGAAGCCGCCCTTGGTCCGGTGGGCCCTCCCGTGTTCTGTTCGCTCACCCGCAGCACGCTATCGCCGCCACGTCACACTTCTGTCAGGTGTCGTGCGGAACGTCTGAGGCCCCACGGTGGTTATCTAGGCGATACCCGAGGAGGCACCATGTTCTTCAGCCGCAGCAAGTCCACGCTCCCCAGCCCCGAGGAGGCGCTGGCCGGCCGCTCGGAGCGCCCGTTCCACCTGTCGCCGCGAGCACCTCGTGCTCGACGCGCCGCTCGTCACCGACGAGGTGCCCGAGGGCTACGAGGCCGCCATCTTCGGCCTGGGCTGCTTCTGGGGGGCCGAGGAGATCTACTGGCGGACGCCCGGCGTCTGGTCGACGTCGGTCGGCTACGCCGGCGGCTTCACCGCCCACCCGTCGTACGAGGAGGTGTGCTCCGGCCGCACCGGCCACACCGAGGCCGTCCGCGTGGTCTTCGACCCGAAGGTCGTCGCGTACGCCGACCTGGTGAAGCGGTTCTTCGAGGTGCACGACCCGACCCAGGGCATGCGCCAGGGCAACGACGTCGGCACCCAGTACCGCTCCGGCATCTACGCCACGACGCCGGAGCAGGAGCAGACCGCCCGCGACCTGGCCAAGGAGTACGGCGAGGAGCTCGCCCGCCGCGGCTTCGACCCGGTCACCACCGAGATCAAGCTGGTCACCGACGGCGAGCCGGCGTACTACTACGCCGAGGACTACCACCAGCAGTACCTGTACAAGAACCCCAACGGGTACCGCTGCCACTCGACCACCGGCGTCCCCTTCCCCGCCTGAACACCGATTCGTCTGCGGTTTACCGCGGTTTTCTCCGCTCAGCCCGCGACGAATGAGCGGTGATATCATCGATATCGGAGGTGCTCATGACGGACGTGTTGATCCGCAACGTGCCAGAGGACGACCTAGCGCGCATCGATGAGCAGGCGTCGCGTCTCGGTCTGTCACGCGGCGAGTTCCTGCGACGCCAGATCTCGCAGACCGCCGCTCGGAGCTCGGGAGGCAAGGTCACCCTCGAAGACCTTCGCAGGGCGGCGGAGCTGAACCAGGACTTGCTCGACGAGGACGTCATGCGTGATGCCTGGTCATGACCAGGACATCCGAGTGGCTCGTCGACAAGTCCGCCTACGCACGCCTCGCGGACTCCGCTGACGCAACGCTCTGGGCCGACAGGATCACTCGGGGACTGGTCCAAGTGACCACGCCGACGCTCCTGGAGATCGGTTACTCGGCCCGCTCGTCAGAAGACTGGTCGCGCAGTATTCATGAGCCGCCAGCGGCGCAACTGCCAGTAGCCAACTTGACGCCGTCGATCGAACGAAGAGCCCTCGAGGTCCAAGGACTACTCGCGACTCGCGGCGAGCATCGCGCGCCCTCGGTGCCCGGATCTGCTCATCGCAGCCACGGCCGAGCTTTCCGGGCTCACCGTTCTGCACGTCGACAAGGACTTCGAGCTCATCGCCGACATCACAGGACAGCAGGTCGAACGGCTCCGCATCGGGTAAGACACCGATTCGTCAGCGCTTTACCGCGGTTTTCTCCGCTCAGCTCCGCAGACGAATCGGTGTGCCACTAGGCGACGAGGGCCAGGTACATCACGTGCAGACCGACGTACCCGCGCTCCTTCGACAAGAAGGCGCCCGGCACGGTGCCCACGATCTCGAAGCCCAGCGACTGCCAGAGACGTACGGCGGCCGTGTTGGTCTCGACGACCGCGTTGAACTGGATGCCCCGGAAGCCCTGGTCGCGGTGCCACTGCACGACGTGCTCGGCGAGCGCTCGCCCCACGCCGCGACCCCTCGCCTCGGGCGCGACCATGAACGACGCCGTGCCGACGTGGGACCCGCGCGACGGCCGGTTCGGGCCCATCTTGGCGCTGCCGAGGACGACGCCGTCCTCGTCGCCGTCCCGTTCGACGTAGACGACGGTGGCCCCCGGCGGCTGCTCCATCCAGAGCGCGGCGGCCTGTTCGCTGGTCAGGTCCTCCGGGTAGGCGTAGGTCTCGCCGGCCAGCACGGTGTCTCGGAAGAACGGCCAGATCTGCGGCCAGTCGTCGGCCGTGGCGGGCCGGATGCGGTGATCGTTCACAGGTCGGTCGCCCCGTCGACCGACTCGCGGATCAGGTCGGCGTGTCCGGCGTGCCGGGCGTACTCCTCGATCAGGTGCACCAGGATCCAGCGCACGGACGCGTGCTTGCCGTGGCGCGGCTTCGCGGAGAGCAGGTCGAGGCCCTCCGGCGTCGCCAGCGCGCGGTCGAGGATCGCGTCACACTCGGCGACCACGTCCTGGTAGCGCGACACCAGCAGGTCCCACGGGTCGTCCTTGGCCGAGCTGAACTCCCAGTCGGGGTCGTCGTCGAAGGCGTTGCCGACCCAGTGCAGGTCCGGGAGACCCTCGAGGATCATCCGGAACCACCAGTTCTCGACCAGCGTCAGGTGCTTGACGATGCCGCCGAGAGTGAGGGTCGAGGGCCCCAACGTGGCCGCCCGTTGCTCGTCGGTGAGCCCCTCGGCCTGGCGCAGGACGGTGACCCGGTAGAAGTCGAGGAACGACCGGAGCATCGTCGCCTCGTCCGCGGCGGCCGGGGGGTCCGTGCGCGGGAAGTCGCTCACTCCCCCACCTGCCCGTCGACCGCCTCGCGCAGGAGGTCCGCGTGGCCGTTGTGCCGCGCGTACTCCTCGATCATGTGCAGCATCACCCACCGCAGGCTGAACGGCGTGCCCTTGCGGCGGCTGGGCGTCACCGACAACGTCTCGAGCCCGTCCTTCGCCAGTCCTCGGTCGATCGCCGCGTCCGCGGCAGCGGCCGCCTCGTCGAAGATCCGCCGCAGATCCTCGGGGCTGTCGTCCTTCGCGGAGTGCAGCTCCCAGTCCTCGTCGGCGTCGAAGGCGCCGGCCGGCACCCAGCCGGGTTCGGTCTCACGGCCCTCGAACACCCGGCAGAACCACCAGTCCTCGTTGAGTGCCGCGTGCTTGAGCAGTCCGCCGAGCGTCAGCGCGGACGGTGGATGCGTCTGCGACAGCTGCTCCTGGGTCAGCCCCTCGGTCTTCATCCGCATGGTGTCGCGGTGGTAGCGAGGTAGCCGCGCAAGGTGTCCGCCTCGGACGCCGCGAGCGGAGGGTCGGTGCGTTGGATCGCGGGACCGGTCATGCCGTGGACGCTAACGGTGCCGCACTCACGAGGGCACCCCGGTTTCGAGACGCTGCAGACGCTCGCGGTGGCGGTCGGTCAGCTCACGGATCTCGACCAGGTAGTTGCGCATGTAGGTCAGCTCCTCGACGCCGAGCCGGAGCAGGCCGCGCTGCCCTTCCTCCACCAACGGCTGGTACATCGCGAAGGTGCGGGCCATCCCCTCATCGGTCATCTCCACCAGGACCTTGCGGCGGTCGTCGCTGCTGGGCACCCGCCGGACGAAGCCCTTCTCGGTCAACCGGTCGATCAGCGCCGTCGTCGCGGCAGCCTTGAGGCCGGTCGCGGTGCTGAGCTGGCCAGCGGACTTCGGCCCGTCGAACAGCCAGTCCAGGCAGCGGAGATCGGCGGGGTTGAGTCCCAGGGCTCGGCCCACCGCGTCGTCGTACGCCTGGGTGCTGCGCTGGTAGGCCTGCATGGCGATGCCGAGCTCGTTGACGAGCTCGCGCACTTGCTTCGAGGGTCGCGGCATGGATATCCTTCGAATATCGAAATACACGAAAGTCGTACGAAAGGATATCCCATGCATGCACTCGTCGTCGGCGGCGGAGTCGCCGGCCCGGCCACCGCCCTGGCCCTGAGCCGGGCCGGGTTCGACGTCACCGTCCTCGAGCGACGTCCGGAGGCCGAGGGCACCAGCGGCTCCTGGCTGACCCTCGCCCCCAACGGCGCCGACGCCCTCGCCGCGCTCGGAGTGCTCGAGCGCATCCGCCCGGAGGCCGTGCGGAGCCGCCGCAACACGATGCTCGGCGCCACGGGGCGCCGCCTCGGTGACGTGACGCTCGGCCACCCGTTGCCCGACGGGACCACGGCCCTGACGATGCGCCGGTCCCGACTTGCCGCCGTGCTGGTCGATGCAGCCCGCGAGCACGGCGTGGACGTCCGGTACGACGCCCGGGTGCGGTCAGTGGCGACCGCTGGGGGCGCCGCCACCGTGACGCTCGAGGACGGTACCGAGCTCGAGGCCGACCTGGTCGTCGGCGCCGACGGCGTCTGGTCCGTGGTGCGCCCGGCGGTCGACCACGCCGCGCCACAACCCCGCTACGTCGGGCTCTGGAACTTCGGCGGCACGACGCGGGCCACGCCCCTCGCAGCGACCCTGCCGCCCGAGGAGTGGCAGTTCGTCTTCGGGCACCGCGCCTTCACCGGCGTCCACCCCACGCCCGAGGGCGACGTGGCCTGGTTCGTCAACGTGCCGGGACCGGAGCTCGCGCGGGCCGACCGGTCGGAGCGCAGCCACGCCGAGTGGCAGGCGCACCTGGTGGAGCTGCTGGCAGACGACGCAGGGCCTGCGGCGGAGCTCGTCAGGACGGGCGAGCTGGAGCTCGCTGCGGACCTGACCTACGACCTCGGGCACGTGCCGACGTGGTGGCGGGGCCGGCTCGTGCTGGTCGGCGACGCGGCCCACGCGCCGTCCCCCAGCTCCGGCCAGGGAGCCTCGATGGCGCTGGAGGACGCCGTCGTCCTCGCCGACGCGTTGGCCACGGCGCCTGACGTGGCGGCCGGCCTGGCGGCGTACGAGCGCCGGCGACGAGGCAGGGTCGAGCGGATCGTCAAGGCGGGCGCCCGCAGCAGCAGCTCGAAGATCCCGGGCCGGGTCGGCCGGGTGTTCCAGGAAGCAGTGCTCCGGCTGGTCTTCCGCGTGTTCGTCACCGACCGGTCGGTGGCCTGGATGACGGACTACCGCGTGAGCCGCGAGGTCTCAGGGCTCACCACACACCCAGGACGTCTCCCCCGATCCGGACGATGAACGCCGACACCACCACGATGAAGAAGATCCGAACGAAACGCGTGCCCTTCGAGACCGCGGTCCGAGCGCCGACGTAGCCGCCCACCAGGTTGCACACACCCAGCACCAGGCCGGTCTTCCAGAGCACCGCGCCCTGGGGCACGAACACGCAGAGCGCCGCGAAGTTCGTTGCCCAGTTGGCCAGCCGCGCCTTCGCCGAGGCCTCGAGGAACGAGTAGCCGAGCAGCCCGACCAGGCTGAACACGAAGAAGCTGCCCGTACCCGGCCCGAGCGCCCCGTCGTAGAAGCCGACGACCAGGCCGGTGCCAACCGCAGCCGCCGTGTGGTGGTGGCCGGTGAACCTGAGCTCGGTGACCTCACCGAGGTTGGGCTTGAGCACCACGTAGGCGCCCACCACGATCAGGACGACCAGCACGATCGGCTCGAACGCCGACCGCGGGATGCTGCTGGCCACCGCGGCGCCCGCGGCCGCGCCCAGGAAGGCGAAGACCATCAGCGGCAAGAAGGTCCTCGGGTCCGGCTTGACCCGCCGGTAGTACGTCGCGCTGCTCACCGTGGTGCCGCAGATCGAGGCGAGCTTGTTGGTGGCGAGCAGCTCCACGGGCGCCGCGCTCGGCAGCCCGAGCAGCAACGCCGGCAGCTGGATCAGCCCGCCGCCACCCACCACCGCGTCGACGAACCCCGCCGCCAGCCCCGCCAGCGCAAGCAGCGCCAGCACGGAGTACGTCGGGTCGTCCACGTCAGCAGGCTAGGCGAGGTGGTTTCGAGGCTCGTCGCTGGCGGCGCTCCTCACACCTCAACCACCGAAATCTCGGTGGTTGAGGTGCGAGGAGCGCCAGGCGACGAGCCTCGAAACCACCACAATGGGCCCGTGCGCATCGTCTCGCTCCTCCCCTCCACCACCGAGATCCTCTTCGCGATCGGGGCGGGCGACGACGTGGTGGGCGTGACCTTCGAGTGCGACTACCCGGAGGAGGCCCGCAACCGGCGCATCGTCTCCACGAGCGCGATGCCAGAGGGACTGACGCCGGCCGAGATCGACACCTTCGTGGTGGAGGCGATGCGGCGCGGCGACGACCTGTACCACCTCGACGAGGGTGCGCTGGCCGGGCTGGACGCCGACCTCGTCGTCACCCAGGACCTGTGCGCGGTGTGCGCGGTCGACGTCTCGGTCGTCGACGACGCCCTCGCGCACCTGGGCTGCACGGCCGAGGTGCTGACCATCGACCCCCACACGCTCGACGAGGTGTTCGGCTCGATCGAGACGCTGGGCAAGGCCACCGGGCACGACGAGGAGGCCGCCCAGCTCGTCGCCTACCAGCGCCGAGCGGCTCGCGGCGGTCTGGGCGCGGGCGGCCTGGCGCCAGCACCGGCCCCGCGTGATGTTCCTGGAGTGGACCGACCCGCCGTTCGCGCCCGGCCACTGGATCCCGGAGATGATCGAGCTCGCGGGCGGCATCCCGGTGCTCGGCACGGGCGGCGAGAAGTCGCGCCGGGTGTCCTGGGACGACGTGCACGCCGCCGAGCCGGACGTCGTCGTGGTCGCGCCGTGCGGCTACGACCGTGCGGGCAGCCAGGCCCTCGCGGACCAGCTGGTGGCGCACGGTGTGCTGCCGGACGGCGTACCCGTGCACGCCGTCGACGCCAACGCCTCCTGGGCCCGGCCAGGCACCCGCCTCGTCGACGGCATCGAGGAGCTGTCGGTGCTGCTCCACCCGTGACGTCACCGGGTTTCGAGACGGTCGCAGCGCGACCTCCTCAACCAGCGAAACGCGGGCTCTCAGGCTCGTCGGGGATGATGGACCGGTGACCGAGCTCCCGCGCAAGGCCGCCGTCCGTACGGCGCGACTGGCGGCGCTCCCGCTCGGCTACGCCGGCCGGCAGGCGCTCGGGCTTGGCAAGCGGCTCGGCGGCCGGTCGGCCGAGTCGGTCCTCACCGAGGTGCAGCAGCGCACGGCCGAGCAGCTGTTCCGCACCCTGGGCGAGCTCAAGGGCGGGGCGATGAAGTTCGGCCAGGCCCTCTCGGTCCTCGAGGCGGCGCTGCCTGACGAGCTGGTGGCGCCCTACCGGCAGCACCTGACGGCCCTCCAGGACTCCGCGCCGGCGATGCCGGCGGCGATGGCCTACGAGGAGATCGAGGACGCGCTCGGTCACGACTGGCGTGACCAGCTGGTCGAGATGGACGAGACGGCCGCCGCTGCCGCGTCGATCGGCCAGGTGCACCGTGGCCGCTGGCACGACGGCCGCGAGGTCGCGATCAAGGTGCAGTACCCCGGCGCCGCCGACGCGCTGCTGGGCGACCTGCGCCAGATCGCCCGGGTGGCCAAGGGGATGGCCCCGGTGTTCCCGGGCATCGACATCAAGCCGTTGGTCCAGGAGGTCCAGGCGCGGGCCGCCGACGAGCTCGACTACCGCCTCGAGGCCGAGGCGCAGCAGGCGTTCGCCGACGCCTTCCGCGGCGACCCGGAGATCGTGGTGCCCGACGTGGTCGCCTTCGGCGAGCGCGTGCTGGTCAGCGACTGGATGGAGTCGCCAGTCGTCGATGGCGTCGGTGATCACCTCCGGCACGCAGGCGGAGCGCGACCACTACGGCGAGCTGCTCGTTCGCTTCCTCTTCGCGGGCCCGGCCCGCACCGGCATGCTGCACGCCGACCCGCATCCCGGGAACTTCCGGATCATCCCGGATGCCGACGGTGGCCTGGGCAAGCTGGGCGTGCTCGACTACGGCGCGGTCGCCCGCCTCCCCGAGCGGTCGCTGCCCTCCGCACTGGGCCGCCTGATGCGGCTGGCCGTCGACGAGGATCCCGATGCCCTGCTCGAAGGCCTGCGCCGCGAGGGGTTCGTCAAGGACAACATCCGCGTCGACCCCCAGGACGTGTTCGACTACCTGGCGCCCTTCGTCGAGCCGACCCGGGTGGAGCGGTTCCGCTTCTCGCGGGAGTGGATGCGCGAGCAGTTCGACCGGGTCAACAACCCGCGCTCGCCGTCGTACACCGTGACGACCAAGATCAACCTGCCGCCGTCGTACCTGTTGATCCACCGCACCTGGCTCGGCGGCATCGGCCTGCTCAGCCAGCTCGAGGCCGAGGCGCCGTTCAAGGCGATCCTCGAGAAGAGGCTGCCCGGCTTCGCGCCCTAGCCCCATCCGCTGGTTGAGGAAGGCGAAGTCCGTCAGCGAAACCGAGTCGACGAAGTCAGTCCCGTCACCGGGTTTCGTGACAGGCGCTAGCGCGCCTTCCTCAACCAGCGATGGGCGTCAGCTGCCGACCCAGAACCCACGCCCACCGAACCAGTCGCCGTAGTGCCCGGAGGCCGAGGAGGCGCGCGAGCCCAGGTAGGAGCCGACGACGGCAGCGCCGAGGTCGTCGAGCTCCGGCGAGACCACGCGGCCGTCGACGCGCCGGGCCATCGAGTCGACGAACCTCGCCAGGCCGGGGTCGTCTCCCAGCCGGAAGAACGTCGTCTGCGCGCCCAGGCGGCCGGCGTTGTCGAGCTCGCGTACGGCGTAGGCGACGGTGAGCGGGTGGGGCGGGTACTCGAAGTAGACCTCGCCACCCGGCTCGAGGTGGGAGGTGGGCTCGCCGTCGGTGACGATCAGCAGCACGGGCTGGGCGTTGGGGTGCTTGCGGAAGTGACGGTTGGCCAGCAGCAGCCCGTGGTGCAGGTTGGTGCCCTTGTCCCAGCGGGCGTCGAGGGCGGTGAGCTCCTCGATGTCCATGGTCTGCGCGTACCTCCCGAAGGTGATCAGCTGAAGCGCGTCGCCGCGGAAGCGCGACCGGATCAGCGTGTGCAGCGCGAGCGCCGTCCGCTTCATCGGCACCCAGCGGCCGTCCATCGCCATCGAGAACGACGTGTCGACGAGCAGCGCCACGCACGCTTGCGTGCGCGCCTCGGTCTCGGTCACCTCGACGTCGTCGATGTGCAGCTGACCGACGGCCGTGATGGTCTCGACAAGCTCGACCGCGGGGGTCGGCGTCGCCGCTCGCTCACTGGCTTCGCGGAGCACGGCGTTGGTGACCGTGCGCGTGACGTCCCACGGCTCGGTGTCGCCGAACTCCCACGACCGGGTCGCGCCGGACCGCTCACCGGCAGCGCCCGACGTACGCACGTCGCGCTGGCCCTGCCGCCCGGAGATTCGCGTGGCGACGTCGCGGAGCAGTGCGCGTCCGAGCTGACGCATCGCCTTGGGCGACAGCTTCAGCTGGCCGTCGCTGGTGCGCTTGAGGTAGCCGCTGTCGCGCAGCGCCTGCTCGAGGCGCTGCAGCGTGCGCGCGTCGACGGCGGCGTCGTTGCCGAGCTGGCGGGCCAGCTTGTCGAGGTCGAGGTCGTCCATCCGGGCGCCGTCGTAGGTCTGCGCGAGCTGCTCGGCCAGGTCGTCGAGATCGGCGACGTCCTGCAGCACACCGGTGCCGTCGCCCAGCCCGAGACCCTGGTCGCCGTCGAAACGCTCGGAACCCGACCAGTCCTCTCCCGGCCGAAGGGACTGGAGGTTGGCGTCGAGCTGGGCCAGCTGCTGCATCAGCGCAGGGCTCCCGAAAGCCTGCTGCGACAGGGCCATCAGCTCCTCGCGCTGCTCGCGCGACATCGAGTTGAGCATCCGCTGCGCGGCGGCAGCCCGCTGGGCGAGGGCGTCGATGAGCTCCTCGACGTTCTGGGGGTTCTCCGGGAAGAAGTCGCCATGCTTGTCCATGAACTCCTCGAAGTCTTCGGGGGAGTCCTCGCCGCGGGCGTGCTGGTCGAGCAGCGCGTTGAGGTCCGTGAGCATCTCGTTGATGGCCTCACGGTCCTCGTCGGTGGCGTTCTCCAGCGCCTGCTTCATCCCGGCGAACCGCTGGTCGAGCAGCTCGCGGCCGAGGAGGTCCTTGATGCGCTCGTAGTCCTCGCGCGCCTCGCGGCTCTGCCAGTCGTAGTCGCTCAGCTCGCTGACCGCGGCGGCCGTCGACTGCGGCAGGTTGTCGAGCTGCATCTCGCGGAACGCGCGGTCGGCGTCGTCCATGTCGACGTCGCGGGCCAGCTGCTTGCGCTCGTTGAGCAACGCCCGCTCGAGCAGCTCGCGCACCTCCTGCAGCGTGCCGTCGAGGTTGTGCCGCGCGGTGAGCTCGCGGCGCTTCTCGGCCACCCGCCGGGCCAGGTCGTCGAGGCCGGTGCGGTCCTGGCCGCCTCGGCGCAGGAACTCGCGCATCGCCCGCTCGGGGCTGTAGCCCGCCATCACGTCCTGGCCGATGGCGTCGAGCGCCTCGGTCAGGTCGACCGGAGCCGCCAGCGGATCCGGCCCGCCGTCGTACGGCGCATAGCGGTGTCTACCCGTAGACCGTCTCGCCACCGCCGGACTCCTTGCTGATCTTGCGGGCCAGGTAGAGACCCTCGAGCGCGAGCTCGATGGCGCCGGCCCGCTCGCCGTCGTTGGTGGCGCCGAGCCGGTCGCACACCACGTCGTACAGCTCGGACTCCCCCAGCACCGGCAGCCCGGTGAGGAAGTCGCGGGCGGTGACCTGCTCGCCCGTGGTCACCATCGAGCCGGCCTCGATCGCGTCGACGAGGAGCTCGAAGTCGACGCCGCGGAAGTGTTGGCGCACGGTCTCGGCCGTGGCCGTGCGGAGCAGGTGGGTGAGGATCTCGTCCTCGCGGCCCTCCTCGCCGGTCTCGAACTCGACCTTGCCCTTCAGCACGTCGACCGCGGCCTCGAGGTCCACCAGCCGGGCCACTGCCTCGTCCTCGCCCTGGACGGTCGCCCGGTGCAGGGCAGCCGCCGCGACGGTCTCGGCGCCGGCGATCGAGAAGCGGGCGCTCACCCCGCTGCGCTGGTCGACCGAGCTCGACTCGCGCAGGTTGCGGGTGAAGCGGGCCAGGATCTCGACGAGGAAGTCGGGAACCTCGGCCAGCAGGTGGGCCTCCTGACGGACGACCGCCATCTCGTCCTCGAGCTCGACCGGGTAGTGGGTGCGGATCTCGGCGCCG
This sequence comes from uncultured Actinomycetota bacterium, assembly GCA_963758885.1. Lineage (GTDB taxonomy): Bacteria > Actinomycetota > Actinomycetes > Propionibacteriales > Nocardioidaceae > Nocardioides. Next base: position 185,171 of record CAVWXS010000049.1, read on the forward strand.
AAGCGGTCCTTGAGCGGGGTGATGATGCGCCCGCGGTTGGTGTAGTCCTCGGGGTTGGCGCTGGCGAAGACCAGTACGTCGAGCGGCAGCCGCAGGATGTAGCCGCGGATCTGGATGTCGCGCTCCTCCATCACGTTGAGCAACGCGACCTGGATGCGCTCGGCCAGGTCGGGTAGCTCGTTGATCGCCACGATGCCGCGGTGGCTTCGCGGCACGAGGCCGAAGTGGATGGTCTCGGGGTCGCCGAGGCTGCGGCCCTCGGCGACCTTCATCGGGTCGACGTCGCCGATCAGGTCGCCGACGCTGGTGTCGGGCGTGGCGAGCTTCTCGGCGTAGCGCTCGTCGCGGTGCCGCCAGTCGACCGGCAGCCGGTCGCCCATCTCGAGCGCCCGGCGCCTGGACCCCGGCGTGATCGGGTCGTAGGGGTGCTCACCCAGCTCGCTGCCCGCGATGACCGGCGTCCACTCGTCGAGCAGGCCGACCAGCGTGCGGAGCAGCCGCGTCTTGCCCTGCCCACGCTCCCCGAGCAGGACGACGTCGTGGCCGGCCAGCAACGCGCGCTCCAGCTGCGGGACCACCGTGTCGTCGAAGCCGTGCAGCCCCGGCCACGGGTCCTCACCGGACCGCAGCTTGGCCAGCAGGTTGGCGCGGATCTCCTCGCGCAGCGACTGCTGGACGTGCCCGCTCTCGCGGAGCTCACCGACGGTTGAGGGTCGAGTCACGACAGCCACGCTAGCCCCGGCCGTCAAGAAGCGGAGGGGCTGTCCGCCTCGCTCGCCGGGTCGGTAGGTTCGCCGGGTGGAGACCGACGCGGTGCTGACCCTGCTGCAGGACGTGGCCGAGGAGGTCATCAACCCGCGGTTTCGCACGCTGGAGGACGACCAGATCGCCGAGAAGAACCCCGGCGACCTGGTGACAGTGGCCGACCGCGAGGCGGAGGTGCTGATCACCGCGGCTCTGCGAGCGGCCTACCCCGACGCGCTCGTGCTCGGCGAGGAGGCGGAGGCGACGGACGACACGCTGGTCGACCGGTTCAACGCGGCCGACCACGCCTTCACCGTCGACCCCGTCGACGGCACGAAGAACTTCGTGAAGGGATCGCCCGACCACGCCGTCATGGCGTCGGAGGTGCGCGGTGGCGAGGTGGTGCGGGCGTGGATCTGGCAGCCGCAGCACGCAGACGGCGTACGTCGCCGAGCGCGGGGCCGGCGCCTACCGCGACGGTGAGCGGCTGGTCCGGCCGCCGGCCAACGACGCAGCTGCGGGGCGTGACCTCCCGGCGACGGTGGATCGGCCGGGCTCTGGGCGCCCTCAAGGAGCTCGACCTGACCTGGGTCTGCTGCGGTGTCGACTACCCCAAGCTGGTCGAGGGCGAGGCCGACTACGCGCTCTACCGCAAGGCCAAGCCCTGGGACCATGCCCCGGGCTCGCTGCTGCTGGCCGAGGCGGGCGGCTTCGCCGGCACCTTCGACGGCCAGCCGTACCTCCCGCAGCGGGGGATCCCCCTCGGCCTGGTCGCGGCGGCCGACCGGGCGACGTACGACCTGGTGCAGGGGTTGATCGACGACCTGCCGGGGCTCTGAGCGCCCCTCACGGGGGCGGGCCTCTCGACGGCGTCCGCCACGGGGCGCGCGCGCTCGCCTGTGCCGGCCGACGCCCGTCGGTGAGGCGGCTCCGCGGCCCCGACCTCCGCGGTTCGTGCGCTCCCTGCCTGGTGCGAGGGCAGGTCGGGCGGGAGCCGCCCCAGCCGGCCTCGACCAGCTCGTCGAACTCACGCCGGACCCAGTCGTCCTCCGCGAGCACGAGCTCCATGAAGCTCGTGGCCGCCGAGGTGCCGTGCGTAACTGCACCCGGGACGCGGCCTGACGGTACGGCGTGAGCGTGAGCAGGCATGGCCGAGACCTCGGGTCAGGAACCGATCGCCGTCGGTTCGCTCGCCTGCGTGGTCACCTCGATCTTGCGCGGCTTGGCCCTCTCGGCCACCGGCACCGTCAGGCGCAGCACGCCCGCGTCGTAGTTGGCGTCGACCTTCTCGAGATCGAGGTTGTCACCCAGGACGAGCTGACGGCTGAACAGGCCGGTCGGTCGTTCGGAGGCCAGCCTCTCCCAGTCGCCGTTGACCGCGGGCCGCTCGGCCTTCACGGTCAGCACGTTGCGCTCGACGTCGATGTCGATGGTCTCCGGACGGACGCCGGGAAGGTCGAACTCGAGGACGAAGGTGTCGCCCTCCCGCCAGGCATCCATCGGCATGACGGCGGGACGCGACGTCGTACCCGCGCCGACCAGCTGCTGGGCGAGCCGGTCGAACTCGCGGAACGGATCGGTGCGCATCAACATGGTTCACCTCCACAAGTGATGGGTTCTGGTGTTGTCTCGGTGCCAGCCGGATCGATAACGACTGACATAGATTTCATGTATCATACGCGAGAGCACGGACGCAAGAGGCCGGGAGGAAAATCATCAGTGACGAAGGCGAGGAACCCCGACCTGGCCCTCTACGCGATCTCCGTCGCCGGAGAGCTCACCGGCGTGGACCCCCAGATGCTCAGGGTCTATGAGAGCCGCGGTCTGCTGACGCCCGAACGCACCGACGGGGGGACGCGTCGCTACAGCGAGCGCGACATCGAACGCATCGGCCGGATCTCGATGTACCTCGAAGCCGGACTCAACCTCGCGGGCATCGAGCGGGTCTTCGTCCTGGAAGCGGAGACCGACGACCTGCGCGACCAGGTCCGCGAGCTCGGGGGGCGACCCCGTCGACGTCGCTAGCCTTGGACCTTGCCGCGCAGGACGGCCTCCGCGCACCTCTCGGCGATCCAGTCCTCGATCTGCTGCGGTGACAGGCCGTGGTCGTCGGCCAGGAGGAACGCCACGCGGATGTCACTGAGCGCGGCCAGGGTGAGAGCGGCCTGCTCGGTCGGGAGCCCCTTGCGCAGAGCCTTCAGCTCCGCGAGTCGCCCAGCGACGCGGGCGGCGCCGCCACGGTGCCGCCGTCCACCCTCCGCCGCCACCTCGGCCAGCTCCGGCTCGGCCCGGGCCGCCTCGAAGCCGGCGCGGACCAGGTCGCCGCAACGCTCGTGGATCCGCCTGGTGATCCGCGCGGACACCCCGACGACCGCACGTGGGTCGGTCTCGGTGGCGAGAGTCGCCGCGAGCTCGCCCACCTGGGCCTCGTCGTCGATCAGGTCGTTGAGCCGCCGGACCAGGTCGGCCTTCTGGCCCACGCTGTCGTAGATCGTCTGGACCGAGACGCCGACGTCGGCGGCGATCGCCTTCAGGCTGGTGCGCGCGTAGCCGTCGCCCGCGAAGCGACGCCGCGCCGACTCCAGGATCAGCCGCCTCGTCTCGGCAGCCTGCACCTCACGCCGATTCATGCTTGACTCCCATTCAAGTCACTTGTACTTTACTCAAGTCATCTGACGATACCTCAACCAAACAGGAGCATGCCATGAACACCCCGACCATGACCGGCGCCCCCGCCGACACCGCCGCTCGCGACCTCGTCGCCCACCTCGAGGCCGCCTGGAACGCCGCCGACGGCGCCGCCTTCGGTGCCGAGTTCACCGACGACGCTGCCTTCGTCGACATCCGCGGCTCGCGGCACCGCGGCCGAGCCGCGATCGCCGCCGGCCACCAGGGGATCTTCGACTCGATCTACCGCGGGAGCACGGTGCGGTACGACGTCGAGTCGGTCGACCAGCTCGGCGGCGACGTGGCGCTGGCCCAGGTCGACGCGACCCTCGACTGCCCGACCGGCCCGATGGCCGGCACCAACCACGCCAGGTTCACCGTCGTCCTCGTCCGCGACGGCGACGCCTGGCAGGCGAAGGCGTTCCACAACACCCTGGTCGCCTCCTGAACCGACAAGACGGAAGACCCCCGGCACCTGGTGCCGGGGATCTTCCGTTTCAGCCCTAGGTCGGCGGTGGCGCCCGGAACGGGAACACCGCCGGGCTGCGGTAGCCGTCGGTACTCACCGACCGCACGCCGAAGACCACGTTGTCCTTGGACAGGTCGATGGTCGCCTCGGTGGACGTTGCCGATGTCGATGACGTGGGTCCAGAACGGGTTGATCGTCGGCCGCCACACCACCTCGTAGCCGGCGAGGCCCGCGGTGTTGGTGGGCGGCTGCCAGCGCAGCACGGTGTCGTTGGTGAGCACCGACGCGTCGATCTGCACCTGCAGCGGCATCCCGGGCGCCTGGGCGAGCGACCACAGCGCAGCGCCGTTGACTCGACCCACGCCGGCGATGTAGTCGAAGTCGCAGAACTCCGGCAGGTCGCCGAACTGGACGCCGTCCTCCACGCGGACGTCCTGGTGCTGGTGGGCGAAGTTCTCCGCCGGCTCGGTGAACCGAGCCGCCGGGAAGCCGTTGTTCAGGAACCAGGTGTGGTCGCCGCCCCTGAGATAGCGGTCGAGCCGGTAGATGACCCGGATGTCCATCCCGCTGGTCCGCGGCCCGGCGACCTCGGTCACGAAACGGGCCAGGTTGCGCGCGGGCGAGTCGTTCTCGCCGCCCAGGGTGAGCCGCAACGCACGTGTGGTGGCGTCCTCGCTGGACGGGGGGCCCTGGGCGAACAGCCGCACGCTCGTGGTGTCGCGGGTGCCGTCGTCAGCCGTGCTGCTGCCGACGATGTCGTTGGTGAACATGCCCTCGACGTTCACGCCCTCGGTCTTGTACGTGTCGGCCATGTACTTCGAGCCGTAGAGGCCCTGCTCCTCGCCTGCGACTGCTGCGAAGACGATCGTCGACCGGCTGTGGTGCGTGGCCATCACCCGTGCGAGCTCGAGCGAGACCGCGACGCCCGACGCGTCGTCGTCGGCGCCGGGCGCGTCGTCGGTGGCGTTGTTGGGATCGGTGACCCGCGAGTCGTAGTGCCCACTGACGACGTAGGTCCGGTTGGCGTCCTCGTCGCCGAGCAGCGTCGCGCGGACGTTGGTGATCCTGGTGTCCACGGGAACCCGGTCGCCGTCGGCAGGCTGGATGAACGACTGGAGCTCTGCCGTCATCCGCCCGCCCGACTCCGCGGCGTACTTCTGGAACTCCGCCAAGAGCCAGTCGCGCGCCGCCCCGATGCCGCGGACCGGGTCGTCCTGGCTCGACAGCGTGTGCCGGGTGCCGAACGACGCCAGCTTGCGGACGTTCGCCTCGATGCGGTCGGGGTCGATCTGGCGCAGCATGGCGCGCAGCTCGTCGTCGGCGTGCTGCGGGCGAATCCGGGCCCCAGGGCCTCTCGGCCAGTCGTCGGAGGCCAGCCCGCCACCTCCTCGATCTCCTGCGTGCGCCGCCGCCGTGGGGCCACCGAGGGCTGTCGCTCCGGCGACGACTCCCGTGCCGGCCAGCAGGCCGCGGCGAGTTGTGCGTGCTTGTTGGACGTCGGTCATGGTTCCTCCCGAGTGGTTGACCGCCTTCCAGCCAAGCACGATCGGCTCCAGAGGTCACCTGCACCTTCGGGTGGGGCCGTGGCACGCTCGGCACATGGGACCGCGCCGTGTCGTCGGCATCACCGGCGCACCCGGCGCCGGCAAGACGACGTACGCGCTCGGCCTGGTGGCGGCCAGCGGCGTGCCGGCGGCGTACGTGCCGATGGACGGCTTCCACCTCGCCGACGTCACGCTCGAGTCCCTCGGCCGGCTCGACCGCAAGGGGGCGCCGGACACCTTCGATGCCTGGGGGTACGCCGCGTTGTTGCGGCGCGCTGCGCGAGGAGCGCGGCCACGCCGTGTACGCGCCCGGCTTCGAGCGCGGCCTCGAGCAGCCGATCGCCGGCGCGCTCGCCGTGCCGCCCGAGGCCGAGCTCGTGGTGACGGAGGGCAACTACCTCCTCCTCGACCGGCCCGAGTGGCGGGCCGTGCGGGCCGAGCTCGACGAGGTCGTGCACCTCGAGACCGACGACGAGGCCCGCCGCGGGCGCCTGGTCGCGCGGCACGTGGAGTTCGGCAAGACGCCGCGCCGAGGCCGAGGCCTGGGTGGCCCGGGTCGACGAGGCGAACGCGGCGCTCATCCTGGCCGCGGCGCACCGCGCCGACCGCGTGGTGAAGCTGTGATGGGCAGGTCTCTG
>CAVWXS010000050.1:0-58180 GCA_963758885.1 uncultured Actinomycetota bacterium
ACGTGGGCGGAGACGTCGGTGTCTTCGACGATGGTGGCGTCGACGGGCGGGTCGGCCTTGAGGGACTCGGCCTCGCTGATCTGGAGGGGCTCGTAACTTCCGGTCTCCAGGTAGCGCTGCCGCTCGTCGGCGGAGTAGATGCCCAGGGACTGGCGGGTCTCGAAGTCGAGGTAGTCGAGGGCCAGGCGGCGGAAGATGTAGTCCATGATCGACTTCGCCATCCGGACGTCGGCGTCGTCGGTGAGGCCGGCGGGCTCGAAGGACAGGTTGGTGAACTTCGAGACGTAGGTCTCCAGCGGGACGCCGTACTGCAGGCCGATCGAGACCGCGATGGAGAAGGCGTCCATCACGCCGGCGAGGGTGGAGCCCTGCTTGCCGAGCTTGAGGAAGACCTCGCCGAGCTCGCCGTCGTCGTGGGCGCCGGAGGTCATGTAACCCTCGGCGCCACCGACGGTGAACGACGTGGTGCGCGAGGCGCGCTGCTTGGGCAGGCGCTTGCGGGTCGGGCGGTAGACGATCGTCTCGACGGTCTTGACCTCGGCCGGCTCGATGGCGGAGCCGGCGCGGGCCTGGTCGGCCTTGGAGGAGTCGGACTTGCCGTCGGCCAGCGGCTGGCCGACCTTGCAGTTGTCGCGGTAGACGGCGGTCGCCTTGAGGCCGAGCTTCCAGGACTGGAGGTAGATGTCCTCGATCTCCTCGACCGTCGCGGTCTCGGGCAGGTTGACCGTCTTGGAGATCGCGCCGGACAGGAACGGCTGGCAGGCCGCCATCATCCGGACGTGGCCCATCGGCTTGAGGGCGCGAGCGCCCATCGCGGTGTCGAAGATCGTCGTAGTGCTCGGTCTTGAGGCCGGGGGCGTCGATCACGTGGCCGTTGTCGGCGATGAAGGCGACGATGGCCTCGACCTGCTCCTCGGCGTAGCCCAGCTTGGTCAGCGCCCGCGGGATCGTCTGGTTGACGATCTGCATCGAGCCGCCGCCGACGAGCTTCTTGAACTTCACCAGGGAGAAGTCGGGCTCGATGCCGGTGGTGTCGCAGTCCATCATGAAGCCGATGGTGCCGGTGGGCGCGAGCACCGAGGCCTGGGCGTTGCGGAAGCCGTTGGCCTCGCCGACCTTCTGGACGTCGGCCCAGGCCTGGGTGGCCAGCTTGTGGACCTGGTCGTCGGCGATGCCGAGGGTGCGGACCGCGTCGTTGGCGGCCTGGTGCTTGCGCATCACCTTCTTGTGGGCCTCGGCGTTGCGGGCGTAGCCGGCGTAGGGGCCGACGACGCCGGCCAGCTCGGCCGAGCGACGGTAGGAGACGCCGGTCATCAGCGAGGTGACGGCCGCGGCCATCGCGCGGCCGCCGTCGGAGTCGTAGCCCAGACCCATCGCCATCAGCAGCGCGCCGAGGTTGGCGTAGCCGATGCCGAGCTGGCGGTAGTCGCGGGTGGTGTCGCCGATCGCCTCGGTCGGGAAGTCGGCGAAGCAGATGGAGATGTCCATCGCGGTGATGATCACCTCGACGGCCTTCGCGAACAGCTCGCCGTCGAAGGTGCCCGCTGGTGATCAGGTCCTTGAGGAACTTCAGCAGGTTGAGCGAGGCGAGGTTGCACGAGGAGTTGTCGAGCGACATGTATTCGGAGCACGGGTTGGACGCGGTGATCCGGCCGGTCTCGGGGTTGGTGTGCCAGTCGTTGATCGTGTCGTCGTACTGAAGCCCCGGGTCGGCGCACTCCCACGCGGCCTTGCTGATCTTGCGGAACAGCTCGCGGGCGTCGACGGTCTCGATGACCTCGCCGGTCTTGCGGGAGCGCAGCCCGAACTCGGTGCCCTCCTCGACCGCACGCATGAACTCGTCGCTGACGCGCACGGAGTTGTTGGCGTTCTGGTATTGGACCGAGGTGATGTCCTTGCCGCCGAGGTCCATGTCGAAGCCGGCGTCGCGCAGCGCGCGGATCTTGTCCTCCTCGCGCGCCTTGGTCTCGACGAACTCCACGATGTCGGGGTGGTCGACGTCGAGCACGACCATCTTGGCCGCACGGCGCGTGGCGCCGCCCGACTTGATGGTGCCGGCCGAGGCGTCGGCGCCGCGCATGAAGGAGACCGGCCCGCTCGCCGAGCCGCCCGAGGAGAGCAGCTCCTTGGAGGAGCGGATGCGGGAGAGGTTGAGGCCGGCGCCGGAGCCGCCCTTGAAGATGAAGCCCTCCTCCTTGTACCAGTTGAGGATGGAGTCCATCGAGTCGTCGACCGAGAGGATGAAGCAGGCCGAGACCTGCTGGGGCGACTGGGTGCCGACGTTGAACCAGACCGGGGAGTTGAAGGAGAAGTACTGGTTGACCAGCAGCCAGGTCAGCTCGTGCTCGAAGACGTCGGCGTCGGCGGGCGTGGTGAAGTAGCCGAAGTCGCGGCCGGCCTTCACGTACGTCGAGACGACGCGGTCGATGAGCTGCTTGAGGCTCCACTCGCGGGCGTCGGTGTCGACGGCGCCGCGGAAGTATTTCGTCGTGACGATGGTGGAGGCGTTGACCGACCAGGTGGACGGGAACTCCACGCCGCGCTGCTCGAAGACCGTCTCGCCGGTGCGCCAGTTGGTCTGGACGACGTCGCGGCGCTCCCAGGTCAGCTCGTCGTAGGGGTGGACCCCCTCGGTGCTGAAGACGCGTTCGATCGTCATACCCGCTGCCTTGGTGCGCTTGGCAGCCCCACTCACGGTCTCGGTCATATGCCTGTGCTCCTCGGTTCCCACTCGTGTCGGTCCCTGCTCAACAGTGTTGCTGATGGCACCGACATAGCCGCAGGGCTGCCATGGGGCACCGAGGTGGTGCACCCGGTACGCCGCTTCCCCACGACGTACCGGGTGGTCTGTGGTCAGCCCGAACGGCGGGCTGAGGCAAGAGGGCCTCGACAAGCTCGGCCGAGCGTGGACTCGACGTCGTGCTCGGCGCGCAGGATCGCGATCTCGGCCTCGAAGTCGTCGGCGGAGTCGAACTGCTTGTAGACCGACGAGAAGCGCAGGTAGGCGACGTCGTCGAGGTCGCGCAGCGGGCCCAAGATGGCCAGGCCGATCTCGTTGGCGGGCACCTCGGCGGCGCCGGACTGGCGCAGCGACGTCCTCGACCTGCTGGCCGAGGCAGGCCAGGTCGTCCTCGGTGACCGGCCGGCCCTTGCAGGCCTTGCGGACGCCGGCGACGGCCTTGTCGCGGTCGAACGGCTCGCTGGCGCCCGACCGCTTCAGCACGGTGAGCTGGGCCATCTCGACGGTGGTGAACCGCTTGTTGCACGCCGAGCAGGAGCGGCGGCGGCGGATGGAGGCGCCGTCCTCGGCGACGCGGGAGTCGATCACGCGCGTGTCGGTGTCGCGGCAGTAGGGACAGTGCATGAGGAGCTCCTCTCGCGTGCTCGGGGCGCGCCGGACACAGCCTCTGAGAGGCTGTGGATAACGCCTGCTTGGCTGTTGAGCGAGACCGCCGACCTGTGGGGGCCGGGGGGTCTGCCTGTGGATGTGGTGTGGATAACTACATCCGTGTAACTCGACTATATGTTGGGGTCGCGGGCCTGGCAAGCCCCTAGATAGGCGACTTTGCGGCGGATCGCGGTTGGTGCGGCATCTGCGCAGGTCAGAGGGTGGTCCAGACGGGCTGCGACCCGCGTGTCGCGGCCGGCGCGACCCGCGTCGGGACGCTTCCACCATGGGTCATGATGGCCCGGTGGAGTCGTCGGGCAAGCACGCGGGGAAGCGCCGTGCCGAGCCCGCCCCCACCACCGGCCCAGCGAGCCCGCCGAACGCTCCCGCGCCAAGCTCCTCGCGCTCGCACTCGGCGTGACCCTGGCGGTCGTCGCCTGGGGCTACCTCGTGTACGCCGCCATCGACTTCGGCTCCGCAGGCGCGCGGCGGCGACGGCAAGGCGTGGGCGTTCCTCGGGCTCGCGTCGCTGGGAGCGGTGGCCTGCCTGTTCGCGGGGCTGCTCCTGGTGGCGCGCCTGCTGCGGATGCTCGGCGTCATCAAGAGCGAGGAGCCACCGCCCCCGCCGCGGCCCGCCGGCGGGAAGCGAGCCGCCCGATGACCCCGCCAGCCCGGTCCTGGGCCGGCCGGCTACTCCGGCACTCCGCTCCCCCAGAAGCTCGGGATCAAGCCCGACCACGTGCTCTTCCTCGACGGCCAGCCAGCGGGTCTGGAGCTGGGCGAGCTGCCGGCTGCGACCGTCGTACGCCGCCTCCCCCGCCGGTCACGCACGGACGTCACCCTGACCTGGCACACCTCGCTGGCGAGCCTGGAGAAGCGGCTGCCGGCGTTGTTCGAGCGCACCGCGACGGCCGGGATGGTCTGGGTCTGCTGGCCGAAGAAGGCCAGCAAGATGAGCACCGACCTCGACGAGAACAAGGTGCGCGACCTCGGCCTCGAGCTCGGCTTCGTCGACGTCAAGGTCGCCGCGATCGACGCGACGTGGTCGGGGCTGAAGTTCGTGAGGCGGTTGAAGGACCGGTGAAGGTGGTTTCGAGGCTCGCGCGACCTCCTCAACCACCGAACTCAGACCTTGCGCAGCACCGCGGTGACGATGCCGAGGATGCTGGCGTTGGTGCCGTCGATCGGGTCGTACGACGGGTTGTGCGGCAGCAGCCAGACCTGGCCGGCCTTGCGCTGGAAGGTCTTGACCGTCGCCTCGCCGTCGATGAGCGCGGCCACGATGTCGCCGTTCTCGGCGGTCTGCTCCTGGCGGATCACGACGTAGTCGCCGTCGCAGATCGCGGCTTCGACCATCGAGTCGCCGGAGACCTGCAGCAGGAACAGCGTGCCCTCGCCGACCAGCTGCTTGGGCAGCGGGAAGACGTCCTCGATCCGCTCCTCGGCGAGGATCGGGCCGCCGGCGGCGATGCGGCCGAGGACCGGCACGTAGGTCGCCGGGGTCACGGTGTCGCCGATGCCGGTCTCGTCGTAGCTGCGTCTCCTCGGCGGCGCCGAGCGAGCGGCGGGCCGCCATCACCTCGGGCAGGAAGACCTCGAGCGCACGAGGGCGGTTGGGGTCGCGCTTGAGGAAGCCCTTCTCCTCGAGCACCCGCAGCTGGTGGGCCACGCTGGAGGAGCTGGTCAGGCCGACCGCCTCGCCGATCTCGCGCATGCTGGGCGGGTAGCCGACCTTCTCGATGGAGTCCTTGATGTGGGCCAGCACGCGTTGCTGCCGCGGGGTCAGACCCGTCGCGTCGGGCGGGCCGTCGGGCAGCTCGCTCACCTTGCTGGCGATTTGCCGGTCGACTTGCTGGGCTTGGCAGGACGGCCTGAGCTCTCGGTTGCCATGGCCGAACCGTAGACCTATCGAGGGGTCAGGTTCAAACACCTGTTCGAACGGCGTGTCCTTCGGCTCGGGTTCGAACGTTTCTTCGAGTCGGGGGTTGTGCGCGTTCGAACACATGCTCTACTCTCGATCACATGTTCGATCGAACGTCTGATCGAGCGGGGGCCAGCAGCCGATCCGCAACCACTGTCGGTGGTCCCCGTTAGACAGGGATCGAACAAGGAGCCGACAGCCGGTCAGGGTGACCGGCAACTTCCCCAGGAGGTCCCGATGAGCACCATGACGATCCACGAGGTCCGCCTCGTTCCCCGTCCGACCAGCCGCCCGGCCGTACGCCGGGGCGGCAGCCGTCGACGCAGCCGTCGACCGTGCGGCTGACGCGCCGCGGCCGGGCCGTGGTGCTGCTGGCCGGCGTGCTGCTCGCGCTGGTCGCCGGCGTCTTCCTGGGCGCCGGCTCGGTCGCGACCGAGCGCCCGGGCACTCCCGAGCCCACGCGGATCGTCCAGGTCGGCCCCGGCGACACCCTGTGGGCCATCGCCGCCGACGCGGCCGTCGCGACCGGCGAGGACGACGTCCGCACCATGGTCGACCGCATCGAGCGGCTCAACGCGCTCGACTCCGGCATGGTGCTGACCGGCCAGCGGCTGCGGGTGCCGACCGAGTGAGCCTGGTGGTTTCGAGGCTCGGGCCTGGCGGCCCTCGCACCTCAACCACCGAAGCAACTGAAGACTTCGCCAGCCGACTCGACCCCGGCTGGCGAGCCGGGGAAGACGGGGGGCGGGACCATCGGTCCCGCCCTTCGCGGCTTCTCCGCACAGGCCACCGCAGCTCGCGTCCGGCTGGAGCAGTTGTGCAGGTTCGGTGGAGGATGCCCAGGAAATCGGCCAGCCTCCTTGCGGAATGAGGAGCATGGCCAGCAACGTTGCACCTACGAACGGCTTGGTACGCGTGAGGGGTTACTTGCCCGGTCTCGGCGGTGGCGAAACTGACGGTATCCCCACGGGCGCCGGGGACTCCTCAGGGGCGGGCCAGGGGAACAACTGATGTGCAGAAGTTGAGCGAACGGGGCAGGCTCTAGCCATGGGGAGCGGACGCAGCGAAGTCCGGGAGGCGGTCAAGCAGAAGACCACCACCCGGGGCTGGCGCGCGGCCCTCGTCGAGATGTTCATCATCTTCGACGCTCTACGTCGCCTACTCCGGCTCGCGGATGTTCGCCAGCGACTCCCTCCGGCCGGCCCAGCGCCGCGCCGCCGAGCTCCTCGACATCGAGAGCGCCCTCCACCTGTCGTGGGAAGGCGCCATCAACCAGGTCTTCGTCGTCAGCCGCGGGCTGAGCCTGTTCGGCAGCTTCTGGTATGCCACCGCCCACTACGTCGTCACCGCCGTGGTGCTGGTCTGGCTCTACCGCCGCGGCGCCGACGTCTACGTGCCCGCCCGCCGCGCCCTGCTGGTCGGCACGATCATCGCCCTCGTCGCCTACCTGTTGCTGCCGACCGCGCCGCCCCGGCTGTTCGGCGGGTACGCCGACGTGCTGGCGCTGACGTCGGGTGACGGGTGGTGGGGCGGCGACGCCTCCGCACCCAAGGGACTCGGCGGCCTGACCAACCAGCTGGCGGCCTTCCCGTCGCTGCACGCCGGCTGGGCGCTGTGGGTGGCGATGGTGCTGCAGCGGCACGCCCCGGCCACGGTGGGGCGGTGGATGCGGATCGGCGGCTGGCTGCACGCCCTGATCACCGGGCTGGTCGTCATCGGCACCGGCAACCACTGGGTCGTCGACGTGCTGATCGGGTGGCTGGTGATCTGGCTGGGCTTCAAGATCACCTCAGGCGCCACCGGCGCCCGCCTCGGCGAGGCGCTTGAGCGCCTGGCGCACCACGTCGGGATCGGTCGTGACCCACATCGGCGGCAGGCTGGCCTTGAGGAAGCCGCCGTAACGAGCGGTCACCAGCCGCGGGTCGAGGACGGCGACCACGCCACGGTCGGTCGCGGTGCGGATCAGCCGTCCGGACCCCTGCGCGAGTAGCAACGCGGCGTGGGTGGCGGCGACCTGCATGAAGCCGTTGCCGCCGGACTGGTCGGCCGCGCGCTGCCGCGCCGACATCAGCGGGTCGTCGGGCCGCGGGAACGGGATGCGGTCGATGAGCACCAGCTGACAGGTCTCACCGGGCACGTCGAGCCCCTGCCAGAGGCTGAGCGTGCCGAACAGGCAGGTGTGGGGGTCCTCGACGAACTGGCGCGCCAGCTCGGGCAGCTGGGCGTCGCCCTGGGCCAGCGTGGTCAGGTGGGGCAGACGTTCGCGCACCTCGGCCGCCGCCGTCTCGGCGGCCCGGCGTGAGCTGAACAGCCCGAGGGTGCGGCCCTCCAGCGGCGTCGACGAGCTCGACGATCTCGTCGAGCTGGGCCTTGCCGAGCCCGTCGCGACCGGGCGTCGGCAGGTGGCGGGCGACGTAGAGGATCGCCTGGCGGCCGTAGTCGAACGGCGACCCGGCGTCGAGGCCGCGCCAGGGCAGGGCACGTCGCCGGCCGTCGGGGTTGACCGGCCGGTGAAGTCGTCGGTGTCGACGACCCGCTCGGCCGGGCTTGAGGCCGACAGACACGGCCATCGAGGAGAAGTCGCCGCCGAGCATCAAGGTGGCCGAGGTGAACACCGCCGTCTTGTCGGAGAGCAGCTTGTCGCGCATCTGGCTCCACACCTGCAGCGGCGCCACGCACAGCCGCGGCGGGATGCGGTCGCCGCCCTCGCTCAGCCAGAGCACGTCGCCGCTGCTCGCGGCAGCCATCCGCTCGGCGGTCACGAAGACCTCCTGCACCAGCCCGCGGGCCTGGGTGCGGCCGGCGTCGACCTCGCCCTCCGCCCGGCGCCCTCCGCCTCGCGGGGGTAGGCCGACAGGCACGCACGCGCCGCGTCGCGGACCAGCACCAGGGCGTCCTTCAGCGCCTCCGGCACCTCGTCGAACCGGCCCGGGCTCGACTCGTCCATCGCCAGCTGCAAGGCGTCACCCGCGTCGGCGAGGTCGTCGGCGGCGTTGGACTCGCCGACGTGGCGCTGCGAGCGGCGGGCCGCGCGCTCGACGTCGTTGACCGCGAGCTCGTCGGTCGCCGCCTGGGTCACCCGGGCCACCAGCTCGTGGGCCTCGTCGACGACCACGACGTCGTAGTCGGGGATCATCGGCACCCCCTCGATCGCGTCGATCGCCAGCAGCGAGTGGTTGGTGACGATCAGGTGGGAGCGGTGGGCCTGCTCGCGAGCCACCTCGACGAAGCACTCCTGGCCGAACGGGCAGCGCGTCGCGCCCAGGCACTCGCGGTGGTTGACCGAGACCTGCCGCCACTCGCGGTCGGTGTGGCGCGGCGCGTGGTCGCGCTCGCCGGAGCCGCCGGCCTCGGCCTCGCGCTCGGCCCAGGCCCGGAGGTCGAGCACCTTCTTGGCCATCGACCCCTTCGGCACCTCGACGAGCGCGCCCTGGTCGTCGGGCACGCCCTCGCGGATGCGGTGGAGGCAGACGTAGTTGGAGCGGCCCTTCAGCACGGCGTGGGAGGTGTCGACGGCGTCCTTGAACGGGCTCGCCTCGATGGCCTCGACCAGCCGGGGGATGTCGCGCTCGACCAGCTGGTGCTGGAGGGCGAGGGTGGCCGTCGCGACCACCACGCGTCGTTTGTGGAGCAGCGCGGGGACCAGGTAGCCCAGCGACTTGCCGGTGCCGGTGCCCGCCTGGACGAGCAGGTGCTCGCCGCCGGACATCGCCGCGGCGACCGCCTCGGCCATCGCCACCTGGCCCGGCCGCTCCTCGCCACCGAGGGCGTCGACGGCTGCGGCCAGCACGTCGCGGACGAGCGCGTCTCTCGGCATCGGGGGGTCGTCCGCGGGCACCCGCCACCCTACGTCCGGGCGGGGACAGGCGGCGTACGGCGTGCACAGGGGTGGCTTCGAGGCTCGTCGCTGGCAGCTCCTCGCACCTCAACCACCGAACGCTCGCTGGTTGAGGTGCGAGCTTGCGAGCCTCGACCTCAACCACCGAGCGTCGCCGCGTCACGCCTGAATCCGTGACCAGCGACGTGCTTCGTGACACCTGACGGATTCCGACGGCCAGGATTGCGGCTACGCCCGAACGTGCTTGTGACGACGGATTCCGACGCCCTAGGTTCCCTGCATGTCCGCTGCCGTCCGGCTGGAGTCCGTCACCAAGCGGTTCGGCGCGGTCACGGCGGTCGACGACCTCGACCTCGAGATCCGCGACGGCGAGTTCTTCTCGATGCTCGGGCCGTCGGGCTCGGGGAAGACCACCGTGCTGCGGATGATCGCCGGCTTCGAGGCGCCCACCTCGGGGAAGGTGCACCTCGACGGCAAGGACGTGACCAAGCAGGCGCCGTTCGCGCGCAACGTCAACACCGTCTTCCAGGACTACGCGCTGTTCCCGCACCTCGACGTGATCGGCAACGTCGAGTACGGGCTGGCGGTCAAGAAGGTGGCCCGCCGCGAGCGCCGCCAGCGGGCCGAGGAGGCGCTGGAGTCCGTGCGCCTGGGCGGGTACGGCGGCCGGCGACCCGGCCAGCTCTCCGGCGGGCAGCGGCAGCGCGTCGCGCTGGCCCGCGCGCTGGTCAACCGGCCCAAGGTGCTGCTGCTCGACGAGCCGCTGGGCGCCCTCGACCTCAAGCTGCGCCGCGAGATGCAGATCGAGCTCAAGCAGCTGCAGCGCGACGTCGGCATCACCTTCGTGTTCGTCACCCACGACCAGGAGGAGGCGCTCACGATGAGCGACCGCATCGCGGTCTTCAACGAGGGGCGCGTCGAGCAGGTCGCGGCGCCCGCACAGCTCTACGAGGCTCCGGCGTCGTCGTTCGTGGCGGGCTTCGTCGGCACCTCCAACCTGATCGCGGGCGAGACCGCCAGGGTGGTGCTGGGCCGCGAGGGGATGTACTCGATCCGGCCCGAGAAGATCCACCTCGCCGGCACCGACGAGGCAGCCGGCCTGCGCGGTCGTACGACCGGCGTCATCGAGGCCGTCGTCTACCTCGGCTCGGTCAACCACTACGTCGTCCGCCTCGACGAGGGCGGCACCCTCACCGTGCTGCGGCAGAACCTGCACGGCACCTCCGACCAGAGGGTCGGCAAGGAGGGCGACACGCGTCACCTTGGCCTGGGCCGACGAGCACCTCATCGACCTGACTCCCAGCCACGAATGGCACCACCGGCTCGGGATCCCACCAGGAGGAAACATGAGAACAGGAAACGCACCCTTGCCGGAGCAGCCGCGCTGGGCCTTGCCCTCGCCGTCAGCCTGGCCGCCTGCGGCACCGAGGACGCCAGCGACGGCGACGGCGACGGCCAGGCCGCCGAGGAGCAGGGCGGGTTCGTCCCGCCCGACATCCCGATGGCCGAAGAGGTCGGCGAGGGCGAGGGCTCGCTCTCGGTCCTCGCCTGGCCGGGCTACGCCGAGGACGGCAGCACCGACAAGTCGGTCGACTGGGTGACGCCGTTCGAGGAGGAGACCGGCTGCGAGGTCTCGGTGAAGTACTTCGGCACCTCCGACGAGGCCGTCACGCTGATGAAGAGCGGCCAGTACGACGTGGTGTCGGCCTCCGGCGACGCGACCCTGCGGATGATCGCCGCCGGCGACGTGGCCCCGGTCAACACCGACCTGATCCCCAACTACGCCGACGAGTGGGACTTCCTCAAGGACCGCCCGTGGAACTCCGTCAACGGCCAGATGTACGGCGTCCCGCACGGCTACGGCGCCAACCTGCTGATGTACAACACCGAGGTCGTCCAGCCTGCTCCCACCAGCTGGGGCGCGGTCTTCGACGACGCCGGGACCTACAGCGGCAAGGTGACGGCGTACGACTCGCCGATCTACATCGCCGACGCCGCGCTGTACCTGATGAAGACCCAGCCGGACCTCGGCATCGAGGACCCCTACGCCCTCGACGCCGACCAGCTGGCCGCGGCGGTCGACCTGCTCAAGGAGCAGCGCACGCACGTGGGCGAGTACTGGTCGGACTACCTCAAGGAGATCCAGGCCTTCAGCACCGGCGACAGCGTCATCGGCACCACGTGGCAGGTGATCGTCAACGTCGCCCAGGGCGAGAAGGCGCCCGGTCGAGGCGATCCTCCCCGAGGAGGGCGCGACCGGATGGTCGGACACCTGGATGATCTCCGCGGACACCGAGGTCCCGAACTGCGCCTACCTGTGGCTCGACCACATCGTCAGCCCGGAGGCGAACGCCGCCGTGGCCGAGTGGTTCGGTGAGGCGCCGGCCAACAGCAAGGCCTGCGACCTGACGTCCGAGGGCTTCTGCGAGGGCTACCACGCAGGCGACGAGGCGTACGCCGAGCAGATCCACTACTGGACCACGCCGATCGAGCAGTGCCTCGACGGGCGCACGGACGTCAAGTGCACGACGTACCAGGAGTGGACCCAGGCCTGGACCGAGATCAAGGGCTGACGTGACCGCTGGTCGAGGAGGTCGCGCAGCACGTCACGAGACCCGTGACGAGGCACGCGGTCCGGTCACCGGGTCTCGTGACGGGCGCTAGCGCGCCCTCCTCGACCAGCGGCGTGAGCGGTGTCCTGCACCGCCACCCCCGGCTGCGGCTCGGGCTGCTCCTCGGGCCGCCCATGCTGTGGCTGGGGGTGGGGTACCTCGCCGCGCTCGCGGCGCTGTTCATCACGGCGCTGTGGACCGCGGACGGGTTCACCGGCAACATCGAGCGGACCTGGACGCTCGACAACTTCCGCGAGCTCTTCAGCCAGGACGTCTACCGCACGATCACGTTCCGCACGCTGCTCATCGCCGTCGGGGTGACGGTCATCGACGCGGTCATCGCGTTCCCGGTCGCGCTCTACATGGCCAAGGTCGCCTCGCCGCGAGCCCAACGCCTGCTGGTGATCGCGATCCTCACGCCGCTGTGGGCGTCGTACCTGGTCAAGGCGTACGCCTGGCGCGGCATGTTCTCCGCGAGCGGCCCGATCGCGTGGCTGCTCGAGCCGTTCGGGCTCTCGTCGCCGGGCTACGGCCTGTTCGCGACGGTCGTGACGCTGGCCTACCTGTGGCTGCCCTACATGATCCTGCCGATGTACGCCGGCCTCGAGCGGCTGCCGAACTCCTTGCTCGAGGCGTCGGCCGACCTCGGCGCCGGGTCCGCCGTGACCATGCGGCGCGTCGTGCTGCCCGTGCTGTTCCCGGCGATGGTGGCCGGCTCGATCTTCGCGTTCTCGCTGACGCTCGGCGACTACATCGCGGTCCAGATCGTCGGCGGCGCCAACCAGATGCTCGGCAACGTCATCTACGACAACGTGCTGAAGGGCAACAACCTGCCGTTCGCCGCGGCGGTCGCGACGATCCCCGTCGTGATCATGCTCGTCTACCTGGCTGCCGTCCGCCGCACCGGGGCGCTGGAGAACCTATGAACCTCTCCGCGCTCATGCGTCGCGTGCTCGCCATCAGTACCGGGCTGGCGCTGCTGTTCGTCTACGCGCCCCTGGCGCTGGTGGTGCTCAACTCGTTCAACACCTCGCGCACGTTCGCGTGGCCGCCGACCGGGTACACCACCGAGTGGTGGAAGGCGGCCTTCCAGTCCCAGGGCGCCCGGGACGCGGTCTGGGTGTCGGTGCAGGTGGCCACTGTCGCGACGCTGATCGCGCTCGTGCTCGGCACGATGGCGGCGCTGGCGCTGCAGCGGTTCCGGTTCTTCGGCCGCGACACCGTCTCGCTGCTCATCATCTTGCCGATCGCGCTGCCCGGCGTGGTGACCGGCGTCGCACTGGCCAACTTCTTCACCACGATGGTCGGCATCGAGCTGGGCTTCTTCACGCTGATCGTGTCGCACGCGACGTTCTGCATCGTCACCGTGTTCAACAACGCGGTCGCGCGGCTGCGGCGTCTCGGCGGCAACCTCGAGGAGGCCTCGATGGACCTCGGCGCGGGCACCTTCCGCACGTTCTACAAGATCACGCTGCCGATGCTGCGGTCGTCGCTGCTGGCCGGCTGCCTGCTGGCGTTCGCGCTGAGCTTCGACGAGATCATCGTGACCACCTTCACCGTCGGCCAGGGCATCCAGACCCTGCCGATCTGGATCTACCAGAACCTCTTCCGCCCCAACCAGGCCCCGGTCGTCAACGTCGTCGCCGCCGTGCTGATCGTGGTGAGCGTCGTGCCGATCTGGATCGCCCAGAAGCTCGCAGGTACGGACGAGAGCGTCGCCGCCGCCCGCTGAACGCCGAGTCGGCGCAAATCGCCCCTGAAAGCATGCCCAGTCGGCGCAGATCGCCCTGACAAGTACGTCGAGTCGTCGCTCAATTCCCGATCGCTTTGAGGAACCCCTGGATCGACTGACGCCGACTCGGCGACTCACCGAGGGCCAATTGCGCCGACTCGGCGACTCACCGAGGGCGATTTGCGCCGACTCGGCGAGACACAGCACCAGGGCAAAGCCAGGACCGCTACTTCGGCACCACCACGCCAGCGGAGCCGCCTCCACGGCGCACGGGCTCGGCGACGACGGTCATCAGGCCATCGGGGCCGATCTCGATGGCGGTCGCGGCACCGATCTCGGCGGCGCGAGGAGCCAGGCGTGCCCGCCGCGGCGAACTTGTGCCCGTACGGCGTCAGCAGCGCGCCGTAGGCGTCGATGAAGGACTGCTCAGCGGTCACCGAGGCGGTGTTGCGCTGGGCTGCCCGCGGGGCGGCGATGGCCTGCTCGATCGTCATCCCGCGGTCGATGCGGTTGAACAGCATCTGCAGCACCGTGGTGATGATCGTCGAGCCGCCGGGCGACCCGAGCGCCAGCCAGGGCTCGCCGTCCTTGAGCACGATCGTCGGCGACATCGACGAGCGCGGCCGCTTGCCGGGCTGGATGCGGTTGGGGTCGCTCGCCTTGTAGACCGCAGAGAAGTCGGTCAGCTCGTTGTTGAGGATGAAGCCGCGGCCCGGCACCACGATGCCCGAGCCACCGGTCTGCTCGATGGTCAGCGTGTACTCGACGACGTTGCCCCACCGGTCGGCCACGGTCAGGTTGGTGGTCGAGATGTTCTCGGTGTCGGTGTCGACGCGCGCCTGACCCGGAGCGGCGGTCGCGCAGCTGCCGTCGTACGACGCGGGGTTGCCCGGCGTCGTGAGGGGCTTGACGAGCGCCGTGGTCTCGCTGATCTGGCAGGCCCGCTCGGCGGCGTAGGTGTCGTCGAGCAGTGCGGCCAGCGGCACGTCGACGTACCTCGGGTCGCCGACGTACGCGCCGCGGTCGGCGAAGGCCAGCGCGCGACGCCTCGAGGTAGTGGTGCAGGGCGGAGGCGTCGCTGCCGGCGAGGTTGAAGCGCTCCATGATGTTGAGGGCCTCGCCCACCGTCGAGCCGCCGCTGGACGACGGCGCCATGCCGTAGACGTCGTAGCCGCGGTAGCCGACCTGCGTGGGCTTGCGGTTGACCGCGCGGTAGTTGCGGAGGTCGGCCTTCGGTCATCGAGCCGGGCGGCACGGGCAGCGTCGTCGTCGTCGACTTCGGCGGCTTGCGTACGGCGGCCGCGATCTGGGTGGCCAGCTTGCCGGTGTAGAAGGTCTTGACGCCCTTCTCGGCCAGCAGCCGGTAGGTGTCGGCGAGGTCGGGGTTCTTCAGCGTGCTGCCGACCGCCGGCGGTTGGCCGCCCGGCAGGTAGATGGCGCTCGTCGAGGGGAACGCCGCGAAGCGCGGCTGGTTCTCCTTGGTCTGCAGCGCGAACGTGCTGTCGACGAGGAAGCCGCGGTCGGCGAGCTTGATGGCCGGCTTGAGGCGTCTGGCCGAGGGTCCAGCGTGCCCCACCGCCGCAGGGCCTTGTCCCACGTGGCGGGCGTGCCGGGGACGCCGACGGAGACTCCGCTGGTCACCAGCTCGGGGGTGAAGTTGTAGGGCTTGCCGGTCGCCGGGTCGATGAAGGCGTCGGCGTGATGCCGGCCGGCGCGGTCTCGCGGCCGTCGATCGTCTGCACCTTGCCCTTCTCGGCGTTGTAGAGGACGAAGTAGCCGCCACCGCCGATGCCGGCGCTGTAGGGCTCGGTCACTCCGAGCGCGGCGGCCGTCGCGACCGCCGCGTCGACGGCGTTGCCGCCCATCTTGAGCACGCGCAGGCCGACGCGGGTCGCCGCGGCGTCGACCGACGTCACACCGCCGCCGTAGCCGATGCTCGTCGCGGTCTTCGCCGCCGCGGTCGTGCGGGTGACGGCGGTGCTGCGGGTGGCGCGGCGTCAGCGGGTACGACGAGCGCACCCGCCGCGGCCAGGGCCAGGACGGCGAAGAGGGACGTGGTGCGTGCGCGCATGAGGTTCCTCCCGAGAAGAGACGGTCCCTCCACCCTCGCGCGATAGGCCGCGGATGTCGACCGCCCGAGAGGGGGAGGCTCGCTGGTTGAGGACGAGCGACCTGCGACCTACACGGCGTACGACGCGAGCTCGCCGGCCAGCGCCTCGGTGGCGCGGCCGGTGACTCGCGTGCCGTCGCCGGTGTGCTCGATGCGAGTCGATCTCGCCCTCGCGGTGGAGGCGGTCGAGCAGGTCGCCGCGGGCGTAGGGCACCAGCGCCTCGAACTCCACGCCCGGACGCGGCAGCTCGTCCTCGACCAGGCGCAGCACGTCGTCGATGCCCTCGCCGGTCTTGGCCGAGACCACGACCGAGTGCGGCTCGCGCTGGCGCAGCCGCGCGATCACCATCGGGTCGGCCAGGTCGGCCTTGTTGATCACGATGACCTCGGGCACCTTGTCGGCGCCGATCTCGGCGAACACCTCGCGCACCGCCGCGATCTGGCCCTCGGGGTCGACGTGCGAGCCGTCGACCACGTGGAGGATCAGGTCGGCGTCGGCGACCTCCTCCAGCGTCGAGCGGAACGCCTCGACGAGCTGGTGGGGCAGGTGCCGGACGAAGCCCGACCGTGTCGCTCATCGTGTAGACGCGGCCGTCGGAGGTCTCGGTACGTCGGGTGGTCGGGTCGAGCGTGGCGAACAGCGAGTCCTCGACCAGCACGCCCGCACCGGTCAGCCGGTTGAGCAGCGAGGACTTGCCGGCGTTGGTGTAGCCGGCGATGGCCACCGACGGGATCTCGTTGCGCTTGCGCTCCTGGCGCTTGGTGTCGCGGGTGCCCTTCATGTGGGCGAGCTCGCGGCGCAGCTTGGCGATCTTGGTGTTGATGCGCCGCCGGTCGGTCTCGATCTTGGTCTCACCGGGACCACGCCCGCCGATACCGCCGCCGTCGGCGCCGACGCGGCCACCGGCCTGGCGGGAGAGCTGGCCACCCCAGCCGCGCAGCCGCTGCTTCATGTAGCTCAGCTGGGCCAGCTCGACCTGGGCCTGGCCCTCCGCGGACTTCGCGTGCTGGGCGAAGATGTCGAGGATCAACGCGGTGCGGTCGACGACCTTGACCTTGAGGCGGTCCTCGAGGTTCCTCAGCTGGCTGGGCTTGAGCTCGCCGTCGCAGATGACGGTGTCGGCGCCGGAGGCCTGCACCATCTCCTTGAGGCCGTCGACCTTGCCCGCGGCCGATGTACGTCGCCGGGTCGGGCTTGTTGCGCCGCTGGTAGATCGCCTCCAGCACCTCCGAGCCGGCGGTCTCGGCCAGCAGCGCGAGCTCGGCCATGGAGTTCTCGGCGTCCTCGACCGACCCTCCGGTCCAGACGCCGACCAGGACCACGCGCTCGAGGCGCAGCTGGCGGTACTCGACCTCGCTGATGTCCTCGAGCTCGGTCGACAGCCCGGCGACGCGGCGCAGGGCGTGACGCTCGGCCAGGTCCTGCATGCCGACGGTGAGCTCTGCCTCGTCGGCGTCGTCCTCGGGGTCCGGCTCGTCGGCGTAGCCGGAGACCCACTCGTCGCCACTGGCGTCGAGGGCGATCTCGGAGTCGGGGTCGTCGAGATCCCAGCCTGCGGTCTCGGCGAGCTCGGCCTCGAGGGAGAAGTCCCGGTCGGTGTTCTCGTTCTTTGCGTTCGTCATACCGCTGACCAGGGTAGGCCTGCGGGCCTGAGCGAGGCGAACCAATAGGGCGATTCGTCTGCGCCGCCAAGCGGAGAAATGTCGCAGCAAACCGCAGACGAATCGGTGTTCGACGCGTCTGGCAGAGTGCTCCGTGCGAACTGCCTGACCGTGCTCGCGTCGTCGTCATCGGGGGCGGCGTCATCGGCGCCTCGATCGCCTACCACCTGGCCCATCTGGGGTGGGGCGACGACGTGGTGCTGCTGGAGCGCGACCGGCTGACCAGCGGTACGACGTGGCACGCGGCCGGGCTGATGACGTGCTTCGGGTCGTTCTCGGAGACGAGCACCGCGATGCGGCTCTACTCGCGCGACCTCTACGCCCGGCTGGAGGCCGAGACCGGCCAGGCCACGGGCTTCAAGCCGGTCGGGCTGATCGAGGCGGCGGCGGACGCCGACCGGCTGGAGGAGTACCGCCGGGTCGCGGCGTTCCAGCGCCACCTCGGCCTCGAGGTCGACGAGATCTCGCCGGCCGAGATGTCGCAAGCTGTTCCCCTGGGCCAAGACCGACGACCTGCTCGCCGGCTTCCACGTGCCCGGCGACGGGCGGGTCAACCCGGTCGACCTGACCGCCGCGCTGGCCAAGGGCGCGCGGCAGCTCGGCGTACGTGTCTTCGAGGGCGTCACTGTCACCGATGTGCGTCACCGAGCGCGTCGGGCGCCTGGACTCGGTCACCGGCGTGCGGGTCGGTGACGAGACCGTCGAGTGCGAGTACGTCGTCAACGCCACCGGCATGTGGGCGCGCGAGCTCGCGCTGAGCGTCGGGGCTCAACGTGCCCAACACCGCGGCCGAGCACTACTACCTGATCACCGACACCATCGACGGGCTCGGGCCGGACACGCCGATCTTCGAGGACCCGGCCGCCCACGGCTACTACCGCGAGGAGGGCGGCGGCATGATGGTCGGCCTCTTCGAGCCGCGCGCCGCGGCGTGGCACCCCGAGGGCATGCCGGCCGGCGTCGTCGTTCACCGACGCTCAAGCCCGACTGGGACCGGATGGGCCCGTTCCTGGAGACCGCGATGGCGCGGGTGCCGGTGACGCTGGACGCCGGCGTCCGCACGTTCTTCTGCGGGCCCGAGTCGTTCACGCCCGACCTGTCCCCGATCGTCGGCGAGGCGCCCGGCACCCGCGGCTACTTCGTCGCGGCCGGCATGAACTCCGTCGGCGTGCTGTCGGCCGGCGGCCTCGGCCGGGTCGTCGCGCAGTGGATCGCCGACGGGCAAGCCCGACGTCGACGTCACCGGCTTCGACGTCGACCGCTTCCGCGCCTACCAGGCCGAGGAGTCCTACCGCGCCACGCGCACCACCGAGATCCTCGGCACCGTGTACGCCGCGCACACGCCCGGCAAGCAGCTGTACTCCGCCCGCGGGGCCAAGCTCTCGCCCGTCCACGACCGGCTCGTCGCCAACGGCGGCTACCTGCGCGAGGTCTCGGGCTGGGAGGGCGCCGACTGGTTCGCCGGACCCGGCCGGACGCCGGAGGCGACGCCGACGTGGGGCCGGCGCCGACTGGTTCGAGCGGTGGGAGGCCGAGCACCGCGTCATCCGCGAGCGGGTCGGGCTGATGGACATGTCGTTCATGTCGAAGTTCCGCGTCACCGGCGTCGACGCCGGGCGCGTGCTCGACCACGTCTCGGCGGGCGCGGTCGACGGCGAGGCCGAGCGGATCACCTACACCCAGTGGCTCGACGACGCCGGCAAGCTGCAGGCCGACCTGACCGTCACCAAGCTCGCCGACGACGACTTCTGGGTGGTCGCCTCCGACACCGCCCACGGCCACGTGCTGGCATGGCTGCGCCGGCACATCGGCGACGCGCGACGTCGACGGTCGACGGACGTCACCGAGGACTGGCGCCCAGCTCAACGTCCAGGGCCCGCGCTCGCGCGACGTGCTCGCCGACCCTCACCGACGCCGACCTCTCGAACGACGCCTTCCCCTTCCGCACGGCCCGCTTCGTCACGCTCGCGCGGTGTCCGGTTGCTGCTGGTGCGCATCACGTACGTCGGGGAGCTCGGCTACGAGCTCTACCTCCCGGCCGACGACGCGCTCACCGTGTACGACGCCGTGGCCGCGGCCGGCGCGCGAGCCGGTCGGGCTCAAGACGCTGGCCAGCTGCCGGATGGAGAAGGGCTATCGCGACTTCGGCCACGACATCGACAACACCGACAACGTGATCGAGGCCGGGCTCGGCTTCGCGGTCGACCTCGACAAGCCGTCGTTCGTCGGTCGCGAGGCCGTCGCCGCGATCAAGGCGGCCGGGCATCCCGCACCGCCGGCTGGTGCAGGTGCGGCTGACCGATCCCGACCCGATGCTCCACCACGGCGAGCTGGTGATGCGCGACGGCGAGGTGGTCGGCTACGTCCGCGCGGCGTCGTACGGCTGGACCGCTCGGCGGCGCCGTCGGGCTGGCGATGCTCGACGCCGGCGAGCCGCTCACCGCCGACTGGATCAAGGCCGGCACGTGGACCGTCGACGTCGCGGGCACGGCGTACGACGCCGTCGTGTCGCTGCGGCCGATGTACGACCCGACGCAACGAACGGATCAAGGCCTGACGCCGAGTCGGCGCCAGATCGCCGACGCGAGTCGCCAGTCGCCGAGCCTCGGCGACCAGCTGCATCGTCAGGGCAGCTAGCGCCGACTCGGCGTGGATCTCAGGGCAGCTAGCGCCGACTCGCGCGACCAGCGACTGCGCCGATCGCTACTTGGGCGGCATCCGGATGCCGCCGTCGACGCGGACGGTGGCGCCGTTCATGTAGGTGTTGGTGAGGCACGCGACGACCATGGCCGCGAGCTCGTCGGTGGTGCCGAGCCGCTTGGGGAACAGCACCGACTGGCCGAGCTGCTCCTTGAACGCCTCGGGCTCGGGCGCGAAGTCGTAGATCGGGGTGTCGATCAGGCCAGGCGCGACGGTGTTGAGGCGGATCGCGGACGCCGACAGGTCGCGCGCCACGGGCAGCGTCAGGCCGACGAGACCGCCCTTGGACGCGGCGTACGCCGCCTGGCCGATCTGGCCGTCGAAGGCCGCGACCGACGACACGTTGACGATCGCGCCGCGCTCGCCGTCGGCGTCGGGCTCGTTGCGGCTCATCGCGGTCGCGGCGATGCGGACGGCGTCGAAGGTGCCGACCAGGTTGATCGCGACGACCTTCTTGAACGCATCGAGGTCGTGGGCGGAGTCGTACTCGCCGTCCTTGCCGACGGTGCGCTGCGCCCAGCCGATCCCGGCCGAGCAGACCAGGGCGCGCAGGGTGCCGAGCGACACGGCCCGGTCGACGGCAGCCCGGATCTGGGCGGTGTCGGTGACGTCGACGGCGACGAACTCGCCGCCGATCTCGCTCGCGACGGCCTCGCCCTTCTCGGCGTTGAGGTCGGCCACCACGACCTTCGCGCCGAGCGCTCGCCAGCTGGCGGGCGCAGGCCGCGCCGATGCCCGACGCGCCTCCGGTGACGACGGCAGATGCTCCCTCGAAGTCCATGGCCTGGACCTAGGGCGCGTCTAGAGCGAGGTGGTTCCCCGGGCCACGATGACGGCCGGGCCGGTGAGCAGGACGTGGTCGTCAGCGGTCCAGGTGAGGGTGAGGGTGCCGCCGGGCACGTCGACGCGGTACGTCGCCGGCCGGGGCGCCCCGTCGGCCGTCGCCGCCGCGACCAGCACGGCGCCCGCGCCCGTGCCGCACGACCGGGTCTCGCCGGAGCCGCGCTCGTGGACGCGCATGCCGACGTGCCGCTCGCCTCGGCGGACGACCAGCTCGACGTTGACGCCGTCGGGGTAGACGCGCATCGTCGTGCTCGGGCGGCCGAGCCAGGTCGAGGCCGGCCAGCGTCTCCTCGTCGTCGACGAAGGCGACGGCGTGCGGGTTGCCCATGTCGACGTGGGTGGCCGGCCAGGTCGTCGCGCCGACCGACACCTTGGTCTCGCCGAGGACGCCGCGGCCTGACCGAGGTCGACGGTGACCAGGTCGCCCTCGAAGAGCAACGTCTTGATCCCGTCGCGGGTGGCGATGTCGATCGGGGCCGCTCGGGTCGACCAGGCGCTCCTCGACCAGGTGGCGCAGGAACACCCGGATCCCGTTGCCGCACATCTCCGAGGGCCAACCGTCGGCGTTGCGGTAGTCCATGAACCACTCGACGGCCTGGTCGGCGCCCTCGGCGCCCATCGCCGCCGTGCGGACGACCCGGAGCACGCCGTCGGCGCCGATCCCGGCCCGGCGGTCGCACAGAGCGCGCACCCGCTCGGGGCTCAGCGCGCCGTGGATGGACCCGTCGTGGTCGGGCAGCAGCACGAAGTCGTTCTCCGTGCCGTGACCCTTCAGGAACGGGTAGTCAGCCATGGGTTGGGCCACCCGGCCATCGTCCCACGGCAGCCAACGCCTGCTCCACACGTTCCGGGTCGTCGTACCGCACCCAGACGATGCGTGGGTCCTTGCGGTACCACGAGTACTGCCGCCGGGCGAACCGCCGGGTCACTACCACGGTCCGCTCGCGCGCCTCGTCGAGCGACAGCTCGCCGTCGAGGTACGCCGTCACCTCGCGGTAGCCGATCGCCAGGCTGGCCGTCCGCCCCTCGCGGAGCCCGGCCGCCAGCAGCCGTTCGACCTCCGCGACGAAGCCCGCCTCGAACATCGCCTCGACCCGCCTCGTGATCCGCTCGACGAGGGTGGGCCGGTCGATGTCGACGCCGACCTGGACCGTGTGCGGGTCGGCGTACTCGAGTCGCGGAAGCGTCGCGGAGAACGGGCGTCCGGTGATCTCGACGACCTCGAGCGCGCGGACGATGCGGCGGCCGTTGTCGACCCTGATGTTGCCCGCGGCGACCGGGTCGACCTCGGCCAGTCGCTGGTGCAGCACCTCGGGCCCCCACGTCGACAGGTCGGCCTCGAGCCGGCGGCGGACGGCCTCGTCGGTGCCCGGGAACTCGAACCGGTCGAGCACGGCCCGCGTGTAGAGCGCCGACCCGCCGACGAGAACGGGCACCTGCTCCCGAGCGCGCAGGTCGGCGATCGCGGCCCGCGCCCACTGCTGGAACAGCGCGACCGTCAGCGACTCGGAGACGTCGAGCAGGTCGAGCAGGTGGTGCGGGATGCCGCGCCGCTCGGCGACCGGCAGCTTCGCCGTACCGACGTCCATGCCGCGATAGACGGCCATCGCGTCGGTGTTGACGATCTCGCCGCCGAGCGCCTCGGCCAGGTCGAGCGCGAGGTCGCTCTTGCCCGACGCCGTCGCGCCGACCACGGCGACGATCGGGGTCGGCGGCATGACTGCAGTCTCCGCCGTTGGTTAGGAGGTCGCGCAGCGACCGTCTCGAAGCCCGCTTCACCCTCTGGGGCGGTTGAAGAATGCCGGCGCTGCCTCGCTTTGGTGGAAGCAGAGGGAGTGATCCACGAGATGACCACCGACGCCAGACCCGAACGAACCGCTGCCGCCCGGCGACCCGATCCCGTCGCCCGACCCGGGCGGCGACCCGTTCAGCCCGCCGGACGACCCGATCCCGAGCGACCCGATCCCCGGGCATCCCGAGCCCGACATCGTCCCGTCGGGCGACCCGGGCGAGCGTCCCACGGCGGATCCAGGCCCGAACCCGGAACCGGAGGTCCGGCCGTGATCGAGGTCGGCGACATGCCCACCCCGCACGTCGAGGAGCCGGAGAGGTTCCCTGGTGGACCGGACGCGCTCGACGACCAGTCGAAGTACGGCGAGATCCCCGCCGGCCCGATGGGCGTCGACCTGCCGCCGGACCTGAACCCGGCCACGGCCCGCGACGACGATCGGGTACCGGAGGTCAGCGGAGCCCGACGACAAGTCGCAGGAGCCGGACGAGTCCGACAAGAAGGCGCAGCAGTCCGAGGAGCCCGAGACCCCGGTCTAGGCTGGCCGCGACGTGGCCATCGGGGCCACCGAACGGGAGGGCTCGAGCCCATGGGTTTCCTCGACGACGCGATGGACAAGGCCAAGGACGCCATCGACGAGCACGACGACAAGGTCGACGACGCCATCGAGAAGGCGGGCGACGTGGTCGACGACAAGACCGGCGACAAGTACGCCGACCAGATCGACAAGGGGCAGGACTTCCTCCAGGACAAGACGGGTGAGGGAGACACCAACCCGTGACCCTGCCTGTCTCGTCGGCGGGCACCATCGGCAGGTTCGTCGTGGTGCCCGCCTCCTACGTGTTCCTGCTGCGTCCGGGTTCCTCCGGCGACGAGGTCCTCCTCCAGCTGCGGCAGAACACCGGCTTCATGGACGACCACTGGGCCGCCGCCGCGGCCGGCCACGTCGAGAAGGGCGAGACGGCGTACGACGCGGCGCGGCGCGAGGCCGCCGAGGAGATCGGCGTCGCCGACCTCGAGCTGGAGTTCGTGACCGCCATGCAACGCACGCAGCGAAACGACGAGCCCATCGACGAGCGCATCGACGTGTTCTTCACCTGCCGCTCGTGGAGCGGCACACCGCGGATCCACGAAGCCGGCCAAGGCCGCGGCCCTCGAGTGGTTCCCGCTCACCGCCCTCCCCGACCCCGTCGTCCCCCACGAGCTGAAGGTGCTGCGCGGTCTGACCGCGGGCATCCCGCCCTTCTCCACTTTCGGGTTCCCCACCGACTACTGACGGCCCGTCCGCGGGTACCGCTCCCTCATGAGCGAAACAGACCCCGAGGACGTGCGCGAGTCCACGCCGGGATCCGCCGGTCGCCACCGCGCCGAGGGCGGCATGGGCGTCAGCAGCGAACGCACGGGCCACACCGGTCCGGGCCAGCACACCACCGACGGGGTACGAGACACCTCTCTCGGCAGGCGCCGACGCCGACGACGTCCCGCCCGAGCAGCGCCCCGGCAACGAGGAGTCCAACCCCGAAGGCATCGAGCCCAAGGCGGGGTACCCGTCGCTCGACCCCCGCAGCGAGTAGCCCCGTCGGCGTGGTTTCGAGGCTCGGGCCTGGCGGCCCTCACACCTCAACCACCGAGAGTGGTCGCCGGTCGAGGGTGCGAGGAGCGCCAGCGACGAGCCTCGACAACCAACGACCGCTACGCCGGCGCACCCACCGTGGGCATACCCAGCCCGACGACCGGCGCCGGACGGTGCCGCGGTGCGGGCCTCCCAGGCGTCGCCGGACCGAGTACGCCGGACCGCCAGCACGCCGCCGTCGGCGACCAGGTGGTGCGGGGCGGCGCGGGTGATCTCGACAGTGACCATGTCGCCGGGGCGGACTCCGTTGGTCGAGGAAGGCGCGCTAGCGCTGTCACGCGGGTCGAAGTGCACCAGCCGATTGTCGGGCCCGCGGCCGGAGAGCCGGTGGGTGGCGGCGTCCTTGCGCCCCTCGCCCTCGGCGACCATCAGCTCGACGGTGCTGCCGACGAGGCGCTTGTTCTCGTCCCACGCGATGTCGTTGACGAGCGTGACCAGCCGTTCGTAGCGGTGCTTGACGACGTCGGCTGGAACCTGGTCGGGCAGCGTCGCGGCCGGCGTACCGGGGCGCTGGGAGTACTGGAAGGTGAAGGCTCCCGAGAACCGCGCCGCCGCGACGACCTCGAGGGTCTGCACGAAGTCGTCCTCGGTCTCGCCGGGAAAGCCGACGATGATGTCGGTGGTGATCGCGGCGTCGGGCATCGCTGCGCGGACGCGGTCGATGATGCCGAGGTACTTCTCGCGACGGTAGGACCGGCGCATCGCGCTGCAGCATGCGGTCGGAGCCGGACTGCAGCGGCATGTGCAGCTGCGGCATCACGTTCGGGGTCTCGGCCATCGCGACGATCACGTCGTCGGTGAACTCCGCCGGGTGCGGGCTGGTGAAGCGCACCCGCTCGAGCCCCTCGACCTCGCCGCAGGCCCGCAGCAGCTTGCTGAACGCCTGCGCGGTCGCCGAACTCCACGCCGTACGCGTTCACGTTCTGGCCCAGCAGGGTGACCTCGCTGACGCCCTCCGCGACCAGCGCGCGGACCTCGGCGAGGATGTCGCCGGGCCGGCGGTCCATCTCCTTGCCGCGCAGGGCCGGGACGATGCAGAACGTGCAGGTGTTGTTGCACCCGACCGAGACCGAGACCCAGGCGGCGTACGCCGACTCGCGCCGCGTCGGCAGCGTCGACGGGAAGACCTCGAGCGACTCGAGGATCTCGACCTGCGCCTCCTCGTTGACCCGCGCGCGCTCGAGCAGGGCCGGGAGCGAGCCGATGTTGTGGGTGCCGAACACGACGTCGACCCACGGCGCCCTGCGGGTGATCTCGCCGCGGTCCTTCTGGGCGAGGCAACCACCGACGGCGATCTGCATGCCGGGGTACTTGGCCTTCACGGGCGCAAGGTGGCCGAGGTTGCCGTAGAGCTTGTTGTCGGCGTTCTCGCGGACGGCGCAGGTGTTGAACACGACCACGTCGGCCTGGGAGTCCGCCGGAGCGGCGACGTACCCCGCCTCCTCCAGCAGCCCGGTCAGCCGCTCGGAGTCGTGGACGTTCATCTGGCACCCGTAGGTGCGAACCTCGTACGTGCGTGCCATAGCCGCACCAGGGTACGGCGGGCATCCGCCCGCTGGTCGAGGAGATTACGCTCGCTGCCCGCTGGTTGAGGAGGTTGCGCAGCAACCGTCACGAAACCCGCGAGAGGACCGCGGTCGTGTCACCGGGTTTCGAGACGGGCCTGACGGCCCTCCTCAACCAGCGGTGACGGGCCTGACGGCCCTCCTCAACCAGCGATCAGGCGCCTTGGGCGGCGACCTTCTGGCGAACCTCGTCCATGTCGAGGCCGCGGACGGCGTCGATGAGCTGGTCGAGCATCGCGCCGGCAGGGCGCCGGGCTGGCGGAAGACCATGATGCCGTCGCGGAAGGCCATCAGCGTCGGGATCGAGGAGATCTGGAGCCCACCCGCCAGGTCGCGCTCCTCCTCGGTGTTGATGCTGCCGAAGGTGATGTCGGGGTTGGCCTCGGAGGCGGCCTCGTAGACCGGCGCGAACATCCGGCACGGGCCGCACCACGACGCCCAGAAGTCGAGCAGCACGATGCCGTCCTGCTCGATGGTGGGGGCGAAGTTGTCGGCACCCACGGTCACGGTCGCCATTGCTTCTCCTTGGTCCTGGCGGTTACGTCATCTGGTCCCAACGTACGTCGTCCCGAGATGCTTCCCGCTGGGGGCAACGTGGCCGGGAGACTCCGTTTCGGACTAGGGTCTGAAAATGACCGTCTCGGACGCGGCCACCTCTGACGTCCCCGCTTCGCGCGGGGCGGGACCTCTCGTCGTCCTCGACCACGTCGACAAGCACTTCGGCGACCTCCACGTGCTGCGCGACATCAACGTGACGATCCAGCGGGGCGAGGTCGTGGTGGTCATCGGGCCGTCGGGCTCGGGCAAGTCCACGCTGTGCCGCACCATCAACCGCCTCGAGACCATCGACAGCGGCACCATCACCCTCGACGGCAAGCCGCTGGCGGCCGAGGGCAAGGAGCTGGCAGCCCTGCGGGCCGAGGTCGGCATGGTGTTCCAGAGCTTCAACCTCTTCGCCCACAAGACGGCTCTCGAGAACGTCACCCTGGGACTGATCAAGGTCCGCAAGACCCCGAAGGCGACCGCCGAGGAGCTGGCCATGCGGCAGCTCACCCGGGTGGGCGTCGACAACCAGGCCAACAAGTACCCCGCCCAGCTCTCCGGCGGCCAGCAACAGCGCGTCGCCATCGCCCGGGCCTTGGCGATGGAACCCCAGCTGATGCTCTTCGACGAGCCCACCTCGGCCCTCGACCCCGAGATGATCAAGGAGGTCCTCGACGTCATGGTCGCCCTGGCCAAGCCGGAGAAGGGCGAGGCGATGACGATGGTCGTGGTGACGCACGAGATGGGCTTCGCCCGCACCGCCGCCGACCGGGTGCTCTTCATGGACGGCGGCCAGATCGTCGAGGAGAACACCCCCGACGAGTTCTTCACCAACCCGCGCAGCGACCGGGCCAAGGACTTCCTCGGCAAGATCCTCAAGCACTGACCGCTGCGCTGCAACCCGACCCCTGCTCCAACCACTCGGAAGAAGGAGAACAAGATGCGATTCACGAGGACAAAGGCGGCGGTGGCCGGGCTCGGCCTCGCCATCAGCCTTGCCGCCTGCGGTGATGCGGGCGACGACGACAGCGAAGGCGTCGACGTCGAGGTGTCCGAGAACGCCGCCGACGAGTTCGACGACGGCACCCGCATGAAGGAGCTGGCCGACGCCGGCTCGGTCATCATCGGTGTCAAGTTCGACCAGCCCGGCATCGGCTTCAAGGGCGCCACCGACGACATGCCGGTCGGCTTCGACCCCGAGCTGGGCAAGGTGCTCGCGGCCTCGCTCGGCATCGCCCCCGAGGACATCACCTGGACCGAGACGATCTCCGACAACCGCGAGCCGTTCATCCAGTCCGGTGAGGTCGACCTCGTGCTGGCGTCGTACTCGATCACCGACGAGCGCCGCGCGGTCGTCGGCCAGGCGGGGCCCTACTACATCACCGGCCAGCAGCTGCTGGTGGCGTCCGACAGCGACATCGACAGCCTCGACGACGTCAAGGGCACCGAGGTCTGCTCGGTGACCGGCTCGACGTCCCTGGAGAACATCGAGGCCGAGGGCGCCACCCCGCGCGGCTTCGACACGTACTCCGAGTGTGTCGACCAGGTGCTCAGCGGCGCCGTCGACGCGATGACGACCGACGGCGCGATCCTGCTGGGCTATGCCGCCGAGCACCCCGACGAGCTCAAGGTCGTCGTGGAGCCCTTCTCGGAGGAGCGGTACGGCGTCGGCTACTCGCTCGACTACCCGGAGATGTGCCAGTGGATCGTCGACACGCTGACGGCCGCCCAGGACGACGGTCTGTGGGAGGACGCGTTCGCGGCGACGCTCGGCGCGTCCGGGGTCGACACCCCGGAGCCGCCGCCGATGGACGAGTGCCCGGCTGCCTGACCGAGCGACATCGCTCCGTAGTTGCCGGCCCCGCCCCCAGGGGCGGGGCCGGCACCCGCCACCGAAGGAGGACACGT
This sequence comes from uncultured Actinomycetota bacterium, assembly GCA_963758885.1. GTDB lineage: Bacteria > Actinomycetota > Actinomycetes > Propionibacteriales > Nocardioidaceae > Nocardioides. Next base: position 28,245 of record CAVWXS010000050.1, read on the forward strand.
CTGCCGTGGAGCTGGTGTTCTCGAACTTCGACCTCTACCTGAGCGCCTTCCGGCTCACCATCGGGCTGTTCCTGGTCTCGGGCGCACTCTCGCTCGTGCTCGGGACGCTGCTGGCGGCGATGCGGGTCGGACCGGTGGCGTTCCTGTCGAAGGCCGCGACCGTCTACATCACGGTCGTCCGCAACACCCCGCTGCTGATCGTCTTCATCTTCGTCATCATCGGCCTGCCGAAGCTCGGGATCCTGTTCCGCTCGGTCGAGGAGCTCGGCATCAGCTCGTTCTTCTTCCGGGCCTGCCTCGCCCTCACGCTGTACACGTCGACGTTCGTGGCCGAGGCGATCCGCTCCGGGATCAACGCGGTCCCACTGGGACAGGCGGAGGCCGCGCGGGCGATCGGGCTCACGTTCGGCGGCACGATGACCCAGGTCGTGCTGCCACAGGCCTTCCGGGCCACGGTGCCGCCGCTGGCCAGCGTCTTCATCGCGCTGCTCAAGAACACCTCGGTGGCCTACGCATTCGGGATCCTGGAGGCCACGGCCCGGATGAAGTACTTCACCAACATCAGCGGCAACGACCTCCCCATCTTCCTGCTGTTCGCCGCCGGGTACGTCGTCCTCGTCGAGGTCCTCTCGTTCGGCGCGAACCGCCTGGAGCGCCGTTGGAGGGTGGCGCGATGAGCCAGACCAGCGTTCTCTTCGACGTCGCGGGGCCGAAGACCCGGGCCCGCCACCGCCTCTACACGATCGCCTCGCTGGTGCTGATCGCCGGCCTGTTGTTGCTGTGGGTTCTGCGGATGGCCGACCGAGGGCAGTTCGACTACGACCTGTGGGAGCCGTTCCTCACGCCTGACTACATCCGGGCGCTGCTCGTCGACGGCTTGCTGAAGACCCTGCAGATGGCGTTCTTCGCGGTGATCCTCGCGGTCGTCTTCGGCACGATCTTCGGTGTCGGCAAGCTGTCGGACCATGCCAGCCTGCGCTGGCTGTGCTGGGCGGTCGTGGAGTTCTTCCGCGCAGTGCCGGTGCTGATGCTGATGATCTTCCTCTACTTCGGGTACGGCGCCGGCCCGGGCGGCCTGGACGCCTTCTGGTGCGTGGTCATCGCGCTGACCCTCTACAACGGCTCGGTGCTGGCGGAGGTGTTCCGGGCCGGCATCCTGGCGGTGCCGCGCGGCCAGTCCGAGGCGGCGTACGCGATCGGCATGCGCAAGACCCAGGTGATGACCCAGATCCTGCTGCCGCAGGCGGTCAAGATCATGCTGCCCGCGATCATCAGCCAGTGCGTGGTGGCGCTCAAGGACACCAGCCTCGGCTACGCGATCACCGCCCCTGGTCTCACGTTCGTCGGCAAGCAGATCTACACCGACTTCCAGAACCAGCTGCAGACGGTGATGGTGATCGCGGCTATGTACGTGAGCGTGAACCTGGTCCTCACCTGGATCGCCACCTGGGTGCAGCGGAAGTTCGTCGGCGAGAAGAAGATCCTGGAGGTGTCGATGGTGGCCGAGACCGACGCGGGGACGGGGCTGGCCCCGGGCGCCCGCTGAGTGATCGCTGGCCTGGTTCCTCGATGGTTGAGGTGTGAGGGCCGCCAGGCGCCGAGCCTCGAGACCACGCCGGCCGGAGCGGTGGTTTCGAGGCTCGGCGCTGGCGCGCCTCGCACCTCAACCAGCGGCGAGTCGAGGTGCTGGACCAGGAACTCGATGGCGGCGGGGTAGGCGTCGATGCGGTTGGCGCGCTTGGCGAGCCCGTGGCCCTCGTCGTCGTACACCCGCAGCTCGCAGTCGACGCCCTTGCCGTCGAGGGCGGCCTTGATCTGCTGGGCCTCCGAGAGGGGTACGCGCGGGTCGTTGGCGCCGTGGATCACGAACAGCGGGGCGACCATGTCGTCGAGGTAGGTGATCGGCGAGGCCTTCTCGAGGAACTCGCGGTGGCGGTCGAGCCAGCCGTACTCGCGCTCGCGATAGGCGCGCCGATAGGCGGAGGTGTTCTCGAGGAACGTCACCAGCGAGGAGATCCCCACGATGTCGACCCCGGCCGCCCATCGGTCGGGCTGCATGGCGACGCCGGCGAGGACCATGTAGCCGCCGTAGGAGCCGCCCCAGAGCGCTGAGCGCGACGCGTCGAGGCCCACCGAGGGCAGCCAGTCGTGGATCGCGGCCAGGTCGGCGACCGAGTCGAGCCGGAGCTCCAGGTCGTCGAGGGAGATCCAGCGCTTGCCGTAGCCCGCCGAGCCGCGCACGTTGGGCACCAGCACGTCGAAGCCCGCGAGCGCGAGGGACTGCCACACGGCCGAGAACATCTGCGGCGCCTCGGACTCCGGTCCGCCGTGGACGTGCAACACCGACGCCCCCGCGAGCACGGCGTCCGGCTGGTCGTCCGCTGGCGAGGCCGCGAAGCGGAAGCACGGCACCTGCTCACCGTCGGGCGTCGGGATGCGATGCACGGTGGGCGTCACGAGCCGGTCGCGCAGGTCGGCCGGCAGCGCGGCACGCCCGTCGACCAGCTGCGTCACCGCGCCGGTGTGGGCGTCGACGCTGAGGATCGAGCCAGGGTCCGTCGGCGTCATCGCCGTCAACACGAAGCGCGAGCCGTCGGCGGCCCAGCGCACGCTGACGGGGACGACCGGCCCGAGCTCGACGTCGACCCGGTGGGCGCCGTCGGCCTCGTGGATCGCGAGCATGTCGGCGCCGTCGACGTGGTGGAAGACCAAGATGGCCGACCCGTCGCGCGAGACGACGGCACCGAGGTCGTGGTCGGCGTGCTCGACCAGCACCCGCCAGCCACCGTCGAGGCCGAGGTGCCAGATCGCGTGGAACTCACGGTCGTGGTCGGAGGACACCACCAGGCCGTCGTCGCTGGCGGCCCAGCCCGCGACCGAGTGGTTGGCGTGCTCGTCGGGAGGGGTCAGTGCGCCCGACGCCCCTGGGCCGGCGAGCGAGACGGTCGTGCCGTGCGGAACCAGGCTCAGTGTGGTGACCGCGACCGACGACTCGTCGTGGGACACCGACGTCTCCACGACGTAGCCACCGTCGTCGAAGACGACCGTCTCGTCGCCCGAGTCGAGGTCGCGCACCACGATGTCCATGTCGACGTCGTTGCGCCGGTTGGTGGAGTAGATCAGGGACGTGGCCGTGACGTCGTACAGGACGTTCATGTGGTGCGGATCGCTGACCACCGGGTGCGAGGTCGTCGAGCGTGGCCGGGCGGCTGCGCGGCGACCCAGCGAGGTCGAGCAGCGAGATCTGCCACTGCTCGTCGCCGCCGGAGTCGTGCTGGACGAGCACCTGGCGGCGTCCGGGCAGGTAGCGACCACTGCACCTCGAGGGCAGGTCGGTCAGCGCGGTCGTCGTGCCGTCAGGGGCGATCTCGACGAGCTGGAGGCTGCCGAGATCGTCGTTGCCGGCCAGCACCCGGCCGTCGTCGTCGATGTCGAAGGCCTGCCAGAGCCGTACGTCGAGGAGCGCCCGCACCGTCCGGGAGACGGACTCCGAGAGGGCGCCCGAGAGGTCTCGATGAGTCACCGGGCGACGCTAGCACCGGCCCTCACTGGCAGACTGTGGCCCGATCGGGCTATCCAGGGAGAGGTGGTGCCGGATGTGCAGCCCCGTGCGCTGCCGCACCTGCGGCAAGATCACCTGGTCCGGCTGCGGCGACCATGTCGACGAGGTCAAGGCGATGGTTCCCGACGAGCTCTGGTGCGGCGGCCACGACGAGGACGAGCAGGCCGAGCGGCTCTTCGGCTAGATGAGCTTCGCAGCACCTCGACCCGGTTGCCGTGGGGGTCGAAGGTGTGGAAGCGCAGGTAGCCAGGGAAGGTCTCCCGCTCCGTCTCGTCGACCTCGAAGCCGAGATCGACGCAACCCCGCTGCGATGGCGTCGAGGTCGTCGACCACGAACGCCGGGTGCGCCTTGCGGGCGGGCACGAACGGCTCCTCGACGCCGACATGCAGCTCTGCGGCGACCGCGCCGCCCTCGTCGTACGCGCGGAACCACACGCCGCCGCGCCCGCGCAGCGTCGGCCGGCTTCTCGACCTCGAGCAGGCCGAGCCCGTCGGCGTAGAAGGCGCGGGCGGCGTCCTCGCCGCCGGGCGGGCAGGCGACCTGGACGTGGTGCAGCCTCATGCCACGCGCGCCACGACGAAGATCCGGCGGAACGGCAGCACGACCTCGCCCGACGGCTGAGCCGGGTACGCCGCCCGGAGCCGCCGCTTGAACTCGCTCCTCGAAGCGCGGGCCGCAGGTCGTCCGGCAGTGCCTGCAGGGTCGGCCGCGCGCCGGTGCCGGAGACCCAGGTGAACACGGGGTCCTCGCCCTCGAGCACGTGGAGGTAGGTCGTCTCCCAGGCGTCGACCTCGCAGCCGAGTCGCTGCAGCGCCTCGAGGTAGACGACCGGGTCGTGCGAGCTCGGGACGGCGACGCCCGCCGTGTGGGTCGGCGTACGGCGCCTCGGCGGCCAGCTCGGTGCGGATCGTGTGGCTCGGCTCGCCGAAGTTGCCCGGCACCTGGAAGGCCAGCCAGCCGCCCGCGGTGCACCCGTGCCGACGAGCGCCGGGCAGCAGGTCGAGGTGGCCGGGCACCCACTGCAGCGTCGCGTTGCGAGACCAGGACGTCGACCGGGGTCGGCCTCGCCCGTCGGACCCAGTCGCGCAGGTCGGCGACCTCGAACTGCCACGGCCGGCGTCGTCTCCCGCGCCTTGTCGATCATCTCGGCGCTGGAGTCGAGACCGACGACGTGCGCGTCGGGCCAGCGCTCGACGAGCAGCGCGGTCAGGTTGCCGGGCCCGCAGCCGAGGTCGACGACCGATGTCGGGGTCGGCCGCCCCGACCCGCGCGACGAGCTCGACGAACGGGCGACCCCGCTCGTCGGCGTAGGTCAGGTAACGCTCCGGGTCCCAGGTGTGCATCGCGCCTCCGTCGCTGGTTGAGGTGCGAGGAGCGCCCTTCGAGACGCCTCGTCCCTCGCGACATCCTCGCCCGCAACTCTCTTGATGTCAAGATTCTTGACCAATGGCTAGACTCGCGGCCATGCGCGACGACGTCGACGAGCTCGCCGAGGCCTGGGCCCGCGAGCGTCCCGACCTCGACCTCGCTCCGGTCGCGGTCTTCAGCCGGATCAGCGCGTCTGGCCCGGCACCTCGACCTGGCGCGCCGCGAGGCCTTCGCCGCGCACGAGATCGAGCTCTGGGAGTTCGACGTGCTCGCGGCGCTGCGCCGCGCGGGGGCGCCGTACGAGCTGTCCCCCGGCCGCCTGCTGCGCGAGACGCTGGTGACCAGCGGCACGATGACCAACCGCGTCGACCGGCTCGCCGCGCGGGGCCTGGTGGAGCGCTATCCCGACCCCGACGACCGACGCGGCGTGATCGTCCGGCTGACCCCCGAGGGCAAGGCCACCGTCGACGGCGCGTTCGCGGCCCTGCTCGACGCCGAGCACGCGCTGCTCGCCGACCTGCCCGAGCGCGACCGGCAGCGAGCTGGCCGCGCTGCTGCGCGACCCTGCTCGCGCCGTACGGCCGACTCGCGGGTGACTCGGGAAGGGACGCGATGGACGAGCACCACTACCTGATCCGCGGCGGCATCGAGGGCCGCGAGCGGCTGCGCGTCCTGGGCCGCGTGATGCGGCCCGACACCCTGCCCCTGCTCGAGCGTGCCGGGCGTGACGGCGGGCATGCGCTGCCTCGACGTCGGCTGCGGCGGCGGCGACGTGACGTTCGACCTCGCTTCGCTCGTGGGGATCACCGGACTCGGTCGTCGGCGTCGACGTCGACGCGACGAAGGTCGAGCTGGCCCGCGGCGACGCCGAGCAGGCGGAGATCGCCAACGTCGAGTTCCGGGTGGCCGACCTCACCGAAGGTCTGGGCGAGGACGCGTACGACGTCGTGTACGCCCGCTTCGTGCTCACCCACCTCGCGGACCCGGCGGCCGGCGTCGCCGCTGATGGTGCGGGCCCTGCGGCCGGGCGGGCGGATCTGGTCGTCGAGGACATCGACTACGACGGCGTCGTTCAGCCACCCGCGTCGGATGCGTTACGTCGCAGCAACGAGCTGTACACGCAGACGGCGCTGCGCAACGGCGGCGACCCCTACATCGGCAGGCGCCTGCCGATGATGCTCGACGAGGCGGGCGTCGAGCGGGTGCAGCCCTCCATCGCGCAGCCCGGCCGGGATCGAGGGCGAGGTGAAGCTGCTGCCGCCGCTGACCGTCGAGAACATCAAGGCGATGGCCGTCAAGCACGGCGTCGCGACGGACGAGGAGGTCGACGCAGTGGTCGACGATCTCTACGCCATCGCCCGCGACTCCACGACGTTCGTGGCCACGCCACGCATCGTCCAGGTCTGGGGGAGAAATCGCCGCATGACCGACCAGCACTACTACATGATCCGCGGAGGCATCGAGGGCCGCGAGCGGCTGCGCGTGCTGAGCCGGGTGATGCGCCCCGGGCACCCTCTCCCTCTTCGAGCGCGCCGGCATCGGGGCCGGAATGCGTTGCCTGGACGTCGGCTGCGGCGGCGGTGACGTGACCTTCGACCTCGCGTCGCTCGTCGGCATCACCGGGAACGTGGTCGGCCTCGACATCGACCCCGTCAAGATCGGGCTCGCCCGAGGGCGACGCCGAGCAGGGCGAGGTGGCCAACGTCGAGTTCCGGGTCGGCGACCTCACCGACGGGCTGGGCGAGGACGGAGTACGACGTCGTCTACGCCCGCTTCGTCCTGTGGACCCTCCCGGACCCCGAAGGGGCGCTCCGCCAGATGGTCGCCGCCATCAAGCCCGGCGGCCGGCTGGTCGTGGAGGACATCGACTTCGACGGCCTCCGACTGCTACCCGTGCTCCGAGGACTTCGAGCCGCTACAAGGAGATCTTCACACGCAGACCGCCGCTCAACTGGGCGGCGACCTGAACTTCGGCAGCCGCGTGCCGACGAGCCCTGCTCGACGCCGGGCTCCTCGGCGTGCAGCCATCGGTCGTCCAGCCCGCCGGCCTCGAGGGCGAGGTGAAGGTGATGCATCCCCTGTCGCTCGAGAACGTCAGGGCAGTCGTGCTCATGCATCAGGTCGCCAGCGGCGAGGAGGTCGACCACGTCGTCGACGCGCTGTACGCGCTCGCCGCGCGACCCCACGACGTACATGTTCTGTCCCCGCATCGTCCAGGCGTTCGGCGACAAGCCCGCCGTCGCTGGTTGAGGAAGGCGCGAGCGCCTGGCCCGACCCGGTGACTGACTCACGATGATGCGCGGTCCAGGGCATCGGGCGCCGGTCGAGCGGCTCGCGCGTGCCGAGACCGGGTCCGTTCGTGTCACGGGCCCGTGCAACCGGCCCTGACGCTCGGCACCGACGCGAGCGGTGGTCTCACTCCAGCCGTTCGGCGGCCTCCAGCCACTCCGACTCCAGCTCGTCGCGCTGCGCCGCAGGGCCTGCAGCTGGGCCGACAGCTCGGCGAGCCGCTCGTAGTCCTGGCCGGCCTCGACGATCGCCGCGTTCAGGGCGGCCTCCTGCTCGGCGAGCCGCTCGAGCTGCTTGTCGAGGCGCGAGAGAATCTTGCGGGCGGCGCGTTCCTCGGCGCTGCCCGGCCGGGCCTTCGCCTCCACGCGCGGGGGGTCCGCGGCAGATGTCGCGCCAGGCAGTCGCAGCGGCGGGTACGGCGGCCGCGGCCAGCTCGGCGGCCCGGCGCCGGAGGTACTCCTCGACACCGCCCGGCAGCATCGAGATCTGCCCGTCGCCCAGCAGCGCCCACACCGAGTCGGTGACGCGCTCGAGGAAGTAGCGGTCGTGGGAGACCACGACGAGCGTGCCCGGCCAGCGCGTCGAGGAAGTCCTCCAGCACGTTCAGGGTGTCGATGTCGAGGTCGTTGGTCGGCTCGTCGAGCAGCAGCACGTTGGGCTCGGTCATCAGCAGTCGGAGCAGCTGGAAGCGCCGCCGCTCGCCGCCGGACAGGTCGCCGATCCGGGTGGTCAGCCGGTCGCCGGTGAAGCCGAACCGCTCCAGCATCGAGGTCGCGGTGATCTCGCCGGTCGACCGTGCGGGTGACGCGCTTGACCGACTCCAGGGTCGGCAGCACGCGACCCTCCGGGTCGAGGTCGTCGAGGTCCTGGGTCAGGTGCTGCAGCGAGACGGTGCGCCCGTGGCGGACCCGCCCCGCGGACGGGGCGATCGAGCCGTCGAGCAGGCCGAGCACCGAGGTCTTGCCGGCCCCGTTGACGCCGACGATGCCGACCCGGTCGCCCGGGCCGAGCCGCCAGGTGGCGTGGTGCAGCAGCGTCCGCTCGCCGCGCACCAGGTCGACGTCCTCGACGTCGAGGACGTCCTTGCCGAGCCGCTGGGCGGCGAACCGCTGCAGCTCGAAGCGGTCGCGCGGCGGCGGCACGTCCTCGATCAGCGAGTTGGCGGCGTCGATGCGGAACTTCGGCTTGGAGGTGCGCGCCGGCGGCCCGCGGCGCAGCCAGGCGAGCTCCTTGCGCACCAGGTTCTGCCGGCGCTCCTCGGTGGCGGCGGACTGCCGCTGACCGCTCGGCCTTGGCCAGGACGTACGCCGCGTAGCCGCCCTCGTAGGCGTCCACGGCGCCGTCGTGGACCTCCCACGTCCACTGGCAGACCGCGTCGAGGAACCAGCGGTCGTGGGTGACCACGACCAGCGCCGACGGGCGGGCGGCCAGGTGCCGGGCCAGCCAGTCGACGGCCTCGACGTCGAGGTGGTTGGTGGGCTCGTCGAGCACGATCAGGTCGTGGTCGCCGAGCAGCAGCGCGGCCAGCGCGCAGCGGCGGCGCTCGCCGCCGACTGAGCCCGAGGACGGCCCGGTCGAGGGTGACGCCGGCCAGCAGCTCCTCGACGATCTCGCGGGTGCGGGGGTCGGCGGCCCACTCGTGGTCGGCGCGGCCGGCGAGCACGGCCTCGCGGACCGAGTGGGTGTCGACGAGCGCGTCGTGCTGGTGCAGGAAGCCGACCAGCATCCCGCGCGGGCTCGACACGCGGCCGGAGTCGGGCGGCTCCTGGCCGGTCATCACCTCGAGCAGCGTGGTCTTGCCGTCGCCGTTGCGGCCGACGACCCCGATCCGCTGGCCCTCGGCGACGCCGAGCGAGACGTCGGCGAGCAGCGGGCGGACGCCGTACGCCTTGGAGACGCGCTCGAGGTTGACGAGGTTGGCCATCAGAGCCCGATCATTCGGCGCCGTCATTCGAACGCCATCATTCGAGCCCGTCATTCGAGCCCATCATTCGAGCACGGTGGCGCCGGCGACCGGGCCGTTGGCCACGAGGACGACGGGGAGGTCGTCGTCCTGCAGCCGGTCGGCGAGGGCGCGGGCGTGGTCACCGGACTCGCACAGGAACAACACCGTCGGTCCCGAGCCGGACACGAGCCCGCGCAGGGCGCCCTCGGCCTCGCCGTGCGCGATCAGCTCGCCGAGCTCGGGTCGCAGGTCGATGGCAGGCGCCTCGAGGTCGTTGTGGAGCGCCGCAGCGAGGTGATCGGGGCTCCCGGACGACAGCGCGGCGACGACGGCCGCCGAGCTCGCGGGGGTGGCGGGCGCGTCGGGGAACATCTCGTCGAAGCGGCGGTAGACCGCGGGCGTCGCCAGGCCCTCGGGCGACGGGACGACGACCCACCACCACGTGGTCGTGTCGGGGATGGGGTGGAGCACCTCGCCGCGACCGGTGCCGTGGGCCGTGCCGCCGACCAGCGAGAAGGGCACGTCGCTGCCCAGCCGGGCGCCCAGGTCGAGGAGGGTGTCGTCGACCGTGTCCAGCTCCCAGAGCCGGTCCAGCGCGACGAGCGCGGCCGCGGCGTCGGCGGAGCCTCCTGCCATGCCGCCGGCGACCGGGATCCGCTTGACGACGACCAGGTCGACCGGCGACAGCGCGGTCTCGTCCTCGGCGGTGGCGGACAGCAGCCGGGCGGCATGGCCGACGATGTTGTCGTCCCAGCCGGACAGGTCGCTCGAGGACGCCGAGCGGCAGGTACTCCGCCGGCTCGACCGTGACGGTGCCCTCGCCGTCGCTGGCGCGCACGTCGTCGTAGAGGCCCACCGCCTGGAAGACGGTGTCGAGCGGGTGGAAGCCGTCGCCGCGCGGACGGCCGACGCCGAGGTGGAGGTTGACCTTGGCCGGCGCGCGGACCGTGACCGAGCGCTGTTCCTCCGGCTGGATCGACAGGCTCATCCCTCGGCCTCCTGCAGCGCCTCGGCGATTCGCGCGAAGTCGCGTACGCCGAGCGACTCACCGCGGGCGAGCGGGTCGATGCCCGGCCCGGGTGAGGGCGGCCTCGGCCGCGCCCGCCGAGCCCGCGAGTACGCGCAACGCTCCGCGTAGACCCTTGCGACGCTGGGCGAACGCCGCGTCGACCACCGCGAACACCTGCTCCCGCGTGGCCGTCGTCTGCGGGGGGTCGCGTCGTTCCCAGGCCACCAGACCCGAGTCGACGTTGGGCGCCGGCCAGAACACCTGACGGCCGACGGTGCCCGCCCGGCGTACGTCGGCGAACCAGGCGGCCTTGGCCGACGGGACGCCGTACACCTTGGAGCCCGGCGGCGCCGCGAGCCGGTCGGCCACCTCGGCCTGCACCATCACCAGACCACGCTCGAGCGAGGGCAAGAGGGTGAGCAGGTGGATCAGCACCGGCACCGAGACGTTGTAGGGCAGGTTGGCGACCAGCGCCGTGGGCGGCGGGCCGGGCAGCTCGGTGACGCGGAGCGCGTCGGCTGCGACGACCTCGAACCGGTCGACGGCGTCCGGCGCCCACTCGGCGACGGTCGCCGGGAGCCGCGCCGCCAGCCGTTCGTCGATCTCGACGGCCACGACATGAACGCCGACGTCGAGGAGGGCGAGGGTCAGGGAACCCAGGCCGGGTCCGACCTCGACGACGACGTCGCCCGGGCCCACGCCCGACTCACGGACGATGCGCCGCACGGTGTTGGCGTCGATGACGAAGTTCTGGCCGCGCTGCTTGGTCGGCCGCAGGTCGAGCTCGGCTGCCAGGGAACGGACCTCCGCCGGCCCGAGGAGTCTCGAGCCGGCGGCGGACATGGTGGTCAATCTAGTAGCCACCCTTCGCTGGTCGAGGAGGGCGGTCCGAGGTCGCGTCGCGCAGCCCATCGGAACATCTCCAGCACCACACGCATGGGATCTTCCGTCGTCTGCTCGTCGCTGAGCCACGAGGTCCGCAACCTGGGACGGGGGGCGATCTTCGGGTCAGGCGCTGCGCGCCTTCCTCGATCAGCGGTCGGGTCACGCCTAGCGGGGCAGCCCCAGCGAGGCCGCGCACGCGGGCCACGCGCCGTACCCGCCCGAGGCGTCGCGGAGCTTCGTCGCGATCGCGATCTGGGTCTCGCGGGAGTGCTGGCTGGGCAGCCCGGTGCCGCCGTACGCCTGCCACGTACCGAGCGAGAACTGCAGCCCGCCGTAGTAGCCGTTGCCGGTGTTGATGGCCCAGTTGCCGCCGGACTCGCACTGCGCGAGGCGGTCCCACACGGTGTTTCCGCCGGCGAAGTTGGTGGTCACGACCTCGCGGGTGCCCACCCTGACGATCGCGTCGACCGGCTGGTCGAGGACCTTCTGGCGCAGCACCTTGCGGGCCACGAGGTGGCCGTTGCGGAAGGTGATCCGGTAGGTCACGTCGCGCACGCCGTTCTGGCCGGCTCTCGCCACTGCGGTGGTGCCTTCGTCGAGACCGTCGTCGGACCGCTCGACGGTGTCGTGCTCGACGACCTCGCGCTTGATCCGCTTGGTGACGGTCCTGATGCGGGTGACGACGACCTTGTCGCCGTCGTCGATGGCCGCGCCGAACGCCGGCTGGACACGGTCGTCCTTGTCGACGTCGACGTCGAGCCGCTCGAGCAGGTCGCGCACGTCGAGCGCGGCGACCGTCATCTTCTTCGCCTTGGCGGCACCGACCTTGACGGTGACCTTCTTGGGTGTCGCCACGTCGACCGACAGACCACCGCGGTCCAGGCCCGCACCACGGCTGACCGACAGCGCGGCCCCGGTGAAGGCCCGGCCGATCTGCTGCAGGGCGCCGTCGACGTCGGTCGCGGTCACCCAGTAGGTGGTGGTGTCGCCGTCGACGGTGAGCTCGAGCGGGCGGCCGTAGCGCACGCTGATCTTGGTGCCGTCGCTGACCTCCTGGTCGAGCTCCGGAGCCACCTTGTCGTGGTCGCCGACCTCGATGCCTTCGGCGGCCAGGACGTCACCGACGGTCCCGCCGAGGGCGGAGACCTCCTGGGACTTCCCGTCGACGGACACCGTCACGGACTTGGTCATGGACGCGTAGGCCACCGTCGTGCCGGCGACCGCGAGGGCCACGACTGCGACGAGGACGGCCATCAGGCCACGCTTGCGACTGAGCTTGTCGAACTTGGAAAGCAAAACACTCCGAACGTAGAACTTCCCGGATCGTGTGTGCTGCTTCCTCCCGTCAATCCGGCCAACAATCACAAGACGATAACGACGACTGTCTGTGTCGACAATTCGTCAGACAACTACCAGGCACCCCCGAAGGCGGCCTCCGTGGCCGAGTTCACACTCGCGCAGAGCGTCTCCAGGTCGTCTCCGCGGACCTCGGCCATCGCCCGCATGGTGTGCGGGACCAGGTACGACGCGTTGGGGCGGCCGCGGTACGGCGCCGGGGTGAGGTACGGCGCGTCGGTCTCGACGAGCAGCCGGTCGGCCGGCACGACGGCGAGCGCGTCGCGCAGCGGCTGGGCGTTCTTGAACGTCACCGTGCCCGCGAACGACAGGTAGGCACCGCGGTCGAGGCACGCCTGGGCGAAGGCCGCGTCACCCGAGAAGCAGTGCATCACCCAGCGGTCCGGGGCGCCCTCGGCGTCGATGACCTCCAGCACCTCGGCGTGCGCGTCGCGGTCGTGGATGACGAGGGTCTTGTCGAGCCGTTTCGCCAGGTCGACGTGCCACCGGAACGACTCGACCTGCGCGGCCCTCCCCTCCGGTCCGGTGCGGTAGTTGTCGAGCCCGGTCTCCCCGACCGCACGCACGTGGTCGTGGGCGCGGGCCAGCCGCTCGATCTCCTCCAGAGCGGTCTCGAGGTCTCCGGTCGCGGCCAGCCTCGGGGCCTCGTTCGGGTGCAGGGCGACACCTGCGACCAGGGCGTCGTACTGCTGGGACGCCTCGACCGCCCACCGTGCTCCCGGGAGGTCGCACCCGATCTGCACGATCCGGGTGACGCCCACCTGGCTCGCCGCTGCGATCGCCTCGTCGGTCGACAGCCACTCGCCGTCCGCGATGTCGAGGTGGCAGTGGTTGTCCACGACCGGGTGCGGCAACGGCTCCGGCAACGGCGGCCGCTCCCGGTCGCGCCGCCCCCCGTCCTCCGTCGTCCCCGCCCTGCCCCTCGTCGGCCCCTCCGTCACGCCCGCCAACCTATCGACGGCCACCCGCTCGGTGGTTGAGGTGCGAGGGCGCCAGCGCCGAGCCTCGAAACCACGTCGACCGGTTTCGAGGCCGGCATCCAGGTGGTTTCGATGACTCGGCGCTGGCGGCCCTCACACCTCAACCACCGAGAGGTCGCGGTGGACGGCGTCGTACACCTCGCGCTTGGGGACGGCGGCGGCCTTGGCGACCTCGGCGATGGCGGCCTTGCGGGGGGTGCCGTCGGCCTCCAGCGAGGAGACGGCGGCGCGCCAGTCGTCGGGGGTGGGGCCGACCGTGCGGACGTCGGTGGTTCCGGCCACCACCAGGGTGACCTCACCGCGCACGCCGTCTGCGGCCCAGGCCACGAGCTCGGCCAGCGGCGCCGCGGCGTACCTCTTCGTGGGTCTTCGTCAGCTCCCGGCACACCGCCGCCGGTCGATCGCCACCGAAGGCCTCGGCCATCGCGGTCAGCGCCGCCTCCGTGCGGTGGGGGGCCTCGAAGAACACCATCGTCCGCGGTTCGCGGGCGAGGTCCGCGAGACGCCGGGCCCGCTCGCCTGCCTTGCGCGGGAGGAAGCCTTCGAAGCAGAAGCGGTCGACGGGCAGACCGGACACCGCGAGCGCCGTCAGGACCGCCGAGGGGCCGGGTACGGCGACCACCTCGACGCCCGCATCCAGCGCCGCGACGACGAGCCGGTAGCCAGGGTCCGAGACGCTCGGCATGCCCGCGTCGGTGACCAGCAGCACCCGCTCCCCGGCCAGCATCGCCTCGACCAGGGCGGGGGTGCGCGCTGACTCGTTGCCCTCGAAGTAGGACACCACCCGACCTCCGACGGTCACGCCGAGCTCGCGCACCAGCCGCGCCAGGCGGCGGGTGTCCTCGGCGGCGACGACGTCTGCCGTGGCGAGCTCGTGGGCGAGCCTGGGCGACGCGTCGTCGACGCGTCCGATCGGAGTCGCAGCGAGCACCAGCACGCCCCGTAGTCTTGCCGACCGTGACGACCGCTGCGCCGGAGCGAGCGCCCGAGGACGCCGATCGGCGCACCGGCCTCTCCCGCACCGCCGACGGCCGGACCGTCCCTTCCGCGCTTGCCCGGGCACGTGCCCGGGTCCGCACGGAGGACCCGTTCGTGGGCTGGGTCGGAGCCGTCTCGGTGGGTCTCCTGGCGCTGTTCCTGCGGCTGTGGAAGCTCGGGACGCCGCACGAGTTCCTCTTCGACGAGACCTACTACGCCAAGGACGCCTGGTCGCTCCTGCACTTCGGCTACGCCCGCGAGTACACCAGCGGGGAGAAGGCCAACGCCGCGATCCTGGCCGGCAACCCCGACGGTCTGTGGAAGGACACCGCCTCCATGGCGGTCCACCCCGACCTCGGGAAGTGGCTGATCGCGCTGGGCGAGAAGGCCTTCGGGGTGGACCCCTTCGGCTGGCGGGTCGCTGCCGCGGTCGTCGGCTCGCTGATGATCGTGGTGCTGGTCCGGCTCGTACGCCGGCTGACCGGTTCGACGATGCTCGGCGTGGTCGCCGGCCTGCTGCTCTGCTTCGACGGGATGCAGTTCGTGCTGTCGCGGATCGCGCTCCTCGACATCTTCGTCGCGTTCTTCATCCTGCTGGCCGTGCACTGCCACGTCGCCGACAGGGACTGGTCGCGCGCCCGGCTGGCCCGGCTGCTCGAGCCCGACGGGTGGCGTGGTGACCTCGGGCAGCGGACCGGTCCGCGGCCTGCTCTGGCGGCCCTGGCTGGTCGCCGCCGGGGTGAGCTGGGGTCTGGCGTGCGGCACGAAGTGGGAAGCCCTCTATCCGCTCGCCGCGTTCGGCCTGCTCACCTTCTTCTGGAGCGCCGGCGCCCGGCGGTCGTTCGGTGTTCGCGCTCGCCCTGGTGCGGTCGGTGCTTGCCGACGGTGTGCCGGCGTTCGTCAGCGTGGTGCTCGTCGGGCTGCTGGTCTACATCGCCACCTGGACGGGCTGGCTGCTGCACGCCCACCAGTACGAGGAGGACCTCTCCTCCTCGCAGTACACCCAGTACACCGGCCAGGGGCACTGCGACGGCAAGAGCTACATCTCCGACAACCCCGACACCAAGGCCCGCTGGCCCACGGCCAGCGAGCCGGACGCGTCGGGCCTCGGGGAGGTCGTCCAGTCGCTGCGGTCGCTCTGGTACTACCACCAGGACGTCTACACCTTTCACACGCACTTCCTGAACTGCTCGGAGCATCCCTATGCCTCCAAGCCGTCCGGCTGGCTCCTGCTCAACAAGCCGGTCGGCGTGGACGCGGACACCAAGATCGAGCCCGGCACGCAGGGTTGTGACGCCCCCGAGGGCAGCGACTGCCTCCGCGTCATCACGCTGCTCGGCACGCCTGCGCTCTGGTGGGGCGGCTGTCTGGCCGTCATCGCGGCCGCGGCACTGTGGTTCGGCAGCCGTGACTGGCGGTACGGCGTCGCGGTGGTCGGCACGCTGTCGACGTGGCTGCCGTGGCTGCAGTACGACGACCGGCCGATCTTCATCTTCTACGCCGTCGTCACGATCCCGTTCATGGTGATCGCCGCGACGCTGCTGATGGGCCGGATGCTCGGCCGCACGACCGCGCCGACTCCGCGCCGTACCGTCGGCGTGATCGTCTCGGGGGCGTTCTTCGTCCTGGTCCTGCTGAACTTCGCGTGGTTCTGGCCGGTCTACACCGACCAGCTGCTCACCCACCGCGAGTGGCTGGACCGGATCTGGTTCTCCCGCTGGATCTAGGTAGTCACGACCCAGCCGGAGCGCGGAAATGACTCGAAAATGACCCATCCGGGCCATCGGGCGCTGGTCAAGAGGGTCAGTCGAATTGACTCGAAATGACGGCCGATTTGCCCTGCGGGGAACGCCCGAATCGCTCAAGATGGTGGCGCTGAAGCGGTTCAGCAGTACGCATCCACTGGTCTGGACAGTCCCGCGATCTGAGCGGGCATCCCACGAGAAATCGCGTTTTTGACCAGATTCGCCACGGTTCCGTCACACTGGCGCGCATGGATGCCCGTCAGGCTGACCTGCTCAGGAAGATCGACCCAGCGCTGCTGGGCCAGCGACTGCGCGCTGCGCGAGTCGCCAAGGCGATGACCCAGACCGACCTGGCCGGCGCAGACGTGTCGGTCGGTTACGTCTCCCGCATCGAGGCCGGACATCGTCGTCCGAACCTCCAGGTGCTCACCGATCTGTGCGGGCGTCTCGGTACCCCCGTCGAGCAGCTGCTGATGGGCGTCGCTCCGCAGGAGCTGGAGCAGATCAAGCTGAACCTCGACTTCGCCGAGCTCTCCTTGGAATCCGGCGACCCGCAGACCGCCGAGCTCCAGGCGCGCGACGCTCGTGACGCTGCGGAGGCTGCCTCCCTCAAGGAGCACACCTACCGGGCCCGGTTCCTGGTCGCCCGAGCCCTGGAGGCGCAGGGCCTGATCGACGACGCCGTCATCGAGCTGGAAGCCCTGCTGACCCCGCGCGTCGGGAACGTGCTCCAGATCAAGGTCGGCCTCGCGCTGGTCCGGTGCTACAAGGAGTCCGGCGACTTCGCCAAGGCGGTCGAGGTCGGCGAGATGCTGCTCGAGCACCTGGCCGACACCCCGCTCGACAACACCGACGAGGCCGTCCAGCTGGCGGTCTCCATGGCCGCCGCCTACTACTTCCGCGGCGACGTCGCCCAGGCCGTGCGCGTCTGTCGCAAGGCCATGGCCAAGGCCGAGAGGCTCGACTCGCCTGTGGCACGGGCCTCGGCCTACTGGAACGCCAGCGTCTTCGAGGCCGGTCGCGGTTCGGTCAGCGACGCAGTGCCGCTGGCCCAGCGTGCTCTCGCGCTCTTCGCCGAAGGGCAGGACGGCCGCAACCTGGCGGTCCTGCGCACCAACCTCGGAACCCTCCAGCTGCAGCTGGACCCGCCCCAGCTCGACGAGGCGAAGCAGAACCTGGAGCAGGCGGCGGAGGAGATGCGGAGCAACAGCGCCGGCCCCGTCGACATCGGGCGCAACGAGCTGGCTCAGGCTCGGGCGCACTACCTGAGTGGGGATCTCGACGTCGCCGAAGTCATGACCACTCGCGTTCTCGAGAACGTGCGCACGCTCGCTCCGCTCACCGCCGCCGACGCCAAGTCCCTCGAGGGGCAGGTGCACGCAGCGCGCGGCGATGTTGCGGGGGCCGCGACGGCCTACCGCGAAGCCGTGCTCATCCTGACGGGGGTCGGGTCGGACCGCTCCGCGGCCGAGATGTGGTTCGAGCTCGCCGGACTGTTGGAAGACGTCGACGAGTTCGACGCGGCTCGGGACGCCTATCGCAGCGCGGCGGCGGCATCGGGCATCCAGTCGCGGCCGCGGATCAAGGCCGCGAACAAGCTGGGTGCGGAACTGCGCTGATCGAGGTCAGCGGGTCAGCAACAGGTGGCGCCGTCGCGCTTCGCGATCTTGACGCCACCAGCGTCTGGCGCGGCAGCCACAGAGGTGGCGCCCATGGTGGCGACGAGTGCCGCGGCGACTGCCGCAATGGCGAGCTTGCTCCGACGAGCCATTTCAGATCTCCCTCTCACAGGTGACCGGCTGACTAGTCCGGTCGGGGACCATGGTGGTGCGGTCAAAGACAAAAAGTCGATCTTGACTTTTGACGCTCGTCCAGCATCGCTTACCCCAGGCACCCCAGGCTGCCGCGTTTCCGCAGGTCAGAGGCCCTTTTGCAGTGTGCTAGACCACCTCGCTGCAACGCTCCTGAAATCTGTGTTTCGACCCCGCTGAAGTGCCTGCGCTGTAAAGTTGAGTCAACATCGGGTGGCAAACAAGAACTCGCCGCCCGGTCGAAGTTAACAAATCTCGCGGGCGTCAAACCCCCCCGGCAACCGTGAGATTCACGCACTGGACTCCCCCCAGCCAGTGCGAGTGACCCCCTGTGGCCCCCCGCAGGGGGTCCTTCATATTTCGGGGTCGATCGCCCCGACTTCTGCTAGCTGCCGGCGATGAGCATGGCGCCAGGCGCGGCGGTGGGTGACTTTAGAGTGAGACTCTAGAGTTCTGCTCGGCTACGCTCCCACCGTGTCCGATGACAACCAGGTCCAGCGTCCGATCGACGCGAAAAGACAACGCAAACAAGCCAACCGCGACGCCATGGTCGATGCGGCGTCCGGGCTGTTCGCCTCGGTCGGATACGCCGCGACGACGATGGAGGCCGTCGCCACCGGATCGGGGATGTCGGTGCAGAGCGTCTACTTCGCGTTCCACACCAAGGCGAACCTGCTGCAGGCCGCTCTCGATCGAGCCGCCCCGCAGCCGTCACCCCGGGTCGCCGAGACCGACCCTGACCGGGCGCTGGTCCTCCTCGTCGAGGAGGCCGTCCGGTCGTTGGAGGCCACGGGTCCCCTGGCTCTCGCGGCAGCGGCCGCCGCGCCCGGCGACGCAGCCGTCGACGAGGTGCGGGTCCGCCACGACCGCCAACGTGCTCACGAGGCGCTCGACCTCGTCCAGCACCTCCGCAACCGTCGCCCACTCGCGAGTGGTGTCACGGCCAGGCGGGTCTCCGACGTGGTCTACGGGCTGCTCAGCCCGCAGCTCCACGCGCTTCTGGTGCGAGAGCGCGGCTGGACGACGAAGAGGTACGCCGCCTGGTCGGCCGAGGCGATCGGACGGGCCCTCTGGGGCTGACCAGGGCCTCAGCCGGGCCGCACGGCGACGGCCTCGACCTCGACGAGCTGGTCCGGGTACCCCAGCACGGCCACGCCCAGCAGCGTGCTCGGGGCGTCGTGGTCGCCGAAGGCAGCCCGGACGACGTTCCAGGCCGCCACCAGGTCGTCCCGGTCTGACGACGCGACGTACACGGTTGTCTTGAGGACGTCGTGGAGGCCGCTACCCGCCGCGCGCAGGGACTCCTCGAGGTTGGCCATCACCTGGGCCGTCTGGCCGGCCACGTCGCCTTGAGCGACCACGGCGCCGTCGCCGTCCAGCGGGCAGGCCCCAGCGGCGTACACCGTCCCTCCAGGGGAGATGGCGGCGTAGGCGTAGGGGACGTCCTGGGTCAGTGTTGGCACGCGCACGAGCTCCATGCGTTCATCCTGCCGGGCCGGGTCACGCTCGGCCGACGCCTCCCGGACCAGTGGAGGTCCACGGCGAACGCCAGGTGACCGGCTGGTGAGCAGGTCGCGAACCTTCGGAGTCCACGCGCCGCGACGGTTCAGGTGGCGTGGCGGCCGTGGCACCATTCGCACATGGGCATCCGAGCTGTCTTCATCAACGCCAACGAGCAGCGTGAGGTCGCGGCGGGCGACAGCGTGTTCGACGAGGGCGACCCGGGGACGGAGATGTTCGGGCTGATCTCGGGCGCGGTCGAGCTCCGCAAGGGTGTCCACGTCCTCGCGACCCTCGCGCCCGGCGACACCTTCGGCGAGCTGGCCCTGGTCGACGCGGCTCCCCGCAGCCTCACCGCTGTCGCGACCGAGCCCTCGGTGCTGGCGGTCATCGATGACAAGGCATTCGTCTACCTCGTCCACGAGACTCCGATGTTCGCCCTGCAGGTGATGCGGTCGATGGCCCAGCGGATCCGGGAGCGCGACCCGCAGGACTGACGCGCCGGGCGGTGAACCGAACGCCCGGCAAGGAGCCCGATCCCGTGCCACCCTGACCGGCATGGACTTCACTGTGACGCTGCCGAACGGCAGTCCCCAGAGCTACTCGGGCGAGGACTCCCGCTACACCGTCGACGAGGAGTCCGGCGTCCTCACCGTCACCGTCGGTACCCGACGCTGGCGCTACTCCCCCGCGGGCTGGCTGTGCGTCGAGGACAGCTTCGGCGACCCGGTTCCGCCTGCAGGGTCCGGCGTACGGCCTGCCTGACCCGCCGCCTCGGCAATCTCAGGACCGGCAAGGACTACGATCGGCCGCGTGCCAACCGCACCGTTCGCTTGGACGCACGAGAAGACGCGCGTCGAGTTCGACGGCCAGGCGCTGACGATCAACGACAGGCTCCTCCCGCTCGACCAGATCGAACGCCTCGTCGAGGTTCCTCTCGCGCAGCACGGCACAAGGCAGCTGGGGCCGACTCGACTGTGGTGTGAACCTCCTCGCGAACGGCGAGCGCGCCAAGGTCAGCTTCCGAGGCGACGCAACGACGGAGCAATGGGGTCCCTGGCGCCCGTTGTGGGACGAGCTCGACACGATGGTCCGCAACGAGATCGAGCCACTCCTCCTGGAGCGCACGATCCGCCAGGTCGCTGACGGCACCCGCGCCGAGATCATCCCGTTCAGCGCGAAGGGACGAGGCCGCTTGATCGTGACAGCGGAGAGCCTGCAGGCGCGGAAGATGTTCTCCAAACCGATCCTCTGGAAGGCGATGACCGACATCTCGGACGGTCTCATCCAGATCACCACCGTCGATCCGAACGGCAAACAGCGCAAGCACAACACGGGATTCGGTGACTCCGAGTGGGACGCCTGGCAGATCCCACTCCTGTGGCATCACTTCGGCGCGCGGTGAGAGCGACAGCGCGCCGGATCACGCGGTGACAGCTATTTACCTAGGGTTTACCCTTCCGCGTCCGGTCGATGCCCGTTAGGGTCCGGCGCAGCCCCGGCGGTCAGCGTCCCCCATGCGCCACAGAATCGCCGTGCTTTCCCTGGGCATTGGAGCGGCTCCGCGACGCGACTTTCATCCCCCGGACGACGCGCGCGGGGCCGCTCCCTCTCCGTACGTCGCGCCCAGGCGATGGGCCGGAAATCACGGCCTCGTCCTCGGGCGTTCGCCGGCGTAGCCTGGGGTGGCCGCGAGCTCGGGGCGGACCCCGCACGTGGGCTCGCGACAGGGGGGACGTACCCAGTCCCTTGAGGTCGCCCGTCCCGTCTGCATCGAGGCGGGCGGCCTCTCTGCTTGGGCGTTGGGCCAGTCGCCCGATCCCCGATTGGGCCATCGCCGCGACCTGGGGCGGCGCAGGTCGTCCCCGCGAGCGTCCCGCGCTCGACCGCGCTACTCGGTGTTGCTATCTACCGGTACTCCGCGCTACTATCTAGTGGTAGTCAGCAACACCGAGTAGTAGTCACGAGAGGGTTCCCATGGCCAAGCAGATGACAGAGATGCTCAAGGGCACTCTCGAGGGCATCGTTCTCGCGATCCTGGCCGTGCGGCCGGCGTACGGCTACGAGATCACGGCTCAGCTGCGCGAGCGAGGCTTCGCCGACATCGTCGAGGGCACCGTCTACGCCGTGCTGGTCAGGATCGAACAGCGAGGCTTCGCCGACGTCGAGAAGGTCCCCTCTGAGAAGGGGCCGCCGCGCAAGGTCTACTCGCTGAACGACCGAGGCGGCGAGTACCTCGACGAGTTCTGGAGGAGCTGGAGCTTCCTCGCAGAACGGATCGAACAGCTCCACCACACCATCGGACATCAGGACGAAGAAGGAGAGAAGTAGTCATGGCAGCAAAGTGGATCGAAGCCCTGACCGGGTCGCTCGAGCAGAAGAAGCAGTACAAGCAGGACAAGGCCCGCATCGAGGCACTGCCCGAACCGTATGCCACCGCCGCGCAGGCAATGCACCGGTACTTCATGTACTACGGGGGCGTCACCGACGGCGACACCCTCGTGACGATGTTCGGCGACCTTGCCGACCTGTGGGAGCGGGCCGCCGTCGACGGGACACCGGTGCGCGCGATCGTCGGCGACGACCCGGTGGAGTTCGCGGAGACGTTCGCGCAGGCCTACACCGGCAAGCAGTGGATCGACAAGGAGCGCGCTCGCCTGGTCAAGGCGATCGAGGACGCCGAGCGAGAGGAGCAGAAATGACCACCGGAACCGCAATCCGGGTACGTGGCATCGAGAAATCCTTCAACGAGCTGCACGTGCTGCGGGGCGTCGACCTCGACGTGAAGGCGGGAAGCATCTTCGCGCTGCTCGGCTCGAACGGCGCAGGCAAGACCACGCTCGTGAAGATCCTGTCGACGCTGCTCAAGTCCGACGCGGGCACCGCCACGGTCGACGGCTTCGACGTCGCAGCCAAGCCTGGCGACGTCCGCGAGTCGATCAGCCTGACCGGCCAGTTCGCTGCCGTCGATGAAGTGCTCACCGGCCGGGAGAACCTCGTGCTGGTCGCCAAGCTGCGTCACCTGAAGGACCCGGGTGCGATCGCCGACGACCTGCTCGACCGTTTCTCGCTCACCGAAGCAGGGAGCCGCAAGGCGGCGACGTACTCGGGAGGCATGCGACGCAGACTCGACATCGCGATGAGCCTGATCGGGAACCCGCCGGTCATCTTCCTCGACGAACCAACCACGGGGCTCGACCCCCAGGCCCGCAACGAGGTGTGGCAGACCATCAGGCAGCTCGCCGGCCAAGGCACGACGGTGCTGCTCACGACGCAGTACCTCGACGAGGCCGAACAGCTCGCGGACCGCATCGCGATCCTGCACGAGGGCACGATCATCCAGAACGGGACCCTCGCTGAGCTCAAGCTGCTCCTCCCGCCGGCCAGGGTCGAGTACGTCGAGAAGCAGCCCTCCCTCGAGGACGTCTTCCTCACCCTCGTCGGTGAGACCGGCGAGACCGACACCACCCACGACGGTCGCACCGACGGCGCGGCCCTGGCACGAAAGGAACCCCGATGACCACCCACGTCCTCGAAGACACCGGCACCCTGACCGGCCGCTCGCTGCGCCACATCCTCCGCAGCCCCGACACGATCATCACCACCGTGGTCACCCCGATCGCGCTGTTGCTGCTGTTCGTCTATGTGCTCGGCGGCGCGATCGACACCGGCTCCGACGAGTCGTACGTCAACTACATGCTCCCCGGCATCCTGCTCATCACCATCGCGTCCGGTGTCGCCTACACGGCGTACCGCCTGTTCCTCGACATGCAGGGCGGCATCTTCGAACGCTTCCAGTCAATGCCGATCGCGAGGTCGAGTGTGCTGTGGGCGCACGTTCTCACCTCCCTGGCCGCGAACCTGGTCTCGGTCGCCGTCATCATCGCGGTCGGATTTCTCATGGGGTTCCGCACGGGAGCATCCCTGGGGGCCTGGCTCGCCGTCACCGGCATCTTGATCCTGTTCACCCTCGCGCTGACCTGGATCGCTGTGATCGCGGGGCTCTCGGCGAAGACCGTCGACGGCGCGAGCGCGTTCAGCTACCCGCTGATCTTCTTGCCGTTCATCAGCTCCGCGTTCGTGCCCACCGACTCGATGCCCGGGCCGGTCGCATGGTTCGCCGAGAACCAGCCCGTCACCGCCGTGGTGAACACCATCCACGCCCTGTTCGCCCAACAGCCCATCGGTAGTGACATCTGGACCGCACTGGCCTGGCTCACCGCGATTCTCGTCGCCGCCTACACCTTCGCGATCGCCATCTACCGCCGCAAGATCAGCTAGCGCCGAAGCAGCACTCGCGGGACTCAGACGAATCCTTGCTTGCGCAGCCACCGCAGGGAGAAGTAGCCCCAGATCGGCGGGAGGTAGTGCGTGCATCGCGGATTTCCTCGGGTTCGGGCGGGGAGACCTCGCGGTCCGGTCCGGGGTCCAGGGGAGCGACATGTGGCAGATGCCGCCTGTAAGTGGCCGGTTTGTGGCCGCGGTTCGAATCCGCTTCCCCGGGCCGAGGTCCTCGTAGCTCTAGCGTCCGATCCGCGGCGCCGCGCAGGCTCACGAGAGCGCGGGCCGATCCCTCTAGGCCACGTGGATCTCGCGGGGTGACGCCCACGATGCCGCGGACCGGACGA
Source organism: uncultured Actinomycetota bacterium (assembly GCA_963758885.1). Taxonomy (GTDB): domain Bacteria; phylum Actinomycetota; class Actinomycetes; order Propionibacteriales; family Nocardioidaceae; genus Nocardioides. The sequence continues at coordinate 52,302 of CAVWXS010000050.1, forward strand.
GATTCGACAGTTCGTGGTGACTATGAGCGATGCCGAACACCGGCCCGCCTGGTTGCAGAGTGAGGCCGGCGGTGAGCGACCCGGCGTCGACGGCGTCGAATCCGAGCGTGTCGATGAGCTGCATGGCTTCTGCGACGGCGGCGGGGTCATCGCCCGCGACGGCCATCGAGAGGCGATCTGGCGCGCCTCGCGGACGCCGTCCTTGCTCGAACTTGAAGTAGCCGAGGTGGTTCAGGCTCTTGACCACCCTCGACGTTGAGAAGTGCTGTTGCACGACGTCGCTCGTGCCCTTCGGCGCGGTGGCGAGTTCTTCGTCGCTGCCGTCGACCTCCTCCCAGTAGTTCATCGCGTCGACGAGGATCTTGCCGGCGAAGAGATCGCGGGGTAGCTCGCGGAAGCGGTGCATGGGGACCGCCAGGACGATCAGGTCGGCGTGGCGGATGACGTCGTCGGTGGTGACCGAGTGGGCGCCGGGGGCGAGCACGTCGACGATGAGTTCGATGCGTTCGGCTGCTCCCGACCCGGAGATGGCAACGGCATACCCGCCGGCGACCGCGGCTCGCGCGACCGCGGTGCCGATCTTGCCAGCGCCAACGATGCCCAGCCGGCTACCGCCGGCCTCATCTCCGGCCATCGGACGACCCCCTCCCGGCAGCCACCGGAAGGACGCTGAGCGCCGGCTCAGCCCCCGGATCTGCGAGCAGCTCCCTGACTCGCGGAATCACCTCGCGCCCATAGAGCTCGATGGTGGCCATCTTCTGCTCGTGGGGTACGCGCCCCGTCGCGTAGGCGAGGTCGAACCGGCTGAGCCCGAGCAGCCGGATGGCCCAGGCGATCTTGTTGGCGACTGTCTCTGGCGAGCCGAGATACAGCGACCCCTCCTCGATCTCGGAGTGGAATCGGTCCATCGTCGGAGTCGCCCAGCCGCGCTCGGCGGCTGCGCCCCCCATCACGTGAGCCCAATGCGGCCACTGGATGTCCAGGGCTTCCTGGTCGGTCCTGGCCACATATCCGTGTGAGTGCATGCCGATCGGCAGCTGGGGATGCCCGTACTTGTCGAGGGCGCGCTGGTAGAGCTCGACCAATGGTGCGAAGCGGATGGGGGGTCCGCCGATCACGGCCAGCATCAAGGGCAACCCGTAGCGGGCGGCCCGGACCACAGACTGCGGACTGCCGCCGACGCCCACCCACGTGGGCAGATGGCCTTCTGGGAGCGGCGGGCTGAGGTAGGTGTTGGTGAGCGGGGAGCGGAACTTGCCCGACCAGGTGACGGGTTGGTCTCGCAGCAGGCGTGTGAAGAGGTCGAGCTTTTCCTCGAACAGCTCTTCGTAGTCGGCGAGGTCGAGTCCGAAGAGCGGAAACGACTCCGTCAGCGAACCGCGACCGAGGATGAGCTGTGCGCGGCCGTTCGAGACCGCGTCGAGGGTGGCGAACTGGGTGTAGACCCGAACGGGATCCTGGGTGCTCAGGACGGTGACGGCGGTGCCGAGCCGGATGCGTTCGGTTCGCCCAGCGATCGCCGCCAGGATCACGTGCGCGGCGGAGTCCATCATGTCGCGGCGGTAGTGCTCGGCGATGTTGAACGAGTCGATCCCGACAGCGTCGGCGAGGACCGCCTCCTCGACCGTGTTGCGGATGACGACGTCGCCGCTGAGCTCTTGTCCGGACTCGTCCACGGTGATGGGAACGAACGAGTCCAGTCCGAACTCGATCTCCGGGGTGATCATCTCTGTGTCCTCGCTTCCATATACGCGGCCAGCTCGCGCACCTGTCGATGAAAGTATGCCTGTCAGATTATCTTGTTCACAGAACATCTTCATCGAAGACTTTCTTCCCGATGGTCGCTACCATGACGTCGTGACCGATGTCGCTGAACACCAGGACGGCGCCATGCCGGCCGGCAACTGCGGCAATGCACTGGCAGACGATCTGGGATGGGGGCTCGGCACGGTCTTCCGGGCCTACGTCAACGCGGCGCACGCCGCAGTCGCCGACCTGCCCGGCGGTCCCCGCGGCTACCAGGTGCTCTCTGCCGCCGCTCAAGGCACCGTCGGCAGCCAGCTCGCCCTCGCGCAGCACCTCGGAGTCGACCGCACGGTCATGACCTACCTCCTCGACGACCTCGAAGCCGTCGGCCTGATCGAACGCCGGCCCGACCCCGCAGACCGCCGCGCCCGTCGCATCGTCGCCACCAGGAAAGCAACCAAGCTCCTCGCTGCTCTCGATGAGCGACTGCAGACCGCGGAGGCCCGCCTGCTGTCCCCCCTCGATCCCACGGCGCGCGAAAGCTTCCGCGCCCAGGTCCGGGTGCTTGCTACCCAGGCCGACGCGGTCGACCCGCTCGAGAGTCCCTGCGACCTCGAGGACGTGGTGGACGCCGAGCTACCCGGTCCTCGCCGAACCGCTCGCTCGCGATAGTCAATCGGAGGTTCGTGAGGAGTTCCCCCGCTGGCGTTGTAGTAGCTCGCGGGCGGTGGTGACTGCAACCACCAGGGAGTCGAGGTCGTAGGGGCCGTAATGCCGTTGTCCGTTGACGAAGAAGGTGGGGGTTCCGGTCGCGCCGCTGACGTCGGCCGACTCGACGTCCTGGGCGACTCTCTTGTCGTGGACGTGGCGTTTGAGGTCGTCGTGGAAGCGGTCGACGTCGAGGTCCAGGTCGGCGGCGTACTGGACGAGGTCGGCCGGCTTGAGGCTCTCCTGGCGCTGGAGCAGCAGGTCGTGCATCTCCCAGAACTTGCCCTGGGCGGCCGCGGCTTCGGCGGCCTCGGCGGCCAGCTGCGCGGCCGGGTGCACATCGGTCAGGGGCAGGTGTCGCCACACGAACCGAAGGTCGGTGTCGGCGAGCAGGTCACGCGCGACCGGTTCGGCCTGGCCGCAGTACGGGCACTCGAAGTCGCCGAACTCGATGATGGTGATCGAGGCGTCGTGGGGCCCGCGGATGTGGTCGCGTTCGAGGTCGACCTCGGGGATCAGGTCCTGGATCAGGCGCAGGTCGCCCTGCAGCGCGCGGGTCCGCTTCGCCGGGGACAGCAGGCCGGTGAGCCCGTAGACGAGCCAGGTCAGCGCTGCGGAGAGGACTGCCGCGGACAGCACACCGAGCTTGGCCTCGGCGAGCTCGGCGCCGGTGAATGCGCGGTCGGCGATCAGCAGCGCCACGGTGAACCCGATACCGGCGATGGTCCCGGTGCCCAGCACGGCCGCCCATCCGACCGGCGGCCGGATCCGTCCGTGGCTCAGCCGCGTCACCACGCTCGAGGTGAGCACGAGCGCGACCGGCTTGCCGAGCACGTAGCCGATCACGATGCCGAGCGTGATCGGTGCGGTGTACGCCGAGCGCAGGAAGTCGGCGTTGAGCGCGATGCCGGCGTTGGCCAGCGCGAAGAGCGGAACGATCAGGTAGCTCGTCCACGGGTGGAAGAACGTCTGCAGTCGTTCGTTGGGCGACAGGGTCGAAGTGATGCTCGCCGTCGCGGTACGCGCGAGGACGGAGGTCGGCTGCTCACGGAACGACTTGACCTGCAACGTCGCCTGTTCGAGCTGCTCGCGAGCGGGCGAGTACGCCGGAGCCGACAGCCCGATGGCCAGACCCGCGACGACCGGGTCGACCCCGCTTGCAAGCAACGCCGCCCACATGGCGAGCCCGAGCCCGACATAGACGTACCGGTTGTCCACCTGTCGTACCGATGCCGCCAACAGCGCGGCGAACGCCGCGACACCCAAGACGAGTGGCACGAACGAGAGGTCGTCGGTGTACACCGCGGCGAGGATGACCAGGGCAGCCAGGTCGTCGACGACGCAGACGGTCAGCAGGAAGACGCGGGCCCGGTCCGGGACGTCACGGCCGAGCAACGCCAGCAGGCCGAGCGAGAGTGCGGTGTCGGTCGACATCGCGACCGCCCACCCATGGGCGCTCGAGTGCCCGGCGTTCACAGCGAGGAAGATCATCGCTGGTACGGCCATCCCGGCCAGCCCGGCCACCAAGGGCAGCAAGAACCTCCGGCGCTCCCGCAGGTCGCCGAGGTCGAGCTCGCGGCGCGCCTCCAGGCCGACGACGAGGAAGAACAAGGTCATCAACCCGCTGTTGATCCAGGTCCGCAGGTCGTGGGTGACCTGCAGGTCGCCGAGGCGGATCGAGAAGCTTGAGTGCCAGATGTTCTCGTAGCTCGAGCCGTCGAGGTTGGCCCAGACCAAGGCGCGTCACGACTGCGGCCAGCAGGACGCCCGCGCTTCCGGACTCGGTCGACAGGAACGCGCGCACCGGCGCCGCCCGGTCGCGCGGCCACGCCGTGCGCTCGCGCCAGAGGGACGAGCCGTCAGCCACGGGGGCGGCGACGGCCCGGTGTCCGGATGCCGGCGTTGTCGAGGACGAGTTCCGCGGTGCGGCGTGCGGTCTGGGCGGCCCGAGGAGCCTTGTCCATCTGTGCCGTGGCCACCGCGCCGTCGTACAGCACGACCAGGGTGTCGGCCAGCTGCTGAGGATCCGCGGCGCCGGCCTCGGTGGCAAGGCCGAGGAACAGGTCGCGAACCCAGGCGCGGAACGATGGTCGCCGCCTCGGCCTCAACGCTGTCCGGTGCTGCTTCCGCCATGGCGTTCACGAAGGCGCAGCCGCGGTAGTCCGGCTCGGCGAACAGGGCACCCAAGGCGTCGTAGACGGCCAGGATGCGCTGCCGCGGGTCGGAGTGAGCCTCGATGCCGGCAGTGACCCGCTCGGCCCACTTGCCGTGCCGCCCGGTCAGGTACTCGCGCACCAGGTCGTCCTTGCCGGCGAAGGAGTAGTACAGCGAGCCCTTGGCCACGCCGGCGTGGGCGATGACCCGGTCGATGCCGACCGCGTGGATGCCCTCGTTGTAGAACAGGTCGTCGGCCGCCTCCAGCAGCCGCTGCTTCGCGGTCCGGTGCCGCTGCTCGGGCGTGGTCATGTCGTCACGGTAACCGACCGATCTGTCTAAATAAAGTGACGCTCGCCTCATTGTCCTTTGAGACAGGTCGGTCTAGCGTCGTGACCTAATTAGACAACTCTGTCTAAACGGATCGATGGAGGCACACCCATGAACACCAGCACAGCCTCGACCACCAGCTCCGAGCTGACCGGGCAGATCGCCTTGGTCACCGGCGGGACTTCGGGCATCGGCAAGGCCGCCGCGCTCAAGCTTGCCGAGCACGGCGCCACCGTGGTCGTGCACGGCCGCGACGCCGGTCGAGGCGCCCAGGTCGTCGAGGAGATCGAGCTGACTCGGCGGGCAAGCGCGATTCGTCGCCGCCGACCTGAGTGACCCGACCGCGATCGCCCACCTCGCCGAGGAGGTCGGCCGGATCGACATCCTGGTCAACAACGCCGGCTCCTCCTGGTTCGGGCCCACCAACGAGCTCGACACCGCCACCTACGACCAGCTCTTCGACGGAAATGTCCGCTCCGCCTACCTGCTCACCGCCGCGCTGGCACCGGCCATGGCCGACAACGGCGGCGGGGTCATCATCAACCTGGCCAGCATGGCCGCCACGGTGGGCCTGTCCGGCGGCGCCGCCTACAGCGCGACCAAGGCAGCCCTGGTGGCCATGACCCGCTCCTGGGCGGCCGAGTACGGCGCCGACGGCGTACGGGTCAACGCCGTCGCGCCCGGCCCCGTCTTCACCGAGGGCGCCAAGCAAACCGAGGCTCTGGCCAAGACCACCCTCCTCAACCGCGCCGGGCAACCCGAGGAAGTAGCCGAGACGATCGCCTTCCTCGCCTCCCCCCGCGCCGGCTACATCACCGGCGCCACCATCGCCGTCGACGGCGGCCGAGCCGCTGTCTGACCTGCCCCCCAAGCCACCAAACCCGTTTCTGACCCGACGCACTCGGACGCCAGCTCGCCGACGGCGCCACCGCCGAGGACGG
>CAVWXS010000051.1:0-28642 GCA_963758885.1 uncultured Actinomycetota bacterium
CTACCTCACTCCGGGCGGAGTACGGCCAGCCATAGATCGCCACGTGGGAGTTCGCCGACGGGGCCGCGCATGAGCTCTCCTTCGAGTACGACGGCGGCAGCGCCTCCACCAGCGGTCTCGGCACGAACAGCATGGAGATCGACGACGTCGAGCTCCTCACCGCGCACTGATCGACAAGCCCTCCGCCGCCCCCAGCCGTCCCGTGCTCCTACAGTGAGCACATGGCTGGGGGCGTGCCGCTGCTCGAGGTGGCTGTCCACCATCCCCGCGACGTGACCGGCGCGGCTGAAGGCGGAGCGGACCGGCTGTACGTCGCCGCCCGCGGCGGCCCGGTGGCGCTGTCGCCGGAGCCGAGCCTGGTCTCGGCGATGAGCCGGGAGGCCGACGTCCCGATGTTCGTGCTGCTGCGGCTCAACGACTCCTGGACCACGACCGGTGGCGAGCTCGAGCGGCTCGTCGGGCTGGCCGAGGACTACCTCGGGTGCGGTGCGCAGGGCGTGTCGTTCGGGTTCCTCGACGTCGACCTCGAGGTCGACGTCGAGACGTGCACTGCCCTGGCCGACAGGCTGCCCGAGGTGCCGTGGACGTTCACCCGGGCAGTCGACTCCAGCCTCGACCCACGCCGTTCCTGGCGGCGCCTGCTCACCCTGCCGCGGTTGGTGCACGTGCGGTCGGCGGGCTCGCCGCGCGGCATGGAGGTGGGGTACGACGACCTGCTCGCCACCGCCGAGTCCGACCCGTCGATCGCCGCGAAGCTGATGCCGGGCGGCGGCCTCGCCGCCGAGCATGTGCCGTGGCTGGTGCGCCAGGGCGTGCGCGCCTTCCACGTCGGCAGTCAGGCACGGCCGGGCGGATCCGCGAAGGCGTACGTCGACGCCGGCTACCTGCGCTCGTGGCGGACCCTGCTCGACGACGCGATGCTGCGCTTGTGAGGGTGGGCCTGTGATCGTCATCGACCCGCCCGCCGTGCCCCGCTACGGCCGGATGTGGTCGCACCTGGCCAGCGACACGTCGTACGACGAGCTGCACGAGTTCGCTGAAGGCCTCGGCATCCCGGCTCGCGGGTTCGACCGCGACCACTACGACGTGCCCTCGGAGTACTACGACGCGGCGGTGGCCGCCGGTGCCGTCCCGGTGACCTCGCGCGACCTGGTCGTGATGCTGGTGCGGGCCGGGCTGCGCCGCCGCAAGAACGCGCCGCCACCCCACGCGTGACCGGTGGTTTCGAGGCTCGTCGCTGGCGCTCCTCGCACCTCAACCACCGACAGGTTCGGTGGTTGAGGTGTCGACCGGGCCGCTAGGCCCGAGCCTCGAAACCACCTAGCTCCAACAGTTCCGCCTCGACGTTGGCGCGTGCGGGGACCTCCCAGTGCTCGCGCGCGTGGGCGGTGTGGAACAGCGACTGCTTGGCGAGCAGGTCACCGAGAACGGCGGCGCGGCCGGCGCGAAACAGGTCGTCGGGGACGTCGGCGTACTCGCGGCGCACGTCGGCGACGTACTCCGCGTAGCGTTCCGGCGACGCGGCCAGGATCGCCAGGTCGGCGTCGGAGAGCACGCAGCCGTTGGCGTCGTCGTCGACGGGCAGGTGGCGCTCGGTGAGCCGCACCAGCCGAGCCACCTCGCCCGCGGCCGGCCGGCCGGCCAGCGCGCGAAGGGCCCACTGCGCGGAGCGTTCCTCGGCGCCGGCCTGCCCGTCGTACACGGCGTCGTGGAACCACGCGGCCAGCGTCACGGCCTCGTGGTCGAACACCTCGCCCGCATCGCGCAGCTCGTCGACGCGGTCGAGCACCTCGGCCAGGTGGCGGGTGTCGTGGTAGCCGCGGTCGGTCGCGTACGCCGCGAGCAGCTCGTCGCGGACGTCCGTCAGGTCCCGCCGAGCGGCCACCGCGAACCCACGTCGGTCACCACGCGGCGGCCCTGCTGTCGACGATCCGGTAGCCGAGCGGCGTCATCGAGATGGGGATCATCTTGAAGCTGGCGATGCCGAGAGGGATGCCGATGATCGTCATGCACAGCGCGATCCCGGTGACCAGGTGGCCGATCGCCAGCCACAGGCCGGCGAACACGAACCAGATCACGTTGCCGATCACCGAGGCCACGCCCGCGCGTCGGCTTGCGCTCGATGGTGCGGCCGAACGGCCACAGCGCGTAGTTGGCGATCCGGAACGCCGCGATGCCGAACGGGATCGTGATGATCAGGATGCAGCAGACGATCCCGGCGATGACGTAGCCGATCGCCATCCAGAACCCGCACAGCACCAGCCAGAAGATGTTCAGGATCACGCGCACGTGGCCATCGTGGCAGGCGCCGGGTCACCACCAGCCCTGGCGGCGGGCCCAGGTCAGCAGCATCAGGCTGATGGTCAGCCATGACCGCCAGCACGATCGCGAGCGATACCCACTGCGTGGACTCGTTCACGATGACGTTCATTCCGAGCACCGAGGCGAGCGCGGTGACCGGCAGGGTGACGGCGGCGATCACGGCCAGCCGCTCCATGGCGACCGTCATCTTGGTGTGCACCTTGGTCTGGTAGAGCTCGATCACGCCGAACAGGAACTGCGACTCGCCGTCGGCCAGGGAGCGGACGCGGTCGAACTGGTCCGCGACGTCCCGCGCGTACGCGCCGTCGACGTCGTCGGCCATCCGGTTGATGCCGGCCAGGCGCATCCAGACGTCGTGGCTCTGCGCGGCCATCGTGCGCGTGGTGATCAGCTCGTGCCGGATCAGGAACATCGTCTCGAGCAGGCGCTCCGGGTCGGTGAGCTTGGACGACATCACCTCGTTCTCCAGCCCGGGCAGCTTCATCGAGACCTCGCCGATGGCGGCCCGCTGCCGGCGCGCCACGGCGGAGGTGACGGCGTACGACAGCTCGGCCGGTGTCTTGGGCCGGAACCGCCCGCTCTCGAGCCGGGCGAGCACACCCGTCGTCTCGACCAGGGCGACGGAGACGTCGAGGTCGGGGTTGATCGGGCCGTGCACGGTGACGAGGTAGTGATGGCCGATGATCTGGTCGAGCTCGAGCAGGTGGACGTGGCCGGCCCGGCCGAGGTACGGCGACTGCGCGGTGATGAAGACGTGGTCCTCGTAGGCGTGCACGGTCGGCACGTAGTTGCGCTGCCGGCAGCTCTCGAGCACCATCGGGTGGCACCCGAGGCCGCTCAGCAGCGACTCGGCCTCGACGTCCCACACAGGTACGTCGATCCAGTAGAAGCCGTCGTCGTGGGAGAACAGCTCGACGACGTCCTCCGGGTCGCAGCGGCGCACGCCACGCCCGTCGAGGCCGTGCCCGTCGACGAAGTGGACCTCCACGGGCTCAGCGTGGCCTCCGTCGGGCGGGCTTGTCGAGACCCTCAGGCGGGGCCGTACGCCAGGTGCACGACGCCGTTGTCGTAGACGTCGTGCGCCTTGAGCGCGAGCTTGTGCTGTTCGCCGTCGGCCCAGAACCGCTCGCCCTCGCCGAGCGCGATCGGGTAGACGAACAGGTGTAGGTCGTCGACCAGCCCCTCGGCGAGCAGGCCGCGGACCAGCTGTCCGCTGCCGGAGATGTAGATGACGCCGTCGCGCTCCTCCTTGAGGCGGCGGATCGCGTCGGCGTCGTAGGCACCCAGACGGGTGGTGTTGTTCCACTCCTCGGCCGGCTCGTTGGCCCCGACCACGAACTTCTCGGTCTGGTTGAAGAAGTCGGCTCCCGGGTCGTCCTCGACCGTGCGGTCGCGCCAGGCGGGCGCGAACATCTCATGCGTACGGCGGCCGAGCAGGATGGTGTTGGAGCCTTCGGTGATCGCGGCGAGGGTTTCGCCCATCTTGGGGTCGAACCCGAACTCGAAGGTCCAGGTGGGCGACTCGAACACTCCGTCGGCGGAGATGAACTCGTGCACGGCGATGGTGGCGGTCATGTCGGTGTCCTTTCGGTCCGTTGCTGACGTGCTGTCGACCCTTCCACGAACGGGGTCGGCCATTTCCGACAGGTGCCGGAAAGTGTCCGCGACCCGGGCGGACGCCGTCAGCTCGGGTCGTCGCCCAGCTCGGCGGGGAGCGGCTCGGCGTGCGCGATCACGAGGGAGGTCACGGCGCGGGTGAGGCAGACGTAGAGACGGCGCAGGCCGGTGATGCGGTCGGGCTCGCCGGCCACGATGGCGGCGGGCTCGAGGAGGACCACGTGGTCGAACTCCAGGCCCTTGGCCAGCGAGGCGGGAACCAGGTCGAGGTGCTGGTCGAACTCGGTCTCGATCTCGTCGGACCCGCCGGCCTCCTGGCCCACGACGCCGAAGCGGATCCCGGCCCCTGACAGCTCGCGGGCAACGCCGTCGACGAGCGCGTCAGGGACGATCAGCCCGATCGACCCTTCCCGGGCGCTGGCGGTCGAGACGACGTCCACGACCGAGGTGAGTGGGACCACCTCGAGCTCGCCGCGCGAGCGACGTACGGACGTCGGCGGCTCGAGGCCGGGCGCGATCACGGGCAGCAGGCGGGCGGCGTACTCGATGACCTCGCCGGGCACCCGGAAGCCGCGGGTCAGCTGCTCGACGTGCGCGTCGGGCTTGCCGAGGTGGCCGAGGGCCTCGGCCCACGAGCGGGTCGCCCAGGGCGTGGTGGCCTGGGCGAGGTCGCCCAGCACGGTCAGCGACCCGGTCGAGGAACGGCGGGCCAGAGCCCGCAGCATCATGGGGGACAGGTCTTGCGCCTCGTCGGCCACGATGTGCCCGACCGAGCCGGTCCGCTCGATCAGGTCGGCCGCCTCGTCGACCAGGATCGCCTCCGCCAAGGTCCAGGGTGTCGACGCCGGGCTCTTCGCTGGTCGCGTCCACGACAGGAGCGCCTGCTCGTCCTCGGACAGCAGACCCTCAGCGGCGGAGGCAAGGAACTCGGCGTCGGACAGGAGTCGCCAGACGAGCCGCGCCGGGTCGACGGCCGGCCACAGCGCGGTGGCGTAGTCCTTGACCGGCTTGCTGCGGGCGACGGCGTTCTGCACCCGGTCGTCCGGGGAGTCTCCCGCCAGCTCCATCCGCACCAGGATCCGGTGGGCCAGCGCCTGCGGCACCATCGCGCGCGCGGCGCCGTACCTCACCCCGCGGTTGCGCAGCGAGGTGACGACCTCTTCGACCTCGTACGTCGCCACCCGCCACCGCCGCGCACCGCGCGGCACGACGAGCCCGTCGACGGGCATGGTCACGTGAGACCACAGCGCCCTCGACAACACCTCGGCCAACCGCGCGTCGCCCTTCAGCGTGGCCACGGACGCGGGCTCGTCGCCTCGGATCGACCACTTCGCGTTGACCTCGCGCAGCGATCTGTCGGCCAGCTCGGCGATCGTCGACTGCGTCGCGTCGACCTCGCCCAGCGCCGGCAGCACGTCGCGGATGTAGCGCAGGAAGCTGGCGTTGGGGCCCACGACCATGACGCCCTGGCGGGTCAGCTGCTCGCGGTGGGCGAACAGCAGGTACGCCGCCCGATGCAGGCCGACGGCCGTCTTGCCGGTGCCGGGAGCGCCCTGCACGCAGATCGACTGCGACAGGTCGGAGCGGACGATGACATCCTGCTCGGGCTGGATGGTGGCGACGATGTCGCGCATCGGCCCGACGCGCGGCCGCTCGATCTCCTGCTCGAGGATGGCGGAGTAGTCGGAGTCGCCGGGCCGGGTGCCGAGGGTGAGGTCCTCGTCCTCGAACGACGTCAGCGTCCCGTGCTGGAAGCCGAACCGGCGCCGGAGCTCGACGCTCATCGCGTCGGCGCGGGTGGCCCGGTAGAACGGCAGGCTCACCGGTGCGCGCCAGTCGATGACCATCGGCTCGCCCTGCTCGTCACTGACGTGGCGGCGCCCGATGTGGAAGCTTCCCAGCCCGTCGGCGTAGTCGAGGCGGCCGAAGAACAACGGCACCGTCGGGTCGTCGGCCAGCTGCTTCATCCGGAGGGCGAACGTGGAGGCGAGGTACTCGCGGCTGACCCAGTCGCCTCCGGCGGAGGCGTCCATGGCCGCCGTGCGCTCACGCATCCGGCGCAGCTGGGCCCGGGACTCGGTCAGGTGGTGTTGCTCGGATTCGAGGTCGTTGGGCAAGCGGAACCTCCGAGGCGGGAGAGGGAGCCGGTGGACCCTACGCGCGACGAGCGCGCCTGTCATCCGGTTTACCGCAGATGAGTCGTGTGCCTGCGCGAGCGCTAGATCGCTCCCTCAGTCACACAACCCCCTTGATCAAAGCCAGCCGAGCAGCCGCTCGACGTCGGCGGGCCGGAACGGGTCGTCGACGAACTCGGCTACGCCCGCGTGGGCGCGGGCCCGCGCCTCCGGGTCACGAGCGTTCAGCCAGCCGAGGACCTGGTAGCGCCCGATGTGGTGCAGCTGAGCGATCGTCAGCCCGAAGTCCTCGGCCCGGGTGACGCGGCCCGGCCCACCGGCCGCCTCGTACGTCGACACCAGCGCGCGCACACGCTCGGCGCCGGACCTGGCGAACTCGAAGAGCACCATCGCCAGCTCGCGGGTCGGGTCACCGGGTCCGGCGTTGTCGAAGTCGAAGACGCACACCCCGCCGTCGGGCGTACCTCGCAGGTTGTCGGCCCACAGGTCGAGGTGGCACCACTGGACACCGGTCATCGGCGTCAGCAGCTCCTCCATCGCGAGCAGGTCGGGGACCAGCGTCGAGAGCCGCGCCGCGAACGGCGCCCCCGCGCCCTTGGCCGCCTTGACCAGTGCGCGCCACTCCTTCGGCCCGACCGGGTCGGTGCCCCACCAGTGCGGCGGCTCGGCTGCGGGCACGTGCACCGCGTGCAGCCGCGCGAGGGCGTGCCCGACAAGTGCCGGGTCGAGCAGCGGGTCGGCATCGTGCACGTCGACCCAGGTCTGCACCCGGATCGGGGTGCCGTCGATCTCGGCGAGGTAGCGGCCTTGTACGTCGGGCAGTGGCCGTGGGCAGGGGACGCCAGCGTCATGACAGGCCACCTGGAACTCAGCCGAGCGCTGCGCCTCCATGGCGTCCACCGCGTCGAACGACTCCTTGACCGCGAAGGTGCCCCGCGCGGTGACCACGCGTCGTACCTGACCCTGCTCACCCCGTGCCGCTTCGACCTCCGGCCGGGCGTCGGGGCCGAGGTCGAAGCGGTCCGCGACCTGGGCGGCCATCTGACGGTCCACGGGCCCATGGTGACGGTTGGGTGCTGCGAGCCGGCGAGGTGGGGGGAACGTCGTACCGGGGAGTCCTCGCCGGACTCGCAGCCAGGGGATATCTCAGGCAGGCTCGCTCAGGTACGCCTCGTAGTGGACGAAGCGCACGTCCTCGGCGACCGCAAACAGGGAGAGGTCGAAGGTGCACGTCGCGTGCACCAGCTCGTAGCGGCCGGGCACGATGCGCTGGCCGACCGGGCAGACGACCCGCAGGCTGTAGGTCTTGGCACCGCCCCACTCGACCGGCGTCGAGAGGCACTCGAGGGTCAGCGGCACCAGGCCACCGCCGTCCAGGACGCTCGCGAGCACGGTCACCTCCGTGCCGAGCAGCTGCACGGAGCGCGGCGTACGACGGCTGGATCTGCCGGCGGATCGGCGTCATCGTCACGGCGTTCTCCTTGCGGCCTGGTGGGGGAGTGGGGGGAGCGGGGATGTCACCGAGTGTGGGGCCGTCACGGGGCCGGCGGACGTCTTGGTCCTCCAGATGGCCCGAACGGGCCATGTCTCCGAACCGAAGGAGGGACGGCTCGGGGTAGACCGGTCTACCCCAGGGCGTGCACCAGCACCGGCACGCCCTCGCGGCTGCGCCGCAGTCCTGGCACCAGCGAGAGGGTGACCAGCACGGAGGCCATCGCCATCACCCCGATCGCGAGGGCGGCGGCCCGGGCATCGGCGCCGAGCAACGTCGCGACGGCCCCGGCGAGGAGCGCGCCGGCCCCCTGCATCGCCGTCATGCCGAGGCCGTGGAGACCGAGCACCTGGCCGCGGATGTCCGGGGCGGTGCGCGTGACGAGGCGCTCCTGCAGAGGCAGGCTGGCGCAGTAGCCCACCGAGGCGATCGCCGCGAGGACGCAGGCGATGACGAGCGACGGCTCGAGCAGGAAGAACAGCCACGGGACGGCCAGCAGCAGCCGGGCCGGCTCCACGAGGCGGTCGCGCCAGTGCGGCGGCACGACCCGGCCCATCAGCACGTCGCCGGCGAGCATCCCGACGGCGGTCGCCGCGAACAGGAAGCCGGCGCCGTCTCCGGCGAACGGCACGATCAGTGCCTCGCACCCGACGACCAGGCCGTTGGGCACCCACAGCGCCAGGTAGACCGGGCGCAGCGTCGCGGATCCCAGCAGCAGCCGGTTGACCGCACGGCTGCGGCGTACGGCGGGACCGGTCGCGCGCGGCGGATGGTCGCGGATGCCCAGCCGGATCAGCAGCAGCGCCACGAGACAGGCTGCCGCTGCGCCGAGGAACAGCTGGCTGGTGGTGAACGTGAGCAGCAGTAGTCCGCCGAGGCCGAACCCGACGATCTGCATGACGCCGACGGCGATGTTGATCGTGGCGCGGGCGAAGACGAACGAGCCCTCGGGCACCACCTCGGAGACCAGCGCGATCATGCTGCCGCCGGTGGCGGAGAGCAGGACCCAGGGCACCACGAGCAGCACCAGACGCGCGGCCATCGGGAGGCCGGGGATCGCCTGGAGGGCGTCGCCCACGGCCATCAGGCCGGCGGCGAGCATCATGGCGGTGCGCGGGCGCCACAGGTCGGCCAGCGAGAGCAGGAACCACGACGTCGCCAGGCGTACGAGCGGCCCGCCGAACATCACGAACGCGCTCAGCAGCGGAGAGCCGGTCTCGGCGTACGTGAGGGTCCCGAGGGCCAGGCTGCCCACCGAGCCGGCCCCCACGTTGAGCGAGGTCGTGGTGAACAGCACGCGGAACTCGGCGATCCCGAACAGCTCGCGGTAGGTGCGCACGGGTCGAGCCTGGACGACCTGGGAGTGTTGCCATAATGTTTCGCGGAGAGACGAAACATTGTCCGTCTGCACTGGTGGTTTCGAGGCTCGGGCCTGGCGGCCCTCACACCTCAACCACCGAGAGACGTCGGTGGTTGAGGTGCGAGGAGCGCCAGCGACGAGCCTCGAAACCACGGCAAGCTAGGAGGACGCATGGGGACCTGGCGGGTACCTGCGGACGTGATGGCGAACGGCCGGTTCGCCATCACCCCGATGGCCGAGGTGGTGGGTGCGCTGGGCGCCCTGACGCGGCCCCGCACCCCGGACCAGCGGGCGTTCCGCGAGGCGCACGGCGCGGCGTTCGCGGACTGGGTGGCGAGCCGGCCCGGCGCGGCCGACCTGGTGGCTGCGAGCTTCCGCGACGCCCGGCCGGGTGTCGCGGGCTGGATGGCCGACTACCTCAGCATGCCGCCCGAGACAGAGGACGCGACGTTCGACGAGGGCCTGGAGGTGCTGCGACGGCTCAGCGACGAAGACGTCCGCGCCGACCTGCGCGAGACCACCCAAGCGCCGTTGGCGCCGAGCCTGATGACGCCGGGCGTGCGCGAGGTCGTGCTCGACCTCGTGGTCTGGCTGTGGACCCACACGCTGGAGACCGACTGGGGCCGTCGCGAGCGGATCCTGCGCGCCGACATCGTGTCGCGCACCGCCCAGCTCGCCCGGCACGGCTGGGGCACGGTGCTGCGGGACCTCGGCCGCGACCGCGAGTGGGTCGGCGACGGGCAGCTGCGCATCAACCGCTACGACCTGCCTACCCGCACCCTCGCGGCGGGCAGCCAGCTGCTCTTCGTGCCCACGCACACCGACGGCAGCTGGGTCGGGTGGGACGCCGACCGCTACGCGGTCTACTACCCCGTGGCCGGCCGGCTGGCCAGGGTCGACGCCACCAGCAGCGCCGGCCTGGGCCCGTTGGTCGGCGCGAACCGGGCCGAGGTGCTGGTGCTGCTCGACGTCCCGCGCAGCACCTCCCAGCTCGCCACCCTCACCGGCCAGGCGCTCGGGTCTGTCGGCGGGCACCTCAAGGTGCTGCTCGAGGCAGGCGCGGTGCTGCGGCGCCGGTCGGGCCGAGAGGTCCTCTACTGGCGGACCGCGCTCGGTGACGCGCTGGTGGCCGCGGGCGGCTGAGCCGGTGGCCTCAGGGCCCAGCGGATCGTCCCGGTCGCTGCGCTGCCCAGGGCCCGGACGATCGTGCGCTCGCTGACCGGCAGCCACGGCAGCCGGAGCGGACGCCGCGTCCACACCGGCATCAGCCCGATCGCGGCGGCCACCAGGGCGCCGTACGCCGGCCGCGCCGCCCAGGGCAGCGGCGGGTGCCACACCAGGAACGAGACCGCCTCACGAGCGTGCTCGGTGGCCTCGAGCTCGGGTCGGAAGGACTCGATCGCCGCGGCCAGCTCCGCCTCCGTCGTCGGTGGGTCGAGCACGCCGAGCTTGCGGGCGACGACGGCCGTCTGCGCGACGTACTCGTCGCGGCCGGCCTGGTCGAGCGGCCGCCTGCCGTAGACCTGATGCGCGGTCAGGAAGCTGTCGACCTCGGCCACGTGCACCCACAGCAGCAGGTGCGGGTCGGAGGCGGCGTACGGCGTCCCGTCGGGGAGCGTGCCGCTGACCCGGTCGTGGATCGAGCGGACCACGTCGACCGCCTGCTGGGCGTGGTGGTCGGTGCCGAAGGTGGTCACCGCGATGAACCGGCTCGTGCGCGCCAGTCGCCCCCACATGTCGCCGCGGTAGCCGGAGTGCTCGGCGACGGCCGTCATCGCCGCGGGGTGCATGGTCTGCAGCAGGACGGCCCGGATCCCGCCGACGAACATCGCGGCGTCGCCGTGGACGCGAGCGATCGGGCTGTCCACGGGGAACCACCGAGGCCCCGGGGTGCCGTGGATGCGCTCGCGGTGCTGGGGGCCGTCGGGCCCAGCCACTCGCCGGAACAGCTCCGCCCCGAGACGGTCCCGCACCCTGGCCACCGGCGTCATGGTTTCGAGCGTACGAGGCAACTGTTCGGTGGTTGAGGTGCGAGGGCGGCCACGCCCGAGCCTCGAAACCTCCGAACCGTCACGTGGTTTCGAGGCTCGTCACTTCGAGGCTCGCAAGCTCGCACCTCAGGACAAGCGCGCGCTCCTCGCACCTCAACCACCGAGATACCGCGGAGGGCGGCCCCTTGCGGGGCCGCCCTCCGTGGGTGGGCTTGTTACGGACGAGCCGTCACGGACGCTTGAGGATCGTCTTGTACGACGCAGACACGCCGTTGTTCGCGTTGGTGATGGTCGTCGTGATCACGCCGAGCGGCTTCTTGAGCAGCTTCTTGGCCCGCTTGATCAGCTTGGCCGCCTTCTTCTCCAGCTTCTTGGCCTTGACGATCTTGCCCTCGGCGCGCAGCTTCTTGGCCTTCTTCAGCAGCTTCTTGGCCTTGGCCTTGAGCTTGGCCGGCTTCTTGATGGCGGCCTTGATCGCCGCCACGCCGGCGTCGGTCGTGGCCATCGTGATCGCGCCGTTCGTGCTGGGTGCGATCGTGGCCGAGCCGGATGCCAGCGCTGTGGCGGCCAGCAGGCTCGCGTCGCGACCGGAGGTGTTCCGGCCCGGCGTCGGGACGAAGCTGGCAGCGCCGGCCACGTTGCAGGAGACCGGACCTGGCGGCAGGTTGCACGACACCGGGAAGGTGAAGGTGGACTTGTCCTTCGACAGCTTCGGCGGGTTGCCCACGATCGGCGAGACGCCGGTCGTGCCCTCGTAGGGGTCGAGCGCCAGCGACTTGCACTTGGTCGCGTCGATGTCCTCGTAGCGCATGTTGTCGACGAACACCGCGCTGTCGAGGCGGTCGTCACCCTGGTCGAAGATCGTCAGGAAGACCGAGTTCGCGGTGCCGGGGGTCACGGGGATCCGTGCCGTCAGCAGCGGTGTGGCTCCGTCGTACGTCGTCCCGATGTCCACCGGCGTGTGGGCGTCGGACATGGCGCTCGGACCGCCGCTGTCCACGGAGATGACGTCGCCCGCGCCGCCGGCGAAGTTGCCCGGCGCGTTCACGAGCTGGGTGACCGGGTCGACCGTGACGCTGACGGTGTTGAGCTGGGCGACGAAGGCGTCGTTGAAGCCCTTGTCGACGTACTCGATGTACTCCTCGGAGAAGAAGCGGAAGTCGAAGGCCAGGCACGAGGTCGTCGCGGTGCCCATGTCGACGCGCGCGACCTGGGCATCCCAGACGTCCGGGCCGAACTCGGCGGGGAACTCCCTGAACCAGTTGTACTCCGTGGACTCCGACACGTCGGCGTCGTCGGCGAAGGCCGCGTTGCCGGAGGTCAGGATCCCGTAGCTGGATCCCGATGTCGGGAACCCGGCCAGGGGGTGTCGCTGATCCCTGTCGGGCAGAGGCTCTCGTCGACGCCCACGGTGGTGGCGTCGTCAGCGACGCAGTCGTAGTCGAAGAAGAAGCGCGCCGCTCGAAGAGTTCGCGACGGCGAGGGCGAACGAGTTCGCATCCTCCGTCGGAGTCGTCACGGCATGTGCCGTGCCCGACAGGATGAGGCTCGCGCCGGCGAGGCCGGCGATGAAGATTCCCGGGGCGCGACTTCGGCGTCCCCCGTGTGAGTGCATGACATCTCCCTGGTGCATGGACGGGTTGACCCCGAGATGTCGGTAAGGAGTCGACGTAGACCCGCCTGAGACACCGCGTCCGAGAGCGGTCTAGACCGTTGTTGCGGGTGATGTCGTGAGGTACGGCAGGGTCAGGTGAGCAGGTCGTCGGCGTCGGTGATGCGGTAGGCGTAGCCCTGCTCGGCCAGGAACCGCTGGCGGTTCTGGGCGAAGTCGGCGTCGACGCTGTCGCGGGCCACCACCGCGTAGAAGCGGGCCGTCCGGCCATCGGCCTTGGGGCGCAGCAGCCGTCCGAGGCGTTGCGCCTCCTCCTGCCGCGAGCCGAAGCTGCCCGAGACCTGGATCGCCACCGCCGCCTCCGGGAGGTCGATGGAGAAGTTGGCGACCTTCGAGACCACCAGCAGGTTGATCTCGCCCGTGCGGAAGGCCTCGAAGAGCCGCTGGCGCTCCTTGACCGGCGTCTCGCCCTTGATGACCGGCGCGTCGAGGTCGCTGGCCAGCTCGTCGAGCTGGTCGAGGTACTGGCCGATCACCAGCGTCGGCTCGCCCTTGTGGAGCTCCACGAGCTGTTCGGCGACCCGGGTCTTGGCCGGTGTGCACGAGGCCAGGC
This sequence comes from uncultured Actinomycetota bacterium, assembly GCA_963758885.1. Lineage (GTDB taxonomy): Bacteria > Actinomycetota > Actinomycetes > Propionibacteriales > Nocardioidaceae > Nocardioides. Next base: position 13,143 of record CAVWXS010000051.1, read on the forward strand.
GGTAGCGCTCCTCGGGCTCGGCGGTGGCGTAGGCCAGCCGCTCGGACTGGCTCATCGTGACCCGCACCTCGACGCAGTCGGCCGGCGCGATCCAGCCTTGGGACTCGATGTCCTTCCACGGGGCGTCATAGCGCTTGGGGCCGATCAGCGAGAACACGTCGCCCTCGCGGCCGTCCTCGCGCACCAGCGTCGCGGTCAGGCCGAGCCGCCTGCGCGCCTGCAGGTTGGCGGTCATCCGGAAGATCGGCGCCGGCAGCAGGTGCACCTCGTCGTAGACGATCAGGCCCCAGTCGCGGGCATCGAGCAGCTCGAGGTGCGAGTAGACGCCCTTCCGCTTGGTCGTCATCACCTGGTACGTCGCGATGGTGACGGGGCGGACCTCCTTGACGGAGCCGCTGTACTCGCCGATCTCCTCGGCGGTCAGGCTCGTGCGGCGCAGCAGCTCGTCCTTCCACTGCCGGGCGCTGACGGTGTTGGTCACCAGGATCAACGTGGTCGCCTTGGCCTCGGCCATCGCGGCCGCGCCGACCAGCGTCTTGCCGGCGCCGCACGGAAGCACCACCACGCCCGACCCGCCGTGCCAGAACGACTCGACGGCTTCGCGCTGGTAGGGGCGCAGCGTCCACTCCGTCTGGTCGAGCTCGATCGGGTGCGCCTCGCCGTCGACGTACCCGGCGAAGTCCTCCGCCGGCCAGCCGAGCTTGAGCAGGGCCTGCTTCAGGTTGCCGCGCTCGGAGGCGTGGACCACGACGGTGTCGTCATCGATGCGGTTGCCGAGCAGCCCCTGGATCCGCTTGGCCCGGAGCACCTCCTCGAGCACGGGACGGTCGGTCGAGACGAGGACGAGCCCGTGGACGGGGTGCTTCTCGAGACGGAGCCGCCCGTACCTCGCCATCGTCTCCGCGACGTCGACGAGCAGTGCGTGGGGGACGGCGTAGCGGCTGTAGGAGAGCAGGGTGTCGACGACCTGCTCGGCGTCGTGGCCGGCGGCCCGGGCGTTCCAGAGTCCGAGCGGGGTGAGGCGGTAGGTGTGGATGTGCTCGGGGCTGCGCTCGAGCTCCGCGAACGGCGCGATCGCCTTGCGGCACTCGACGGCCTGCTCGTGGTCGACCTCGAGCAACAGGGTCTTGTCGCTCTGCACGATCAGCGGGCCGTCGTTCACCGCACGAGTTTACGGGGAGGTGGTTTCGAGGAAGGCTCGTCGCTGGCGCTCCTCACGACCTCAACCACCGAGCGGACTTCGGTGGTTGAGGTGCGAAGGCGTCGTGACGGGCCTGAGCCTCGAAACCAGCGTCCTCTCAGGCGGGGGCGGACCGTTGCCGCGCCCGGTACGCCGCCACGTTGGCGCGCGAGGAGCAGCGGTCGGAGCAGTAGCGGCGGGAGTGGTTGGGGGAGGTGTCGACGTAGACGTTGGTGCACCGGTCCGCCGCGCAGACGCCGAGGCGGGTCGGGCCGAGGTCGCAGACCAGCGTGGCCAGGCCGAGCAGGGACTCGCCGACGAGCAGCTCGGCGACGCTGGCGGCCTTGGTGGCGACGTGGAGGTGGAGGTCGTCGGGGTCGTGGTCGGAGATCCGCGGGGTGATCGGGTGGCGCACCATCGCGTCGTTCAGGAGGCCGATGGTGGCCTGCACGTCACCGCCCTCGGCCGCGTCGAAGACCGGCCGCAGCTCGCGCTGGAACCGGCGCAGCGCCGTGACGTCGCGCTCGGTGACCTGCGGGTGCAGCCAATCGCGGCCCGGCAGGATCGCGACGAGGGCCCCGGGACCGGTCAGCTCGGCGTTGAGCAGCCGGGCCGACCCCTCGGCGTACCCGACGAAGTCCACGTCCCGATCGTAGGTCGCCCCGATTCGTCTGCGGTTTGCCGCGGTTTCCCCGCTCAGGACTACAGACGAATCGGCGGGTTGCCGGCGAGGTCGCGGACCTCCTCGACCCAGCCCTCGTCCTTGGGCCAGGTCGACATCACCAGCCAGGTGACGCCGGCGTCGGCGTACTCCTGGGCGGGTACGCCGTCGGCCCACGGCACGACGAGATCCCAGCCGTCGCGGGGCGGGGGCCCGACCAATGCCGCGAGGGCGTCGGGCTCGAGACCGTCGCCGATCGGCACGTAGCCGTCCCAGCGCCGGGCTCGTTCGAGCGGCTTGCGGTTGGGCGTGACGCCCGCGACCCAGATCGGCACCCTGGGCCGTTGCACGGGCGCCGGCCGCATCGACGCGGTGACCTGGAAGTGCTCTCCGCGGTGGTCGACCCGGCCGTCGCCGAGCAGCCCGCCGAGGATGTCGAGCGCCTCGTCGAGCATCGCGGCGCGTACGCGCGGGTCGGGCTCGTCGCCGAGCTCAGCGAAGTCGTGGGTGCGCGGCTCGCCGAGGCCGACGCCCAGGACGGCCCTCCCGCCCGAGAGGTGGTCGAGGGTGACCAGGTGCTTGGCGACGACCCACGGACGACGACGCGACAGCGGCGTGACCATGGTGCCGAGCCGGATCCGCTCGGTCTCCTGGGCGATCGCGCCGAGCAGCACCCACGGGTCGTGGATCTCCTGGACGTCGTCCCACCGCAGGTGGTCCCACAGGAAGAAACCGTCCCAGCCCGACGCCTCGGCCGCGCGGGCCAGGTCGACGACCGTCGTGGGGTCGGTGAACGGCGGGACGCTCAACAGGTAGCGCATCCACCGACCGTAGTCAGACCCTCCGACATCCAGCGCAGCCGCCGATCACCACCGCTCGACGAGGTGTTGGCGTCCGGGCGGTGGCTCGTAGGAGTCGGGCCAATAGTCGGTGATCCGCTCGATGACCCCGGACTCCGAGACGTCGATCCAGATGCAGGCGTCCTGGTGTTCGTCACCCATCCGAACGTCGAGCCACACCGCGGCCGTTCCCTCGTCGGCGACCACGCGCCGTACCGACAGGTGCCAGTCTCCGGGAAACTCGACGTTGAACCGGACGAAGTCGCTGCGGCCGCGGACCCGCTCCCTGGTCTGCGGCATCTCGTACACGAGGTCCTCGGCGAGCAGCGCCGTCAGTCCGTCCCAGTCGCGGTGCTCGAGTCGGTCGATGTAGTCGGATGCGAGCTGTCGGGTCCTGGCGCTCTCCATCCGCGGGACGCTACAGCTCGCCACCCCCACCCCAGCCAGGCCCGGGGTGGATGAGTACCCGGATATCAGGCTCTTCTGTCACTTGTCAGGGGTTGCAACCCCTGACATCTGCAGGAACACCCGGATATCCGGGTACTCATCCGGCGGTCGCCACCGGCGAGACCGAGGTGATCCGGTGCACGGCGAAGGTTCGGATCTCCTCGCTGCGATGGTCGAGAGCGGTCAGCCACCCGCCCTCGAGGCCGAGCGGGTCGATGATGCGTTCGGTGCTGGCGCCGTGGTTGTCGACGTAGGCGATGAGCACCGACGCCCGAGCCGCCACGGCGTGCCGCAAGGACGTCATCGAGTCGCCGGGGGTCAGCGCCGGCTGACCCGCCGGCCGCTCGGCGACCGCGCGGTCGCCGGCCCGGATCGCCGCGACGGTCCTGGCGACCGAGGCCGACTCGCGCGCCGCGCGCTCCTGGCTGCCGCGCTCCTTGGGCGTGCGGGCGCGGATCGCGTCGCGGCGCGCGACGTGCAGCGAGCCGTCGGGTGCCTCGACCGCGGGCGCGGCACCGAGCTCGCGAAGGCGGGGGAGCAGCACGTCGAGCGGAGCGGTGCTGATCAGCACGGTCGGGGCCAGCCGCCGCAGTCCCAGTGATCCGGCCTGCGGGTGGAGGAGGAGCTCGGTGAGCGCCGCCTCGTCGTCGGCCCGGACGAACGCCTCCGCATGACCGACCCGGATGGTGCCGTAAGTGCGGGCGGTGTCGTCGATCAGGTAGCTGAGCGGCTGCGGCACCGGGGTGCGCGAGACTCCCTCGACGAAGGCGTGCAGCTCCGCGGAGGTCCAACCGACGTCGAGTGCGCGGCGTACGGATTGGGCGGTGAAGCGATAGACCGTCGCTCCGCCGCGCGACTCCACGTCGGCCGCCACCTGCAGCCGCCGGGCGAGGTCGGGCTCGAGAGGGCCAGGCGCGACCGCCGTCAGGTCGGCCTGCAGCAGCACATGGTCGACGGGCGCGGGCAGCAACGGCGCCAGCAGTGCGGCGGCGTCCTCGCCGGCGAGCAACGCCCGCGCGTACGCCGGCATCCCGCCGAGGGCGACCAGGCCCAAGGCGTTCGCCTCGGCCAGCGCCCAGGCCACCTGCTCGGCACGCGTGCGCGGCCGCCGGGGACGCAGCCACGACAACCGCTCGACGAGCGAGGCGGGACCGGTGCCGACCGCCAGTACCTGGCCGGCCGGCAGCGCCGCGACCTGCTCGAGAGTCATCCTGCGCGTCTCGGCTGCGAAGACGCTGGTGTTCTCGGGCGACAGCGCGGAGTGGGCCTTGCCTGCCGCGTCGCGCATCCCGACCAGGCCCGGCAGCCGCGGCGTGCCGAGCCAGGCCGTCGCCAGCACCGCCCAGCGCTCGGCGGTCGGGCGACGGGTCCACGCGTCGAACTCGTCGGTCGGCGCGAAGACGGCGTTGCCGTCGTCGTCGAAGCGCGCCGCGACCAGCCTGGCCTCGGCCGCGACCTCGACGAGCAGCGCGGTCGTCGGCTCGTCCACGTGCAGGTGGACGGCGGCGGCCTTGAGCTCGCGCACGCCCAGGCCTCCCGCGCGGAGCTCGGCCGGCGGGTGGGAGCCCCAGTGGTCGAGGAGCAGCTCGACGCGGCGTACGACCTCGAACGCCGCCCCCGCAGCGGTGCGTTCGACCACGGCGTCGGCCCGCTCCGTGGCCGCCAGCGTCGGGACCACGTCGACGCGCTCCCGCGTGGTGTGGCCGCCGCGCAGCGCGACGCTGACCTCGCCGGGCACCCAGACCTGCCCGCCGTTGCGAGGGACCAGCAGCCGCCGGGCCAGCAGCTCCTCGGCAGGCGTCGCGGCATCCTCGGGCAGCACCGTGTGGCGGGCCGACCCCGCGGTCGCCTCGCCTCCGCTCTCGTCGACGTGGTCGAGCAACGCCCGGGCCGGCGGACTGAGCTCCGCCAGGCGAGCCTCGACCTCCCCACGCGCCGGCGCATCGGGCGAGAACGGCCGCAGCCCACCCAGTCCCACGCTCTGGGCGGCGCCGCGACCCAGGTCGGCCACGCCGCCGACCGCTCGCAGGCCGCCCGGCGACTCCCACGCCAGGGCGAGGTCGACCAGGCGTTCGACGGCGGCCACGACCGACGCGGGTGCAGCGTTGACCACCGCCAGCAGATCGGCTTGGGTGGTTTGACCCGCGGCGACGAGGGCATCCACTACACAGAGCTCGGCCCTGGTCAGCAGGTCGAGCGCACGAGGCACGGACGACCGGGCCGCCGCTCGCGAGGCGAGCTGGCCCGAGTCCTGAGGGGCAGGAGTGGCGAGGTCGGGGCGGTCGCGAAGCAGCCGGGAGAGCCGGTCGTCGGGCCAGCCGCGGAGCTGGTCGGCCAACGTCCGGCTGGGAGTCCGGTTGACCGCTCCCGCCTGGGTCCGCGCCGTCGATCTGGCCACCGTCCCCACGCTACCGGTGGGGCGGCCACCGCTCCCGGGGGCCGGAGGAGGTCGGTGAGCCGCGTCGAGCTGCACTACGGCGCCGCCACCGACGTCGGGCAGGTCCGCGAGGTGAACGAGGACTCCTACCTCGCCGCGCCCCCGCTCTTCGTGGTCGCCGACGGCATGGGCGGTCACGACGGCGGCGACGTCGCCAGCCGCATCGTCGTCGAGGAGTTCGCCCGGCTGGCCGAGGAGGGGTACGACCCGCGCCGGGGCTCCGAGGCCGTCGCCGGAACACTGGCCGCCTGTCACGACCGGATCACCGCGTACGCCGAGGAGCAGTCGCGGCACACCGGTCGCGACTTCCAGGCCGGCACGACGGCCGTGGTCGCCCTCCTCGTCGAGGACGAGGAGGGCGACGGAACCGCTCCTACGGCACCCAAGTGGCTGCTGGCCAACGTCGGCGACTCCCGCGTCTACAAGTACGTCGACGGCCACCTCGCGCAGGTCAGCGTCGACCACAGCCTGGTCCAGGAGCTCGTCGACGAAGGGACGATCAGCCAGGCGGAGATGGCGTTCCACCCGGCACGTCACGTCGTCACCCGTGCGCTCGGCGGGCCCGACCGGGTGGAGGCCGACTACTTCCTGCTCACGTTGCCTGATGCCGAGCGCCTGGTGCTCTGCTCCGACGGCATCACCGAGATGATCGACGACGACGCCGTGGCTGCCATCCTCGGCGAGGCGGCCGACCCACGCGACGCCGCCGACCGGCTGGTTGCCGAAGCGGTCCGCGCGGGTGGGCGCGACAACGCCACGGCCGTCGTGGTCGATGTGATGGGATTGGAGACCGAGCGTGCCTACGACTCCGAGCGGCAGCGCGTGAGTCTCGAGCTGAAGTTGGGAGCCCTGCCGTGACCAGCCAGGAGTCCACGCCTGTCGATGGGCAGGCCGCCGAGCCGTTGAGCCGGTCCTACCGGCCCGGCGACTGGTTCGGCATCTTCGGTGCCCAGGCCACCGTCGTGCTGCCTCCGACCGAGAAGTCCCGCGTCGCGCGGATCTGGGCCCTGGTCGACGACGGCGCGGGTTTCGACGAGGTCCTCGACGCGCTGATCGCCGACGGGCTTCGTGACCTGCCCGGCTTCGTCCTGGTGAGCGAGTCGGGCGCCGAGACCAAGGTGGTCATCCGCGGCGCCGCGCACGCCGAGTTCACCACCGACGACGGCACCGTGACGGTCGAGGGCTCCTCGGCGACCACCTGGGCCGAGCGGTCCCTGACCGGCGTGCGCACCATGCGCGTCGACGTCGCCGACGCGGCCGGCGACGACCTGCTGATCCGCGACGGCCTGGTGCGGATCGCCCGCACCGACCGGCCGGCGTACGACGGTGACGCGGCCGCAGCCCCCGACCTCGAGGTCGTCGCGGCCGACGACGTCGCGCCCGACGTCAACGTGATGGACGAGACCGCTCTCTACCCGGGCCCGGCCGCGCCGGTGTCCGAACCCGAGCCAGCACCAGAATCCGCGCCCCCGCCGCTCGAGCTTGTCGAGACCCCCGTCGACACCAGCGCCACCGGCGAGGCCACCGGCGACCCCGTCGGCCAGCCGCCGGAGGAAGAGGCCGAGCACGACGGCCTGACCAGGGCCGGCAACTGGGACCTCGGCGACTTCGCGCGCAGCCAGCCGGGCATCCCCGGTCAGCCGCCGGCTCCGAGCGTGCTCTCCGCGCCCGTCGCTCGGTTGACCTTCTCCAGCGGCGAGGTCGTCGACGTCGACCGCGCGGTGGTCGTCGGCCGCGCGCCCGAGGCGCGCCACTTCACCGCGACCGAACAGCCCCGGCTGGTCACGGTCGCGAGCCCCCACCAGGAGATCTCCTCGACCCACCTGGAGATCCGGCCGGGCGCGGGCGCCGACCACGGGTCCGCGGTGGTCACCGACCTCGGCTCCACCAACGGCACGGTGCTCCAGCAGCCCGGCCTGCCGCCTGAGGACCTCCAACCCGGCGTCGCCGTGCAGCTCATCCCCGGCGCGATCATCGATCTCGGTGACGGGGTGACGATCCAGGTCGGCCACGTCTGAGCCTGCCTGTGCCAGCCATGACCGAACAGCCCGCCCAGCCTCCCGCCCAGCTGCCCGCGACCAGCTTCCCGGTGGCGGGGCTCGACCGCCGCTTCTACGCGTTCCTCATGGACCGCATGATCGCCTGGGGCGTGCTCGCGGCGGCCTGCTGGGCGGCGTACGAGCTCTTCTGGCGCGACGACCGCACGTGGCCCGGGGTGGCCCTGGTCGCCGGCGTGATCGTGCTCGTCTGGGTGGTGTTCGCGGTCGCGTTGGGCGCGAGCGGTGCCACGCCCGGCAAGGCGGCGGTCGGCCTGCGGGCGGTACACCTCGGCACGGGTACGCCGATCGGCGTCGGCCGCGCGCTGCTGCGCGGGCTCGTGCTGGGGCTCGCCACGATCCCCACGTTCGGCATCGGCCTGGCCACCCTCGCGTGGACCGCGGTCATGGACCCCGGTCATCGCCGGCGCGGCTGGCACGACCACCTGGCCCGTTCGATCGTGGTCGACGTCCGGCCCGCACCCGCCACTCCCGCCGAGACCGAGAGCGGACCCCGCCACGTCGTCAACCTGACGGCGATGCGGCTCGTCCCGGCCGCGCCCGCGCCGCAACCCCCCGCCGCGCCACGCCGTCCGCCACGGCCGGCGGCCTCAGCGCCTCCGACCGGCGAGCAGTCGCCGCCCGTGGCGCCGGCGCCGGTGGTCCGCGAGCCCAACCGCACGGTGCGCAGGGCGCCGGTGGTGGTGCCGTCGGCGCCGGCCTCGGGCTGGGTCGTCGCGTTCGACACCGGCCAGCGCCTGGCCGTCGACGGGCTCGTCCTTGTCGGCCGCCGTCCCGAGGCACGTCCGGGCGAGGCCGTGCGCCACCTCGTCGCCCTGCCGTCACAAGACATGTCCCTGTCGAAGACCCACGCGCAGGTCGGCGTCGCCGGCGACGGAGTGCTCGTCGTCATGGACCGCGGCTCCACCAACGGCTCGGTGCTCGTCCGCCAGGGGGTCTCCCGCCCGCTGCCCGGCGGCAAGCCGGCGACGTTGCTCGAGGGCGACGTCGTGCGGTTCGGCGACCGCACCATGGAGGTCTCGCGCCAACCCTGACCGCGGCGTAGTTTCGCTAGACATGGAGTCCTACACCGCCGGCGAGACCGAGCCCGCCCTCATCGAGGAGACGATCGCGGCCAGCTTCGACCGCACGGTGGGGGCCCATCCCGATCGCGAGGCACTCGTCGAGGTCGCGACCGGCCGGCGCTGGACCTACCGCGAGCTGAACCACGAGGTCGACCTGTTCGCCCGCGGGCTGATCGCCGGCGGGATCGTCAAGGGCGACCGCATCGGTGTCTGGGCGCCCAACTGCGCGGAGTGGACGATCGCGCAGTACGCGACGGCGAAGATCGGCGCGATCCTGGTCAACGTCAACCCCGCCTACCGCACCCACGAGTTCAGCTATGCGGTCAACCACTCCGGGCTGCGGCTGCTGATCGCCGCGGAGAGCTTCAAGACCAGTGACTACCGCGCGATGGTCGAGGAGACGGCGCCCGAGTGCCCCGGCCTGGAGCGCGTGGTCTTCATCGGCACCAGCGACTGGGCAGACGTCGTCGCGGCCGGCGAGAAGGTCGACTCCGACGTGGTGAACGAGCGGATGCGGACCCTGCATCCCGACGACCCCATCAACATCCAGTACACATCGGGCACCACCGGCTATCCCAAGGGCGCCACGCTGTCGCACCGCAACATCCTCAACAACGGCTACCTGGTCACCGAGCTGATCAACTTCACCGAGGCCGACCGGCTGTGCATCCCGGTGCCCTTCTACCACTGCTTCGGGATGGTGATGGGCAACCTGGGATGCACCTCCCACGGCGCGACGATGGTGATCCCTGCTCCGGGCTTCGACCCCGAGGCGACGCTGAGGGCGATCGCCGCGGAGCGTTGCACGGCTGTGTACGGCGTGCCGACGATGTTCATCGCGATGCAGAACCACCCGTCGTTCGCCGACCACGACCTGTCCTCGCTACGCACCGGGATCATGGCGGGTTCGCTCTGCCCGGTCGAGGTGATGAAGCGCTGCATCTCCGAGATGCACATGGAGGAGGTCTCCATCGCCTACGGGATGACGGAGACCTCTCCGGTCTCCTGCCAGACCCGGGCCGACGACGACCTCGACCGCCGTACCTCGACCGTCGGCCGCGCCCACCCGCACGTCGAGATCAAGGTCGTCGACCCTGAGACGGGCGAGACCCTGGACCGTGGGGAGACGGGCGAGTTCTGCACGCGCGGCTACTCGGTGATGCTCGGCTACTGGCCAATAGATGATGGCGCGGAGCGCCAGCAGCCGGTGACGGCCATCGACGAGGACGGCTGGATGCACACCGGCGACCTGGCCGTGATGCGCGAGGACGGTTACTGCAACATCGTCGGCCGCATCAAGGACATGGTCATTCGCGGCGGCGAGAACATCTACCCCGCCGAGATCGAGGAGTTCCTCTACCAGCACCCCGACATCGAGGACGTCCAGGTGATCGGGGTCCCCGACGAGAAGTACGGCGAGGAGCTCGCCGCCTGGGTCAAGCTGAAGGCGGGCGCCGAACCGCTGGACGCCGACGGGGTGCGAGCGTTCGCAACCGGCAGGCTCGCCCACTTCAAGATCCCGCGCTACGTGCTGGTCGTCGACGAGTTCCCGATGACGGTCACCGGCAAGATCCGCAAGGTACAGATGCGCGAGGAGACGGCGACGAAGCTGGGGCTGTGAAGGGCGTGGCACGCTCTTGCCCATGGCTCACTCGAACCGGACTCGTGCTCGGCGGCGGTGGCGTCACCGGCATCGCCTGGGAGGTCGGCCTGTTGGCGGGGCTGCGCGAAGGTGGCGCCGACGTCAGCGGAGCGGACCTGGTGATCGGTACGTCGGCCGGGTCGGCCGTGGGCGCCGTGCTGACGACCGGTGAGGACCTCGACGCCCTCTACGCCGAGCAGACCACCCCGCCCGAGGACGAGACCGGGGCGGTGTTCGGGACCCGCGAGGCGGTCACCTTGCTCGGGCTGATGATGCTCCCGGGCAGCGGGCGCACCAAGCGCCGGCGGATCGGCCACGTCGCCCGCAAGGCCCACCCGGGCCCGGCCGACGAGCAGGTGGCGGTGTTCGCCGAACGTCTCCGTCGGCCCGATGGCTCTCTGCCCGGCTGGCCCGATCGCGAGCTCAAGATCACCGCTGTCCAGGCCGAGACGGGGTCGTTCACGGTCTTCGACCGCGACGGCGAGGCCGACCTGGTGCACGCGGTCGCGGCGAGCTGCGCCGTACCTCTGGTGTGGCCGGCCGTCGAGATCGGCGCGCACCACTATGTCGACGGCGGCATGCGCTCGGCGGCGAACGCCGACCTGGCCACCGGGTGCGACGTGGTGCTGGCCGTGGTGCCGTTGTGGCGCTCGTTCGGCAAGTACCACTCGCTGCCCGAGCAGCTGCGGCGCACCGGCGCACGTCGTACGGCCTGGATCAGCCCCGACCAGGACTCCCTCCAGGCGATCGGCAAGAACGTGCTCGACCCGGCCATGCGCGTCGGGGCCGCCAAGGCCGGCCGGGCCCAGGGACGCCGGATGGCCCGCGAGGTCGGCGACGGCTGGCCCACCCACCGATTCGTCTGCGCCGCTGAGCGAGAAAAGTTGAGGTAGACCGCAGACGAATCGGGGTTCAGCGAGCGATGACGACCGGGATCCGGACCCGGTTGCCGTTGGCGCCCAGCCAGGTCACCCAGCCGTCGTCGAGCGGCTGGGGGCCGGCTCCGCCCAGCACGGTGACGGTGAACGTCGCCGACTCGCCGGGCGCCAGGGCGATCGCCGCTGGGGTCACCGACACGTCGTGGCGCCGGAAGCCGGTGGCGGTCGAGGAGTAGTACATCGCGCGGGTGCCGACGTTGGTGACGGTGCGGGTGACGGTGCTCCCGGTGACGCCACCGCCGTGGAGCAGCACCGACGGGGTGTTGAGCGCCGTGGCGTCGAGGTCGCCGTCGAGCCACGCGCGGTAGTCACCGACCGGCACCGCGAAGACCAGGCCCGGTCGGTCGGCGGCCCGCGCGCGGGTGCGGCCGGCACCGAGCCGCAGCAAGGAGGGGTCGCCCGCGAGGTTGCCGGCAGAAGTGGCCAGGGCCGAGCGCACCTCGGCCGCCGACCAGTCGTGCCGGCTGAGCAGCGCGGCGGCGATGCCGCTGGTGCGGGCGGCGGCGACGGACGTGCCGGAGGCGAGGTCCCACTGCCGGCCGAGGCTGGACGGCGGGGTCGCCCCCAGTACGCCGGTGGCGATGGCGACGATGTCGGGCTTCACGAACGCGCCGGCCGGGTCGCCGGAGCTGGTCCACGCGACCAGGCGCTCGGGGGTGCGCAGCACGCCGTCGGGCCGGAGCGACACGCGGCGTCCCGGGTGGCTGCGCAGCCAGACCAACAGGTCGTGGGCGTCGTCCTTGGTCAGGTGGACGGTCGGCAGTCGGTGGAAGTCGGCCGTCACCTGGCCGCGGCTGGTGTTGACGAGCACCATCCCGGCGCCGTCGGCGCGGTGCACGGCCTCGGACTTGTCGACCCGGCCGATACCGCCGCGTTCGCACACCACGATGCGTCCGGACACCCGGGCCGCGTCGAGGCTGCCCGGAAGGCAGCGGCGCGACTCCGATGGCGTCGACCCGGCGGCGGTCGCCCGCGCGCCCAGCACGAGGCGAGCGGGTTGCGTCTGGTCGCGAGCGGCCATGGCGCCGGTGAGACGGAGGCCGGGCGCGACCACTGCGCCGCGACGCGTGGCGCCGGTCGTGCCGCCGACGGAGGTGACCCATGGTGCGGCGTGGGCGGCGTACCCGTTGGTGCCGCGGTTGCCCGATGCGCCGACAACGACGATGTCGGCCTCGGCAGCGCCCAGCAACGCGCGCTCGAGGATGTCGATGCCGGCTCGGCTGTCGGCGGTGCCATCGACGGGGGCGTCGACGGAGACGTTCAGTACGTCGACCCGGTCGGCCACCGCCCGGTCGACGGCCGCGACGAGGTCGGCGGTCGAGCATCCGTCGTCGCGCGGGTCGGGCGCGGTCCAGCAGGCCTTGTAGACGGCGAGCCGCGCCTGCGGCGCGGCGCCGGCGTAGGACCCCGCGCGTTGACCGGGGATGCGTACGTCGACACCGGCGTTGCCGGCGGCGACCGAGGCCATCAAGGTGCCGTGACCGTCGTCGTCGAGCGGGGACAGTCGGGTGCTGCTGCGGACGCGGTCGGCGCCGAACCCGTCGACGAACCACTGAGCACCGACGATCTTGCGGTCACACACCTCTGGCCCCCAGCCGGGCCCGGACGCGCAGTGCCCGCGGTAGTCGCGGGCCGCGCGGCCGAGACCACGCACGTCGGCGAACAGGGGGCTGTCAGGCCACAGTCCGGAGTCGACCAGACCGATCACGACGCCCGCGCCACCCTGAAGCGTCAGGTCGGCCGTCGCGAGGCCGGCGCTCGTCGGAGCCGTGGCCAGGCGGCGTACGGCGTCGCGCTCGACGGCGACCACCGCTGCCGAGGTGCCGAGCAGGCGGGCCTGCGCCGGGGTGAGCCGGACGGCGTAGCCGTTGAGGGCGGTGGTCCACCGGTAGACCGGCTCACCAGCGCCGACCGCCGCCAAGGTGGCGTCCTGGTCGGCGCGGGCGGCCACGCGAAACGCTGCCGCATCCAGCGGACCGTCGTTGCCGGAGGTCCCTGGCCCGGCGAGCGTGACGAGGTAGAGGTCGGTGGAGGCGGCGACGGTGTCGTCGACGGCGGACACGGCCGCGGGGGCAGCGAGCGTCATGGACGTCCCCACGAGGGCGCACCCCACCACCGTGCTGGCGAGCACGCGACGGAGGGGAGCGATCGAGGTCAAGCGTCCATTGTGGCAAAGGCCACCTACCGCGGCAGTCGATCGGGCGTCGTCCCCGCGCCGTCCTACGATCGACGGCATGCTCGTCGTCGCCTTCGATCTCGACATGACGCTGGTCGACACCGCGCCGGGGGTGGCCAGCACCTTGACCGTCCTGGCCGAGGAGCTCGGCGTCGAGATCCCGGTCGACGACGTCGCGGCCCGCATCGGCCCTCCGTTGCACGTACTGCTCGAGCCCTACGTGCCGGCTGAGTCGATGGACACGCTCGTCGACCGGTTCCGCGAGCTGTACGTCGACCATGCGATCCACGCCACGACCGCCTTCGACGGCGCCGTCGAGTCCATCGCCGCCGTACGCCGCCACGGCGGCCGGGTGCTGGTGGTCACGGGCAAGTACGAGCCCAACGCCCGCCGCCACGTCGAGCACCTCGCCCTCGACGTCGACCACGTGACGGGCCTGGTGGTCGGAGCGGCCAAGGCCGAGGTGCTGGTCCGCGAGGGTGCCTCGATCCTGGTCGGCGACCACGTGCACGACGTCGAGGGTGCGCGGTCCGCCGGCATCACCAGCGTCTCGGTGCTCACCGGCGGGTGCTCCGAGGACGAGCTGGTCGAGGCCGGCACCGACGTGGTGCTGGCCGACCTGACAGTCTTCCCGGCGTGGCTCGACGCCCACCTGACCTCCCTCGACCCCGTCACCACCCGGCGCGGCTGAGCGGGGCTTACCGGATAGCGCCGTTCAGTGCGGGCCGCATAGGCTTCTCGACGCCCGCCTAGCGGCCCCCCAGCAAGCAGAGGACGTGACCGTGCCTACTGGCAAGGTGAAGTGGTACGACGCCGAGAAGGGTTTCGGTTTCCTGTCCCAGGAGGACGGGCCCGACGTCTACGTGCGCAGCGACGCGCTGCCCGATGGCACCACCGTGCTCAAGCCGGGCACCCGCGTCGAGTTCGGCATCGCCCAGGGGCGCCGCGGCGACCAGGCCCTCCAGGTCCGCATCCTCGACGCGCCCGTGTCGATCACCCGCAACCAGCGCCAGGCCCAGCGCAAGCGTCCCGACGAGATGGTGTCCATCGTCGAGGACCTCATCCGGCTGCTCGACGGTGTCGGGGAGGCCTACCGCCACGGCCGCCACCCCGACCGCAAGGCCGCCGCCCCTGTCGCCAAGCTGCTGCGCGCGCTGGCCGACGAGCTGGACGAGCTAGGAGCTCGAGCGCCGCCCGGGCCGAGCTTGCGAGGGCCGGGATCAGGCGCCAGGTCGAGGAGGGCTCGACGCAGACCCGAGCTTGCGAGGGACTGTCTCACCCGTCTCGAAACCCGGTGACGGATCAGGCGTCGGTGAGCCGGGATCTGCGGCGGAGGTTCGGCGGTCCGCCGCGTGCGGTTCGGCGAGCTGACCAGCACCAGGACGACCCAGGCGACCAGCGTGACGCTGGCGACCGCGAGTCCGAGCGCGGGGTTGAGCGGCAGGGCGATCCCGACGAAACCGCCGATCACCCACGCCAGCTGGAGCGTGGTGTCGCTGCGGGCGAAGGCGCTGGTGCGCACGCGTTCGGGCACGTCGCGCTGGATCGTCGAGTCGAGGGAGAGCTTGGCCAGCGACTGCGCCAGGCCGGCGGTGAGGCCGAGCAGGGCGAGCGTGACCACCCCGTAGAAGAACGCGGCCAGCAGCACCATGACCGCATCGGCGAGCAGGGCGAGGACGACGGTGGCGGCGGGGTTGAGGTTCTTCAGGACGGACGCGAGCGCGATGCCGATGGCGTTGCCGAAGCCGGCGGCGCCGATGATGATGCCGAGCAGCACCTCCGGTTGCCAGTCGCCGATCGGGTTCTCGCGGAGCAGGAACGCCATGAACATCGTCAGGAAGCCCGAGAGCCAACGCGGCCCACAGTTGGCGCGCAGCGCGAACGCGACGGTGCCGGGGATGCGCAGCGAGGACGGCCCCTGCGCGACCTGGTCGAGCCGATCAGTACGGCCTGGTCCTCGCCGGCGTCGGAGTCGACTCTCGCGGGTAGTCGGATCGCCCAGATCGTGGCCAGCACGAACAGCACGAACGCGTAGCGCAGCGACCACTCACCTCCGAAG
>CAVWXS010000052.1:0-42850 GCA_963758885.1 uncultured Actinomycetota bacterium
AACAGGATGACGCTCGCGAGCGCGGTGGTGACGTGGGTGTCGAAGCCGAACACGGAGACCGGCTCGGAGGAGCTGAGGAAGGCGATGGGCTCGTCCCAGCCCAGCAGCCGCGTGCCGTAGTAGTTGACGATCCCGAACTGCGGGTTGAGCATCGTCGTCCACACGAAGGTCGCGGCGACCACCGGGGCGACGTACGGCACCAACATGCAGGCCCGCACGAGGCCCGCGGCCGCGGAAGGGTTTGCGCAGGGCGAGCGCGGCCATCAGGCCGAGCCCGATGGCGCAGGCCGTGCCGCCGATGGAGTACACCAGCGTCGTGACGAGCGCGTCGACGAAACCCGACGACCCGAGCACGTTCTTGAAGTTCTCCAGGCTGTAGTCGCCGATGAAGCCGGCTTGCCGGAGGTTGAGCAGCCGAACCTGCTGGAAGCCCAGGGAGATGGTCCACACGATCGGCAGCACGACCATCGTGAACACGATGACCACCGTGGGCGTGATCAGCAGGTAGCCGACCCGGCGGTCCTCGCGGTCCCGCGCGGACCCACCGTGCCGGGGCGGCGGAGGAGCGCCGGAGTCGCCCTCCTCCGTCACCAGCATCGGCGCGGAGGGTCCGGCCAGGCTCATTGCACAGACTCCGCGGCCTCGCTGATCGCGTCCTGTGCCTGCTGGGCGGCCTCCTCGGCGGGTGTCCCGTTGGACACCTCGTTGACCGCGTTGGCCACCGGCTGCTCGCCCTGGATGGCGCCGAGCAGGTCACCTTGGCCCTGCGGGATCGCCCAGCGCTGCAGCGAGTCCGTGCCCGCGGTCAGCGCGTCGATGACCTCCTGGCCGTAGAACTCCGACAGCGGCGCCTTGGTGTCCACGCCGACGTCCATGCCGGCCCAGGCGTCCGAGTAGTTGGTCTCGCCGGGTGAGCTACCTGCCCGCACCGGGATCTTGCCCTCGGGAGCGATCGCGATCCACGGCTCGTAGCCGTCGGACATCATGTACTCGACGAACTGCTGCGACGGGTCGCTGGCGGCGTCCGCGGTGATCGTCCACGACGTCACCTCACCGAACGTCGCGGGCTCCGAGCCCGACGGTCCCTGGATCGAGGTCACCACGCCACTGTTCTCGGCCAGGAAGGCGGGGTTCTTCTTGCACTCCGGACACGTGGGGAGGGCGTCGTTCCGGAGGCCCGCCATCTCGTCGAGGATGAAGCTCGACCAGATCAGCATCGCGGCCTGGCCGGCGAAGTACGACGCGCGCGTGGTGTCCACGTCCTGCGCACCGGTGACCGAGTAGTCCTGCTGGAGGGTGCCGTAGAAGTCGAGGCCCTCGACACACTCGGGGCTGTCGAAGGTGACATCGCCGTCGTCGTTGACCATCTCGCAGTCGTTGCCCAGGCCGATCTCCTCGAAGGTCTGGGAGGTGAAGGCATCGCCGGCGACGTTGGCGCCGACGAACCCGGCGACCTCGGGGCTGTCCAGGGCCTCGGCCGCGGCCAGGACGTCGTCGTAGGTCTCCGGGGTGCCCAGCCCGGCCTTGTCGAAGAGGTCCTGGCGGTAGACGAGCAGCTGGACCCACGACTCGCTCGGCACTCCGAGCTGGTCGTCGCCGTCCGCGGAGAGCGCCAGAGCACTCTCGCTGAACGTGCCGGCGTCGAGGCTGTCCACGACGTCGCCGACGGCTCCGGTGTTGATGAGGTCGTTGGCCGACAGGGTGCGCAACGCGCCGAGCGGCAGCGCACCGATCACGTCGGGCAGGTCTCCGGCGGCGGCGTTGGAGGTGAGGATCTGGTTGAACTGGTCCTCGGCGACGGCCGTCAGCTCGACCTTGACACCGCTCTCCGCGGCGAAGGCGTCGACGATCTCCTGCGTCGCCGCGACCCGGTCGGGCAGGTCCTCGACGATCCAGACGGTGATGCTGTCGCCGCCGTCGCCGCCGTCACCTCCGCCCTCCGAGTCGTCGCCGCCACAGGCGGCGAGACCCAGACGAGCGCTGCGACGAGACCCGTCGCCAAGAGAGGTCGTGCGGCTCCGGCGCGACGCAGCCGGGCCCGGGCGGACAGACGGGCAAGGGACATGGAAGCCTCCGGGGTCGTGAGCGTCGTGTGATGGTCGACACATACTTATGTCTAAACTCTGGATCTAAGTAACACAATTGTCAAGCATGAGTTGTCCATTCGCTACACTCCCTCCGCCGACTTCTGGTGGTCGGTCCGTCCCTTGGAGGTGCGATGCCGACCGGTCCTGGTGACGTGCTGACCCTGATCCGCGACGGCGTGGCGCTGACGCGCGGCGACGTCCGTGAGCTCACCGGCCTGTCCCGGATGACCGTCGCGCAGCGGCTCGACGCCCTGCTCGACGCGGGCATCATCGTCGAGGGCGACACGACCGAGGCCACCGGCGGCCGGCGCCGTCGCCGCCTGGTCTTCAACACCTCCCAGTCGCGTGCCATCGTCGCGGCCGTCGACACCACCCACACCCGGATCGCGGTCACCGACCTCGGCGGTGCCGTGCTCGCCCAGGACGAGATCGACGCGCCCGTCGACCTCGGTCCGGTGGTCGTGCTCGACCAGATCGCCGCCGCCATGGCCGCGCTGCTCGAGCGGGCCGGCGTACGCGTCGAGGACCTGTGCGGGGCCTCGATCAGCCTGCCCGGCCCGATCGACCCGGTGTCCGGACGCCCCAGCCAGCCGCCGATCCTGCCCGGCTGGGACGCCTACCCGGTCGCCGAGCACCTGCAGGCCGGGCTCCCCGGCTGCCCCGTGCTGACGGCCAACGACGCCGACGCGGCCGCCCTGGGCGAGTACGCCACCGCGGGCTACTCCCGCACCACCTTGATGTGCCTGGTCAAGGTCTCGACCGGCATCGGCACCGGCATCGTGATCAACGGCCGCTCCTACACCGGCGCCGACGGCGGCGCCGGCGACATCGGCCACGTCCAGATCTCACCGAGCTCCGACGCGCAGTGCCAGTGCGGCCGGCACGGCTGCCTGGCCGCCGTGGCCAGCGGCCGCGCGGTCGCGCACGAGCTGACGGAGCTCGGCCTGCCCGCGGCGTCGGGCCGCGAGGTACGCGAGCTGCTGCGGGCCGGCAACGCCGACGCCGCGAGGCTCACCCAGCAGGCCGGCCGCCGGATCGGCGAGGTGATGGCCACGGTGGTCTGCCTGCTCAACCCCGAGGTCGTCCTGATCGGCGGCGCCCTCGCCTCCGCGCCGTTGCTCGCCGGCATCCGCGAGACCCTCTACAAGCTCTCGCTGCCCCGCGCCACCCGCCACCTCACCCTCCAGCTCGGTGCGCTCGGCGAGGACGCCGCCATCGCCGGCCTCACCCGGCTCCTCGTCGATCACGAGTTCTCCGCCGACGCCGTCAACGCCCGCCGAGGGCGAACCGCGGGAGGTAGATCGCCTGGCGCGAGACCCCTGCCTTCTTCGCGACGGCCCCGAGGCCGGCGCCGTAGTAGCCGAGCTCCTCGAACATCGCGCGCGCCGCCTCGAGGATCTGGGTTCGAGTCTGGGGGAGCCCGCCACTTGACATGGTGTAAAGCATATCTTACTTTACAACGTGTCAAGCCGTCGGAATCGAGGAGCTGGAGCACATGGGTCGCTACTTGATCGTCACCTGGGACGGCGCGGGGAACCTCGTGCCGACACTCGGGATCGCACGCACGCTTGTCGAGCGTGGCCACGACGTCAGGATGATCGGACACGACACCATCGCCGAGCGGTGCGGTGACGTCGGCGCCCGCTTCGTCCCGTTGACCCAGGGCCAAGGATGGGATGCGATGGAAGATCCGGACGACTTTGAAGCCGAGGTGAGGCTGCTGATCGAGGAGCTTTGCTTCAGCGCGACCATCGCCCGGGACGTCGCGCTGGAGCTGGACCGCGAGTCGGCAGACGCAGAACGCCGACAACCAGCTGCTGCGCACGGCGACGAGTCGTCTGAGGGGTTGAGCTGCTACGTCCTGGCCTTGCCCCCGGGGGTCAGCTCCACTGGGGCAGCGGGTCGGCGCTGACCGGGACGATCTCGGTGGTGCACGACTTCATGCCGGGCAGCAGGAACTTGTTGAGCAAGTTGAAGTCGTCGGCCTCGACGACCATGTAGATGGTGTGCTCCATGAAGGCGCCGTAGACGCCGTGCACCGTGACGCCCTCGACCGTGGAGTCGTGGAACTTGCGCGAACCGCCCTGGCCGTAGGGGCAGTCGGCGGGATCGTGGACCTGCGTGATGTGGAAGAGCATGGCGCTCACCGTTGCGCTGGTTGAGGAGGGCGTCAAGGCCCGTCATGAAACCCGCGTGGCACGCTGGCGGCATGATCCTGGCCTGTCACACCCTGATCTACTCCGACGACGCCGACGCCACCCGAGCGTTCTTCAAGGACGTGCTCGGATTCCCGAACGTCGACGCAGGCACGGGCGACCACAACTGGCTGATCTTCGGCACCGGGCCGAGCGAGCTGGGCGTCCACCCGACCGGCCCCCTGCGCGACGGGTCGACCACGCCCCGGCACCACGCGATCAGCTTCGTCGTCGACGACCTGGAGTCGACGATGGCCGAGCTGCGGGGCAGGGGCGCGGAGTTCAGCTCCGGCCCTGACGACCACGGCTACGGCATCGTGGCGATGGTCTCGGTGCCCGGCGCCGACGACGTGCAGCTCTACCAGCCGCGGCACCAGACGGCGTACGCCCTCTGACCTCGGACACTTTCCGGCACCAGGTGCCGGAAAGAGTCCAGTAGCTGCCCGAGCAGGAGCTGAGTGACGCGGCGGTCGGGTCAGCGCCGCTGCTCGGCGAACCACGCCTCGACGTCGTCGGCGGTGCGGGGCAGCGAGTCGGACAGGTTGCGGGTGCCGTCGGCGGTGACCAGTACGTCGTCCTCGATGCGGATGCCGATGCCGCGCAGCTCCTCGGGGACGAGCAGGTCGTCCTGCTGGAAGTAGAGGCCGGGCTCGACGGTGAGCACCATGCCCTCGGCGTAGGTGCCCTTGGCGTAGGCCTCGGGGGCGGCCTGGCCGCAGTCGTGGACGTCCATGCCGAGCATGTGGCTGGTGCCGTGGAGGGTCCAGCGGCTGTAGACCTTCGACTCGGGGTCGAGGGCCTGCTCGGCCGGGACCGGGAGCAGCTTCAGCGCCTCGAGCCCGTTGGCGAGCACCACCATCGCGGCGTTGTGCGAGGCCTGGAAGGGCTCGCCCGGCTTCACCGCGGCGATGCCGGCCTCCTGCGCCTGGTAGACGAGGTCGTAGAGGTCGCGCTGGAGCTTGGTGAACGTGCCGTCCACGGGCAGGGTACGGGTGACGTCGGCGGTGTAGAGGTTGTGGCTCTCGACGCCCATGTCGAGCAGCACGAGGGTGCCGGGCGTGATCGGGCCGGTGTTCTCGATCCAGTGCAGCGTGGTGGCGTGGGAGCCGCCGCCGACGATGGAGTCGTAGCCGATGTCGTTGCCCATGGCGCGGGCGCGGCGGAAGAACGTGCCCTCGATCCAGCGCTCGCCGAACTCGAGCACGCGGTCCCACTCGGCCACGCTGTCGGCGAAGCCCAGCGCCGTGACGTCGCAGGCGGTCTGCAGCTCGCTGACCTCCCAGTCGTCCTTGATCAGCCGCATCTCGGAGATGACGCGGGCGAACTCACCGTCACGCGACTCGTCCGCGGAGACCTGCGCGTCGACGAGCGTCGAGACGCCGCGGTGGACGCGGGTCTTGCCGGTCCGCCGCAGCGCGCCCGACAGGTCGTCGATGTGGCGGACCTCCAGGCCCAGTGAGTCTGAGATCTCCTTCAGCGACGGTCGGCGGCCGACCCACAGCTCGCCGTACATGCGGTCGCGGAAGAACTCGTCGGTGTCGCGGGTGGAGCTCGGCCGGGCGTAGAGCACCGCCTCGCCTCCTGACGACCCGTCGATCACCAGCACCGCGTCGGAGGTCTGGTTGCCGGAGAAGTAGGTGTGGGCGGTGTCCGGCCGGAAGCGGTAGTCGGTGTCGTAGGACCGCACCTTGAAGGTGCCGGCCGGGAGCACCAGCCGCTCGCCCGGGAACGTCTCGGCGAGCTTGCGTCGCCGCGCGGCGGCGTGGTCGGTGATGGGATGGGCCGGCAGGTCGACGTCGCGGTCGCCCCAGCCCTGGCGCATGAACGTCGAGTAGGCCTCGGGCACTGCGGGGTCGTGCGATTCGGTCGCCAGGTTGGTTGCCAGTTCCTTCTCGTCTGTCACGGCCGACAGCCTACGCCCGTACGACGCCCGCGCACCTGCCCGGAAGAGTGGCCCGGAGGGCCCAGACGTGCCCGGAACCCACCCCCTGCAGCCGTTAGGCTCGATGTCATGCCAGGTCAGGCGGGGAAGCGCAGCGACACGATCGCCTTCACGGTGGTCGTGTCGATCCTCGTCGTGATCGGGGCTGTGGGCATGCTGCTCGTGCTCGCACTGTCCGGCGCACCGCGCACGATGCTGGTGGCGACCGTCCTCGCCACGGTCCCGGTGGTGCCGCTGGTCGCGTGTTACCTGTGGCTCGACCGCTACGAACCCGAACCCCGCCGCCTGCTGGCGGCGGGCCTGTTGTGGGGTGGTTTCGTCGCGACCGCGGTCGCGATCCTGCTGCAGGGCATCGGCGGCATCTTCGTCGGCGTCAGCGACGAGACCAGCCTGGCCGTCGTCGCGCCGGTGACCGAGGAGGCCACCAAGGGCGCGTTCTTGCTGCTGCTCCTGTGGTGGCGGCGCGCGGAGCTCGACGGCATCCTCGACGGCATCGTCTACGCCGGCATGGTCGGCATCGGCTTCGCCTTCGTCGAGAACATCCTCTACCTGGCCGCCGCCTACAACGGCACCGACGGCAGCGGCCCTGGCGGCACCACGGCGCTGGCCGCGACCTTCGTCGTGCGCTGCCTCTTCAGCCCGTTCGCGCACCCCTTCTTCACCAGCTTCATCGGCGTCGGCGTCGGGATCGCCGTCGCCAGCAAGACACGAACCGCACGCATCCCCGCGCCCCTCCTGGGGTACCTCCTCGCCGTGGCCGCTCACGGGGTATGGAACGGCTCGACGATCTACGGTGGCGAGAACTTCTTCCTCGTCTACCTCGTGCTGATGGCGCCGGCGTTCCTCGGCGCGATCGGCCTGGCGGTGTGGGCTCGTCGCTCCGAGCGCCGCATGCTCGCAGCCGCGCTCGCGGACGCCGCGACGCGCGGCCTGATTCCGGCCACGGACATCGGCTGGGTCGTCGACCTTGACGCCCGCCGCCAGAGTCGCGCGTACGCCAAGGCGGTGGGTGGCCCGCAGGGACTGCGGGCGATGCGCGACTATCAGCAGGCCGTGGTCGAGCTGGGGTTCCTGCACAGCCGCTACCTGCGCGGCACCCCGCCACCCGACTTCGCGGCGCGCGGTCACGACTACGTCGCCCGGATCGCTCAGGTGCGGCCGTTCATCGCCTTCCCCGGTCAGGTGGTTCCCCAGAGATGAGCCAGAGATGAGCCTGTCACCGGTGGAGGACGCCCAGATGCTGACGGCGCTGGTGCGCCTGCGTGGCGCCCTCCAGCAGGCCGTGCTGCCGCTTGAGCTGCCCGGCGTCGCCGAACGCCGCGGCCTCCTGCGCGAGATGGTCGACCAGCTGGAGGACTACGTCATCCCGCGGGTGATGACCCTCGACGCGCCGCTGCTGGCGGTGGTGGGCGGCTCGACGGGCGCCGGCAAGTCGACGCTGGTCAACTCGCTCGTCGGCACCCGCGTGACGGAGCCCGGCGTACTGCGGCCCACGACCCGATCGCCGGTCCTCGTGCACAACCCGGCCGACGTGGGGTGGTTCGGGCAGGACCGCCTGCTCCCCGACCTCGAGCGCGTCCACCGGCCGACCAACGACCCGTCGGCGCTCCAGCTCGTGGCCGACTCGACCGTGCCCGAGGGCCTGGCGATCCTCGACGCGCCCGACGTCGACTCGGTCGAGGAGTCCAACCGGGCGCTGGCCACCCAGCTGCTGGCCGCGGCCGACCTCTGGATCTTCGTCACCTCGGCGGCGCGGTACGCCGACCAGGTCCCGTGGGGATTCCTGCGTCAGGCCGCCGACCGCTCGGCCGCGGTCGCGATCGTCCTCGACCGCACCCCGCCGGACGCCGTCGACACCGTGGCGGCCCACCTCGCGCGGATGCTCGCCTCGCGCGGGCTGAAGGACTCCCCGCTCTTCACGGTCATCGAGAGCCCGGTCGACGACAACGGCCTGTTGCCGGCCGAGGTCGTCTCCGACATCAGCGGCTGGCTGGTCGACCTCGCGGCCGACGCCGAGGCCCGCTCGTCGGTGGTGAAGCAGACCCTGGAGGGCGCGATCCGCACCCTCACGCGGCGTACGCACGACGTTGCGGACGCCGTCGCGGAGCAGGTGGCCTCGGAGGTCCGGCTGCGTGACGACGCCAACCGCGCCTACGACCGCGCCCTCGACGACATCGTCGACGCCACCGCCGACGGCACCCTCCTGCGGGGCGAGGTGCTGTCGCGCTGGCAGGAGTTCGTCGGCACCGGTGAGCTGCTGCGCGGCCTGGAGACCAAGGTCGGCTGGCTGCGCGACCGGCTCGTCAACGCCATCAAGGGCAAGCCGCAACAGGCCGAACGCGTGACGGTCGCCGTCGAGTCGGGGCTCGAGACGCTGATCCTCGAGCACGCCGAGGCGGCCGCCGAGCGGGCCGAGGCGTCGTGGCAGTCGCTGGCCTCCGGCCAGGCGCTGCTGGCCGACGCCGGCGAGGACCTCGGCCGCGCCTCGCGCGACCTGGGCCGCAAGACCGAGCGCGCCGTCCGCGACTGGCAGCAGGACGTGCTCGACATGGTCCGCACCGAGGGCGCCGACAAGCGATCCACCGCACGTTTCCTGGCCTACGGCGTCAACGGCCTGTCCGTCGCACTGATGGTCGTGGTGTTCTCCCACACGGCCGGTCTGACCGGCGCCGAGGCCGGCATCGCGGGCGGCTCGGCCGTGCTCGGCCAGAAGCTGCTCGAGGCGGTCTTCGGCGACCAGGCGGTGCGCACCCTTGCCGAGCGGGCGAGCCGTTCGCTCGCCGTCCGCGTCCGCGAGCTGGTCGACGCCGAGCGGGCCCGTTACGTCGACCTGCTCGACTCCCTCGCCCTCGATCCGCAGACCCCCGACCGGCTGCGTGATGCGGCGCGACGCGTCGACGACGTGCGTTACCAGTCGGTGCGCGGCGGGTCGATCGGCGGGGACCCGCACTCCCACTAGGCTTTCGCAGAGCACCTGCCGACGACGACCGCCAGACGACCGCCACTCGCTACGGGGAGACCATGACGTCCTTGCTGGAGGGGGCCAAGAAGCTGGTCTCCCGGAGCACCGACGTCGGCGCGCGCATCGAGGGCCTCGACGCCGCGATCACGGCCTCGCGCGGGCGTCTCCCCGACGAGCTGCTCGACGAGAGCCAGGCGGTGCTCGAGCGGGCGTCGAGCCGGCTGTGGCTGTCCGCCGACCACACCGTGGTCGCCATCGCCGGCGCGACCGGTTCCGGCAAGTCCTCGACGTTCAACGCCCTGACGGGCCTGGAGCTCTCGGCGGTCGGCGTACGACGTCCGACGACGTCGTGGGCCACCGCCTGCGTCTGGGGGGCCGACGGGTCGGCCAGCTCGTCGTCGGCGGCCGAGGACCTGCTCGACTGGCTCGGCATCCCGCCGCGCCACCGGGTGGTGCGCGACTCGATGCTCGACTCGCGCCGCCAGGACGACGCCCTGCGCGGGGTGGTGCTGCTCGACCTGCCCGACCACGACTCCACCGAGGTCTCCCATCACATCGAGGTCGACCGGCTCGTCCAGCTGGCCGACCTGATGGTCTGGGTCCTCGACCCGCAGAAGTACGCCGACGCCGCGGTCCACGACCGCTACCTCGCGCCGCTCGCCTCCCACCGCGAGGTGATGCTGGTCCTGCTCAACCACGTCGACACGGTGCCGCCCGACCGACTCGAGTCGATGCTCGCGGACATCCGCCGCCTCCTCGACGCCGACGGCCTGACCGGCGTACCCGTCATCGCGACGAGCGCCAAGACGGGCCAGGGCATGGACCAGCTGCACCAGGAGATCGCCAAGCGCGTGGCGGCCAAGAAGGCTGTTCGGCAGCGGCTCGAGGCCGACCTGCGCGGCGCTGCGCAGCGGATGGCCCAGGCGACGGGGTCGGCTCCGGCGCCGAAGCTGTCGAAGGAGCGCGTCGCAGCGCTCGAGGACGCGCTCGCCGAGTCGGCCGGCGTGCCGACCGTGGTGAAGGCCGTCCACGACTCCACGCGGCTGCGCGCCAACCGCGCCACCGGCTGGCCGGTCGTCTCGTGGTTCTCACGGTTGCGGCCCGACCCGCTCAAGCGGCTCCACCTCGACCTCGGGTCCTCGGGCAAGGAGTTCACGAGCCGTGGCCGCACGTCGGTGCCGTCTCCCACCCTGGTCCAGCGTGCGCGCGTCGAGTCGTCGGTGCGCGCCGTGGCCGACGACGTGGGCAAGGACCTCTCGCGCCCGTGGGCGCACGCCGTCCGCGAGGCATCGCTGTCGCGCAACGTCGACCTCAACGACCGTCTCGACAAGGCGCTCGGCGACACCGATCTGGGCCAGGCCCGGATCCCGGTGTGGGCCGGCCTGGTCAGGGTGCTCCAGTGGCTGCTCCTCCTCGCGGCGATCGGCGGTGCGGCCTGGCTGGCGGCGGTGTTCGCCACTCGCTACCTGACCTTCGAGATGCCCGCGACGCCCGACGTGGCCGGCTACCCGCTCCCGCTGCTCGTGCTCGTCGGCGGCATCGTGCTCGGCATCCTCTTCGCCCTGCTCTGCCGGCTGCTCGTGAGGGTGACCGCGCGCCGCCGGGCGCGCGCCGCCGACCGCCGACTCCGCTCGGCTATCTCCGAGGTCGCCGGCGAGCTGGTGGTCACGCCGGTCCAGGACGTGCTGGCCGGCTACGAGACCACCCGCAAGGGCATCGACCAGGCGCTGCAGTAGGCAGCTCGACCAGCGAGGTTGATTCACGGTCGTGGCCCCCGCGCCCGTAGGGTCCTGAACATGGCTGAGTACGTCTTCACGCTGCGCAACGTGCGCAAGGCCCACGGTGACAAAGTGGTCCTCGACAACGTCACGTTGTCGTTCCTGCACGGCGCCAAGATCGGTGTCGTCGGCCCCAACGGGACCGGCAAGTCGACCCTCCTCAAGATCATGGCCGGGCTCGAGCACGCCAACAACGGCGACGCCATCATCGACCCCGACGCCACGGTCGGGATGCTCCAGCAGGAGCCGCCCCTGACCGAGGGCACGACGGTGCTCGACAACGTCGAGGAGGCCGTGCACGAGATCAAGGCCAAGATGAAGCGTCTCGAGGACGCCTACATGGAGATGGGCGACCCTGATCTGTCTGCCGCCGACCAGGACGCCCTCATGAAGGAGACCGGCGACCTCCAGACCGCGCTCGACCACGCCAACGCGTGGGACATCGACAGCCGCCTCGACCAGGCGATGGACGCGCTGCGCTGCCCGCCGCCGGAAGTCCTCGTCGACAACCTGTCCGGCGGTGAGCGTCGTCGCGTGGCGCTCTGCAAGCTGCTGCTCCAGCAGCCCGACCTGCTGCTCCTCGACGAGCCCACCAACCACCTCGACGCCGAGTCGGTGCAGTGGCTCGAAGGCCACCTCGCGTCCTACCCCGGCGCCGTCCTGGCCGTCACCCACGACCGCTACTTCCTCGACAACGTCGCCCAGTGGATCCTCGAGCTCGACCGCGGCAAGACCCATCCCTACGAGGGCAACTACTCCACCTACCTGGAGACCAAGCAGGCCCGTCTCAAGATCGAGGGGCAGAAGGACGCCAAGCGCGCCAAGATGCTCGAGCGCGAGCTCGAGTGGGTGCGCTCGAATGCCAAGGCCCGCCAGACCAAGAGCCGGTCCCGTCTCGCGAGGTACGAGGAGATGGCCGCCGAGGCCGACCGGATGCGCAAGATCGACACGTCCGAGATCAACATCCCGGCCGGCCCGCGCCTCGGCGACGTGGTGCTCGAGGCGCACGACCTCGGCAAGGGCTTCGAGGACCGCACCCTCATCCACGACCTGTCGTTCACCCTGCCCCGCGCCGGCATCGTCGGCGTGATCGGCCCCAACGGCGTCGGCAAGACCACGCTGTTCCGGATGATCACCGGCTCCGAGCAGCCCGACGAGGGCGAGCTCAAGGTCGGCCAGACCGTGAAGATCTCCTACGTCGACCAGAGCCGCGGCGGCATCGACCCCAACAAGAACGTCTGGGAGGTCGTGTCCGACGGGCTCGACTTCATCAAGGTCGCCAACTTCGAGATGAACTCCCGTGCCTACGTCGCGTCGTTCGGCTTCAAGGGTCCCGACCAGCAGAAGAAGGCCGGCGTCCTCTCCGGTGGTGAGCGCAACCGCCTCAACCTGGCGCTGACCCTGAAGATGGGCGGCAACCTGCTGCTGCTCGACGAGCCGACCAACGACCTCGACGTCGAGACGCTGCAGTCCCTCGAGGACGCCCTGCTCGACTTCCCGGGCTGTGCCGTGGTCACCTCCCACGACCGGTGGTTCCTCGACCGCGTCGTGACCCACATCCTGGCCTGGGAGGGCGAGGACGACGACCCCGCCAGGTGGTTCTGGTTCGAGGGCAACTACGACGCCTACGAGGCCAACAAGGTCGAGCGGCTCGGCATCGAGGCCGCGCGCCCCCACCGGGTCACTCACCGCCGCCTGACCCGGCCCTGACCGGCCTGTCGAGAGCACCAGGTCATCCGAGATGGCGGGGGAGGGGCGGATCGGTCGTGCGGACCGCTTCCAGCGCCGCTGGCCGGTCCTCGGCGTGCCGATCGCGGTGCTCTACAAGTACGGCGACGACCAGGGCACCTACCTCGCCGTCATCGTCACCTACTACGCGCTGTTCGCGATCTTGCCGCTGTTGCTGCTGGCGACCACGATCCTGGGGTTCGTGCTCCAGGGCGATCCTGAGCTGCAGCAGCGCGTGCTCGACTCCGCGCTGAGCCAGTTCCCGGTGATCGGCGACCAGTTCCGCCGGCCAGGCGGTCTGGCGGGGTCGACGACGGCGGTGGTGGTCGGCTCGCTCGCCGCCGTCTACGGCGCGATGGGGCTCGGCGCCGCGGTGCAGAACGGCACCAACATCGCGTGGCAGATCCCCAGGAACAGCCGGCCGAACCCGTTCCTGCTGCGAGTCCGCGGGCTGCTCATCGTGGCCTTCGGCGGCCTGGCCGTGCTGGTCCTCACGACCGCGTCCGTCCTGGTCAGCAACACCACCCTGATCGCGTGGTTCGAGGGCACGCCGCTGCGCTGGCTCGCACGAGTGCTGAGCGTCCTGGTCACCGGCGGCGTGCTCTACGTGTTGATGCGACTGGCGGCCGCGCGGCCGGATCGCGCCCGCACCACGCTTCCCGGAGCGATGGTCACCGCGGTCCTGTGGCACCTCGTCCAGCAGGTCGGCGCGCTCTACGTCACCCAGGTGCTCGTCGGTGCCAACGCCCTCAACCAGGCCTTCGGCGTGGTGCTCGGCCTGATGGCCGCGCTCTTCTTGGTCTCGGTCGCCGGCATGCTCGGCGTCGAGCTCAACGTCGTGCTCGACCGGCACCTGTGGCCGCGTGCTCTGCTGACCCCGTTCACCGACTCGGTGCGGCTCACCGAGGCCGACCGCCGCGCCTACCGCGGCTACGCGGCAGCCCAGCGCCACAAGGGATTCGAGACCGTCACCGTCGACTTCGGCGAGGATCCCGACGAGCCCGAGGGGACGTGACCCTACTGGTCCAGCACCTCACGGAAGCTGAGCCCGTCCAGCAAGGACAGGGCTTTCGGGGTCTGCTCGACGAGCTCGAAGGTGAGCCGTCCTTCGGACTTCTGCCAGCGGTAGGTCGCCACCTCTCCCGAGTCTCTGGACGTACGGACGTGACGCGGTGACCGAGACGGTGATGAACCGGCGGGTGGTCGGTGCGCCCTGCCGCTGGCCGACGCCTTGCAACAGGGTCAGGTAGGCGTTGTGATGACGAGGGTGACCGGCCCGGAGCGGCCATCGGCGACCCACCGACCCTCCAGCGGTGTCGGGTAGCGGACCCAGGGAGGCGGTCCGGACGGCAGCGCTCGTGACGGAACCGTGGCCGCGGGAGGCGGAGGGCGCCGCCGGACGAGCTGGGTCCTGCCCCCGGTCGGCAAGCACCCCCCAGGTCGCCAGGCCGAGGACGATGGCGGCCACGATCGCGCGGACGAGGGGGCGCCGTCGCGGCGGCGGCGGAGCGAGAACCTCCGTCTGGCTCAGCGGATCTCGCTCTCGGGGTGGGTGACCACGAGCTTGTCGGCGACGGCGTTCATCACCCGGCCCGAGCG
The DNA here is from genome assembly GCA_963758885.1 of uncultured Actinomycetota bacterium. GTDB lineage: Bacteria > Actinomycetota > Actinomycetes > Propionibacteriales > Nocardioidaceae > Nocardioides. Next base: position 14,292 of record CAVWXS010000052.1, read on the forward strand.
CCGCGAAGTCCTCGCTGGTGGCCAGGTCGACGAGGTAGTCGCGCACGCCGCTGACGTGGGTGGGTGCCATCCGCTCGAGCAGGTGGTAGCCCTCGTCGGTCATCGCGCAGACGACCCCGCGGCCGTCCTCGGTGGAGTCGGCTCGCTCGACCAGTCCGGCGTTCTCCATGCGCTTGACCGTGTGGGTGACGCGGCTGCGGCTGTGGGCCATCGCATCGGCGAGCTGGGCCATCCGTAGCTGGCGCTGCGGTCGCTCGGAGAGGCGAACCAGGATCTCGTACTCCGCCAGCGAGATGTCGAAGCCGCGTCGCAGGTCCGCGTCGAGCCGGTCGAGCAGCAGCGTGATGCCCATCATCAGGGCCCGCCACGACTGCTGCTGCGACTCGTCGAGCCAGCGCGCTTCCTCCGCTTCGGCCATGGTCAGGCGATCCTCTCGAGGATGATCGCCATGCCCTGCCCGCCGCCGACGCACATGGTGACCAGGCCGGTGGACTTGTCGTGCCAGTCGAGCGAGTTGAGCATGGTGGCCTGCAGCCGGGCGCCGGTCATCCCGAAGGGGTGGCCCACGGCGATGGCGCCGCCGTTGACGTTGAGGCGGTCGAGGTCGATGCCCAGGTCCTGGTACGACGGCACGACCTGCGCGGCGAACGCCTCGTTGATCTCGACCAGGTCGATGTCGCCGATGGACATGCCGGCGATCGCGAGCGCCCGCCTGGTCGCCTCGACCGGACCGAGGCCCATGATCTCCGGCGAGAGCGCGCTGACGCCGGTCGCCACGATGCGCGCGAGCGGGGTCAGCCCGAGCTCGGCCGCCTTGGTGTCGGACATCACCACCACCGCCGCCGCGCCGTCGTTCAACGCGCAGCAGTTGCCGGCGGTGACCAGGCCGTCGGGGCGGAAGACCGGCTTGAGGTCGGCCACCGCCTCGTAGGTGACGCCGGCCCGCGGACCGTCGTCAGCGGTGACGACGGTGCCGTCGGGCGTCGTCACGGGGGTGATCTCGCGGGCCCAGAAGCCGTCGGCGATCGCCTTCTCGGCGAGGTTCTGGCTGCGCACGCCGAACTCGTCGAGCTCGCGGCGGGAGATGCCACGCGACTGGGCGAGGTTCTCGGCGGTCTGGCCCATCGCCAGGTAGATGTCGGGCACCCGGCCGTCCTGGCGCGGGTCGTGCCAGGCGGTCCCGCCCTGCGCGGCGCCGACCGAGCGGGCCTCGGCCTCGGCGAACACGGGGTTGTGCGTGTCCGGCCAGCTGTCGGAGGTGCCCGCGGCGAAGCGCGACACCGTCTCGACACCCGCGGAGACGAACACCTCGCCCTCGCCTGCCTTGATCGCGTGGAAGGCCATCCGCGTCGTCTGCACCGACGAGGCGCAGTAGCGGGTGATCGTGGCGCGCAGGCACGTCGTCCATGTCGTTGAGGATGTTGACGACGCGCGCCATGTTGAAGCCGCTCTCGCCGCCGGGCAGACCGCAGCCGAGGTAGACGTCGTCGACCTTGTGGCGGTCGAGCGCCGGCACCTTGTCGAGGGCGGCGCGGACGATGGTGGCGGCCAGGTCGTCGGGGCGCAGGTCCTTCAGGGAGCCCTTGCCGGCGCGGCCGATGGGCGAGCGGGCGGTGGCGACGATGACAGCCTCGGGCATGCGCTCACCCTACGGCGCGCGGACACGGCCAGCGGTGAGCCTGGCACCGTCGGGCACGCCGCAGACGGTGCCAGCCTCACCGCTGCCCCGAGGGCCCGGAGCCGTCGCTCAGTCGACGTCGGCGAGTCGCCCCATCAGCTGCTCCAGCGCGGAGGTGACGAAGGCCCGCCGACCGCGGGCCGGCCGCAGCAGCGCAGCCAGCAGGACGCCGTCGGCCGAGGCCACGAGCGTCTCTGCCCGCTGCTCGGCATCCGGGAGTCCGCGCTCGGTGGCGATCGCGGCGACCAGGCCGACGAGGCGGCTGCGCCACTCGGTCAGTACGGCGGCAAGGTCGGGATCGCGGGCTGCGGCGAGCTCGAGCTCGAGCCGGGCCAGCAGCACGTCGCGCTCCTGCAGCCAGCGCAGGAACAGCCGCGAGGTGAGCTCGACCTTGCGGTCGTCGTCGGGTCCGCAGGCGCGCAGCTCCTCGGTCAGGTCGGTGACGTCGGCGGCGGCCGTCGACGCGACGTACCGGGCCAGTCCCTCTTGCAGCGCCCGGCGGGTTCGGTAGTACGCCGAGCAGCTGCCCTCGCTCAGCCCCGCCTCGCGGTCGACGGCCCGGTGCGTCAGCCCGCGCAGCCCGTGCTCGGCCACCACGCGGGTGGCCGCAACCATCAGCTGGAGCCTCCGCGGTGAGAGTTCGGGCACGGCCCGGACCTTATCGCCGTTGCCGAACCGTGACCGGCTGGTGCGGATCACCGGTCCGCGCCCGTTGCCCGTCGGGGAGGTGGGCGATACCTTGGCGCGCGACCGGGTGTTGACACCACTTCGGTTGACACCCGACGACGACACGCATAGTGGGGGCAGGCATGGCGGCAGATCCGGAAATCGTCCAGGCGCTGAGCCAGACCGACTTGTTCGCCGGTCTGAGCAAGAAGCACATGACCTCGATCGCCAGCCAGGCCCGCCTGGTCCACCACCAGCCGGGCAAGGACATCACCGAGCAGGGCGGCGGTGCGGCCGGCTTCCACCTGATCAAGGACGGCACGGCCTCGGTCAAGGTGAGCGGTCACGATCGGCCCAGCCTCGGCCCGGTGACTACTTCGGCGAGATCTCGATGATCGACGGCAAGCCTCGCTCGGCGACGGTGCACGCCGACACCGACATGACCACCATCTCGATCCCGTCGTGGTCCTTCCACCCGATCCTCGACGAGGAGCCCGAGGTCGCGAAGGTGCTGCTCAAGGTCCTGTGCGCGCGGCTTCGCGTCGCCGAGGCCGAGGACTGAGCGCCGCCCAGACTCCGGCTCCTAGAGCCTCTCAGCACGCCGGGTCACCAGCGGCGACCGCAGCACCTGCCCGATCGCGGTGGCCTCGGCGACCACGTCGGCGGCGTCCTCGGCGAGCGAGGCATCGCGCCTCGGCGAGGTCGAGCAATGCCTGGGCGAGGTGGTACGGCGACCCTGCCTCGCGCGACGCCGCCACCGCGTCCGCGAGGGCGGACGCGCGCGCACTGGAGGTCGGGCAGCGAACGGGCCCGGGTCAGCGCGAGCTCGGCGCGGAGCAGTCGCGACAGCTCACCGTCGTGGCGGCCGTCGAGCATGCCGACGAGCGCCTTGGTGGCCGCGTCGTTGTGCGTCGCGGTGGCAGCGCGTGCCGCGAGCGGCCAGGACAGCCGGAACATGTCGGAGTGCAGGCCCAGCCTGATGCCCGTCTCGGCCGAGCGCTGCGCGTGCTCCAGGCAGCCGGCGTCGTCGCCCTCGGCCTCCAGCACGACTGCCCACACGTAGTCGAGGTAGGAGGACTCCTGGGTGTCGCGCTCCTCCCCGGCCAGCGGCGCCAGCGTCCTTCTGGCGCGTTCGGTGTCGCCGCGGAGCGCACTGATCAGTGCGGCGGTGGGAGTCAGGATGCCGACGTCGGTCAGGCCGTCCTCCTCCAACGCGGAGGTGACCAGCGCCTCGGCGGTGTCCCACTCACCGGTGACCAGGGCGCACAGGACACCGTTCGAGGTGCCGTAGAGCAGGTAGTAGCGAGCCCCGCTCTGCCGGGCCAGGTCGACCACCTGGTGAGCGAGCCGCAAACCCTCGGCGGGGTCGGTCGAGGAGACCGCGTCGCCCAGGTTGAGCAGCGCTCGGGCCTGGGCCAGCGGTGCATCGCCGAGGACCCCGAGGCGGAGCGCCTCGCGGAAGTAGCTGGCTGCCTCCGGCTTCCGGTCCCGCGTGCCCAGGACGAGGCCGCGATGGATGAGCAGGTCGATCCAGTACGGACCGGTCACGCCCAGCTTCTGAGCGAGGACCAGGGCCCGCTCGGTGAGCTCCTCGGCCGTGTCGAGACCCGACATCGAGAACGGCGCCAGGGCGTCGGCCATCGCCTCGACCGTGTCGACCCCGGGCTCGGCCTCGAGCTCCGCGGTGGCGGCGAGCATCAGCGTGCGTGCCTCTTCGGGCCGCCCCAGGAGGAACAGGCCGCGCCCGCGCAGGACCTGGGCCATCGCGACGGCTCGGGACCGGCCGTGCCGGGCCCGCAGCTCGGCGGCCCGGCTCGCGGCGTTCACGACCCCCTGGCCGTCGGCGATCGTGAGGCACGCGAACCCGGACCGCATCCAGAAGTCCGCAGCGGCCAGCGCGCCGGCCTCGTCGGCGTTCTCCTCGGCGAGCCCGGCGGCGGTGGCGAACAGCCGCGCCGCGGACGCGGGCGCGCCGGTCGCGCCCGCGCGCTCCCCGGCGCGCTCCAGCCACTGGCCGGCCTCGGCCCGCAGCTGCGCCACGTCGGGGTCGTTGGGCCTCGCGCGGAGGGCCCGGGCGTGGTGCTGCGCGACCACCTCGGCCAGCGCGTCGCCCTCGTTGCGCGCCGAGTCGGCGAGGTGCCGGGCCACCCGCAGGTGCCGCTCCTTGAGGTCCTTGTGCGACAAGGTCTCGTAGGCGACCTGGGCGAGGAGCCCGTGGCTGTAGGCGTAGGAGCCGACCTGGGGTGACAGCGCGTCGGCGCTGACCACGAGCACGTCGCGATGGGTCAGCTCCGCGAGACCGGCCTGCACCTGGGCGGGGGTCAGGGTCGAGACCGCGGTGAGCGTCTCCACGGTGAACGGCGCCGCGATCACCGCGGCGTCGCCGGCCAGCGAGCGGGCCACCGGGTCCAGCGCGTCGAGCCTGGAGACCAGCAGTGACTGGAGGCTGTCGGGCACGGTCAGAGTGCCGAGGTCGCCGGTCAGCGCGTAGCCCCCCGGCGTTGCGACGACGACGTGCTGGTCGATCAGTGAGCGCACGGTCTCGACAGCGAACAGCGGGATGCCCTGGGCGTGCGCCTCGATCGCGGCTGCCGCCTCGGCCGGGATGTGGTCGACCAGGCCGGCCAGCAGCTCGTGCATCGCGGCCTCGCCGAGCGGGTCCAGGGTGACGAGCTCGCGATGGCGCCCCTCGCCCAGGGCGGGTCGTCGCTGACGCAGCTCGGGCCGGGCGAAGCCGACCACGAGCAGCGGCAGGTCGCGTACCCAGTCGACGAGGTGGTCGAGGAAGTCGAGGAGGCCCTCGTCGGCGTCGTGCAGGTCCTCGACGAGCAGCAGCACGGTGCGCTGCCGGGCCAGCCCCTCGAAGAAGCGCCGCCAACCGGCGAACAGCTCTGCCTGGGTCAGCTCGGCCCGTGTCGGCTGGGTGTGAGGCAGGCCGAGCAGGGGAGCCAGCCGGTCGGCCACCAGCGCCTGCTCGGTGACGTCGGGGAACAGGTCGCCCAGGGATCGCTCGAGCTTGGCCTCGACCTCCGTGAGGTCGTCGTCCTCGGCGATGCCCAGTCGGGCGCGCACCATCTCGCTCAGCGCCCAGTACGCCGTGTGCTCGCCGAACGTCGGGCAGCGCCCGCGGTGCCAGAAGACCGTCTCGGCCAGCCCGTCGACGTACTTCTCCAGCTCCCAGCCCAGCCGCGACTTGCCGACTCCGGGCGGGCCGGTCACCACCACCATCGCCGGGCGGTGTTCCTCCTCGACGGCGTGCAGCTGGTCCTTGAGGAGCCGGAACTCCAGGGCGCGGCCGACGAACGGCCCTTCCAGCCCGTCGGCGCGCTGGGCGCCACCGATCCCGGAGACGACCTGGCGGGCCCGCCACAGCGTCTCGGGCTGGGCCTTCCCCTTGAGCTCGAGGTCGCCGAACAGCTCCAGGTCGATCGCCCGACCCACCAGCCGGCGGGTGGTGGTGTCGACGAGCACGGCGCCGGCCGCCGCGGCGGACTGGACGCGCGCGGCGGTGTTGACCGGATCGCCGGCCACCATCGCCTGCCCGTCGGCGCCGGGGGTGGTGGCGACCTTGCCCGTCACCACGCCGGCCCGGGCCGCGAGGCCGGGCGCGCCGATGCGCGTACCGAGATCGGCGACGCCCGCGACGAGGTCGAGCGCCGCTCGGACCGCTCGCTCGGCGTCGCCCTCCGCGGCCACCGGCGTGCCCCAGACAGCCATCACCGCGTCGCCGATGAACTTCTCGATCACCCCGCCGTAGCGCCCGACCACCTGGCGGGCGACGGCGAAGTACTCCGACAGCAGCTCGCGGACCTCCTCGGGGTCGCGGCCCTCGCTGAGCGGGGTGAACCCGACCAGGTCGACGAAGAGCACCGAGCACAGCCGGCGCTCGGTCTCGGGGCGAGGGACCGGTCCGCCGCGCCGGGCCGCGGGCGTCGTCCTCGTTGACGGGCGTGCCGCAGCGCATGCAGAACCGCTGGCCTGGGGTCAGCGGCGCCTGGCAGGTGCGACAGCCGGCGCCGAGCGGCGTGCCGCAGGATCCGCAGAACGCCTGCCCGGCGACCGCCTCGGACCCACAGCTCGGACACGCCCCCACGGCGAGAAGGCTAACCGGCCGGGTCACGCTGGTCTCGTGACAGGCGCTCAGCGCGCCTGCCTCGACCGGCGGAAGCTGGCCTCTGGCAGAGTCGATGCGTGCGCCACGTCTACGAGTGCCCGATGCGCTGGGCCGACATGGACCTCCAGGGGCACGTCAACAACGTCATCTACGTCGACTACCTGCAAGAGGCGCGGGTCGACATGCTCCGGGTGCATGCCAAAACGGGAGGCCACGAACGAGCTGGCCGAGGCGCTCGTGGTGGTGCGCCACGAGGTGCACTACCGATCGCCGCTGACCTACGACTTCCAGCCGGTGAGCATCGAGTGCTGGGTCACCGAGCATCCGCGCGGCATCGTTCACGATGGCCTACGAGGTGTTCCACGACGACCCGGCGGAGGCCGAGGGCCGCCGTGTCTACCTGCGCGCCACCACCGTGCTCGCGCCGTTCATCTTCGAGTCCGAGCGCCCGCGGCGGCTCAGCGACGGCGAGCGGGAGGCCCTGACGGCGTACGTCGAGGACTCACCGCCCTGGGCCGACCCGCTCCGGCTCACCGGTGAGGTGCGCCGCGACAAGGTCGGCCACTACCCGGTGCACGTCCGGTTCTCCGACGTCGACGTCTACGGGCACGTCAACAACGTCAAGTACTTCGAGTACTTCATGGAGGCCCGCATCCTCTTCACCGCTCGGCTCTGGAAGGGGCTGACGGAGGAGGCGATGCCCGTCCAGATGGTCACCGCCCGCACCGACGTGGCCTACAAGGTGCCCATCCTGTTCCGCCCCGAGCCGTACGACGCGTGGTCCTGGTTGACCCACGTGGGGGAGCGGTCGATGGTGATCGCCTCCGAGATCTGCGACGGCGACCGCCTGCTCGCCCGGGCCCGAGTGGCGATGGTGTTCGTCGACCCGGCGACCAGCAGGCCGCAGGCGCCACCTGCCGAGGTGCGCGAGCGGCTGCTCGCGGCGCCCGGCCTGTGACGGCTCCAGACCTCTTCGAGCGTGCAGCGCCCGGGAATCGATTTCGGCGGTCTCTCACCTGCGCAAACGCGCTGAAACCGCCTCGGACTGGCGGCTCTAGACGGTGTCGAGCGTGTTGACCATGAACTGCGCGGCGTGCGTGACGTAGTCCCAGAACTGCGCGTCCTGCTCAGGCGTCAGCCCGACGGAGTCGAGGCCCTCGCGAAAGTGCACGAGCCAGCGCTCGGCCGCCGCCGGCGTCACGGCGAACGGCGCGTGCCGCATCCGCAGCCGCGGGTGGCCCCGGGTGTCGCCGTAGGTCGTCGGCCCTCCCCAGTACTGCACCAGGAACAGCCGGAAGCGCTCCTCGGCCGGACCGAGGTCCTCCTCGGGGTAGAGCGGCCGCAGCACCGGGTCACCTGCCACGCCGGCGTAGAAGGTGGCGACGATCTTCTCGATGGTCGGGTAGCCACCGATCTCGTCGTAGAAGGTCGTCACCGCGCCATCTTGCCAAGTCACGCCGACGTCGCGAAATCAGGGAGACCGCGTCTCCTCGGGCTGGTCGAGGTGCTGTTCATCTGGCTGGTCGTGAGCTTGGGCGACGACCACCGGCTGGGCGTCCGGCGTCCCGATGCCCTGCTCGTCGAAGCGCGCCTTGATGCGAGCCCGCATCTCCCGGGCCACGCGCCACTGCTCCATGGGCGCGGTCTTGAGGGTGACCCGGATCGTGACCTCGTCGGCGGTGACGGCCTCGACGCCCCAGATCTCCGGCTGCTCGATGACCACTCCCTCGAAGTCCTCGTCGTGCCACAGGTCGTCGGCGACCTCGCTCAGCACGGATCGCACCCGCGCGACGTCCTCGCGGTAGGGGACCGTCACGTCGAGCACCGCGCGGGCCCAGTTCTGGCTCTGGTTGCCGACGCGGAGGATCTCACCGTTGCGGACGTACCAGACCGTCCCGTTGACGTCACGCAGGCGGGTGACACGGAGGCTGACGGCCTCGACGGTGCCGCTGGCCGGGCCCAGGTCGACGACATCGCCCACCCCCAGCTGGTCCTCGAAGATCATGAAGATCCCGGCCAGGAAGTCCTTGACGAGGTTCTGCGCGCCGAAGCCGAGGGCGATGCCGACGATGCCCGCGCTGGCGATGATCGGGCCGATGTCGTAGTTGAGCTCGGCGAGCGCCATGGTGATGACGACCGCCGCGATGACCCCGGTGATCACGCTCTTGAGCAGGTCGCCCATGCTGCGCGCTCGCTGCATCCGGCGGCTGCGTGCGCTGTCGCCGTCCTCGGTGGTGCCTCGGCCCAGCGACATCTTGCTGAGCCGGTCGGGCAGCACGCCGTCCTCGGCGCGGCGCACCAGGCGGTCGACGACCTTGTGGAGCAGCCACCGCGCAACCAGCCCTACGAGGAAGATGCCGAGGATGGCGGTCGGCTTGCCGATCAGTACGTCGGCGAGCTCGGCGAGCTGCTCGTTGCCGTTGGTCCACTCATAGACGCGCTCACACGTCGTCTCGTCAGGTAGGCACGGGCTGGTCAGGCCAAGAAACGGGACAGCCATGGCGCCAACGTACAGAGAGCCCCGGAGCCGATAGTCTCGCCCCGTGACGAAGATGCTTCCTCGTTTCCTGGCTGTCGCCACCGTCGCCGCAGCGCTCGCGCTGACCTACGCCGGCGCCGCGAGCGCCGACGTACCGGAGGGGTGGAGCGATCCGGACGACGTCTCCTTCATGCATACGTTGCTCGTGCTGGTCGGTATCCCCCTGCTGTGCTTCGTGGTGCTCGCGCTGGCGGTCTACCTGCCCTCGATCCTGCGCGGCGAGTCCGTGGCCCCGGCGGGCGCCAGGGCCACCGACGAGTGGTTCGGCGGCCGCCGCGACGCCCAACATTCAGCACAGCAGGCGCTCGAGCAGCGCAAGGAAGCTGTCAGCTGACGAGACGGGTGGGGCCAGTGGCAGCTGGTGACTTCTCCGCGAGCGAGCGGTTCGAGATCGACCGCGCGATCCGCGCGGCCGAGGAGACCAGCCGCTACGAGTTCTCCGTCTTCGTCGGCAGGTCACCGGTCGGGACCGACGGGACCCCGCGCGACTACGCCGTTGGGCTCCACGCCGCGCTCGTGGCGCCGTCCCACAGCGTCCTGGTGATGGTCGACCCGGTCGCCCATGTGGTCGAGGTCGTCACCGGCAGTGTCGTCAAGCGCACCCTGACCGACCACGAGGTCCAGCTCGCCGTCCTCGAGATGCAGACCGCCTTCGCCGCCGGCGACCTCGTCGGCGGCCTCAAGCGCGGCATCACCATGCTCGCCGACCACGCGAGAGCGCCCCACACCCTCCACGCCGAGTAGGTCGCAGGGGTGGCGTCGCGCTGGCTGACAGTGCGAAGTTGGCGTTGAGGTCTGCGACTTCCTCGTCTCCGTCGGGTGTCCGGCCCTCTCGTAGCCAAACGGGCATAAGTCGAACAACGAAACGCCGTGGCGCCTGGGAGTGACCTGTTCTTCCGGGTAATGCCTGTTTGAATACGAGCCGGTGTTGGGAGGGGTGGGTGCCGCAAGTGACCGGGTCGAGAAGGGCGATCCCGCGGTCCGAGTACGAGCGCTCATGGCCCTTGATGAAGTACCGGGCTTGACGTGCAGCCTGGGCAGTACGCCCGACTCAGGGAAGCGGATGCCGGGCAGAGCGACCGAACTGTTGACAAGCCGTTGCTCTAGCGTTGACTATTCGAACATCTGTTCGATTATACTGAACCCACGATGCTCACCTCCACCGCGCCGCTACCGACTGGCTTGCTGTTGAGGTGCCTCGACGCGCTCGGCGAGGTTGAGCTGTCGGCGTTGAGCGGCTCGGACCAGGCCGACTTGCTGAGGCTGCTGGCGCGGGCCGAGTCCAAGATGTGCGCGATCAAGATGAAACTGCTGGCGGCGGCCGAGAAGGCTGGTACGGCGCGGGCGTGCGGGGCGGCGGGCACCGGGCAGTGGGCCGCGTCGGTGACGAACGGCGACCAGGCCACAGCCCACAGGCAGGTCGGCCTTGCGGCCGGGCTCACCGAGCGGACGACCACCGCCCAGGCGCTGGCCGACGGTGCCCTGACTGCGGAGCACGCCGAGGTGATCGTCCGTGCCACCCGGCAGCTGCCCGAAACCGTGACCGACGTCCAGCGCGACGAGGTCGAGGCCGCCCTGGTCATCAAGGCCACGAAATTGCCCCCGAAGGCGCTGCGTCGAGTGGCGCGACGCGCACTGGCCGCGATCGAGGCGGACGAGCGCAAGGTCGACGCACACGAGGACCAGCTCGTCGCCGACGAGGAGGCTGCAGCCCGCGAGAAGACCCGGCTGACCCTGCACGACAACGACGACGGCACGGTCACCGGCCACTTCACCGTCCCGACTCTGCACGGACATCTACTCCGCAAGGTCATGGAAGCGATGACCGCGCCCCGCCGCGGCCGTTTGGGCGCCGCCGAGGCGCAGGTGGGCGCCAAGACCGGCCCGCGCACCGACTGGGACCACGCCCGCGGGCTGGCGTTCTGCGAGGTTCTCGAGCACCTGCCCACCGATCACCTGCACCCCAAGACCGCCGCCACCGTCGTCGTGACCATCGACGAGGAACAGCTGCGCGACCGCCTCAAGGCGGCCGGCCTCGACACCGGTGAGAGCATCAGCGCCGGCGAGGCCCGCCGCCTGGTCTGCAACGCCGGCATCATCCCCGCCGTCCTCGGTGGCAAGTCGCGGGTGCTTGACCTCGGGTGGCTCAAGCGACTCTTCGACGAGGCCCAACGCATCGCCGTGGGCCTGGCCCATGACACCTGCGCGGCCGACGGCTGCGAACGCCCCTACGCCTGGTGCGAGCTGCACCACCGCAAGCCGTGGAGCGCTGGCGGCCGCACGGATCTACGAGACGCCGTACCCCTCTGCCACTTCCATCATCAACGCATCCACGACACCGGCTTCGTGCATCGGTACCTGTCCGACGGACGTGTTCGCTTCAGCAGGCGGACGTGATGGGCGCACGCCGCACGTCATCCAGCTGCAGCGTCCTTCGCCTGGGCACGCAGCGCGCGAGCCACGTCGTCGCGGCCTTCGCGCACGTAGCGCTTGGCGCCCGGGTTGGCCGGGGAGGAGTCGAGCCAGGTGTCGAGGCGCTCCAGCAGCTCGGGGCCGGCGAGCGGTGCCGGGAAGGTGTACTCCAGCGCGGTGGACGCCTTCTGGGTGCCGAGGCGCTCCCAGATGTCGTCGGCGGCCTGGAGGTACTTCTCGGCGTACGGCGCCAGCAGCTCCTCCTGGCCGAAGCGCATGAACGCCAGGCAGATGGAGCGGTGCGTCTCGTTCGGGACGTTCTCCTGGACCGTCGCCTGCTCCCAGGCCTCGGCCTTGGCCTCGGCCGAGGGGCGGGAGGCGAGGGCGGCGGCGGCGTTCTCCTGGCCGGAGATGGTGTTGTCGCGCTCGAGCTCCTCGGCGACCTCGTCGGCACCGAAGCGACCGGCTCGCGCCAGGTGCGTCACCAGCGTCCAGCGCAGGTCGGTGTCGATGGCGAGACCCTCGATGGCGCAGGCTGCCGTCGAGCAGGCCTCTGCAGGTCGGCGAGAGCCTCGTCGGTGTGGGCGGCGGCGGCGTAGCTCGCGCGCGAAGGTGAGCTGGTGGTCGCTGCCGGCCTCGGCCGACATCAGCAGCTCGCGGAGCCCGCTCTCCCAGCGATCGAGCAGGGCGTCGCGGTTGGCGGGCGCGGCGTACATGCGCACGGCCTGGGCGGCGTACACCGGGATCCGCGAGGCGCCGAAGGCGTCGGTCTCGGAGCCGATGTTGGTGAGCACCAGCTCGACGAAGTCGGTCGCGCTCATCTCGGCGTCGCGGGTCATGTCCCACGCAGCGCCCCAGCACAGCGCCCGCGCGAGCGAGTCGTCGAGCCGGCGCAGACCCTCGACCACCGTCGCGAGCGACCGCTCGTCGAGGCGGATCTTGGCGTAGGTCAGGTCGCCGTCGTTGAGCAACAGCAGGTCGGGCTGCCGCTGGCCGACGAGCTCCTCGATCGACGTCAGCTCGCCCTCGATGTCGACCTCGACGTGCTGCGGCGGACCAGGTGACCGTCCTGCGCGTCGTAGAGGCCGACGCCGATCCGGTGGCGCCGCAGCGTCGGGAAGCCGGCGGCGGCCGTCTGGCGGACCTCGAACGACGCGTAGGCGCCGTCAGCGTCGAGCTCGAACTCCGGCTCGAGGGTGTTCACGCCCGAGGTCTGCAGCCACTCCTTGGCCCAGGAGTCGAGCTCACGGCCCGAGGCCTTCTCGAGAGCCTTCAGCAGGTCGGTGAACTCAGAGTTGGCGTAGGCGTGGTCCTTGAAGTACTGGCGCAGGCCGGCGAGGAAGGCGTCGAGACCGACCCAGGCCACCAGCTGCTTGAGGACCGAGGCGCCCTTGGCGTAGGTGATGCCGTCGAAGTTGACCTCGACCGCCTGGAGGTCGTGGTTGTCGGCGGCGATCGGGTGGGTCGAGGGGAGCTGGTCCTGGCGCAGCGCCCAGTTCTTGCGGGCGTTGGTGAAGCCGGTCCACGACTCGGTGAACTCGGTGTTCTCGACCGCGGCGTGGTAGCACGCCCACTCGGCGAAGGACTCGTTGAGCCAGAGGTCGTCCCACCACCTCATGGTCACCAGGTCGCCGAACCACATGTGGGCCATCTCGTGGAGGATCACCGAGGCGCGGAACTCGTAGAACGAGCCGTCCTGGCGGCTGCGCGGGAGGTACTCGTCGCGCAGCGTCACGGCGCCGGCGTTCTCCATCGCGCCCATGTTGTACTCGGGCACGTAGAGCTGGTCGTACTTCTCGAACGGGTAGGGGAAGTCGAAGGCCTCCTCGAAGAACTCGAAGCCCTGCTTGGTGATCTTGACGACCTCGTCGCGGTCGAGGTGGTCGACCAGGCTCTGGCGGCAGTAGTGGCCGAGCGGGATGGTGCCGTTCTTGCCCTCGTAGGTGTCGAGGACCGCGTGGTACTCGCCGGCGATCAGTGCGGTGATGTACGTCGACATCCGCTTGGTGGCCGGGAACCGCCACACAGACTTCTCGTCACCGGACGGAGTGCTGACCGCCTCCGGCGTCGGCGTCGGCGCGTTGGAGACCACCACCCAGTGCGACGGCGCGGTCACCGTGAAGGTGAACGTCGACTTCAGGTCGGGCTGCTCGAACGTCGTGAAGACACGCCGCGCGTCCGGCACCTCGAACTGGCTGTAGAGGTAGACCTTGCCGTCGGCCGGGTCGACGAAGCGGTGCAGGCCCTCGCCGGTGTGGCTGTAGGGCAGCTCGCAGAACACCCGGAGCTCGTTGTCGGCCTGGAGGTCGTCGAGGCGGATCCGGCTGTCGCGGTAGACGTCGAACGCGTCGAGCTTCTCGCCGTTGAGCACGACCTCGTGGACGGTCGCACCGACCAGGTCGGCGAACGTGCTCGCGCCGGGCTCGCTGCAGGTGAACCGGAGCACGGTGGTGCTCTCGAACACCTTGTCGGAGACGGTGAGGTCGAGGTCGACGGTGTAGGACTCGACCGAGAGAAGTCCGGCGCGGGACTGCGCCTCTTCGCGGGTGAGGTTGGTTCCAGGCATGGGGGGCATCCTGCCATTCGAGACTGCGGGGAACAGCATCGATGTGGGACGCCGTTACCGACTCATGACCTCTGTCTCGGAAACAGCCGCAGTTGGTAACGATTCAGCACACTCGGCAGACCGGTGGGGCGCTGACTTCTGGTTCGATCCGCGATGCCCGTTCGCCTGGATCACCTCGCGGTGGATCCTCGAGGTCGAGCGGTGCGCGACATCGCGGTCACTGGCACGTGATGAGCCTGAGCTACCTCAACGAGAACAAGGACGTCTCCGAGGACTACCGCCGGAAGCTCGCGGACGGCTGGGGGCCGGTCCGCGTGCTGATGGCGGCCCAGGAGCACGTCGGACAGGAGGCGCTGCTGCCGCTCTACACCGCGATGGGCGAGCGCATCCACGTCGCAGGAGTCGGGCGCGACCCGCGAGATGGCCGCCGCGGCGCTTCGCGACGCGGGGTTGGACCCGCAGCCTGGTCGAGGCGTGGGACGACGCGTCGCTACGACGAGGCGGTCAAGAAGTCCCACCACAAGGGCATGGACCAGGTCGGTGACGACGTCGGCACCCCACCATCGCGTTCGCCGGCTCGGCGTTCTTCGGGCCGGTGCTGACCAGCATCCCGCGCGGCGAGGACGCCGGCCGATCTGGGACGCCAGCGTCACCTCTCGTCGTACCCGAGCTTCTTCGAGCTCAAGCGGACCCGCAACCGCGAGCTCGACTTCTCACCTGACGTCGCGTCTCCAGGACGGGCCGGCGGCGCCTCGAGCAGCGACAAGCCACCGCTAGCGGGGATATCCAGTGGCGCGACCTCAATAGGCTGACCCCATGACCCATGTCCTGTCCGCCGTCGCCTGGCCGTACGCCAACGGCCCGCGCCACATCGGCCACGTGGCCGGTTTCGGCGTGCCCTCCGACGTCTTCAGCAGGTACATGCGGATGGCCGGCCACGAGGTGCTGATGGTCTCGGGCACCGACGAGCACGGCACCCCGATCCTGGTGGCCGCCGACCAGGAGGGCGTCACCGCGCGCGAGCTCGCCGACAAGAACAACCGGTGATCGTCAACGACCTCGTCGACCTCGGGCTGTCCTACGACCTGTTCACCCGGACGACGACCGCAACCACTACAAGGTGGTGCAGGAGCTGTTCCGCACGTGCACCGCAACGGCTACCTCGTCGAGCAGACCACGTCGGCGCGATCAGCCCGTCGACCGGCCGCACCCTGCCCGACCGCTACATCGAGGGCACCTGCCCCATCTGCGGATACCCCGACGCCCGCGGCGACCAGTGCGACAACTGCGGCAACCAGCTCGACCCGACCGACCTGATCGACCCGCGGTCGAAGATCAACGGCGAGACGCCGGAGTTCGTCGAGACCCAGCACTTCTTCCTCGACCTGCCGGCGCTCGCCGACGCGCTGACCGAGTACCTGAAGGGGCGCGAGGCGTCCGGCACCGGCGGCCCAACGTCATCAGGTTCTCGCTCAACCTGGTCGAGGACCTCAGGCCGCGGGCGATGACCCGTGACATCGACTGGGGCATCCCGGTGCCGATCGACGGCTGGCGCGAGCAGCCGACCAAGCGGCTCTACGTCTGGTTCGACGCGGTGATCGGCTACCTGTCGGCGTCGGTCGAGTGGGCGCGCGCGGCGCGGCGACCCCGAGGCGCTGGCGCGAGTGGTGGAACGACCCCGAGGCGCTCTCGTACTACTTCATGGGCAAGGACAACATCGTCTTCCACTCCCAGATCTGGCCCGCCGAGCTGATCGCCTACAACGGCGAGGGGTCGCGGGGCGGTGAGCCGGGGGCCTACGGCCGGCTGAACCTGCCGACCGAGGTCGTCTCGAGCGAGTTCATGACCATGGAGAGCAAGCAGTTCTCCACCAGCCGCGGCCACGTGATCCTGGTCGGCGACTTCCTCGCGCGCTACCAGCCCGACGCGCTGCGCTACTTCATCTGCGCCGCCGGGCCCGGAGACCTCCGACGCCGACTTCACGTGGGCCGAGTTCGTGCAGCGCACCAACTCCGAGCTGGTCGCCGGCTGGGGCAACCTGGTCAACCGGACCGCCACGATGATCGCCAAGAGCTTCGGCGAGATCCCGGCGGCGGCGACCTCGAGCCGGTCGACGAGGCCGTACTGGCCGTCGTACGAGCCGGGTTCGACACCGTCGGCGACCTGATCGGCCGCCACCGCCAGCGCGCGGCCGATCGCCGAGGCGATGCGGGTCGTGGGCGAGGTGAACAAGTACCTCACCGCACCGAGCCCTACAAGATGAAGGGCGACGACGAGCGCGAGCGGCTCGCGACCGTGCTGCACGTGGCCGCGCAGTGCGTGCTCGACTGCAACACGCTGCTGTCGCCGTTCCTCCCGCACTCCTCCAACAAGGTGTGGCAGGCGCTCGGCGGGGAGGGCGAGTTCCAGCCGATGCCGCGCACCGAGTACGTCGAGGAGCTCGAGCCCGACGAGGGCGCCGGGCTGCTACCTACCCCGTGATCACCGGCGACTACTCCGAGACCCCGCCCTGGGAGTCGCGACCCGCCGGGTCGGGCGAAGGTCAGAGGCCGACGCCGGTCTTCACCAAGCTCGACCCCTCGGTGGTCGACGAGGAGCGCGCCCGGCTGGCGCCTCTGAGGATCCATGAGAGTGCTGGTGGTCGGTGCCTCCGGGCGCCTGGGCGGGCGGTGGTCGCAGCCCTCTCCGACCGGCACGAGGTGCTGGAGGCCTCCCGCACTCCGCCCACTTCGTCGACCTGCGCAACCCCGCCTCGATCGCGGGTCTCTACTCCTCGGTCGGCACGGTCGACGCCGTCGCGTGCACCGCTGGCAAGACGCCGTACGGCGCCCTCACCGAGCTCACCTCCGATCAATGGCTGGCTGGGGTGCGCGACAAGCTGCTCGGCCAGGTCGAGCTGGTCCGGCTCGGGATCGACCACGTCAGCGACGGCGGCTCGTTCACCCTGGTCTCCGGCATCCTCTCCGTCGAGCCGGTCTCACCAGCGGCGTGGCGTCGACCGTCGACGGCGCCGTCGACGCCTTCGTCAGGTCGGCCGCCATCGAGCTGCCACGCGGCCTGCGGGTCAACGCCGTGAGCGCCACCGTGTTCGAGGAGGCGGGACGCCTACGGACCGATGTTCCCGGGCGCCACGCCCATCCCCGTCGCCGACGCCGCCCGCGCGTACGTGAGTCCATCGAGGGCGCGGCGACCGGCCAGGTCATCCGGTCGGCTACTGAGGGACTGGTGAGCGACTGGTCAGCGACTGGTCAGCGCCTGGGTCAGACGCGCGACATCTCCGGACCCTACACTCCCGCTCATGCGCGTCCACCTCGGCTCCGACCACGCCGGCCTCGAGCTCAAGGACCACCTGGTCGCCTGGCTGACCGACCACGGCTACGAGCCGGTCGACCACGGGCCCTTCGTCTACGACGCCGCTCGACGACTACCCCGTCTTCTGCCTGCGCGCCGCCGAGGCCGTGGCCGCCGACCCGGGGCAGCCTCGGCGTGGTCATCGGCGGCTCGGGCAACGGCGAGCAGATCGCGGCCAACAAGGTGAAGGGCGTCCGGCGGCGCTGGCTGGAGCGAGGAGACCGCGACGCTCGCCCGCGAGCACAACGACGCCAAGGTGATCGCGGTCGGCGGCCGGATGCACCCGGTCGAGGAGATGACCCGGTTCGTCGAGGTCTTCCTCGCCACGCCCTTCAGCGGCGAGGAGCGCCACGCCCGCCGCATCGGCATGCTCACCGACTACGAGCGCACCGGCGAGCTGCCGCCGCTGCCGCCGTCCGCTCGATCAGTCGTGACCCAGCAGCATGCCTGAGGGGCACACCCTCCACCGGCTGGCCCGCGACCTCGACGCCGCCTTCGGTGGCCGCCGGGTCGCGCGTGTCGAGCCCGCAGGGCCGGTTCGCCGACTCTGCCGCCCTGGTCGACGGCGCCGTCGTGCACCGCGCCGAGGCCGCGGGCAAGCACCTGTTCGTCGAGCTCGGCGGCGAGCGCGTGCTGCACGTCCACCTCGGCCTGATCGGGCACCTTCGACGTGCATGCCGACGCGGGCGAGCTGCCCCTGCCTGTCGGCCAGGTCCGGCTGCGGCTGGCCAGCCGCGACAGGCGGCACGTCGTACGCCGACCTGCGCGGCGCCATCGTCTGCGAGCTGGTGACCCCCGAGCGCCGCGCCGAGGTGATCGCCCGTCTCGGTCCCGACCCGCTCCGGCCCGACGCCGAACCGGCTCGCGCCTGGGCGCGCATCAGCCGCAGCCAGCGTCCGATCGGCGACCTGCTGCTCGACCAGGAGGTGGTCGCCGGCGTCGGCAACGTCTACCGCGCGGAGCTGCTGTTCCGGCACCGCGTGCACCCGCTGCGGCCGGGTCGCACACTCCGCGTCGGGCAGTGGCGGGCGATGTGGGAGGACCTCGTCGTGCTCATGGGCGAGGGGGTGAAGACCGGCACCATCGACACGGTCCGCCCGGAGCACACGCCCGAGGCGATGGGCCGGCCGGCGCGCGACGACGACCACGGCGGCGAGGTCTACGTCTACCGCCGCGCCGAGCAGGCCTGCCACGTGTGCGGCTCGCGGGTGCGCACCGAGGTGCTGGCGGGAAGGAATCTCTTCTGGTGTGCGCATTGTCAACCGCGCTTCCGGTCGCGCGCCGTACAGTGATCGCGAACGACCGGACGGGATCACGACCATGAGTGGAGCGCCGAAGTCGCGATCCGTCGTCCCCGCACGCGCCGTCGCGGCGTGGAAGGCTCTCGACGAGCCCGGTGCCCCCGCGAAGGGGCCGCTCATCGGTCTGGTGGCGTTCTCGCTCCTGTGTGCCGTCGGCACGATCGGCTTCCCTGAATACGTGCCCATCAACGTCTTGGTGGTGCCGCTGATCCTTGCCAGCCTCTTCCTCAACCCGCGCTACATGCTGCCGTTCGTCGCGTTCCTGGGCGTCCTCGTTCTGGTGTCGCTGCCGCAGATCGTCGTCCCGACCGGCGCACGTGGGTCGCCGTGAGCGTCATCTTGTTCCTCTGCGTGATCGTGCTGTTCACGTCGCACCGCCGATCACGCCTCGGCGTGGCCGGCGCCCAGGGCGAGTCGATGCTGATCGACCTCCGCGACCGCATCCAGCGCTACGGCAAGCTGCCCGAGCTGCCGGGCCAGTGGACTGCCGAGTCGGCCCTGCGGTCGGCCGGCGGCACGCTTTTCGCCGGGCGACTTCATCGTGGCCTCGGCGACCAAGGGCCGCCTCGACGTCTGCGTGGTCGACGTCTCCGGCAAGGGTGACGCCGCTGCGACGCGAGCCCTGCTGCTGTCGGGGGCGTTCGGCGGCCTGATCACGGCCGTGCCGCCCCACGAGTTCCTGGACGCGGCCAACGCCTACCTGCTCGGCCACCGCTGGGACGAGGGCTTCGCCACCGCGGTGCAGCTCTCGCTCGACCTGAACAGCGGTCACTTCGAGGTGTGGACGGCCGGCCACCCGCCCGCGGTCCACCTCGCCGCCGGCAGCGGCCGCTGGTCGGCTCTCCAGAGCGACGGTCCGGTGCTGGGGCTGATCGAGGGCGCGGAGTTCGAGAGCGTGCGCGGGGTGATGCGGCCCGGCGACGCGATGCTGCTCTACACCGACGGACTGGTCGAGACGTCCAAGCGCGAGATCGAGCTCGGCATCGACCGGCTCATCGGTGAGGCCGAGAAGACGCTGCACGCCGCTCAGGACGACCGGGTGGACCGGCTGGTGGACCGGCTCGGGTCGAAGGACGACGACCGCGCACTGCTGCTGGTGCACCGGCGTCCCTGAACGGTGCCTCAGGGACTAGTCGCCGGTTGGGGTCGCGCCTGACTCCTGTGGCAGCATGACTCCGGCTCGTGCGGGCCTGGAGGCATGCTCCGAAGGGGCCGCACACACGCGGATGTAGCTCAATGGTAGAGCCCCAGTCTTCCAAACTGGCTACGCGGGTTCGATTCCCGTCATCCGCTCTCAGGCGGCCACCGGACGCGTGGACGGTTTCCGAGGGTCATCTGGCGGGGCGTAGCGTAGTGGCTAGCGCGCCTGCTTTGGGAGCAGGAGACCGCAGGTTCGAGTCCTGTCGCCCCGACCATTAACGATGAACTGACTGACGAACTGGCTGGACCCACCTGACACCCTGAGGAGACACCCTGTGAAGAGCGCCGTCGAGACCTTGAGCCCGACCCGGGCCAAGCTGACCGTCGAGGTGCCCTTCGAGGAGCTCAAGCCGAGCCTCGACAAGGCGTACAAGACCATCGCCCAGCAGATCAACATCCCCGGCTTCCGCCGCGGCAAGGTGCCCCCGATGGTGATCGACCGCCAGGTCGGCCGCGGCGCCATCCTCGACCAGGCGATCAACGACGCGCTCCCGCAGCTCTACATCCAGGCGCTTCAGGACAACGACCTCCAGCCGCTGGCCCAGCCCGAGATCGAGGTCACCCGCCTCGAGGACAACGAGTCCCTCGAGTTCACCGCCGAGGTCGACATCAAGCCCGAGATCACCCTCCCGGCGTACGACGACCTGACCGCCCAGGTCGACGACGTCGCCGTCACCGACGACGACGTCGACGAGCAGGTGGCCGCGCTCCGCGAGCGCTTCGCGACCCTGGTCGACGTCGAGCGCGCAGCTGCCGACGGCGACTTCGTGGTCATCGACCTCGTCGCCCAGCAGGACGGCCAGGCCGTCGAGGGCGCGGAGCTCTCCGGCATGTCCTACAAGGTCGGCCGCGGCGGCATGCTCGACGGGCTCGACGAGGCGCTGGCCGGCATGTCCGCGGGCGAGGAGAAGACCTTCACCTCCCAGCTGGTCGGCGGTGACCTGGTCGGCCAGGACGTCGAGGTGACCGTGAAGGTCACCCAGGTCCAGGAGCAGGAGCTCCCCGGCCTCGACGACGAGTTCGCCCAGCTCGCCTCCGAGTTCGACACCGCCGACGAGCTGACCGCCGACGTGCGCGAGCGCCTCGGCCGCGGCAAGCGCCTCGAGCAGGCCGCCGCCGCCCGCGACGCCGTCTTGGAGGCCTTCCTCGAGCGCGTCGACGTACCCCTGCCCGAGACCGTGGTCACCGACGAGCTCAACTCCCGACGCAGCAACATCGAGCAGCAGCTCGCCTACGCCGGCCTCTCCATGGAGAAGTACCTCGAGGACGAGGGCCAGACCGCCGAGGAGTTCGAGGCCGACCTCGAGCGCCGCGTCCGTGACGCGGTCGTGGCCCAGCTGCTCCTCGACGAGGTGGCGACCAAGGAGGAGCTCGGCGTCGAGCAGGACGAGCTCCAGCAGCACCTGATCATGCGCGCACAGCAGTCGGGCGAGGACCCGCAGCAGTTCATCAACCACATGCTCGAGCACAACCACCTCCCCGAGATGGTCCAGGAGATCCGGCGGGGCAAGGCGCTCGCCCGGCTCGTCGAGGCGGCGACCGTCACCGACGCGTCCGGCAACGTGGTCGAGCTGAAGAACCTGCGTCCCGACGGCACGATCGGCGAGCCCGTCGACGAGCCGAGGCCGACGGCGAGGCTGACGAGGTCGCGGCCGAGATCGTCGACGAGGGGCCGGAGACTGCGGCCGCGAGGCTCTGAGGCCGTCTCGGTACGCCGGTAGCCGCTGCGCCTGAGCGTGTCTAGACCAGGTTCCCTAGGGGTGAGTCCGCGCCTAGGGTCCCGCTCATGACCTCACTTTCTCGGCGTACACGCCTGCTCGCCGTCCCGGTGGCCCTCGCGCTGGCCGCCGGCACCGTCGGCGCCTTGGCGGCGCCTGCCTCGGCCGCGCGCAACACGTTCACCAACGACAACGGCATCGCGATCCAGCGACTTCGTCTTCCGACAGAACGCGACGTCCATCGGCATTCCGGTGGGCGGCCCGGCAAGCGTCTATCCCTCGACGATCAACATGCCGGACATCGGATTCATCACCGACGTCGACGTCGAACCTGAACAGCTTCGACCACGTCTTCCCCGACGATGTCGACGTCCTGCTCGTCGGGCCAGGTGGGCGGCAGGTCACGCTGATGAGCGACGCCGGCGGTAGCAACGCCGTCGCGAACACCTTCGTGACCTTCGACGACGACGCGCCCACTGCCGTGCCGGACGAGGACCAGATCGTCGACGCGGGAGTCGTACCGGCCCGGCAACTACGAGACCCTGGCCGACCCCTACACGGCGCCCGCGCCGACCTCCACCGGAGCGACCTCGCTGTCGGTCTTCGACAGCACCAACCCGCAGGGCGACTGGGACCTGTACGTCTTCGACGACGTCGGGCTCGACGGCGGTGACTTCTCGGGCGGTTGGGCGCTGGACTTCACGCTGCGCGCCACGCCGTACCCCTCGCCGATCACGGTGACCGGGCTGCCGTCGCGGGTGACCGACGTGAACGTCACGCTCGGCGGGCTGACCCACACCTACCCGGACGACCTCGACTTCCTGCTCGTCGGTCCGGGCGGGCAGCAGGCCACCATCATGAGTGACGCCGGTGACGGCAACCCCGTCGAACTGTCAACGTGACATTGGACGACGAGGCGCCGGCTCCGCTCACCGCGGCCCAGATCGCCAGCGGCACCTACAAACCCACCAACCTCGGCACCAGCCAGGATGCTTACCCGCCGCCTGCTCCGACGTCGACGGGCAACAGCGCGCTCTCGGTGTTCGACGGCACCAACCCGAACGGTCAGTGGCGCCTGTTCGTCAAGGACGGCGAAGGCTCTGACCAGGGCACCCTGCAGAGCTGGTCGCTGGACATCGAGACCGACGCCTCTGCGCCGACCGGGACCGTCAGCATCAACGGCGGGGCGGCCAAGACCAACTCGAAGAGCGTCACCCTCAACCTGGCTGCTTCCGATCCGGGAGCCGGCCAGTCGGGCGTGACCGAGATGCGCTTCAGCAACGACAACCTGGGGTTCTCTGCCTACCAGCCGTTCGCTGCGACCGCCGCGTGGACTCTGTCCAGCGGTGACGGCGCCAAGACCGTCTTCGTCCAGTTCCGCGATGCCTCCGGCAACGTCTCGGCTCGGCGAGCGACACGATCACCCTCGACACGACCGCTCCGCACTCGACCAAGAGCCAAGCCGACAGAACAAGTCGTCAGGACGTCGCCCGGGACGCCAAGATCAAGATCACGGCCAATGAGGCCCTGGCGGCGAGCTCCGTGAACAAGAAAACGGTGATCCTCAAGCAGAAGGGCGCATCCGGAAAGATCAAGGCCAAGGTGAGCTACAACGCGGCCAAGAAGATGATCGTCATCACGCCCAAGGACGACCTCAAGAACAACAAGACCTACAAGGTACCGGTCAAGACGAGCGTCAAGGACACGGCCGGTAACGGCTGGGACGAGAACCCAGCCAAGTCGGGGGCGCAGGCCCTGAAGTTCAGCTTCAGGACCTGACCACCTGACGGGAGCGCTCCTGCCCCGGTGGCCACGCGGCCACCGGGGCGGGTGTCATTTCCGGGTGCACGGCAGGACGAGTGGCCCGTACGGTCGCCCCATGACCGATCCCGTCCGGGCCCCGAGCTGGCCGACGTCGGCCGCTACGGCCGTCGGCTGATGACGCGCTTCGTCGAGCAGGCTCGCGAGGCCGAGCGTCCCCGGTTCGCCTCGATGCTCACCGAGCACCTCGGCCGCCCGGCAGACCAGCTGCCGGTCGCCGAGCAGCAGTGGCCGGCGTACGAGCACGTCAACGTGCAGGCCGCCCTCGACGCCTGGCTGGCCGAGCCGGGTCGTGAGCATCAGATCATCGGGGTGGCCGGCCACCGCCACCACGGATCGCTCGGCTTCGTCGACCTGCTCGGCATGACGCCCGAGGAGGCCAAGTACGGCGCCCGGCCGGGCAACGTGCTCCGCACCGCTCTGCCGAGCGGGCCCGACGGCCAGACCCGCGAGTGCCTGCGGGTGGCGATCGTGCTGGCGAGCGACGAGTCGGCTGAGGGGGCCACCAGGAGCGCGATCCTCTTCCGCAGTGCCGACCCCGAGCAGGGCCGCGCGCTGATGACGGTCGAGGTGCTCGCCTCGCGGGACGGCGCGGCGGCCGAGATCGCGGGACGGCTGCGTGACCTGGCGGTGGAGCACAACGTCTATCGCGGCCAGGTGGTCTCGTTCGGCCACAACATGTTCGGCCACCACGGCTCGATCCTGCGGTTCCACCACCGCGAGCCGTTGGCGCCCGACGAGCTGATCCTCCCCACCGCGACCTTCGACGACGTCCGCCGCCAGGTCGTCGGGGTGGCCCGCCACCGCGACCGGCTGCGTTCGGCCGGCCAGCACCTCAAGCGTGGGCTGCTGCTCTACGGGCCGCCCGGCGTCGGCAAGACCCACACCGTGCGCTACCTGGTCGGCGAGCTGTCGGACACCACGATCGTGCAGCTCAGCGGCGACACGCTGCACGCGATCAAGGAGGCCTGCTCGATCGCGCGCACCCTCCAGCCGGCGGTGATCGTGGTCGAGGACGTCGACCTGATCGCCCAGCAGCGCGACATGTACGAGGGCGGCGCGCCGGTGCTGTTCATGCTGCTCAACGAGATGGACGGCCTCGACGAGGACGCCGACGTGGTCTTCCTGCTCACCACCAACCGGGCCGACCTTCTCGAGGACGCGCTGGCGTCGCGGCCCGGGCGCGTCGACCAAGCCGTGCACATCGGGCTGCCCGACCGCGAGGCCCGCCGAGCGGCTGGTCGAGCTCTACCGCCGCGGGCTCGAGCTCGACGACTCCCGGCTCGATACCGTCCTCGATCGCACCGACGGCGTCACGGCTTCGTTCCTCAAGGAGCTGCTGCGGCGGGCAGCGGTGGTGGCGGCCGACCGCGAGGGGTCGGCGGCGTCCACGGTCGCCGTACACGTCTCGGCCGACGACCTCGAGGCGGCCCTCGACGACCTGCTCGACACGCGGAACCGGATGACCCGGCGCGCCCTGGGCCTCGACGACCCGGCCGGGGATCCGTCCGCTGTTGGCGAACAGGGGCGGAATCGCCGTGGCGAGGGGGGTGGCGGCGGCTAGGGTCGCAGGCGTGACTCTGAATCCCCAGCTCAACGGCGGCGCCTCCGGCTACGGACTGGACGACCACATCTACCAGCGGCTCCTCAAGGAGCGCATCGTCTTCCTGGGCTCGGAGGTCCGTGACTCCAACGCCAACGCGATCTGCGCCCAGCTGCTCCTGCTCTCGGCGGAGGATCCCGAAGCCGACATCTTCCTCCACATCAACTCACCTGGCGGCTCGGTCGACGCCGGCATGGCCATCTACGACACGATGAACTACATCCCCAACGACGTGGCCACGGTCGGGATGGGCCTGGCCGCCTCGATGGGCCAGTTCCTGCTCTGCGCGGGCGCCAAGGGCAAGCGCTACGCCCTGCCCCACGCGCGGATCATGATGCACCAGCCGTCGTCCGGCATGGGTGGCTCCGCCTCCGACATCAAGATCCAGGCCCAGCAGTCGCTCCACATCAAGAAGATCCTCCTCGAGCTGATCTCCGAGCACACCGGACAGCCCATCGACCAGGTCATCGCCGACGCCGACCGCGACCGCTGGTTCACCGCCGAGCAGGCCCGCGACTACGGCCTGGTCGACCAGGTCATCAGCAGCGCTCTCCAGGCCGCCGACGAGGGCCGGCCGGCCCGCACCAAGGACTAGGACCGACATGAACTACTACATCCCCCAGTGGGAGGAGCGGACGTCTTACGGCTTCCGCCGCATCGACCCCTACGCCAAGCTCTTCGAGGACCGCATCATCTTCCTCGGCACGCCGATCTCCGACGACGTCGCCAACGCGGTGATGGCCCAGCTGCTGTGCCTGGAGTCGATGAACCCCGACCAGGACGTCCAGATCTACATCAACTCCCCGGCGGCTCGTTCACCGCGCTGACCGCGATCTACGACACGATGCGGTTCATCCAGCCCGACGTGCAGACCGTGTGCCTGGGGCAGGCGGCCTCGGCGGCGGCGATCCTGCTGGCTGCCGGTTCGCCCGGCAAGCGGCTGGCGCTGCCCAACAGCCGGATCCTGATCCACCAGCCTTACACCGAGGGCACCTTCGGCCAGACCTCCGACATCGAGATCCAGGCCAACGAGATCCTCCGGATGCGCGAGCTGCTCGAGAAGATGATCAGCGAGCACTCCGGCAAGAGCATCGAGGAGGTCAGCCGCGACATCGAGCGCGACAAGATCCTCACCGCGGAGCAGGCGGTCGAGTACGGCCTGATCGACTCGGTCCTCGACTCGCGCAAGCGGACCCCGGTCCTCGCCACCGGCAGATGACCGGACCGGCGACGAAGTTCCGTGTCCGTCCCCCCGCCGGGGTGCGGCTCGGGGTAACGTCGAGTAGTTCCTCGAACAGCTCAGCCTGAGACCCGCACCACCCGCACGATCCGCACCACCCGTCGTACCCGCCGGAGACCCCGCTCCGGCCGAATCGGAGGATGACCGCCCGTGGCACGCATCGGTGACGGAGGCGACCTGCTGAAGTGCTCTTTTTGCGGGAAGAGCCAAAAGCAGGTCAAGAAGCTCATCGCTGGCCCTGGCGTCTACATCTGCGACGAGTGCATCGACCTGTGCAACGAGATCATCGAGGAGGAGCTCAGCGAGGGCGCCGAGGTCAGCCTCGACGAGCTGCCCAAGCCGCGTGAGATCTCGGAGTTCCTCGACTCCTACGTGATCGGGCAGGAGCAGGCCAAGAAGACCCTCGCCGTGGCCGTCTACAACCACTACAAGCGGGTGCAGGCCGGGCTCCAGCCGATCTCGGGCAAGCACTCCAAGGAAGAGGTCGTCGAGGTCGCGAAGTCCAACATCCTGCTCATCGGTCCGACGGGCTGCGGGAAGACCTACCTGGCCCAGACCCTCGCGCGGATGCTCAACGTGCCGTTCGCGATCGCCGACGCCACGGCGCTGACCGAGGCGGGCTACGTCGGTGAGGACGTCGAGAACATCCTGCTCAAGCTGATCCAGGCCGCCGACTACGACGTCAAGAAGGCCGAGACCGGGATCATCTACATCGACGAGATCGACAAGGTGGCCCGCAAGGCCGAGAACCCCTCGATCACCCGCGACGTCTCCGGCGAGGGTGTCCAGCAGGCGCTGCTGAAGATCATCGAGGGCACCACCGCCTCGGTGCCGCCGCAGGGGGGCCGCAAGCACCCCCACCAGGAGTTCATCCAGATCGACACCACCAACATCTTGTTCATCGTCGGCGGCGCCTTCTCCGGGCTCGAGCAGATCATCGAGCAGCGGGTCGGCAAGAAGTCCCTCGGCTTCACCGCCGAGGTGCGCGGCCAGGCCGAGAAGGACGAGGAGGACCTGTTGTCGCTCGTCCGTCCCGAGGACCTCGCCAAGTTCGGGCTGATCCCCGAGTTCATCGGCCGCCTGCCGATGATCGCGACCGTGCGCAAGCTCGACGTCGAGGCGCTGGTGCGCATCCTCACCGAGCCGCGCAACGCCTTCGTGAAGCAGTACCAGAAGCTCTTCGAGCTCGACAACGTCGAGCTGGAGTTCACCTCCGACGCCGTGGCGGCCGTCGCCGCCAAGGCGCTCGAGCGCGGCACCGGTGCCCGCGGCGCGCGCGCCATCCTCGAGGAGGTCCTCCTCCACGTGATGTACGACGTACCCTCCCGCCTTGACGTCGGCAAGGTGTGGTCACCCGTGAGGTCGTCGACGACGAGGTCGCCCCCGAGCTGATCCCCCGCGAGTCCGAGGCCAAGAAGAAGAAGTCCGCCTGACCGATTCGTCTGCGGAGTTGCTGACTTTCTTCCGCTCACGAGGCGTGGACGAATCGGTGTTGCGACGGGACGCCCGCCCGCTTCAGGTCGTCGAGGACGTCGGCTGCCTCGAGTCGTAGCTCGATCGTCGAGCATCGGAGCACCGTGTCGCCCTGCACGACGACGGAGCGTTCACGCTTGATGTCCTTCCACCAGTTGGTGACGTCGGCGTGGAACGACCCGTCTATCTCCAGCACGATCACACGACCGTCCGCCAGCACCCACACGCAGTCCAGGTAACGGCGTCGCCCGTGCTTGTCGTGGCGGACCACCTGGCGTGTGGGGACCATCAGTCCGGCGTCTTCGCAGAGTTTCTTGAGGTTGATCTCTGCGAACGACTGCGCCCCGCCGGCGATGTCGGCGAGAACGAGCTTGAAGGTCTTGCCGTGTTTGAGCTTGCGGATGAGCGGGATGGTGATCTCGAACCGGGGAGCGGTTGTCAGCCCCTGTTGGACGCAAGCTGCCAGCAGGCCGATAGCCCGTCGCACATAGGGGTCGCGCTCGGCTGCGAGCAGTGCGGCGAACTCGAGAGGAAGACGCGGCGGCCCAGCTGCCGGCGTGACCCAACGTTCGTACGGGCGACGGGTCTGGTGGAAGAAGTAGCCCGGCAACGGTGCGACCAGATCGCCCTTGGGTGTCATGACGTCGATCGTGTCGTTGCCGACCCACTTCAGCCCCGCCCGCCGGGCGGCCGTCAGGTGGGACAGGACGGCCCCGGGCCCGGCGTGCAGCACGCCGATCCAGAGACGCTGCTCGTCGGTCCAGCGCGCCGGTATGCATGACCAGGACAGCCTGCTCTGGCGGACTGCCATCTGACGAGGTCGACCTCGTGATCGACCTGGTGGTCGCGTCAAACCGGCCTCGCGCAGCTGACGTCG
>CAVWXS010000053.1:0-53506 GCA_963758885.1 uncultured Actinomycetota bacterium
TCACGGACACCGAGACCCCCGTCTGCCACCAGTTCGCTGGTCGGCGTCTCGTGGGGCCCCTACCTGCCGTGAGCAGCGCCTGAGCGAGTGGGCGCGCCACGTCCCCGGGTCGCGATGCCGCCGCGCGGCGGAGCTCGCGAGGCCACTGGGTCCTGCTCTACGGCGCGGTCGCCTACCAGATGTTCCTCGACAACATCGAGACGAACCGAACGCCCTTACCACGAGGGGGACCCGGCGCACGGGCTCCGGACCGCGACCGCGATGGCGAAAAAGGAGCGCCTGTCGACTGACCCCCGCTGAGCCGGTGGCTCAGGCGTCCGGGTCGCCCAGCACCTCGACGTGGAGGGAGACATCGAGCAGGGCCGACTTCCACAGATCTGCGGCGAACGGCTCCGCGAACTCGAGCACCATGGCAGAGCCGGGTACGTCGGCCTGTCCGTCGGCCACCGTGATCAACGGAGGCCGAGAGCAGGTCGGTGTAGTCGCATCCGGCGCGCGGCCACCGCACCGACCAGGTTGCCGCTGGCGGCGTTCGGACCCGGCGTCGGGGCTTCGAGGCGATCCAGGGCGCCGTGCCGGTGGTGTCGGACGGCGCGGTGGTGCTCCCCGGCGACGGACCCGCGGCCCTTGCCGCTGTCGTCAGCTGACGGCCGCGAGCAGCTCGGCGGGTGTGGTCACGACCCGGAGCGCGGCGCGGGCCGAAGAAGGTGCGTAGCCGTTGTCGACCATGTGGTCGAGGAGAGCGAGGAACGGCGCCCAGAACCCGTCGACGTCGTACAGCGCGATCGGCTTGGCGTGGAGGCCGAGCTGGGCCCAGGTCATGATCTCGATGAGCTCGTCGAGGGTGCCGGTGCCGCCGGGCAGGGCGACGAACGCGTCGGCCAGCTCGGCCATCCGGGCCTTGCGCTCGTGCATGGTGGTGACCAGCTCGAGCCGGGTCAGCCCGCGGTGGCCGACCTCGCGCTCGACGAGGTTCTGCGGAAGTACGCCGACCACCTCGCCGCCCGCCGCCAGCGCCTCGTCGGCGAGCAACCCCATCAGGCCGACGTGCGCCCCGCCGTACACGATCCCGTGCCCTGCCTGCGCGATCGCCCGCCCGAGCTCGGCAGTGGCCCCCTGATGATCGGGCGGGCCGAGGGAGGAGCCGAGGAAGACCGCGATGCGCATGGACTCCATCTTGCTCCGATCACGACCAGGTGGTTTCGAGGCTCGTCGCTGGCGCTCCTCGCACCTCAACCACCGAGGACCATCAACCAGCGAAGCGACTAGGGTCGCGAACATGACTGACCGGGTAGCGGTGTACATCGACTTCGACAACGTCGTGATCTCCCGCTACGACAACATCCACGGCGACGGCGCCTGGCGCAAGGACGAGGCCCGCCACCACCGGCCCGACGCCACCTCGTCCGACGGCGTCGACGTCAAGCTCGCCCAGGCCGAGGTCGACCTCGGCGCGATCGTCGACTACGCCGCGTCGTTCGGAGTGGTCGCGATGACCCGCGCGTACGCCGACTGGTCGGTGCCCGCGAATGCCGCCTACCGCAAGGCGCTCGTCGACCGTGCCGTCGACCTGGTGCAGCTGTTCGCCGCGGCCGGTACCAAGAACGGCGCCGACATCCGGCTCGCCGTCGACACGGTCGAGGACCTCTCCCGCCACCCCGACATCACCCACGTCACCCTGGTCGCCGGCGACTCCGACTTCGTGCCGCTCGCCCAGCGCTGCAAGCGGATGGGCCGGTTCGTCGTCGGCATCGGCGTGGCCGGCTCGACCAGCCGGGCGCTGGTCAACGCGTGCGACGAGTTCCAGAGCTACGAGGCACTGCCGGGAGTGACGCCGCCACCGCCGAAGGTCGATCCCCACCGGTCCGAGCCGGCCAAGAAGGCCGCGGCCAAGAAGACGACGGGCAAGAGGGCCGCGGCCAAGAAGGCGGTGGCCACCGAGCTGCCCGAACAGCCGTCGAACCACCCGAGCAGTCCGAGGCCACCGCCCTGCTGCTGCGCGCCGCCCGGGTCGGGCTCCAGAAGAGTGACGACGAGTGGATGCACAGCTCGAGCGTGAAGAGCCAGATGCAGCGGATGAACCCGGGCTTCAAGGAGAAGTCGCTGGGCTACTCGTCCTTCCGCGCGTTCATCGAGTCGCGCGACGAGATCCTCGAGACCAGGCTCCTCGACAACGGCCAGCTGCTGGTGCGGTTGAAGTAGCCG
Organism: uncultured Actinomycetota bacterium; assembly: GCA_963758885.1. Lineage (GTDB taxonomy): Bacteria > Actinomycetota > Actinomycetes > Propionibacteriales > Nocardioidaceae > Nocardioides. The sequence goes on from CAVWXS010000053.1 coordinate 2,206, forward strand.
AGGCGCGAGCGGTCCGCTGAGGGCTGGGGAGCCTGCAGCCCGCGACCGACGGTTCACGACCGCCAGCGTCACCGCGGCCGGCGACGTCGCGGCGCGCCCGCCGGTGCGTTCAGGGGCATGTGCGACCAGCGCCTCCCAGGTCCGGTCGATGTCGGCGTCGGTGGTGCGCCACGAGCCGGTGGCCAGCCGCAGGGCGGCGCGGCCCTCGACCTTGGTGTGGGAGAGGTACGCCGTTCCCGAGGCGTTGACGGCCTCCATCAGCGCCATCGTGCGCTCGTCCCCGATGTCACCGCCGACGACGCGGAAGACCACCAGCCCCAGCACGGGCTCGGTGACGATCTCGAAGCGGTCGTCGGCGCGTACCAGGTCGGCGAACCGCGTGGCCTGGGCGACGCCGGCCTCGATGTGCGCTCGCAGCCCCGAGAGCCCATAGGTGCGCAGCACGGTCCACAGCTTCAGCGCACGGAACCGGCGGCCGAGCTGGGGGTGCCAGTCGCGGTAGTCGACCACGGCGCCGGACTCGGACGCGGGGTTGCGCAGGTACTCCGGCAGGATCGACAGCGCCCCGACCAGGTCGGCCCGGTCGCGCACCCAGAAGGCGCTGCAGTCGAAGGTCGTGAGCAGCCACTTGTGCGGGTTGGTCACGTAGGAGTCGGCGCGCTCGACGCCGTCGTGGATCCAGCGGTGCTCGGGACACACCGCTGCGACGCCCGCCCAGGCCGCGTCGACGTGCAGCCACGCACCGTGCTCGGCCGCGACCTCCGCGATCGCCGCCGTCGGGTCGATCGCGCCCGTGGACGTCGTACCGACGGCCGCCTGCACCAGCACCGGCCGCACGCCCGCGGCGGCGTCGGCCGCCATCGCCTCGCGCAGTGCGGCGACGTCCATCGACTGGGTCTTCGGGTCGACGGCGACCGAGCGGACGGCGTGCTCGCCGAGGCCGCTCATCATGGCCGCCTTGAGCAGCGAGGAGTGGGCCTGCGTGGAGCCGTAGATCGCGAACGCCCCCGCGGGTACGCCGTCGCGCCGGGCGGCCCCGCCGGTCGCGCGGTGCAGTGCGGCGAGCACCGCGGTGAACGTCGCCGTGGAGGCGGTGTCCTGGATGACGCCGCCGCCCTTGCCGCCCAGGGCGAAGGCGTCGGGGAGCGCGAGTGCCTGTCGCAGCCAGTCGAGGACCACCTGCTCGAGCTCGGTCGCCGCCGGGCTCGTCGCCCAGAGCATGCCCTGGGTGCCGATGCCGCTGGAGAGCAGGTCGCCGAGCACGCCGGCGGGGGAGGAGTTGGCCGGGAAGTAGGCGAAGAACCGCGGGTGCTGCCAGTGCGTCAGGCCGCGGACCAGGTGGGCGTCGAGGTCGGCCAGCACCGCGTCGAGCGTCTCGGGCTGCTCGGGGGCGCTGGTCGGGAGCGCGGCCGCCACCTCTCCGGGCCGCACCTGCGCGAGCACGGGCAGGTCGTCGACGGATGCCCAGTAGTCGGCGATCCAGTCGACCACCCGGTGGCCCTGCTCGCGGAACTCCTCCGGCGTCAGGTGCGGCGCGCTCATGGCCCGCAGACCGTAGAACACCGATTCGTCTGCGCGGCCGAGCGAGCGGAACGTCGCACGCAAACCGCAGACGAATCGGCGCTGCGGCTCGTCAGGGCAGCCGCATCACGTACTCGTCGCCGTCCTCACCGACGACGACCAGCCCGAGCCGCTCGTACAGCGCCTGGGCGCGCGGGTTGTCCTTCTCCACCGACAGCCCGAACGTGCGGCCGGTCGACGCGGCTTCGGCCATCAGGTCGCGGATGACCCGAGTGCCGATCCCCTTGCCCTGGTGGGCAGGAAGCAGCTGGAGGCCGGCCAGCTCGACGAGTGTCTCGGTCCGCACGACGCGAAGACGGCCGACGTCGGCGCCGTACGCCGTGACGACCGAGGTGGTGCTGCCTGCGACGTGCTCGTGCAGCTGCTCGAGAGTCCAGTCGAGGAAGCCGGCCCTGTACTCCGCGCGGTCGACGTCTGCGGGGAAGCGCCCCTGCGCCTCGGTGGCGGTGATCGCCGTGTCGGTCAGGAACTCGCGTCGTCCAAGGTGGCCGGGCGGATCGCCACCCGTTCGCTCGGCAGCAGCGAGTAGACCAGGGAGTCGAAGCGGCGGCCGTCGGGGTAGGCCGCCGAGCTGCGCTCGACACCCTCGAAGATGAACCCGGCACGCTCGGCCAGGGCGACCGACGCGAGGTTGGCCGGGTCGACGCGCAGCTGGATGCGTGCCAGCCCGCGCTCGCGGAAGCCCCAGTCGGACGCGAGCAGCACGGCGCGGGTGGCCAGGCCGCGGCCGCGCGCCGACGTACGCAGGAAGTAGGCGATCTCCGCGACCTGGTGTCCGCGGAAGTTGAGGTTCACCCCGCCGACGACGTGCTCGTCGGTGACGATCCGGAAAGGCGCGTTGGAGCCTTCGGCCCAGGCCTCCTCGGACCGCTCGATGTTCGCCAGCGCCTCGGCCTCGTCGTACTGCTCGGGCTCCCAGAGCATCCAGAGCTGGATGTCCGGCTCGTTGTAGACCTCGCGGATGTCGGCCGCGTCGGCGGGTACCGCGCGCCGCAGCGTGAGGTCACCGTCGACCAGGACGTCGCTCATCGTCAGTGGGTCCGGTCATGCGGTCGCGGCACCCGCTCGGCGAGCTCGCGCGGCGCCTGCACGCAGTAGGAGTCGGTCAGCAGCTCGGCCAGCTCCTGCCAGTCGGTCTGCTCGTCGAGGAGCATGCCGACCACGTTGCGGCCCCAGCCCGCCCGGAAGTACGGGTCGCCGAGGTGCTGCATGGCCATCACCTCGTCAGACTCCGCCCTGAAGACCACGCGGAACAGCTGGTCCTCGCCTCCGAACACGTGCGCGACCGTGGCCCAGTTCGAACCGTTGGCGACCCGCCAGTGGGTGCCCACCCACGCCTCCTCCTCGCGACACTCCGGGAGGGCCGTGAGCACCTCGCGGATCCGGCGGACAAGGCTCGGACGTCGGGGATCGCTCCGGGCGCCTGCCAGACCGACCGACTGCCGGTGTCCTGCGGACGGAAGCCGCGTCAATGCCAGCCATGAGCGCGTCGGTCGGCGGCACCCGGCCCCAGGTCGTCGCCCACCGCGGCGCGAGCCACGAGAGCGCCGAGCACACCCTGGGCGCCTACCTCAAGGCTCTCGAGCAGGGCGCCGATGCGCTCGAGTGCGACGTGCGGCTGACCGCCGACGGTCACCTCGTCTGCGTGCACGACCGCGACCTGCGACGCATCGCCAGCACCAAGGCCGTGGTCTCGGCCATGGAGCTGGCCGACCTCGACGAGCTCGACTTCGCGTCGTGGAAGAACCCCTGGGCCGACCTCGACGACGAGGCCCCCGACCGCGACCCCGAGCGCGACGGCGTGCTCACCTTGCGTCGCCTGCTCGAGACGGTGGCGTCGTACGACCGGCGCGTCGAGCTGGCCATCGAGACCAAGCACCCGACCCGCTACGCCGGCCTGGTCGAGCGCAAGCTCGTCGAGATGCTGCGGGAGTTCGGCTGGCACGAGGCCGACGCGCCCGTGCGGGTGATGAGCTTCTCCTACGTCGCCCTGCAGCGCGTGCAGCGGCTGGCGCCCGCGCTGCCCGTGGTGATGCTGCTCGAGCACGCCCGGCACTGGCCGGTGCTGCGACCCCTCGTCGACGACGACTGGATCGTCGGCCCGGGCATCACCACGTTGCGCAAGCACCCGGCGTTCGCCCGGCGTCTTGTCGACTCCGGGCGCGACATCCACGTGTGGACCGTCAACACCGAGGGTGATCTGCAGACCTGCCTGGACCTCGGGGTGGAGGCCGTGATCACCGACCGCCCGCGCTTCATGCTCGACCTGCTCGACGCCGACTCGTCCGCTGGTTGAGGAGGTCGCGCAGCGACCGTCACGAAACCCGTGAGAGGCACGCGGACCGTTGCGGTTTCGTGACGGGCCTCGCGATGACCAGCGTCCCTCCTCAACCAGCGAAGCGGCCCGGATAGCCTCGCCCGCATGGCGAAGAAGTCCCGGACCAAGCACCGCAACGACGCAGCTCCCCGCGCCGAGGGCGAGGTCGGGCCGCGTCAGCCTTGCCCGTGCGGCTCGGGCCGGCGATACAAGAACTGCCACGGCTCGGCCGACGGGGCCGCCGTGTACGTCGGGCGGCCGTTCGAGGGCCTGCCGTGGGAGTGCGACCTGGTGGCGCTGCGCGAGCTGGTCCCAGCGGCCACGGCGCCACTGACGGTGGAGGGCACCGACCGCGAGGTCACCCTGTGCACCCTGCTGCCGATGGCTGCGCCCGCCATGGTCCGCGAGGGCGGCGACGTGTGGCTGGGTCTCCAGGTGCAGCACCAGTTCGGCGACCCGTCGCGCGACCTGGCCGCGGTACTGACCAACGCGCTGGCCGTGGCCGAGTCGGACAGCGAGCCGGGGATCGTCGGCCTCACCAACCCGCCCGGCCCCGGTCCGCGCCTCCAGGACCTCGTGACCAACGACCGTCTCGACGTGACGGTGCACGACGGCTTCGGCTTCTGGGTCGCGGATGCCGCCGAGGACCCGGCGACCGCGGCCGCGCTCGAGCAGGCGAACGCCGCCGCCTCTCCGTCCGCCCGTCTGACCACCGTCGAGGCGGCGTACTGGACCGACGTCGGCACCAAGGAGCACCTGCGCTGGGTGATGCCGCAGCCCGAGGCCGAGCTGCTCGACGCCCTCGCGCGCTTGCATGCGGCCGGGCGCGACCAGGTCGCCGACGACTCCCGGCTGGTGGGGATGTTCCGGGCCCACGGACTGCTCGTGCCGGTCTGGGACCTGCCGGTCGGCACCGGACGCCGAGGCGCTGGAGGAGCCGGCCGAGAGGTTCGCCGCCGCCCTGGCCGAGGCGCTGACCGACGGTTCGCCGTTGACGAGCGAGGAGCGTTCGGCACGCGCGGGGCTGGCCAACCGACAGGTCACGCTGCGCAGCTGACCATCGCTCCACGCCTGTATCCACAGGCGCGGCTGAGCCGGTTGCACGCCGTACGCCGTTCCGGGAAGCCTTCCGCCGTAACGAACGACGGGAGCACACCGCTGGTCGAGGAGGGCCGCCAGGCCCGTCTCGAGACCCGGTGACCGGACGAGGGAGAGCGATGCACGGACAGCTGACGGTGGAGCTGGCGGACCTGCGTGGCTGGGCCGCACAGGTGGGTCGGGCGGGTGACGACTGCGCCCACCTGGCTGACTACGTGACGAGCTTCGTGCCCGACGGCGACTTCGGGCCGATCCTGCACCCGATGCGGTCCGATTACGAGCAGTTCGTCGCGCGGGTGTGTCAGGTACTCCCAGTCGATGCGGAGCGGTTGACCGAGACGCAGCGCGCTCTACGTCTGGCCGCGACGCGCTACGCGAGCACCGACGCACACGCAGCGCAGGACTTTGGCGTCGGCTTCGGAATCGTCGACGACGGCCGTGTCAGCCCACGTTTCCGCGACACCGGCCGAACCGCGCCCGCGCCTCCGGTGTGCGGCGACGAAGTGCTGCCGGTCGTCACCTTCGGTTGGGGCTTCGACCACGCCAACGATCTGGTGGTGTCGATCGGCGGCACCGACCTACGCCAGGAGCTCACCGACCTGGTCGCCGGCGACATCGGCAAAGCCCTGGCCCAGGCCTCCGTGTGGGACAACGCCTCCCAGTCGCTGGCGGCGGTCCGCGACAACCTGGTGAGCGGCTCCACCCTCGTCGGCAGGAGCTGGGTCGGCGAGGCGGCGTCGTGGTCGCGCGCTCACACCGATGCCTGGGTTGATGCGCTCGACCACCCAGAGCGAGGCGCTGGCCGAGGTCGCCGCGCACCTGCGTGACGCGGTGGCTCAGGCTGTCGACGTGGCGCAGATCGTGGTCGACCTGATCCGGGAGGTCATCGTCATCGCCGGCCTCGCGGTGTCGTCCGCGTGCATCCCGATCTTCGGTCCGATCCAGCTGGCCAACAAGCTCAAGGACGCCCTGAAGCTTGTCTGGGACGCCCGCAAGGTGCTGGCGGTGTTCTGGACCTTCCTGGTCTGCATGAAGGACGCCTTCACTCTGGCCGCCGACACCTTGACCGCGGCCTCGCTCCCCCCGGCGCTCGACGTACCCGCGGAGGCGGCATGAGCGAGCAGCTGGACGCCGTACGCCGCGAGCTGCGCGAGGCGCTCTCGGTGGCCCGCGCGTCCCTGGCGCAGGTGCGCGGAAGGCCGACGCCGAGCCTCGGTGCGGCCCTTCCCGACGGCTCGCAGCCCGACCAGGAGGTCGACGATGACGACGCCTGACGCCGAGCAGCCCCGGCTGCTCGTGCAGGTGGCCGCTCGTGGTCGCCGTCCTGGCCGAGCACTGGCTTCGCGGCAGGTTCATGGTCGTGACCGTGGTCTTCTCGCTGGGGGCGATGGTCAGTGCCTTGTCGGCTCAGCGCGCGGTGTGGGCGGTCATGGGTGCGGTGGCGATCGCGGGCGCCGCGACGGCGTTCTTCGGGCCCCTGCTTCGTCCCTGGCGCCCCTCCCGCACCTGGCTCATCATGCTCACTCACGTCGGCGTTCGACCTCGGTGTGATCCTCGTCCTAGCCCCACCCTGAGCCGCCTGTGGATGTGTCGTGGACGGTTTGTTCCCATGGTGACGATCGGTTAGGTTTTTCGTCGGCCCGGTCGTTGTCGCATCCCCCGTCGGCAACGGCCGGGTCTTCTACGTGGCGCGGCCGGCCCGTCGGAAACCGACGCTTCCCAGCGCCCGCACCGCCGGTACGGAGCGGTGGCGCTGCTTGCCTGGAGGATCCGATCGCATGCCAGATCGCTTGTCGGTCTGCCATATCCGGCGAGCATGGCAGGGTCGGTCAGCATTGGCATACCATTCGTCTATGGCAGAGGCACTTGAAGCGGATGCTCGACTCAGCCCGGAGGGTCGTGTGGTCATTCCAGCCGCCGTGCGGGCCGTCCTGGGGGTCGGCGCGGGAGACCGCGTCCGGTTCACCGTGCGCGACGGGGAGGTACGGATCGTGACGGCTCGGTCGCTGCTCACCGCGGTCTGGGCCAACAACCACGGCGGGGACGCGGGCGACGCGGTCAACGACGTGCGCGAGGTTCGCACGGAGGACCAATCCCATGTGGCAGCGAAGTGGGACCGCGTCGGTGCGGCCCACGCTGATGAGTCGCGCAGCGAGGATGCCATCGAGGCAGACTGCTGACGGCGTTGGACCTGCCCCCGGTGACGGGCGTCGTCTTCGACTCATCAGCGGTGGTCACATTCCTCGTCCAAGAGCGCGGCTGGCAAGCCATCCACCGAGTCGTCACACGGGTCGGCGACGCCGTGATGGCGGGTCCCGCATTGACCGAGGTGATCGCGGTGACCCGCCGCAAGGGCAACCAGAGTGCCGGCGAACAGATCTGGGAGGCCCTGTCGGCAGCCGGTGTGCGCATCGAGCACCCCACAGACCACGACCTGATTCGCGCCGCTGAACTGATCGAGATCTCTGGGAACAACCCCGGCCCGCCTCACGCCACGACCGGAGCGCAAGCAACGCTGTCCTTGGGTGATGCACTGATCCTGGCGATCGCCGAACGCCTCGACTACAAGGTTGTCACCTACGACACCTACTGGGAGTGGATGGTCGGCCAGGGCCTGATCACCGCGCAGGTCGTCGTCCCGTAAATCGTGCTGTCCACCTCACGTGGCACAGTGCGCCGCATGCCCACGGTCTCGACGGCGAACCGGTTTCCGCCACCGGGGTTCGGACGGTTCTGGGCCGGTGAGACCGTGTCGGGTTTCGGCAACTACGTCACGCTGCTGGCGTTGCAGACCCTGGTGGTCCTGACCCTCGAGGGCTCGGCGCAGCAGGTGGGCTGGATGAGCTCGGCCCGGTGGCTGCCCTACCTCTTCCTCGGCCTGGTCGTCGGCGCGCTCGTGGACCGTCGCAGACGCAGACCGCTCATGATCGCCAGCGACCTGACCAGGGCAGCGCTCCTCACCGCCATCCCGGTCGCCTGGGCCGCCGACGCGCTGTCCCTGCCACTGCTGCTGGCCATCGTGGCCGCTTTCGGTACGGCATCGCTGATCAACGACGCCGCCTCCATGTCCTTCATCCCCCGCCTCGTTCCAGGCGAGCACCTCCAGCGCGCCCACGCCCGGCTCGACGGCGCCGACGCCGTGGCGCAGACCTCCGGACCGGCGCTGGCCGGCTTGGTGGTGAGCTGGGTCGGAGCGCCGTTGGCGGTGTTGGTGAACGCCGGTACCTACCTGGTGTCGGCGCTCTCGGTGGCGACCTTGGACACCAAGGAGCCCGCACCCGTCGGCGCTGTCGTCGTACCCCATCTGCGGCGAGAGATCGTGGCAGGCGTCAGGTGGGTCTACGGACGGTCGGGCCTGGCGACCTTGGCGGTCAGCACCCATGTGTGGTTCATCGCGAACGCGACGGTGGCCGTCGTGATCGCCCCGTTCGCCCTTCTCGACCTGGAGCTGACCCCGTTCCAGTTCGGCGTCGCCACGGGTGTGGCGGGCGTCGGCGCCCTGGCTGGAGCGGGCCTCGCCTCGACCGTCGGCCGAGCAGTAGGGACGGGCGGCGCGATCACCGTGGCTCACTCGCTCTCGGTGGTCGGCGTACTGGTCATGGCCCTGGCCGGCATCGGGACGAGTGGGTGGGCGGCCGCCGCCGTTCTGGGGGCCGGGTCTGCGTGCCACGGGTTCGGCATGGGTCTGAGCAACTCCCATGAGATGAGCTACCGCCAACGGCTGACCCCGGATGCCCTGCAAGCACGGGTCAACACGACCATGAGGTCGTTCAACCGCGCGGTGGTCGTGGTCGTCGCACCGCTGGCGGGCCTGTTCGCCGACCACGTCGGCATGCGCCCCGCACTCGTGTTCGCTGCCGTGGTCTTCGCGATTGCCGTGGCGATCCTGGCTACGGCCCTGCCGCTGCCAGGAACCGTGGACGCATCCACCTGAACGGGGTTGCTGTCGTGACCCAGCTCAGACCGGCAGCGGGGCGCGGCTGATCGGGCAGCTCATGCAGCGGGGGCCACCGCGACCGGAGCCGAGCTCGGACCCGGCGATCCGGACGACCTCGATGCCGGCCTCCTCGAGGCGGGAGTTGGTCTCGTCGTTGCGTTCGTAGGCGACGGCGACGCGTGGCGCCAGGGCCAGGGTGTTGTTGCCGTCGTCCCACTGCTCGCGCTCGGCGGTGACCGGGTCGAGGCCGGTGTCGATCTGGTGGAGGGTGTCGATGGCCATCGCCTTGGCCGCCGCGATCAGGAAAGGCTCGGCGTCGGCGACGTGGAGGACCAGGTCGGCGTCGGTGTCGCCATGCTCCTGCACGGTGACGGTGTGGGCGGTGAGGGTGCCCGCGATGTTGGGGTACATCACGATCTTGTCGACGTCGACCATCGTGCAGACGGTGTCGAGGTGCATCGTCGCCCGCTCCTGGGCGATCGGCACCGCGAGCACGGTGTGCACCAGGCCCTTGTGCATGATCTCGCGCGCGAGCTGCTCGACGCCCGCTGGCGTCGTGCGCTCGCCCACGCCGACGGCGGCCACGCCGGGCGCGAGCAGCAGGACGTCGCCACCCTCGACGTGCTCGTCGCGCCAGCCGTGGAGCGTGCCGGTTCCGGCGAACCTGCGGGTGGCGCGTGTAGATCAGCTCGGTCAGCTGGGTCTCGCGCTTGCGCGCCGGCATCGCCAGCGAGGTGATGGCCACCCGGTCGCGGATCCACACGCTGGAGTCGCGGGTGAACAGCAGGTTGGGCAGCGGGTCGATGAGGAAGTCGTGGCTGTCGATGAGCGAGGTGACCAGCCCGAAGCCGCCCCGCACCTCGTCGTTGCGGATGCCGGAGGTGAGGTACGTCGTCAGCTGCTCGGGCGACGACTCGGTCAGCAGCGGACGCAGGTAGGTGCGCATCGTGTCGCCGAGGTGCAGCTGGGACAGCGCGGTCTCGATCGCCTCGGCGCGAGCGCTCTCGTCGGCGAACGTCTCGGTGAGCAGGTCGGTCAGGTAGAGCACCTCGACGTCCCGGTCGCGCAGCGCCGCGGCGAACGCGTCGTGCTCGTCCTGCGCCCTGGCCACCCACGGGATCCCGTCGAAGAGCAGCCGGTCGTTGTTGCGCGGGGTGAGCCGCTTCAGCTCCGGGCCGGGCCGGTGCAGCATCACGGTCTGGAGGGTGCCGACCTCGGAATCGGCACCGAGCTGGTCGCGGAGCTGGTCACCGGGTTGAGCGGTCATGCGGGCCACCCTAGAAGAAGGCCACGTCAGCGGACGAGTTCGACGACCGTGACGAGACCCAGGACCAGGCAGACACCGGCCCCGATGTAGTGCAGCACGTGCAGCGAGATCCTGCGCAGCAGCTGTTGTCCGGCCAGCACGGCGAGTGCGCTGACGGTCAGCAGCGCGCCCAGGGCCCCGACGAATACGGCGACCGGGTCCTCGAACCGAGTGACCAGCGTGATCGTCAGCAGCTGGCTGAGGTCGCCCCACTCGGCCGCGAACAGCACCAGGAAGCAGGTCAGCACCTGGCGTACGCCGTGCACGTCGCGGGCGTTGGCGACGTACTCCTCGCCCGACGACTGGTGGTGCGCGCGGCCCTCGCGGAACAACAGCACGGCCCCGAGCAGGAACATCCCTGCGGCGACGCCGTGCACCAGGTCCTCGGGCAGGAACGACGCCGCGTGCCCGAGCAGCACGGCCACCATCGTCTGCACCGTGAAGGCGAGGCTGACCCCGATCCAGACGAACAGCGGCCGGTAGCGGGTCGCGAGCACGAGCGTCGCCAGGAAGGTCTTGTCCGGCAGCTCGACCAGGAAGATCGTCCCGAACGCGACGAACAGGGCGACCGGGTCCACCGCACGAACCTACCGAGGCGGACCGAAACCGGTTTCCTCCGGCCGCACGGCGAAAATTTCGCCGGCACGTACTCCACCCTGAACACGATGCGCATGGTGAGTCAGGCCCGGGGAGGGTCGGCTGGAGAGACGGGGCATGGACGCTCGGACGCTTGAACAAGCGCACCGGCAAGGACGTCGTACGCGTGGTCCAGCCGCGGGTCGACCCGCGGGTGGCCGCATCCTGGTCTGAACCCCGTTGTATCCACGGCGTCGCGGGTGTTTCCTGATGTGAGACGACCCGGGGAGGAGCCGACATGCCCGTCTTCGACACCTACACGCAGGGAACGCCCAACTGGGTCGAGCTGATGACGCCCGACCAGCGCGGAGCAGCGGAGTTCTACGGGGCGCTCTTCGGCTGGCAGATGGTCGAGAACCCGCTCGACGACGGCCACGTCTACATCGTGGGCAGCCTCCAGGGCGACGCCGTCGCCGGCATCACCTTCCAGCTGCCCGAGCTCGAGGGCCATCCGGCGTTCTGGAACGTCTACCTCGCAGCCGATGACGTCGACGCCGTCGCTGCTCGGGTCGGTCCGGCGGGCGGCATCGTCGAGGCCGAGCCGTTCGACTTCTTCGACTACGGCCGTACGGCGCGCATCCAGGACCCCACGGGAGCCCGGGTCAGCCTCTGGCAGCCGCGCACCATGCGGACGGTCCGCGCCAACGAGCCCGGGACCCCGATCTGGAACGAGCTGCTGACTCCCGACATCGGCCGGGCCTCGCGCTTCTACGCCGACGTGCTGGGGCTGACCAGCCAGGACAACCCCGTGGCCTGGGCCGGCTCGCCCACCTACTCGACGTTCAGCGCGGGTGGACGGCCGATCGCCGGCCTGGCCGCGCCTCTGGAGGAAGCACCGCCGCACTGGAACGTCTACTTCAACGTCGTCGACGTCGACGAGGCCGTCGCCCAGGCCGACGCCCTCGGCGCCAAGCTGATCGTGCCGCCGTACGACCTCGAGGGCACCGGCCGGATGGCCACCCTCACCGACCCCCACGGCGCCCTGTTCTGCCTGATGAGTTGAGTGGCCGATGGCCGCTGAGTTGGCCGAATGGCGCATTGAATTGGCCGTAACGGTGGTGCGATCAGCCATTTGGGCCAACTCAACGCGCCATTTCGGCCAACTCAACCTTCGCGGAACGGGTCGGCGGGGTAGACGCCGAGGATCTTCACGTCGGTGGTGAAGAAGCGCAGCTCCTCCAGCGCGCGGCGTACGGGCGGGTGGTCGGGGTGGCCGTCGACCTCGGCGAGGAACTGGGTGGCGGTGAACTCGCCGCCGACCATGTAGCTCTCCAGCTTGGTCATGTTGACGCCGTTGGTGGCGAAGCCGCCCAGCGCCTTGTACAGCGCCGCCGGCAGGTTGCGGACGTTGAAGATGAAGCTGGTGACGATCGGCCCGTTGTCTGCCGGCGCCTCGACGAGATCGCGGGAGAGCACCACGAAACGCGTGGTGTTGTGGTCCTCGTCCTCGACGTCGGAGGCCAGCACGTCGAGCCCGTAGATCTCGGCGGCCAGCGGCGGCGAGATCGCGGCCTGCGCTGGCGTCGCCGGCCTCCTTGACCTCGCGTGCGGCGCCCGCGGTGTCACCCGAGATCACGGGGGTGAGGCCGTGCTCGCGGATGATCTTGCGGCACTGGCCGAGTGCGTGGACGTGGCTGTGCACCGTGCGGATCTGGTCGATGGTGGTGCCCGGCAGGCCCATCAGCGCGAACTGGATGCGCAGGAAGTGCTCGGCCACGATGTGCAGGTTGCTGGCCGGCAGGAAGTGGTGGATGTCGGCGACGCGCCCGGCCAGCGAGTTGTCGATCGGGATCATCGCCAGGTCGGCGTCGCCGCCCTCGACGGCAGCGAAGACGTCCTCGAAGCTCGCGCAGGCCACCGCCTCCCAGTCGGGGTAGTGCTGCTGGCACACCAGGTGGGAGTTGGAGCCGGGCTCGCCCTGGTAGGCGATGCGGCTGGGTGGCGGCGGAGCGTCGGGCACCGTCCGAGTTTCGCACCCGGCCCCGTCGCGGCGGCCCGGTTCCCAGCACTCGGGAGATTAGCCTCGCGTCCGTGGGCATCCAGGAGGTCGTCGTTGTCGCGGCGCTGGTGTTGCTGGCCGCCGGGTGCGGGGCGCTCGTTCGGTGCCCAGCGCCGCCGTGCGGGACGCGAGGGCGTGGACGCCCTCCCCGAGGACGTGATGGGCCTGCGCCAGGAGGTCGCCGCCCTCCGCGCCGAGGCCGCCGGCGCCCTGCGCCACCTCGCCGTGGTGCGCTACGACGCCTTCAACGACATGGGCGGCCACCTCAGCTGGTCGCTCGCCCTCCTCGACGACAGCGGCGACGGCGTCGTCCTCACCTCGATCCACGGCCGCTCCGAGGCCCGCACCTACGCCAAGAACCTCTCCGCCTGGACCTCCCAGCAACAGCTCTCCCCCGAAGAGGAAGAGGCCGTCACCCACGCCAAGCCGCGGTAGCGCTCCATCGCTGGTTGAGGTGCGCGGAGCGCCAGTCACGAGCCTCGAGACCACGACTGCGACCTCACCGGGTTTCGAGGCTGGGCCTGGCGGCCCTCCTCAACCACCGCAGTCAGGCGACAGCCGGAAGACGCGGGACTCCCAGGGGGCGAGCGGGGTCGGTGGGCGAGGGTTTCGAGCCGGGCACCGAGCCGATCAACAGCTCCGCTGCGTCGTACGTCGCCTCCGAGAGGTCGGCGACCACGTCGGCGGCGTCCGAGAGGTTGGCGACCACCAGCAGCCGGTCACCTTCGTACTCGCGCACGAACGCATAGACCTGAGGGTCGTCGAGGAGCAGCATCCGGAAGCTGCCGTGAGCGACCACCGGCTCGTCGTGCCGGAGCCCGATCAGCCGCTGGAAGTGCGCGAAGACCGAGTCGGGGTCGTCCACCTGCGCTGCGGCATTGACCTCCTCGACCAGCGGATGCACCTCGATCCAGGGCGATCCCGTCGTGAAGCCGCCGGAAGGCGAGGCGTCCCACGGCATCGGCACCCGCGCGTTGTCACGCCCCTTCGCGCTGAGCGCGCGGATCACCTCGTCGGGATCGCGCCCGGCCGCGACGGCCGTCGCGTAGTAGTTCAGCGACTCGATGTCGCGCAGCTGGTCGAGCCGCGAGAAGCCGACGTTGGGCAGACCGAGCTCATCGCCTTGATAGACGTACGGCGTCCCGCGATGCAGGTGCAGCACGGTGGCCAGCGCCTTGGCGGACTGCTCGCGATGCTCGGGGGCGTCGTTGCCGAACCGGCTCACGCAGCGAGGCTGGTCGTGGTTGCCGAGGTAGAGGCTGTTCCAGCCGACCTCCGCGAGGCCTTCCTGCCAGCGGTTGAGCGAGTGCTTGAGGTCGAGCATGGTCATCGGCGCGATGTCCCACTTGCCGCTGGGCCCGGAGTCGAGGTCGACGTGCTCGAACTGGAACACCATGTCGACCTCGGCGCGCGCAGGATCCGTGTAGAGCCGCGCGTGCTCGATCGTGGTCGCCGGGGTCTCGCCGACGTTGAGCAGGCCAGGCGGGCGGTCGGCGAACACCTCGCGGTGCATCTCCTGCATGAACTCGTGGATGCGGGGGCCGTTCACCACGAACGGCGTGGTGTCGCCGTACTGCGTGGTGTCGACGACGCCGGCGCCGAGCGGGTCGCGCACACCGAGGTGGCCGTCCGGGCAGCCGCGGCGGTCCGCCGTCGGGGTCTGTCTCGTGCACCTTCGACAGCAGGCACACGACGTCCATCCGGAAGCCGTCGACGCCGCGGTCGAGCCAGCGGTTCATCATCGCGTAGACCGCCTGCCGCACCTCGGGGTTCTCCCAGTTGAGGTCGGGCTGCTCGGGGGCGAACAGGTGCAGGTAGTACTCGCCCGTCCCGGGGTCGAGCGTCCACGCCGGCCCGGAGAACGCCGAGCCCCAGTTGGTCGGCTCGGCCCCCGGCGTACCGGCCTCGAAGCCCTCGCGAGCGGGACGCCACCAGTACCAGTCGCGCTTGGGGTTGTCCTTCGACGACCGCGACTCCTGGAACCAGGCGTGCGCCGAGCTGGTGTGGTTGACGACGAGGTCCATCACCAGCTTCATGCCGCGCTCGTGCAGCCCGGCGATCAGCTCGTCGAGCTGCGCCAGGTCGCCGAAGAGCGGGTCGACGTCCTCGTAGTCGCTGATGTCGTAGCCGTTGTCGGCCATCGGCGACCGGTAGACCGGGCTCAGCCAGACGACATCGACGCCCAGCCGCTCGAGGTGGCCGAGACGTTGGATGATGCCGCCGAGGTCGCCCACGCCGTCGCCGTCGCTGTCGGCGAAGCTGCGCGGGTAGACCTGGTAGACGACGGCCGACTTCCACCAGTCACGATGCGTTGTGTCGAGATGGGCCACGCGCGTCAGTCTTGCGGATGGTCGAGCAGGGACCGCACCGCCGACCTGGACAAGAGGAGGACGACGACCAACAACGTCACGGAGAAGAAGCCGCCCAGGCTGACCCGGTCACCGAAGACGAGGTCGACCAGCTCGAGCACGACGAGCTTGCTCCCCGCCGCGACCACCCACAGGAGGATGCCGATCGCGACCTTGACGGCTCGCGTGTCAGCGGCCCGCAGCCGGGCCAGGATCCAGCCCTTGAGCAGGATCACGACCTCCAGCGCGACCTTGAGGAGCACGGCTGTCAGCAGCGACAGCGTGAAGCCTTCGCTGATGACCGAGGGAAGGTACTCGACCGCGAGGTTGAGCACCACCACGTAGACGAAGACGTCGATGATGTCGGCCGAGCGTGCGCGGATCGACGCTGAGCTCACGCCCCGATCCTCGGCGACAGAGGCTCCCACCGTCACGTGGTCTCAGCGCGGGACCCGCACCAGCAGCCGCCCGTGGATGCAGTGCATCCGCAGCTCGCGGCCGAGACCGATGGCGTCGCCGTCGAGCTGCCGAGGCGTGTCGGCGCTGGCTCGGACGACGACTGTCTGACCGGTGAGCCGGCCGATCGTCTCGTCCACCCGCTTGCCCTTGCTGAGCACCCGGGCGACGAGCGGCAGCCACGACAAGAACCGCTTGGGGTGCAGCACCACGACGTCGAGCACCCCGTCGTCGATGAGTCGCGTCGGGCAGCAGCGGCATGCCGGCCTGGAGGAACCCGACGTTGCCGACCACGACGGTCACCGCCTTGTACGACGTGAACTCGCCCCCGTCGACCGCGATCTCGACCTTCACCACCGGCGACCTGAGGGCCTTGAGCCCGGAGAGCACGTAGGCGACCCAGCCCACGCGGCGCTTGATGTCCTCGTTGACGCCCTCCATGATCGCGGCGTCGAGGCCCATGCCGGCCATCACCATGAAGTGGGTGTCGTCGAACCCGTCGCCGCTCACCTCGACCAGGTCGATGGCGCGGTCCTGGCCATGGAGGGCGACGTCGATCGCGGCTCGCAGGAACAGCGGGATGGCGAGGTTGCGAGCCAGCAGGTTGCCGGTACCTGCAGGCACGATCCCGACGGGGATGCCGGTGCCGGCGAGCTCGGCGCACACCGTGCGCACCGTGCCGTCGCCGCCGCAGACCAGCACCAGGTCGGCGCCCGAGACGGCCGCCGCCTCGGCCATGCCGGTGCCCGGGTCCTCGATCGTGGTGTAGAGCCACGTCGGCGACGACCAGCCGGACTCCTCGGCCATCGCGCTCACGATCGAGCGGAAGTGCGCGACGTCCTCGACCTTGCTGGGGTTGAGGATCACCGACAGCTGACGGCTGCTCGGGACCGCCTCGTGCAGCGGCTCGGCGTGGGCCGCGTGGCTGCGGGGCAACGGGCTGTAGACGCGCCAGCCAGAACAGCGTCATGCCGACGCCGAGCAGGATGCCGCCCACGACGTCGGTCGGGAAGTGGCGACCGAGGAGGATGCGGTCCGCGCCGACGATCGCGACCTCCAGCACCGCCACGACGTACACCACCCGGCGCGTGCCGGAGCGGCGGACCAACATCATCGTCAGCACGCAGATGACGCCCATCAGCGCGGTGTTCAGCGAGGTGTGCCCGGAGGGGAACGACCGGCTCGACAGGATGTCGATGGGGTCCTGCCACTCCGGCCGGACGCGCGCGGTCGAGGCCTTGACCAGGGTCGTCAGCACGTACGTCGAGACCATCACCAGCGCGGCGTACGACCGCGGCCCGTCGATGGCCGCGCACCAGCAGGAGCACGACGATCACGATCGTCGCGACCAGTCACCGGGATGGTGTTGAAGCCGATCTCGACCAAGCGCAGGACGTGCTGCAGCGTCTCGTGGTCGTCGGCCCAGTCCTCGGCCCTCCGGCCCAGCTCGTCGAGCCGGTCGAGCGGCGACCGGTCGCGCGTCACCGCCCAGGCGAGCAACCCGAAGAGCGCCAGGGACAGCGCCGCCCAGGACAGCGTGATGACTTGCGGGGGCGGTCGAGCACGCGCCGGATTATGCCGGGGCGGCGCGGCTCCGACCCTCATTCAGGCCTCGCAGGTTTCGTGACAGGCGCTGCGCGCCATCCTCACCCGGTCGTGCGTCCCCGCCGACGACGCGGATAGCCTCATCCCATGATCGACCCCCGTCTCCTGCGTGAGGAACCCGACCGCGTCCGCGCCGCCCAGGCCAAGCGCGGCCTGTCCGACGAGGTGGTCGACCGGGCGATCTCCGCCGACGAGACGCGCCGCTCGGCCATCGCCGAGTTCGAACGGCTGCGTGGCGAGCAGAAGACCCTCGGCAAGCTGATCCCGAAGGCCGCTCCCGAGGAGAAGGCGACGCTGCTCGACCAGACCAAGCTCCTGGCGGCCCGGGTCAAGGCGGCCGAGGCGGCGCAGACCGAGGCCGAGGAGCTCTGGCGCTCGACGTTGATGGAGATCCCCAACGTCGCGGCCGACGAGGCGCCCGCCGGCGGCGAGGACAACTACCGCGTCATCGAGACGATCGGCACCAAGCCGGAGTTCGACTTCGAGCCGCGCGACCACGTCGAGCTGGGCCGGATGCTCGGCGCCATCGACCTCGAGCGCGGCGCCAAGGTCTCGGGCAGCCGGTTCTACTTCCTCACCGGCATCGGCGCCCAGCTCGAGCTGGCGCTGGTCAACATGGCGATGGACCAGGCCCGCAACACCGGCTTCACCCAGATGATCGCCCCGTCGCTGGTCAAGCCGCGCGCGATGGAAGGTACGGGCTTCCTCGGCCAGGCCGCCGACGACGTCTACCGGATCGAGGGACAGGACCTCTACCTCGTCGGTACGTCGGAGGTCCCGCTCGCGGCGTACCACTCCGACGAGATCCTCGACGGCGGCTCGCTCCCCCTGAGGTACGCCGCGTTCTCGCCGTGCTTCCGCAAGGAGGCCGGCTCCCACGGCAAGGACACCCGCGGCATCTTCCGCGTGCACTGGTTCGACAAGGTCGAGATGTTCGTCTACACGACCGTCGAGGAGTCCTACGCCGAGCACCAGCGGCTGCTGGAGTGGGAGAAGGAGTTCCTCGACAAGCTCGAGCTCCACTACCGCGTCATCGACGTCGCGGCCGGCGACCTCGGCACCTCCGCCCAGCGCAAGTTCGACTGCGAGGCCTGGATCGCCTCGCAGGGCCGCTACCGCGAGCTCACCTCGACCTCCAACTGCACCGACTTCCAGACCCGCCGGCTCGACACCCGCGGCCGGTTCGCCGACGGTACGGTCGGGCCGGTCGCGACCCTCAACGGCACGCTCTGCTCCACCAACCGCCCGATCATCGCCCTGCTCGAGACCCACCAGCAGGCCGACGGCTCGGTCAAGGTGCCGCAGGCCCTGCAGCCCTACCTCGGCGGGCTCGACGTCATCAAACCCATCACGTGAGCGACTGGCAGCCGCGACTGATCGCACTCGACATCGACGGCACGCTGCTCAAGTGGGTCGAGGGTGCCGGGCAGACCTACGAGCAGGTACCGCCCGCCGTCCACGACGCCGTACGCCGCGCCCACGACGCGGGTGCCCACATCGTGCTGGCCAGTGGCCGCTCCCCGCACGGCATGACCGTGATCGCCGACCTGCTCGCCCTGCCCGACGAGGGCAGCGACCCGCTGTGGGTGGTCGCCTCCAACGGCGCCGTGGTCTTCCGCTACCCGCCCATCGAGGTCGTGCACGAGGAGACCTTCGACGCCCGCCCGGCCGTCGAGGCGATCCTGCGCGAGCACCCGACCGCGCTGGTGGCGGTCGAGGAGCGCGGGGATCGGCTACCGCGTCAACCGGCCGTTCCCGGCCGGCGAGCTGTCCGGCGAGATGGTCATCACCGAGGTGGCCGACCTCGTCGCCGATCACGTCAGCCGCGTGATCATCCGCGACCCCGAGTCCACCGCTGAGGACTTCCTCGCCCTGGCCGCGCGGCTCGGCCTCCACGGCACCGACTACGTCGTCGGCTGGACCGCCTGGCTCGACCTCGCGCCCGTCGGCGTCAACAAGGCCAGCGGCGTCGCCCACGTTGCCGCTGCGCTGGGGGTCGACGCCGCCGACGTACTGGCCATCGGCGACGGCCGCAACGACATCGAGCTGCTGCACTGGGCCGGTCGTGGCGTCGCCATGGGTCAGGCCGTCGAGGAGGTCATCGCCGCCGCCGACCACACCACCGGCACCGTCTACGACGACGGCGCCGCCACCGAGATCTCCCGCTGGTTCCCAGCCTCCGCCGATGCGCCTGACCCCGCCGAGTCGCGCCAGATGTCCGGCCGAGTCGCGCCAGATGTCCGGCCGAGTCGCGCCAGATGGCCTGTCGAGGACAGCTGGTTGGGTCATGTCACGCAACTCGGCGGGACATCTCACGCAAGTCCGGCCGTCTAGGGTCGCGGGGTGACGAAGGAACGGCTGCCGAGGCTGGTGGCGACCGACCTCGACGGGACGCTGGTCCGCTCGGACAACACCGTGTCGGCGTACACGCAGCAGGTGCTCGCCCAGCTCGACGAGGGAGGCGTACCCGTCGTCTTCGTCACCGGACGGCCGTTGCGCTGGGCCGAGGACGTCTTCGACCACGTCGGCGGCCACGGCCTGGCGGTCATCTCCAACGGCGCGCTGGTCTGGGACGTCGCCAAGCGCGAGGCCGTGCTCACCCGCACGATCGACCCCGTGGTCGGCGTCGAGGTCTGCGAGCTGATCAGGGCTGCGGTCCCCGGCAGCGCGTTCGCCGTCGAGACGCTGGCCGGCATCGTCGCTCGAGCCGGACTTCCGCGAGCGTCACCCGGTGCCCGAGGGCACGCGCAGGGGCGCGATCGCCGAGCTGCTGACAAATGGGCGGAGCCCGCGCTCAAGATCCTGGCCCGTCACGAGGAGCTCGGCTACCAGGAGTTCTGGGACCGCGCCGCCGTCGGCGATCGGCGACCGTGCCGTGATCACGTGGTCGTCGACCTCGTCGCTGCTCGAGATCAGCGCGGCCGGGGTGACCAAGGCGACGACGCTCGCGGTGCTCTGCGAGGACCTCGGGATCGCGCCGGACGAGGTCATCGCCTTCGGCGACATGCCCAACGACCTGGCGATGCTCGCCTGGGCCGGCACGTCGTACGCGATGGCCGACGCGCACCCCACCGTGGTGGCGGCCGCCGCCCACCTGGCGCCGGGCCACGACGACGACGGGGTGGCGCGGGTGCTGGCCTCGGTGTTCGGGCTCGACCCCGCCCCTGTGGTCGAATAGACGGCATGGTCCCCCTGCTCCAGCGCGTGCTCGTGCTGCTGGTCGCTCGGCGCTCACCACGGTCGTCGTCGCCGACGCCCCTGCCCACGCGGCGTGCACCTGCCAGCGCCCGCCGCTCGCCCAGCAGGTCAACCAGGCCGACGGGGTCTTCTCCGGGACCGTGACGATGGCGTCCGGGCCGACGACCTCGGGCAAGCGGCAGATCATGTCGTACGACGTCAAGGTCGACCGCGTCTACAAGGGCGACATCACCTCGCCCAGCGTGACGGTGAAGTCCGACGCCGACCCGTCCAAGTGCGGACTCGCCGGCCTGACCGCCGACACCCGCTACCTGTTCTTCGTCCGGGCCAACGAGCCCAACCTGCTCGCCAACAAGTGCGGCGGCACCGGGCCCGCGAAGAGCACCAAGACCCAGAAGGTCGTCGCCCTGCTGGGCCCCGGCAGTACGCCGATCCCGCCGACGCCCGAGAAGGCGACGTTCACTCCCGTGGCCGACGCCGAACCGCTGCCACTGACCCGGCTGGCCGCCCCCGGGGCCGCCATGGTGCTGCTCGGCCTGCTGGGCCTGATGCTCTTCGGCGCCCTGGGTCGTACGCGCCGCTAGCCAACACCGATTCGTCTGCGGACCTCAGCGGGAAAAGTTGAGGCAAACCGCAGACGAATCCCCCTACAGGTACATGCCGCCGGAACCCGGGCCCTGTTCGCCTTCCTGCTGCGGCTGGCCGGGCTGCCCGTCCTGGCCGGGAGGGCCGGTGGCGATCTGGACGCCGGGTGGCAGCGCCCGGCGGATCTGCTCGAACTGCGCGCGCGCGGCCATCTGCTGGGCGTAGATCGCGGTCTGGATGCCGTGGAACAGGCCCTCGAGCCAGCCGACCAGCTGGGCCTGCGAGATCCGCAGCTCGGCGTCGGACGGCGTCTCGTCACCCGTGAACGGCAGCGTCAGCCGCTCCAGCTCCTCGACCAGCTCGGGCGCGAGGCCGGTCTCGAGCTCCTTGATCGAGCGCCGGTGGATCTCCTTGAGGCGCTGGCGGCTCGCGTCGTCGAGCGGTGCCGACTTCACCTCCTCGAGCAGCTGGCGGATCATGCTGCCGATCCGCATCACCTTCGCCGGCTGCTCGACCAGGCTGGTCAGGTCGCTCTCCTCGGAGTCCGCGTTGTCACCGCCCTGCGGCTGCAGTGCCGAGGCGGGTACGGCGGCCACCGGCTGCCCGTCGGGGCCGACGATCACCACGTGGCTCGGTCGCTCGCTCTGCTGACCGTCGCTCTGACCGTCACCGCCGGCGTCGTCGGCAGCGTGCTCGGGCTGTTGGCTCATGGCGACAACCATAGAGACACGGAGGGTCACGAAACGGTGAGAAGGATCTTTCCCGACGCCTCGCCCGACATCATCAGCGCGTGCGCGCGACCCGCCTCGGCCAGCGGCAGGCTCGTGTTGACGACGGGTCTGACCCGCCCGTCGGCGACGAGCGGCCAGACGTGCTCGACGACGGCGGCGCAGATCGCGGCCTTCTCCTGCACGGGGCGCGGGCGCAGCCTGCGTGGAGATCAACGCCCCCCGCTTGGTCATCAGCTGGTTGAGGTCGATCTCGCCCTTGGTCCCGCCCATCAGGCCGATGACGAGGAGACGGCCCTCGGTCGCCAGCGCGTCGACGTTGCGCATGAGGTACGACGCCCCCATGTTGTCGAGGATCACGTCGGCGCCATGGCCCTCGGTCGCCGCCTTCACCTCGGCCACGAAGTCCTGCTGCTTGTAGTCGATGGTGACCTCGGCGCCCAGCTCGGCACACTGCGCCAGCTTCTCCGCCGAGCCGGCCGTGGCCATCACCCGCGCGCCGAAGGCACTGCCCAGCTGGATCGCCATCGACCCGATGCCGCCGGCACCGCCGTGGACCAGGAACCACTCGCCGGGCTGGAGCCCGGCGATCATGAACACGTTGGACCAGACCGTGCACGCCACCTCCGGCAGGCTCGCGGCCTGCTCGAGGGACACCCCGGCGGGGACCGGCATCACCTGACCTGCCGGACACACCACGCGCTCGGCGTACCCGCCGCCGGCCAGCAGGGCGCAGCACTCGTCCCCGACGCTCCACCCGGTCACGCCCTCGCCGAGCGCCGCGATGGTGCCGCTGCACTCGAGCCCGAGCACGTCGGAGGCACCGGGCGGCGGCGGGTAGTGGCCGGCCCGCTGCAGCAGGTCGGGTCGGTTGACGGCGGTGGCGGCCACCGCGATCGCCACCTCGCCGGGGCCGGGCTGCGGGTCGGGCAGCTCGCCGAGCGACAGCACCTCGGGCCCTCCGGGACCCGATGCGACGACGGCTCGCATCACTCCTCGAAACGATCGCCGGTGTGGTCGACCACGCTGTCGTCCGGCACCTCGTCGTCGATGTCGACGGGGTCCTTCGCGTCCGGCGGCCGGTCCCACCCCTCCGCGAGCAGCTGAGCCCGCGCGGCGAGCTTCTCCACGCCCTCGGGGTCAGCCTCGTTCAGCCCGGCGGCGTACCCGAGCAGGTAGGTGCTGATCGGCGCGGCCTTACGGACCACGTTGTCCGCCACGACCTTCGCGAGGTCGAGCACCAGTCCCTCGTCGACCTCGGTGTCGATGTCGAGGGCGTCGCACAGCTCGTCGATCCAGTCGTGCAGGTTCACGGCTCCAATCTTGCGAACCAGGTCGAGACCCGCAAGCACTTCGGGAAGGTCGGCCCACGTGTCGACGTCTCCTGCCTCGGACCCGGTGGCAGGTACCTCTGCCAGGTCGAGGCCTGCCCACAGGCCCCGCATCGCCGCGCCGGCCGTCTGACCGGGCCGTACCCGGGCGAGCGCCGCGGCCCCGACCGCGAACGCCAGGTGCCGCCGTCCGCCGTCCACGAGCACCGCCCCGTCGTGCCCCTCGCTGCCCGCCACCAGCCGTCGCGACCGTCTCCGCCGTCACCCCCGGCATGTCCACCGCCAGCACCACCACCAGCCCGGGAGCTACCCCGGCCGGAGAGCGCGTCGCAGACCGGCGTACGTCGCCGCGACCGGGCCGCCGTACGCGGGGTGCTCGCGGGTCCACAGGACCGGGCGGGCGGTGGGGCGTTCGTCGCCGACGACGACGACCCGCTGGCGCCGGAGCAACCGCGCCAGCGCGCGCTCGAGCAGCGTTGCGCCGCCCACGTCCAGGGCCGCCTTGTCCTCGCCGCCGAGGCGCTCCGCGCGCCCGCCGGCCAGCACCACGGCGTCGTACTCCACGCAAGGAGTCTGACCCGTGGGCGCCGCACCGGCACACTGGGGGGATGCAGGTGACCCTGGTGCAGGAGGCTTCCACCCTCGATCCCGACGACAACCGCGAGCGGCTGGCCGAGCTCACCCCCGACGGCAGCGACCTCGTGGTGTTCCCGGAGGCGTTCGCCCGCGACTTCGGCGAGCCCGGCTCCGACCTCAGCGACGCCGCCGAGCCGCTCGACGGGCCGTTCGCGACCGAGGTGGCCCGGGTCGCCGCCCAGCGCGGGACCACGGTCCTGGCGGGCATGTTCGAGACCGGCGACGACCCCGCCAGGCCGGTCAACACGCTCGTGCTGCGCGGCGCGGCGCACGCCGACTACCGCAAGATCCACCTCTACGACTCCTTCGGCTACCGGGAGTCCGACCGGGTCACCGCCGGCCCGCTGACGCCGGTGACCGTCGACCTGGCGGGCCTGCGGATCGGCCTGATGACCTGCTACGACCTGCGCTTCCCCGAGCTGGCCCGGGCCCTGGTCGCCGACGGCGCGCAGGCCCTGGTCGTGCCGGCCGCCTGGGTGGCCGGGCCGCGCAAGGTCGACCACTGGACCACGCTGGCGCGGGCCAGGGCGATCGAGAACACGGCGTACGTCGTGGCGGTCGGCCAGCCCGGTCCTCGCTACACCGGTCACTCGATCGTGGTCGACCCGCTGGGCGAGGTCCTCGTGGAGGCCGGCGAGAAGCCCGAGACGCTGAACGTCACCCTCGAGCCGGAGGTCGTCGACGCCGCGCGCCGCACCAACCCGTCGCTGGCCAACCGCCGCCTCTGACCTCGCAGACAGTCCCGGATACCCTTCCCGCCCGTGTCGACCACCGTGCCCCGACGTCGCGCCGAGCGACCGCCGCGTGGTGGTCGCCTACGGCCCGGCCGCCGCTTCTGGGTGACCGTGTGGGTGGTGCTGCTCCTGGCGGGCTGGGCGCTCTGGCGTACGGCGCGACACCCGGCGCGCCCGGCGTACGTCGGCGAGAGCGGTGCCGTCGCCATCGCGGTGGCCTTCACGGCCGGTCTGGTCGCGCGCACGGGCGGCCGCACCTTCGTCTACGGCGCGCTCGCGCTGGCCCTGGGGGCGGCGGTCGTGGTGACCGACGAGCCCGTCCTGCGCACCGGGGCGGCGGTGCTGACGTGCGTGGTGACGGCCGTCTTCGCGGTGATGGTCACGGTCCCCGCCGTGACGGTGCCGCAGGCGGCCCGCGAGGTGCTCGTCGCGATGCTGGTCGCCGTTGTCGGCGCGGCCGCGGTGGTCGGCCTCGAGCCGACGCTGAACCTCGCGCGGTTCGCCTACACGACCCTCGGGGGCTCGCTGGCGTTGTGCCTCCTCGTCGTGTTCCGCCTCGGCGCCGGGCTCCACGGCCTGGGACGGCGTGGTCTCGTCGCGGTGCTGATCGGCGGCTGCCTGCTGGCCCTGACGCTGGTCTACGCCGAGGTGCTGCGCCGTTACGGTGCCCCCGACCTGGTCGACACGCTGCTCGACGGGCGCACGTGGGCGCTCGACACCCTCGGCGGCGCGCCCCGTCCGGTGCAGGCCCTGATCGGCGTGCCCGCCCTCATGTGGGGCACCCACATGCGGGCCCGCCGGCGGCAGGGCTGGTGGGTGTGTGCGTTCGGGGTGGTGGCGGCCGCGCAGGTGACCCACACCTTCCTCGACCCGTCGCTGACCTTGGCCGAGGCCGGGCTCACCACCCTCTACTCGGTGGTCCTCGGGGTCGTGGTCGGCGCCGTGGTGATCCGGGTCGACCTGCTGCTCACCGGCTCCCGCCGCGGCCGCCGGGCCCGCACCGACGACACCGGGTCGATGCTGCGGCCCGAACCGCGGCGTACCCAGGCGCTCCTGTAGCGTCACCGCTTGGGCTAGTTTCGGGGCGTGGCCCGCGAACAGCGCATCGAGATCCTCGCCGAGATGGTGGCCAACGTGCTGAGCGTGGCCGTCGAGGTGGGCGACGTCGTCGACGTCGGCGACATCGTGGTGCTCCTGGAGTCGATGAAGATGGAGATCCCCGTGATGGCCGAGGCCGCCGGCACCGTCACCGCCGTGCGGGTCGCCGACGGCGACGTCGTCCAGGAGGGCGACCCCCTGGTCGAGCTGACCGCATAGGGTTTGCCCCGGGGAATCACTTGGGGAGTCAAGTGGGACCAATCCCCGGAGGGGTGCCGGAGTGGCCGATCGGAACCGCCTTGAAAGCGGTCGCTGGCAGAGATGTCAGCCGCGGGTTCGAATCCCGCCCCCTCTGCCGAGGTGACAGCTACTCGCTGCCGCCGATCTCCAGCTCGACCTCGTCGTAGGCCAGGTCGTGCTGGCGCTGGACGTAGTGGTCGAGGTCGCCCAGCAGCCGCTTGAGCCCGTCGCGCACCTCGTCGAGGTCGGGGTGCTCGAGCACCTTCGGCCCGTACGCCGCGAGCCGGCTCAGCAGCGCCGCCCGCTCGCGGGCCGATCGGCCGTGGCGAGCCGACAGCCAGCCGTCAGCGGGGTCGAGGTGCTCGCGCTCGATCGCTTCGCGGACCGGGCCCATGTGGCGGCGCACGGTCCAGCGCCAGCCTCCCGTCTCGGCGGCGGTGACGGGGGTGTCGAGGGCCCGCTGGAGCCCCGCCAGGGCAGCAGCGGTGCCGATCGGGGGGTCGATCGTGTTGGTCATGAAGACCTCCGCGACGGGGCGTTGGGGGATTCGAGTGTGACTCCGCCAGGACGCCGGGACAAGACAGTGCCGGGAACTCGGGAAGAATTGTGGTGATCGGCCGGACTGACGGTTGAATCCGCGTGTGGACCCGTTGGAGCCAGCGCACGACCAGCCCGTCGACCAGCCGGCCGTCTACCGGCTCGCCCCCGCGATCGTCGTACGCGCGGCCGGCGCGGCCCTGGTCGTGCTCGCGGTCGCCGTCATCGTCGTGAGCGTCGTGGCCGCCCTGGTCGGCTGGGGCTTCTGGGTCGTCGCCGCTGGTGGCGCTGCTGGGTCTCGTGCTGGTCGCCGCCGGGGCGTGGTGGGCCACCCGCCGCGCGTACGTCGTCCGGCTCGACCGCCTGGGCTACGAGGTGCGGCTGGTGCGTGGGGCAGGGGTGCGGCGGGCGCGGTGGGTCGACGTCGCCGGGGCCTCGACCGCCGACGTGCGGGGCGTGCCCTGCGTGGTGCTCGCCCTGCGCGACGGGCGGACGACGACCGTGCCGGTCTCGGTGCTGGCCGGCGACCGCGACGAGTTCGTCACCCGCCTGCGCGCGCTGCTCCGGCGAGCGCACTGACCCAGGTGATTGCAGGTCGCCAGGTGATTCGGCGCCCGACGACGGGTGCTTGTAACCTGTCTGACGCTTCGGGGAGGCGTCGCCTAGTCCGGTTTATGGCGCCCGCCTGCTAAGCGGGTTGAGGGTCAAACCTCTCGCGGGTTCAAATCCCGCCGCCTCCGCAGCGAGTCGGTCCTCTCGGGAGCCTCATAGGTCGGACCAAGAGGGCCGACTCACCCTGCCCTGGGTCGCTTGCAAGGTTATGCATTGCAATTAGATGAGCCAGTTCGTGGGCTGACGCGGTAGCCCCCACTCGACAGACTGGACGATCGGAGGGTGGGACTGCACCACACACCGCACTAGGGAGACCCTGATGACCTTTCTTCGTAAGGCAGCGATCGTCGTAGCTGCGGCTGCGATGACGATCGGGCTGGCCGGAGTGAGCTCACCAGCCACCGCAATGGACACCGGCTGGGACTGCCCGGCAAGGTGCAAGGGCCCCACCGGCGGCAAGTGACCGCCGGGCCGGCTCACGGCACCACCACAACTGCACACGCTTGAGACGGGAACTCCCGGCCGACCCCCCATGGCCGGGTTCCTCAGGCCAACCCCCCGGCCGGTCTCATGAACGAGGGCAGCGCCCCACGGGCGCTGCCCTCGGTATTTCTCGGGTCACTGCTCGCGGTCTAGTCAGGAAGGCCGGCGTCCTCGGACGGGTCCGCGTCGTCCGTGCGCTCGTTGCCGGAGATCCCCTGCTCGCCCATCTTGTAGCCGAGCTGGAAGCGGGTCTCGGCCTCGAACTCCTCCTTGAGGTCGGCGATGTAGCCGGCGTAGGTCCGCGGGCTGACGCCGAGCCGCTTGGCGCTCGCGGGGTCGGCGTACCCCTTGATCAGCATCCTGATCGTCATCTGCCGCTGCTCGTGGGCGATGTCGCGCTGCGCGGCGCTGCCGCGGGTGTTGAAGGGCTGCCGCGCTCCCAGGTGCGCTCGAAGATGTCGACGAGGTAGGCCAGCAGGTTGGGTTCGCGGATCACCAGGGCGGACTCCGGCCCCCCGGCACCCGGGATCACCGCGATGCGGCGGTCGATGACGATGAGGCGGTTGAAGAACTCGTCGAGGGTGCGCACCTCGGCACCGCGGGCGGTGACCGCGGCGACGTAGGCCTGCGTGCCGGCGCTGCGTCGGGCGCTGTGCTGGTAGAGGGTCCGCATCTTCACGCCGCGTTCGAGTGCGGCGGTGTCGCGCTGCGCCGCGGCGTCCAGCGTGGCCTTGAGGCCCGCGTTGTTGCGCATGCCTTGGGGCTGCGCGGTCAGCAGCTCCTCCTCCGCGTCGGCCACCGCAGAGGCGAGGAACGCCGAGATCGCCTCCCCTCCGCTGATCTCGGTGAAGGGCCCGCGCTGGACGGGGGAGGAGCGGCGCCAGGTCTGCGCCAGCCCCGAGAAGGCCCGCGCCCACTCGGCGGACTCGTTGAGCAGCTCCGCACCCCGAGCGCCGAGCGGTGTGACTACCTGGGCCTGCGCGGTCGCGGGGTCGACGGCGTGCCACACGTTGTCCGTGGTGTCGAGCGCGAGGAGGTTGAGACGGACCAGGAGGTCGAAGGCCTCGGTCGACTCCGCGTCGCTGGTGATGCGTGGGTCGTCGGCCTTGATCCCGCCGGAGCCGACGATGTCGTCGTACAGCTCCGTGGCGCGCGCCTCGAAGACGGCACGGTCCTCTGGGCCGAAGTGCGGCACCCACATCCCCTTCCGCTGCCCCCGGTTCGGATCATGGCACAGGTGCGTACGCCGCGAGACCCGGAAGCGGAGGTACCGATCCGGGTCTCGCGATAACGGTTTCGGACTACTGCGCCCAGGCGGGCGCGCAGGCCGTCGAGCTCGGTCCACAAGACGGCGGGCAGCTGGTCGCCGAACTTCTCGAACCACTCCTGGATCTGGGGCAGCTCGGCCTTCCACTCCTCGGGGTCGACGCGCAGCGCGGCCTCGATCTGCTCGGGGGTCATGTCGAGCCCCTCGATGTCGAGCGAGCCGGGGGCGGGGACGTGACCGATCGGGGTCTCGACCGCGGCGGCCTGGCCCTCCATGCGCTCCACGACCCACTTCAGGACGCGGCTGTTCTCGCCGAACCCGGGCCACAGGAAGTCGCCGTCATCGTCGCGGCGGAACCAGTTGACGTAGAAGATCTTCGGCAGCTTGGACGGCGTCGTTGGACTTGCCGACCTCGATCCAGTGGTTGAAGTAGTCGCCGGCGTGGTAGCCGATGAACGGCAGCATCGCCATCGGGTCGCGGCGCACGACGCCGACCTGGCCGGTCGCGGCGGCGGTCGTCTCCGAGGAGAGCGTGGCGCCCATGAACGTGCCGTGCACCCAGTCGCGGGCCTCGGTGACCAAGCGGGATCGTGGTCTTGCGCCTGCCCCCGAAGAGGATCGCGTCGATCGGCACGCCGCGCGGGTCGTCGTACTCGGGTGCCAGGATCGGGCACTGCTTGATCGGCGTGCAGTAGCGGCTGTTGGGGTGGCTCGACAGCTCCTCGCTGTCCGGGCGTCCAGTCCTCGCCCTTCCAGGACGTGGCGTGGGCCGGCATGTTCTCCATGCCCTCCCACCAGATGTCGCCGTCGTCGGTGAGCGCGACGTTGGTGAACACCGAGTTGCCCAGGTTGATGGTGCGCATCGCGTTGGGGTTGGTGTGCTCGTTGGTGCCGGGCGCGACGCCGAAGAAGCCGAACTCCGGGTTGACCGCCCACAGGCGGCCGTCCTCGCCGATGCGCATCCAGGCGATGTCGTCGCCGATCGACTCGACCTTCCAGCCCGGGATGGTCGGCGCGAGCATCGCGAGGTTGGTCTTGCCGCAGGCGCTGGGGAAGGCCGCGGCGACGTACTTGGTGACGCCCTGCGGGCTGGTCAGCTTGAGGATCAGCATGTGCTCGGCGAGCCAGCCCTCGTCGCGCGCCATCACGCTGGCGATGCGCAGGGCGTAGCACTTCTTGCCCAGCAGCGAGTTGCCGCCGTACCCGGAGCCGAACGACCAGATCGCCCGCTCCTCGGGGAACTGCACGATGTACTTGGTGTCGTTGCACGGCCACGGCACGTCGGCCTGGCCGTCGGCTCGAGCGGCATGCCGACCGAGTGCAGCGCCGGCACGAACGGTCATTTCCTGGGCGGTCGAGCTCCTCCATCCGGCGCAGCACGTGGCTGCCCATCCGGGCCATCACGCGCATGGAGGCGGTGACGTACGCCGAGTCGGTGATCTCGACGCCGAACATCGGCTTCTCGGCCTCGAGGTGGCCCATCACGAACGGGATGACGTACATCGTGCGGCCCTTCATGCAGCCGGCGTACAGCCCGCGCATGAGGTCCTTCATCTCGTTCGGGTCCATCCAGTTGTTGGTGGGCCCGGCAGTCCTTCTCGTCGACGCTGCAGATGTAGGTGCGGTCCTCGACCCGCGCGACGTCGGTCGGGTCGGTGCGCGCGTGGAAGCTGTTGGGCTTCTTGGCCGGGTCGAGCCGGGTGAAGGTGCCGGTGGCGACCAGCGCGTCGGTCAGCTCGGTCCACTCCTCGTCGGAGCCGGTGCACCAGTGGATGCGGTCCGGGGTGCGTCATCGCGGCGACCTCGCTCGACGAAGTCGAGGATGCCCTGGTGGGTAGTGGGGGGAGCCTGGGTGTCGGCGGTCATGAAGTCCCTCTCGGCCTGCGCTGGATCAGCGGCGAGTCGTCACGGCATCGCCCCCAACAACGTTGTCGGCGTCGGGCGAGCACGTGGGCGAAACAAGTGCCCGCGAGGCTACTCGCGCATGCGCGGGCCACATATTGGATCGATCAACGGCCTGTGGCCGCGGTCACACCCGGGCCGGTGCCCCCTCAGACGCGGAAGACGAGCTTGAGGGGCTGGCCGGCCCGAGGCCCTCTTCTGGTCCCACCCGTTGCCCGACTGGTCGCTGACCGTCGTGCGGACCTTCAGCACATAACGTCCGGGTTGGAGGTCGGCCGCGGGGTTGACGATGATGACGCGGCCGGCCTTGGCGAGGGTGACCTTGGCCGGCACCTTGCTGCCCTGCAGCTTCAGAGTCACTGTGGTCGGCTTCACCGTCGAGGCGGCGAGCCGTTCGCTGGTCACTATGCGGAGCTTGGCGCCCGCCCTCGACATCGGTGGCGCCTGCGGTCGGTTTTGTCTTGGTGGCCTTCGGGCCCAAGGTGTCGAGCACGATCGTGTCGCGCACGACGGCCGAGCTGTTGCCGGCGCCGTCCTTGAACTGCGCGAAGACCGACGAGACACCGTTGTCGGCGGCCAACGTCCAGGGCAACGCCGTCGCGTAGGGGACGTAAGGCGACCAGGTGATGGCGTCGTTGCTCAACCGCATCTGCGCCAGACCGGTGTCCGGGGGAGGCGTCGGTCGCGGACAGGGTGAGCGAGACATTGCGCTGGTTGGTCCTCGCGGTGCCGCCGTTGACCAGCACGCTGCCCGACGGCTCGGTGGCGTCGGGCCAGCCGATGTCGAGCGACCAGCCGCCGTCGATCCGCGTCAGGAACTCGCCGGCGTCGTCGTAGGCGAAAAGGCGCCACGTCCCGTTGGGGTTGGTGCCGTCGAAGACGGACAAGTTGGAGGGTTCACCGCCCGGGTCCGGCGTGGGGGCGGGCGCGGGGTACTCGTCGACGTCCTCGTCGTCCTCGTCGCCGTCGTAGTCGGTCGGCTGGTAGGTCGTGGAGGCAAGTGTCTGCGACTGGGAGGCGATGTGGAGGGCTTCGTCGTCGAACCGGAGTTCGACCCCCTCGACGGCTTGGTCGCTGCAGCCACCCGCGTCGCTCATCAGCGCGGTCTGCTGACCCTGCGGGCCGACGAGCAGGAGGTCCACGTCGTTAGCCGCACTCGGTGGTGAAGTCGTGGAGGACGACGTCGACGTCGGTCACCGTGCCGAGGCCGGACACCTGCGAGCTGTCCGAGGGGTAGTTGGTGCCGGTGAAGCCGATCTCCATCGCCCACTCGTCGATCTCCCCCGACTCGCCTGTGGAGTCGTCGACGACGTAGAGGCTCCAGCTGCCGGCGACGGGCGTGCCGACGAACACCGAGAAGTCGGTCGCGTCGCCAGGATCGGGGGCAGGGTCGGGGAACGTGTCGTCGCCGTCGTCGAAGTCACCGGGGAAGTAGTCCTGGCCATCGATGGGGTCGTCGTCGGGGAGCGGCTGGCCGAAAAAGGGCGGGTTGACGAACCTGATGAACATGTTGTCGAGGTCGGTCTCGCCTCCGGCGTCGGACATCAGCACGATCGACACGCCCGTCGGCCCGACCAACATGACGTCGAGGTCGTCGGGGTTGGCGTGGGTGAGGCCGCTGATGGTCACTTCCTCCACGTGGGTGACCAGGCCGCCGTGGTCGACGGTGATCTGCGACGGATAGGGGGTGGCCGTGCCCGTGTCCGGGATCGTCAAGGGCGAGGGTTGCTCGAACCTCGCCTCGTCGTCGTTCAGCTCGATCGTCTGCGGCTGCGTGAAGGTCTTGCGCGGGTCGGCCGCGGTCGCTGGTGGCCCGGAGACGACGAGGAGGGGGAGAGGAGGAGTGCCGAGACGGCGATGATCGACGGTGCCCGAAGCGTCATGCCTCACCCTAGGTCGGACCTTGCCGATCGCGAGGGTTCCCTCAGCTGCGTTCGACGCCGCGACGAGGAGCTCACCACCGACTCCGCCGGAGCCGGTGGAGGTCACTCCGCGTGATGCGAACCCCTGTACCTCGTTGGGCGCGACCGCATGCAACACGTCACCGCTGTGCGCGTCGAGCACGACTGACCAGGCCGCCCTGGACGGTTGCTCGCTGCGGCGAAGAGCGACAAGGCCCGCGAGTCGCCGGCCGCGAGCCGGACGTTGAGCGTCCACCGCCCGCCGCCGGAACCCAGTTCCATCCACGCCGCCGTGACCGTGGCCGCCCGCAGGTCGCCCTTCAGCGTGTAGGTCTTGCGGCCGTCGGCCGAGCACCGCTGGTGCGGGACCGGGGCCGGCAGCCCAGCCCGAACACAGCCACAGCCGTCCCCAGCTCGACCTCGAGCGCGGCGGTGAGCTCCGGCGGGTCGCCGCCACCGGGTCGACCGCTGCCAGCGTCGCGCCCGGCGACGGGTCCAGGTCGGTCGGCGGACCCACGTCGCAGGCGCCCAGTGCAGCCGCGGCCAGGAGTGCGACGAGCACCTGGCCGAGCGCCGTACGACGACCCCGCATGCCCCCATCGTCGCTCGCCCACTGATTTCGGCAACGTCCGAGGGGTCGGCTATCCTCGACCAGTCGTCCGGCCGGGCATCGGTCCAGTACAGGCGGCGGGCGCCCGTAGCTCAACGGATAGAGCATCTGACTACGGATCAGAAGGTTTGGGGTTCGAATCCCTACGGGCGCGCCAACGTCTTTGCAGGTCAGGGCATGTCGGGTGTGCGCGTACACGGGGATCTGGACGGCCCTTGATCCCTGAATCGTCATCCCTGACAACCGGAATTCTGCGGCTCATGCTCGACTCATGTCCGCCTCGATTGGCCGGCGCCACGGCACCGGCACCCAACGCGAACGTCGGCCTGGCGTCTGGGAGATCCGCATCCCGACAACCCCGGACCCGGCCACTGGCAGGTACCGGCAGGTCTCGGTCACCATCCGCAGCACCGCGGCCGATGCCGACTCCCACCGGTTGCTCATGCTTGCCCGTCATCGTGGCTGTCCGGGGCTGCCGCCCCCGAACCGCATGCCTGGTGGCGGATCCTCCTACCCGTGTGGCTCGCCGCAGAGCCACCCGTGGAAGCCCTCCACTGCGGTCGGATACCGATCGGTGGTCCGTGCGCTGCTAGCCGATCCGCTGAGCGAAGTCCGCGCTGCTGGCGCTGACCCCACAGCAGGTTCGAACCGCCCTTCAACGGTGGCAGCAGGCCGGCGCCAGTCTCGCGGTCGCCGGCGGGCGGTTCCGGGTGCTTCGGTCCGCGCTCGGCTGGGCCTACGACGAACGCCTCTTGGATTCCCATCCACTCAGGATGATGCGCGGCCCCGGACGCCCCGACCCGCGTCGGCCACTGACCGACGACCACGTCCGCACCCTGCTCGTCACCGCCGAGCTCCGAGTGCTCGAGGCCCACGCCAACCACGAAGGCGACCAGCTGAGCCCGGGGTTCTCCGTGGGCCGCCTGCACCGCGCCGAGCAGGACCTGCTTCTGGTCCGGCTCGCGGCCGACTCCGGCGCCCGGCGCGGCGAGCTAGCAGCCCTACGCCTGGATGACCTCCAGGGCAGGGTGCTTCGCATCGAGCGCGCGGTTTCGGCCGGCGAGCTCACCACGCCCAAGTCCGGCCACGGCCGCGTCCTGACCCTGGGCACCTCGACTGCCGACCTGTGGCACCAGCTTGCGACCACCTGGCAGCACCGCGCCGGCGACCGACCCCTCGGCCCGTGGGTCTTCACCGCCGACCAGGCCCACGAGCAGCGCCTGGGCAGCGAGGTCTTGGGCCACCGCTTTGCCCAGCTCCGCGATGTCGCAGCCGTCCCCGGCGCCAGCCTGCACCGACTTCGGCACAGCGTGGCCACCTTCCTCGTCGCCCGTGGACAGATCCTCCAGGCACAAGCCCGCCTGGGCCACGCCGATGCCGCGACCACCCTCCGCGAATACGCCTATGCCCTCCCACTCACCGACGGCGCGGTGGCCGAGGCAATCGACCAGCACCTGAACGCACCCGCCCTGCTGCACGACACCTCCGGATCGCTGCTATGAAGAGTCCCCACCCGTCCACGACCGACGTCCGAACGCGCCTCACACGCGGTGGATAGACGCATGCGGGAGAACGTCGCCGGCACCTCGTACCTGGAATCATCGGGTGCCCAGAACGCGGCCGTCCCTCACGAACTCTGAGGGTCCGGTCCGTTCTCGGACGGATCGTCGGCCCTGGGACCGCACGCGACTCCTCTGGCAAGGTGACCATGAACGGCGACACGACGAGGCTGCCGAAGGGTCCTTTCGGGACGGGCCGTTGCTCAAGGAGATTTGAGTGCGCTCGAAACTGTTCGTGGGCTGATTGGTCGTCGTGGTGGGCTTCCCGTTGTTTACCAACCCGGTGGCCGCCGACGCGGCGATGACCCGATGCGACGTAAGGCGGAAACCCACGGCGCTTCGCCATGAATCCAGAAGCCGGCATCGCGAGGTCGTTGACCGGTCACTTTGCCGCAGTTCAGGGAGTCGACCCAGGGGGAGGCCACTGGCGCCGCTCGGGAACGAGGAGCCGGCCGGCGTGTGTGGCCAGGCGGATGGCCCAATCGTCGGGTTGGCGGATCTTCTGGATGAACGCCCCTGTGCTTGTCTGGATCGAGTGCTGCGCCGCGGCCGCTCCCCGAGCATCGTTGAGACGTTCGAAGTTGTACCAGGCCAGCCCGCGTGACATCCGGATGCCGTAGTTCGAGAACAGCTCGTCGTCTCGGGCAAAGAGTTGGTCGAGGTCAGCCAGGTACCTGCAGTAACGGTCGGCAAGCTCGTCCTGGATGCGGTCGATGGCGGTGCCGAGGACGTCGTTCATCCGGTGGTAGTCCGCAATGTGAGGACGTACGTCGGACGAGGAAGCCATCTTGTTCAGGGCAATCGGAAGGTCGTAGGAGATGTGCGCCATCATCGAGAAGAGGGCATCCTCCAGGACGTACGATCTGCCGTCGCTGATCGCGGCGTACACGTCGCGCCAGGGCTCCGGCACCGCCCCGGGAAGGTCGTCTACGGTGACCCGCGCGGTGGGACTTGTCCTGGGCGACGCGACCCACGCGTCCAGGGCATCTGCCGCGGAGAAGTACTCAGCAGCCAAGGACTCCGCGAGGCTACTTACCCATGCCGGATCCTCGAACTCCGGATCGCCCCGTTCAAGGGCCGCGGCGAGGCTCCGGGTCAGCTGCAGGTACAAGTACGCGAAGACGGCACGACTGTCGTGGGCCTCCTCGTACCGGAGTACGTAGCCCACGAGGCGCTCAGCGACCGCCCCGGCCACCTCTTCTGGCCGCCGGCCGCGCTTCGCCATCTCAGTCCGCGCTCTCTCGAGTGGCGCGCTCGCTTGCTTCCGCCCATTTGCATCGCAACGTCCCAGCGAGACTGCGGCGATCAGGGCCGACTTCGTATGTCGCTGTCCAGGGGCTGCCCAGGAGCGGCATGTGATAGATCGAGCCAAGCCCGCCGTCGCGGATCTCTGCCGGGTACTCGAAGGCGCGGCTGAGGATGCCCGGCACCGGACCGAAGTGCTCGTGGGCGACCACCGTGACGTTCCGGCCGTCGACGGCGAGGATGTAGCGCTCCTGAAGCGAGTACAGCCCGACGGTGAACTTGGTCAGCCTGACGTCGTTGTCGACGACGCCGAAGACCCCTTCGTCGGGGTGCGGGACGACGACAGAGGTGAGGTTGGACCCGCCGACAACCCTCTGAGTCGCTGCCATCGCAGCGACCAGGAGCAGGTTCTTCACACCGATCCCGGCACCGAGGGCTTCCCGCCACGAGGTCACCTTGAAGGTGAAGGTGCCTGCCCACGACCCGGCCCCCACGTCGAAGTAGTAAACGTGACTTGGTGGCGTTGCGGTCATGTCCCGCCCCGAGGTCGGTTCCGGCGTGCAAACTTCAAGACTGGACGGCGCCCCACGAGACATCCGGCGTCTACCGACTCCAGAGTCCTCCCCCGGGAACGACCCGGTCAAGAGCAGCGGTTGCACGCAGCCGTGGCCTCGATTTGGTCGTCGCCACCATCGGCCAGCCATGAGCGGGCGCGTGTGCACGCCCCGCTCGGCGGCGAAGTGACGCAGGTCGTCAACGAGCTAGTCCATGGAAAGTTCGCGTGCTCGCTCTACACGACGCAGCCAGTACCGAACTGCCGCAAGTTGCTTGTCGAGGTAGACGTCATCGATCCACACACCTTCAACGTCACCAGTCTTCCCGACTCGCAACTTCAGCAGCCTGACGTCTCCTGATCGCCTCGTGCCTGGTCTTGCGTGGAGAACCGTGTTTCGGCGTGCTGCGACATTTAGGAGCGCCTTCGCGGAGATAGCGACGAAGTGCTGGACGTTCGGTCGCCTAGTGAGCTCTGGAACCACGGCCTCGAGGGCCCGTCCAATGGCACCGGTTGGGAGCCCATGCAATGTGATGGCCTTGATCGACGTGCTTGCTAGCCGAATGTCGTCGATGATCTGCCACTCGAGGTGCGACACCTCGTAGGCGAGCTCTCCGATCTTGGCCAGATACTCGCGCGACGGTTCCACCCCGACAGTCTGGTGGGCAAGTCCTGCACACGTGGTGCGATCGCGGCGGATCGACGCGGCGTTTCAGGCGCTGGGGTGGACCGAATTGCGGCCCAGCCATCGAGGCACAGTCGCACGGTAGGCCTCGTAGTCGGCTCCGAAGTTGGCGAGCAGGGCCGACTCCTCTGCTGCTATCTGGACTCGGTCAGTCACGAGTGTGAAGGCGGCTACCGGCAGGAGCGCGTTCCAGGACCAGAGCCGCACGGCGTTGGCGACAAGCAGACCCGCCAGGCCGACGTACATGGGATTGCGACTCACGGAATTCGCACCAGTGGTCACCAAGACCGAGGCCAGAGCCGGGTTGAACGGCTCAAGTGTGGTTCCCTCGCGACCGAACTGGCGCGCAGCTGCAGCCGCGAACGCTCCGGAAGCGGCTGCGGTCGCTATTGCCGCCACTGCCCGAGAAGCAGACCGTCCGCGAGCACCCTTCGACAGTGCTGACTGGGCCAAGGCGGCAGCGAGGGCCAAGAGCGGAGGAGGTGGACGCATCACTCTTGTAACGTGCCACTGCGTCTGCAGGACGTCTACCGCCCATCCGCTGCCGCAGCCAGCCCTTGGGGCTTCCGGGGAAGGACGGCAGCCTCAGCTATGCCCTCACGCGGCGGAATGACGCGTCTCGCTCACCACGTCATCGGATCGGAACCTGGTCTCTGTACGCGGGACCGTGCACGAACGACAATGAGCC
This sequence comes from uncultured Actinomycetota bacterium, assembly GCA_963758885.1. Classification (GTDB taxonomy): domain Bacteria; phylum Actinomycetota; class Actinomycetes; order Propionibacteriales; family Nocardioidaceae; genus Nocardioides. The sequence goes on from CAVWXS010000053.1 coordinate 40,081, forward strand.
ACCACTGAAGGGTTGGCCGAGATGATTCTCGTAATCGGTGGCACAGGTGACCTTGGCGGCCGCGTGGTCCGCATCTTGAGCGAGCAGGGCCATGCAGTTCGCTGCCTGGTGCGCCCCACCAGCGACGACTCCGACGTGCGGAGCCTTGGAGTCGAAGTGGCTGCGGGTGACCTCACCGAACCCGAGTCGCTCGCCGCCGCGTGCCAGGGTGTCAAGACGGTCGTGGCCACGGCAACGATGATCGCGCGCAGGTTGGCCGGTGGGGCCCTGCCTACGATTCGTGAAGCCGACGAGGAGGGGATGGCATCGCTGATTGCGGCCGCCGAGTCCGCAGGGGTGCAGCGCTTCGTGTACATGTCCTTTCCGGGGGTCGAGAAGGCCATCGGTACGCCATTGGAACGGGCCAAGCTGGCCACCGAGGAGCGGTTGCGTGGCTCATCGCTGCAGCGCGTCGTCATTCGCTCCGATGCATTCCAGGAGATTCACTTCGGAGCCGGGGCACGTTTCGACGTGGCGGCAGGAAAGATCGCGATCATCGGTCGAGGCGACAGCAAGCGACGCTGGGTCGGCACTGGGGATATCGCCGCGCTCGTTGCGTCGGTAGCCATCGAGCCCGACCCGCCAAGCCTGATCACCGTCGGCGGTCCGGAGGCGATGACCAAGAACGAAGCGGTGGCGCTCGTCGAGGAAGTGACCGGACGCCGGATGAAGGTCCAGCACATGCCCAGGCCCGTCGCTCGGATGGCAATCCGCCTGTTGAACAAGCGCAATGACGCTCTTGCGTCGGCGTTCGGAGCCGGCCTTCTCCAGGACATCCGCTCCGCAGACTGGGACGACGCGGCGCTGCGAGAGCGCGGCATCACACCGAGGCCGGCAAGCGACTACCTCCGTCAGGAGGCCGAGTCCAGCGCGTCTTAGTGGGCTACTAGACGCAAGCCGGTTGTCCTCTCCGCGCGCCCGCGGGACGGCAACGGTGACTGCAACGCGGCTGCACTATGGCGCACTCGTGGGCATGCCGGACGGCCTGCCGACCGCGTGATTGAGCGTGTCTGCACAATCCTGCACGAGCCCGCCAAGGCTACGGATCAGAAGGTTTGGGGTTCGAATCCCTACGGGCGCGCCACGCCTTAACACATCGCGCAGCCCGTCTCAATTGCATGAGGCGGGCACCCCCTTGCTGGCATGGGGTCGCCTTCAGGGCAAAGAAGTTCTCGCGAACCATGGCGATCTGCCCCCTCAGGAGAGCACCCTTTCCACAGGGGGGGACACGTCGTGTCGCCTAACGGTTCTCACAAGGAGGCTCACGTGTTCGCTTACCTGCACATCGTGCTCAAGGGCCGCCTCGCCAAGATGGACGAGCGTGGCGCTTCTGCCGTCGAGTACGGCCTTCTCGTCGCCGGCATCGCTGCCGTCATCGTCGGCGTGGTCTTCCTGCTTGGTGGCACCCTGTCGGACGCCTTCGACACCACGAACAGCACGATCGACTCGGGCACAAACTGATCCGTCGCGACGGCGGCGCCGGTGCGCCCCTCGCCGATCGACGCAGGGACCGCGCCTAGGGCTCCACGCGCCCCTTCCTGGGCTCGCTAGCTCAGCGACCGCCGAGCCCGCGTGCGGTTGCCCGCGGACGGGATGCGGCTTTCCGCCCCGTGACTGCCGGGCAACCGTGCGGCGTACCCCTCGCGGCGTGCGGCCTGCGCGATGTCGGCGAGGCGTCGCGGATTCCTACCTTCGAGACATGTCCAGAACCTCACCGTCCATGTCCCGCAAGACCAGCCCCGAAGGACTCACCATGTCCCACGCTCTGTACCGCATCGGCAACTTCGCCGGCCGCCACCCGTGGAAGGTCATCGGCGCCTGGGTCGTCATCGCCGTCTCGATCTTCATGCTCAACTCCACCGGCGGCGGCAGCTACGACGAGACGTTCAGCCTGCCCGGCTCCGAGTCGCAGGCTGCCGCCGACGCCATCCAGGACCGCTTCCCGCAGCAGACGCTCTACTCCTCGAACGTCATCTTCCACTCGGAGGACGGACTCACCGGTCCCGACGAGAAGGCCGCGATCGAGCAGGCCGTCGAGCAGCTCTCCGCCGGTCCCCACGTGATCGCCGTGAGCAGTCCCTACGACCCTCGTGGGCCGACCCTCAGTGACGACGGGCAGACCGCCTTCGCCACGGTCGGCTTCGACATCGAGAAGGTCGGCACCACCGAGTACGACGCGGCCGAGAAGGCCGTCCAGGACGTCCGCGACGCGGGCATCCAGGTCGAGTACGACGGCGGTCTCGGCTACGCGAACCTCCCGGCCGGCGGCAACAGCGAGCTGATCGGCATCGTGATGGCGATCGTCATCCTCGCCATCGCCTTCGGCTCGCTCGTCGCCATGAGCCTGCCCATCGCGACGGCCCTGATGGCCATCGCGGTCGGCAGCAGCGCCATCGGCATCATGTCCGGCCTCGTCGCCGTCCCGAAGATCACCGGCGTCGTCGCGATGATGCTCGGCCTCGGTGTCGGCATCGACTACGCGCTGTTCATCCTGTCCCGGCACCGCCAGAACCTGGCCGCCGGACAGTCGGTGCCCGTCGCCATCGGTCGCGCCAACGCGACCGCGGGTCTGTCGGTGCTCTTCGCCGGCGTCACCGTGATCGTCGCGATCCTCGGCCTCAAGGTGTCGGGCATCCCGATGATGGCGATGATGGGCTACGGCTCGGCGATCATGGTCGCCGTCGTGATGCTGGCCTCGATCACCCTGCTGCCCGCGATGCTCGGCGTCGTCAAGCACCGCGTGAACAGTGCCCGGGTTCCGTTCGTCAAGCCGAAGCCGGCGCTACGACCCGGAGTCGTCCTCGGCACGCTGGGCCGCCCGGGTCGTCGCCAAGCCGGTGCGCTACGGCGTCGCGGCTGCCGCGGTCCTCGGAACCCTCGCGATCCCGGTGTTCTCGATGCACCTCGGGTTCGCCGACGCGGGCAACGACGCGCCGACGTCGACCACCCGCAAGGCCTACGACCTGATGGCCGACGGCTACGGCCCCGGCACCAACGGTCCGCTCCAGGTGGTGCTCGACACCGAGGGTGCGCCGATCCCCGGTGCGACTCTCGACAGGGTCGCGACCGACCTCGCCGGCCAGGCGGGTGTGGCCTCGGTGGGGACACCGGTGACGAACGAGGCCGGGCGACCTCGCGATCATCACGGTGACCCCGACGACCGCGCCGCAGGACGCACGCACCGACGAGCTGCTCGAGCACCTTCGCGAGGACACCATCCCCGCGGCGGTGGACGGCACCGACGTCGAGGCGTCGGTCACCGGCTCGACCGCCCTGACCGCGGACGTCTCGTCGCGGCTGCAGCAGCGGATGCCGTGGTTCCTCGGAGCCGTGATCGGGCTGTCGTTCCTGGTGCTGATGATCGTGTTCCGCTCGGTGCTCGTGCCGCTGAAGGCCGCTGCCCTCAACGTGCTCGGTGTCGCGGCGGCGTACGGCGTCATCGTCGCGGTCTTCCAGTGGGGCTGGGGCGCGAGCCTGATCGGCGTCCACGAGACCGTGCCGATCATGCCGCTGGCGCCGATGCTGATGTTCGCGATCCTGTTCGGGCTCTCGATGGACTACGAGGTGTTCCTGATGAGCCGGGTCCGCGAGCAGTACCGCAAGCACTTCGACCCGCGGCGTGCCGTGGTCGAGGGCGTCGGTTCGACCGCTCGGGTGATCACCAGCGCCGCGCTCATCATGATCAGCGTGTTCGCGTCGTTCATCCTCGACGTCGACGTCACGACCAAGATGTTCGGCATCGGCCTGGCCGTCGCCGTCTTCCTGGACGTCACGCTGGTCCGGATGGTCCTGGTGCCGGCGGCGATGAGCCTGCTCGGGCACCGGGCCTGGTGGCTGCCGGCCTGGCTCGAGCGTCGCTTGCCGACGATCGACATCGAGGGTGGCGCCCACGACGGCGAGGAGCAGCAGCCGTCGCAGCCTGCCGCCGAGCCGGAGCGCGAGCTCGTCGCTGGTCTGATCGACGCACTCAACCAGCGAACAGCTGCGGCCGGTCCCCTTCGGGGCCGGCCGCAGCGTCGTCCGTGGACCACTAGTGTCGATCGCATGGCGCTGCGGGTCGTGCTGGCCGACGACAACTACCTGGTCAGGGAAGGCATCACCGCCCTGCTCGCCGAGGTCGAGGAGATCGAGCTGGTCGAGAGCGTCGGCGACCCGCAGTCGCTGCTCAAGTCGGTGCGGGAGCACCAGCCGGACGCCGTCCTCACCGACATCCGGATGCCGCCGACCCACACGACCGAGGGGATCGACGCCGCCAAGCAGATCCGGGCCGAGCACCCGTCCATCGGCGTGGTGGTGCTGTCGCAGTACGTCGAGGAGGACTACGCCCTCGCCCTGCTCTCCGACGGCGTGGCGGGGCTCGGCTACCTGCTCAAGGAGCGGGTCTCCGACATCGACCGAGCTGGTCCGGGCCCTCAACGACGTGGCTCGCGGCGGCTCCGCACTCGACCCCAAGGTCGTCGAGGGCCTGATGATGCGCAAGGCGGGCGAGGCGAGCTCGCCGCTGCGCGGGCTGACCGAGAAGGAGCGCGCGGTCCTGGAGCAGATGGCGACCGGGCGCACCAACGCGAGCATCGCGCAGACGCTGTACATGAGCGAGCGGTCGGTCGAGAAGCACATCAGCGCCGTCTTCCTCAAGCTCGGGCTGGTCGACGAGGGCGAGAGCAACCGCCGCGTGATGGCGGTCCTCGCCTTCGTCGAGGCGACCCGCTGACCGGGCTGACGGTGCGGAGTGCGGTTGACCGCACTCGGTGGTCGGCTCGCCTCCCCGCGCGGAGGCCCGCTGGCGCAGACTGCTGACATGAGGTCGCCTCTGCCCGGCAGGCTGCGTGACCGACGGGTGGCCCTGGTCGTCCTGGGAGGGGCCTTCCTGGCGGTCACCGCCGTCTACGTCGTCGTCGTGCTGGGCGGTGGGTTGCTGATCGGCCACACCGACTCGCCCCACGTCGGGCTGTCGATCCTGGCGACCGCGATCGTGGCGCTCGGGTCTGGAGCCGCTGAGGTCGTGGCTCGAGGCGTGCCGCCAAGCGCTGGGTGCAGGGCGGCCGGGCCACGCCGTACGACGTGCTGAGCCGGTTCTCCGAGTCGCTCACCGGCGAGATCGAGCCGGGCGACAGGCCGAGCTCCCGCTGCGGATGGCGCGCCTGCTCGCCGAGGGCACCGGGGCGAGGTGGGCCCAGGTCTGGCTCGTGGTCGACGGCGAGCCGGAGCTGGCGGCCGCCTGGCCCCAGGAGTCCGGGCCCGAGCAGCACGGGCTGGACGCGCGACCAGCCCGGACTGCGGTCGCTGGACGTCACGCTCGACGGCGCGCGGCTCGGCATCCTGCGCCTGCAGGAGCACCGCGACCAGCCGCTGTCGCCGGTCGAGGAGCGCCTGTTCGCCGGCCTCGCGGCCCAGGCGGGCCTGGTCCTTCGCGGTGCTCGGCTGCGCGCCGAGCTGGCGCGGCGTGCCGACGACCTGGCGACGCTGGCCGAGGACCTCCAGGCCTCGCGCCGACGCGTCGTCGACGCCCACGACTCCGAACGGCGGCGCCTGGAACGCGACATCCACGACGGGGCCCAGCAACACCTGGTCGCGCTCGTGGTCAACCTCCGCCTCGCCCAGACCCTGACCGCTCGGTCACCCGACCGCGCGCGAGCGGTGCTCGCCGAGCAGGGAGACGCCGTCGACAACGCGATCACGAGCCTGGTCGACCTCTCTCGCGGGATCTACCCGAAGGTCCTCACCGAGGACGGCGTCGCCGCGGCGGTGCGCGACGTCGTGGGCTCCAGCACCATCCCGGTCGCGGTCCTCGACCACGGGATCGGCAGGCACGACGCCGAGCTCGAGACGGCGCTGTACTTCTGCTGCGTCGAAGCGGTGCAGAACGCCGTCAAGCACGCCGCCGCCGGTCGGATCGAGGTCGAGCTCGCGAACGTCGGCGACCGGATCGAGCTGCTCGTGCGCGACGACGGGCACGGCTTCGACGTCGCGGCCGTCCTCGCGGCCGGCGGGCTCGGCAACCTGCGCGACCGCGTCGACTCGGTGGGCGGCGACCTCGCGGTCCGCACGAACGAGGCCGGCGGCACCGACGTGGTCGTCATCTCCGCTGAGCCGAGGTGGCCTGACGTGGGCGCGCGACACGGATCGCGTGGACTCGCGGCGGGGATCAGCCTGGTGCTGGCCGTCGTCGACACGGCGCTGGTCGCGGCGTCGTACCCGCCCTTCTCGATGAGGTCGACCGGCATCCACGGCTGGCCGCTCGTCAACCTCGCGGGCCTCGGCAGCGCCGTCCTCGGCGCGGTCATCCTGACCGCCCACCCGCGGCACCCGATCGGCTGGATCCTGAACCTCATCGGGCTCTCGACGAGCATCTCGCTCGCCACGGAGTCCTACGGGATCTGGGTGCTGCAGTACGACGGCCACGGCTCCGCGGCGCAGGGGCACCTCGCCGGCTGGGTCGCCGCCGTCCTCGGAGGGCCGACTGGCGCTGGCGCTGCCTCACCGGCGTCTTCCTGCTGGTGCCCGTCGGGCACGTACCTGTCGCACCGGTGGCGCTGGGTCGCCCGCGTCGGCGTGGGCGGCGTACGGGCCTGTACCTGGTCGGGCTCGTCCTCGTCGGCCCGAACGGCATCAACCGCAGCGGGGACCCCATCGATGCCGGGCCTCGTCGCGCAGGTGCTGCTCAGCGGCGGCGTCGTCCTGATCACGCTGATGCTCCTGGCCAGCGTCGTGGCGATGCTGCGGCGGCTCCGCGGCTCCACCGGCGCGGCCCGCCAGCAGCTCCGGGTCGTCACGCTCGGGGCGGCCGGCGTCGGGCTCGCGCTCCTCGTCCTGGTCATCGGGCAGAGCCTCAACGACGGCAGGCAGTCGTGGTGGTCGAGCGTGCCGCTCTACGTGTCGTACGTGGTCCTCGTCGTGTGCATCGCCGTGGCGGTGCTGCGCTACCGGCTCTACGAGGTCGAGGTCATCGTCAGCCGGGCCGCTGGTGCTCGCGATCGCCACGGCGTTCGTGGCGGTCGGCTACGTCGGCCTGGTCGTGCTGCTCGGTCGCACCGTGGAGGACAGGACCGGAGGCGGGTTCTGGTGGTCGTTGCTGGCCACGGTGGTCGTGGCGCTGGCGTTCCAGCCGCTGCGACGCCGGGTCCTCCGGCTCGCCGACCGCCTGGCCTACGGGAACCGGGCCGCGCCGTACGACGCGCTCGCCGACTTCAGCGCACGGATCGGCCGCAGCCCCGCGACCGGCGAGCTGCTGCCGACGATCGCCGCGGCCGCGGGCGAGGCGGTGCACGCACAACGGGCGGTCGTCCGGCTCGACGGTGAGGGCGGCGCCGGTCTGGCGGCGGCGTGGCCGGCCGCCAGCGTCCGGGCCGGGCGTCGACCGTCGACCCGACGAGCGGCGTGGTGGTGCCGATCGAGGACGCGTCAGGTCTGCTCGGCTCGATCGTCCTGACCCTCCCGCCCGGACGCGACATCCGGCCGCTCGAGCACCGGCTGCTGTCCGACATCGCGGAGCAGGCGGCGCTGGCCCTGCGCAACGTCCGGCTCGAGCTCGAGCTCGCCGAGCGCGTGCGGCAGCTCGACCGCCACACCCGCGAGCTGGCCGCGTCGCGCAACCGCATCATCGGTGCCGTCGACACCGAGCGGCGGCGACTGGAGTCCTCGATCGCGGTGCGCGTGCTTCCCACGATGGTTCGCCTGCGTGCCGAGGTCGCGCAGGCCGCGACCGGCGGAGCCCGGGCCGAGAGGATCGAGGAGTGCGTCGACCTGGCGACGGAGGCGGTCGAGTCCCTGCGCGAGCTGACCCGTGGCATCTACCCGACGAACCTGACGCGCTCGGGGCTCGGCTCCGCACTGCCGTCGCAGGCCGCCGCGATGCGGCGGGCCGACGCGGTGCGGATCGACCCTGACGGTCGCGGCCGCGAGGTTCCCCGAGCACGTCGAGGCGGCGGCGTACTACTGCTGCGTGGAGGTGCTCGAGCACCCCGCCGGCGAGGTCAGCCTGACCCTCGACGAGACGCGGCGAGCTCGTGCGTCGCCATCCAGCGGCGTCGAGCCTGGAGGCGCTCAACCGGCTGGCGATCGTCGATCGGATCGAGGCGTGCGGAGGAGCGCTCGATGTTCCCGACCCAGACGAGCGGCGATGCCTTGCAGATCAGGCTTCCCGGCGGCGTGCTCCGATCCCGGGCCTGCTGGGCGCCTCGGTCCGACCACACCTGCAGCAGGCGTGCCGAGCTGAGCGCGCGACTTGGAGATGTACGCCGCCGCACCGCACCCGGACAGGTCGAAGTCGTCCTCGTCGTAGGTGGAGAGCAGGACGACGACCGGCGCCGAGGCGACCGCCCTGATCTGGCGTGCGGCCTCGATCCCGTCGATGCCCGGGCAGGTTGACGTCCATCAGCACCAGGTCCGGCTTGAGCTCGGCCGCCGCCGCGACCGACTCCTCACCCGACGCGACAGCCCCGACGACGGCGAAGCCCTCGGTCTCGTCCACGACGGCCGACATCGCACGCCGGAACGGGTCCTGGTCGTCGACGACCAGCACCCCGACCTGAGCACTCGCGACCTCGGACATGTCTCCATGGTCTCCGGTGCAGCGCTCGCTCCCCAGGGGGTTATCCGCACGATCCGCGGCGGCTGCCCGAGCGCGTGCTGGTCGGGGAGTCTGTCCCGTACGTCGTGCGGGCGATGTTCCCCGAACGACCGAGTCGTAGAGGCCCCGGACTGACCGCCCCTGAGCTCTGGACACCTTCGGCACCTGGTGCCGGAAAGTGTCCGCTCCTGACCTGGCATGCGCGCGATTGAAGACCTCGGGCCGCGGTTGTTGACTGACCGCATGGGCACGCACCCGAGCATCGAGACGACCGCATCCCGATCACGACCAGCTACCACGGGCTGGACATCACCGAGGACTACCGCTGGTTGGAGGACACCTCCTCCGCAGAGACCGTCGCATGGACGCAGGCGCAGCGGGAGCTGACCCGCGCGTACTTCGACTCCCTGCCCTGGCGAGACGGGTTGCGGGCCCGCGTCGACCGGCTGCTCCGCGCCGAGCGCACGTCCTACGGCAGCCTCGCCTCGGCCGGAGGCACGTACTTCGCGCTGAAGGACCAGACCCCGCGGCAACGCCCGTTCCTGGTCGCACTCGCGGGCCTCGACGACACGGAGTCCGAGCGCATCGTCGTGGATGCCGAGGCCATCGACCCGACGGGCGAGACCACGATCGACTGGTTCGTCGCTTCCCCCGACGGCACCCGGCTGGCCGTCTCGTTGTCGGAGCACGGGACCGAGGACGGGACGTTGCACGTCTTCGACGTCGCCAGCGGCGAGGTGGTCGACGAGCCGATCCCGCATGTCCACCTGATGGGCGGCTCGATGGCCTGGCGTCCCGACGGTGCGGGGGTTCTGGTTCACCCGGTGCGCCGACCCGGCGGGCTTCCAGCAGCAGGTGTGGTTCCGCGATCTCGGCGGTGGCCCCGACCGCCTGGACGTTCCCAGCGGCATCGCCGACGAGGGCATCGCGGAGCACGTGCTGTCCGCGTCCGCCGACGGGCGGTGGCTGATGGACCGCGTGCAGAAGGGTGATGGCGGCGAGTGGCAGATCTTCCTGCGGCGCCAGGACCATGATGCGTCCCCCGGCGGGGACTGGTGGTTGCTGGCCGACATCCCCGACAACTGCCCGTACGCCGTGCTGGGCGACGAGGCGGTGTACCTGCTGTCGCGACACCGTGCCCCACACGGGAAGATCCTGCGGCTTCCGCTGACGGAGGGCGCTCCGTCGCCGACGCCGCCGAGGTCGTGCCGGCGAGCGAGGTCGTCATCGAGGACCTCGTCGTCACCCGGCGGACGGTCTGGGTCGCCGACATGGACGGCGGCCCGCAGCAGCTGCGCGCTTTCGACCTGCAAGGCCATCAGCTGCCGTCGCCGGAGATCCCGCCGGTGAGCTCCGTGTCGTCGTACTCGGACCCGCTGGGCAAGCTCGGAGACGACGGCTCGCCTGGTCGGGAGAGTCGTTCGTCGAGCCGGCGACCTGGTGGGTCGCAGCCGACGGGGAGGCGCCGCAGCGGACGGCCCTGCGGACGACCAGCCCCGTCGACCTCTCGGGCTTCGAGGTGACCCGCGAGTTCGCGCGAGTCGCTGGACGGCACGCGTGTCCCGCTCAACGTCATCGCCGCGCCCGGGACTCCGCGGGACGGTTCCGCGCCGGCGCTGCTGACGGCGTACGGCGGCTACGCGATCTCGCTGGTGCCGAAGTTCGTCGCCGAGACCCTGCTCTGGCTGGAACGCGGTGGCGTGATGGTCGTCGCCAACATCCGCGGCGGCGGCGAGTACGGCGAGGAGTGGCACCACGCGGGTCGGCTGGGGACCAAGCAGAACTGCTTCGACGACTTCATCGCGTGCGCCGACCACCTGGTCGGAGTCCGGCATCACCAGTCGCGACCTGCTCGCGATCATCGGCGGCTCCAACGGTGGTCTCCTGATGGGAGCCGTGCTGACGCAACGGCCGGACCTGGCCCGCGCGGTCGTAGCGGCGGTCCCGGTGATGGACTCGTTGCGGTCCGAGACCACCATGAACGGCCGTTACAACACGACCGAGTTCGGCACCGTCGACGACCCGGAGATCTTCAAGACCCTCCTGGACTACTCGCCGTACCACAACGTCCGGGACGGGACGGACTACCCGGCCGTGCTGCTGACGGCAGGTGAGCACGACATCCGGGTCGACGCCTGGCACGCCAAGAAGATGACCGCCCGGCTGCAGGCCGCGACCGCATCGGACCGGCCGGTCCTGCTCCGCCTCGAGGCCGGCGGCCACCTGTCCGGCTCGCTCGACCAGACCGTCGAGGAGACGACCGACATCTACGCCTTCTTGTTCGACCAGCTCGGCCTGGAGGGTACGCCCGCTGTCGGTGGTTGAGGTGCGAGGAGCGCCAGCGACGAGCCTCGAAACCACGTTCACGATCGGAGGTTTCGAGGCTCAGGCCTGGCGGCCTTCGCACCTCAACCACCGATCCGTCGTCGGTCGGAGTCAGTCGCGTTCGCGGCGCCGCTCCAGGAACACGGTGTCGCGCCAGATGCCGTCGAGCTTGGCGATCCGCGGGCGTACGGCGAGGGTGCGGTAGCCGGCGGAGTGGTGGAGCGCGATCGACGCGCGGTTCTCGGGGAAGACCGAGGTCTGCAGGGTCCAGAGACCGCCCTGGTCGGCCTCGTTGACCTGGCGGTGGAGGAGGGCCTTGCCGACACCGCGGCCGCGCGCGCTCTCGGTGACGTAGACGCTGGTCTCCGCGACCCCGGCGTAGCAGTCGCGGTCGCTGACCGGAGCGGCGGCCGCCCACCCCACGACCGTGCCGTCGAGCTCGGCCACCCACGTGTGCCCGGCCAGCCACTTGCCGGTCAGCTTGCGGGCGGTGGGGACCTCGGTCTCGAAGGTGGCGTTGCGGGTGGCGACCCCTTCGGCGTAGATGCTGCGGACGGTGTCGAGGTCGTCGTCCGTCATGGCTCGCGTGGACACATCGGCCGGGAGGTCCTCGGGGCAGCACGGCACGGTGGCGAGGGTGCCCATCACGACGTCGGCGGCGTGGGGAAGTCCGGTGCAGCATGCCGGGTTCACCGAGACGACCGAAGAGGTCCCCACCTTGTCGACGGCCACGAACCCGACCTCGGCGAGCTTCTTCACGTGGTGGGAGCACGTCGACTGGCTGATCCCCAGCGCCTCGGCCAGGTCGCCCACCCGCATCGCGCCGGCCCGCGACGTCGACACCGTGTGCAGGAGTCGCACCCGCGTCGGGTCGGCCAGGGTGGCGAACCACTCCGCATAGGTTGCTGCCGACTTCTCGTCGAGATCAACCGCACGGTCCGGCACGGGCGCGCAGTCCTCGGGATCACAGACCGCCGGGTCGACGGCGCCGGTGAGGAAGGCCGGGTTCTCGGTGATGGTCACGATCCCACCTTAATCGATATAGCTCGATGGTTGCATTCATCGACGAGGGTCGATATGGTCAACCATCGAACCACATCGATAGAGACCCGGCAAGGAGCCGTCATGACCACCACCGCCCAGTCGTTGCCCAAGGGGCGCATCGCTGCTGTCTTCCGTCACCCAGGACATCCCGTGGTGATCGTCGGCGCCGGCCCGGCCGGACTCGCCGCTGCCGCTCAGGCCCACGCGCGCGGCATCCCCGCAGTCGTCCTCGAGGCCGGCGCCGGGGCCGGCTCAGCGGTGCTGGAATGGGGTCACGTGCGGCTCTTCTCCCCGTGGTCCGAGCTCATCGACCCGGTCGCGGAGAAGCTGCTCACCGAGAGCGGCTGGACCGGCCCCGACCCCGCGTCGTACCCGACCGGACGCGAGTGGGTGGAGACCTACCTTGCGCCGCTGGCCGCGCTGCTCGCCGAGCAGCCCGGCGTCGAGGTCCTCTACGGCCACCGCGTCACCGGCGTCGCCCGAGCCGGACGCGACCGGCTCGTCGCCATCGGGCGTGACGAGGTGCCGTTCACCGTGCACGTGGCCACCCCCGAGGGCCGCCGGAGCCTGACCGCCGCAGCGGTCATCGACGCCTCCGGTACGTGGGGCACACCGAACCCGCTCGGCGGTGACGGCTACCCCGCGGACGGCGAGGAGCAGTACGCCGACCGCATCCTCTACGGCATCCCCGACCTCACCGACCCGGCCGTCGCCCAGCGGTACGCCGGCAAGCACGTGGCCGTCGCCGGCCGCGGCGCCTCCGCCCAGAACACCCTGGTGGCGCTCACCGCCCTCGCCAGCACTCACCCCGGGACCCGGGTGTCGTGGTTGGTCCGGCGTGGCGACACCTCGGAGGCGTTCGGTGGCGGCGACAACGACCAGCTCGTGGCTCGCGGCGCCCTGGGGACCCAAGCCCGCCAGGCCGTCTCCGATGGTCCGGTCATGACCGTCACGGGCTTCCGCACCACCAAGATCTCCAGCCACGGCGGGCGTCTCACGCTCACGTCGATCGACGGGCAGCAGGTCACCGACGTCGACGAGGTCGTGGTGGTCACCGGCTTCCGTCCCGACCACACCTGGCTCTCGGAAGTGCACCTCGACCTGGACGGCGAGCTGTCCGCGCCGTCGGCGCTCGCGCCAGAGATCCACCCGGCGTACCACTCCTGCGGCTCCGTCTCCCCGCACGGTGCCAACCTGCTCCGCCAGCCGGAGGGCGATCTCTATCTCGTCGGGCATGAAGTCCTACGGCCGTGCGCCGTCGTTCCTGACCCTGACCGGGTACGAGCAGACCCGCAGCGTCGTCGCCGAGATCGCCGGCGACTACGAGGCCGCCGCGCGCGTCGAGCTCGTCCTTCCCGACAGTGGTGTCTGCGGTGGTTCTGGGCTCTTCGACGAGCAGCCCGCCGATGGCGGCTGTTGCGGACCGAGCGTCAAGGCGGCGCCCGAGCT
>CAVWXS010000054.1:0-23336 GCA_963758885.1 uncultured Actinomycetota bacterium
GTCCCGGCTCGTCGCGGCTCATGCGCCCCAGTCTGCCGGTATGTCCGGGGGTCAGCGCACGGGAGGCTCAGCCGACAACGTCATACGAAACGTGGCGTAGACGGCTCGATTCGTATGACGTCCCGGTACGCGGCCGCGACGCCTCCGGGAGGTGGACGGTGACTTCAGTGAACTTTCGCGGAAGTGCGGGCATCCCAACGGGCACACACGCCGTGGGGAAGCGGCACGACAACGGAGGTTGGCACCATGAGGTTCACCCGTTCGTTCATCGCGTCGCTGGCACTCGCCGCTGCCTCTGCTGGACTCGCCGCCCCTGGGGTCGCGGCCCCGGCTTCGGGCGCGGCACAGGCCACGGCGTACCACGTCACGCTGCAGATCTCGGCCAAGGAGGCCGTGGTCGGCGAGGACAAGGTCACGCTCACCGGCACGGTGACGCCCAAGCCGCCGGAGGGCAGCAAGGTGGTGCTGCAGGTGAAGTACGAGGGCAAGTCGACCTGGAACCGCCTGGCTGCCGCAACCGTCAAGGCAAGCGGCGCCTACAAGTTCGTGGAGAAGCCCGGAACCAGCCTCGACCGCGTCTACCGCGTGGTCAAGGCGAGCGACGCCGTCGCGAGCTCTGACAAGAGCCGCGAGCGCGCACTCGCGGTCAGCAAGTGGCAGTGGCTCACGAACATGACCCCCAGCGCCGTGGACAGCCTCACGAGCAAGGGGACGTTGCCGATCAACGGTGACGACTACGCGCACACGCTGTTCGCCGCCACGACGTCCGCTGCGGGGTTCACGGAGTTCACCCTGGGCCGCGACTGCGCGACGTTCGAGGGCACGTTCGGGCTCTCCGACCGCACGGAGACGGGTGGCCGGGCGACCCTGCAGGTCAGGAGTGACGGGGTGGTGACCTACGACCGCACCTTCGGCCTCGGCGAGTCCGAGGCGAAGAGCATCGACGTCAGCGACGTCTACCGGCTGCGCATCGACTTCGCGCAGGTGGCCGACACGCCCGTGACCGAGCCGGGGATCGGCGCCGGCCGCGTGCTCTGCGACTGACGAGACCCTCAGTAGCCGGGGAAGACCCGCCGCAGGTCATCGAGCGAGACATTGCCGGTGACCTCGGCGGTCTCGGGCGTGTGCTCGGGCGCGAGGCGACCGGCCAGCAGGCGTACGGCGGCCTCGAGCGGCCCGGCGTACGTCGCTGTGGTCTCGTGGATGCCCGGTTCGATGCTCACGTTGTCGTCGACGACGAGCGTGTGGTCGCCGACTGCCAGCCGGACCGGCTCGTCGAGCTTGTCGGCCTTGCCGACGAAGCCCAGCAGGAAGGGCATCGACTGGGCGTGGTGACGCAGGAGCAGGTCGGCGGCGGCGTCGCTGAGGGCGGCGTCGGCGTCGACACCCACGCGGGCGTCCCAGCCGTGCAAGGTCTGCTCGCTGAGCCGCATGGCCAGGGGCACGGCCAGCGCGACCGGCGCGGGGAGGAAGCCCAGCTCGACCTGGGTCGTGGCGCGCTGCTCGGGCGTCAGCGACTCGTAGAGGTCGACGAGCACCCCGTCGTGCTCGACGAAACCGGCCGCCTGGTCGGCAGGCGACAGGGTGTTCCAGCGGTCCCACACCTCCTGGTTGCCGGGCCGTTCTCCGTCACCGTTCCCGAGGGAGTCCAGCAGGGTGGAGCGCGAGATCTCGGCGCCACTGCCCAGGTGGGAGAACACCTCGGCCACCGACCACTCCGACGCCCCGCTCGGGCCCGTGAGCTGGTCTTCGGTCAGGCGGGCGGCGTACGCGGCCAGGCGCTCGTGGTTGGCGCGGAGCTCCGCGATGGTCTGGTCGACGAGTTCGCTCATGACAAGCGACAACCGGACCGTGGCCCGTTTGTTCCCGGACGAGCCGTGCGAGGTCAGTGACGCTCGACGGCAGCGGCGACCAGCGCGGTGAACAGGGCCTGGTCGCGGTTCACCTCCGGGTGCCACTGGACGCCGACACAGAAGCGGTCGCCGACGGCCTCCATCGCCTCGACGGTCTCGTCGGGTGCCCACGCGGTCGCCTCGAAGCCGGGGTGCGAGCGGACCGACTGGTGGTGGTGGCAGTCCGCCTGGACGACCTCGCCCTCGGCCGCCCGGACCCGTGAGCCCGGCAAGGTACGCACGGCCAGCCGGCCGAAGGCATCGGCGCCGGGGGAGTGGTCGTCGTGGCCGACGACCTCGGGAGTGTGCTGGTCGAGCGACCCGCCGGCCGCGACCGCCATCAGCTGCATCCCGCGGCACACGCCCAGCACGGGGAGCCCTACCTCGCCCGCTGCCGTCAGCAGCGCCAGCTCCCACGCGTCGCGGTCCTCGCGCCACCCCATCGTCCGTTCGTGGGGCTCCTCGCCGTAGCGGGACGGGTCGACGTCGGCGCCGCCGGAGACGACGAGCGCGTCGATGCGGGCCACGACCGAGCGGGCCGAGACGTCGGCGTCCGAGGCGGGAGGCAGCAGCACGGGCACTGCGCCAGCGGCCACGATCGCGTCGGCGTACTCGGCGTGCAGGACGTCGGCCCGCTTGCGCCATACGCCCCACGACGCCTCCTCGCGGTAGGTCGTCAGGCCGACGAGCGGGCGAGTGCCTCCCGCCGAACTAGAGAGGGGTGACATAGGCGCCGGAGATCCCGCCGTCGACCAGGAACGTGCTCGCGGTGATGAACGACGACTCGTCGGACGCCAGGAACAGCACGGCGTTCGCCATCTCGTGCGGTTCCCCGAACCGTCCCATCGGGACGTGCACGAGCCGCCTCGCGGCGCGCTCGGCGTCCTTGGCGAACAGCTCCTGCAGGAGCGGGGTGTTCACCGGTCCCGGGCACAGCGCGTTGACCCGCACTCCCTCGCGCGCGAACTGCACGCCGAGCTCGCGCGACATCGACAGCACGCCGCCCTTGGACGCCGAGTAGGAGATCTGCGACGTCGCGGCCCCCATCACGGCCACGAACGACGCGGTGTTGATGATCGAGCCCTTGCCCTGGTCGAGCATGTAGGGCAGCGCGGCCTTGCAGCACAGGTAGACGCTGGTCAGGTTGACCCGCTGCACCAGGTCCCAGGCCTCGAGGTCGGTGTCCAGGATCGAGTCGTCCTCGGGAGGGCTGATGCCGGCGTTGTTGAAGGCGATGTCGACCGAGCCGTAGGTGTCCTTCGCCGTGCGGAACAGGCCGTCGACCTGGTCCTTGTCGGTCACGTCGACCTCGACGAACGTCGCCACGTCCGGGCCGCCGAGCTCCTCGACGATCTCGGTGCCGCGGGTGACGTTGAGGTCGCCGATCACGACCCTCGCGCCCTCCTCGACGAAGCGGCGTACGGTCGCCAGGCCGATCCCGGAGCATCCTCCGGTGACGACGGCGACCTTGCCCTCGATGCGTCCTGCCACTTGTTCTCCTAGCTCTCGTCGGAGAAGAAGACGTTCTTCTCCTCGGTGAAGGCGTTGGGGGCGTCGGGCCCGAGCTCGCGGCCGAGCCCCGACTGCTTGAACCCGCCGAACGGCGTCCAGTAGCGGACGCTGGAGTGCGAGTTCACGCTGAGGTTGCCGGCCTCGACCCCTCGCGAGACGCGCAGGGCCCGGCCCAGGTCGCGGGTGTAGATCGACCCGGACAGCCCGTACTCGGTGTCGTTGGCCAGGGCGACCGCCTCCTCCTCGTCGTCGAAGGCCATCACGGCCACGACCGGCCCGAAGACCTCCTCGCGCCAGACGGGCTCGTCGGTCGACGTCGACTCGACGACGGTCGGCGGCAGCCAGTAGCCGTCGTCGCTCGGCGCGTCGCCCTGGAACGCGACCGTGGCGCCGTCGATGTAGGCCTGCACGGAGTCGCGCTGCCGCGCCGAGACCATCGGGCCCATCTCGCTGTCGTCCTGCGCGGGGTCGACGACCTTCATGGCGCGGACCGCCGTCTCGAGGCGGCCGACGAACTCGTCGTACGCCGACCGCTCGACGAGGATCCGAGAGCGCGCGCAGCAGTCCTGGCCGGCGTTGTCGAAGACGGCGTACGGCGCCGTGGCCGCCGCCTTGGCCACGTCGGCGTCGGCGAACACGACGTTCGCGCTCTTGCCGCCGAGCTCGAGCGTCACCCGCTTCACCTGGTCGGCGCAGCCGCGCCATGATCTGCTTGCCCACCTCGGTCGAGCCCGTGAAGCAGACCTTGCGCACGAACGGGTGGGTGACGAACCGCTGGCCGACGACCGAGCCCTTGCCAGGCAGCACCGTGAACACGCCCTCCGGCAGGCCCGCCTCCAGCGCGAGCTCGCCGATCCGGATGGCGGTCAGCGGCGTGATCTCGGCGGGTTTCAGCACCACCGTGTTGCCCGCCGCCAACGCGGGCGCGAAACCCCAGCCGGCGATCGGCATCGGGAAGTTCCAGGGCACGATCACCCCGACCACGCCCAGGGGTTCGCGGAAGGTCACGTCGACGCCACCGGCCACCGGGATCTGCCGGCCGAAGAGCCGTTCGGGCGCCGCCGAGTAGTAGTTGAGGCAGTCGCGGACGTTGCCGGCCTCCCAGCGGGCGTTGCCGATGGTGTGGCCGGAGTTCTCGACCTCCAGCCGGGCCAGCTCCTCGACGTGCGCGTCGACGACGGCGGCGAACGACCGCAACAGCCGCGCCCGCTCGCCGGGTGCGATGGCCCGCCACGCGGTGAACGCGGCCTCGGCGCGCTCGATCGCGGTGTCGGTCTCCTGGACGGAGGTGGACGGGACCTCGCGCAGTGCCGCGCCGGTCGAGGGGTTGATGAGCGTCGTCACTGGTCATCACCGGGCTCACATCCGCTCGAAGGAGCGGGCCAGCTCCCAGTCGGTGACGTGCGCGTCGAACGCCGCGAGCTCGACGTCGGCCATGTTGACGTAGTGGTCGACCACCTCGGCGCCGAACGCAGCGCGCGCGATGTCGGAGCCGGCGAACAGGTCGCGCGCGTCGCGAAGCGTGTGCGGGACGTGCGGCTTGTCGGAGTCGTAGGCGTTGCCGACGAGCTCGTCCTCGAGGGCGAGCTCGTTCTCGATGCCGTGCAGGCCGCCGGCCAGCATGCCGGCGAGGGCGAGGTACGGGTTGACGTCGCCACCGGGCAGGCGGTTCTCCATCCGCGCGCTGGGGCCATGCCCGACCAGGCGGACCGCGCAGGTGCGGTTGTCCAGGCCCCAGGCGACGGCTGTCGGTGCGAACGACCCGGCCGCGAACCGCTTGTAGGAGTTGACGTTCGGCGCGTAGAGGAGAGTGAACTCGCGCAGCGTCGCAAGCACCCCGGCGATGAAGTGGTCGTAGAGCGGCGTGCGCTCGTCGCCGTCCCAGAAGACGACGTCACCCCCGTTGTCGCCGTCGCCGCGCAGCGACAGGTGGATGTGGCAGGAGTTGCCCTCGCGCTGGTTGTACTTGGCCATGAAGGTGATCGCCTGGCCGCGCTGGGCCGCGATCTCCTTGGCCGCCGTCTTGTAGACGCTGTGGTTGTCGGCGGTCGTCATCGCGTCGGCGTACAGGAAGCCGATCTCGTGCTGGCCGAAGTTGCACTCGCCCTTCGCGCCCTCGACGTCGAGCCCGGCGGCGTACATGTGGTTGCGGATGTCGCGGAGCAGCGGCTCCACCCGGCTGGTGCCGAGGATCGAGTAGTCGACGTTGTACTGGTTGACCGGCGTCAGGTCCCGCCAACCGAGGTGGTGGGCGTCCTCGTAGGACGTGTCGAACGCGATGAACTCGAGCTCGGTGCCCGCGAGCGCCACCATGCCCTTGTCGGCGACCTTGTCGAGCTGGTGCCTGAGGATCGTGCGCGGCGACTGGAGCACCGGCGCGTGGTCGAGCCAGACCAGGTCGCACTGCACCATCGCGGTGGCCGGCAAGTGGGGGAGGAGGCGGAGGGTCGACCAGTCGGGCACGAACTCCATGTCGCCGTAGCCGCGCTCCCACGACGAGATCGAGTAGCCGGCCACGGTGTTCATGTCGATGTCGACCGCGAGCAGGTAGTTGCAGCCCTCGGTGCCGGCCTCGAGGGCGACGTCGAGGAAGTACCGACCGTGCAGGCGCTTGCCCTGCAGTCGTCCCTGCATGTCGGTGAACGCCATCACGACCGTGTCGACGTCGCCCTCGTCGATCAGCAGCCGCAGCCTCTCGAGCGTGAGGTAGCGGTCGTTCGGTGGGGTCATCGGTGTCCTCTCGGTACGGCGCCTAGCCCAGAAAGATTTGCCCAGCAAGATCTAGCCCAGCAGGCCGCGCAGCAGCGCGGCGGTGTCGTCGCAGTGTTCCTCCATGACCGCCCGGGCCCGGTCGTGGTTGCCCCTCCGGATCGCCCGCACCAGCACGGCGTGCTGCCGGTCGGAGTGGGCGATGTTGGCGTCCAGCACCGGGATCGCCAGCAGCATCTCGTGGAGGGTCGCCTGCACGTGGGTGACCGCCTCGACCATGCGAGGCGATCCGGTCAGCGCCGCGACGGTCAGGTGGAATCGCGAGTCTGCTTGCCGGTGGTCGGCCGGCCGGCTCGCGCTGGCTACCGCCTCGTGCGCCTCGTCGAGCTGGGCGAGGGCGACGTCGTCGAGCTCGGCCCGCGCCGCCAGGCTGGCGGCGCCCGGCTCGACGATGCGGCGGAAGACCAGGCTGTCGAGCCAGTCGCGACGCTTGGCCTCGGTGATCCGTGCGGCCGCGCGACCGGACGGCGTACGCGGCTTGAGGGTCACCACCGTGCCACCGCCACGGCCACGCCGAGTCTCCACGAGGCCTGCCTCGCGCAGCGCCGCCATCGCCTCGCGAAGGGTCGAGCGGGAGACGTTGAGGCGTTCGGCGAGCTCGCGCTCGCTCGGCAGGGTGCTGCCGCGCGGGTAGACACCGAGCCTGATCGTCGTGGCCAGCTGCTCCACGCACGCCTCGAAGGCGTGGTAGCCGCGGGCCGGACGCAGCACGGCCTCGGTGAGGTCGTGGCCGGATCCGGGGGCGGGCAGCACGGGCCGAGTCTGTCACCACGCCGTAACGCCTGCCAGAGGGCAATGGTCGGAGTTCATACCAATTCCAAGCAATTGACGGGCGCATCTTCACAAGTGGTTCCGGGCGGGTCTAGCCTCCGAAAGTCTCGGCCCATCAGTCTGGTCGTTCAAGAGAAGGTGCCCGATGCCTGAAGCAACAGACCACCCCGAAGCACGAGAGCTCACCGACGACGAGAAACACCTGGCCAAGCTCGGCTACAGCCAGGACCTGAACCGTTCGTGGTCCGGCTTCTCCAACTTCGCCATCTCGTTCTCGATCATCTCGATCCTGGCCGGCTGCTTCACCAACTTCGGCGCCGGCTTCAACAACGGTGGCCCGATCTCGATCTCGTGGTCCTGGCCGATCCTCGGCGCCTTCATCCTGCTCATCGGCTTCACGATGTCGGAGCTGGTGTCTGCCTACCCGACGTCCGGCGGCATCTACTGGTGGGCCGCCAAGCTCGGTGGTCCGGCGGCGGGCTTCTTCACCGGCTGGCTGAACCTGATCGGCCTGGTGGCCGTGACGGCCGGCGTCTCGTACGGGTGCGCGACCTTCATCGACCTGACGATCAGCACCTACTCCACGGGTTACGCCGAGGACTACTCGTTGACGCGGGTGTTCATCATCTTCGTGCTGGTCCTTGCCGGCGCGGCGGTGCTCAACATCTTCAGCAGCCACCTGATGGCGATCATGAACAACGTGTCGGTCTGGTGGCACGTGGCCGGCGCATCGATCATCGTCCTGATCCTCATCTTCATCCCCGACCGGCACCAGTCCTTCAGCTACGTCTTCACCGAGCGGTTCAACAACTCCGGCTACGGCGACGGCAGCACGATCGACGATGGGGTTCTGGTTCTTCATCGTGCCGTTCGGCTTCCTGCTCACCCAGTACACGATCACCGGCTTCGACGCCTGCGCCCACCTGTCCGAGGAGACGGAGTCCGCGTCGAAGGCGGCGGCCAAGGGCATCTGGCGGTCGATCTTCTACTCGGTGCTCGGCGGCTACATCCTGCTGCTGTGCGTGGTGTTCGCGATCCCGGACAACGCCGAAGGTCAGCCGGACAACGCCCTGGCAGGACTCGGAGTCGCTCCGATCTTCGTCGAGTCCTTGGGCAAGGACTGGGCCACGTTGGTGCTCTTCATCTCCGCGTCGGCGCAGTTCTTCTGCGCCACGTCCTGCATGACCTCGGCCTCGCGGATGACCTTCGCGTTCAGCCGTGACGGAGCCATCCCAGGGTCGGAGACCCTGAAGAAGCTCACCCCCAAGCGGGTGCCTGCCAACGCAGTGATGATGGTGGCTGTCGCCAGCGCCATCCTGACCCTCCCGGCGCTGATCGAGGTGGACGTCAACGGCACGCCGGTTCCGCTGGCCTTCTACGCCGTCACCTCGATCGCCGTGATCGGCCTCTACCTGGCGTTCGCGATCCCGATCTACCTGCGCTGGAAGCACGGCGACAGGTTCGACGTCGGGTCGTGGAACAACGGGTCGAAGTACAAGTGGATGAACCCGATCGCCGTCGCCGAGATCGTCATCGTGTCGCTGTACCTGATGATGCCGACCACGCCGGCTGCCAACCCGTTCCGCGACGAGTTCGAGTGGAAGTTCGTCAACTACTCACCGATCGTCACCTTGGGTGCCCTGCTGGTGCTGACGATCTGGTGGAAGACGTCGGCCAAGAACTGGTTCACCGGGCCGAAGCACACCATCGACGAGGACGTCGTCAAGGCGTTCGAGGACTGAGAGGCGTTCGTGGACGAGGGGGACCTCGAGAGCCCTCCTCGACCAGGTGCCCGTCCTGGCAGGTCCGAGATCAGTCGCGGACCTGCCGGGCGGGCTGACCAACCGCAACCTGCGCGTGACGACGAGCACGAGGTGAGTTCGTCGTCCGGCTGACGCAGAGCGACGCCGGGCTCCTCGGCATCGACCGGGACGCGGAGCACGCGAACACCCGAGCGGCCGCGGAGGCGGCGTCGGCCCGCACGTCGTCGACTACCGGCCCGACCTCGGGATGCTGGTGATCACCTTCCTGCCGGGCAAGTCCCTCACCAACGAGACCATCGGCGGCTCCCGGCGTCATCCCGCGGGCCGCCGTCGCGATCCGCCTGCTGCGGGCTGGGGCCGCGCTTCGTCAACGACTTCGACATGTTCGCCCGCCAGGCGGGCTACCTCGCCCTGGTGCGCGAGCACGGGTTCGCGCTGCCACCCGGGTACGACGGGTTCGCGCCACAGTGGGAACGCGTACGCCGCGCGCTCGAGGCGCACGCCCGCCGCGACGGTCCCGTGCAACAACGACCTGCTCGCCGGCAACTTCATCGACGACGGCCAACACATCTGGCTGATCGACTACGAGTACTCCGGCAACAACGACCCCGCCTTCGAGCTCGGCAACACCGCGACCGAGTGCGACCTGACCACGGAGCAGACCGACGAGCTGGTCGACGCGTGGAGCCGAGGCCGCACCGACGCGAGGTTCCGGGCCCGGGTCGAGCTCCAGGCGCTGTGCTCCGAGTACGGCTGGTCGCTGTGGGGATTCATCCAGGCGTCCACCAGCCCGATTGGACTTCGACTTCCACGAATGGGGGATGGAGCGCTTCGAGAAGGCCGCCCGCCGGTTCACCAGCGACGGCTTCGACGCGTTGCTCGACACGGTGGGAACCGGTGGTTGAGGTGCAGGAGCGCTAGCGACAGCCTCGAAACCACCAGGACGTTCGGAGGTTTCGAGGCTCAGGCGCTGGCGGCTCTTCGCACCTCAACCACCGAACGGTGGTCCGCGATGAATGACCTGCCGTCTCGCGCACGCGTCGTCATCATCGGCGGGGGCGTGATCGGCTGCTCGACGGCCTACCACCTGGCCAAGCAGGGCTGGACGGACGTGGTGCTGCTCGAGCAGGGCACGTTGTCGTGCGGTACCACCTGGCACGCCGCGGGACTCGTCGGCCTGCTGCGGGCCAGCGAGAGCGGCACCAAGCTGGTCCAGTACTCCACGGAGCTCTACGCCGGCCTCGAGGCCGAGACCGGACTGTCGACCGGCTACCGCCAGGTCGGCGGCCTGATCGTGGCCCGCAGCGAGGACCGGATGGTCCAGCTGCGGCGCACGGCTGCCACGGCCGCGGCGTTCGACCTCGACTGCGAGATGCTCACCCCGGAGCAGGCGCAGGAGAAGTGGCCGGTCATCGCCATCGACGACCTCCTCGGCGCGATCTGGCTGCCACAGGACGGTCGCGCCAACCCGACCGACCTCACGTTGGCGCTCGCCAAGGGTGCGCGCACGGCCGGGGTGCGCGTGCACGAGCGCGTGCGGGTGCTGGGCGTCGACACGGCCGCGACCTCGCGCGGACGGCGCGTCACCGGCGTACGCACGGACGCCGGTGACATCGAGGCCGAGGTCGTCGTCAACTGTGCGGGCCAGTGGGCCAAGGCGCTCGGCGACCAGGTCGACGTCACCGTCCCGCTGCACTCGGCCGAGCACTTCTACGTCGTCACCGACCAGCTCGAGGGTGTGCATGCCGACCTGCCGATCCTGCGCGACCCCGACGGCTACATCTACGTCAAGGAGGAGGTCGGCGGACTGGTGGTCGGCGGCTTCGAGCCGGTGGCCAAGCCCTGGGTGGCGCCCTCGCAGATCCCGTACCCGTTCGAGTTCCAGCTCCTCGACGAGGACTGGGACCACTTCTCCGTCCTCATGGACGCTGCCATCGAGCGCATCCCCGCCCTCGAGCACATCGGGATCCGCAAGTTCTACAACGGTCCCGAGAGCTTCACGCCCGACAACCAGTTCCTGCTGGGCGAGGCCCCCGGGCTGGCCGGCTACTTCGTCGGGGCCGGCTTCAACTCGGTCGGCATCGCATCGGCGGGCGGGGCCGGCCGAGCGCTGGCCGAGTGGATCGTCGACGGCGAGCCGTCGATGGACCTCGTCGGGGTCGACGTGCGCCGCTTCGCGCCGTACGCCACCGACGAGACCTGGCTGCGCGGCCGCGTTGCCGAGATCCTCGGGCTCCACTACGCCATCCCCTGGCCCAACCGCGAGCCCGAGACCGCGCGGGACGTCCGGCTCTCGCCGCTACACGAGCGTGCGATCGCCGCCGGGGCGACGTTCGGCACCCGCAACGGCTGGGAACGGCCCTTGTACTTCGGCCCCCCGCTGGACTACCGCTGGGACCGGCCGCAGTGGCTGGAGCACAGCGCCGCCGAGCAGGTGGCCTGCCGCACCGCGGTCGCGGTCTTCGACCAGACGTCCTTCAGCAAGTACGCCGTCTCCGGTCCCGACGCGCTCCGCACGCTCCAGTGGGTCTGTGCCAACGACGTCGACGTCGCGATCGGCCAGGCCGTCTACACGCCCTGGCTCAATGCCCGCGGCACCTACGAGTCCGACGTGACCGTCACTCGCACCGCCGACGACGAGTTCCTCGTCGTCTCCAGCGCCGCCACGACGGTCCGCGACCTCGCGTGGCTCGACGAGCACGTCGAGGACGGAGCCGTCGTCCACGTCGACGACCTCTCGGGCGACTTCGCGGTGCTCGGCGTGATGGGCCCGCGGTCGCGCGAGCTCCTGGCCCGGCTGACCGGTGCCTCCCTGGACGACGAGGCGTTTCCGTTCGCCACCAGCCGGCCGATCGACGTGGCGGGCGGCCGGGTCAGGGCCACCCGGATGACCTACGTCGGTGAGCTCGGCTGGGAGCTGCTCGTCCCGAACGACCGGGCAGTTGGGGTGTACGACGCACTGCACGAGCACGGTGCGGAGCTCGGGCTCGCTGACGCCGGCTACTCGGCGATCGAGTCGCTGCGGCTGGAGAAGGGCTTCCGGGCCTTCGGGCGCGAGCTCACCCCCGACTACAGCCCGGTCGAGGCGGGCCTGGTCTTCGCCACGGCACTGTCCGGCGACAAGGACTTCCTGGGCCGGCGCGCCCTGGTCGAACGGCGGGAGCGCCTCCGGGCGCCCGGGCCCCGCCGCCGTTTGGTGTCGTTCGTCGTCGCCGACCCCGACGCGATGCTCTGGGGTGGCGAGCTGGTGCTGCGCCACGGTGAGGCGGTCGGCCAGGTCACCAGCGCGGCGTACGGCGCCACCGTCGGCGCCAGCGTCGGTCTCGCCTACCTCCGCCGCGACGAGGCGGTCACGTCAAGCTGGCTGGCCGGGGGCGGCTTCGAGGTCGACCTGGCGGGCCAGCGCCTTCCCATCACCGCGACCCTCAAGGCGCCGTTGGCCTGAGCCAGCGGTGAGCCTGGCACCGTCCACGCGGCGAAACGGTGCCTAGCTCACCGCCGCCCGTGGGGTTCAGCGGGAGTACAGCTCGCGGATCACGTCCTCGATGTCGGGCTCCTGGATCGACAGGTCGGCCACGTCGTACGCCGCCGCGACGGCCGCGACGATGGGCGCGGCGCTCGCGTCGCTCGGGAACGACAGCCACTGTCGAGGACCCTCGACCCGCCGCGTCGTCGCGCCCGGCACGGAGATCGGCGGCGCCTCGTCCATCAGGTCGACCACCAGCGTGCGCGCGGAGCCGCCGTAGCGGTGGAGGTCGCCGAGTGGGCCGTCGAAGACCGCGGTGCCGTGGTCGATCACGATGACCCGGTCGCACAGGGCCTCGATGTCCTGGAGGTCGTGCGTGGTGAGCACGAGCGTGGTGTGCCGGGTGGCGTTGAGGGTGCGCAGGAACTCGCGCAGCCGGCCCTTGCTGATCACGTCGAGGCCGATGGTCGGCTCGTCGAGGAACAGGATCTCCGGGTCGTGCAGCAGCGCGGCCACGATGTCCCCGCGCATCCGCTGGCCGAGGCTGAGCTGGCGGACCGGGGTGTCGAGGAGGTCGCCGAGGTCGAGGAGCTCGACGTACTCGGCGAGGTTGGCGCGGTGCCGCGCGGGGTCGGTGCGGTAGATCTTCTGCAGCACCGCGAACGAGTCGCGCAGCGGCAGGTCCCACCACAGCGTGGTGCGCTGGCCGAAGACGACGCCGAGCCGGCGGGCCAGCTCGGTCCGCTGCCGGCTGGGGTCGAGCCCGGCGACCCTCAGCCGACCGCTGGTCGGCACCAGGATGCCGGTGAGCATCTTGATGGTGGTGGACTTGCCCGCACCGTTGGGCCCGATGTAGCCGACCATCTCGCCGGCGTCGATGGCGAAGGTCAGGTCGTGCACGGCGAGAACCTCGTCGCGTCTGCCTCTGAGCCTGCTGGTCTTGCGCCGTACGACGAACGTACGGCGCAGGTCCTCGACCTCGATCAGTGCTGGTGACATGGGTCAGCTTCCCGTCGAGGAGTAGTGGCGGACGCCGGCCCGCCAGACCAGCCAGGCCAGCACTCCGAGCACGAGCGCCGCGAGCGGTGAGGCGAAGCGGAACCACTCGGGGAAGCCGAAAGGGTCCGGCTTGTCGAGCACGTAGAGGGCGGGGTACCAGTTGACGAAGGCCAACGGGATCAGGAAGGTCAGTCCAGCGACGATCTCGCGGGGGTAGACGGTCATCGGGTACTGGCTGATGGTGTTGCCGCCGTAGGTGAAGGCGTTGGCGACCTCGTTGGCGTCGATGGTCCAGAACTGGATGCAGGCGAAGCCGATGAAGACCGCGAAGAAGATCACCGCGCCGGAGACCAGCATCGACAGCGGTCACCAGCACCTTCGCCGGCGTCCACGAGACGAAGGTGCAGGACGACCGCCAGGATGACCAGTGCCTGGGTGACGCGTGCGAAGCGCCGAGGTGCGAACTCGTCGGCGCACACCTGCGTCAGCAGCGGCAGCGGTCTGAGGAACATCGTGTCGAGGCGGCCGGTGCGGATCATCTGCCCGAGCCGCTCGATCCGCCCGACCACGAGGTCGGCCATCGCGAGCGCGAACCCGGTGGCGCCGTACAGGAAGGCGATCTCGGAGAGGACCCAGCCGCCGAGCTCGTCGACGGTGTGGAACATGATCCAGACGCCGACGAAGTCGAGCGCGCCCACGACGAACCCGCTGAAGGCCATCATCCAGAACGACGCCGGGTAGGCCATCCCGGCGCGCGTCCACATCACCGCGATGTCCTTGTAGCCGCGCACGCTCGTGGCGATCGGGTCAGCCACCTTGGACCACCACCTTGCGGGTCGCCCGGCCCAGCACCAGCCAGCAGCAACCGAGCAGCACAGCTGACCAGCCGACGCCGAACGCGAGGCCGACGACGATGTCCCAGCCCTCCCGCTTGCCGAGCCAGATGTCGGCCGGCACCTGGAGGAACGTCGCCCACGGCAACGCCATCACCACGTCGCGACGTCCAGCCGGGGAAGATCACCAGGGGCACCGTGAGGCCGCTGAGGAAGGACGCCAGCAGGAACGCCACCGCGTTGGGGCCGGTCGCATCCAGGAGCCAGAAGGCGGTGGTGGCCACGAGGAACCGGATCCCGAAGCTCACCAGCACGGCGATGGGGATCGCCAGGGCGACGCCGAGCCAGGCCGCCGGGGTCTCCGGGAAGTGGATGTCGAACAGCAGCGCACCGACGATGGTCGGCGCCACGCCCCTGGCCAGCAGGTGGTACGCCGACCGGCCGAGGTCCTGGGCGACGTACCAGCCGATCAGCGGCACCGGCCGGTAGAGGTCGATGGAGACGTCACCGGAGCGGATGCGATCAGCCAGGTCGGCGGTCGCGCCGCCGCCCCACACCATCACGGTCATGATCATCGCCTGGCCGAGCCAGACGTAGGTGACCGCGTCGGTGGCCGTGTAGCCGCCGGCGTGCGGCTGCTCGTCCCACAGCGCCAGGTAGACGTAGCAGATGATCACGCCGAAGACGCAGTTGGTGAAGATGCCGGCCAGCGTCGCCGCCGTGTACGTCGAGTAGCGGCGGAAGGCGCGCGTCGCCACCGAGACGTAGAGGGAGAGCACGACGCGCAGATCCTCGGCGAGGGTCAGTGCTGGTAGGTGCCGTGAAGGATCGCGCGGCCCACCGTCTTGAACGCGAGGTTGAACGACACCACCGCTGGCGTGGCGTCCGAGTCGACGCCCAGGGAGTCCTCGCCGACCGCGTGCACGACGAAGAAGTAGCGGTGCACCTGGTCGCCCTGCGGAGGGGCGGCACCCATGAAGGCATGCTGGCCGCCGTCGTTGCGGACCATGAAGGCGTTGCCCGGCAAGGTCGCATCCTCGGCCCCCGCTCCGGTGTCGAGCGACGTGACGTCGGCCGGCAGGTCGACGAGCACCCAGTGCCAGAAGCCGCTGGGAGTCGGGGCGTCGGGGTCGAAGCACGTGACGGTGAAGCTCTTGGTGCCCTCAGGCGCCTCGCTCCACGAGAGGTGCGGCGAGGTGTTGCCCTTGTCGGCGACCTGGTCGTCCTTGAGCGGCTCGCCGTCAGAGACGTCGTCGCTGCCCACGTGGAAGGAGTCGGCCGGCGGGAGGAGGTCGTAGGGGTTCGGGGTGACGGGTCTGTCGAGGCTCACGCGGCCCAACTTAGTCCGCCCGTTGGTCCCGTCGCACGGGGCTTCGAGGTGGATCGGGGAGCATGGGCGGATGGACTCCTCCCCGCCGTACCCGTCGGGTCTGCGGCTCGCCGGCCGGCGGGTGGTGATGGTCGGGGCCGGCCACGTCGCCCAGCGCCGGGTGCCGGGGCTGCTGGCGTCCGGCGCGGTGGTCACGGTCGTCTCACCGGAGGCAACGCCGGCGATCGAGGCGCTGGCCGACGCGGGGGAGGTGCGTTGGGAGCGGCGCCGGTTCGAGGACCGCGACCTCGACGACGCCTGGTACGTCGTCGCCGCGACCGACGACCTCAACGCCAACGAGGCCGTCAGCGCGGCCGCCGAGGCGCGACGGATCTTCTGCGTACGCGCGGACGACGCGGCAGCCGCGTCGGCCTGGACACCCGCAGTGGGACGTTCCTCTGACATCACCGTGGCCGTGCTGAGCAACGAGCTGGGCAACCGCGACCCGCGCCGTTCCGCGGCCGTCCGCGACGAGATCCTCGAGGGCCTGCGCGAGGGCACCATCGCGGCCCGGCACCACCGCGACCGCACACCTGGCGTGGTTCTCGTCGGCGGGGGGCCGGGAGATCCGGAGCTGATGTCCGTCGCCGGGCGCAAGGCGTTGATGGAGGCCGATGTCGTGGTCGCCGACCGGCTGGCGCCGCGCGAGCTCCTGGGTGAGCTGCCCAGCACCACCGAGCTGGTCGACGTCGCGAAGATCCCGCGCGGACGGTTCACCGCCCAGGAGGCCATCAACGAGCTGATCGTGTCTCGCGCGCTCGCGGGCAAGCGCGTGGTGCGGTTCAAGGGTGGCGACAGCTTCGTCTTCGGCCGCGGTTTCGAGGAGGTGCTGGCCTGCCGTGCGGCCGGCGTGCCGGTCACGGTGATCCCCGGGCTGACCAGCCCGATCGCCGTACCCGCGCTGGCCGGCATCCCCGTCACCCACCGCGGCGTGGCCCACGACTTCACCGTGCTCTCGGGCCACCTGCCGCCCGACCATGCCGAGTCGCTCGTCGACTGGGAGACCGTGGCCCGCCTGACCGGCACGCTGCTGCTGATGATGGCCGTCGAGAACGCTGCCGCGATCGCCGAGGCGCTGGTCAAGGGTGGCCGCGACGCCACCACCCCGGTGGCCGTCGTGTGCGACGGCTCGATGCCCGCCGAGCGCACGGTGCTGGCGACCCTCGGCACCCTGGGCGACGAGATCGAGGCCAACGCCGTCCGTGCACCCGCGATCATCGTGGTGGGCGAGGTGGTCCGGGTCGCGCATCCCGAGGCTTTCGCGGTCGATGGCTGATCTCGTCGACATCACCGACCCCGCGGATGCTCGGCTGGCCGACTACCGCGACCTGCGCGACGTCAGCCTCCGCAAGCACCTCGAGGCCGAGCACGGCCTGTTCCTCGCCGAGGGGGAGAAGGTCGTACGCCGCGCGGTCGAGGCGGGCTTCGAGCCCCGTTCGTTCCTGATGGCGCCCCGGTGGCTCGACGGCCTCGCCGACGTCCTGGCGTCGTCCGACGCCCCCTGCTACGTCGTCTCCGAGGCCGTCGCCGAGCAGGTCACCGGCTTCCACGTCCACCGCGGCGCCCTGGCCTCGCTGCGTCGTACGCCGCTGCCTTCGGTCTCGTCGGTGCTGGACGGCGCTCGGTCGGTGCTGGTGCTCGAGGACGTCGTCGACCACACCAACGTCGGTGCGATCTTCCGCAGTGGCGCGGCGCTCGGCTTCGACGCCGTACTGCTCTCGCCGCGCTGCGCCGACCCGATGTACCGCCGGTCGATCAAGGTCGCCATGGGCGCGGTGTTCACGCTGCCCTGGACCCGCCTGCCCTCATGGGAGACGGCCCTTCCCGACCTGTCGTCCGCGGGCTTCACGACCGTGGCGCTGACCCTGGCGCCTGACGCCGTCCAGCTCGAGGACGCCGTCCGCGGTCTCGACAAGGTCGCGCTCGTGCTCGGCGGTGAGGGCCACGGCCTCTCGTCCCGGTGGCAGTCGGCCGCCGACCGTCGCGCGATCATCCCGATGACCGCCGGCATCGACTCCCTCAACGTCGCCGCCGCCACCGCCGTCGCCTGCTACGTCACCGCCCGCCGCTGATCCCCCCGTTGGTTGAGGAGGCGCTTCAGCGCCGTCTCGAAACCTCTGGTGGTTTCGAGACGGTTGCTAGCGCAACCTCCTCAACCAGCAGAGAGGGTCGGGATCTCGAAGATCCACTCGAGGCCGTCCTCCTCGTCCCACTGCTCGCCGTTGCGCTCCAGGCCGAACGACGCCACCAGGTTCAGCGACGGCTCGTTGTCGGGAGAGATCGAGGCCCTGAGCACCCGCACCGACGGGTCGGCGATGGCCCGGTCGATCAGCTCTTGCATGGCGGCGCGGGCGTAGCCGCGGCGCCGGTACGCCGGGTCGACCGAGTAGCCGACCTCGACCATCCCGTCGGCGTCCGGGGACCCGTGGAACCCCGCCGCTCCGACCGCCACGCCGAGGTCCTCGTCCCAGATGATGCCGGTGACCCACGGCTCGTCCTCGGGGTGCTCGAGCAGCTGGGTGGCCCGCCGGGCGAACGTCGACCGGAACCCCTCGGTCACGAAGATCGGCCCCAGGGGTACGACGGTGTGGCGGTTCGCCTCCTCCAGGTCCTCGGCCGCCAGGGCGGCGTGCGTGGGCTGGGAGAGGTGGACGATGCGGACGCGAGGTGAGGGCACGCCCGGAGGCTAGAGGGCGACGCCATGGCGCCGCATCAGGTATTGGCAGGCCACCCCGGCGGGAAGTCGTCGGCCACCTTGGCCTGCGCCTTGTCGAGCTTCTTGCGCGCCTTGGCCGAGAGCCGGTCGGCGAAGACGGTGCCGACGGTGTGGTCGGTCTCGTGCTGGAGGCACCGTGCGAGCAGGCCATCTCCCTCGAAGGTCACCGGCGTCCCGTCCACGCCGGTGCCCGTCACCCGTGCGTAGTCGGGCCGTGCGCAGTCGACGAAGGCGCCGGGGAAGGACAGGCAGCCCTCCTCGGCCTCGTCGAGCTTGCGGTCCTTGCCCTCGGGCAGCTCGACGACCGGGTTGCACACCACGCCCACCGTGTGCCGACCCGACGAGTCGGGACAGTCGAAGACGAAGACCCTCAGGTCGACGCCGATCTGGCAGGCGGCGAGACCGACGCCGTCGGCGGCGTACATCGTGGCCACCATGTCGGCGGCCAGCGAGCGCAGGTCGCCGTCGTACGTCGTCACGTCGGCCTGCGGTCGGTGCATCACCGGAGTGCCCCACCGCGTCATCGGCCGGACAGTGCCACCCTCGGGCAGCCGTCCGTACGGCGCGTGCAGGGTTCGGAGGTCATGGTCCGGAAGCCTATGAGGACCGGCGTGCGACCACTCCACTTACCCCCCAGTAGGTGTGAGTGGCGACACGCACGCCGGCCTGCCCGCCAGTGTAACTGCTAGTTACAGTGGCCTATGCCCGCCTCCTCCCGCGAGAGCCGCGACCCGCTCGGCTTTGCCGTCGCCGCGATGAACCGGCTGGCCCAGAGCGACCTGCTCGACCGGCTCGGCATCCGCAGGCAGACCGAGAAGGCCGTCTTCGCTGTGACCCGCACCGGCTTCCGTACGGCGAGCACCGCGGGCCGCGCCTTCGCCCGAGCGGGCCAGGTCGGGAAGCCCGGCGCCCGTCCCGGGGCGCCGAGCGGTCGCGGCCTCTTCGACCTCACCCCGACCGACGACGAGCAGATGCTGGTCGACGTCGTGACCGAGCTGGCGACCGAGGTGGTCCGCCCGGCGGCCGCCGACGCCGATGCCGCCTGCGCGACTCCCGCCGCGGTGCTGAGGGCCGGCAACGACGTCGGCCTCCCGATCCTCGGTGTACCCGAGTCGCTCGGCGGGCTGTCGGAGGAGCGCACCGCGACGGCAGGCGTTCTGGTCGCGGAGGCGCTCGCGAAGGGCGACCTCGGCATCGCCGTCGCCGCCCTTGCCCCCGGATCGGTCGCCACCGCGATCTCGCTGTGGGGGAGCGACGAGCAGCAGGCGACGTACCTCCCGGCGTTCACCGGTACTGGCAAATATCGGGCCCCCCGCTGCCGCGCTGGCCCTCACCGAGCCGGCCGTCCTCTTCGACGCGCTCGAGCCCGCGACCATCGCGACGCGTACCGACGACGGCTTCGTCCTCGACGGCGTCAAGTCGCTCGTACCCCGCGGCGCCGACGCCGAGCTGTTCGTGGTCGGCGCCCGTCTCGAGACGGGCGCGAACGCGCTGTTCCTCGTGGAGGCAGGCGCCGCCGGGCTCAGCGTCGAGGCCGATCCCGCCATGGGCGTCCGTGCGGCGTCCTTGACCAAGGTCGTGCTCGACGGGGTGGGCGTGCCGGCCGGGGCCCTGCTCGGGAGCGACGACGGCGCGACGTACGCCGAGTGCGTGCGGCTGTCCCGACTGGCCTGGTGCGCCCTGGCCGTCGGCACCGGGCAGGCCGTGCTCGACTACGTGACGCCGTACGTCAAGGAGCGCGAGGCGTTCGGCGAGCCCGTCGCCCACCGTCAGTCGGTCGCGTTCATGGTCGCCGACATCGCGATCGAGCTGCAGGCGATGCGCCTGCTGACCTACAAGGCCGCGGGCCGGGTGGCCGCCGGCAAGGACGCGGCGCGCGAGATCGGGCTGGCCCGGCAGCTGTGCGCGAGCAAGGGCATGCAGATCGGCCTCGACGGCGTACAGCTGCTCGGCGGCCACGGGTACGTCAAGGAGCACCCGGTCGAGCGGTGGTACCGCGACCTCAGAGCCATCGGCGTGATGGAAGGCGGTGTGCTGATCTGATGATCAGTCTCGACGACCCGAAGAAGCTCGTGCAGCTGCGCGACCAGGCGCACCAGGTGGCGATGAACATGCTGCGGCCGATCAGCCGCAAGTACGACGCCGCGGAGCACGAGTACCCCAAGGAGCTCGACCTCCTCGCCGCGATGATCGACGGGCTCTCCGAGTCCGGCGCGAGCAACGGCGCCGGGGCTGCCGGCGTCAAGCGCGACGACGAGGAGAAGGACGAGGGCCGGTCACAGCAGGGGGTCAAGAACGGCACCAACCTCGCCTCGGTGCTGGGCATCGCGGAGATGTGCTGGGGCGACGTGGGGCTGCTGCTCTCGCTGCCCCGCCAGGGCCTCGGCAACTCCGCCATCGCGTCCGTGGCGAGCCCGGAGCAGCAGGAGCGGTTCGCCGGCGTGTGGGCCGGGATGGCGATCACCGAGCCCGGCACCGGCTCGGACTCCGCGAACATCTCCACGACCGCCGTGCTCGACGGCGACGAGTACGTGCTGAACGGCGAGAAGATCTTTGTCACCTCCGGCGACCGCTGCGACGCGGTCGTCGTCTGGGCAACGCTCGACAGGACCGGGGCCGCGCCGCGATCAAGAGCTTCGTGGTGCCCAAGGGCACGCCCGGCATGACCGTCGAGCGGCTCGAGCACAAGCTCGGTATCAAGGCCTCCGACACCGCGACCATCCGGTTCGAGGACTGCCGGGTGCCGGCCGAGAACCTTCTGGGCTCACCCGAGATCGATGCCGGCAACACGGGGACCACCGGGTTCGGCGGTGCGATGGCCACCTTCGACAACACCCGCCCGCTCGTGGCCGCGATGGCCGTCGGCTGTGCCCGCGCGTCCCTCGACCTGACCTGGGACCTGCTGGAGAAGGCGGGCGTGACGATCGACTACGACCGTCCGGGCCACGTTCAGTCGGCCGCCGCGGCGAAGTACGTCCAGATGGAGGCCGACTGGGAGGGCGCCCGGCTGCTGATGCTCCAGGCCGCCTGGATGGCCGACAACGGCAAGCCCAACTCGCTCGAGGCCTCGATGGCCAAGGCGAAGGCCGGCCGGGTCGGCTCCGACGTCACCCTGTCGTGCGTCGAGCTGTGCGGAAGTGTCGGGTACGCCGAGGGCGAGCTGCTGGAGAAGTGGGCCCGCGACTCCAAGATCCTCGACATCTTCGAGGGCACCCAGCAGATCCAGCTGCTGATCGTCGCCCGCCGGGTCCTCGGCCTCACCAGCACCGAGCGAAGAGCGTCGCGGTTGAGAGGGCAGGTCCATCTCGAGGGCCCGTCACGAAACCCGGGGAGCGGTCGGCACACTGTTACGGGGTCTCTGACGGTCGCTGCGCGACCTCCTCGACCAACGACTACGTCGTCAGGGCCGGTGAGGTCCGGCGTCATCTGTCGACACGAACACGGTGCCGACGCCGCGCTCGACCAGGCCGGCCCAGCGGTCGCGCTGCTGGGCACGGTGCCGGCGTGCTTCTTCTTGGCGTACGCCGCCGCGGGCGTCCGCCCTCGCAGCCGCTCGACGCGGGCCCAGACGTCGTCGCGGTCCCTGCCGATGACGGGCAGGTCGAGCACGGTGACCTCGAGCTCGTCGTACGGCCGTCCGATCGCGTCCAGGTGACCGTGCAGCACCTCGAGCTTGTGGTCCAGACGCTCGACGTCGGACGGCAGGTTGCAGGCGTCGCCGAGGCGCGCCGCGATCGCCAGGGTGCGGCGCTCGCCGTTCCCGCCGACGATCACCGGGATCGGCCCGGCGGGCCGGGGGTACGACGTGGTCTCGGGCAGGCTGACCCGCTCGCCGGCGTATGCCTTCGTCCCCGCCGCCCACAGCGCCCGCATCGTCTCGATCCCCGCCTCCAGCGCGTCCAGGCGCTCGCGTGCCGGTGGGAACGGGAGGCCGTACGCCGCGTGCTCGCGGTCCCACCAGCCGGCGCCGACGCCCACGAACGCCCGGCCGCCCGACAGCGCGTCGAGCGTGGCCGCGGCCTTGGCCGTGATGCCCGCGGGCCGGAAGGTGATCGGCGAGACCAGGGTGCCGAGCTTCAACCTCGTGTCGAGCCCGGCCAGCAGCCCGAGGGTCACCCACGGCTCGGGGATCGGCTCCCAGGCTCGGTCGACCTGCGGGATCTGGATCAGGTGGTCCATCACCGCGAGCCCGGCGAAGCCGGCCTCGTCCGCGGCCAGCGCCATGGACTTCAACCAGGCGGCCGGGTCCTCGCCCCACGGGAAGCGGGAGAGCTGGAGCATGACGGCCAGCCCCTGGGACGAGCGGCGGTCCTCGGTGGGTGTGGCCTCCGGAGTGAGTGTCGGCGAGGCGGCGGGGGAGTCGGGCGTCACGACGTGCACGACGTCCCAGCCCTCGTCGAGAAGCTCGACGTCGCGCACCTCGCGGAACCGCTTGAGCTGGCTGGCGAGGGCGCTGGCCGGGACGACGTACGCGCGGTCGGCGTTGCGGCGCCGGGTCTCGTCGGGAGGAGTGTCGATGACGGCCGCCACGGCGGGGAGTCCGGCGGCGTGGGCGGCGTCGAGCCAGGCCCGGCGGCGGCCGCGGTCGAGGCCGAGGGTGTCGACGACGGTGGTCAGCCCGCGCGAGAGGCGGGCGGCCACGACGCGCTCGAGGATCTCGAACGCCTCGTCGGTGGCGGCCAGGTCGTGGGCGCCGGAGCCGACGACGCCGCGCAGGTCGTCGGACGAGACGACCTCCGCGGCGCGGTAGTGGCGGCGGGCGAAACGCGACTTGCCCGACCCCGCGGGTCCGACGAGGACCACCAGTGCGGGATCGGGCAAGGGCTGCACGAAGGGAGTGTGTCAGGAGGCGACACCCTTGTAGGGGTCGTGGGTGGCGAGGGCCTTCTCGAGCCTGGCCTGGTCGAGGCGGCTGAACACCATCTCGTCCTCCTGGCGGTCGCGGATCACCTTGGCGAGGGTGAAGGACGACGTCACCAGGTAGCAGATCGAGAGGGCGAAGAAGGCCTTGATCCACGGGTCGGCCGGCAGGTAGTACACGGCCACCAG
The DNA here is from genome assembly GCA_963758885.1 of uncultured Actinomycetota bacterium. Taxonomy (GTDB): domain Bacteria; phylum Actinomycetota; class Actinomycetes; order Propionibacteriales; family Nocardioidaceae; genus Nocardioides. Next base: position 23,140 of record CAVWXS010000054.1, read on the forward strand.
GACGGCGAAGAGAGCAACGCCGAAGGAGACGATGGCCTGCATGTAGAAGGCGCTGGAGTTCTTGGGGTTCGCGTTCTGGGTAGTAGGCATGGCACAAGCCTGCTCGCGCTCGGCCGCGGTGGCGTCCGCGTGAGTACCCGTCCGCCCCTGAGTACCCCTACTCGACCGTGCCTGGCCCGAGAGGGCCATGACAGCGA
>CAVWXS010000055.1:0-43374 GCA_963758885.1 uncultured Actinomycetota bacterium
AGTCGACCGGGTCGATCTGGACGTCGACCCGGCTGAGCAGCACGCCGGGACCCTCGCCCCCCTCGGGGTCGAAGAAGCAGGCGTTGATGGTTCCGGCGGTCTCCATCATGGGAGAGCCGAGGGCGGCCGAGACCTGCTCGGCGGTCAGGTAGGGGCACCCCTCCTCCTCGGGGGGCGCCTCGGAGGTCGGTGTCGGGTCGGCGGAGGTGCTGGCGGAAGGGTTGGCCGTGCTGGTAGGAGCGTCCGACGGCGGGTCGGTGGCGCCGCTGCTCGCGGAGTCACCGCAGCCGGCCAGGCCGCCGGCCATGAGCGCCACCGCTACGGCCCCTGCCCACGTCGCGCGCATCCACCCGCCTCTCGCTCGGCTACCCAAGACCGCGAATCGTAGCCGGGGGCTCCGACGGGCCCAGCCCTGACTAGCCTGCCTCCGGTGACGACGTTCGCCGAGGTGCTCGCGCAGCGACTGCGCGCCGACCCGGGCCAGCCGCTGGTGACCTACTACGACCTCGCCACGGACGAGCGCGCCGAGCTGTCGGTGACGACGTACGCCAACTGGGTGGCCAAGACCGCGTCGCTGCTCGCGGAGGAGCACGACCTCGAGCGCGGCCGCACGCTGCGCGTCGACCTGCCTGCTCACTGGTTGGGGCCGGTACTCCTCGGGGCGGCCTGGACCGTCGGGCTGCTGGTCACCGATGACGACGAACCGGACGCCGTGGTCTGCGGGCCGGCGGGCCTCCAGCGGTGGGCGACGTACGCCGACCGCCTGCCGGTGCTGGCCTGCTCGCTGCGACCGCTCGGCGTCCGGTTCGCGGAACCGTTGCCGGGCGGGGTGCACGACGTCGGTGTGGAGGTCTGGTCGCAGCCCGACGCGTTCACGCCGTGGGACCCGCCGACCAGCGAGGAACCGGCCGTCGCCTGGGCCGGCGTACGCCTCACCCAAGGCGACCTCTGGAGCCAGGCCGCCGCCGGGTCCTCTCGTTCCGGCGGCGGCCGACTCCTCTCGACGGCGAACCCGGTTTCCCTCTCCGGTCTCGCCGCATTCACGAAGCCGCTGGGGGGTGGCGGCTCCCTCGTGCTCGTCTCGGGGGCCACCTCCGGTGAGGACGTGACCCGGGTGTACGCCGCGGAGCGCTGCACGAGCCGCGTCGACGACGGTTCTTAGCGGTCATCCGGCCAGGTCGTACCCCTTGAACCCCTGCGCCAGGAAGACCCGGGTGGAGAACCCCGTCGCGGTGCCCGGCAGCAGCCAGAGGTACCCGGTCTTCTTCTCCCTCACCACGACTCCGGAATGGCCGTTGACCCCCATGTCGCCGACGCCCACCATCCAGTCGTAGCGCTTCACGTTGAGCCGCAGCGCGCGAGCCCCGAGGAACCCACCCGGTCCGTTGCCGGGATAGAGGCTGACCTGCTTCCCCGAGCGGAACAGGCTGTCAGGGGCGCCGTCGGTGTCCCAGCGCCCGACGGGCACCTGGATGCCCGCCTTGATCTGCTTGAAGGCGGCGTACGACGCCTGGATCCCGCTGATCCCACTGCCCGGGTAGATCCGCATCGAGCCACCGGCCGGCTGCCCGGTCAGGTCGGGCCAGCCGTCGCCGGTCATGTCACCGACCGCCGCCAGCAGCTTGACCGACTTGAAGCCCGTGGCCAGCGCCGTCGGCGCCGCGAACTGGCCCTGCCCGTTGCCCCGGTAGAGCCACAGCTTCCCGGAGTTGCGGTTGCGCACGATCATGTCGGCGGCGCCGTCGCGGTCCCAGTCGCCCGCGTTGAGGATGGTGCCGGCCTTGGGGACCACGACTCCCGTCGCGATGGGGCTACCGGTCTCGAAGGTGCCGGCGTTGCGCATCAGCACGACGATGTCGCCCATGCGGGCGATCAGGTCGGGAGCCGAGGACCCGTACGCCGAGGCGCCGGCGCTGAGGCCGGTGGCTCCCGCAGGCGCGTCGATCGGCCCGAGCGGGTGCCCGAAGCGTCCGTTGCCCCGGTTGGGCTTGACGTAGACCTTGCTCGATCCGGCGGAGCGCACGAGCAGGTCGACCTTGCCGTCGCCGTTGAAGTCGCCATGGCCGGTGATGGTGTCGTAGCCCTTCCAGCTGCCCCGGATCCGGAGCGGCTCCCCGAACCCGACGCCGGCGATGCCCGGCACCAGGTAGAAGGCGCCGTCGGCGCCGCGGCCGACGACGTCGGGTCGACCGTCTCCGTTGACGTCGCCGGGCCCGGAGATCATCGCGTACCTGCCCCAGCTGTCGCCGAGCTGCTTGACCGTGAACCCGGACTGGCCGTTGCCCAGATAGGCGTCGAGCCGGCCAGTCGCGGGATCACGAGCGACGAGGTCCGCGTGCCCGTCGCCGTCGAGGTCGCCGGCGACCGCAATCAGGTCGTGGCCGGCGAGGCTGTTGAAGGTGCTGATGGGCAGCCCGAAGGCGCCGGCTCCGTCACCCGGGCGGACCTCGGTCGAGCCGTCCGCGGCCGAGCGGGCCAGCAGGTCGGCCTTGCCGTCACCGGTCACGTCGGGCACGAGCAGCACCAGGTCGAAGCCCGACCACCCGCCGCCCAGCGAGGTCGGCGGCCCGAAGCGGGTCATGCCGTTGGTGGGCACGACGTACACCTGGCTGTCGGACTTCCTGCGCACGAGCAGGTCCGGGTACGGCGTCCCCGCGACGCTCGACTCGAGCTCGCGGCCCGCCCAGCCCTGCTGGGCCGCGGCGGCGTACTGACGGATCAGCGGGATCTGCGCGTAGAGGTACTTGCCGGGGCAGGCCGTGGCCGCGGCGTCCCGGTGGCCGTTGATCGCCTGGAACCCCGTCCTGCCCACCTGCTGCACCGTCGAGGCGGCGTCCACGCCGTGGAGGCTGAGCTTCCAGGCGAACAGCACGCCGTAGGCCTGCAGCATCGCGGCGGGCGGCTGGGCGGTCTCGAAGTTGCCGATCGCCGACATCGCGAAGGAGTAGTCGTTGTAGTTGAGCGTGTGCGCACCCACGACCGGTCGGTCGACGCCGCCGTACCTGCCCTCCCAGATGCGGCCGAACTTGTCGACCAGGAAGTTGTAGCCGATGTCGCTCCAGCCCCGGCTCTGCGTGTGGTACGCGTAGATGCTGCGCAGGATCCCAGGCACCTCGTCGGGGGTGTAGTCGTTGGCGTTGACCGTGTGGTGCACGAAGCCGGCGTGCACCTCGTAGTAGTGCAGCGAGCCCTTGTCGCGGATGCTCTCGTTGGCGCCCCACTGAGCCCGTGAGTAGATGACCGGTTGCGGCGTGTACGTCGCCGCCGCCAGCCCGAGGGCTCCCTCACCGGCGTCGGCCTCCGCGGCCGCGAGGGCTGACGCGTCGTACGCCGAGTGCGACCCGTCGTTGCCGTCGATGGTGCTGGTGTCGATCGCCGCGCGAGCGGTCACCGTGCGCTTCGGCTGGCCGGGGGTGATGACGGCGAGCTGCATGTCGCTGGGCAGGAAGGCCTTCGCGTCGGCCCGGACCTGTACCTGGTCCACCCGGCCGACGAGCAGAGGGTCGGTGCCCGGGCGGGCCCTACGGCCCTCCTCGCTGTCGGGGTCGGGGCCGTGGTCGTCGTGGTACTCGAGGTCGGTCCACCCGGACCACGATCCGTCGGTGCGGGTCCGCACCTCGAAGCCGAGGTCCTCCTCGGACGGCTGGATGCCGTGCGCCCAGGTCACGCCGACCGACCCGTAGCCGGTCACGTCCTGCGGGACGCTGGTCAGCCTGCTGCCGCCGCCGGGCGCCGCTGCGACCCGGGCGGCGGGGGTACGTGCCGCCATTCGGCTGAGGCTCTTGCCGTTCGCCGGCTGGGTCAGCTGCACCTCGCGCAGGTCGGCCGACACGGGGCCGCTGGGCAGCTTGGAGCTCTTCAGTGCCTCCTCGCCGTACGCCGACATCAGCGCCGCCGGCGCACCGGCGGCCGAGCCCTGTGGCGCCTGCGCCACGACGTCGAGGCTCACCACGCCCACGGCAGGCGTCAGCGCCGCGCACACGACGGCGAGCGCCAGCAGCTGCTGGGTGGCCGTCACGAAGCGGGCCTGGAACGGGGTGGGGCCAGAAGGCATGAGGGGCTACTCCAGTGCGAGGGGAAGGTTCACACGAGTAGCAACTTTCACACGCGTCACAGAGGTGCTGGAAGGGTTTCTGAGTAACTACAAACCTGTAATTTCCAGTCGACACGCCGAGCGACCTGCGATTTGTCAATCTTCTCGCCTGGTCGTGGCAGGCGCGCGGTCTACCCCAAGGCGGTGGCTCGCGGTCGAGGCTCGGCGCGCTGGCGGCCTGCTCCTCAACCACCGAAACGTTCGGTGGTTGAGGCGTGAGGAGCGCCAGCGACGAGCCTCGAAACCACCTCACGGATCGGGTGAGGACCTAGACCTCGGAGCCCAGCTCGTCGTCGGTGCCTTCGGAGTCGTCGTCGTAGTGGACGTACTTGATGCCGGCCTCGACGTCGCCGTCGAAGCCGAGGACGCCCTTCTCGAGGACGAGGACGCGGTCGCAGATCTTGCGGACCGAGCCGGCGGCGTGGCTGACGTAGAAGATGGTCACGCCGCTGTCGCGGATCTCCTTGAGCTTCTTCATGCACTTGATCTTGAAGGGCTTGTCGCCCACGGCCAGTGCCTCGTCGGCAAGGAAGATGTCGGCGTCCACGTGGATGGCGATCGCGAAGCCCAGGCGGGCGTGCATGCCCGAGGAGTAGTAGGCGACGGGCGAGTCGAGGAAGTCGTCGATGTCGGCGAACGCCGTGATCTCGTCGAACTTGCGGTTGGTCTCAGCTTCGCTCATCCCGAGGATGGCGGCGTTCAGGTAGATGTTCTCGCGACCGGTCAGCTGAGGGTGGAAGCCTGCGCCGGTGGCGATCAGGCCGGCGATCCGGCCCTTGGTGCGGACCGATCCGACGTCGGGCTGCATGACGCCCTGCACGACCTTGAGCAGCGTGCTCTTGCCCGACCCGTTGAGGCCCATCAGGCCGATCGACTCGCCCTGCTCGACCCGGAACGAGACGTCGTCGAGGGCCAGGAACGAGTTGGTCACCTGCTGGCGCCGGGTCATCGCCACCGTCACCTGCTTGAGGGTGCGGTGGTACTGCTTGGTGAATCTCTTCGAGACGTTCTCGACGATGATGGACTCGGACATCACAGTCTCTCGGGGATCTTGTTCTCGAAGTGCGTGAAGATCTTCTGCGCCACCAGCAGCATGATCAGGCCCACCGCCAGGGCGATGAGCCCGCGCTGGAACAGGTGGTCGGGCATGTGGTCGACGATGGTCTGGTCGACGTCACTCGTCGTCGGCACCCAGAAGCACCGCTGCACCAGGAGCACGGCGACGGCGATCGGGTTGGCGAGGTAGAGATCGGTGTGCCCGTGGAAGCGCTCGGCCACCAGGCTGTAGGGGTACATCATCGGCACGCCGAAGCGGATGAAGTTGTTGACCACGGCCACGATCTGCCCAGTGTCGCGCAGGAAGACCTGGCTGACGCTGAGCGCGAGCCCCAGGGCGAGTGAGAAGACGATGATCAAGGCGTAGCCGAGGAAGCCGGCGGCGATGGCGGTCATGTCGGGCGTCCAGCCCGTGAAGAACAAGGCGACGCCGAGGATCACGAACTCCGGCCACAGGTGGTAGATCGAGACCAGCAACGAGGCGACGGGGAACATCTCGCGGGGCATGGCGCTCTTCTGCAGCAGCGAGGCGTTGCGCACGAGCGAGCGAGTGCCGGCCGCCACCGTCTCGGTGAAGAGCGAGACCACCATCAGCGCCGCGAACACGTGGATGGCGAAGTGCTCGATGTTGTCACCGCGGCCCATCAGGAGCGCGAAGATGAACATGTACATCAGGAACTGCGTCAGCGGGTTGATGTAGGACCACAGCATCCCCAGGAACGACCCGGTGTAGCGGGCAGTGACCTCGCGCTTGACCAGCAGCTTGAGCAGGTAGCGGTGCTTGAGGATGCCGCGGATGCCGCCTTGCGCGGACGGCGACACCAAAGGTACGTCGGCCAGAGCCAGGGCCCGGCTGGCCGCGTCGTGCGGCCCTTCGTGTGAGTGGGGCGGGTCGAGGGTGTCAGTCATCCGCGGCCATCCACGGGGCGAGCGTCTTCTCCCACGCCTCGGGCGAGGTGATGTCGTCGAGGGCGGCGCGGTACTCGGCGGCCAGGCGTGGCCACTCACGACGCAGCTCGGCGTGGATCGCCAGCGTCTTCTTCAGCAGCTCGCGGTAGTGGGCGGGGTCGCGGCGGTAGAGCGCGGCCGACGCGCCGTCGTTCATGGAGACGATGGCCGAGTCGTAGCTGGCCAGCCGGTACCACTTGGCGTCCATCGCGGTGAGCTCCGCCTCCGGGTGCTGCTTGGACAGCTCGCGCACCGGTCGCAGCTGGCGGATCGGCGCGAAGCCGGCCGTCATCAGCTGCGCGAGCCGGCCCGGGATCTCCGTGCCGGGACCCTTGCCCTTCCGCGGCGGCTTGGTGCGGCGGATGGGTGGGAACGAGTCGGGGTCGGCGTGCAGCTGCGCGTCGGTGAACTGCTTGCGGAAGGCGTTGACCTCGCCGAGCTTGCCCGGCAGCTGCTCGTGCAGGGCGTACGGGCCGGCCAGCACGTCGAGCAGGGCTTGGTGCCGGATCTCGACGGTGGAGTACTGCAGCGACACGAGGTGCTTGATCTGGTGGTTGAGGCTCTCGCGCACCAGCCGGCCGCCGTTGGGGTACGGCGAGTGGAGCAGCGCCGACACGAAACGGTTGCGGTGGTGGAAGTAGGCCTGCCAGTCGACGCCGTCGTTCTTGTCGGTCCACGGCACGTGCCACACCGCTGCGCCCGGGAAGGTCACCGTCGGGAAGCCGTGCTCCTTGGCGCGGAGGCCGAACTCGAGGTCGTCCCACTTGATGAAGATCGGCAGCGAGAGGCCGATCCGCTCCAGCACCACGCGCGGGATCAGGCACATGAACCAGCCGTTGAAGTCGACGTCGACGCGCTTGTGCAACCACCTGGCTGAGCGGATGTTGCGGGCGGCGAGGTCCCAGTCGGAGTAGCCGTCGAGCGGCGTCTGCCACCAGAAGCGCCACGGCTGCACGATCTCGCCGAAGGAGTGCAGGGTCGAGCGGGAGAACAGGGAGAACATGTGACCGCCGACGATGGTCGGCCGGCGCGTCAGGTCGCCGAAGGTGACGGCGCGGATGATGCCCTCGGGCTCGCAGACGACGTCGTCGTCCATCATCATCGCGTAGGTCGCCGTGCCCTTGCGGAGCGACTCGAGCTGGCCGCGGGCGTAGCCGCCTGAGCCGCCGAGGTTGCCCTGCTCGTTGATGACGAGCAGGTCGCCAAGTGCCTTCTCGGCGAGCGTGAAGAGCTCGTGGTCGGCGACCTTCTTCTTGCCCTGCTCAGAGACGAAGACGGTGTCGAGGTAGGGCCGCAGCAGCTCGTCCTCGCCGATCTGGGCGAGCAGCTTGGCGCAGAAGTCGGGCTTGTCGAGCGTGGTGATGACGATGTCGACCGTGCCGTGCTGCGCGCGATCGGCGGGAACCTCGGCGGTCCACTCGGCCGACTCGACGAGGGCGTCCTCGTCGCCGGCCACGACGTCGTACCAGTACCAGCCGCCGTCGGCGAACGGCGTCAGCGTGAGGTCGAACTCGAACGTGCCCCGGTCGCCCTCGACGGTCGCGGCGTCCACGCGCTGCGAGCGACCGTTGGCCATCGACTTGTAGACGGTCACGCTGGCACCCCGGCCGACGACCGCGACAGCCAGCCGCACCTCGCTGACGACGCTCCACCGCCGCCAGTAGGACGCCGGGAAGCCGTTGAAGTAGGTGCCGAAGGACATCTTGCTGCCCTGGTGGATCCGGAACGCCGTGCGCGACTCGATCTGGTCGGGATGCACCGACTTCCCGGTCGACGTGGACTGGCGGATCGCGGCGTTGTTGAGGTCCTTGGCCGCCCGGTTGCCGCCGATGTCGTAACGGTCGGCGTCGAGGCGCGGCTCCTCCGGGTCGACGTAGAGGGCGAACACGTCGGTGTCGCGGTCGATCGGGAGGATCTGACGCTGGAGGAGGCGGCGTACCTTCGGCGCGCTCTCGTCAACAGTCTCGGCAGTGGTGGTCGTCATTCGTCGACTCCTCCAGAGGTGAGCGTGGCGCCGTCGGCGAAGTGCGGCTTGAGCTTGTTCTCGTACATCGACAGCGCCGACCCGATGGCCATGTGCATGTCGAGGTACTTGTAGGTGCCCAGCCGGCCGCCGAACAGCACCATCGGTTCGGCCTTCGCGAGCTCGCGGTACTTGAGCAGCTTCTCGCGGTCCTCGGCGGTGTTGATCGGGTAGTAGGGCTCGTCGTCCGCCGTGGCGGCACGGCTGTACTCGTGGACGATCACGGTCTTGCCGGGCAGGTGGGTCTTCACCCGCTCGGGGTGGAAGTGCTTGAACTCCAGGATCCGGGTGTAGGGCACGTCCTCGTCGTTGGCGTTGACCACCGAGGTGCCCTGGAAGTCGTCGACGTCGACGACGCTCGCCTCGAGGTCGACGGTGCGCCACGACAGCCGGCCCTCGGAGTTGTCGAAGTACTCGTCGACGGGGCCGGTGTAGACGATCGGGACCTTGCCCTTGAACTCCTCGGCCAGGCCGGTCGAGGGATCCAGGAAGTCGGTGTCGAGCCGCACCTCGATGTTGGGGTGGTCGGCCATCCGGGTCAGCCACGCGGTGTAGCCGGAGGTGGGCAGACCCTCGTAGGTGTCGTTGAAGTAGCGGTTGTCGTAGTTGTAGCGGACCGGGAGCCTGGTGATGATGTCCGGGCTCAGCTCCTGGGGGTCGGTCTGCCACTGCTTGGCGGTGTAGCCCTTGACGAACGCCTCGTAGAGCGGCCGGCCGATCAGGCTGATCGCCTTCTCCTCGAGGTTCTGCGCGGTGTCGGTGTCGAACTCGCTGGCCTGCTTGGCGATCAGCTCGCGGGCCTCGTCGGGGGTGTGCGCCTTGCCGAAGAACTGGTTGATCAGGCCGAGGTTCATCGGGAACGAGTAGACCTGGCCCTGGTACTTCGCGAAGACGCGGTGCTGGTAGTCGGTGAAGCTGGTGAACCTGTTGACGTACTCCCACACCTTCTCGTTGGAGGTGTGGAACAGGTGGGCGCCGTACTTGTGCACCTCGATGCCGGTCGTCGGCTCCTTCTCGGAGTAGGCGTTGCCACCGAGGTGGTACCGCCGCTCGATCACGAGGACGTTCAGCCCGAGCTCGCTTGCGCACCGCTCGGCGATGGTGAGCCCGAAGAACCCGCTGCCGACGACGACGAGGTCTGGACCCGACTCGGTCGGGGTCTGGTCCGTCACGTAGGGGGTCTCCTTGACTGTTCGCCGACTGGTGAAATACCCGGTCGAGTCTAGCGAGGCGAGGCTGCCCGACCCGATTCCGCGCGCCCGCTCCCGGCGGGCCGTCGCATGGCGCGGGCGCCGCGGATGGCGCGGATCACATTGCGCGCCTCGGCCCGTCCGCCGCGCAGCGGGCTCAACGCGACGACGGCCGCGGCGATGGCGTAGGGCTTGGCGCGCACGAGGGCGTTCTCCCCGTGGCGGAAGTGCACCACGAAGAGGTTGCGGTACATGTAGAAGCCCTTCCACGTCTCGAGCGCGTGCCGCTGGGAGAAGGGCAGCTGGCGGACCAGCACCGCGTCGCGCACGGCCCAGATGCGGAAGCCCGCCTTGCGGGCCCGCAGGGCGAAGTCCGCGTCGTCGTAGAAGATGAAGAACGTGGGGTCGGGCAGCCCGACGGCGTCGACGACCCGGCGGTGTACCAAGAAGCCCTCGAAGGCCACCACCTCGATCTTCACCAGCGGCGGCATCGCGTCGCGGGAGCCGTACGTCGTCTCGACGCTGGCCGTCTTGGGCTTGATCGCCAAGGGGTTGCGAAGGTCGAAGGTGGTTGCGGACTTCTCGACCAGCCGACCCTCGAGATCCTCGCGGACACACATGAGGCAGGGCTCGTCGACGGCCATCAGGCTGGCCAGGCAGTCCGGCGCGGGCACCACGTCGTCGTCCATCAGCCAGATGCGGTCCCAGCCGGCGGCGTACGCCGTCTCCATGCCGATCCGGAAGCCGCCCGCGCCCCCGACGTTCTCCTCGCTGCGGATCACCTGCAGCGGCAGGTCGTCGCGGTCCAGCACCTGCTGCGTGTGGTCGCCGCTCGCGTTGTCCACCACGATGACGGCGTCCGGCTGCCAGGTCTGCGCGACGAGGCCGTCCAGCATCCGGGTCAGCAGGTCGGCCCGGTTGTAGGTGACGACGACGACCGCGACGGACTCAGCCACGCAGGAACCTCCGGTGTCCGGTGAAGTCGCCGCGCAACCCGGCGTACATGGCCCTTGCGCTCAGGGCCAGGCGGGCCGGGCTCGGGCGGGTGAACGTGTAGAACCAGGCGGTCTTGGCCACGAAGGCCAGCGCTGCGGGCCACCCGCGGTAGTCGCGCAGGTTGACGAGGTTGTTGCGAGCCATGCAGTAGTGCTTGAGGTCGCTGGGGCTGTGGTTGTACGTCGTGCGGCCGAACGCCATGGGAGTGCCCAGGTCGTCGGTGGCCGGGTGGAGGAACCTGGCGGCGACGACGGTGCCGGTGCGGGCGCCGTCCCTGCGGGCGCGCCAGAGGTACTCGACGTCGTCGCCCCAGATGAAGAACTCCTCGCGGGGCGTGCCGATGCGCTCGACCAGCTCGCGGGTGACGATCACGCCGTTGAAGGGGATCACGACGTCGGCGATCACGCCGTCCCTCGCGGCCAGCTCGACCTCGGCCATCCGGTGCACCACGGTCGCCCGGCCGGGCAGGCGGATCGGGAAGCACAGCCGGGAGTGGTCCTGCTCGGCGAGCACGGCCGGCCCCCAGAAGTCGAGGTCCTCCTGGCCGAGCAGGATCTTGAGGCAGTCGGGCTCCGGGATCCCGTCGTCGTCCATCAGCCAGACCAGGTCTGCGCCGTCGTCCACGGCCTGCTGGAGACCGGCATGGAAGCCCCCGGCGCCGCCCCGGTTGTCGGGGAGGGTCAGCGTGCGGACCGGCGGCGGTTGGGCAGCGAGCCACTCCCCCGTGCCGTCGGTCGAGGCGTTGTCGACGACCAGCACCTCGGCCAGACCCTCGGTCTCGGCGAGCCGGGCCACCAGTCGCTGGAGCAGGGGCAGCCGGTTGAAGGTGACGACGACCGCGACGATGTGGGGAATCGCGGGTCCTTCGGTCACGCCGGACAGTGTGTCAGGCAGCCTCCCCGGTCTGGCCGAGGCGGCGGGTGCCGGTGTGGTCGACGAGGTAGTGGGCGCCGAAGGGGTCGCGCCAGATGTAGATGCCGGGGAAGGGTTGCTTGGCCTCCCAGCCGGTGAAGGTCTTGATCCGGTGGTGGAGGATGCGTCGGGGCTTCCCGTAGTTGGCCCGACCCTGGATTGGCCGGCTCCCTTGGCCGCCGCACCGTGCTGGTAGGCGATGGTGTGGTCGATCTGTTGGGACGGCTATGTTGGGTGAGTGGGGGAAGGTGTCGGCCGGCGTCATCAGATGCACGGCCTGGCGATGTCGGTCGGGGATCTCGTAGCCGTCGACCGGGGCCTGTCCTTCGATGTCGTGGACCGGGGTGATGGTGAAGTGGGCGTGGGGGCCGAGGTGCTCGCGGACCCAGGCCTCGGTCAGCGGGCCGACCCCTTCGATCCGGGCGATGCCGTCGCCGTCGACCCCGCCGTAGAGGTGCACGTAGACGGTGACGGCGGGCAGGAACTTCGACCAGTCCACCTCCGGCTGCTCGGAGCAGCAGGTGACTCCCCGGCCGTCGACTCGGGGGTTGCTTCGTGGGTCGCTCGGCGGTCGTGTCGGCGGTCGTGCTGGCCGTGACCCAGTCGCGGTAGGACTTGAGGAGGTTCAGGGCGTGGACGGGGTTGGCCAGGATCAGGACCGCCTTGACCCGGCGTTCGTCCTCGCTGCCCGGGTCGCCCAGGTGGGCCAGGGCGGCGGCGAAGAACGCCACCATCGCATCGAGCCGGGCGATGGTCGCGAACGGGCCGCGGATGTAGAAGCCGCGCATCCCGTCCTCGGTGGAGGCGGTCGGGTTGGCGAACTGGCGACGCCGTTCGGCCTCCTCCCGCTCCGCGGCCGCCTCGGGGTCGGCGGCCTTGACCGTCGCCTCGACCAGCAGCTCGAACCGGGACCAGGGGATCCGGCCGTCGGCGGACTCCACCACCCGCTCGTCGACGTAGCCGGCCTGCACCGTGGTGAGGTCGCGGGTCTTGCGGGCCACGAACCGGGCATAGGAGACCTTGACCTCCAGTGCCTGGACCCGCTCCCACAACCGTGGCAGCCGGTGGGCCAGGTCCAGGGCGTCGGCCATCAGATCCCGGCCCGCATGGGTCGACAGGCCGAGCCGGCCGCCAAGGTGGCCGGAGAGAACTCCGCCACCAGCGGCGTGCCCGCACCACCGAACCGCCGCGGCCGCTCACCACCGGGGGCCTTCAACTGCCACGCCCGGGATGCTCTCGGCGTTGTTGAGGACCGCATGCTGCCGCGCCGCCATCAAGATCGCCGACCTCGGTCTCCCGCTGGGTGCGCGCCAGCTCATCGACATGGTCGAGCAGCTCACCACCCGACAGGCCCCCGAGATCCATACGAGAAGTCAAACACCCACCACCGACATCCCCCACGGCAAGATGGCGCAGAACCCCTTGTTCCACAGGGTTCCCAACGATCGTGATCGAGTCGTGACCTGTCGATGCCGTCGTTGCTGGGCCGCCGTACGCTTTGCTGCATGCCGGAAACGGATGGCTACCCCATCGCATACACCGCGCTCCAGCCGGGCACGCCGGTGCAGACCCGCGACGGGCACCCCTTCGCCACGGTCCAGGCCGTGTGGGTCGACGAGAAGGTCGCGGTGTTCGACGGCATCGTCGTCGAGACCGCTGAAGGGACGCGCTTTGTCGACGCCGATCAGATCGACTCGATCCACACCACCCACGTCCACACGACGCTTTCCGCGGAGCAGGCCGTGAACCTTCCGTCGCCCGATGGGTCGACCCTGGTGGAGATCAAGCCGACGAGGTCGATGGCCGACCAGTTGCGCCGCATGTTCGGTCGGGGGAAGCGCTAGTAGTGGGTCACCCCTGTTCCTCTGGACGGCGCATCGGCCACGCATCCGGTAAGGCGGCGAACCACATCACGTCGCAACGCTGGCCCTGCCAAACGCCGTGTGAGCGCATCGTTCCCTCATAAACAAACCCCGCCCGCTCGGCCACCGAGATGGAACCCTCGTTCCCTGCGACCACGGTCATGAAGACACGAGCGGCGCCAAGCTCGAACAACCAACGTGTCAGCAGGATGGTCGCCCGAGTGGCGTATCCACGCCTCCTCGAGCCTGCGGCGATCCAGTATCCGAACTGCGCAACATCTTCGCTCGTCCAGTCGTCAACTCCACAGCAGCCGACCAGCTCGCCAGATTTCTCGTCCGTGATCGCGAACGCAACGCCTGAGGGTATTCCAGTCTCAGTGAACGCCTGCCAGCTCTGTGCGAACTGCTCGATGACGGACTCGGCCTGAGTCGTGGAGAGCGGCGCAGCCGGGTGCCCCAGTCGGTCGTGGACCCCGTTGTAACGTCGGATTGCTGGGTCGGCACTTGCTCTTGCCATGAACCCCGCATCATCTCTCGACCAAGGTCGAAGAGCGACCTGGTCGTCAGCAAGGGTCATATCCGTACCGTCGCCATCAGCGCCGCCCACACCTGCCTCTTCCCGCCGACTTCTGCCCTAGGCAACCCACTGAGCAGCCAACCAAATGTCTCGCCAGGGACGCTGCCGACCTGGCGTACTCGCGGCCGTATCAGACGGGCACACCGGACTCTCTTACCACATGCACAGGGGCCACCGCACAGACAACAGCAAAGGGGAAGCAGCACATGAGGGTTCCGTTCGAGGAGGTGCCGCTCGATGTACGTCGTCGCGCAGCCCGCGCCGTCGCCGCGCTTGTCGGCGACCGGCTCTCACCGACCAGGCTCAGGAAGGCAGAGCCGCGGTTCGGGGAGGCCACACCGCTGTACCGGCCGGATCTGGCCGACATCGCGTACTGGGAGATCGAGATCGCCGGCCTCCGGACCGCACTGCCCACGCCTGAGGGAGAGGCGGGCCGCGCCGAGCAAGGGTTCATCGTCGTCGCCACCGGCGGCCACGACGTTCCTGTGCCGCACTTCAGCCTCGACCTCGCGCCGCCAAGCCGCCAGCTCGATCAGCTCGGCACCATTGACCGCGTCGTCAAGCTCGACGCGCTCTGCTACGCCGGGGTCGACGACCGCGGCAACCTGGTCGGCCACATCGGCACGATGCCACCCAAGCTCACCGGGCTGCCGGACGATCTGCCGAAGCGACTGCCTGCCGGCTACGCCACGACCGTCGCGGCGGCTGCCCACGACAACGAGGACGGGGACAAGACCGAACCTCAGCGCTTGCGGAGGTCCCGGGACCAGCGCCCCGTCAAGCTCGAGGAGTGGCGCTCCTGGAACGAGCTGACCAAGGGGTACGCCGACAGCTATCGACTTCATCTGGCCGCGCTCGCGGAGCGGGCCGCGTCGCGCTGGGAGACCGAAAAGCTCACCGACGCATTCGGCGAAGGTATCCACTCCGGCGCCACGCACACGGTCTGGCTCCTCGAGGAGGGCGACTTCACCATCGAGGGCCCGGCGGCCGACCTGGTCAGCGCTGAGCTCAATCCGCAACCGCTCCCACCGAAGCTTGTGCTGCGACCGCGCGCAGATGTCAGCGTCAAGGACACCAGCTTCGAGGTGCACCTGCGGTACGCCGGCAGCGAAGAACAGCTCCGCTACTTCATCGTGCCCGACCAGGCACCCTCGACCGTTGTCAAGCGCATCGGTCCGCTCGGAGAGGAGCTCTGACATGGGCTGGAACTACTTCTGGGCCGGCGGCGCCGGCGACCAGTCTCGCTACAACCAGTTCCCGTTCGCCGGCTGCGCGGTCGGCTGCGGACCCACGGCATGGGGCATCGTGTTCAGCTGGGGCGACCGCCAGGCCGCGGGCGGCAACTCCTACTGGGCCGGCCGTAACGGTCTGTACCGGGTGAACGGTGGCCGCGGCGCCGACGTCGTCGCACCGGTCGGCCAGGACGGAGGCGTCAACAACATGATCGGCGAGCTCCGTGGGCAGGTCGGCACCTTTTGCGCCTTCGGCTCCGGAGCGACGGCTCCATGGGACATGCCCGGCGCGTGGCAGTACCTCAACGGCCGCAGCTACACGCGGCTCGACACCCACTGGAACACCTTCGGCATCCACGAGACCCGGCTGGCCAACTACGCCGCGAACTCGATCGCGTACCGACGCACGCCCGCTGTCATCGGCACAGGCTGGCTGAGCCACTACCCCGTTGCCTGGGGGTACGCGTGGCAACACCGGACCGTTCGCCACTCCTTCCTGTGGTGGGACTGGACCGAAACCGTCACCGACACTGCGTTCTACGTGAACAACGGCTGGGGCGGCGGCGGCAACGGCGAGTGGATCGACGCGGGCACCTGGTTCGCTGGCGAGATCTACCCCTGAGCACGGCCTGCCCGGGGCGGTAGGGGTTCGTTCCTCCGCCCCGGGCCAGCTCTGGCCCTGACCCAGTCAGGCTCCTTGCCCTGTGCGCGTGGATATCGGCCGATGCGGCCCACTGCCCTGCGTCAGTCTGGGCCGAAGTGACACGTTGGCCTCCCACGCCCGCCCAGCGATCAACAGCTCGCACCCAGGTCGTCGGTCTGGTTGGCGGCGTAGCCGTTGGACAGGTTGCCGACCGAGCCGCCGGTGACGACCTGCGGCGGGGCGGGGGTCTCGGCCGGGGTCTCGTCCGGTGTCGTGGCAGGCGTGGCGCCCGGGTCGGCCGCCGTCGCACCCGCGTCAGCGCCGTCTGCGACCGAGGTCTCG
Organism: uncultured Actinomycetota bacterium; assembly: GCA_963758885.1. GTDB lineage: Bacteria > Actinomycetota > Actinomycetes > Propionibacteriales > Nocardioidaceae > Nocardioides. The sequence goes on from CAVWXS010000055.1 coordinate 15,875, forward strand.
ACGGGGTCGGCCGACGTGGTCTCGGGTTGCTTGGCCGGCGTGCGGCCCTCGGCCCGCGCGATGGCGGTGTTGACCATCCGCCGCACGGTGGGGATGTCGGGGTCTGCGGTGACGATCATCGGCGGCACCAGCGAGACGGTGGAGATCTTCTGACCGCGTGCGTCGAGGGCCAGGGAGATGAAGCGGTCGACCTCGCCCGGAGGGATGTTGGTGGAGATCATCGCCGACGACGCGTTGGCGATCGCCTCGAAGTTCCTGACGGCCGTCTGCGGGCTGATCTGGCGCAGCATCGCGCCCATCACACACTTCTGGCGAGCCATCCGGGAGTAGTCGTCGGAGCCGTCGCGGGCGCGGGCGAACCAGAGCACGTCGTGGCCGTCGAGCTTGCGCACGCCGGGCTCGATGTAGCCGGTCACGTCACTGCCCAGCCCTCCGACGGGGATCGGCTGGCGGACCCGTGAGCGTGACGCCGCCGACCGCGTCGACGAGGTCGCGGAACCCCTGGAGGTTCACCATCGCCCAGTAGTTGATCTTCAGCCCGGTGATCCCCTCGATGGCCATGATCGTGGCGTCGACGCCCGGGTGCTCGGACTTGCCGAACAGTGACGCTGTGGTCCTCGGCCCAGGTGCTCACGCCGTTGAGGTAGCACCCTTCGCAGTCGAAGCCCTTCGGGAACTGCTTGGCCATCACCGAGCCCTTGGCGAAGGGGAAACCGGCCATGTTGCGGGGCAGGCCGACCAGCACCGTGCGCCCGGTCTCCTCGTCGATGCTGGCGACCGTCATCGAGTCGGGCCGCAGGCCCCAGCGGCCCGCGCCGGAGTCGCCGCCGAGCAGCAGCACGTTGAAGCGACCGTGATGGGCGGCGGTCACCTCGTCGCCGGCGAACATGGTCAGGATGAAGTCACGCTGGACGCCGACCAGGTGGGCGCCGAAGAGCAGGGTGCCGGCGACCGACAGGCACAGCACGCCGTTGACGCCGACCACGGCGCGACGATGGGTCAGGCTCAGGGTCAGGGGTTGTCCCAGCCGCCAGGCGTCGACCAGGAGCGCGGCCCAACCGACGGCGAGCACCATCAGCACGAAGCGCAGCAGCTGCAGCAAGGCGGTGTCGGAGGCCAGCCAGAAGACGTACTGGTGGTTCACCAGGCCGATCGGGATGCTCGCCATGGCGAAGGCCACCAGAACGAGCCAGATCCGCAGCGCCACCTGGCCGACCTGCCGGTTGCCCGCCGCCAGCTGGGCCGAGCCCGGGACGACCAGCGTCATCGTCATCAGCATCAGGGCCCGGCGGTAGCGCACGTGGGCGGCGCGTTCGCGCACGCTCGCTCGTGAGGGCGCGACAGTGGTGACCGGTGCGGGCGGCATCGGGTGGTGCCTCTCTTGCTGGGGAAGGAGCTCGCCAAGCTGGAATCGGTCCCGCCAGTATCACCAGTCACACCCGCCGCAGGCGCGTCCGACGCGCCGACACGTCTGGTCAGGCGCCAGACGGTACCGTCACGGCTATGACGGCTACTCCCCCCGGGCGTCCGCCCGGCGACGGCGCGCCCAAGGAGGGCACGCCTGAGTACGAGTGGCTGTACGGCGCCGGGGTGCCTCGGGCACGTCAGCGGGCGGTTCCGGCAAGCACCGCGCCGTCCCCGACGACGCCACCCGGGCGGTACCGCGGCAGGATCGCCCCCCAGAGCCCACCCAGGAGCGCGCTCAGGAGCGCCCGGACGAGACGCAGGTCATGCCGATCCAGCCACCCTCGCAGCAACGCGCCGCCGTCACCGGCCGCGAGCGCCGCGCACAGCTGAAGTCCGACCAGGAGCGTCAGACCGCCGAGCGGTCCATCCGGCCGACGCCTCCGCCGCTGGCACCACCGCCCGGACAGGGTTCGAAACGCCGGTTCCGGTTCCGGTTCCGCTACGTGTTCTTGTTGCTGTTGCTCTTCCTGGTCTTCCTGGTCCTCGTCCCGCTCATCGCGTGGAACCAGGTCGTGAAGATCGACGCCATGCCCGATGGCGACCGGCCCGGCGACCAGCCCGGCACGACGTACCTGCTGGTCGGCAACGACTCACGCGCCGACCTGTCGGCCGAGGAGCGCAAGGAGCTCAACACCGGAGGCGCCTCGGGTCAGCGCGCCGACACGATCATGCTGCTGCACACCGGCTCCGGGCCGAACCTGTTGATGTCGATCCCGCGCGACTCGCTCGTCCCGATCCCGGGCCATGGCACCACGAAGATCAACGCCGCCTACGCCTTCGGAGGGCCCCAGCTGCTGATCCGCACCATCGAGGCCAGGACCGGCATCCGCATCGATCACTACGTCCAGATCGGGTTCGGCGGCTTCGTCGGCCTGGTCGACGCTGTGGGCGGCATCGAGATCTGTCCCGATGAAGACATGGTCGACGCCGACGCCAACCTGCGCATCAAGAAGGGCTGCCAGGATGTCGACGGCGCGGTCGCGCTGGCCTACGCGCGCTCGCGCCACGCCCAGCAGCTCGGGGACCTCGACCGGGCCGCCCACCAGCGCGAGGTGGTGTCCGCGGTCGGCGAGAAGGCGGTCTCCGTCTGGTCGATCCTCAACCCGTTCCGCTACTGGCAGCTCAACATGGCCGCCGCCGACTTCGTCGCCATCGACGACGAGATGGGCCCCGTGGCCGCCGTGCAGTTCGCATGGGCGATGACCCGCCTCGACGGAGACAACGGGCTCACCTGCGGCGTCCCCATCTCCGACCTGGCCGTGCACTGGGACACGCAGCGCGCCGAGCAGATGTTCCAGCGCATCCAGCAGGACGACGTCGCCGGCATCGGCAAGGAACTCTGCACACCCTCGGGCCTGAAGTAGGACGCCGCAGTCCGGGCACCGGGTCTCGACACGTGCTCGCTGGGGCTCGCCCGGCTCGACCAGCGATCGCGGATCAGGCGAACGACCCGCCGATCTCGTGGCTACGGCCGACGAAGGTGGCCACGACGGTCTCGCCGGCGGTGACCTCGACGTCGTACACGCCCGTACGTCCCTCGCGGCTGCGCTCGACCGCGGTGGCGACGAGGACGTCGCCCAGCCGGGTCGGGGCGAGGAAGCGGATCTCGGCGCCGGCGGCGACGGTCCTGCGGTCGTAGCTGTTGCAGGCGAAGGCGAACGCCGAGTCGGCCAGGGTGAACGTGAGCCCGCCGTGGCCGATGGCGTGCCCGTTGACCATGTCGTCGCGCACGGTCATCCGCAGCACCGCGCGGCCGGGAGCGACCTCGACGATCTCCATGCCGAGGGCCTGGCTGGCGCGGTCGCCGGCCCACATCGCGGCGGCCGAGGACTCGGCGACACTCTGCGGGTCAGTCACCTCAGGGTCCGCCCGAGGAGTGCCTCCAGCGCGCGGTAGTGCCGCTCGGCCGACTCCTCGTGGTACTTCTCCGTGTCGTTCATCGTGTAGCCGTGCGGCGCACCGGCGTACACGTCGTTGATGAACACCAGACCCGCGGACGCCAGCGCCTCGCCCAGTCGCCCGACAGCCTCAGGTGGCATCGACCTGTCGTGGTCCGCGTGCCCGAAGACGAACTCCGCCCGGGCAGCGGGGAGGCCGAGGTGCGGGCTGGAGTCGTCGTCAGTGGCCAGCCCGCCGCCGTGGAAACCGCCGACGGCGACGACGTCGTCGGGGTGACCGGTCGCCGTACGCACGGCGAGCCGCGCGCCCATGCAGTAGCCGGTGGTGCCGAGGCCGCCCGGTGCGGACAGGCCACGCAGCGCCTCGAGATAGGCAGGGATGTCGGCCTTGGCCTTGTCGGGGGTCAGACCTCGTACGCGACTCATCGCGCCCTCCTGGTCCTGGGCCAGGTCCGCCACCCTGCCGTCGCGGTGGAACACGTTCGGTGCGAGTACGGCGTAGCCCCAGCCCGCGACCCGCTCCATCATCTGGGCGATCTGCGGCCGCAGTCCGAACGCGTCCATGTAGAAGAGCACGCCCGGCGTACTGCGGTCGCCAGGCCCGGCCACGTACGCCTCGGAGGTGCCGTCGGGGACCGGGATCACGATCGTCGTCGTCACCGGTTCAGGCTAGTGCCGCGGCCACCAGCGATGGCCCGGCGACCGTCGGCCTGTCGGGCACTTGGCCGCCAAGCAGGACAGGCCGTACCGATCCGGAGGGCCGGTGGCGACGAACTGAAGGGCGAGACAAGACAACTCGGGTGTTACCTCACCCCTGATCGGAAGGAAGCATCATGCGTCTCAGCCCTAGCAGCATCCTCCGCCGCCGCCCCTCACCGGCGACCCTGGTTGCGGTCCTTGCGCTGGTGGTGGCGACCGGCGGCACGTCGTACGCCGCGGTCAAGATCACCGGCGAAGACATCCAGAACAACTCCATCACCGGGAAGGACATCCGGGACGACTCGGTCACCGGCAAGGACGTCAAGAAGCGCTCCCTCAAGGCCAACGACTTCGCCCCGGGCCAGCTCAAGGCTGGTCCGCAAGGTCCGGTCGGCTCGCAAGGGCCGGCAGGTCCGCAAGGTCCGGCCGGTGCGGGTCGGTGGGTGTTGATCAACGCCGCCGGCCAGATCGAGGCCCAGTCGGGTGGGTTCAGCGTGACCGCGGCGTACCCGGTCCTGCCGAACACCGCCACGCCGCCGGCGCCGGACAACTCCCTGCGCGCCAACGGCAACGTCTACATCAACGCCAACGAGCCGCTCACCAACAACGGGGCCTTCGCCGTGGTGGCGCTGCAGAACACCGTGGACCTCAACGGCGATGGGATCACGAACGGCCGGGCGCCCAACCCCGACAGCAACCCGGAGTTCTCCGGGGAGATCGCGGTCAGCCAGTGCGGCCTGCCCGGTACGGCGTGCGCACCGCCCGGCACCGGCAACGTCAACCACGTCGTGGTCAGCCCCCGTCAGAGCGACGGCACCGTGACCAGCAACGCGACGGGTCGCAAGCGGTTCTACGTCATCATCACCGGCGACTCGACGGACTTCGTGGCGCCTGCTCCGTGAGCCTCTCTGACGCGCCGGTGTGCCAGGTCGACCACCAGGTGCACCGGCCCGTCAGTGGCAGCTCGGACTGGATCCCGCGACAACAGCTGACGCGCCATCACGATCCGCTGCACCTGGTTGGTGCCCTCGTAGATCTGGGTGATCTTGGCGTCGCGCATCATCCGCTCGACGGGGTAGTCACGGGTGTAGCCGTAGCCGCCGAGCACCTGGACGGCGTTCGTGGTGACCTCCATCGCGACGTCGGAGGCGTAGCACTTGGCGGCGGCGCCGAAGAACGTGAGGTCCTTGTCGTCGCGCTCCGAGCGGCCCGCGGCGGCGTAGGTGAGCTGGCGGGCGGCCTCGACCTTCATGCCCATGTCGGCGAGCAGGAACTGCAGACCCTGGAAGTCGGCGATCGGCTTGCCGAACTGCTGACGTTCCTTGGCGTAGGACAGCGCGTAGTCGACCGCGCCCTGCGCGACGCCGACCGCCTGGGCGGCGATGGTGACGCGGGTGTGGTCGAGGGTGCGCATCGCGGTCTCGAAGCCCGTGCCCTCCTCGCCGATCATCCGGTCGGCGGGGATCCGGACCTTGTCGAGGTAGACCTCGCGGGTCGGGCTGCCCTTGATGCCGAGCTTCTTCTCGGGCGCCCCGAACGAGACGCCCTCGTCGGACTTCTCGACGACGAACGCCGTGATGCCCTTGGCACGCGCGTCAGGATCGGTGACCGCCATCACCGTGTAGAACTCCGAGACCCCGGCATTGGTGATCCACCGCTTCACGCCGTCGAGCACCCAGTCGTCACCGTCACGGACCGCGCGCGTCTTCATCGCGACGGCGTCGGAGCCGGCGTCGGGCTCGGACAGGCAGTAGGAGAAGCCGCCCTCGCCGGAGGCCAGCCTGGAGAGGTACTTCTTCTTGATCTCCTCCGACCCCGCCAAGATCACGGGCATCGAGCCGAGCTTGTTGACCGCGGGGATCAGCGACGAGGTCATGCACACACGCGCGATCTCCTCGATCACCAGCGCGGTGGCGAGCGCGTCGGCGCCCGCCCCGCCGTACTCCTCCGGGACGTGCGGGGCGTGGAAGTCGGCGGCCTGCAGGGCCGCGGCCGCCTCCTCCGGGTAACGGGCCTCCTCGTCGACGGCCGCGGCGTACGGCGCCACCTTGGCCTCGCAGAGGTCGCGCACCGCCTCACGGATCGCCTGGTGCTCCTCGGAGAGCGCGAAGAGGGGAAAGTCGTTGCCGGATGAGGCGCTCATGAGGGCCAGCCTAAGGTGAACAGGGTGAGCGACTGGCAGCGGCAGGAGTGGGTCGACCTGATGCTCGACGAGTGCGAGACGTGGGCCGTCATCGGGCTCCACGACCCGCGCCGCACGGCGTACTCGATCGCCGAGCTCCTGCAGCGCAAGGGCAAACGCATCGTGCCTATCCATCCACTCTGCCAGCCGCTTGCCGAGCCGGTGCTGGGCGAGCGGGGGTACGCCGCCCTGGCCGACGTACCCTTCCCCGTCGACGTGGTCGACGTGTTCCGGCGCTCCTCGGCTGCCGGTGAGTTCGCCGACCAGGCGCTGGCCATCGGCGCCCGGGGGGTGTGGTTCCAGCTCGGCGTCATCGACGAGGACGCCTTCCGCCGCACTGTCGCCGCCGGCACTCCGATGGTGATGGACACCTGCCCCGCGATCGAGTACCGCAGGCGCCGAGATAGCCGCTGGTTGAGGTGCGAGGGCGGCCACGCCCGAGCCTCGAAACCACCGCAACGCCCGGTCGGAGGTTTCGAGGCTCGTCGCTGGTCGCTCGCGCGACCTCCTCAACCACCGAAGTGCGGATGGTCCGAAGATGTCATGACGGCCACGGGCTTCCTCTGACAAGATGTGGCGTTCGTTCAAGCACAGCCAGGGGGATGCATTGCGCCTGCGCGCCAAGACGCTGTTCGTCTCGATCTTCGCGGCCCCCCTGCTGCGCCGGATCGGCTACCACGTCAGTGTGATCACCAGGAACGTCGACAAGACGTTCTTCATCCGGCTGTTCGCCGGCTTGTTCTGCGTGGTGCTCGTCGCGGCGCTGATCGTGACCGCGGTCGAGGGCGATCGCAGCAGCGTCGGCAGCTGGTTCGGCGACCTCGGCGAGACGTTCTACTGGGGCGTCACCACGGTGATGGGCGCCGGCAACTCGGCGTACGTGACCAGTCCGGTGGGGTTCATCGTCAGCTGGCTGCTGGTGCTCTTCGGGGTCGCGATCGTCGCGACCATCACCGGTGCGCTGGTCGGCTTCCTCATCGACTTCTTGCTCAAGGAGGGTCAAGGCATGGGTGCGAGCGGATACCGCGACCACATCGTCGTCTGCGGCTGGAACTCCACGGCCCGCGAGCTGATCGCGGAGCTGGACGGCGACGACTACGACCGCAAGATCGTGCTCATCCACGAGGCGGACAAGAATCCCGCCGGCGCGGGCGTCTACTTCGTCAACGGCGACGTCACCAATGGTGACGACCTCAAGCGTGCCGGCATCGAGGAGGCGATGGCCGCGGTGGTGTGTCCCGCGGACCCCACCAACGAGGCCGACATGCGCTCGATCCTGGCCGTGATGGCGATCGAGTCGATCGCGCCCCAGGTGCGCACCGTCGTCGAGGTCAACAACCCCGCGCACGTCGAGCACTTCCGGCGCGCCAAGGCCGACGAGATCATGGTGACCTCGCGGATCGCCTCGCGGCTGCTGGCGCGGTCGTCGCTGTACCCCGGCCTCGCCGAGCTGGTCACCGACATCGTCTCCGGGGGCGAGGGCTCCGAGCTCTACCGCGTCACCCTGCCCGACGACTACATCGGCCAGTCCATCGACGAGCTGTCCACCCGGCTGCGCGCCGAGCACGCCGCCACCCTGCTCGCGATCGGCCGTGGCGGTCGCGCGTTCGTCAACCCGCCTCCCGACTTCCGCCTCGAGATCGGCGACGACGCGCTCGTCGTCGCGGAGTCGCTGGGCACCCTCGAGCCGATGGACGCCGACTACACGGAGACGACGCCTCTCGGCGGTTGAGGTGGTGGTTCGAGGCTCGTCGCTGGCGCTCCTCGCGACCTCAACCACCGATTGTGCGCTGGTTGCGGTTTCGAGGCTCGTCGCTGGCGCTCCTCGCACCTCAACCACCGATTGTCCGGTGGTTGAGGTGTGAGGGCCGCCAGCGCCCGAGCCTCGACACCACCGATCAGGCACCTAGAACCCGAGCTTGCTCGACCCGCTGGCGTTGCGGCGTACGACCGCGCCCTTCTCCTGGGCCTCGGTCTTGAGGCGGGCCTGGAAGTCGCTCATCTGCTGGCGCAGTCCCTCGTCGGACGCCGCCAGGATGCGGACGGCGAGCAGCCCGGCGTTGCGGGCACCGCCCACCGCGACGGTGGCGACCGGTACGCCGGCCGGCATCTGCACGATGGACAGCAACGAGTCGAGCCCATCGAGCTGCTTGAGCGGCACCGGCACCCCGATGACCGGCAGCGGCGTCACCGAGGCGAGCATGCCGGGCAGGTGGGCGGCCCCGCCGGCGCCGGCGATGATGACACGCAGCCCGCGGCCCGCGGCCTGCTGGCCGTAGGCGAGCATCTCCTCCGGCATCCGATGGGCGGAGACCACGTCGGCCTCGAAGGGGATGCCGAACTCCTCCAGCGCCTTCGCGGCCGCCTCCATCACCGGCCAGTCGGAGTCGGAGCCCATCACGATCCCGACCGCTGGCTCATTCATGTCGGGGTCACTCACTCTCGTCTCCCAACTCGCCGGCGAACCAGGCGGCCGCGTGCCGCGCCCGCTCCAAGCAGTCCGCCAGGTCCTCACCGTAGGCGTTGACGTGGCCGACCTTGCGTCCCGGCCGCAGCTCCTTGCCGTAGAGGTGCACCCGCAGCCCGGGGTCGCGCGCCATCGCGTGGGGGTACCCGTCGTAGAGCCGCCCCGTCTCGTTCGGCCCACCGAGGATGTTGACCATCACCGTCCACGGCGACCGCGGCGCCGGCGAGCCGAGCGGCAGGTCGAGCACGGCGCGCAGGTGGTTCTCGAACTGCGAGGTGACCGAGCCGTCCTGGGTCCAGTGGCCGGTGTTGTGCGGCCGCATCGCGAGCTCGTTGACCAGGATGCGTCCGTCGGTCGTCTCGAACAGCTCGACGGCCAGGACGCCGGTCACGTCGAGCTCACCGGCGACCAGGAGCGCGAGCCGTTGTGCCTCGCCCGCCAGCGCCGGGTCGAGGCCGGGTGCGGGAGCGACGACCTCGTGGCAGATGCCGTCGCGCTGCACCGACTCGACGACCGGGTACGCCGCCGCCTGGCCGCTGGGCGATCGCACCGCGAGCGCCGACAGCTCGCGACGGAAGTCGACCTGCTCCTCGGCGAGCAGACGTACGCCGGCCGCGTCGGCCGCCTCGAAGGCCTCGGCGCACTGGTCATCCAACTGGGCGGCCGAGGCGACGAACCAGACCCCCTTGCCGTCGTACCCGCCCCGCGTGGTCTTGAGCACGCACGGGAACCCGAACGCCTCGACGTCGGCCGGAGTGGCGACGACCGCGTTGCGTGGGCACGGGACGCCGAGCTCGCCGAGACGGGCACGCATCACCGCCTTGTCCTGAGCGTGCACCAGCGCCGACGGCCCGGGACGACACGCGACCCCGGCCTCGGTGAGTGCCTCGAGGTGAGCCGTCGGCACGTGCTCGTGGTCGAAGGTGACGACCTCACATCCGGACGTCACCTGGATGAGGGTGTCGAGGTCGCGGTAGTCGCCGACGAGGTGGTCGGGGATCACCTGGGCCGCAGACACGCCTGGTGCCTCGGCCAGCAACCGCAGCGGGACGCCCAGCGCCGCGGCCGGCTCGGCCATCATCCGCGCGAGCTGCCCGCCGCCGATCACGGCCACCGTGGGTGCGGCGCGGGAGATCCGGGGGGACCCGGCGGTCAGGGAGGTGGCCGACACGGGCGTCAGCGTAGTGAGGGTCGTCGTTCGGCCGTGCGGTGAGGACCCGGTGTCTAGGCTCGCGGCGTGACGACCGACGGTTCGGGCAGCCCGCGAGGAGGGCTCGCGGACGACGGCGAACCGGTGCCGCAACGGGCCCGGAAGCGGCGCCCGCTGTGGCAGGAGGTGCTGGTCGTCGTGCTGGCAGCCCTCGGGGTTGCGATGCTGGTGAAGACGCTGCTCCTGCAGGCCTTCTACATCCCGTCGGAGTCGATGGAGCCCGGTCTCGTGCGCAACGACCGGATCCTTGTCGAGAAGGTGTCCTACGAGCTTGGTGGCTCGCCCGAGCGCGGCGACGTCGTGGTGTTCAAGGACCCCGGCGACTGGCTCCCCCCGGAGGACGCCGCCGGGCCCACGGGCGCCGTACCCCGCCTGATGGAGAGGATCGGGCTGTATCCCTCGGGCGGTCACCTCGTGAAGCGGGTGATCGGCGTGGCCGGCGACGTCATCCACTGCTGCGACGACCAGGGTCGCATCGAGGTCAACGGCGTGGCCCTCGACGAGAAGGGCTACGCGCGGGAGGACGGCGCGGCCTGCTACGGCCCGATGCGCAGCTGCCGCTGGACGACCACTCGGGTGCCGGCCGGCACCATCTTCGTGATGGGCGACAACCGCAACCACTCCGCCGACTCGTCGTTCCACATCTGCGACGGCCAGGGGTGCACCCCGGGCGACGAGTTCGTCCCCGTCGACCTCGTCGTCGGCAAGGTCTTCGTGCTGATGTGGCCGTTCGGGCACTTCTCGTGGCTGCACCGGCCCGACACGTTCGCGGCGGTGCCGGCTCCGGGCGGCGGCGGCTAGCTCGAACTAGACCTCGACGGGCGCGGCGAGCTCGAAACGCAGGCCACGCCCACGGATGGTGCTGATCAGGCTCGGTCGTCGGGAGTCGTCGCCGAGCTTGCGGCGTACCCAGCCGAGGTGCACGTCGATGGTCTTGGAGGAGGTCCAGAAGCTGGCTCCCCAGACGTCTCGCATCAGCTCGTCACGGCTGACGATGTCGCCCGGGCGCGAGATGAGCGCGTGCAGCAGGTCGTACTCCTTGCGCGACAGCACGATCTCCCGCTCGGCGCGCCAGACTCGACGTGCCTGCGGGTCGATACGGACGTCCTGGACCTCGAGCACAGGCAAACGGTAGGAAATTCGGCCGTTCGGCGCTTGGAAACGCGCAAATTGCCCCGAACGGACCAGTCGACCTCGCGTGGTCAGTGACGCCGTACGGCGACCGGTTCGAGCAGCCCGAAGCCGCGCACGGGCCGCGCGGGGAGGCGCCGTGCCTCGAACTGGTCGGAGGGCAGCAGGTCGGCCGTGGCCTGGTCGACGATCACCCGGTTGCGGCGCGCCACCGCGGTCAGCCGCGAAGCGAGGTTCACCGGCGGGCCGAAGACGTCACCGAGCCGCATCACCACCGAGCCGCTGGCCAGGCCCACCCGGACGTCGGGCATCCGGCCGTCCCTGCCGATCACGGCGATGATCCCCTCCGCCGTGTCGTAGGCGCGGATCGGGTCGTCGTTGACGAAGAGCACCGCGTCGCCGAGCGTCTTGATCACGCGACCGTGCTGGCCGGCCACGACGTCGGAGCAGCGCGACTCGAACAGCTCGACAAGGTCACCGAGCCGGCTTTGCGTGAGCTCGTTGGACAGCTCGGTGAACCCGACGATGTCGGCGAACCCGATGGTCATCTGGGTGGTCCGCAGGTCGGTGTCGGCGGCACCCAGCGCCTCGACCCTGGCGACGGCGGCGGCGAGGTGCCGGCGCCAGACGTAGATCAGCAGACGCTCGAACGGTTCGTTCATCTCGTCGATCAGGTCGAGGCCCGCGCGGGCTCTGCTGCCAGTGGCGTTGTCCCCGGCCTCGATCTCCTGCACGCGGTGGACCAGGGTGGCGACCTCCCAGTCGGCGAGGCGCGCCATGGTCTGGCCGACGGCCCGGGTCAAGGTGACGGCCATGTCGAAGTCGATGTTGCCGGCCTCCACCTGGCCGACAAGGGTGGAGACCGCCTCGGCGTCCGCAGCGGTGAAGGCGACCTCGAGGCCGCGGTCGGGGAAGCCGAGCGCTCGCCACAGCCGCCGGGCCTGCTCGATGGTGACGCCCGTCTGGGACGCCACGTCGGCGGCGGTGTACGTCGGGTCCTCGCCGAGGATCGCGAGCTCGAGCTCCTCGGGGCCGGGACGGGCTGGATCCTCCCCTTCAGATTCGTTCACGGGAGGGCCTTGCGTGCTTCGCGTGGTCAGGGTGCGTGCAGCGCAAGGCGCCGGAGCGATGGCGTGGCGGAGCCACTCCGAGTGACGGCAACGCAGCGATGCGCGTGCCATGGCCGCGCGAAGCGCCAAGGCATCTCCCGTGAAGGAATCTAAATTCCTTCATTGCCGGGGATGCCGTCGTGGAGTCGGTGCAGCAGGTCGTTGAGGACGCGCTGCCGCTCCTCCACGCGCGGGATGTCGTGCAGCGGCACCTGGCCGTGGGTGCTGGCGTCGCTGATCACCAGGGTGCCGCAGCCGAGCAAGCGGTCGATCAGGTCCTTCTCGTAGGCGACGTCGCTGATGCGGGTCAGCGGGATGTCGTGGCCGCGGCGGGTGATCACGCCGTAGCGGGTGATCAGGCGCCGGTTGGTCACGGTGTAGCTGGCTACCAGCCAGTTGAGGAAGGGCCACACCGACAGCCACAGGATCACGGCGAGGACGACCACCCACACACCCAGTGAGACGGTGCCGTTGTCGATCGCCTTGTCCACGAAGACCGACACCGCCAGCATCACGACCAGCGCCAGGAACGGCAGGATCAGCGCCTTCCAGTGGGTGCGGACGTCGAAGACGACCTCCTCGCCCGGGTTCAGCAGGTTCTTCGAGATGGCCACGCCCGACATGGTGCCAGACCACAGCCCCTCGGTGGTTGAGGTGCGAGGCCGTTCACGGCCGAGCCTCGAAACCACCAGCCGCTGTGGTGGGTCTTCGAGGCTCGATTCGACTGGCGCTCGCTCGACACCTCAACCACCGAAGGGATCAGATGATCGTGGCGTGGACGACGTCGCCGGCCGAGACCGGAACCACGCCGGCCGGTCCGGAGACCAGCAGGCGGCCGCCCTCGTCGATCCCGGTCGCCTCGCCGAGGAGTGTCTCGCCGTTGGGGAGCGCGACGCTGACGTCCCGGCCGAGGGTGGCGCACGAGGCGGCGTACTCGGAGCGGAGGGCCGCGAGCCGTCCGCCGACGAACGCGTCGTACTCGGTGCGCAGGCTGCGCAGCAGCGCCGACAGCAGGTCGGTGCGGTCGGCCGCGACTCCGCCGAGGGCGAGCGACGTCGCGCCGTCGTGCGGCAGCTCCTCGCGCGTCTGGTCGACGTTGATGCCCACGCCGGCGACGACGGCCGGACCCGCTGGCGTGTCGACCCGTTCGGTCAGGATGCCGGCCAGCTTGCGCTCGCCGAGCAGCACGTCGTTGGGCCACTTGAGGGTGACGCCTGCGCCGAGCTGGCGCAGCGCCCGAGCGGCGGCGTACCCGGTGAGCAGCGGCAGCCACGGTCCAGTCCGCCGCGGCGACCTGCGGCACGAGCAGCACCGACACGGTCAGCGCCGACCGCGCGGGCGTCTCCCACGTCCTGTCGAGCCGGCCGCGGCCGGCCGTCTGGTGCTCGGCGACCACCACCAGGCCCTCGCCGGCCGCGCCAGTGCGGGCTCGTCCGGCCAGCAGCTCGTTGGTCGACGGGGTCGACTCGACCACCTCGACCGACCAGTCGACCGGGGTCAGCAGGCGGTCGAGGTCCAGCGGCGTCCGATTCGATGAGCGGTCGGATGCAGTCTCCATCACGGGGTCTAGCCTGTCCCAGATGAGCGCATCAGTGCACCCCGGCGAGGGCACCGACGTCCCGCCTGACGACTCAGGCATCGACATCCACACCACCGCGGGCAAGCTGCAGGACCTCGACCGCAGGCTCGACGAGGCCGTCCACGCCGGCTCGGCGAAGGCGGTCGAGAAGCAGCACGCCAAGGGCCGCAAGACCGCTCGCGAGCGCATCGCCCTGCTGTTCGACGAGGGCTCCTTCGTCGAGCTCGACGAGCTGGCCAAACACCGGTCGACGGCGTTCGGCCTGGAGAAGAACCGGCCCTACGGCGACGGTGTGGTCACCGGCTACGGCACCGTCGACGGCCGCCAGGTGTGCGTGTTCTCCCAGGACTTCACGATCTTCGGCGGGTCGCTCGGTGAGGTCTACGGCGAGAAGATCACCAAGGTGATGGACCTCGCGATGAAGACCGGCTGCCCGATCGTCGGCATCAACGAGGGCGCCGGCGCGCGGATCCAGGAGGGCGTGGTCTCGCTCGGGCTGTACGGCGAGATCTTCCGGCGCAACGTGCACGCCTCGGGCGTGATCCCGCAGATCTCGATGATCATGGGCTCCTGCGCGGGCGGGCACGTCTACTCCCCCGCGGTCACCGACTTCACCGTGATGGTCGACGGCACCTCCAACATGTTCATCACCGGCCCCGACGTCATCAAGACCGTCACCGGCGAGGACGTCACGATGGAGGAGCTGGGCGGCGCACGCACCCACAACACCAAGTCGGGCAACGCCCACTACATGGGGTCCGACGAGGACGACGCCATCGAGTACGTCAAGGCGCTGCTGTCCTACCTCCCGGCCAACAACCTCGACCCGGCCCCGACGTACGACGACGATGCGGACCTCGACTTCAGCGACCTGGACCGGTCGCTCGACACCCTGATCCCGGACTCCCCGAACCAGCCCTACGACATGCACGACGTCATCACCGCGACGGTCGACGACGAAGAGTTCCTCGAGGTGCAGGCGCTGTTCGCGCCGAACATCATCGTCGGCTTCGGGCGCGTCGAGGGGCACCCGGTCGGGGTCGTGGCCAACCAGCCGATGCAGTTCGCGGGCACGCTCGACATCGACGCGTCCGAGAAGGCGGCGCGGTTCGTGCGGTTCTGCGACGCGTTCAACATCCCCGTGCTGACCTTCGTCGACGTCCCCGGGTTCCTGCCCGGCACCGACCAGGAGTGGAACGGCATCATCCGTCGCGGCGCCAAGCTGATCTACGCCTACGCCGAGGCCACGGTCCCGCTGGTCACGATCATCACCCGCAAGGCCTACGGCGGCGCCTACGACGTGATGGGGTCCAAGCACCTCGGCGCCGACATCAACCTGGCCTGGCCGACGGCGCAGATCGCCGTGATGGGCGCGCAGGGCGCCGTCAACATCCTCTACCGCAACCAGCTCAAGGAGGCCGACGACCCCGAGGCCCGCCGCGCCGAGCTGGTGACCGAGTACGACGACACGTTGGCCAACCCCTACGTCGCCGCCGAGCGTGGTTACGTCGACGCCGTCATCTCCCCGCACGAGACCCGCGTCGAGGTGGTCCGAGCGCTGCGCCTGCTGCGCACCAAGCGCGAGACCCTGCCCGCCAAGAAGCACGGAAACATCCCGCTGTGAGCGGGGTGGGAGCGCCCCCGAACGGGGACTCGGAGCCGAGTCGGCGGAAATCGTCGGAGGAGCGAAGCGGGGGAGGCGATTAGCGCCGACTCGGCGACCCCGACCACGGTCAGCAGGAGACGGCGAACCAGCATGGGAGAGGGTTGGCTTTGACCGAGACCGAGAAGCGCCCGTTCCTCCAGATCGTCCGAGGCGACGCGACGCCCGAGGAGATCGCCGCCCTGGTCGCGGTCATCGCGTCGATGAGCGGTGAGGCACCGGCAGAGTCGAAGCCGCGCAGCACCTGGGCGCACCCCGCTCGAGGCCTGCGTCCGGTGCACCGACCCGGACCCGGCGCCTGGCGGGCGTCCGGCCTCCCACGCTGACGTGCGCACCGACCCCGACGCCGTACGCATTCTCTGCTTCGGCGACTCCAACACCCACGGCGCTCCGGCTGACGACCCGGAGTACGTGCGGCTCGGCCCCGACGTCCGGTGGACCGGACGGCTCCAGCGGCTGCTGGGTGACGGTTACGAGGTGGTCGAGGAAGGGCTCAACGGCCGCACCACCGACGTCGACTACGTCGACCGCCCGCACTGCAACGGCCGCACGTACTTCCCGGCCGCGCTGCTGTCTCACGACCCACTCGACGTCGTCGTGGTGATGCTCGGCAGCAACGACTTCAAGACGTGCTTCGGGCGCTCGGCGGCGACGATCGCCAACGCCTTGCACGGGTACGTCGACGACGTCGCGACCTACGTCACCGACCGGCTCGGCCGCACGCCGGCTCTGCTACTGCTCAGCCCGATCCAGCTCGACGACGCCATCACGGCGTACGTCGACCCCACCGGCAACGGCTTCGACGCCAGCAGTCTCGCCGCTTCGCGTGGCCTGGCCGCGGAGATCCGCCGCGTGGCCGAGGAGCGCGGCGTGCTGTTCGCCGACGCCGGCTCGGTCGCCCGGGCCGGTGGCGACAGCCTCCACCTCACCCTCGACTCCCACGAGCCCCTCGCCCGGTTGGTCGCCGACGTGGTTCAGGGGACCCGGACGCCGCCGATCTCGTAGTCCCAGACACCACCGTCGGTGAGCTCGCGGACGATGCTGAGCTGGCCGGCGTGCGCGGCGTTGTCGGCGAACACATGCATGAGCACGCCGAGCACCGTCTCCTGGCGGTAGCCGCCCCACGCGCCCTCGGGCCACCAGCCCGGCGCCGTATCGGCCGCGAGCCCGCGGGCCCTCGCGACGTCGGCGACGTACGACGTCACGAAGCCGGCGACGACCTCGGCCGCGGGCGCCGCCGGGTCGTCGTCCCAGGCCTCTTCCTCGTCGAGCTCGGTGGGATGCCCGACCAGGACGTGGTGCAGCCAGAAGTGCGTGCTGTCGCGGACGTGGCCGAGCAGGCCGAGCATCGACCAGCCCGACGGCAGCGGGCGGGCGCGCAGCTGTGCTTCGTCCAGGCCCGCGACGAGCGCGGCCATCTTGTGACCCTGGGCCTCGAGCCAGTCGAGGACCTCGCCAGAAGTGTCAGGTGTGGTCTTCATGCCTGGGACGTCGGAGCCGCCGACGCCCGCCTCGACATGTTGAGTTGGCCCAAATGGCGCGTTCAGTTGGCCGAAATGGCTGCCCTGCCAGCCATTTGGGCCAACTCGACGGACCATTTGGGCCAATTCAACGACGAGGGTTACAGGACGTCAGGGCGCACGGTGAGCACGGGGCACGGCGCGTCCATGATCACCGTCTGGGCGACCGACCCCATCAGCACCTTGCCGACGGGCGAGCGTGGGCGGATGCCGATGACGACGAGCTCCGCGTGGTTCGCCTCCGCGATCCGGACGATCTCGTCGCCGACGTCGACTCCCACGGCTTGGTGGACGCGGTGGTCGACGCCGGCTGTGGTGAGCCGCTCGTCGAGGTCGGTGAGGGCCTGCTCGTCGACGAACCGCTTGTCGACGTAGGCATCGCCGCGTGACGCGTTGACGACGATCACGCGCATCTTGCGCGCCTCGGCCTCCTGCAGGCCGAGCTGCAGCGCGGCCTCGCCGTACTGGTTCGGGATGTAACCGATCACCACGGTCATGACGACCTCCTCTTGCGGACGAGACCGAGCACGTACGGCGCCACGACGATGATCACGATGAGGACGTAGATGGCGACCGCCAGCGGCTCGTTGAACAGCCCGCTGATGTCGCCGTTGGACAGGTCGAGAGCCTCGCGCATCTTCACCTCCATGAGCGGCCCGAGGATGACGCCCAGGATCAACGGCAGCACCGGGATGCCGAACCTCCGGATCGCGAAGCCGATCCCGCCGAAGACCAGCAGCAGGGCGAGATCGAACGGGTCCTGGTTGACGCTGTAGGCACCCAGCGAGGCGAAGAAGATGATGCCGGCGTAGAGCTGGGGCCGCGGGATCTGCAGCAGCCGCGCCCACAACGGCGCCAGCGGCAGGTTGATCACGAGCAGCAGGGTGTTGCCGATGAGGAGGCTCGCCAGGAGCGTCCAGACGAGCTCGGGCTGGTCGGCCATCAGGGTCGGCCCCGGCTGGATGCCGTAGGTGCGCATCGCCGCGATGATCACCGCGGCCGTAGCCGTCACCGGCAGGCCGAGGGCCAGCAGCGGCACGAACATGCCGGCGGCACTGGCGTTGTTGGCGGCCTCGGGACCGGCGACTCCTTCGATGGCGCCCTCACCGAACTTCTCCTGGTCCTTGCCTGGCTTGTGGAGGCGGCGCTCGAGGACGTACGACAGGAAGGTCGGCGTCTCCGCACCGCCGGCCGGGATCGCGCCGAAGGGGAAGCCGATCGCGGTGCCCCGCAGCCACGGTCCCCACGAACGACGCCAGTCACTGCGGGCCATGAACGGCTGTCCGACCGGGATCACCTCGACTGGCCGCCGCCGCAGGTGCGCGGCGGTCCAGAGTGCCTCGCCGATCGCGAACACCCCGACCGCCACGACGACGATGTCGATCCCGTCGGCGAGCTCGAGCAGACCGAACGTGAGCCGAGGCTGCCCGGTCGAGAGGTCGAGGCCCACCAGGCCGATGGTCAGGCCCATGAAGAGCCCGATGAACCCGCGCAGCTTGGACTCGCCGAGCACGCTCGACACCAGCACGACCGACAGCAGCATGATCGCGAAGTACGACGCGGCGCCGATCTTGACCGCCTGGTCGGCCAGCGCGGGGGTGAAGAACGCGACCAGGAGCGTCCCGACAGTTCCGGCGATGAACGACCCGATGGCGGCGGTGGCCAGCGCCTGCGCACCGCGCCCGCGCTTGGCCATCTTGTTGCCTTCGATGGCCGTCATCACCGAGGACGACTCGCCTGGCGTGTTCAGGAGGATGGAGGTGGTCGACCCGCCGTACATGCCGCCGTACAGGATGCCGGCGAACATGATGAACGACTGGGTGGCGTCCAAGCCGTAGGTGAGCGGCAGCAGCAGCGCCACCGTCATGGCGGGCCCGATGCCGGGGAGCACCCCGACGAAGGTGCCGAGCAGCACGCCCACGCAGGCCCACAGCAGGTTCTCGGGCGTGAACGCGTTGGCGAACCCGTCCAGCAGCAGGTTGAGGGTGTCCATCAGAGCCCGGCCTTCACAAGATGCCGTCCAGGATCCCGGGCGTGAGCTGGACGTCGAGGACGACCCAGAAGAAGTACCAGCTGCTGACCGAGAACACCGCGCCGACGATCAGGTCACGGACGAGGGTGCGGCTCCCCAGCGACCACGCGCAGCCGGCGAACAGCAGTGCGCCGGTGATCGCCCAGCCGAGCAGGTTCACGAACAGCAGGTTGAGCACCATCACCCCGACGAGCTTGCCGACGGTCGGCCAGTCGGCCCGCGTGGTCAGGTCGACGTCCTCACCCGCGTCGGCCTCGGGTACGTCGCCACGGGCGGTCGCGACCGCCAGCAGCACGGCGAGCACGATCATCACGCTGCCGATCACGTACGGGAACACCCGCGGCCCGATCGGGTCGCCGAAGCCGACGTTCAGCCCGCGCGCATCGATGATCGTGTAGACGCCGACGATCGCCAGCACGGCCAGCGAGACCGTACTGCGCCTTGTCGACGCGGCGCCCGCCTGTCACCTGTGTCGTCACAGCAGCCCCAGCCCCTCGAGGGTGTCGCTCACCCGGGTGTCCTGCTCGTCGAGGAACTCCTCGAAGTCCTCGCCGGTCTTGAAGTCGTCGGTCCAGCCGTTCGCCTCCAGTGCCTCCTGCCAGCCTGGGGAGTCGTGCATGGTCTGCAGGAAGCCGATCAGCTCCTCGCGGCGCTCGTCGGAGATCTCCGGCGGGGCGAGCACACCGCGCCAGTTGAGGAAGACCAGGTCGATGCCCGACTCGGTCAGCGTCGGGAAGTCGGCGTAGGTCTCCTGGGGCAGGCGTTCTTCTCCGGAGACGGCGAGCACGCGCAGCTCGCCATCCTCGATCTGGCCCTCGAACTCGGCCAGCCCCGAGAACCCCACGGCGATCTTCTCGCCGAGCAACGCGCTGGTCAGCGGCCCGCCGCCGTCGTACGACACGTAGTTGACGTCGTTCGGGTCGATACCGATGGTCTGCGCGAGCTGCATCGGGAACAGGTGGTCGGGGCCGCCCGGAGAGGACCCTCCGCCGACCGCGATGGACGACGGGTCGTCCTTCCAGGCCTGCGCGAGGTCGTCGATGGTCTCGTACGGCGAGTCGGCCGGCACCAGGACGCCTTCCGGCTCGCTCATCAGCTGGGCGAGCGGGCTGGCGTCGTTCAGGTGGTAGTCGGTGCCGAACGAGTAGAGCGAGCCCACCACGCCGAGGCCCACCGTCATCATCGTGTGCTCGTCGCCGGCCTTGCCCATCAGCGTGGTCATCGCCGCAGCGCCTCCGGCGCCGATCACGTTGTCGACGGTGAAGTCACCGCCGGTGACGTCGTCGTCGACCATCACCTTGACCGCGGCCCGGCCCGTCAGGTCGTACCCGCCGCCGGGGCTGTTGGGGATGATCATCAAGATGTCGCGGCTCTGGTCGCCGCGCGTCACCCCGCAGCCGGCCAGGGCAGTGACACCCAGCAGCGTCGCCGCCGCGGCGGCGAGAGTACGTGTCCCGGCAAGACGCATCCCTGGTGACTCTGCCGCATCTGGGCCGAGTTGCGCCATATGTCCCGCCGAGTTGCGCCAGGTGTCCCCAACGGCCGGGCACTTGACGCGACTCGGAGGTGCATTTCACGCAACTCGACCGGACAACTCACGCGACTCGGCTGAGGTCCCCTGTCACGTTTGCGGTCGGGGGTTCGTCATCAGGCTGACGAACCATTCGACGAGGATGTGAACGATGACGAACGAGATTCTCCTGGCTGAGCAGTTCGAGTCCGAGCGGCCGCGACTTCGCGCGGTTGCGATGCGGATGCTCGGCAGCGACGCCGGCGCTGACGACGCGGTCCAGGAAGCCTGGATCCGCCTGGTCCGCACCGACGTCCGGGCCGCTGAGGGGGGCGAGCAGATCGAGAACCTCCCCGGCTGGCTGACCACCGTGGTGTCGCGGATCTGCCTGGACGTGCTCCGCAGCCGTACGACGCGTCGCGAGGAGGCTTGGCCGACACGACGACCACAGGGCCGACTTCGTCGACCGGGCGCCGACCCCGGAGGACGAGGCGGAGCTCGCCGACGCGGTCGGCCAGGCGATGAGCGTCGTCCTCGACTCGCTCGCCCCGGCCGAGCGGCTCGCCTACGTGCTCAAGGACGTCTTCGACCTGCCGTTCGACGCGATCGCTCGCATCCTCGGCCGCACGGAGGTGGCAACCCGGCAGCTCGCGAGCAGGGCGCGGCGCCGGCTCCGCGAACCCGAGCCGCGCGAGGACCTGGCCGCTGCCGACGCCGCGGTCGTCGACGCCTTCATGCAGGCCGCGCGCGACAACGAGTTCGAGGCGTTGCTCGAGCTGCTCGACCCGGACGCCGCGGTGCGGTCCGACGACGCAGCGATGGCGATGGGTGGCGACGCCGGCACGGTCCTCGGTGGTCGCGCAGTGGCGGAGTTCTTCGCCGGCCGGGCAAGGGCTGCGCTGCCCGCCACGCTCGACGGCGCCGCAGCCGCGTGCTGGCAGTACCAGGGCGAGGTCAAGGTCGTCTTCGGTTTCACCGTCGTCCAGGGCAAGGTCGTCGAGATCGAGGTGCTCGCCAACCCCGACGTCATCACGCGTGCGGCCCGACGCTCACCTCGCCGATCGTGAGCACGGCCTCGGCCTCGACGATGTCGCCCAACCGCGCGACCTGCGCGTCGAGGTCGGCGAGCCGACGTTTCGACATCGGGCGCAGCGGCTCCACGGTCACCGCGACACGGCGACCCGACCGGCGTTGGTGCCAGACGCCGGCCACCTCGCCGTCCACGAGCAGCACGGGGTAGTTCCCGGCCTGGCCCGAGGGCGTGAGCGCCCTCTCTTGAGCGCGGCCCGGGAACAACAGGTGCCGTGGTCGGCCGCCGACGACGAACGCGTCGAAGTAGGGCAGCAGGCGGACACCGTGCGCGGCCCCGACGGACGAACCAGCGACGTACGACGCGTCCGGCAGGTCCCACGCGGACTCGCCGTCGAGCTCGGTGCCGACCAGATCGGGGTGGGCCGCCATCCGCTCGGCCGCCCAGGCCGGCGGCGCACCGACCCACTGCGCGAACGACGCCGAGGTAGCCGGGCCGTAACCCCGGAGGTACTCCTCGACCAGCCAGTCGACCGCCGTCCCAGCGTCGACAGGGACGAGCTCGCCCGTCCAGCGGGACGGGTGGGTGTAGGTGACCTTGCGGGCGCGGTCGGGCCCGTAGCAGAGCGCCCCGGCGTACGCCGCCCGGTCGGTGATCTGCCGCCAGCGCGGCCACAGCGTCTGGAACGCCGGCATCACGGGCTCGACGGCCCAAGCGCCGGCGAGGTCGCCGAGCGCCTCGGTGAGCTCGTCGACCGTCAGCTCGCTGCCGCTCAGCGCCTCGCCGATGGCCTCGACCACGACCTCGGTCTGCTCGGTCGTCAGCCGCACGCCGTCAGGGAACGGGCTGCGCCACGGGATGGCGGCCAGCGCGGCCATCCACGCTGCGAGGTCGGCGGCGGGCAGCAGGTGAACGGTGCCGCGTGGGCCGAAGGTCTTCACCAGTGTGCGGTCGTGCCACAGCGCCCGGCGTACGTCGGCCCTGGTGGCGCCCTCGACGCGCAGCGCTGCCGAGATCTCGGCTGCCGACAGGACCTGGGCGTGCACACCCACGGTCGCGGCGGCGATGTCGGCCGGGTCGGTGCCAGAGGCGAACGGCGTGGCGAGGCCGTGCCGCGCCAGTCGGCGCGCATTGGCGGCGGCCCAGGTCGTCATCGTGCGCCACCCTGCACGGACGGACAGCCTAGGATCGGGCCGGCCGAACCGAAGAGCGTTGCTCGGACGGGAGACGCATGAACGCTGCCGTCGGGGTGTGGTGGGTGGCAACCTCCGCCGCTCCGCCGGACACCGCCCTGCTGCCGGTCCTCGACGCCGACGAGCGGGCCCGGCTTGCGTCCTACCAGGAGCCGCGGGCGGCTCGCATGTTCGCGGTGGGCGCCGCCCTGGTCCGCTGCGTGGCCGCTTCCGTGCTCGGCTCGTCGCCCGGCGATGTCGCGGTCGACCGGACCTGTCCTGACTGTGGCAAGCCCCACGGCCGCCCGGTGCTCACCGAGCCGTCGACAGGTCACGGGCTCCAGGTGAGCGTGTCCCACAGCGGCGGCCTGGTCGGGGTGGCCGTCGCGCAGCACCCGATCGGCCTCGATGTCGAGGCACTCGACAGGCGCGTCGACCTGCATTCCATGGCCAGCGTGTTCCTGTCCCCGGTGGAGCTGGAGGCCCTGGAGAGCGCCGGGCTGGGCGAGGACCCCGAGCACCTGCTGCTGTGGTGGACCCGCAAGGAAGCCGTGCTGAAGCTGCTCGGCACCGGTCTGCGCCAGCAACCGACCTCCGTGTCGCTGCGCCTCGACGGCGATGCGGTCGACGTCTCGACCGTGGGCAGCAGGCCCCAGCGCCTGGGGCTGCGCCGGTTGACGTGCCGGCCGGGGTTCGTGTCGTCGCTCGCCTCGCCGGTGCCTGTCTCGGCCGACGAACGCGACGGGGTCGGCCTGCTCGACGCCGCCGCTCACGGCGCGGCCTCGGCGTAACGGCCGGCCAGGCGGCGTACGGCGTCGGCGAGCTCGGGTGAGTCGACGACCTCGAAGTCGGCGTCGAGGACGCCGATCCAGAACGCCAGGTCGCCGTGGGTCTGCGCGCCCATCGTCAGCAGGCACGCGTCGTCACCCCCATCTCGACTCTGCACGGGCTCGACGCCACCGCCCTCGAGCCACGGGCCCATCCGGGCGATGACATCCTGAGCGGGGAGCTGCACCAGCACCTTGCCGTAGGCCCGCTGCTGAACGGCGCGGATCTTGGAGGCGACCCACGCGGCCACGTCCTCGGCCGGCAGGTCGCGCAGCCTGAAGCGGTGGCCGGTCGAGCGGGTCTCCTTGAGCCGGTCGACGCGGAAGGTACGCCAGTCGTCACGCTGCGGGTCGAACGCCACGAGGTACCAGCGACGGCCCCAGTTGACCAGCCGGTAGGGCTCGACCCTGCGCTCCGATCCCTGCCCCGACCGGTCGCTGTAGTCGAAACGCACCAGCTCGCGGTCGCGGGCGGCGGCCGCGATCAGGGTGAGCAGCGTGCCGTCGACCGCCGGGCCCCGGGAGTACGGCGCCACGCGAGCGGTGTGTGACTGCAGGGCGTCGACCCGGTGTCCGAGCCGCTTGGGCAGCACCTGCTGGAGCTTGGTCAGCGCACGCAGCGCGCTCTCCTCCATCCCGCTGACCGCGCCCCCGCTCGCCGTCCGCAGGGAGACGGCCACGGCCACGGCCTCCTCGTCCTCCAGCAGCAGCGGCGGCATCGCCGTACCTGCCACCAGCTTGTAGCCGCCGACCGGGCCCCGGGTGGCCTGGACGGGGTAGCCGAGGGACCGCAGGCGCTCGACGTCGTTGCGGACCGTGCGGGTGGTCACACCCAGCCGGTCGGCCAGCTCGGGACCGGGCCACTCGCGCGGCGTCTGCAGCAGCGACAGCAGGGAGAGCAGGCGGCCGGAGGTCTCGGACATGACTCCCACAATATCCTCAATGAGGAACGAAACGTTCCTGATTGACTTCTACCTTCGGAGCATGACAACGCACACCCTCGAGCGGCCCACCGAGGCCGTCACCGAAGAGCAGTCAGCGACCAACCACGGCAAGTGGATCGGTTTCGCGGTGATCTTGGCCGCGATGATCCTCAACATCCTCGACTCCACGATCCTCAATGTCGCGGCGCCCTCGATCCAGCGCGACCTGTCGCTGTCGGCCTCGGAGCTGGAGTGGATCGCCGCGGCGTACACCCTCGCGATCGCGGTCGGACTGCTCGCCGGCGGCCGGCTCGGTGACGCTTACGGCCGCAAGCGGATGCTGATGTCAGGACTGGTCGGCTTCGTGGCGTCCTCGGTGCTGTGCTCGGTCGCGTGGTCCTCGGAGACGCTCATCGCGGGCCGGGTCCTCCAGGGACTGGCGGCCGCGGTGATGATCCCGCAGACCTTCGGCCTGATCCGCGACATCTTCGGCCCCGGCGAGATCGGCAAGGCGTTCGCCGCGTTCGGGCCGGCGATCGGCCTGTCGACGGTGCTCGGACCGGTCGTGGCCGGCGGCTTGATCGAGCTCGACCCGTTCGGCACGGACTGGCGTTCGCTGTTCCTGATCAACGTCCCGGTCGGCCTGTTCGCCATCGTCGTCGGCCGCCGCGTGCTGCCGTCGTCCGAGCCCGCCCACCTCGGCGCGCGACTCGACTGGGTCGGCATCGGACTGACCGCGATCGTGAGCTTCCTGGTCGTGTTCCCGCTCGTCGAGGGCCGGACCCTCGGCTGGCCGGTGTGGCTGGTGGCCGTGACCGCCGCCGCCGTACCGCTGCTCGTCATCGTCGGCAGGCGCCAGCGCGGCCGGATCGCCCGCGGCGAGACCCCGCTCGTCGAGCTGAGCGTGCTGCGCAAGAGGTCCTACGTCTCGGGCGTGGTGTTCACGATGATCTTCTTCGGCAGCATCGTCGGCTTCTCGCTGGCCACCGGGCTGTTCCTCCAGATCGGCCTGGGCATGACCCCCATGAAGGCCGCGCTGTACCTGGCCGGCTTCGCCGTCGGTGCGTTCTTCGGCTCCGGCGTCGGCGCGTGGGCCACCACCGCGCTCGGCCGCCCGATCCTCCACGTCGGCCTGGCGATCATGGCGGTCGGTACGTTCGTCCTCTACGCCTCCCTGCACCAGGCCGAGACCGTGGGCTGGCTGCAGCTGGTGCCCGGCATGGTCGTCTACGGGCTCGGCATGGGCATGATCTTCGTGCCGCTGTTCAGCATCATCATGGGCGAGATCGAGGACCATGAGGTCGGCTCGGCCTCCGGGATGCTCGAGTCCTTCCAGCAGCTCGGCGCCTCGCTCGGCGTCGCCGCGCTCGCGACGCTGTTCTTCGCCACCATCGACCTCGAGGACGGCGGCCCGGTCGCCGCCGCGCTCGGCGGCCGTCACGTGCTCGCCGCCGAGCACACCCTGCTGGTCTCGCTGGTGCTGATCGCCGTCGCCTTCGCCGTCGGCTTCCTGCTCCCGAAGAGGGCCCGCGAGATGGGTCACTGACCGCCGAACACCGATTCGTCTGCGATCGCCTCGCGCGGAAAACCCGCGGCAATCCGCAGACGAATCGGTGTTCGTGACCGCTTCGTGACCTTCGCGGGCCGGCTGTGACCGCAGCGTGATCGTTCGAAGCCCGGTCGCTCCCTAGGTTCGTCCCCGCCCAGTCCGCTCGGCCGGGGATCCCGGCCGCGTCTCGAGGAGCACCCGTGAAGAGACCCGCACGCTGGTCCGTCGCCATCGGCACCGGACTCCTGCTCACCCTCACCGCCCTGGCACCGGGGTCGACTGCTACCGCGGCCGACCCCGCCCAGGCATCCAGCACGACCCACCACGCCGACCTGGTCGACGTACCTGCCCGCGCCCTCGTCGAGCGTGCCCTCGACCCGGGCGACTACGCGTGCCCGGAGCAGCCGCTCCAGGAGTACGTCACCACGCTGCTCCTGAGCATGTCGCCGGAGCAGCTCGCCTTCACCTTCGCCCATCTCGATGCCCTGGTGCAGGTGCCGACGTACGACCCGCTGCTCTACGGCAGCGACACCGACCCGGTCTACTCGCTCGGCACGCACAGCGTGCAGCTGCACAAGACTTTCTGGCAGGTCAAGAGCTTCTGGACCGACATCAAGTCCGACGACATCCAGCTGATGGCGATGCACAGCGACGTGCTCCTCGACTCCGCACGCATCGCACGCGCCCTCGCCTTCCTGGCCGAGTCCGACATCACGGCCGCGATCCAGGCGGAGGCGGACACGGTCGCCGCATACATGCAGACCCACCCCGCGTTCCTGGACAACCCGCTGTGGACCCTCAACGCCTATGCGTTCTCCGCCGAGGGAGACCCCGACCCGCGGATTCAGGACATCCCCGACAAGCTGGTCTTCGGTGACGGCTTCATCGAGGCCATGGAGTTCTTCGGCCTCGGCGACGTCGGCCCGCGGGTCGTGATGGGCCACGAGTTCGGCCACCACATCCAGTTCGAGCTCGGCCTCTTCGACCCCGTGGCCAGCCCGGAGGCAACCCGTCGCACCGAGCTGATGGCCGACACCTTCGGGGCGTACTTCGGCACCCACAAGCGGGGCCTGGCCCTCAACGCCAAGCGGGTCGTCGACACGCTCACGACGTTCTACGCCTCCGGCGACTGCTTCTTCGACGACCCCGGGCACCACGGGACGCCCAACCAGCGCCGCCGGGCCGCGACGTTCGGGGCGGAGCTGGCCATGGCTTCGCAGCCCGCCAGCTCGAGGCTGCTGGCCTCCGAGGTGGCGGACCTGTTCGAGGTGAAGCTGCCGGAGATCGTCGCCCCCGACGCCTGATCGGCCACCGATTCGTCTGCGGTCCCCAGCCGGAAAAGTTGGGGCGATCCGCAGACGAATCGGTGTTTCAGGCCTCGATGCTGCCCTCGTTCCAGTGCGCCAGCAACACCCGCTCGTCGTCGTCCACGACGATCGCGTAGCAGCCGACGCGGGTGTCGACGAGAGTGGTCACCAGCGCGACTCTAGAACCCGGAGGCGCGCGGTCGGCAACGACTTCTAAGGTGGCCC
>CAVWXS010000056.1:0-23541 GCA_963758885.1 uncultured Actinomycetota bacterium
CACAGCGCGGCCGACGTCCGGCCATTACCGCGCTACCGCAGCGGGTCGCCGACCTCGCCGGTCGTCGCGTCGAGAGGTCCTTGCCGCAGCCGGGTGAGCACGGGCGGGGACTGCGGACGCAGGCCGGCCACCGTGCCCAGGCCGGTCAGGACGTCGTCGGGACGCACGGCGGGGACGGTGTGCCGCAGGGTGAGGTCGAGCACGGACGAGCCCTCGCCGGCAGCGTCCGGTCCCACCGTCAGGGCCACGACCGCCTGGCGGCAGTCGAAGGTGCGCAGGCCCTTCTTGGTCATCCGCTCGACCGGGACCGAGTCGACGGCGAGGAAGGCATCCACAGCCGCAGCGACGGCGCCGGGCGGCATCGCGACGGCGACGCTCCACCGACTGGCCTCGAGGAGGTCGGCCAGCGAGCCGGTGCGGCCTCCGACGACCTCCAGCACGTCGAGCCCGTCGGGAAGCGCCTCCTCGAGCGCCCGGCGTACGTCGTCGGGGTCGGTGACCTGGGCGAGGCCGATCTCGAGGTACTCGGCCTCGCTGGCCGCCCCCGTGGGCGCGGCGCCGGCGTAGCTGATCCGCGGGTGCGGGTTGAAGCCCGAGGAGTAGGCCATCGGGATCCGGGCCCGGAAGACCGCCCGCTCGAAGGCCCGGCTGAAGTCGCGGTGGCTGGTGAACCGCAGCCGACCCCGCTTGGCGTAACGGATCCGCAGTCGCTGCACGGGCGGCGCCTGCTGCTCCGGCTGAGGCTGCGGTGTCACCGCCCCAACCTAGCCGCGGGGTAGGTTCCCTCACTGTGTCGCCTCGACCCAACGACCGGCCTGCGATCAGCTTCGCCATCCCCTACTACGACAACCGGCGCTACCTGGCCGAGGCGATCGCGAGCGTGCGGGCCCAGACGTTCGGCGACTGGGAGCTGATGGTCGTCGACGACTGCGGGCCCGAGCCCGCGCCCGAGCTGGTCGAGTCACTCGGGGATGCCCGGGTCACCTACGTCCGCAACCAGGTCAACCTCGGGCTCAGCGGCAACTGGAACGAGTGCGTCCGCCTGGCCAGGGGGCCGTGGGTGACGCTGCTCCACGGTGACGACCGGCTGCTCCCCAGGTACGCCGAGCGCGTGCTCGCCGCGGCCGAAGGGCGGCCGGGGCTGGCCGCACTGTTCACCGACGTGGTGACCATCGGCGCCGATGGCGAGCCCACGACGACCGCCGCCGACTTCGCCAAGCGGTTCTTCCCGCGGCCCAAGCACGACCACGACCTCCAGGGCGACGAGGCGACGTCGGTGCTGCTCGCCGGCAACTACATCCTGTGCCCGACGCTGTGCCTCAACCGCGAGCAGGTCGGGCCCGCGCCGTTCGACAGCCGGTGGCGCTTCGTGCCCGACTGGGCGTTCACGGTCGGCCTGCTGCTCGGGGGCCAGACCCTGCACAGCGTTCGGGAACCTCTGCTGGAGTACCGCCGGCACGCCAGCAGCCAGACGTCGCTGCAGACGGTTGACGCGTCGCGGTTCACCGAGGAGATCGCGTTCCTCGACGAGATGGCCGCACTCGCGGCACGACGGGGTTGGTCAGCCTCGGAGCGAGCCGCGCGCCGGCGCATCAGTGTCCGCGGCCACCTCGCCCAGAAGGCGCTCGCCGACGTGGTCCGCGGCCGGTTCGGCGCTGCCAGGTCGAAGGGTCGGATCCTCTACCGGGACCTCCGGCGCCGGGCGCACCACCCGGATGCGTAGGAACGACAGGAACAGCCCGAACAGCACCGTCTGGTTGCCGAGCACCAGCCCCAGCACCGCGGGGACCGCCGAGCGGACGCTGTCGGCCGGGTCGAGGCTGCCGAAGCCGGCGTCGCGCCACTGCCACACCGACACGAAGCTCAGCACCACCCCGAGCAGGAAGATGCCGACGCCCAGCCCGATGCTCTTCTCCAGGTCGAGCCACGACCGGAAGCGGTGGAACCTCGCCCGGGGCAAGAACCCCTCCTGCTCGGCGTAGTCGTGGCTGAGGAGGGCGAACAGGACGGCTTGATAGCCGACGACCGTGGCCGCGAAGGTGAACAGCAGCGTGCCGACGTCGAACCCCACACCGCCCACCTCGACGGTCCCGACGACCAGCGCGATGGTCGTGACGAGACCCAGGAGCGTGAGCAGCAGGCCGGGGTACAGGAACAGCCACCGGGGGCTGTAGAGCATCAAGAACCGCAGGTGCCGCCAGCCGTCGCGCCAGCTGCGCAGGTGGGGCGGCCGGCTGCGGCCGTCAGGGCGCAGGGTGGTCGGGACCTCCTGCACGTCGAGCTCTGCGAGGCACGCCTTGACGACCATCTCGCTCGCGAACTCCATGCCGGTGGTGCGCAGCTGGAGGGCCATGATCGACTCGCGGTTGAACGCGCGGAGCCCGCAGTGGAAGTCGCCCACGGGCGCCCGGAAGAAGAGCCGGCCGACGAAGGACAGGACCGGGTTGCCGAGGTAACGGTGCAGGGGCGGCATCGCGCCGGGGGCGACGCCACCCTGGAAGCGGTTGCCCATCACCAGGTCGGCGCCGGCCCGCAGCTTCTCCACGAACGGCAGGAGCGTCCCGAAGTCGTAGCTGTCGTCGGCGTCGCCCATGGCGACGTAGGTTCCGTGCGCTGCCTCGATGCCGCCGATCAGCGCGGCGCCGTAGCCCTTCTCCGGAACGTGCACGACACGGGCGCCGGCCCGTTCGGCGAGCTCCTGGGAGCCGTCGGTGCTGCCGTTGTCGGCGATCAGCACCTCTCCGGCGATGCCGGCGCCGTCGAGGAAGGCGCGAGCCTGGCGGATGCACGTCTCGAGCGTCTCGGCCTCGTTGAGGCACGGCATCAGGATGGTCAGCTCGAGCACAGGCGTACTCTGCCACGCGCACCGACCCCCTTTCGCCGATACGAGTGTTGACGTGCGCGCGCGCGTCGCGGGCGGTTAGCGTGACGCCGCACCAACCCCGCGGACAAGACGAAGGGTCGACGTGAGCAGGACTGAGGCAACGGCCGCGCCCGAGGCGGCGGGCGAGGGGGCGACCACCGAGGACGTCGCGGTCGTGCGCCGCCGGCTGCGGCGGGCGACCGCCTGGTGCTGGGTCTGGACCTTCGCCGCCTTCACGGTGTGGAGCCTGGCGACGCCACTGTGGACGGAGCCCCGGACGCGCCGGCCCACGACCTGATGGCCTACCACGCCGTCCGCGACCTGACGATCGAGCGCACCGATGCCTACGCCAACGGGGGCGTCACCGACACGAATCCCACCGCCCCGGGTGGCAACTCCAACGCGATCACCTACGCCCCGCGAGGTCTGGTCGACAGCGCGGCGACCATCGACTGCTACCGCTTCCTGCCGACGCCGGCCGACTGCATCAAGCCGCCCGCCGACGACGACACGCTCGTGCCGTTCGTCAATCCCGCTGGGCGCAACCTCCCGACCTACTACCTGGCCACGGGCTGGCCCTCGCTCTGGTCGTCAGCGTGCCCCACGTCGTCTGGGCGGACCGGCTCGCCGCCTCCGCGCTCGCAGCGTTGTTCGTGGCGTGGGCGTTCAGCGCCGCCATGACCCGGGTCCGGCGGTCGGTCGCCGTCACCGGTCTGGTGATGGCCGTGACGCCGATGACCATGTACCTGGGCGGCAGCCGTCAACCCGAACTCGCTCGAGATCGTCACCGGACTCGCCCTCGCGGCCTGCAGCGTCGTCTTCCTCCAGGACGGAGCGGACAGCTGGTTGGGCCGGGTGATGTTCCGACGGGCCATGATCGCCGCAGCCGTGATGATGTCGATCCGTATGCTGGCGCCGATCTGGGTGCTGGCGTGGGCTGTCGCCTTCGCCCTGCTGGCCACCAGGCGGCACTGGGCCCACGTGTTCTCGCGCCGGGGACTGGTCTGGGTCGCGTTGCCGGTGGCCGGCGCGGCCTTCAACGCGATCTGGACGTTCACCTCCGGGATCACCGAGTACCAGGCCCAGCCGAAGAACGCGAACAGCCTGTGGACCAACATCCGGCTCTCGCAGGAACAGGTCGAAAGTCTCACGGTGCTCCACCAGGTCGGAGACTTCGGCTGGCTGGACACCCCGATGCCGAACGGCGTCTACATCCGGGTGCTCCTCGCGGTGATGTTCCTCGGCTTCACCGCCTTCCTCCGACTGTCCGGGCGCCAGATGCTGACCGTCGGCTTCCTGTTCGCTCGCCCAGTACGCCCTGCCGATCCTTCTGCAGGCCGTGCAGCTCAACACCAACGGTCTGGTGTGGCAGGGCCGCTACACCCTCCCGCTCACCGTCATGGTGCCCGTCTTCTTGATGATGTACGCCGCGCCGCGGATCCGGGCGGAGACCCATCCCACGGTGGTCAGAGCGGTCGCGTGGAGACTACCCTTGGCGGTGCTTCGTCCTGCTCAGCGCCCACTGGCGCGGCCTGCTGGTCGAGCTGCGACGCAACGTCAGCGGCTTCAACGGACCAAGCCTTCTCGACGGCGTGTGGCAGCCACCCCTCGTGAGCGCGCTCAACCTGATCATCATCCACGTCGCGCTGCTGCTGGTGGTCTTCGTCTTCGTACTCAGGTTGTATGCCGTCGACTACGCCCGGCTGGACCGCCCTGTGCTCGCGTCACCCGAATCCCTGGCGCCGACCTGTCGACGTGGTCCGCGATCGCTGGCGGCGTCTCGCCGCCGGGGGACAGGTCCTACACGCGACGAGGCGCCTTCACCGCCGGTCGCGTCATGAGCCGCACCGCCCTCGCGGTGGGCGCCGACGTCGACCGCCCGGCTCGATTGCGGGTGACCTCGGTAGCCCCGTACGTCGCCTTCCTGCTGGTGTCGATCGTGCTGGTCGGCTCCTTCGTGCAGGACTTCGACCACGTCTCCCCCAC
Source organism: uncultured Actinomycetota bacterium (assembly GCA_963758885.1). Classification (GTDB taxonomy): domain Bacteria; phylum Actinomycetota; class Actinomycetes; order Propionibacteriales; family Nocardioidaceae; genus Nocardioides. The sequence goes on from CAVWXS010000056.1 coordinate 4,850, forward strand.
CGACGAGATCGCCCACCTCGACTACCTGTCGCGGCTTCCCGACTGCCCGCCACGGGCGACCGCTTGACCCAGTCGTCGTTGCGGGAGTGGGCGTGCCGCGGCTTCGCGCCCGAGCAGGCGGTCACGTTCCCGCCCTGCGACGCGGCGTCGTACAAACCACGTCAATTCCCTGGGGAGGGTTACTCGTACGCCGCGGCCACGCCGCCTCTCTACTACGCCGTCACCGCCCTGATCACGCGTCCGGTAGCGGCCGTGACCGGGTGGTCGCTGTTCGATCTGGCCCGTGGTGCGGCGCGCTGTGGCTGACGGCGTTCATGTCCGTCGCGTACCTCGTCGGTCTCAGGCTGGGCGCGTCCAGGCTCGCGGCATCGGGCGCTGCCGTCCTCACGGGGAAGCTCCGCGGGCTTCGTCACCTCGGCCTCGACCATCGGGCCCGATGTGGCGACAGCCGTCGTCGGAGGCGTGGTCGTCCTGGCCGGGCTCGCGTACGACGGCACCCGCCGTGGCCTGCTCGGGCTCGTGGGCGTGGCCGTACTGGCTGCCGCGACGAAGCAGACCACGTTCACCGCGATCGGCGCGGTGATGCTGTTCTTGTTGCTGGCCTCTGTGCCGGTACGAGGCGGCACCCCGCCGTGGCGGGCGCGACAGGCGGTCGGCGCGGCGGCGGCGATGGGCGCCGCGTTCGCGTTCGTCTCGGTCCTGTGGGGTGCCCTGTACGCCAGCTGGGCCAAGATCGACCCCGACCGGCTGCCGATCAACGCCATGTTCCATGCCGACACGCTGGGCTGGGGCCAGAACTGGGAGTTCCACCTCTACCCCTTCCTCACCACGACCGTGACCAACTGGCGGCCTGCAGCCATGGACGACCCGACGAACGGCTACCTCGAGGTCATGGTCGGTGGGATCAACCTCTTCGGCGTCGTGGTCGTGGCCGCGGCGTGGTGGACGGCCGGCCGGGACCCCGGTTTGGCCGACCGCCGCCTAGGCGCGCTGGGGGTCGGAACCTCCTCATGGCTCTGGTCGGTCCCAACCTGCTGCTCCTGCTCAACTTCTACGTCAACCACCTGTCGTTCGCCATCGTCCCTCGATACGGCTACGGGGTGCTCGCCGTCTACTGCGGGTGCGCCGCGTGGCTCTTCCGCGAAGGCGGTCCCTCACGTGCCCTTGCGCTCCTCGCCCTCCTGGGCGTGGTCAACGTGCTCACCTGAGTCGGGCGGTCCGGGGCCCGCAGCATATGCTTCCGCGCATGCCCGCGGACGACCTCGCCGAGGAGCTCAGACTGGCGCGGCGCGAGCTGAAGTTCGTGCGCGCCGAGCAGGAGCGCCTGGCCGAGCGCCACCAGCGGGTCCGGCGTCAGCGGGCTCGGCTCAAGGAACAGGTGGAGGTCACCTCCGAGACGCTGGCGGCGCTCCTCTCCGAGGCGTACTGGCGCTCGGCCGAGGCAACCACGGCCCAGCGCATCCTGCCGTTCGGCCGATCCGGTCACGCAGCGCCGCCGGCCGAGGAGCAGGGGCTGGTCCGCGAGGTCGAGCGCTCGCACCTCTTCGACGCCGCCTGGTATCTCCGGCACAACCTCGACGCCGCCCGCGACGGTCTGAGCCCAGCTGTCCACTACGTCCGATCCGGTGGTGCGGCAGGGCGGGACCCGAGCGAGCTCTTCGACAGCGAGCGCTACCTGCAGCGCAACCCAGCCGCCCGCGGAAGCGGTCTGCCACCGCTCGTGCACCACCTGCGAGACCCCGACTCCGTGCTGAACCAGACAGAGCGCCCGGCCGGGCCCGCCGACGCCGCGAGCGCCCCGCCCGGCCACCTGTGAGAGGGACGTACGGGTGACCGCGCGTAGGTGGCGGCACTTGTTCGTGCCGGGGGCGCTGGTCGTCGTCGCAGTGCTGTTGGTCGGTGTCCAGTCGCGACACCATGACGACATCCCCGTGCCCGGCGAGACCTCGCAGCTCGACTACGTGCTAGCCCTGCCTCACGTCCCGGCGCGAGGCGACCTCGTGTCCGACGACGCGGTGGTGCCCTCCGGCAGCAGCGCCAACGAGCTACCGGAGGGTCCTTACTCCCTGGCGGGCGGAACCCCTCCGGCCTACTACGTCGTCACGGCGGTCATCGCCAGGACGGCGGCTGCGATGACCGGCTCGACGACCCTCTCGGTGGGCCGCGCTCTAGGCGCCCTCTGGTTGGCGCTCTTCCTCTTGGCCGCCTACACGCTGGCTCGTGACGTCGGCGCGCCTGCCCTGACTGCCGGTGCGGCCGCGGTCGCCGTCGGGGCGACGACCAGCCTGTCGACCAGCGCGTCGTACCTCAGCTCCGACACGGCCGGAGCGGCGGTGGGCGGGCTGGTCCTGCTGATGGCGTGGCGCTACGACGGCACCCGTCACTCCCTGTGGTGGCGTAGTGGCCGCGTGCGCGCTTGCCGGTGTCACCAAGCTGTCGGCGGTCACTGCGGTCGCGGCGGCCGTGATCATGCTCGTGGTCCGGCGCGGCGTGACGACCCGAAGTGCCGAGGACGATGCCCCTCTGGTGTCGTGGAAGGCGACGCTCGTCGGCGCCTGCGCCGCAGCGACGGCCTTTCTCGTCCCGGCCGGGGCCTGGCTGGTCCGGACTGAGCGGACGGCCGGCCTGGCGACCGTCGACGTCCCCAACTACGCGCCGTTGGTCGTCGACCACATCGACTGGGCCGTCTCCTCCGAGGGCCTGCTCTACCCGTGGCTGAACCCGGTCCTGAACATCTGGGTGTCCCCGCTCCTGGCGGACCACCTCGACTGGGTGCTCACCTACGTCCTCGCGGCGATGCTGCCGCTCGGTGCGCTGGCGGCCGCGTTCACCGGCCGGCGCCGCCCCGGACCTCGTTGGCCTCGGCACCGGGCTGGCGGTGTTGATGATCCTCGGCCCGTTCGCCCTCGAGGAGCTCGTCTTCCGGCTCGACGGGGTGGCCCTCCCGGTGGAGCCGCGCTACGGGCTCGGCCTGCTGGCTGGCCAGGTGGCCGCGCTGGCGTGGCTCCTGCGGGAGCGGGCGACCACGCTGGGCCTGCTCCTGCTGGTGGCCTTTTCTGCCCTCAACCTGCTCACCTGACCGCGACTGTCGATGGCCGGCGCGGGCGGTTCGTAGGCTAGCCTCTCGCGACTGTGACCCGAATTCTCGTTACCGGCGGCGGTGGTTCCGCGGCGGCCAACTTCTGCGACGCGCTACGCCTGGCGGACACCGACTACACCGTCGTCGCCACCGACGTCACGCCCTTCCACCTCGAGCTCCTGGACACAGCGTCAGCCAAGTACCTCGATGCCCGCCGTGTCGGATCCGGGGTATCTCGACGCCATCAACGAGATCGTCGACCACGAGTCGATCGACTTCGTCCACCCGCAGCCGGACGTCGAGGTGGCCTTCCTGGCCGAGCACCGCGACGAGGTCGGGGCTCCGACCTTCCTGCCCGACGCCGGCCGCGTCGCGCTGTGCCAGGACAAGATGACCTTCAACGCGCACCTGGACACCCGGTGGAGTGCCGGTCCGCCGCGTGCACATCACCAGCCACGGGGACCGCGGATCTCGCGGCGCCGTCGACGAGCTCACCGGCGATCAGGCGCAAGGTGTGGCTGCGGGCGATCCGCGGCGCCGGTTCGCGGGCGAGCCTGCCGATCAACCGCGCCTTCCAGGGCGACGCCTGGATCGACTACTGGCGTACGTTCCGCGGCCTCGACTACGGCGACTTCATGGTCAGCGAGTTCCTGCCCGGCGCCGGAGTTCGCCTGGCAGAGCCTGTGGCACCACGGGCGTCTGATCACCTCCCAGGCGCGGCGAGCGCGATGGAGTACGTCTTCGGCAACCTCACGCCGAGCGGCCAGAGCTCCTCGCCGTCGGTGGCGCGCACCGGTAACCGCGCCGACGTGAACAGCGCAGGCGAGGCCGCGGTGCGGGCCGTGAATGACGCGGCCGCACGGCGTGTTCTGCGTCGACATGAAGGAGGACGCCGACGGGTCAGCCGCGCGTCACCGAGATCAACGCCGGCCGCTTCTTCACCACCAGCAACTTCTTCGCCCACGCCGGGCTCAACATGCCGGACATGTACGTGCAGCTCGGCCTCGGCAACGACCCGGAGCTCGACCGGCCGCCGTCTACGACCCGCTGCCCGAGGACCTCTACTGGGTGCGCATGATCGACATGGGCTACCGCCTCGTCCGAGGCGGGCAGTGGACCGCGACGGCTCCATGACGCTGCTGATCCTCGACTTCGACGGCACGCTGTACGACCTCCCCGTCGACTACGCCGGCCTGCGCGCCGCGTTGGGGCTGCGGCCGGAAGACTCCCTCGGCGAGAGCTACCAGCGCTACCTCGACGAGGGCGACGAACAGCGCCTCGCGACCGTCACCCGCTTCGAGCTCGACGCCGTCGAGCACGGCCGGCTGATGCCCGGCGCCGCAGATCTGCTCGACCGTGCCGGCCCGACCGCGGTCGTGACCCGCAACAGCCGGCTGGCCGTGGTCGCGGCGCTCGGCGAGCTCGTCCAGCACGTCCTGGTGGTCGGCCGCGAGGACGTGCCCCGGCTCAAGCCTGCACCCGACGGACTGAGCTCCGCGCTGAACCACTTCTCGTGCCCTCCGGAGGACGCGGTCGTGATCGGCGACACCTCGCACGACGTCGAGGCGGGGCGCGCGTTGGGCGTGCGCACGGTCGTCGTGGAGAATCCGCGGGTGAGGACAAGGCCACTCGGTGCTGACCACTACGTTGCCAGTCTTGCCGACGAAAGGATCGTGAACCTGTGATGCCGGCTGAGGATCTCGACGGCTACATGACCAACTACACCGGCTTCAACGACTGGTTGATGAGGCAGCGGTACGCGCTGCTCGGCCGCCACTTCCGCGGCGCGACCTGTCTGGAGATGGGCTCCGCGACCGGAGAGGGCACCGGCTTCCTCCTCGACCACTTCGACGCAGTGACCGCCGTCGACGGCAGCGAGAGCGCCGTCGACGCCCTGCGCGAGAAGTTCGCGGGTCGCGCGCTCACCGCCGAGTGCTCCTACTTCGAGGACTTCGTCACCGACCAGCGCTTCGACACCGTGGTGCTCGCCCACATCCTGGAGCACGTCGACGACCCGCAGGGCACCTTGGCCGTGGCCAAACGGCTCGTCGCCGACGGTGGCGTCATCATCATCGACGTCCCCAACGCCTACTCGGTCCACCGCCAGATGGGTGTCGAGATGGGGATGCTCGCGCAGGTGACCGACCTCAACGAAGCGGACCTGTCGATCGGGCACCGCCGCGTCTACACCCCCGACACGCTGCGCGAGGAGATGGCCTCGGCAGGTCTACGCGTCGCCACCTTCGGGGGGATCTTCCTCAAGCCGCTGTCCAACGCGCAGTGCGAGGAGACCTTCTCGCAGCAACAGCTGGAGGCGCTGCTCACGATCGGCGAGCGCTACCCCGACATCGCGGCCGACATCTTCGTCGTCGCCGAGCTCATGGAGGACCCCCGATGAACCAGCGGTCGCCCGACGCGCCGCCGCCCGAGCCCCGCACCGTCCTCCTGGGCCGCCCCAGTGTCGGCGAGCGGGAGCTGAACGCGGTACGGGCCGTGTTCGAGTCGGGCTGGCTGTCCGGCGCAGGCCCCCAGTGCAGCGCCTTCGAGCAGGAGCTGGCCACCTCCAGCGGCACCGCCGACGCCGTGGCGACGGCCAACTGCGGGGCCGCGCTGCACCTGGCCGTGCAGGTCCTGGGCGCGGGGCCGGGCGACGAGGTCATCGTCGCCGACTACACCTTCCCCGCGCACTGCTCACGCCGTCGTCTGGGCCGGCGCCACGCCCGGTCTTCGCCGACGTCCTGCCCGGACACCGGCAACATCGACCCGCAGTCGGTCGCCGACCTCGTCGGCCCGCGCACCGTCGGCATCATCGCCGTCGACACTCGTCGGCCTGCCGGCCGACTACGTCGGAGCTGCAGCACCATCGCCGACCGGCATCGGCTGTTGCTGCTCGAGGACGCTGCCTGCTCGGTCGGCGCGACCTACCAGGGACGACAGGCAGGGTCGCTCGCCGACCTGGCGGCCTGTCCTTCCACGGGCGCAAGGGGATCACCAGCGGTGAGGGTGGCGCCTTGGTGGGTGACGATCGAGACGCTGGTCGAGCATGCCCGGCGGCTGCACACCTACGGCATCGAACCGGCCGTCGCCCGCGAGTCGAGCACCCGGCTCGCGGTCCCGACGTTCTCCCAGGCGGGCTACAACTACCGCCTCTCCGACGTGCAGGCGGCCATCATGCGCGTCCAGCTCCAGCGGCTGCCCGAGTTCCTGACCGCCAGGAACGCCGTGGCGCAGGGCTACGCCGACCGCCTCGGGGAGCTCGAGGGCCTCGTGCTCCCGCAGGTGCCCGACGACCGCACCAGCTCCTGGCAGGCCTACCTCGCCACCGTCGACGAGACCGTTGACCGGGACGCCCTGGTGCTGAGGCTCCGCGAGCGCGGCATCGGGTCCAACTTCGGTACCTACTCCTGCCACGTCCAGCCCGTCTACGACTCCCAGCAGGTGTGCCCCGTCTCGGAGTGGCTGTCCCGTTCCCAGATCGCGCTGCCCATGCACTCCGAGCTCACCGACGACGACCTCGACTGGGTCGCCTTCTGCGTCGAGGAGGCCATGGCTGACGCCGACCTCCGGCGCCCCGTAGCCCACCGATCAGCGACCGGAGGATGACGCGCGTGATCCCCGCAGCCAAGCCCATCGTCGGCGACGAGGAGCGTGCCGCAGTCGACCGCGTCATGCGGTCGGGCATGATTGCCCAGGGCCCGGAGGTCGCGGCGTTCGAGAGGGAGTTCGCGGACGCCGTCACGCGAGGGCGCACCTGCGTCGCGGTCAACTCCGGCACCTCAGGACTGCACCTGGGCCTGCTGGCCGCGGGCATCGGCCCTGGCGACGAGGTCATCGTGCCCTCGTTCACCTTCGCCGCGACCGCGAACTCCGTGGCCCTGACCGGCGCCACACCGGTCTTCGCCGACATCGAGCCCGACCACTTCTGCCTGTCGGCGCAGGCGGTGAGCGCAGCGGTGACCGATCGCACTACGGCGATCATGCCGGTGCACCTCTACGGCCATCCCGCCGACATGGACGCCCTCCAAGCCGTCGCCGACGAGAATGGTCTCCGCATCCTGGAGGACGCCGCCCAGGCGCACCTCGCGACCTGGCGGGGCCGCCAGGTCGGCACGTTCGGCGAGTTCGCGATGTTCAGCCTGTACCCCACCAAGAACATGACGTCGGGCGAGGGCGGCATGGTCTCCTGTGCGACCGAGGAGATCGCGCGCAACGTCCGGCTGCTGCGCAACCAGGGGATGGAGCGCCAGTACGCCAACGAGGTGATCGGCTTCAACGCCCGGATGACCGACATCCACGCGGCCATCGGGCGCGTCCAGCTGACCAAGGTGGAGGCCTGGACCCGGACGCGCCGCGCCAACGGGGCCTTCCTCGACCAGCACCTCGAGAACGTCGTGGTGCCCGCGGTGGCCGCTGAGGCCACCCACGTCTACCACCAGTACACGATCCGGGTGGAGGCCGCCGAGCGCGACCGGATCGTCAGCGAGCTGAGAGAGCGGTACGACGTCGGTTGCGGCGTCTACTACCCGATCCCGAACCACCGGTTGGAGTCCCTCGCGCACTTCGCGGCGGACCTCGACCTTCCCGAGACCGAGCGTGCAGCGGCGGAGGTGATCTCCCTCCCGGTCCACCCCTCACTCTCCGAGGACGACCTCGGTCGCATCGTGGAGGCGGTCAACAAGCTGACCTCCGCGGGAGGGTGAGCTCGCGCGAAGGACGCGGGCGTCAGCCCGAGTCGGCGCTAGCTCGTAGACCAGCTGCTGCTGACCGTTCCACAGGAACGACCCCACCTGCTTCGCGCACGGGCTGTCGACCGGCGTGACGGCCAGCAGGTGGGCGACATCGAGATCCGTCGCCGCTAGCCGGCACGGGTCGACGTACACCTGGATGACATCGGGCGACGGGTTGACGATCACCGGGGACCCGTCAGATGGTGCGTCCTCGGGCATCTGGAAGCCCATCAGCAGGTAGCTCGCCCCGCGGTTCCAGGCGTCCTCGTAGGCGTGGTCGGGGTCCAGCTGCTCCCACCGCTCGACGTCTGGGCCAGTCACCTGGTAGCCGGTGACCGTCGGCACGCCGTTGGCGACCAGGAGCGCCGAGCCCCCAGGGAGTCGGCCGCCCAGCGGTCGCCCGCCTCCTCGGCGCGGTGTCCGAACGCCTCGGCCCGCGCGGCGGCCGAGGTGCCACGGAGGTCGCCGAGACCGAAGATCACCGGGTTGGCGTCGTAGCCGGCCACCAGCAGGGTCCCGGTCACGGCAACGACCGGCAGGGCCCTGGAGGGCCACCGGGTCACCGACCAGACCAGCACCCCGACGACCGCCACCGTCGCCCAGACCTCCACCGCCCCGAGGTTGGGCAGGGCGCTCCGGAGGCTGCTGACGCCGTAGGCCGTGACGGCCGCGCATACCACGGCGGCGCACAGCGCAAGCCGCGTCGCGCCTGCTTGGAGACGTGAGAGCACCAGGCACACCAGGATCGCCGCCGGGTAGCCGACGGTCTGGGCAGCCCGTGACGGCAGGACGGTGTTCAGGAGCGGCACGTGCTCGCCGAGGCTGCCCCACGAGACCATCGCCCAGGCGCTGGTGACGACGAGCACGACGGCCACGGCGGTGACAGCGGCCCACTGGGCGCGGGAAGCGGCGCGGCGGGCCGTCGTCCAGAGCACGGCCGCCCAGAGCCCGCAGACGAGGAAGGCGGAGGAGATCTCGCTCTGGTTCATCTGGAAGGGAGCAGGGTCGTCCTCGAGCTCGGTCAGTCCGGGCGCCCCGAACAGCTGGAGCGGCAGCTCGGCGCTGCCCGTGACTCTGCGCTGGCCCGGGTAGAGGGTGTTCAGCTCTGCGTGGAGGGCGGCCCAGTTCTCCCAGAGCGTGCCGCCGAGCACGACTGCCCCGATGGTGGCTCCGATCCCGATGGTGAGGAGCGAGACCCGCCGGTCGGCCTGCTCGCGCAGCATGAAGGCGCCGGCCGCGACGACGGCGGTACGCCGACAGTGAGGGACCAGGCACGTAGAAGGTGACCAGGCGGCCCAGGCAGAGCCCGGCCAGCCCGGCGAGCAGGCGCCGGCACCCAGCGGTGTCGCACCACCTGGTCTCTGGCGAGGCAGAGCAAGTAGGTGCCGGCGGCCGCGAACGCCGAGGATCCGCATCGGCATGAACGACCACCAGATGCTCGCCGGCGCGAGGAAGCACAGGGCGACAGCCAGCCACGACATGGGTCGAGTCGCGCCGAGCCGGCGCAGGAGCGGCGGCAGCGCCAAGAAGAGCAGCAGCCACGGACAGCCTCGGTAGGCGGCGAACAGGACGGCGTCGGGGAGCCAGGGGCCCAGGCGCAAGAGGTTGCCGTCGAGGAAGAGGAGGGACTCGAAGAACCTGCCCGACGAGATCTGGTAGATCAGGTCCGGCTGCTGGCTCAGCGGCGGGTGCATGGACGACCCGTGGAGGAGCTCGCCAGCTCGATCGGGGGCGTGGGTGAGCCACTCGTCGCTGCGGATCGGCAGGGGCGCGCCGAGCTGTCCGCCGAGCGGGGCCGTCGGGTCCTGCCTCAGCATCCCGAGAGACGACGTCGTCGCCCCGGTGAGCAAGACGGCGCGTAGCCGAGCAATGGCAGCAAGACCTCGAGCCTGTCTGCCAGCGAACCCGCAGCCGCCACCTGGACCCGGTCGCGACGGCGGTCTGAGACGGTGCGGCGGCCGTCTGGCTCTGCGATCGGGTGCTCCTAGTCCTGGCGGCCGATGGCGACGTCAGGCTAACGCAACGGCGATTCTTCTCCGGACCGGCCCTGATATAGGCTCTGGACCTCGTGCGCATCGTCGTCGTGAACAACTTCTTCCCGCCTCGGGTGGGAGGCAGCTCCCACCTGTCCGATGCCCTGGCCCGCGGCTACGCCCGGCTGGGCCACGAGGTCCTGGTGGTGACCGCGGCCTACGAGGACGCCCCGGCGGAGGAGGAGCGCGAGGGCGTCCGGGTGGTGCGCGTGCCGTCGTACACGCTGCCCGAGAGCCGGATCAACGTCAGCTTCGACCTGTCCTTCGCGACCCGGCCCAGCCTGCGCAGGCGGCTGGCCGGCTCTGCTCGACGACTTCAAGCCCGACGTGCTCCACCAGCACGGCCAGTTCATGGATCTCACCTGGGCGACCGGCGCCTACGCCCGTCGCCGCGGCATCCCCGCGCTGCTGAGCATCCACACCCGGCTGGAGAACCCCGTCGCCCACTACCGCCACGCGTTCCGCACCCTCGACGCAGTCGTCGTGGCGCCGCGACTGCGGCGCTACAAGCCCGCCATGGTGGTGATGGACTCCTACATGAAGGAGTACATCACCGGCCGCTACCGCGGCTGCTACCGCGACCTGGTGCCGATCCCGGTCGGCGTCGACCCGGACTGGGTGCGCGGCGGGTCGCGCGGCCGAGGGCCGCCGGCTGATGGGCCTGGCCGACGACGTCCCGGTGATCCTCTCGGTCGGGCACGTCATCCCGCTGCGCGACCGGATCGGCCTCGTCGAGGCGCTGCCGCGCGTGCTGGACAAGCACCCCGACGCCGGGCTCGTGGTCGTCGGCCGCGTCTACTTCGACGCCTTCCAGCGGCGTGCCGAGGAGCTCGGCGTGGCCCACGCCGTGATCAGCCTGGGCGCCGTGCCCAAGGCCGCCATCCCCGCACCTGATGGCCGCGGCCGACGTCGAGAGCCACGAGCAGGGCCTGCGGCCTCGGCACCGCCACGCTGGAGTCGATGGCGGCCGGCCTGCCGGTCGTCGGCTGGGGCCGCGTCGACAACTTCCCCGGCGTGCCGCTGATCGACGGCGACGACATCCTGCTCGCCGACCCGGGTGACGTCGACGGCCTGGCCGACCGGCTCTGCGCCGCCCTGGACGACCCGGCCTACCGCACGGCGATCGGGGCGCGCGCCCGGTTGCTGGTCGACCGGCACTTCGCCCTCGACCGGGTGCTCGAGCGCCACGTCGAGGTGCTGCACGCCCTCGTCGGTGAGCCCAGCCGCGAGTCACCCGCTGATAGCCTCGCCCAGCCCGTACGCCCCACACGTGTCCCGGCACCGACCACCGAGGAAGCCACATGACCAGCCACGAGACCGTCTTCTTCACCGGCGGCGCCGGCTTCATCGGCACTGCGCGTCGTCCCCCAGCTGCTGGAGAAGGGCTACCGCGTCCGCATCTTCGACAACATGTTCCGCGGCGACCGCGACGCCGTCGCCGCGCTGGTCGAGGGCGGCGAGGTCGAGCTGGTCGACCAGGACGTCCGCTACGGCGGCGCCGTGCACGCCGCGATGAAGGGCTGCTCCAAGGTCATCCACGCGGCGGCCGTGTCGATCAACAAGAGCCAGGCCGACCCCTACGAGTCGCTCGACATCAACCTGATCGGCAACCACAACGTGTTCGCCGCCGCCGCCGACCATGGCGTCGAGCGGCTCGTCTACTGCTCCTCGGCGTCGGTCTACGGCGACCCCGAGAAGCTTCCCGATGCACGAGGACGACCAGCTCGAGCCGCTCACCCCCTACTGCATCTCCAAGCGCACCGGTGAGGACCTGCTCGGCTACTACCAGCGCCGCGCCGGGCTGTCGTGGATCGCGCTGCGGTTCTTCAACGTCTACGGCCCGGGCCAGAAGACCTCGGCGTACTACACCTCGGTGATCAACCACTTCGTCAACCGGATCCGCAACGGCGAGCCGCCGGTCATCGACGGCAAGGGCGACCAGTCGATGGACTTCATCCACGTCCACGACATCGCGCGTTCGGTCGTGCTGGCCCTGGAGTGCGAGCAGGACAACGTCCCGGTCAACATCGGCACCGGCATCGACACCTCGATCGCCGACCTGGCCAGCATCCTCATCGACGCGATCGGCGCCGACGTCGAGCCGATCTTCAACCCGCGCGACGTGCTGGTCAGCCGCCGCGCCGCCGACATCACCCGTGCCAAGGAGGTGCTCGGCTTCGAGCCGACGATCAAGGTCGAGGACGGGATGACCGACCTCATCCGCAACGCCGATGATGAGCGCGCCGCTCCCGCCAACCCGTGGAACGAGCACGCCTGGGTCGTCGGTGACCCGGAGATCGGTGAGGGCACCTGGATCGGTGCGTTCACGGTCATCGACGGTTCGGGCGGGCTGCGCATCGGCGAGGGCTGCGACATCTCGTCAGGCGTCCAGATCTACACCCACTCGTCGGCGAAGCGGTGCGTGAGCGGCCGCCGCTTCGCCGAGGTCGACCGGCGCCCGTCGTGATCGGCGACCACGTCTTCCTGGGCGCCAACGCCGTCGTCAACATGGGCGTGACGATCGGCGACGAGGCCGTCGTGGGCGCCGGCGCGGTCGTCACCGACGACGTGCCCGGCGCGCACCGTCGTGGCCGGCGTGCCCGCGCGGGTCGTCGCTCAGGGTCGAGCTCGACGACGAGGGTTCGCCCGACTTCGTGCCCGTCCGCGCTGGTCAGCCGCGCCTGACCGACAGCGCCTGGTCGACGACGCGGTGCGCCGGCAGGATCGAGCTACGCTCGGCGTCGGCGTCGACCTCGCCGCGCGACCAGAGCGACGAAGTGGGCGAGCTGGGTGGCCAGCGGCTCGGCGCCGATGATCTCGGGGACCTCCATCTCGGTCATCTGGCGGAAGCCGGCGTGCCCCTCGTCGCCCTCGATGCGTCGTGTGGCGGTAGGCCGTCACCCCCCGCCGCAGCAGGTCGACCTCGATCATCCGGTCGAGCTCGTGGATCACCATCGAGCGCACCTTGCGCTGGCCGATCCGGCTCGCGGACGCGGACGCGATGCCGCCGCCCGTCGAACCGCATCGTGGCCTCGACGACGTCCTCGGCCCCGGGGCGGACTGGGGGCTGAACTCGCCGACCTTCACGTCGACTCGATCGGGGTGCCGGCCGCCGAAGGCTCGCACGACCAGGTCGACGTCGTGCACCAGCAGGTCCCACGCCACGCCGGTCTTGATGCGGGGCGCGTACGGCGAGTGGCGCTCGGCGCGGACGTAGCGCGGGTCCTCCAGCATCCGCATGGCGACCATGACCGCCGGGTTGAAGCGCTCGAGCAGGCCGCACATCAGCGGCGACCCCGGCCGCCGCGGACGCCTCGACCACCTCCTCGGTGTCGGCCAGCGACGCGCACACCGGCTTCTCCACGAGCAGCGGGAGCCCGGCTCGATCACGTCGCAGCGCGAGCTCGCAGGTGGTCCTCGGTCGGCGCCGCGATCACCGCGGCGTCGACGTCCGCCAGCGCGCTCGAGATCGCCGGTGCCCAGCGGGCGTCGTACTGGTCGGCCGGCGCGCCCGGCCTCGCTCCTCGGCGGGTCGATGACCAGCGCCAGCGTGGTGGCGGGCCGGTCGCGATGGTGCGGGCGTGGTTGAGGCCCATGGAGCCGGACCCGACGAGCGCGATCCTGAGTATGTCGGACATGTATCTCCTCGGTGGTGGACGTTAGCACCGCGCTCATCGAGAGCGCTACCGCGCTGACCACGGACCCGACGGCAAGCAACCGCCCGGGCCATGGCGGCGGTTGGACGGCGAGGAACAACCACACCATCAGCGGCGCGAACGACATCGAGTAGCGGCTGACGATACCGAAGTCGATCCCCACCAGGACGGCGTTGGAGATCCGCAGGGCCGGCGGGTAGAGCAGCAAGCCGGCCAAGGTGCAGGCGACGAGCAGCCGGTCGACGGCAAGGTCGCGGCCCTCCGGCGCGTCCGCAGCGTCTGGGGTCCGCAAGGCCCCCACGAGGTAGAGCACCAGCAGCCCCACCAAGAGGATGGTGACGATCTCGGGAATCCCGGGTGCGAGCTGGGCGACGATTCGCACGACCGCCATGTCGGATGTGGGCTGGAGCCGCTCGACGTTCACCCAAGGCGAGTGCACCGAGGTCAGCTCGCGCAGCGCCCCACCGACGATGGCCGGCCACCTGTCGACCGCGGCGAACGAGAACAGCTCGTCGTTGTCCATGGTCGCCCGATGCCCGATCACCCGGTTGAAGACGACGACAGGCAGGACCAGCACCGCGAGGAGGACCGCCGCGTGCCAGGCGCGCCGGCCGCCACGGTCCGGCGATCTCGCGTCCCGTCCTGCGCAGGACGAGGGCCGCGAGGGTCGCAAGCAGGAACACGCCCGAGGGCAGCGAGTCGGTCACCGCGATCGAGGCGGCGACCGCGGTGGCCGTCAGCAGCCAGCCGTAGCCCTTGCCGGTGCGCACCCACCGCAGTCCCGTCCAGGCGATCACCGCCCCCGTCGCGATGGCGGTGGAGGACGGGTTCACCATCGTGCCGTAGAGCAGGATGCCGGAGGCCGCGACGGGCGCGAGCGTCCCGGCGACGAGGGAGGAGCCCCGGAACCCCAGGCGCCACGTCAAGGCGCCGCAGAGGGCCAGGCCGAGGAGCATCCACGCCGCGGCGTACTGGCGGTAGCGGTCGAGGGGGTAGCCGTCGCCGATGACCTCGTCGGCGACCCACCGCCAGGCCTCTCCGCCGAAGAAGTACGTGGGGTAGTGGATGTAGCCGCTGGTGAACTTTCCCGAGGGCACCGAGTCGGGCCCGAGCGCCGGGTCTCCACATGGGACGGTCGTCGCGCCACCTTCGTGCCCGACGCCGCAGGCCCACTCGTCGACCACCTCGGGGCCGATCATGTCGCCGCGAGCGGGGTAGCCGCCGCCGTGCACCCGCCATTGGGTGTCGAGGTGGATGTGCTCGTCGACCACCGACAGGGGGTGTCCATCGGAGGCGACCCTGAACATGACGACGCCCAGCACCACCACACCGAGCACAGCGACGGCCGCGGCCCGAGATCCGGCCCGCGTCACGAGGCGCGGCCCACGCGCTCTGTGACCTGGCGGGCCACCTCCTCGCCGATCGGAAGGCTGACGTCGCCGCCGGGGAGGGCGCGTTGACGACGTGGAGAGTGCGCGGCGTGCTGCGCAGCAGGAAGTCGTGGACGAACGAGCCGTCGCGCATCACCGCCTGGGCCCGGATGCCGGCCTCACGCGGGGTCAGGTCGGCCAGCTCGAGCTCGGGACAGTAGCGACGGCACAGCCGGAGGTAGGCGCGCTTGCTGGCGGAGTTGCGCAGCTCGCGCAGCCCCGTGCGCGCGTGCTGGCGGGCGACGCGCCAGGTGCCCGGGAAGCCGCACGAGGTCGAGGGCGTCGCGGCGGTCGAAGGAGAACCGGGCGTACTTCTCCCGCGCCAGGCCGAGGACTGCGTTCGGGCCGACGTTCAGCCCGCCGTCGACCGTGAGGGTCAGGTGCACGCCGAGGAACGGCAGCTCCGGGTCGGGGACCGGGTAGATGAGGTGCCTGACCAGGGCGGCCTTCTCGGGCACGACGTCGTAGTACTCGCCGCGGAACGGCACGATCCGGAAGTCGACGTCGATGCCGGCCAGCCGGGCCATCCGATCGGACTGGACGCCCGGCGCAGAAGACGACGTGGCGCGCGCGGACCTCGCCGGTCGTGGTCTCCAGCACGCACCTCGTCGACCGGTCTCGTGGACGCCGATGACGGCGGTCGAGGTGCGCAGCTCGCCGCCCGCCTTCGCGGACGTCGTCGGCGAGGGCCTCGTTGATCAGTCGGAAGTCGGTGATGCCGGTGGACGGGACGAACAACGCGCCCAGCCCGGTCACGTGCGGCTCGCGGCGCCGCAGCTCGGCCCGTCGATGACCTCGGCCTCGATCCGGTTGACCGCGGCCCGCTCGCGCAGCGCGCCGAGGCCGGCAAGCTCGCGCTGCGTGGTCGCGACGAGCAGCTTGCCGGTGCGCTCCACCGGGATGCCGTGCGCCTCGGCGTACTCCTCGGTGAGCCGGGCCCCGCGCCGGCACATCTCGGCCTTGAGGCTGCCGGGCGCGTAGTAGATGCCGGAGTGGATGACGCCGGAGTTGTGGCCGGTCTGGTGGACGCCCGAACCGCGCTCCTTGTCGAGCAGCAGCAGGCTGCTGCCCGGCGCGGCGGCGAGGAGGTGACGCGCCGTGGATGCGCCCACGATGCCGCCGCCGACCACCACGTGGTCGTAGATCATCGGCTGCCCCTCTGCTGGCTCCTGCGTGTCGCCGTGCCTTTCCGTGCAGGCCGGTCGTCACCCTAGGCTGGCGCCCGGCCGCCGACGAGATGCACCAGGCGTGTCGGATCCCGGCCAGAACCCACCGTGACGACTGGCCCTCGACCTCCCCGACTACTGCCGTGGCGCGCGTTCGTCCACGCTGGGCCGGATCGCCCGACGGCGATCGCTCGCGGCCTGGTCCACCGCGCTCTGGACGAGGGCTCGAGGCTGTGCGCCGCCGCACGACGGCCCGGGGCCGGACGAGGACGACGTGCGTCGCGTGCGAGACGGCCGTGCTCCGGGCGTCCGGCATCGTCGACGCGTTCGGCTACTTCTGGCACAACCCGGACCTGCCCTGGTACCTGTGCGGCCACCACGAGGAGGTGCGGCACTTCGTCCGCGCCGGCTGGAAGGAGCTGCGCAACCCCTCCCCGGCTTCGACGTGTGGTGCTACTGGTGCACCTACCTCGACCCGACGCGCGAGGACGTCAACCCGGTGGTCCACTACCTGCTCGAGGGCAGGCACCGCGGCTTCGCCACCCTGCCGGAGGTCGACCAGCCGGCCGCGCGCCCGAGCCGCCCGCGGCCGGCCGCGCCCGCGCCGGGTCTGCCTGTTCGCCGGCTTCGACGCCGACGGCATCGTCGACGACACGGTGGTCGCCTACCTCCGCGAGCTCAGCCGGTTCGCCGACGTCTACTACCTCGCCGACTGCGCGCTCGAGGACGGGCGAGCTCGACAAGCTGGCGCCGTACACCAGGGGCCGCTGGGCGATCCGGCACGGCCGCTACGACTTCGGCTCCTACTCGATGCTGGCGCGCGACCTGGTCGGCTGGGACGTCATCGAGGGCCTACGACGAGCTGGTGCTGGCCAACGACAGCTGCTACCTCGTGCAGCCCTTCGACCAGGTCTTCGCGCGGATGGACGCCGAGCCGGCGGACTGGTGGGGCCTGCAGGCGACGTACGACGACTTCGACCGACCTACGGGTTCGAGCGGCTCGGCGGGCCGCTGCGGCTCGACGAGGTCGAGCGAGCAGATGCGCGAGCTGGACCTGTGGCGCTACTCCGACTTCATCCACGTCGGCTCGTACTTCCTGGGCTACCGCTCCCGCGTGATCCGGGACCCGGAGTTCCGCCGGCGCCTCGACACCGTGGCCACGCAGTCGGACAAGACGGCGATCATCCTCAAGTACGAGATCGGCTTCTCGCGCTACCTCATCCTCGCCGGCTACCACCTGGCGACGTTCGTCGACGGCGTGCTGCCCTTCCACCCGGTCTACCGCGACTCGGCCTTCGACCTGATGGCACGACGGCTTCCCGCTGCTCAAGCGCCAGTTGCTCTACGAGAACCCGTTCGCCACGCCCGACCTGCGCGCGGTGGAAGGAGCGGGTGCTGGCGGCGCGTCCCGGATGCCGACGTCGACGCGATGGAGCGCAACCTGCTGCGGGTCTCCCCGCCGTGGAGCCTGCACCGCAGCTTCGCGTCCGCACCCGCCCGACGGCACGTCGAGACTGCCGGCGCCGTCGGCCCGGACGAGTTCGCCGACGAGGAGCGCTGGACGCCCAAGCACGACCACTGGTGGGCCTTCGCGGTCGACCCCGTCACCCATCGCCTCGAGGGCAGCGCCCGAGCGGTCTTCGAGGCGGTCCGCTACGACCCGTCGATCCAGCAAGATCGTGCTGACGGCGTCGGGGAGCGACAGGTCGCCGGCGTCAACGTCGTCGCGCCCCGATGGAGAGCGCGCCCGGCCAGTACTACCTGCTGCGCGCTGGGCAACATCTTCGTCACCGAGGGTCCGCGCGCGGACGTCGACCACCCGCTGTCCGGCCGCGCGCCACCGCTTCGTCGGGCTGCGCCGCGGCACGCCGCTGGCCGCGTTCGGCGCGGCCGTGCCGGTGCCCGACACCGAGGGGGCCGCAGCACCTCCGCGGGGCCCGGCCACGACAACGACATCACCTACGCCGTCGTCACCTCGTCCAGGCGGACCGGCACGCGATGGCGGGCGCCGTTCGCCCCGGCCCGCCGGATGGTCTGTGGGTGACCGGCCCGCCCCGGACCGACCTCGTGCTGGCGGAGTCCACGGCGCTGCCGGCCGACCTGCGCGAGCAGGGCGACCGGCTGCGGAGCGAGCTCGCCGGCCGCCGGCTCGTGCTCCTGCTCCCGGCCGCACGCCCGGCGGGGGGCCGGCCTGCCCCGCTCGGCGCCGACGACCAGCGTGGCTGCGCTCGTGGCTGCGGCCGAGAGGCGCCGTGCTCGGCGTGCGGCCTCCCGGCACCGGTCCGGTGACCGACGACTCGATGGCCCGACCTGGCGGACCCGCCGGCCGGCCGCTGGACCTGTCGGCCCGTCGCTACCCCGACGTCGAGGTGGTGCTGCGTGAGACGGCCCTGCTGGTCTCCGACTACACCAGCGAGCTCGCGACTTCCCGGTGACCGGCCGGCCCGTCGTCTGCTACGCGCCCGACCTCGACGAGCGCCCGGCGCCCCGGGCTGCTGCACGACCTGGCCGAGGTCGTTCCCGGGCCGTGTGCCGCGACTGGCCGGGCTGCGCGCCGCCTTGGAGCGCGTCTTCGACGAGCCCGACGCGCTACCACGACTA
>CAVWXS010000057.1:0-17325 GCA_963758885.1 uncultured Actinomycetota bacterium
ACCGCGGCGTGATCGCGGTGCTGCGGGCCCTGGGCCGGGCGTGACCTTCTCGGTCTGGCGGGAGCCGGTCCAGGACGCCTGGATCGACTACAACGGCCATCTGTCCGAGGCGTACTACGTGCTGGTGCTCGGGCACGCCACCGATGCGGTGATGGACGCCGTCGGGCTCGACCCGGAGTACCGCTCCGCGAACGACGCGTCTCTCTACACGGTCGAGGCCCACATCCGGTACCTCGAGGAGGTCCCGGCGGGCAGCGACCTCGAGGTTCGTTCGTCGATCATGGGCGTCACCGCCAAGCTGCTGTGGATCTGGCACGAGCTGTGGGTCGACAGACGGCTCCGCGCAACTGAGGAAGTGCTGGGCGTCCACGTCCGCGACGGGTCCTCCGCACCGCTCCCCGCGGGCGTCGCCGCGCGGGCACGACGAGGCCTGCGTGACCCCACCGGCGCAGGCAAGCGGGCGGATCGAGCCCATCCCCATGTCGTAAGGGTGGGTCAGCGGCCCTTCCAGACAGGTGCGCGCTTCTCGGCGAACGCTCTGGCGCCTTCGAGCTGGTCCTCGGAGCTGGTAGAGGGTCGCGACCGTCGGGAGCGAGCTGGAGGTGATCGAGGTCCATCGCGTCGGCGAAGGAGAGGGACTCGGTGACGCGCAAGGTCTCCTTGATCGCGGCGAAGACGAGCGGTGGCCCGGCGGCCAGCAGCCGGGCGACCTCCCAAGCTCGCGCGCGGACGGCCTCATCATCTGGGAGCACCTCGTTGACCAGGCCCCAGCGGGCGGCCTCGGCCGCCCCCATCCAGCGGCCGGTGAGCAGCAGCTCCATAGCGATGTGGTACGGCATCCGCTTGGGAAGCTTGACCGTCGCCGCGTCGGCCAGGGTGCCTGCGTTGATCTCTGGCAGCCCGAACTGCGTGCTCTCGGAGGCGTAGATGAGGTCGCAGGACAGCGCCAGCTCGAACCCGCCGCCCATGGCGAGCCCGTGGACCGCGGCGATGACGGGCTTGTCGAGGTCGGGGAGCTCCTGGAGCCCGCCGAAGCCGCCGACGCCGTAGTCGCCGTCGACGGGATCGCCGGCGGCGGCGGCCTTGAGGTCCCAGCCGGCACTGAAGAACTTGTCGCCCTCCGTGCGCAGGATCGCCACGCGCAGCTCCGGGTCGTCACGGAAGGCGGCGAACACCTCGCCCATCGCGCGGCTGGTCGCCAGGTCGATGGCGTTGGCCTTCGGCCGGTCCAGGGTCACCTCGAGGACGGCGCCGTCACGCACCGTACGGAGGGGGGCTGTCGGGTCCTCGCTCATCGTTCAGGCTCCCAGGGGTCGCAGCAGGGACCGCGAGATGATGTGACGCTGGATCTCCGACGTGCCGTCCCAGATCCGTTCGATGCGGGCGTCGCGCCAGATCCGCTCCAGGGGCAGCTCGTCCATCAGGCCCATGCCGCCGTGGATCTGGATCGCCTCGTCGGCGACCATCGCCAGCATCTCGGTCGCCTTCAGCTTGGCCATGGCGATGTCGGCGTCCGAGGCGGTTCCCTGGTCGACCTTCCAGGCCGTGTAGAGGGTCAGCAGCTCGGCCGACCGCAGCTCGGTCGCCATGTCGGCCAGCTTGAACCCCACGCCCTGGAAACGCCCGATCGGCTGGCCGAACTGCACCCGGCTGGCGGCGTGCGCGATCGACAGGTCCAGCGCCCGCTCGGCCCGTCCCAGACACGTCGCCGCGACCTGCAGCCGAGTAGCGGCGAGCCACGTGCCCGCCAGCGCGAAGCCCTCGTCCACCTCGCCGAGCAACGCGTCGCCGGGGACGTACACGTCGTCGAAGTCGAGGATCGAGTTGGTGTAACCGCGGTGGGAGACGTTGCGGTAGCCGTCGTGGACCAGCACGCCCGGGGTGTCGAGGTCGACCAGGAAGATCGACATCGTGCCGCGGCCCGCGTCGTCGGTGCCGGTGCGGGCCAGGAGGATGACGAAGTCCGACTCGTCGGCATGGCTGATGAAGTGCTTCGTCCCGCGGATGCGCCAGCCGTCGCCCTCGCGGACTGCCCGGGTCCGGATGGCCCGGACGTCGGACCCGGCCTCCGGCTCGGTCATCGCCAGGCATTCGATGCGCTCACCCCGGACGCACGGGAGCAGGTAGCGCTCCCGCTGGTCCGGCGTGCCGGCCAGCAGGATGTTCGACGGACGTGCCACACAGGTGTAGTGCAGGGCGTAGCTGGTCTTGCCCAGCTCCTTCTCGAACAGCACCAGGGTGACGGCGTCGAGACCCGCGCCACCCACGTCCTCGGGCATGTTGGCGGCGTACAGCCCCGCGGCCAGAGCCTTGGCGCGGATGCTGCGCCGCCAGCTCCGGGCGCAGCACACCGGAGCGCTCGACCTCCTGCTCGTGCGGGTGCCAGCTCGCGCTCGACGAACGCCCGGGTCACCTCGACGATGCTCCGCTGCTCGTCCGTCATCGCGAAGTCGAACACAGGCTCCTCCTGACCGTGGTCGGCTGCGTGCGCATCATCGCACCGTCAGGCAGCCCTGAGGAGAACGGCCGGGGCATCGGTGGGCGGGTCGGGCACGGGGCGGAGCGGCACCACGACGACGCGACTCGCTCGGCGACGCTCGAGCAAGGCCTTGGTGCCGGAGTGGAGGGCGACGACTGACCAGAGCAGGTTCGACGCGACGCTCGGCCAGGCGCCGTACGCCGCGCTGGCAGCGCCGCACAGCAGGCCGCCGGCTCCGTTCAGGGCGGCGTAGCGCAGCGACGCGGAGTGCCACTGCCCTCGGCTCAGCATCACGTAGGCACCCATCGTGCCGATGGTGCCGATCCAACCCATTGCTGCCGCGATCACTTCGTGTTCCTCGATGTCTCTCATACCCGGCCGGCCATCGGCCCCGACGCGTCAATGCTGGCGGCTCGAGGTGAGTTAGCGCAATTGCACTTCTGTACACATGCCTTTAGCATCGCTTAAGTGATGATCGACCCACGACGCCTGCGGTTCCTCCTGGCGGTCGCGCGGTACGGCGGGGTCCTCGCCGCCGCCGACGAGCTCGACGTCACCGCTTCCGCCGTGTCCCAGCAGCTGGCCAAGCTGGAGCGGGAGACCGGTCAGGCGCTGCTCCACCGGACCCAGACCGGCAGCGTGCTCACCCCGGCCGGTCTGGCGCTCGCCGAGGCGGCCGAGGACATCGAGCGCGTCCTGGCCTTGGCGCGCTCCCGGCTGCGAGCGGACGAGGCGGCGGTGAGCGGAACCGTCCGGATCGGCGGCTTCCAGTCGTTCCTCACCAACGTCTTGTCACCGTCGCTGCCCGGATGGCGCGTCCGGTACCCCGCGCTCGCCATCGAGACGGTCGAGGCAGAGGAGGGGGAGATGCTGCGGGCGCTGCGGGCCGGAGCGCTCGACGGGGTGATCGTGGAGCTGGACGCCGGCGAGAGCTACACGCCACCCCGCGGCACCACCGACGTACCGCTGCTCGACGAGCCGTGGAAGCTCGTGGTGCCGACTGGCGCCCTGCTGGCCGTCGACGTCATCGACATCGGGCGGCTCGGCCTGCCCTGGCTGGGCGTGGACCCGTCCGCCGCGAGCGCCAAGGCGATCCGACGGGTCCGCCGTCTGCTCGGCGGCGACAGCTCCAGCGTGCACACCTACTACAGCGTCCAGAACGCCTTGGCGCTCGTCGCCGCGGGCGAGGGCGTGACGCTGGTCCCGTCACTGGCGATCGAAGGGCTGCCCACGGACGGCGTGGACGCCTTGGACATCCCGGGACTCGGCATGCGACGCGTGGCCCTTCGCCACCTGACCCGCAGCCGCGGAGCCAGCCTGTCGCTGGACACCGCCACTGCCCTGATCCGCGAGGCCGCCGCGTCGTTCTCCTACGAGTCGTCCGGCACCTGACCGGGCTCTGACCGGATCCATTGCGTTCCAACGCCTCGTACCGACACAGTGGCGCACGAGAAGACCCGACCGCTCGAGGAGTCCTGACCCGTGGCCGCGCCCGACCGCACCCGCCTGCCCCTTGACGTCGACACCACCGCGCGGCCGATCCGGCCCGTCGAGGCGGTCGTGGGGTCTCCGAACGTGGTCATCGTGCTCATCGACGACATGGGGTTCGGTGCGTCCACGCCGTACGGCGGGCCGTGCGAGCTACCGACCGCGCAGCGGCTGGCCGACGAGGGTCTGCGCTACAGCCGGTTCCACGTCACCGCGCTGTGCTCGCCGACCCGTCAGGCGCTGCTCACCGGCCGCAACCACCACTCGGTCGGGATGGGCGTGACTTCCGAGATGTCCACGCCGGAGCCGGGGTACCACGGGTACCGCCCCGCCAGCGCCGCGACGATCGCCCAGATCCTGGGCGGCAACGGGTACTGCACGGCGGCGTTCGGCAAGTGGCACCAGACCCCGCCGGTGGAGGTGAGCCCCTCGGGGCCGTTCACCCGCTGGCCGATGGGCGAGGGCTTCGACTTCTTCTACGGCTTCATGGGCGCGGAGATGAACCACTGGTACCCGCAGCTCTACCAAGGCCGGCACCCGGTGGAGCCCGACCGGCTCCCGGAGGACGGCTACCACCTCTCCGAAGACCTGGTCGACCAAGCCATCGAGTGGGTCGAGAACCAGCAGGCGATCACCCCGGACCGGCCGTTCTTCACCTACCTCGCACTCGGTGCGACGCACGCACCGTTCCACGTCGCCCGCGAGTGGCGGGACAAGTACGCCGGACGGTTCGACGCGGGCTGGGACGTGCAGCGCGAGGAGACGCTGGCCCGCCAGAAGGAGCTCGGCATCGTGCCGGAGTCGGCCGAGCTCGCGCCCTGGCCCGCGGGCGTGCCGCACTGGGACGAGCTCGACGAGCCCGAGCGGCGCGTGGCGGCCCGGTTCATGGAGACCTACGCCGGTTTCGCCGAGCACGCCGACGTACAGGTCGGCCGACTGGTCGACGCCCTCGACGAGCTGGGCGTCCTCGACGACACCTTGTTCTTCTACCTGCTCGGGGACAACGGCGCGTCCGGCGAGGGCGGTCCGCAGGGCACGTTCCGCGAACACCTCGTGGGCCACGGACTCCAGGACAGCACGGCCGACATGTCGGCCAGGCTCGACGAGCTCGGCGAAGCGACGACCTACCCGATCTATCCCGTCGGCTGGGCCCTGGCCATGAACACGCCGTACCCCTGGACCAAGCAGGTCGCCTCCCACCTCGGCGGCACCCGCGACGGGATGATCGTGCGCTGGGGCAACGGGATCACCGACCGCGGCGGGGTCCGGCACCAGTGGCACCACGTCATCGACGTGCTGCCCACCGTCCTGGAGACGGTCGGCCTGCCGCAGCCCGACAGCGTGGGCGGCGTCGAGCAGCAGCCCGTCGAGGGCACGTCGATGCGGTACACGTTCGACGACGCCTCTGCCGCTGACCGGCGCACCACGCAGTACTTCGAGATGATCGGCAACCGCGGTGTCTACCACGAGGGTTGGCTGGCCGGGACCCGGCACGGCGTGCCGTGGGAGATGGTCGACGCCGGCGACCGGCCGTTCGACCAGGACCGATGGGAGCTCTACGACCTCGACGCCGACTGGAGCCAGGCCCGGGACCTGGCCGGCGAGCAGCCCGAGCGGCTGCGGGACTTGCAGGAGGTCTTCGTCCGCGAGGCGGAGAAGTACCACGTCTTTCCGCTCGACGGCCGGGTCACCGAACGGGAGAACCCCCAGATCGCCGGCCGGCTGGACCTCCACCACGGCCGGTCGACCCTCTCCTTCGGTCCTCGGGTCGGGCGGCTCACCGAGGAGGCTGCCCCCAACGTCAAGAACCGCTCCCACGTGATCACCGCCGACCTGGAGGTGCACACCGGCACCAGCGGGGTGGTGGTTGCCCAGGGCGGGCGGTTCGGCGGATGGTCGCTGTACTGCGTCGACGGCGTGCCGGCGTACGCCTACAACTTCGTGGGCCGCGACCTGATCACCGTGCGCGCGACGGAGGCGATGTCGCCGGGCCGCCACGACCTGGTCGTCCGGTTCGGGTACGACGGCGGCCCGCCCGGCGGCGGCGCCGAGGTCGTCGTCGAGGTGGACGGGACGCCCGTCGCCTCGGCCCGCATCCCGGTGACCACGGCGTACTACTTCTCCTTCGACGAGACCTTCAACGTCGGGGTCGACCGAGGCACCCCGGTGACGGACGACTACCCGCCGGTCCACAACCGGTTCGAGGGCGTCATCCACCGGGTCCGCTTCGACCTCGCCGAGGCCGGCGACCCCGGGACTGGCGAGGAGCGCGGGCGCGCTGTCATGGTCCACCAGTGACGGACTGCTGCTCCCCGTCCAGAGTGGCCGGGGATCCGGCGTCCCTGGGAACATGATGCGTATGGCGCAACGCGACGTGGTCGTGCTCGGCTCGACGGGCTCGATCGGCACCCAGGCTCTCGACGTCTGCCGCGCCAACCCCGACCGGTTCCGGGTCGTCGCGCTGACCGCCGGCGGGAGCAACCTCGGGCTCTTCCGGCAGCAGGTCGAGGAGTGGTCGGCGGCGTACCCGATGCTGTTCCACGGACTCGGGCGAGGAGGCATCCGTCGAGGCGGCGGGCTCGCGAGTGCGACGTCGTCCTCAACGGCATCACCGGGGCCGTCGGCCTGCGCCCGACGCTGGCCGCGCTCGACGCCGGCAACACGCTGGCCCTGGCCAACAAGGAGTCGCTGATCATCGGCGGCCCGGTCGTCACCGGCCGCGCCAAGCCCGGCCAGATCGTGCCGGTCGACTCCGAGCACTCCGCGCTGGCCCAGTGCCTGCGCGGCGGCAGCTCCGAGGAGGTACGCCGCCTGGTGCTGACCGCGAGCGGCGGGCCGTTCCGGGGACGCACGGCCGAGCAGCTGGCCGGCGTCACCGTCGAGGAGGCGCTCGCCCATCCCACGTGGGACATGGGGCCGGTCGTCACCATCAACTCCGCGACCCTGGTCAACAAGGGCCTCGAGGTGATCGAGGCCCATCTGCTGTTCGGCATCCCCTTCGACCGCATCGAGGTCGTCGTGCACCCCACGAGCGTCGTGCACTCGATGGTGGAGTTCGTCGACGGCTCGACCCTGGTGCAGGCCAGCCCGCCGACCATGCTGATCCCGATCGCCCTGGGGCTCGCCTGGCCCGACCGGGTGCCCGACACCGCGCCCGCCGTCGACTGGAGCCGGCCGGAGACGTGGGAGTTCCTCCCGCTCGACGACGAGGCCTTCCCGTCGGTCTCGCTCGCCCGCCGGGCGGGCCAGGCAGGCGGCACCGCTCCTGCGGTCTACAACGCCGCCAACGAGGTCGCGGTCGAGGCGTTCCGGGCGGGCCGCCTGGAGTTCCGCCGGATCGTGCCGACGATCGCCGACGTCCTTGCCGCGCACGACGTACGCTCGGGGGAGCAGCTCACCGTCGACGACGTCCTCGCCGCCGACGCCTGGGCACGCCACGAGGCCACCCGCCTCGTCGGATCCTGACCCGCACGACCCAGACCTGAGAGGCACCAGAGGCCGGTGAGCGCGCTCCTGTACACCCTCGGGGTGGTCGTCTTCGTGCTGGCCATCCTGGCCTCGATCGGCCTCCACGAGCTCGGCCACATGATCCCGGCGAAGAAGTTCGGCGGGAAGGTCACGCAGTACTTCATCGGGTTCGGGCCGACCGTCTGGAGCCGGCAGCGCGGCGAGACCGAGTACGGCCTCAAGGCGATCCCGCTCGGCGGCTACGTCAAGATCGTCGGGATGCTGCCGCCGACCGTCGACGGCGTCGCCGACGAGGTGACCTTCGACGCCGAGGGCAACACGGTCGTCAAGGTCCGCAAGTCCAACACCGGCATGTTCACCCAGCTGATCTCCGACGCGCGCGCGGCCGAGTGGGAGCACGTCAAGCCCGGCGACGCCGACCGGCTGTTCTACAAGATGGCGTGGTGGAAGAAGGTCGTGGTGATGGCCGGTGGCCCCACGGTCAACCTGCTCATCGCGTTCTTCCTGTTCTGGGCCGTCTTCGCGACCTACGGCGACCGCTCGCTCGAGCCGAACGCCGGCCCGCCGGTCATCGAGACCGTCTCGGAGTGCCTGCTCCCGTACGTCGAGGAGGGTCGCGCCTGCCGACCCGACGACCCGCCGACGCCGGCCGTCGAGGCGGGCCTGCTGCCGGGGGACGTGATCGTCACCTTCAACGGCGTCGAGGTCACCGGCTGGGAGCAGTTCCGCGAGATGGTCCGCTCCAACGCCAGCGGCGAGGCGGTCATCGGGTTCGAGCGTGACGGCCAGCCGATGTCGGGCACCACCAACACCACGGTGCAGGCCCGGCCGACGTCCGACACCGACCTCACCCTCACCGAGGTCGGCTTCCTCGGCGTCACGGCCGAGAGCCACATCGCGGTCACCAACGGCGGTCCGCTCTACACGCTGGAGCAGATGGGCACCATGACCAAGCAGACGGTCGAGGCGCTGGTCCACCTGCCGGTCAAGGTGTGGGGGGTGGCCAAGGCCATCGTCGGTGTCGAGGAGCGCTCCCTCGACAGTCCCGTGAGCATCGTCGGCGGCGGCCGGATCGCCGGCGAGACCGCGTCCCACGACGACTTCGCCCTCGGCGAGAAGGTCGTCTTCCTGCTGATGCTGGTCGCCGGCTTCAACCTCTTCATCGGGCTGTTCAACTTCATCCCGCTGCTGCCCCTCGACGGCGGTCACATCGCCGGGGCGCTGTGGGAGGCCATCCGCCGCGGCCTGGCCCGGCTCTCGGGACGCCCCGACCCCGGTTACGTCGACGTCGCCAAGCTGCTGCCGATCGCCTACGCCGTCGCGGCGGTGCTGCTCGTGATGGGCGTGGTGCTGATCGTCGGCGACCTCGTCGTACCCCTCCACCTGCAGTCCTAGCGCGTTCGTTGGTCGAGGCGGGCGAGCGCCAGCGAGCCCGCGTCGAGACCCCTGTTCGCTCACGAGGTTTCGACACCGCTCGCTGGCGCTCGCGGCCTCGACCAGCGAGGGACTAGGAGTACGACGAATCGGCTCGTCGTACCGTCCGCTGGGTAACCTGAACCGGTGACCGCGATCAGCCTGGGGATGCCCGAAGCGCCGCCGCCGGTGCTGGCTCCCCGCCGCAAGACCCGTCAGATCCAGGTCGGCAAGGTCGGGGTCGGCAGCGACCACCCGATCTCCGTGCAGTCGATGACGACCACGCTCACCTCCGACGTCAACGCGACCCTCCAGCAGATCGCCGAGCTGACGGCCACCGGCTGCGACATCGTGCGCGTCGCCTGCCCGTCCCAGGACGACGCCGACGCGCTGCCCGAGATCGCCCAGCACTCGCAGATCCCGGTCATCGCCGACATCCACTTCCAGCCGAAGTACGTCTTCGCCGCCATCGACGCCGGGTGCGCGGCCGTCCGCGTGAACCCCGGCAACATCCGCAAGTTCGACGACCAGGTCAAGGAGATCGCCGCCGCCGCCAAGGCCCGCGGCACCTCGATCCGGATCGGCGTCAACGCCGGCAGCCTCGACAAGCGGATCCTCGACAAGTACGGCAAGGCCACGCCCGAGGCGCTCGTCGAGAGTGCCGTGTGGGAGGCCGGCCTGTTCGAGGAGCACGACTTCCACGACTTCAAGATCTCGGTCAAGCACAACGACCCGGTCGTGATGGTGCGCGCCTACGAGCTGCTCGCCGAGGCCGGCGACTGGCCGCTGCACCTCGGCGTCACCGAGGCCGGGCCGGCGTTCCAGGGCACCATCAAGTCGTCGGTCGCCTTCGGCGCCCTGCTGAGCAAGGGCATCGGCGACACCATCCGAGTCTCGCTGTCCGCGCCGCCGGTCGAGGAGGTCAAGGTCGGCCTCCAGATCCTCGAGTCGCTCAACCTCAAGCCGCGTCGCCTCGAGATCGTCTCCTGTCCCTCCTGCGGCCGCGCCCAGGTCGACGTCTACAAGCTGGCCGAGGAGGTCACCGCGGGTCTCGACGGCCTCGAGGTGCCGCTGCGCGTCGCGGTCATGGGCTGCGTCGTCAACGGCCCTGGTGAGGCGCGCGAGGCCGACCTCGGAGTCGCCTCCGGCAACGGCAAGGGCCAGATCTTCGTCAAGGGCGAGGTCATCAAGACCGTCCCCGAGTCGCAGATCGTGGAGACCCTGATCGAGGAGGCCATGCGCATCGCCGAGGAGATGGAGCCGGTCGAGGGTCGCGCAGCCGGTCAGCACGCGGGTCTGAGCGCTCGACGCGTCTCCTGACCGCGGAGCCGGCCATGACGAAGGTGATCGTGCTCGGGCTCGGCGGCATGGGCACCGCGGCCGCCGCGCACCTGGCCAGGCGGGGTGCCGAGGTCGTGGGGGTCGAGCAGTTCGAGCCCGGCCACGACCGGGGTTCGAGCCACGGCGAGTCGCGGATCATCCGGCAGGCGTACTTCGAGCACCCGGCGTACGTGCCCCTGCTGCTGCGCGCCTACGAGCTCTGGGAGGACCTCGAGCGCGACGACCCCGGGATCTTCCGGCCCACCGGCGGGCTGTTCGCTGGGCCGACCCGACACCGGGTGCGGTCTCCGGCTCGCTGGCCAGCGCCCGGGAGCACGCGCTGCCGCACGAGGTGCTGGATGCGCGCGGAGATCCGGCGCCGGTTCCCGGCGTTCGCGCCCGAGGACGACGAGGTCGGCGTCTACGAGGAGCGCAGCGGGTTCGTCCGCCCCGAGCGCACGGTGCTCGAGCACTGGCGCCGGGCGCAGACGGCCGGCGCCGAGCGGTGGCCCGGAGGGCGGGCCCTGTCGTGGGAGGCCGACGCGAACGGGGTGCGGGTGCGTACGGCGGGCGGCACGGTCGAGGCCGACCGGCTCGTCATCACCCCGGGGGCGTGGGCGCCGTCCGTGCTGGCGGACCTCGACCTGCCCCTGGTCGTCACCCGGCAGGCCGTGTTCTGGTTCCGGCCGACCGAGCCGGCGGCGTACGCCCTCGGCACCCAGCCGGTGTTCGTGTGGGAGCGTCCGGGCCTGAACCCCTACGGCTTCCCGTGCATCGACGAGGACGGCGGGGTCAAGATCGGGCTGCACCACCGGGGACCGGAGACCGACCCCGACCAGCGTGGACCGCGCAGGTGTCCGAGCAGGAGGCCGCGGATGTCGCCGACCTCGTGCGCCCGCTGCTGCCGTCGCTGCCGGGGACGTTCCTGCGCGCGATCACGTGCCTCTACACCACGACGCCCGACCACGACTTCGTGATCGGCGTGCATCCCGAGCACGCGAACGTCGCCATCGCGTGCGGGTTCTCCGGCCACGGCTTCAAGTTCGTGCCGGTCGTGGGCGAGATCCTGGCCGACCTCGCCCTGGAGGGCGCCACCACGCACCCGATCGGGCTCTTCGACCCGACTCGCTTCGGCTAGGGCTACGTCCTAGTCGTCGAGCCGCCGCGGCATGATCAGCACGGTCAGCACCATCACCACCGCCGCCACGGCCGAGGCGAGGAAGACGCCGTGGATCGCGGGCGACAGCACTGACCGCGGGCAGGTGCTCGAGGTCCTCGTGGGCGCCGCCCACGCGTGCGGTGACCGCGGCGTTGGCGATCGCGCCGAACACCGCGACACCGACCGCGCTGCCGACCGAGCGGGCGAACATGTTCGTGCCGGTGACGACGCCGCGCGTCTCCCAGCTGGCGGCCTGCTGGGCCGCGATCAGCACGGGAGACGCGGTGAAGCCCATGCCCACGCCGATCACCCAGCAGGCGATGGCGATCCGCCACACGGAGCTGTCCGCGCCCACGGTCAACAGGAGGCCCGAGCCGAGGATCGCGAACGCCGAGCCGAGCAGGGCGCAGTCGCGGAACCCGACGCGCAGGTAGACCCGGCCGGAGAGCGAGGCCGCGATCGGCCACCCGAGGGTCAGCGCGGCGACCGCGAAGCCCGCCACCACGGCGCTGTGGCCGAGCACGCCCTGCGCGTACAGCGGCACGAAGCCCGTCAGCCCGATCAGGATCACGCCGACGCAGAGCGAGGTCGAGTTGGCGCCGACCAGCACCCGCTCGCGGAACACCCACAAGGGCAGCACCGGCTCGGCGGCCCGCGACTCGACGTACCCGAACGCGACCAGCAGCACGGCCGCGACGGAGAGCACCACCAGGCTGGCGGGGGAGTCCCACGACCACGCGACGCCGCCCTCGAGCAACCCGAGGATGAGCAGCGAGGCGCCGACGGCGAGCAGGCCCGCACCGGCGTAGTCGATCCGGTGGTGCCGGCGCTCGACGGACTCGTGGAAGCTGCGGTGCAGCACGAGCATGGCGGCGATGGCGATCGGGATGTTGACGAAGAAGATCCAGCGCCAGGAGATGTAGTCGGAGAAGACGCCGCCCAGCGTCGGCCCGATGACGGACGACGCGGCCCAGACGCCGGCGACGTAGCCGGTGACCTTGGCCCGCTCGGCGACCGAGTAGACGTCGCCGATGATCGTCTGGCCCATCGGGAGGACGGCGCCGGCGCCGAGGCCCTGCAACGCGCGGAAGACGATCAGCGAGACCATGCTCCAGGCCAGTCCGCAGAGGATCGAGGCGACCAGGAAGATCGCGATGCCGAGCATCATCATCGGCTTGCGCCCGACCAGGTCGGCGAACTTGCCGTACAGCGGCACGGTCACGGCCTGGGCCAGCAGGTAGATCGAGAACAGCCACGGGAACTGCGAGAAGCCGCCGAGGTCGGCCACCACGGAAGGCACGGCTGTGGCCAGGATCGTCGAGTCGATCGCCACCAGCCCGGTCGCCAGCATCACCGACAGCAGGATCGGGCCGCGCTCGCTGCGCAGGCCCACGTCTGACCGGCTGATGCGTGTCTGCGTCGCGTCTGCCACGTAGGGCGGCAACCGAGGGTCGTCTCCGCTTGTTCCCGGCGGTCTCACAGGTCGGCCAGGACCTCGCGCAGGAACCGGCCCTCCCGGTCGTCGTCGTAGGTGAAGTCGGACTGGTACGACGCGTTGGAGAAGCCCGGCCCTCCTTCGGCACGTCCGGGCGGCAGAGCACCAGGTCGAGTCGGTGCCCGACCACCGAGGAGATCAGGTACTCGTTGCTGGCCGTGTAGGACTCCGAGCCGACCAGGATCACGTGCTTCGGCCCGCCGGCGAAGGCGATCTGGAACATCCCGCTCCCGGCGAAGCCAGCGACCACGTCGGCGTCCCGCACCATCCGGGCCTGCTCCGGCAGCGGGTGGTCCTCCGGGTACACCACCGCGAAGCCATGAGCCACGAACAGACCCTCGACGTCCGCGGCGTTGTGGCAGCTTCGCTTGCCGGGCCTCCGGGAGCAGAACAGCCGCAGCGGACCCGGCCTGGTTGCTGGGCCGTCGAGCGCGCCGCCAGGCCGGCACCCACCTCGGCGTAGGTGGTGGCGATCGCGGGGTGCACGTAGGCGGGCATCCCGAACATCGGCGACGACGCCACCAGTACCTCGACCACGGTCGGCTCGTGCGCGACCACGAGACGCGTCGGGGTCGACGCCGCCGGCGGCGAGCAGCTCCCGCTCCCAGCCCGCGAGGTCCTCCCCGGGCTTCGGGCGAACACCAGGGCGCGCAGATCGGGGTACCTGTCCAGCGCGGTGCGCCAACCCCAGAGATGGCCGAGCTGGTCGGTCAGCGCGTGGCCGAAGTGGCCGCGGACGTAGGTGTCGAGCAGGTACGCCGGCCCGTCGAGGGCCGCAGTCGCCGGCTCGGGCCGACGGACGAAGCGATGCGCC
Organism: uncultured Actinomycetota bacterium; assembly: GCA_963758885.1. Lineage (GTDB taxonomy): Bacteria > Actinomycetota > Actinomycetes > Propionibacteriales > Nocardioidaceae > Nocardioides. The sequence continues at coordinate 13,637 of CAVWXS010000057.1, forward strand.
CACTCCGCGAAGGCCACGTTGCGCAGCCGTCTCTTGAACGGGTGGCGGTAGCTCTCCGGCAGCACGAAGCCGTCGCCGTACGCCGCCTGGCGACCCAGACACGTCACGTCGCCGTACTCGCGCAGCGACACCGCCGGGGCGTCGTACTCGCTGGGCAGGTCGACGGGGGCGCTCGACCGCAGGGCGCAGCGCGACTCGAAGCGCAGCCCGGGGACCGTCGTCAGCGTGCGACCCGCCGACGGTCTCGCTCGCAGGAACGCGTCACCGTCGGCCTCGGGCACCTTGGCCAGCGTGTCGACCGCGCTCGTCGCGCGCAGCCAGCCGTCACGGACGCGCAGGTCGGTCGTCGAGGCGGCGAGGGCGGCGAGGTCGCGCTCGGGGTTGTCGCGGAGGTCGCGCCCCGGCGTCGGAGGCTCGGCGCCCGCCCGGCGCGCGGCGGCCACGTCGACCACCGAGCCCTCCAGCGGCCGGGAGGAGTCCGGGACCCGCACGGCCAGGTTGCCCCCGCGTCGTACGTGGTGGAGCAGGACCGGCCACCTCTTGGCGGTGCCCTTGCCGGCCGCCACGTCGAGGACCAGGTCCCAGGGCCGGCCGGCGGTGAGGGCCAGGTGGACGGCATCCATCCCCGCGTCGACGTCGAGGACCGTGATCACCGCGTCGGGGACGGCCTTGGCCAGGCGGTCGAGGAGTCCCGGCCGCTCGCCGCGGACCACCAGAGCCACCGCGGGGGAGCGCACGCCTGCCAGGCTCTCGCGCGCGACCTCGACCGGCTTCGGTCCGCTGGTCATCTCCCCGGCCGTTTTCTCGGGCACGTGAGTCAGCCTAGGGAACCGCCCTCTCGGCGTAGGCTCACGCCGTGCGGACGACGACCCGGTCAGGAGTGCGCCCGCTGGGTGCCTCCGACGTCGCCGACTTCCTCGCGCTGACCGACCGGGACCCGACCGTCAACGTCTTCGCCGCCCACCGCGCCCGTCAGACCCGGCTCGAACCACGGCTGCTCGGCGGCGAGGTGTGGGGCCGCTACGTCGACGGCGAGCTCGTCTCCGCCTGCCATGTCGGCGCGAACCTCGTCCCGGTCCAGGCCGGTCCCGAGGACGCCGCCCACTTCGCCGAGCGACTGCTCCGCCGCGGACGCACCGTGTCGACGGTCGTGGGGCCCGCACCCGCCGTCCGCGCCCTCTGGGCGGATCTCGGCGACGCCTGGGGTCCGCCACGCGAGACCCGCTGGACCCAGCCCCACCTGGTGGCCGACGCCCCGCCGCTCATCGACTCCGACCCGCTCGTGCGCGTGTCACGGCCCGACGACTTCTCGGCGCTCTACCCGGCTTGCGTGTCGATGTACACCGAGGAGCTCGGCGTCTCGCCCGAGCTCGGCGGCGGTGCCGAGGGCTACCGCGCCCGGGTGCGCCAGCTGATCCACTTCGGCTGGTCGTTCGCCCGCTACGAGGAGGGCCGGGCGGTGTTCAAGGCGGAGGTCGCCTTCGCCACGCCGACGAACGCCCAGGTGCAAGGCGTCTGGGTCACCCCCGAACGCCGGGGCGAGGGCCTCGCCGCCGCTGGGATGGCTGCCGTCGTCGAGCACGTCCGCGCCCGCATCGCCCCCGTCGTCTCCCTCTACGTCAACGACTGGAACGAGCCCGCCCGCCGGGCTTACGACAAGGTCGGCTTCCGGCAGACCAACACGTTCTCCACCATCATGTTCTGAGCGCGCTCGATCGAGTTGCGTGGCGTCGAGTGACCCGTCAGGCGAGGAGCGCTCGACTCGGACCGAGCCGGCGAGGGACCGAGTGACACGTCTCGAGACCCGGTGGCGTGACCAGGTCTGGACTGTCGCTCGGGCCTGGCGCCGCTCCTCGACCACCGAGACGCGTGCACCGTAGGGTCGAACCCATGGCGTTGCCGTGGGACGCGAAGTTCGTGGTCGGGATCTTCGCGGTGAGCGGGGCGTGCACCTGGCCCGCCCCGAGACCTACGAGCCGCTGATGCCGGCGTTCGTACCGAGGCACCGCGAGGTGATCTACGCCAGCGGGGTGGCCGAGCTGATGTGCGCGGCCGGGCTGCTGAACCCGCGCACGCGCCGAGTGGCCGGCTACGCCAGTGCGGTGCTGCTGGTGGTGGTGTTCCCCGGAAACGTGAAGATGGCCGACGACGCACGGCGTTCGCGGAGCACGCGCTTCAAGACGATCGCCTACGCCCGCTGCCCATGCAGTGGCCGATGGTCCGGGCGGCCCTCAGGGCGGCCCGGACCACCGGCTAGACCGTCAGAGGTCGGGCGTGGGCGCGAGGTCGGTCGCGCGGTTGCACAGCTCGACCTTGCAGCGAACGGTGGCCGACTGCGTGTTGCCGTTGGACTCCATCAGCAGCTTGGTCGGGGTCTCCCACCAGATGCGGCCGAACCAGCCGTTGATCGAGTAGTGCGCGACCGGCGCGCCGCCGATCTTGCGCACCATCACGTCGGCCGGGCCGATGCCGTCGCTGAGCAGGGCGATGGTGGCCACCCGCTTGCCGTCGGGCGAGAGCGCCTCGATCCGCTCGTCGCAGTTGGTCCACAGCACGTCGGCCGGGTCGTCGAGGTGGGTCAGCACCTGGCAGCCGCCGTTGAACGGGTCCTTGTTGAAGAAGCCGAGGAGGTCATGGGCCACGCTGGCGAAGTTGCCCATCTTGGGGTTCACCTTGAGGGTCTCGTCGGAGACGGTGTCCCAGGTGATCGTCTTGACCTTGAAGCTGGAGAACGACGCCACCACCGTGCCCACGTCGAAGTCGAGCAGGGTCGGGAGCGACGCGAAGGCGTGACGCTGGTCTCGGCCTTCTCCTCGAGGTCGTAGACGGCGATCGTCGGCTTCGAGGTGGAGTCGCCGTAGGAGTAGGCGATCTGACCGCCGTCGGAGTCGAGCTCGGTGTTGAACGGGTCGATGAACTTCGCCAGCCGCTTCTTCAGCCGGCCGCCGACACCCGCCACAGCTTGACGTCGTCCCATCCTTGTCGCCGGTGGCGACGACGTAGAAGTCGTTCCACTTGCCGTAGAGGATCGCCCTCGCTGCGTGAGCTCCACGGTGACGTCGCCGTCGTGGATCGTCGTGCCGTCGAGATGGGCGCCGGCGAGTCGGGCCCGCGCTTGAGGGCGCCGGGCTTGATCACGACCTCCGCGGGCGCGGCGTTCGATGGTGCGGACACCAGCAGCGGTGCGGCCAGTGCCAGCAGGGCCGTGGTGGTGGTGAGCAGTCTGCGCATCAGGTCCTCTCCCCGTGATTCGCCAACGAGTCATCAGGCGTGACTCGTCATTTACCCGTGTGCGGCCAACAACACCACACAAGTAGCCTTCCCGGCATGATCCTGCGTCTGTCAAGCCTCTTCGTCCGCACCCTGCGCGATGATCCGGCGGACGCCGAGGTGCCGAGCCATCGTCTCCTGTGCGGGCCGGCTACATCCGCAGGGCCGCTCCCGGGATCTACACCTGGCTGCCGCTCGGCCTCCGGGTGCTGCGCAAGATCGAGCAGGTCATCCGTGACGAGATGGACGCGATCGGCGCCCAGGAGCTGCTGTTCCCCGCGTTGCTGCCTCGCGAGCCCTACGAGGCGAGCGGGCGCTGGACCGAGTACGGCGCCGGCATCTTCCGGCTGCAGGACCGCAAGGGCAACGACTACCTGCTCGGCCCCACGCACGAGGAGATGTTCACCCTCGTCGTCAAG
>CAVWXS010000058.1:0-44746 GCA_963758885.1 uncultured Actinomycetota bacterium
AGGGCCTGGTCGACGATCGCCCGGCTGGGCACGCCTGTCAGCGTCGCCACGAAAGCGACCCCGCAGGCGTCGTGCTCGAACCGCGGGTCGTAGAGGCCTTGGGTGAGGAGTCCCTGGGCGTGCACGTGCTGGCTCCCGTCGTCGATCGACCGCGGTGTCTCTAGGCGGTCAGGCGGGCGTTGGGGACGGCGTTGGCCCCGAGGGAGGGCAAACATAGCAATTGGTGGCAGGTGGCGGATGTCACGCGCCCATCCACCGGACAGCAAGATCTTGTCCTGGTCGGTCAACCGGCGGGACGCTGGGTCGTCTGATCCGTTGTGGAAGCACTGGGCCAAGCACTGGGCCAACCACTGGGCCACCAGCTCGAGGCGGGCATCGTGAACGAACCGGAGTGGTTCGGCCGCACGGATGCCGTGTCTGCCCTCTTCGTGGCCCACCACCGGCGGCTCGTGGGGCTGGCGGCGCTGCTGGTCGACGACCGCGCAACGGCCGAGGACGTCGTGCAGGAGGCCTTCGTCGAACCTGCACCGGCGCTGGAGGCACCTGCGGGACCCGGGTGCGGCTGTCGCCTACCTGAACAAGGCGGTCGTCAACGGAGGTCGCGACCGGCTGCGGCACGGACGGCGGGTCGTCGCGATCCTGCCCCGGATGGTGCCGGTGCCCGAGGGGCGGTCCTCTGCGGAGCAGGACGCCGTCCGGCACGACGAGGCCGACCGGCTCTGGGAGGCCATCACCGCGCTGCCGATGCGGCAGCGGCAGGTGCTCGTGCTGCGCTACTACCTCGACCAGAGCGAGGCCGAGATCGCCGACACCCTCGAGGTGTCGCGGGGGTCTGTGAAGAGGCACGCGAGCCGTGGGCTGGCCGCTCTCGCCCGGACTTGGAGGCCCAGGCATGAGCCGAGTACACGACGGAACTTGAACGCCGGCTCGGCGAGGTTCTCGTACAGCATGCGGAGGACGCGATGAACAGCACCGACACCCAGACGCGGCTCGAGACCCTCGAGCATGACCTGGAGCGCAACCGGCCTCGGATCAGGATCGGCTGGGTCGCTGCCGCGGCCGCGGCCGCCGCTGTCATCGCGGCACTCGTCGTGGTCGATGCTTCGCGCGACGACGGGTCGGGGACTCCCGCCGGCCCGGTTGACGCGGGCGCCGCGACCGGGCTCGCGTCGGACTTCATGGACGCCCTCGCGGCGTACGACGCGGACCGCGCAGCGTCGTACCTCGCGGATGACGCAAGCGTCCAGCTCGGACCCTCCACCGTGGACGCCGACTCGATGGGCTCGCACCTGCGCTGGGCCCAGGCGGCCGGCTTCCGCCTGTTCCCCGTGCGATGTGAGCTCGAGACGGTCTCGGTCCCGGCTGCGACCGTCGCCTGCGAGTTCGACGCTCGTGGGCTGGGTTCGGAGTGGCTGGGCAGGGGTCCGTTCACCGGCAACGTCCTCCGGCTGACCGTCGTGGACGGCGAGATCGTGAGCGGGGTGGAGGTCTCGCGCTCCTACGTGTTCGAGACCACGATGTGGGAGCCGTTCACGGCGTGGTTGGTGAGCAACCATGCGGACGACGCGGCCTTCATGTACGCCGACTGGCCGGGCGCATCGCAGCCCGCGCTGACTGGACGCTCCGCGAGGCTGTGGGCCAAGAACGTCGACGGGTACGTCAGCGCCGTCGAACGAGGGGACGCCACCTAGACGGCCCCCGACACCGATTCGTCTGCGTCGCTGAGCGGGAGAAGTCGCGCTAAACCGCAGACGAATCGGTGTCCGCGTCGTCGCCTACGTCGCTGCTCTCCGTCGCGACGTACACGGACTCCTCGCGGCCGGGGCGATGCTTGCCGGCCCACCAGAAGTACGCCGCGGCGGCGACGAACAGCACGATCGAGGTCCAGACGTTGAGCCGCAGGCCCAGGACGTTGTCCATCTGGACGGTGTCGATGCGCAGCATCTCGGTCCAGACGCGGCCGAGGGTGTAGCCCATCACGTAGAGCGCGAGCACCCGCCCGTGGCCGAGCCGGTAGCGCCGGTCGAGCCAGATGATGACGGCGAAGGCGAGGAGGTTCCACACGAACTCGTAGAGGTACGTCGGGTGGAAGGTCGCGAAGTCCTCGTAGCCGGGTGGCCGGAACTGCGGGTCGATCTCGAGCCCCCAGGGCAGGTCGGTGGGCTTGCCGAAGAGCTCCTGGTTGAACCAGTTGCCCCAGCGGCCGATCGCCTGGGCGACCAGGACGCCGGGCGCCAGCGCGTCGCACATCGGCAGCATCTTGATCCCGTGCAGCCGGCAGGCGATGAGCACGCCGACCGCGCCGAACGCGATCGCACCCCAGACACCCAGGCCGCCCCGCCAGATGTACAGCGCCTCGACCGGGTTGGCGCCGTTGCCGAAGTAGAGGTGGTTGTCGGTGATGACGTGGTAGATCCGGCCGCCGATGACGCCGAACGGCACCGCCCACACCGAAACGTCGGAGACCTCGCCGGACCGGCCGCCGCGGGCCACCCAGCGCTTCTCTCCGATCCAGATCGCCGCGACGATGCCGAGGATGATCGACAGGGCGTAGCCACGGATCGGGATCGGGCCGAGGTGCCACACGGACTCGCTCGGGCTCGGGATGCTCAGCACCAAGAACTGGAGCACGACGTCGGGTGTCACGGGCATCAGCATCCCCCAGTCCGTCAAGTCAGCCGTCCAACAGCTGGTGGACGTCGGAGGCGAACTGCGTCGCGCTGGTGCCCTGGGTCCACACGATCGGCACCTCGTCGTCACTGTCGATCCCCAGGACCGACGTTCCGTGCGTCACGTCGTAGCCGCCGCTCGGCAGCTTCTCGCCGTGCTCGACGGCGATGGCGAGGGCGTTGCCGATCTCGATGATCGTCGGCAGCGGGCCGGTCAGGCCGAGGAACCCCGGGTCGAAGTGGTCGAGATAGGCGCGCAGCACGGTCTCGTCGTCGCGCGCCGGGTCGGTCGTCACGAACACCACGTCGACCTGCTCGCGGTCGGCGTCGTCGAGCCTGGTCATCGCCGAGGCGAGCGTCTGCATCACGACCTGGCAGATGTCGGGGCAGTTGGTGTAGCCGAAGAAGACCAGGGTGAGCCGCTTGTCGGTGTCGTCGGCGAGGGAGTACGCCGCGCCCTCGGTGTCGGTCAGCGGCGTCGCCGGGACGACGTACGGCTCGGTCAGCACCGCGCCCGTGAGCTCCTCGTCGCCACCTCCGCACGCGGTGAGCAGGAGAGCCACGGGGAGGATGACCGCCGCCAGGGCTCTACGCACGCCTGACGCCCTCCGCGAGGTCGGCGGTGAGCGCGGCCAGCGCACGGAGCCCGCCAGTCCGGTCGTCGGGGTGGTCGAGCAAGGTACGGACGAAGGCGCTGCCGACGATCACGCCGTCGGCGTACGCCGCCACCTCCGCCGCCTGGTCGCCGGTGCTGACCCCGAGCCCGACGCCGACAGGGAGGTCGCTCCCCAGGACCGACACAGCGGCGCGCGTGCGGCGTACGAGCGGCTCGGCGAGGTCGCTGGTCGTCGACCGGGCCCCGGTCACGCCCATCACCGCAGTGGCGTAGACGAACCCCCGGCAGGCGGCGGTCGTCATCGCGATCCGCTCGTCGGTCGACGACGGCGCGACCAGGAAGATCTTGTCGAGGTCGTGCTGGTCGGCCGCGCCCAACCACTCGGGGGCGAAGTCGGGCGTCAGGTCGGGGGTGATCAGGCCCGCGCCGCCGGCGGCGGCGAGATCGGCCGCGAAGCGCGCCACGCCGTAGCGCTCGACGGGGTTCCAGTAGGTCATCACCACGACGGGCGTTCCGGTGGCGGCGACCGCCTCGACGGTGCGCAGCACGTCGGCGGTCCGCACCCCGCCCCGCAGCGCCAGCTGCGCGGCCGCCTGGATGGTGGGCCCGTCCATCACCGGGTCGGAGTAGGGCAGGCCGACCTCGATGACGTCGCAGCCCGAGTCGACCATCGCGCGGAGTGCGTCGATGCCGCCGGCGACGTCGGGGAACCCGGCCGGCAGGTAGCCGACCAGGGCGCTCCGGCCGTCGGCGCGGGCCTTCTCGAAGGCCGTGCGAACGCTCACGCTCCCCCGTGTCACTGCCCCCGGTGTCACTGCCCCCGGTGTCACTGCCGCCCGTGCGCAGGTCGAACCAGGAGATCGTGGTCTCCATGTCCTTGTCGCCACGACCGGAGAGGTTGACCAGGACGAGCCCCTGCGGGCCGAGCTGGCGGGCCACGTCGAAGGCGCCGGCCAGCGCATGGGCCGACTCGATCGCGGCGATGATGCCCTCGGTGCGGGCCAGCAGCGCGAGCGCGTCCATGGCCTGCGCGTCGGTGATCGGGAGGTACTCGGCCCGGCCGGACTTCGCGAGGTGGGCGTGCTGCGGCCCGACGCCCGGGTAGTCGAGGCCGGCCGAGATGGAGTGTGACTCGATGGTCTGGCCGTCCTCGTCCTGCAGCACGAACGTGCGGGCCCCGTGCAGCACGCCGCTGTCGCCGGCCGCGATCGTCGCGGCGTGCCGCCCGGTCTCGATCCCGTCGCCGCCGGCCTCGAAGCCGTAGATCGCGACCTCCGGGTCGTCGAGGAACGCCGTGAACAGGCCGATCGCGTTGGAGCCACCGCCCACGCACGCGGCAACAGCATCCGGCAGCCGGCCGAACTGGTCGAGGCACTGGGCCCGCGCCTCGTCGCCGATCCCGCGGGTGAAGTCGCGGACCATGCTCGGGAACGGGTGCGGCCCGGCCGCCGTGCCGAAGAGGTACGCCGTGTGGTCGACGCTGGCGACCCAGTCGCGCAGTGCCTCGTTGATGGCGTCCTTGAGCGTCGCGCTGCCGGAGTCGACCGGGATCACCTTGGCGCCGAGCAGCTCCATGCGGGCGACGTTGAGCGCCTGGCGCTTGACGTCGACCGAGCCCATGTAGACGGTGCAGTCGAGGCCGAAGTAGGCCGCCGCCGTGGCGCTCGCGACGCCGTGCTGACCGGCCCCTGTCTCGGCGATCACGCGGTGCTTGCCCATCCGCTTGGTCAGCAGCGCCTGCCCGAGGACGTTGCGCACCTTGTGGGCACCGGTGTGGTTGAGATCCTCGCGCTTGAGCAGGATGCGGGCGCCACCGATCCTCTCGGTGAGCCGTGCGGCGTCGTAGAGCAGGCTCGGGACACCGGCGTACTCGCGCAGGATGGTGTCGAAGTCGGCGCGGAAGGCCTCGTCGGCCATCGCCTCGCGCCAGGCGGCGGTCAGCTCGTCGAGGGCGGCCACCAGCGCCTCGGGCATGAAGCGCCCCCCGAACTCGCCGAACCAGCCCAGCGCGTCGGCGTCCCAGTCGTTGGTCGGCGATCCCGTCAACGGCCTGCCTCGCGCATCGCACGTACGGCGGAGACGGGGTCGCCGTCCTTGACCAGGGCCTCACCGACCAGCACCACACGGGCGCCCTCGGCGGCGTGGCGGGCGACGTCCTCGGGCCCGGACATGCCGGACTCGGCGACGAGCACGCGGTCCTCCGGCACCAGGGGGGCCAGCTTGGCGAACGTCGCGCTGTCGACCTGAAGCGTCTTGAGGTTGCGGGCGTTGATGCCGACCAGCTCGGCGCCGAGGGCAACGGCCCGCTCGGTCTCGGGCTCGTCGTGCACCTCGACCAGGACGGTCAGGCCCAGCTCGCGAGCCTGGTCGTGCAGCCGGCGGAGGTCGTCGTCGCCCAGTGCGGCGACGATCAGCAGGGCAAGGTCTGCGCCGGCAGCGCGGGCCTCGAGGAGCTGGTATCCCTCGACGATGAAGTCCTTGCGCAGGATGGGCGTCTCGACCGCGGCTCGCACGGCCCGCAGGTCCTCGAGGCTGCCGCCGAACCGGCGCTCCTCGGTCAGCACGCTGATCGCGGCAGCCCCGCCCTCGGCGTAGGCCCGGGCGAGCGCGGCGGGGTCGGGGATGTCGGCGAGGTCGCCCTTGCTGGGGCTGCGGCGCTTGACCTCGGCGATCACGCTGACCCCGGGCCCCCGGAAGTCCGGCATCGGGTCGCGCGGCCCGGGCGCGTCGGCGAGCGCGGCCCGCAGGTCGGTCTCGGAGACCTCCGCCTGCCGTCGGGCCAGGTCCTCGCGGACGCCGACGATGATCTCGTCGAGAACAGACATGCGAACCTCTCGGGGCGGCGTTCAGGGGGCGAGGGCAAGCCTCTCACCTGGGACCAGGACCGCCGCCACGGTGTCCGTGGATGGTCGTCGCGAGCCAGGAGCCCTAGTCGTTCATGCCCATCTTCGCCATCACGGCGAAGACGACGAGGGACGCGACGCCGAGCGCGCAGCCCACCCAGAACAGCGTCATGCTCACGGGGTCGAGCATCAAGGCGACGCCGCCGACGACGAACCCGAGCATCGCCACGGTGACGGCGGTCCAGGCGGCGGGCGTGTTGCCGTGGTGGGCCATGCGTGCTCCTTCTGCGTCTCCTCGACTGACCGGGCGTCAGTCTAGGGGGCTACTCGCCGGCCGGGGGCCTGCGGTCGGTGAGGGTCGGGTCGCGTCCCTCGTCGAGCGCCTTCCAGAGGTCGAGGCCCGTCTCCTCGCGGGGCTGCGGCGCCGCTCCGGGGGCGTCGTACCTGCTGCCCATCTCGGGCCACGCGGGCGCCAGGCGGACGGCCGCGCCGGTGGCCACGACCGCGACCAGGGCGCACGCCAGGAAGACCCAGTACCAGACGACCGGCTGCACGCTCAGGTCGTCGATCCCGAGCTCGGCGAGGTCGCTGCGCAGCCCGTGGGTGGCGGAGCGGTAGCCGAGCACCGCGGTCGCGACCATGCCGGCCGAGACCACCAGCGCCAGGGCTGCGATCGCACGCCTCACTCGACCACGGGTCACCAGCACCACGCCCCAGCACGCCAGCAGGGCCAGCGCCAGGGCACCGGCCAGCGGCACCGTGGCCGTGTCGTCGCCCATGACCGTCAGCAGCGAACCCTGGCCCTCGCTCGTCCCGGTCCACTCCACCCAGGGCCGGTTCCCGGCGACGGCAGCGAGGCCGGCCGACGCCAGCCCGAGGAGGACGACCGGGCCGAAGGTCCTGCGACCGGCCGGACGGGCCTCAGCCATCGGCCAGCAGCACGTCGGCGTCGAAGCAGGTGCGGGCGCCGGTGTGGCAGGCCGGTCCCTCCTGGTCGACCTTGACGAGCAGGGTGTCGCCGTCGCAGTCGAGCCGGACCTCCTTGACCCACTGGCGGTGCCCGGAGGTCTCGCCCTTGACCCAGTACTCCCGGCGGCTGCGGCTCCAGTACGTCGCGCGGCCGGACGTGAGCGTGCGGGCCAGCGCCTCGTCGTCCATCCAGCCGAGCATCAGCACCTCGCCGGTGTCGTGCTGCTGCACGACCGCCGGTACGAGCCCGTCGGCCGACCGCTTGAGACGGTCGGCGATGCCGGGGTCGAGCGTGGGTCACGCGTCGAGTATGACGGTCGCTGCCCGACGGTCCTCGTCACCGGATTTCGAGACGCGGTCGCTGGTCCCGTCAGCTCCGCGCCGGTCCCCAGCCGACGCTCCTCGAATCTCCTCGCTCATGCTGAGCCCGGGCTCCGCCCGGTCGTCAGCCGCTCGGACGCAACACCGATCGGGAGCCGGTTCGAGCGCCGCCTCGACACCGTGACAGTCGAGGCCCTGGCAGACACCGCCGACGTACTCCAGGTTGAGTCCGCACACCAGCGCGGTCTGCTCCTGGGCGACACGGTGGAAGGGGCAGTTGCGCAGCTCCAGCGTGCCGTCGACCACCCGGGGCTCGTAGCCGCCTGCCGCGAGGGCGTCGGCGAGGCGCCGCAGCTGCGACCGGGATCGCGAGGAGTGCCCGGCGCCGAACCTCGTGCCCTCGGAGCGCGCCACCGACGCCGCCACCTCGGCGACCGGTTCCCCCGTGGCCGTGGCCGTCGCGACGGCCGCGGCCAGGATGCGGCTGAGCAGGTCGTACTGGCGGGCCGGGAGCGACACGGCGAGCTCGCGGTCGGCACGCCGGTAGAGCTTGGCCGGTCGTCCCGAGCCCGGGCCGGTGCGTCCGGTGAGACGCCGGTACTCGACCTCGAGCAGCCCCTCGTCCACCAGCTTGTCGAGGTGGAACTTGGCGGTGTGGACCGGGACGCCGACCCCCCGCGCCGCCTGCTCACGGCTCACCGCCTCGTCGGCCGAGCAGACGGCGTCGTACAGCTTGCGTCGCACCGGCTCTGCCAGTGCCGCGACGCCGGAGAGGTCGTCAGGCATTTCTAAAGGATAGACATCTTGACGTAAGACGTCCATGGGTGTTCCATCAGAGAATCCAATGTCCGAAAGAAGGAGCAACTCCATGACCACCTCCGAGCAGACCGGTCGCACCGAACCGGCCGTGGCCGTGCGCACGGGCGCCGACGAGGCCTACCTGCTGCTGCGCACCGTCTTCACCGTCGCGCCGATCGTCTTCGGGCTCGACAAGTTCGCCCAGGTGCTCTCGGACTGGGACTTCTACCTGGCCCCGTGGATCAACGACCTGGTGCCGGGCTCGGCCCACGACGCGATGATGCTCGTCGGCGTCGTCGAGGTCCTGGCCGGCGTGCTCGTCGCGCTGCGCCCGCGCCTCGGCGGCTACGTCGTGGCGCTCTGGCTGGCGGGCATCATCGTCAACCTGGTCACCCTCGGCGACTACTACGACGTCGCGCTGCGCGACTTCGGGCTGCTCGTCAGCGCGCTGGCACTCGCCCGGCTCGCCACCGACCGAGGGCGTCGATGACGGTCTCCGCGCTGACTCACCGGGCCCGGGTCCGCAACCCCGGCGACGCACGCGACCTCGACGGTGCCGAGCGGGCAGCGGCCGAGTTCATGCGCTGCCTCGGCGTGGACCCCGACGACCGGGACCGCCCCGACCTCGCGCGCACGCCCCGGCGGCTGGCCGAGGCGTACGCCGAGCTGTTGAGCCCCGCGGAGTTCGACTTCACGACGTTCGACAACGTGGAGCGCTACGACGAGCTGGTGCTGGTGCGCGACATCCCCGTCCAGTCGGTGTGCGAGCACCACCTGCTGCCCTTCCTCGGCCGCGCCCACCTGGCCTACCTCCCGGGTGACCGGATCGTGGGCCTGTCGAAGCTCGCGCGCATCGTCGACCACTACGCGCGGCGCCCGCAGACCCAGGAACGACTCACCACCCAGATCGCCACGGGGCTCGAGGAACGGCTTCAGCCCCAAGGCGTCGGCGTGGTGCTCGAGGCCGAGCACACCTGCATGACGCTGCGCGGAGCTCGGGCCCAAGGGGCGACCACCACGACCTCGTCGCTGCGCGGCCTGGTGCGGACGGACCCGTCGACCCGGGCGGAGTTCGTGTCGCTGGTCAACCCCGGCAGGCGCTGAGGGAGCCCCGCGACGGGTCAGCGGCTGGAGCCCTGCTGGGCCACCCACGAGGCGTGCAGGCCGGCGTAGACGCCGTCCTGGAGCACGAGCGCGGCGTGGGGGCCGCGCTGCACGACCCGGCCGCGGTCGACGACGACCACCTCGTCGGCGTTCTCGGCGGTGGAGAGGCGGTGGGCGATGGTGACGGAGGTGCGGCCCCGCATCAGCCGCTCGAGCGCCAGCCCGATGCGCATCTCGAGCGCCGGGTCGACGGCCGAGGTCGCCTCGTCGAGCACCAGCAGGTCGGGGTCGGCGAGCTGGGCGCGGAGCAGCGCCACCAGCTGACGCTCCCCCGCCGACAGCGACTCGCCCCGCTGGCCGACCTGGGTCTGCAGCCCGCGGGGCAGCGTGGCCAGCCAGTCGGAGAGGCCGAGCACATCGACGGCGAACAGCAGGTATGCGTCGGTCGCTTCGAGCTGGCCGTAGCGCAGGTTGGCCGCCAGGGTGTCGTCGAAGAGGAACCCCTCCTGCGGGACGAGCACGACACTCTGCCGCAGCGAGACCTGACCGACGTCTCGCAGGTCGACGCCGTCGAGCCGGACCGTTCCCGACGTGGGGTCCATCAGCCTGGTCAGCAGCTTGGCGAAGGTCGACTTGCCCGAGCCGGTCTCGCCCACGATGGCCAGCCGGGTGCCGGCGGCGATCTCGAGGTCGACGTCGCGCAGCACCAGCGGGCCGTCGGGGTAGGCGAAGTCGACGTGCTCGAACCGTACGTCGATCGGGCCACGCGGGAGGACGGCGCCGTCAGGCCCCGGGTCCACGAGGTCGGCCGGCGTCTCGAGGATGCCGATGACGCGCCGCCAGCCCGCGATCGCGTTCTGGGCGTCGGTGAGGATCTGGGTGCCCATCTGCACGGGCCCGACGAACAGCGTGACCAGGAACGCGAACGCGAGCACCTCGCCCGAGGTGATCTGGTCGGCGAAGCCGAGCAGCACGCCGATCACGATCACGCCGGCGTTGGCCAGGCCGGCCGAGATCCCGCCGAGGGAGAACGAGAACGCCGTGAAGCCCTGGGCACGCGTCGAGGCCGCCTTGTACTCGTCGATGGCCGCGTCGATGCGGGCCTGGGTGCGGTGCTCGACGGCGTAGGACCGCACCACCGCAGCGCCGACCACCGGCTCGGAGATGGCCGAGAGCATCACACCGACCTGACGCCGGACGGTGCCGTAGGCGGCGGAGAGCTTGCGCTGGAAGTAGCGCAGCGACAAGAACAGCGGGGCGAACGCCACCCACACGACCAGGGCCAGCTGCCAGGAGTAGAAGACCATCACCACGGTCGCGATGAGCACCTGGCCGACGCTGATCGACGAACAGCAGGCCGCCGAACACCAGGAACTGGCTGACCTGGTCGACGTCGCTGGTCACCCGCGAGACCAGGGCGCCGCGGCGCTCGGTGTTCTGGGTCAGCAGCGGGAGGTCGTGGACGTGGCGGAACGCCTTGATGCGCAAGGTCGCCAGCCCCCGCTCGGACGAGGTGAACAGCCGCGAGGTCATCAGGTAGGCCGCGAAGCTGGTCACCAGGATGGCCAGGGCCGCCACCGCCGCCATCGCGACCGTGAAGGGTACGTCGGGACCACCCTCGGCGTGCAGGCCCCGGTCGAGCGTCTGCTGGACGGCGATCGGCACGACGACCTGGCCGACGGACGCCACCACGGCCAGGAACAGCGTGAAGCGGATGCCTTCGGTCAGCTCGGGCGAGTGGGCCATGCCGCGGCGGATGGTGTCGATGGCACCGATCTCGTCGCCGGTGTCGACGGTGGTGCCGGCCGGGCCAGCGGGGCCGGTGGTGGAGGTCGTCACGCCGGGTCACCCGCCTCGATCGCCTCGGCGGGCTCGTGGAAGTGCTCGTAGGCGTTGACGAGACGGGCGTAGGAGGAGTTGCGGACCAGCAGCTCGGCATGGGTCCCGCGGTCGGCGACGCGCCCGTCGGCGAGGTAGACGACCTCGTCGGCCAGCCCGATGGTCGCCTTGCGGTAGGCGACCACGACGAGGCTGGTGCCCGAGCTGCCGCCGGTCGATGCGGTCGAGACCTTCAGCGCACCGAGGATCCGCGCCTCCACCTCGGGGTCGACGGCCGAGGTCGCGTCGTCGAGGATCAGCAGCCGCGGGCGGCGTACGAGCGCGCGGGCCAGGGAGATGCGCTGCCGCTGCCCGCCCGAGAGCGAGGTGCCGCGCTCGCCGAGCCTGGTGTCGAGGCCCTCGGCCAGGGCGGCGACGAAGCCGTCGGCCTGGGCCACCCGCAGGGCCTCCCAGACCTCGGCGTCGCTGACCTCGTCGCCGAGGGTGACGTTGCCGCGGACGTCGTCATCGAAGAGGAACGCTGTCTGCGGGACGACCGCGACCACCTCGGCGAGCTCGCCGTGGGCCAGGTCGCGCAGGTCGGTGCCGTCGACGAGGATGCGGCCACGGTCGGGGTCGACCAGGCGCGTCAGCAGCGTGGTCAGCGTGCTCTTGCCGGCGGCGGTGGCGCCGACGACGGCGACCGTGCGCCCTGGTTCGACGGTGAAGGTGACGTCGTCGAGCACCGTCTGGTCGGGGTCGTAGGAGTAGCCGACGTGGCGCACCTCGAGCCGCGCCCCTGCCGAGCCGGCGAGACTCGCCGGCACGGACTGGTCGCCGTAGGGCATCTCGCCCGATGCCTCGAGCACGGACGTGACCCGCCGATAGCCGACCACGCTGCGCGGGAACTCGCCGAGCAGCCAGCCGATCGAGCGGATCGGGAAGGACACGATCGTCAGCAGGTAGGCGACCGTGACGACGTCGCCGGCATCGGTCTGGCCGTTCAGCACCCGCACCACGCCGACGATGAGCACGAGCAGCACCCCCAGGTTGGGGAGCGCGGCGAGGGCCGGGTCGAACGCCGCGCGGATGCGGCCGGCGCGGATGTTGACGTCGCGCAGCTCCTCGGCCTTGGCCGCGAACCGCCGGGTCTCCTCCCCCTCGCGGCCGAGGGTCTTGACCACCATGGCCCCGTCGAAGGACTCGTGGGCGATCTCGCTGACCTCGGCGCGCAGCTGCTGCGCGCGGGTCATCAGCGGCGAGGCGAAGCGCTGGTAGAGGACGTTGGCGGTGATCACGGCCGGGAAGACCAGCAGTCCCACCATGGCCAGCACCTCGTCGGCGACGAGCATCTGGGCGACCGCGATGACCATCATCGCGACCGTGCCGACGGCCATCGGCAACGGGGCGATCGGGCCCCAGGCGGCCTCGACGTCGGCGTTGGCGTTGGAGAGCAGCTGACCGGTGGGGTGGCGCTGGTGCCACTCCATGGGGAGGCGGAGGTACTGGCGGGTGACGTCGCGGCGGTAGTGGGCCTGCATGCGGTACTGCATGATGCCGGCGCCGAGACGCCGGGCCACGATGCCGACCGCGCGCAGGATGGCGACGCCGAGGAACAGCGCGACCACGGCGACGAGCAGGGCGGTGTCGATCTCCCCGTCGCGGAACGCCGGCAGCACGACGTGGTCGGTGGCCCAGCCGAGCACCCACGCGTCGGCCACGGTCAGCGCACCGAACAGGAGGCTGCCGAGGGTGGAGAGGGCGAAGATCCCCTTCTCCCGCTTGATCGCGACCCACAGGACCGCGAAGCCCTCGCGGGTGGTCGCCCCCTCGGTCACGCGTTCTCCTCGAACGTCTTGGTCACCAGCCCGGTCACTGGTCTGGCCAGACCGGCAACCGGTCCGTCCGGCCACGCTATTCCCCGGCACCGACCGAGCAGCAATCCGGAGGCTCCGCGTCGCCGGTCCAGTCGGGGGACCTGGCTCTGTATCCGTGGCGAGCCAGGAGTCCCTATGCTCCGCGCATGGTCGGCCTGCCGCAGCTGCGTGCTACCTACGCACGCAAGGAGCGCCAGGCCTTCTGCGAGACCGCGCGCAGCGTCGGACCGCACGCCCCCACCCTGTGCGAGGGGTGGGACGTCAAGGACCTCGTCTGCCACCTCCTCGTGCGCGAGAGCAGCGTGATGGGCGCGGCGGGGATCGCGGTCTCCTCCTTGTCCGGGCTGACCGACAAGGAGATGGCGCGGCTGAAGAAGCAGCCGTTCGAGCGGCTGGTCGAGCGGCTGCGCACGCACAAGCTCACCTTCTACTCGCTGCCGCCGGTCGACGCCGCCTTCAACACCCTCGAGTTCTTCGTCCACCACGAGGACATCCGGCGAGCCAGGCCAGGCTGGCGCCGCCGCAACCTGCCGGACGCCGCGGTGGACGCGCTGTGGCAGGGGCTGAGGTCGTCAGGGTCGGCACTGGTGCGGTCGGCCGGCGTGCCGGTGGTCGTCCGGCGCACCGACACCGACGAGACGACGACCCTGATGCCCGGGCGCGGCCCCGTCGAGCTCAGAGGACCGGTGTCGGAGGTGGTCTTCTACCTGCACGGTCGCGACCAGGTCCGCGAGATCGCGTTCGACGGGCCGGAGGAGAAGGTGGCCAAGCTGCGGCGGGCCAGCCTCGGCTCGTTCTAGCGTCCTCGCGTCATCAGCGGACGGGGTGCCCGGCCTCGGCCAGGGCCGCCTTGACCTCGCCGATCGCGAGCGTCCCGAAGTGGAACACGCTCGCCGCCAGCACGGCGTCGGCCCCCGCGTCGACGGCGGGCGGGAAGTGCTGCGGCCGCGCCGGCACCGCCGCTCGCGATCACGGGCACGGTGACCTCGCGGCGTACGGCGCGGATCAGGTCGAGGTCGAAGCCCTCGCGGGTGCCGTCGGCGTCCATGGCGTTGAGCAGGATCTCGCCCGCCCCGAGCTCGCAGGCGCGGCTCGCCCACTCGATCGCGTCGAGGCCGGCGGACTTGCGGCCGCCATGGGTGGTCACCTCGAAGCCGGAGTCGGTGCCGGTCGCCCGGCGTGCGTCGACCGAGAGGACGAGCACCTGGTTGCCGAACCGGTCGGCGATCTCGGCGACCAGCTCGGGCCGGTGGATGGCGGCGGTGTTGACGGCGATCTTGTCGGCGCCGGCGCGGAGCAGGGTGTCGACGTCGTCGGTGCTGGACACGCCCCCGCCGACCGTGAGCGGGATGAAGACCTGCTCGGCCGTGCGGCTGACCACCTCGAGGGTGGTGGCGCGGCCCTCGTGGGAGGCCGAGATGTCGAGGAAGGTCAGCTCGTCGGCGCCCTGCTGCGTCGTAGAGCGCGGCGAGCTCGACCGGGTCGCCGGCGTCGCGGAGCTCGCGGAAGTTCACGCCCTTGACGACCCGGCCGTTGTCGACGTCGAGGCAGGGGATGACGCGGATGGCGAGCGTCATGGCCGCCGGGGTCAGCTCCAGCGCCTCGGTGAGGGTGAACCGGCCCTCGTACAGCGCCGTCCCGACGATCGCGCCCTCGACACCGTCGCCGACCAGGCCCATCAGGGCGCGCAGGTCGTCGAGCTCGGTGATGCCGCCGCTGGCCACGACCGGCCGGTCGGTCTCGGCGCAGACGTCCTTGAGCAGCTGGAGGTTGGGGCCCTGCAGCATGCCGTCCTTGGCGACGTCGGTGACGACGTACCTGGCGCAGCCCTCCGCGTCGAGCCGGGCGAGTACGTCGTAGAGGTCGCCGCCCTCGCGGGTCCAGCCGCGCGCGGCGAGGGTCCGGCCGCGTACGTCGAGGCCGACGGCGACCCGGTCACCCCAGGTCGCGATGGCCTCCGCGCACCACTCCGGCGTCTCGAGCGCGGCGGTGCCGATGTTGACCCGGCGGCAACCCGTCGCCATCGCCGCCGCCAACGACTCGTCGTCGCGGATGCCGCCGCTCATCTCCACGTCGATGTCGAGCCGGCCCACGATCTCGGCCTGCAGCTCGCGGTTGTGCCCACGCCCGAACGCCGCGTCGAGGTCGACCAGGTGGATCCACTCCGCCCCGGCCTCCTGCCACCGCAGGGCCGCAGCTACGGGATCGCCGAACCGCTTCTCCGACCCCGCCACCCCCTGCACGAGCTGGACCGCCTGCCCGTCCGCGATGTCGACGGCAGGCAGCAGCTCGAGGTACGGCGTGTCGTTCGGCACGCGGCCGATCCTAGAGACCGCGCGAGTTGCGCCTCCGAACGTCCGAGTCGCGGCCTGGGCCCCCCAGTCGGTGCCGGGCGCGCAACTCGGCGGTGCCAGCGCAGCTCGGCGCACTCGGGCGCAACTCGGCGTGTCGGAGCGCAACTCGGCGTCAGGAACGGCGGACGAAGAGGTGGAGGATCGGGGCGACGAGGACGGAGACGACGAGGGCGCCGAGGCGGGCCTGACCACTCGGGGCGGATGATCCAGACGACGACGTTCAGGGCGACGAGGATGGCGATGGTCGCGGCGATCTCGCGGCGGCGGCGGGCGGCGAGAGTGCCGGGCATCAGGTGCGGTCGGGGCAGCCAGCCGGTCAACGTGCGCTTGCGGGCTGTGGACCGGGCGCGGCGCTCGGTCTCGCGGGCACGGGCGGCGGCCTTGACCGCCGCCTCCTGCTCACGCTCGGCCCGGCGCTGGGCTCGTTCCTTGCTCATCGGGGGCTCACAGGCTCCCCACCCAGTTGCGCAACAGCGTCGCGCCGGCGTCGCCGGACTTCTCGGGGTGGAACTGGGTCGCCGACAGCGGGCCGTTCTCGACCGCGGCCACGAACCGGTCGCCGCCGTGCTCGGCCCACGTCACGAGCGGCGAGCGGGTGCGGCCGTGCGTCTCCAGCTCCCAGCGCCGGACGCCGTACGAGTGCACGAAGTAGAACCGCTCCTCCGCGACGCCGTCGAACAGCGCCGATCCTTCCGGCGCCTCGACGGTGTTCCAGCCCATGTGCGGTACGACCGGTGCCTGCAGCCGCTCGACCACGCCCGGCCACTCGTCGCAGCCCGTCGGTCTCGACGCCGTGCTCGACCCCGCGGGCGAACAGGATCTGCATGCCCACGCAGATGCCGAGCACGGGCCGGCCGCCGGCGAGCCGCCGGCCGATCACCTCGTGGCCCCGTACGCCGCGCAGGCCGGCCATGCACGCCGCGAACGCGCCGACGCCGGGGACGACGAGGCCGTCGGCGTCCTGGGCCAGCTGTCGGTCGGCCGTCAGCGTCACCTCGGCCCCGGCCCGCTCCAGCGCGCGCACGGCCGAGCGCACGTTGCCCGAGCCGTAGTCGAGCACCACTACCTGCTTCATGCGGCCCTCAGAGGGTGCCCTTGGTCGACGGCACGCCCGTCTCGCGCGGGTCGATCGCGACCGCGTCGCGGAACGCCCGGGCGAACGCCTTGAACTGCGCCTCGACGAGGTGGTGCGGGTCGCGGCCCGACAGCACCCGCACGTGCAGCGCGATCTGGGCGTGGAAGGCGATGGTCTCGAAGACGTGCCGGGTCAGAGAGCCCCGTAGGCAGGTCCAGCGTCGCCGCCGATCACGACGTACGCCTGTCCGTCCGGCTCGCCGGTGTGCACGCAGTACGGGCGGCCCGAGACGTCGACGACCGCCTGGACCAGTGCCTCGTCGAGCGGCACGGTCGCGTCGCCGAAGCGCCGGATGCCGGACTTGTCGCCGAGCGCCTCGCGCAGGGCCTCGCCCAGCACGATCGCGGTGTCCTCGACGGTGTGGTGGGCGTCGACGTGGGTGTCGCCGCTGGTGTGGGCGACGAGGTCGACCAAGGAGTGACGCGCGAACGACGCCAGCATGTGGTCGTAGAAGCCGACGCCGGTCGAGACGTCGGCACGGCCCGAACCGTCGATGTCCACCTCGACGTGGACCTTCGACTCCTTGGTCTCGCGGTCCACCACGGCCGTACGGGTCGTGCCGGTCATCGCTCCTCCTCCAGGCGGGGCGGGGTGCCCAGCGCCATCAGTGCGTCCCTGAATGCTGCCATCTCCTGGGCCGTCCCGATCGAGACGCGCAGCCAGCCGTCCGGTCCGACCTCACGGATCAGCACGCCACGGTCGAGCAGGCCCTGCCAGACGGCGTGCCGGTCGGCGTACCGCCCGAAGAGCACGAAGTTCGCGTCGCTCTCGGCGACCTCGAGGCCCTGGTCGGTCAGCCACGCCGCGGTCGCGTCGCGCTCCTCGCGCAGGTCGTCGACCCGGGCGAGCAGCTCGTCGGCGTGCCGCAACGCGGCGAGCGCGGCGGCCTGGGTGACGGCGCCGAGGTGGTACGGCAGCCGCACCACCCGGATCGCGTCGCAGATCTCCGGCGCCGCGGCGAGGTACCCGAGACGCGCGCCCGCCAGCGCGAACGCCTTGCTCATGGTGCGCGACACGACCAGGTTGCGCAGCGACGGCAGCAGCTCGAGCGCGCTCGGTGTCCCGCTGCGGCGGAACTCGGCGTACGCCTCGTCCACCACGACCAGTCCGTCGCCGCCCGACTCGGCCGCCTCGCACAGAGCCTGGACGGTGGCGAGCGGCAAGGCAGTTCCGGTGGGGTTGTTGGGCGACGGCAGCAGCACGACGCTGGGCCGCTCGCGCAGCACAAGCTCGCGAGCGGCGTCCGGGTCGAGCGCGAAGTCGCCCGCGCGACGACCCTCGAGCCAGCGGGTGCCGGTGTCGCGCGCGTACTCCGGGTACATCGAGTACGTCGGCGCGAAGCTGACCGCCGTACGCCCCGGGCCGCCGAACGCCTGCAGCAGGTGCAGCATCACCTCGTTGGACCCGTTGGCCGCCCACACCTGGGCGGGCACGAGGCCCTGCCCGCCGTCGGTGTTGAGGTACGCCGCCAGGGCCGACCGCAGCTCGGTGAACTCCCGGTCGGGATAGCGGTTCAGGGTGCCCGCGACCGTTGCCACCGACGCCGCGATGTCGGCCACCACGACCGCGGACGGCGGGTACGGGTTCTCGTTGACGTTGAGCTGGACAGGTACGTCGAGCTGGGGCGCGCCGTACGGCGCGAGGCCGACGAGCTCCTCGCGCAAGGGCGGGAAGGTCATCACTCGAAACGCACGCGGACGGCGGCGCCGTGCGCGGGCAGGTCCTCGGCCTCGGCGAGGGTCACCACGTGGTCGGCCACCTCGGCCAGGGCGGCGCGGTCGTAGTCGACGACGTGGACGGACTTGAGGAACGCCCGCACCGACAACCCCGAGGAGTGGCACGCGCAGCCGCCGGTCGGCAGCACGTGGTTGGTGCCGGCGCAGTAGTCGCCGAGCGAGACCGGGGCGAAGGAGCCGACGAAGATCGCGCCGGCGTTGCGCACCCGGGCGGCCCACGCCGCCGCGTCCTCGGTCTGGATCTCGAGGTGCTCGGCGGCGTACGCGTTCACCACGGCCAGGCCCTGCTCCAAGTCGTCGACCAGGACGATCGCCGACTGCTGGGAGGTGAGGGAGGTACGGATCCGCTCGGTGTGCCGGGTTGCGAAGACCTGCTTCTCGAGCTCGGCCTCGACGTCGTCGGCCAGCCGCTCGCTGGGTGTGACCAGCACACTGGCCGCGAGCACGTCGTGCTCGGCCTGGCTGATCAGGTCGGCGGCGACGTACGCCGCCTCCGCGGTGTCGTCGGCCAGCACCGCGATCTCCGTGGGCCCGGCCTCGGAGTCGATGCCGACGACGCCCTTGAGCAGCCGCTTGGCCGCGACGGTGTGGATCGACCCGGGCCCGGTCACCAGGTCGACCCGCTCACACGGACCGGCGCCGTAGGCGAACATCGCGATGGCCTGAGCACCGCCGACGGCGTAGACCTCCTCGACCCCCAGCAGCGCGCACGCTGCGAGGATCGTGGGGTGCGGCAGGCCGCCGTGGTCCTGCTGCGGCGACGAGGTGAGCGCGATCGAGCGCACTCCCGCGACCTGGGCCGGGACGACGTTCATCACCACGCTGGAGACCAGCGGCGCGACCCCGCCGGGGACGTAGAGACCGACGCGTTCGACCGGGACCATGCGGTGCGTGACCGTGGCCGTCCCGTAGGTCGTGACGGTGTCGGCCTCACGCTCGGCCTCGCACGAGGCTCGCAGCCGGCGGATCGACTCCTCCAGGGCCGCGCGGACGTCGGGGTCGAGGGCCGCCAGCGCCTCGGTCAGAGCCTTGCGTGGCACCGTGATGTCGTCGCGGACGACGCCGTCGTAGCGTTCGGACATCTCCAGGATGGCCTCGACGCCACGGGTGCGGACCGCCTCGCAGATCGGCCGGACGACCTGCAGCGCGGCCTCGACGTCGAAGTCCGCGCGGGGCAGGGCCGCGCGGTAGTCGAGGGGAGCAGAGGCCCCTCGGAGGTCGATCCGCCGCATCATGGTCACCGAGTCTAGGAGCGACGCGGGCGCCACCCGGGCGCGGTGCCCTGCGGTGGAACACCCACTGGCCTAGGTTGGGGCCGTGGCGACGACGCTGCCGATGTTCCCGTTGAACGCGGTGCTGTTCCCCGGCGTCAGCGTGCCGCTCACCGTCTTCGAGGACCGCTACCGCGCCCTGGTGCACCACCTGCTGCGGGCCGACCCCGACGAGCGCTACTTCGGCTCGGTGGGCATCCGCGAGGGTTACGAGGTCGGCGAGCACGGCGCGCAGTCGCTGTTCCGGATCGGCTGCCGGGTGAAGATGACCGACGTCGAGGCCCACGCCGACGGCACCTTCAACTTCCTCGCTGTGGGCATGGAGCGGATCTCGCTGGAGCACCTCGACGTCACCGGCGCCTACCCGGTCGGCCAGGTCGTGGACCGCCCGGAGACACCCAGCCTCGTCGACCCCGAGGTGGTCGAGCTCGCGCAGGCCGCCTTCGTCGCCTACCGCACCCTGCTTGCCGAGTTCCGCGACGACCCCTACCCCCATGAGCTGCCGCGAGACCCGACGTACCTCTCCTGGACCCTGGCCGCCGCCGCCCCGCTGCCCCTCCACGAACGCCAGGCGCTGCTCGAGGCCGAGGACGCCGGCGTACGGCTGAGGATGGTCACCGAGCTGCTGCGCACCGAGCTGCGCGCCATGAACGTGATCCCGTCGCTGCCGGCCACCGAGGTCGCACGCACCCGCTGGTCCCCCAATTAGTCAGCCGGCTACGCCGCACGTTCCCGCTGCGCGGGTGTTCCGCTGCGCGGGAGCGTTCCGCTGCGCGGGGCTCGGGTGCGCGACTCGCGGTCCGGTGTGCCGGCCGGGCGCCGTGCGCGTCCCGCGGGGGACAGGGGACCTACGGCCGTGACGCCCGCTTCGCACGGCCACGCGTCGTCACGGCCCGTGAGCGGGCGCCACAGCCGTGTCCTCAGCCCCCTCGCGACCCCCGACCCTCGTCCGCCGCCTGGCCGCGGTCACGCGCCCGGTGGGAAGGACCTCGGTCGCCGCGTGCTGGTCAGCTCACGGCGACCCCAGGCCCCTCCCCCCCGGGCCGCGAGCGGGGGCCGATGCGCGGGACGGGGCCGGCTGTCGCGGGGGCTAAGGGCTTGGCCGCGGCGGCCGCCGACGGCGCGATCGACAGCGGCGCGACCGCGCGCCGACCGCCGCCCCTGTCCCCCGCGAGGGCACCACGGCGGCCACCGGCCGGCGGCCGCGACCCAAGCCCGCGCAGCGCGAAAGCCCCGCGCAGCGGAAAGCCCCGCGCAGCGGAAAGCCGCGCAGCGGTCAGTCGGTGGTGAGCCGCAACACCGTGTGCGTCCAGTCGTCGTCCTTCCAGGCGGCGATGCCGAACCCCGCGAGCGGCCTGACGTTCTCGGCCACGGTCGGGTCACCATCGCCCACCAGCCGGAGCAGCCAGTCGTCGCCCGCGTTGAAGTTGACGTAGAAGACCGCGCTGGCCTGGCCGGACTCGCGGATGACGTCGCGGTAGACCTCGTTGCCGCCCAGGCTGCCCTTGGCCAGCACCGCCTTGCGGTAGTCGGCATCCGGTCCGACGACGAAGACGTCGCCATCACTGTCGAAGCCGAGGACCTCCTCGGCGCTCGGGTCCTGTGCGGCGATCTTGTCGATCACTGCCTTCGCGGCACCGGCGTCGCCCTGCACCTTCAGGGCGATCGGGACCTCGCCGGCGTCGCCGGAGTTGAAGAACGCCTCCGGGTCGAACTCGGAGCCGAACGACAGCGCTGCCGACCGGCCGAGCAGCGTCTCGGCGTCCTGGGGCAGGTCGAGCCCGGTCATCTGCGAGGCCTCCTCGAACAGCTCGGCCGTCGTCATCTCGCCGCCTGTGTAGGACGCGATCTGCTCGACCATGTCGGTGAGCCAGCCCTCCTCGAACCCGACACCGATCGCGGCCGCGGTGTCGGCCGGCAGCGTCTCGACCACGTCGGCCCCACGGTCGGTGCCGTAGACGCCGGTGAAGTTGAGCATCGTGTCGCCCGCCATCTCGACCTCGAGGGCGCCGTCGTCGAAGCGCACGGCCACGGCGATGCCCTTGAAGTCCTTCAGCGCATCGGCCATCGGGTTCGTGCCACCTGGTTCGGTGAGACTCGCACCCGCGTCACCGATGTCCCCGAGCACGTCGGTGCCGGTCAGACCCTGCTCGAGATCCTCGGCCAGGCTGCCCACCCCTCCCGTCGAGTGGGCGAAGTACTTGCCGGCCTCGGGGGCGGCGTACAGCGAGACGATGCCGGCCGAACCGGCCGCCGCTGTGAGCTCCTGGAACTCCGGGTCGTCGGCGAGCGTGCCCTCGCCGGTGGCGTCGACCACGGCCTGGGCTGCCTCCTCGTCCTCGCCGATGACGGCCCAGCCGTCGGTGATCACCCATCCGCCAGAGGCTCCGTCGCCGGTGTCGCAGTCCTGGATCTTGGTGAGGCCCTTCTCGGCGGCATCGACGTCGTTGACCTGGACGACCCCGACGACCTCGGGGTCGTCCCCACCGACGTCCACAGCGGCGACGGCCATCCGTTCGCCCAGCCAGGGCTCGATGTCCTCGGCGTAGAAGAGCTGACACCCCTCGGGCAGGTCGATCTCCTCGAAGATCCGCTTGCGGATGTCGTCGTCGAGATCGAGGTCGAGCTCGTCCTTGAACGCCGGGAACTTGTTGAGCGTGCGCAACGCCTCGATCTTCTGGGCGCCGCTGGGGTCGAGGTCGATGCTGACGTAACCGACGGTGGTCGAGGGCAGCGCCTCCGACGGCTGGGCGCCGGTCGCGAAGAACTGGGCCGCCGCCCAGGCACCCACGCCGACGACGGCCAGGGCGGCGATGCCACCACCGATGAGGAGGCCGCGCCTCCGACCGCCACCGCCAGCGGCGGGGGGCGGGGTCTCGGGCGGCAGGGGCGACCCCGCGCCGGCCTCGAGGTACTCGGGAGCGCCCGGCTGCTGGAATGGCTGCTGGAAGGGCGGCTGGGATGGCGGCTGGGGCGCACCAGGGTAGGTGTCGGACACGGTCGTCCCCCGTCAGATCGGGCGGCGCCCCATGTCGGGTGTGGCGAGGAGCCGCGGTCGTGCTTCGGACGAAAAGCCTACCCGTGGGGTTCCGCGTCCAGCTGTGCTTCGCGAGTCTTGCTGGGGAACAACGTGTAGACCACCGCAAGTGCGACCAGCGAGCCCATGGCGAACGAGAACAGCGGTGGCAGACCGGAGACCCGCAACGCGCTGGGCAAGCGGGTGCCGTCCTCGGCGGACTCCGCCAAGGCGTGCGGGTCGGGCGGTCCCAGCCACTCCCCCAACCTCAGCATCAGCCAGGCCGCCAGCAGCGCGCCCGCGAAGCAGAGCACCACCGTGTACACCGGCCGCATGCCGCCCAGGATCGCGAAGACGGCCCCCAGCACCAGCCCGGCTCCCGCGGCCACCAGGACATAGAGGCCGGTCCCGGAGAACTCCTGACGAAGGCCGTTGCCGTCGGGATACCACTCCTTCTGGATCACCACGCCCTCCGACGACTGCCAGAGCTCGTGCCACACCCACCCGGCTCCCAGGCCCACCAAGGCGTAGGCAGCCAGGACCGCGAGCCCGAACCACAGGGCAGACCACTGGGCAGCGCTGGGCGCGGCCGCTCACCCGCCAAGACATCCGGGACCGAGGAGCTGCTTGAGATCGGCGAACAGGGCCGGCGTCGGCGTGACCCGCAGCCGCTCGTCGAGCCGGAGCACGGTCGTGGACGTGCGGGCCAGCAGCTTGAGCTGCACCTCGGTCATGCCGGGGTGGGTTGCCAAGACGTCCTTGAGCTGCTCGACCACGGGGGCGGTGCACCGGGTCGACGGCAGGCTGATCACGACCGGCCCGGACGGGCCGTCGGAGAGGTCGGGAATCGTGACCTCCTGAGCCTTGACCGTCGGCGTGTCCTTCTCGCGCGACAGGAAGCCCCGCACGGTGATGATGGCGTCCTCGACGAGGTAGGTGCTGGCGAGCTGGTAGACGCTGGGCCACATCATCACCTCGATGCCGCCGTCGAGGTCCTCGAGGGTCACGATCGCCCAGGAGTCGCCCTTCTTGGTGATCTTGCGCTGCACCGAGGTGACCAGGCCGCTGATGGTGACCGAGGAGTTGTCGGGACGCTCCTCGTCGAGCAGCAGCTGGCCGATGGTGGCGTCGGTGCCGACGGAGAGGACGTGCTCGAGCCCGAGCAACGGGTGGTCGGAGACGTAGAGGCCGAGCATCTCGCGCTCGTGGCCGAGCAGCGTCGTCTTGTCCCACTCGTCGAGGTCGGGGACGGTGACCGAGATGCCGAAGCTCGTCGCGGAGGCGTCCTCGAGCCCCCCGAACAGGGAGTCCTGTCCGACCTCGTTGCGCTTGAACGCGGCGTACTGGTCGACGGCGGTCTCGTGGACGGCCACCAGCGCGCGGCGCTTGTGCTTCATGTCGTCGAAGGCCCCGGCCTTCACCAGCGACTCGATGACGCGCTTGTTGCAGACCAGCGCGGGCACCTTGTCCATGAAGTCGATGAAGTCGGCGAAGCGGCCTCGCTCCTCGCGCGACTCGACGACGGCGGCGACCACGTTGTGGCCGACGTTGCGGATCGCGGTCAGCCCGAAGCGGATGTCGCGGCCGACCGGGGTGAAGTTGGACTGGGACTCGTTGACGTCGGGCGGCAGCACCTGGATCTTCATCCGCCGGCACTCGTTGAGGTAGATCGCCATCTTGTCCTTGTCGTCCTTCACCGACGTCAGGAGCGCGGCCATGTATTCGGCCGGGTAGTTGGCCTTGAGGTAGGCGGTCCAGTACGAGACCAGGCCGTAGGCGGCGGAGTGGGCCTTGTTGAAGGCGTAGTCGGAGAACGGCAGCAGGGCGTCCCACAACGCCTTGACCGCGCCGTCGGAGAACCCGTTGGCCCGCATCCCGTCGCGGTAGGGGACGTACTCGGCGTCGAGGATCTCCTTCTTCTTCTTGCCCATGGCCTTGCGCAGCAGGTCGGCCTGGCCGAGGGAGTAGCCCGCGACCTTGCGCACGATCGCCATCACCTGCTCCTGGTAGACCAGGAGGCCGTAGGTCTCGTCGAGGATCTCCGCGAGCGGCTCGGCGAGCTCGGGGTGGATCGCCACGACGGGCTCGCGGCCGGTCTTGCGGCGGGCGTACTTGTTGTGGGAGTCCATCCCCATCGGGCCGGGACGGTAGAGCGCGCCGACGGCGGAGATGTCCTTGAACTCGTCGGGCCGCATGGAGCGCAGCAGGGCGCGCATCGGCCCGCCGTCGAGCTGGAAGACGCCGAGCGTGTCGCCCTTCTGGAGCAAGGTGTACGTCGCCCTGTCGTCGAGCCCGAGCTCCTCCAGCACCACGGTCTCGTCGCGGTTGGCGGTGATGTTCTTGAGGCAGTCGTCGAGGACCGTGAGGTTGCGCAGGCCCAGGAAGTCCATCTTGATCAGGCCGAGCGACTCGCACGTGGGGTAGTCGAACTGGGTGATCATGGCGCCGTCGGCGGGCCGCTTGAGCAGCGGGATGACGTCGATGAGCGGCTCGCTCGACATGATCACGCCGGCGGCGTGCACGCCCCACTGGCGCTTGAGGCCCTCGATGCCGATCGCGGTGTCCACCACGCGGCGCACGTCGGGGTCGGACTCGACCAGCGAACGGAACTCGCCGCCCTCGCCGTAGCGCCGGTGCTCGGGGTTGAAGATCTCTTGGAGCGGGACGTCCTTGCCCATCACCGCCTGGGGCATCGCCTTGGTGATCCGGTCGCCCATCGCGAAGGGGTAGCCGAGGATGCGAGAGGAGTCCTTGACCGCCTGCTTGGACTTGATCGTCCCGTAGGTGACGATCATGGAGACGCGGTCCTCGCCGTACTTGTCGGAGACGTACTTGATGACCTCGCCGCGACGACGCTCGTCGAAGTCGATGTCGAAGTCGGGCATGGAGACGCGGTCGGGGTTGAGGAAGCGCTCGAACAGCAGCCCGTGGACCAGCGGGTCGAGGTCGGTGATCCGCAAGGCGTAGGCGACGATCGAGCCAGGGCCGGAGCCGCGGCCGGGGCCGACGCGGATGCCGTTGTCCTTGGCCCAGTTGATGAAGTCGGCCACCACGAGGAAGTAGCCGCTGAAGCCCATCTGGGTGATCACACCCAGCTCGAACTCCGCGCGCTTGCGGTGCTCCTCGGTGGTGCCGCCGGGGTAGCGGAACCGCAGTCCCGCCTCCACCTCCTTCAGCAGCCAGGACGTCTCGTCCTCGCCGGGCGGGCACGGGAAGCGCGGCATGTAGGTGCCGTTGCCCTCGGTGAAGGAGACGTCGCAGCGCTCGGCGATCAGCAGGGTGTTGTCGCAGGCCTCGCGCAGACCGTGTCGGTCGACCCACAGCTCCCGCATCTCGGCCGCCGACTTGAGGTAGTAGCCGTCGCCGGCGAAGGCGAACCGTTGGCCGGGACCGTCGCCGGCCGGGATGTCCATCGTCGAGCCGGAGTTGATGCAGAGCAGGTGCTCCTGGGACGGCGCGTCCTTCTGGTCGACGTAGTGGGAGTCGTTGGTGGCCAGCAGCGGGATCTGCAGGTCCTTGGCCAGCCGGAGCAGGCCGTCGCGGACTCGCTTCTCCAGCGGGAGATCGTGGTCCATCAGCTCCATGAAGTAGCTGTCGCGACCGAAGATGTCCTGGTGGTCGGCCGCCGCCTGGCGAGCCGCGTCGTAGTTGCCGTAGCGCAGGTGGACCTGGACCTCACCGGACGGGCAGCCGGTCGTCGCAATGATCCCCTTGCCGTGCTGGGCCAGCAGCTCGCGGTCGATGCGCGGCTGCTTGAAGAACCCGTCGCGCCAGGCGCCGGACGAGAGCCGGAACAGGTTGTGCATGCCCTCGGTCGACTCCGAGAGCAGGGTCATGTGGGTGTAGGCACCGCGGGCCGAGACGTCGTCGGGGCCCCCGTCGTAGAAGTTGACGCCCTTGCGCTCGAAACGCGAGATGTTGGGGGCGGCGTAGGCCTCCATCCCGATGATCGGCTTGACCCCTGCCGCCTTGCACTTCTTGTAGAACTCGTAGGCACCGAACACGTTGCCGTGGTCGGTCATCGCCACCGCGGGCATGCCCAGCTCGGCGGTGCGCTGGGCCAGTGCCTCGAGGCGGGCCGCGCCGTCGAGCATGGAGTACTCGGTGTGGACGTGCAGGTGGACGAAGGAGTCGCTACTGGTCTTCGTCCCTGTCGTCATGAGCGCTTCGGGGGCCTTCCGGGCGTGCGGGCATGGCAATGCTGCCTCGGCCGGGCGCCGGGCAACCTTGAGGGAAGACCGCCAGACTACGCGACCGCTTCGGCGAGTCTGGCACCACGCGCCGACAGTCCCGATCGCGGCCGGCCTGCGGGGCTGAACCGGCGCGAGCGGCGCGTCAGTCCACCGCGTCGAGGCTCTCGGTGATGATCGCGTGCACGATCCGGGACAACCGGTCGGGGCCGAGCTCGGGGGCGGCGAGCGCCATCCGGGCGGCGATCTCGCGCTCGCGGCCGGCGTCGCGCTCGCGGGTCCCCTTGACGTCCTGGACGACCCTCGTCAGTGCCGCGCGACGTGCCAACAGGTCGGCGAGGGCGTCGTCCACCTCGTCGATCAGGCCACGGTAGAAAGCGACGGGGTCCAGGCCTGGCCAGGCCATCCGGACATCGGGAGCCTTCTCCTCGTTGCCCGAGCCGTCGGTGCGCTCGAGCTCGACCAGGCCGTGCCGCGCGTAGAAGGCCCGCGCCGGCACGTTGGTCTCGAAGACCCACAGGCAGAACCCCTCGGGCCGCACGCCCTTGACCACGTCGAGCAGCGCGGTGCCGACCCCCGCGGACTGCCGCGACGGCTCGACGAAGAGGTGGTCGAGCCAGGTCGTCGTGGCAAGCGCATAGCCCAGCAGACCGCTGTCGTCCTCGGCCACCCACGCCTCGTGGTCGGCGTCGCGCAGCCGGGCCGCGAACCAGCCGCGGTCCTCCTCCGCGCTATGTATCGCCGGCGGCATCGCGGCCGCCGCACGCGACCGCCCGTAAAGCACTGCCACCGCGTCGGACTCCTCCGGCTCGGCACGACGCAACCGCAGGTCCTGGCTCACCGGGACAGCCTGGCACGACCGGTCCCGGGACGCCTTGCTCGCGAGCCTGGACTCAGTCGAGGCCGCGGACGACCTCGAGCGCGCTGGCGAGGTCGTCGGGGTAGGTCGACTCGTACTCGACGTGCTCGCCGGAGTCGGGGTGCTCGAAGCCGAGGCGTACGGCGTGCAGCCACTGCCGCTCGAGCCCGAGCCGCTGGGCCAGGGTCGGGTCGGCGCCGTAGGTGAGGTCGCCGACGCACGGATGCTTCAGCGCGCTCATGTGCACCCGGATCTGGTGGGTCCGGCCGGTCTCGAGGTGGACCTCGACCAACGAGGCGAAGCGGTGCGCCTCGAGAGTCTCGTAGTGGGTGACGCTGTGGCGGCCGTCGGCCATCACGGCGTACTTGTAGTCGGCCTTGGGATGCCGGCCGATCGGGGCGTCGATCGTGCCCTCGAGCGGGTCGGGGTGGCCCTGCACGAGGGCGTGGTAGACCTTGTCGACGGTGCGGTGGCGGAAGGCGTTCTTGAGCACGGAGTAGGCACGTTCGCCCTTGCAGATCACCATCACCCCCGAGGTGCCGACGTCGAGGCGCTGCACGATGCCCTGCCGCTCCGACGCTCCGCTGGTGGCGATGCGGAAGCCCGCGGCGGTCAGGTGACCGACGACGGTCGGGCCGGTCCAGCCGGGTGAGGGATGGACGGCCACGCCGACCGGCTTGTCGATCACCACGATCGACTCGTCGTCGTGGACGATCTTGATGCCCTCGACGATCTCGGGCACCACCTCGAGCGGGTCGGCCTGCGAGGGGATTGCGACCTCGAGCATGGTGCCGGGCACCAGGCGGTCGCTCTTGGCGACCGCGGCACCGTCGATGGAGACGTGGCCGGCACTGATCAGGTCGGCGGCACGCGTGCGCGAGAGCCCGAACAACCGGGCCATCGCCGCGTCGAGGCGCTCGCCCGCCAAGCCGTCGGGGACCATGCAGCGCCCGGTGGTCGACCGTGGTCATGACGGCCGGCTCCCGTCGAGCCGCACGTTGCGGAACGCCTGCAGGAGGATCAGCCCGGCTGCGATGTCGATGCACACGTCGGCCACGTTGAACACCGGCCAGTGCGGCACGGCGAACAGGTCGACGACATGCCCGCGCAACGGCCCGGGGTCTCGAAGCATGCGGTCGGTGAGGTTCCCGGCGATCCCGGCGAGCAGCAGCCCCAGGGCGACGGCCCAGACCACGTTGCCGAGGCGGCGGCTGAACCACAGCACCACGCACACGGCCGCGATGGCGACCAGGCTGAACACGACGGTGAACTCCGTGCCGGTGCTGAACGCGGCCCCGGGGTTGCGCACCAGGTGGAGACGGAACCAGTCGCCCAGGAGGTCGATGTCGGCGTCAGCCAGGCGCTCGACGGCCCAGACCTTGGAGGCGACGTCGACGGCGTACGCCGTGAGCGCGACGAGGACGAAGACCGTGCGGGCGGTACGGCGGCGGGCGGCCGCCGAACCCGTCGGGGAGGCGGTCTCAGGGCCGGACCGGCCTGCATCGCTGGAGGTCAGCGACGCTCCTCGCGCTGCTTGCATGTCATGCAGAGTGTGGCACGCGGGAAGGCCATCGCCCGCATCTTGCCGATGGGATTGCCGCACGACTCGCAGATGCCATAGGTGCCGTCGGCGATCCTGGCGAGGGCGCGGTCGATCTGGGCGAGCTTCTCGCGCTCGTTCTGGACCACGATGATCTCCTGGTCGCGCTCGAAGCTGGTGGCGCCCATGTCGGCCTGGTCGTGGCCGGCGCCGTCACCGGCGTCGCGCATCAACGCGTCGAGCTCGGCCTCCTGACCGGAGAGCGTGCGGACGACGCGGTCGCGGTCCTGGTGGAGCTCGGAGAGGACCTCCTTGATCTCGGCCTTGGTCCACGCTCCCTCGCCCTCCTTGACGACCAGGGCGCTGACCGACTTTCGGGCCGCACCGCCGGCCCGAGTGCTCGAGCTCGTCGGACGGGTCGCGACGGCCGTCCCGGCGTCGCGGGCGGGCGTGATCTTCTTCGCGGTCTTGGCGATCGCCTTGACCGCGGTCGCGGCGGCCTTGGCCGCGGTCTTCGTCGCCACCGAGGCAGCCCCCTGGGGCGGGGCCTTCCTTGCTGATGCCTTCTTCGCCGGGGCGGACTTCTTGGCCGTCGCCTTCTTCGCCGGGGCGGACTTCTTGGCCGTCGCCTTCTTCGCCGGAGCGGACTTCTTGGCCGCCGTCTTCTTCGCCGGAGCGGACTTCTTGGCCGCCGTCTTCTTCGCCGGAGCGGACTTCTTGGCCGTCGTCTTCTTCGCCGGGGCGGACTTCTTGGCCGCCGTCTTCTTCGCCGGGGCAGACTTCTTGGCCGCCGTCTTCTTCGCCGGCGCGGACTTCTTGGCCGCCGTCTTCTTCGCCGGCGCAGTCTTCTTGGCCGCCGTCGTCTTCTTCGCCGGCGCGGACTTCTTGACCGCCGTCGTCTTCTTGGCGGGCGCAGTCTTCTTGGCCGCCGCGGTCTTCTTGACCGGTGCCGCCTTCTTGGCGGTCTTGGTGGCCGTCTTCTTAGCGGGTGCGGCCTTGCTGGCTGCCGGGGTCTTCCGGGTGGAGGTGCGAGCCATCGGTTGCCGGCCTTCCTGGGCCTGGGGTGACGCCTTGGAGTCCACCTGTGGAGTCCGGCTGCCACGCGTTGTGGGTGGGAGGGTAACGCCCCTGGTCGGGTGCATCAAACAGGCTCGCCACATGCCGACGGCGGCCGACCCCAGGGGTCGGCCGCCGTCTAGTCCTTAAGGGTGAGGCCAGGACGGGCCAAAATGGAGCGGACTCAGCCGTCGTCCTCGCCCAGGATGGAGCGCAGCCGCTTGGGCTGGGGCTGCTCCTCGCCGGACGGGGCGCTGGTCTCACCGCTGTTGAGGAGCTCCAGCTGCTGGCTGAAGTAGCTGCGCAGCCGCGAGCGGTACTCGCGCTCGAACTGCCGCAGGTTCTCCACCTCGTGGTTGAGCTTCTCCTGCTCCTTCTCGAGGTCACCGAACATGATCTGGCGCTTCGAGGCGGTCTCGGAGTCGAGCATCTGGGCCCGGCTGCGTGCGTCGGCCTCGAGGCGGTCGGCGTTGGCCTTGGACTCGGACTCGAGACGCTCGGCCTTGGTGCGGGCCTCGCCGATGATCTGGTCGGCCTGGTTCTTGGCGTCGTCGACGAGCTGGTCTGCGTTGTGCGTGGCCAGCTCGAGCAGCCGAGCCGCGGCGTTGGAGGCCTCGGGCACGGTGTGGACGCGGATCGTCTCGACCGGCGTCTCGACGGCGGGAGCGACCTGCTGGACCGGCTCCGGCTCGGGCTCCGGCTCGGGCTCCGGCTCCGGCTCGGCGGCGACGTACGGCTCAGGCTCGGGCTCGGGCTGCGAGTACGCCGGGGCTCCTCCGCCGCCCTGCTGGGCGGCGGAAAGCTTGGAGCGGAGCTCGTCGTTCTCCTTGGTCAGGCGGGCGAGCTCGGCCTCGACCTCGTCGAGGAACTGGTCGACCTCCCCCATGTCGTAGCCCTCGCGCAGGCGGACAGGCGTGAAACGCTTGTTGCTCACGTCCTCTGGCGTCAGCGGCATGACCTCACCCAATTCATGTCAGGAACGATTCTTGATGTCGGTGGAAACCATAGCGCCACTCGCGGGCGCTCCGCCCCCCGCGGACCCTCCCCGATCAGGACGGTGTCACGAGAAGCTCAGAAGAAGATCGCACGGTTGATGCGCAGAAGCACGTAAGCGCCGATGAAGACGAGCAGCATGCTCAGGTCGAGGGCGAAGTTGCCGATGCGCAGCGGCGGGATCACTCGCCGAAGGGCCTTGATCGGCGGGTCGGTGGCGGAGTAGACGGCCTCGAGACCGACCAGCAGCACGCCGCGCGGCGACCACGAACGGGCGAAGACCTGCACCCACTCGGTGACGAACCGGACCCACATGAAGGCGATGAAGAACCACAGCAGGCCTTCGATGACCTGTCCGGCGAGTTGCAAGGCTTGCCCGTTCTGGCGATCAGCTGCTCGTTGATCAGCTCTGGTTGAAGAACCCGTTCTCGGCGATCCGCACCTTGTCCTCGGCGGCGACCGAGACGTTGGGCGGCGAGAGCAGGAACACCTTGTTGGTGACGCGCTCGATGGTGCCACGCGTGGCAAACACCAGGCCAGCCGCGAAGTCGACGAGACGCTTGGCGTCGGCGTCGTCCATCTCCGAGAGGTTCATGATGACCGGGGTTCCCTCACGGAAGTTCTCACCCACGGTGCGCGCCTCGTTGTAGGTGCGCGGGTGGATCGTGGTGATCCGGGAGAGCTCGGCGACCGTGCCGACGGCCGGGGCGGCGACGGCGCTCGGGCGGCGGCGTTCGGCGAGGTCGGCCACCGGGGCGGGGCGACCCTGCCGGGCCACCGGGGCGGACTGGCCGACGGCGGTGGGTTCGTAGAGGTCTTCGTCGAGCTCATCGTCGTAGCGGCCGGTGTCCT
Organism: uncultured Actinomycetota bacterium; assembly: GCA_963758885.1. Classification (GTDB taxonomy): domain Bacteria; phylum Actinomycetota; class Actinomycetes; order Propionibacteriales; family Nocardioidaceae; genus Nocardioides. The sequence continues at coordinate 32,018 of CAVWXS010000058.1, forward strand.
CGAGCAGGCCGAGGTACTCGCCGATCTTGCGCATCGCGCCGCTCATGGTTTCTTCCTCCGGTTAGCTGCTGGTCCCGTGCCCGCGGAAGCGGGCTCCGGTGCTGTTGACATTACTTGTTGGACGGCCTCGCACCGAGGACCGCCGTGCCCAAACGCACGTGTGTCGCGCCCGCCTCGACGGCGGCCTCCAGGTCGCCGCTCATGCCCGCCGAGAGCCAGGTGGCCCCGGGATGCGTCGTCACGAACCGTTGGCGGATCGCAGCCAGCCGGGCGTAGGCCGCGGCGGGTTCCTCACCCACCGGCGCGACGGCCATCAGGCCACGCAGCCGCAGCATCCCGGCCTCGTCCACCGCGGCGGCCAGCGCGTCGAGGTCGTCGGGATCGGCGCCGGACCGGCCACTGTGACTTTGACCGGGTCCGGGCGGGTCCAGGCTGACCTGCAGCAGTACGTCGACCTCGTGGGAACGCTCGTGCGCGCCGCGGTTCAACGGCGCGACCAGCTTGACCCGGTCGATCGACTCGACGACGTCGGCGTACGCCGCGACGGCAGCTGCCTTGTTGCTCTGCAGCCCGCCGACGAAGTGCCACCGAACCCGCACGTCCCGGCAGTCGGCAACCTTCTCCTGAGCCTCCTGGTGACGGTTCTCGCCGACATCGGTGACACCGAGCTCGGCGAGCAGCCGCACGTCGGAGGCCGGGAAGAACTTGGTGACCGCCACCAGCGTGACCTCGTCGGCGTCGCGCCCGGCCGTGCGCGCGGCGGCGCCGATGCGGCGGCGTACGGCGTCGAGGTTGGCGGCGAGCTCGTCGCGGCGGGTCACGAGGCCGCCATCCGGATCAGCCCGGCCTGGCGGCCGGACTCCAGGTGGTCGCGGCGGTAGGAGTAGAGGTCGGGCGACTCACGGGTGCAGACCGACAGGTCGACGCACGCGGCGCCCGCCTCGGCGAGCTGGGCCTTGATGCCGGCGCCGAGGTCGACCGACGCGGTGCCCCACGAGGTGGTGGCCCTGCTGGCGGGGACGGCGGCCGCGACGTCCTCGCGCATCTCCTCGGGCACCTCGTAGCAACGGCCGCACACGTGGGGGCCGAGCCACGCGGTGACCTCGCGGGCACCGAGCTCACGCATCCGCTCGATGGTGGCCGGCACGACGCCGGCCACCAGTCCCGGACGGCCGCAGTGGCAGCCACCGATCACGCGCGCCTCGGCGTCGGCGAACAGCACCATCGCGCAGTCGGCTCCGCGCACCATCAAGGTCACGCCCGGCTGGTCGGTGACCACCCCGTCGGCGCGTGCGTGGAGGTGATCGTGGAGGTCGGTACGAGGGCCCTCGGGGCCGACGTACGCGACGTCGTTGCCGTGGACCTGGCTCAGCGCGGCCACCGGGTCGTCCGGCGCGAAGTCGGCGGAGAGCCGGCGGTGGTTCTCGGCCAGCGCGTCGGGGTCGTCACCGGCCCAGGCGAGGTTCAGGGAGTCGAAGGGCGCTGAGGAGACCCCGCCGTGCCGGTCGGTGAAGGCCAGCTCGACGGGGCCGTGGGTCAGTCTCGCGACGTACAGGGGTGTGCCTCCGGGATAGCTGCGCGATTGGCGGGTTCAGGGTGCGTGCAACGCAAGGCGCCGGAGCGACGACGCTGTTGGCTCATCATCGAGCGACGGCAACGCTGCGAGGCGCGTGCCATGGGCGCGCGAAGCGCGTAGGTCTCCCGGAGACGCACCCTGACGGCTCCTACTTGAGGAAGTCGGGCACGTCGAGGTCGTCGTCGTCGAACTGCATCGGTCGCGGTTCGCGCGGCGGCGTCTGCGCCTGACCGGCCGGGCCGGCGTCGGGACGCTGAACGCTGGCGCCGACGGGCTGGGGACGCCGAGCACCCGGCTGACCGTCGGGCTGCCCGCTCGCGGACTTGGCCTTCTCGGCAGCCAGCGCCTGCGCGGCCCTGCGGGTCTCCTCCTGGGACTGTTGGGCCTGGGTGCGCTTGAAGCCCGACTCGGCATCGCGCCGCTTGGGCTGCCCGCCGTCGAAGCCCGCCGCGATCACCGTGACCCGCACCTCGTCGCCGAGCGCGTCGTCGATGGTGGCGCCGAAGATGATGTTGGCCTCGGGGTGCGCGGACTGGGAGACCAGTGCCGCGGCCTCGTTGATCTCGAACAGGCCGAGGTCCGAGCCGCCCGCGATCGACAGCAGGACGCCGTGGGCGCCGTCGATGCTCGCCTCGAGCAGCGGGCTGGAGACCGCCATCTCGGCCGCGGCCACCGAGCGGTCCTCACCGCGTGCCGAGCCGATGCCCATCAGGGCGGAGCCGGCGTTGGCCATCACGGACTTCACGTCGGCGAAGTCGAGGTTGATCAGGCCCGGCGTGGTGATCAGGTCGGTGATGCCCGAGACGCCCTGGAGGAGCACCTGGTCGGCCTGCTTGAACGCGTCGAGCACCGACACGCTGCGGTCGGAGATCGAGAGCAGCCGGTCGTTGGGGATCACGATGAGGGTGTCGACCTCCTCGCGGAGGCGGGCGATGCCCTCCTCGGCGGAGTTGGCGCGACGGCGACCCTCGAAGGAGAACGGGCGGGTGACCACGCCGATGGTCAGCGCGCCCAGGCTGCGGGCGATCCGGGCCACGACGGGCGCGCCGCCGGTGCCGGTGCCGCCGCCCTCGCCGGCGGTCACGAACACCATGTCGGCGCCCTTCATGACCTCCTCGATCTCGTCGGCGTGGTCGTCGGCGGCCTGCTTGCCCACGTCGGGGTTCGCGCCGGCGCCGAGACCGCGGGTGAGCTCGCGGCCGATGTCGAGCTTGACGTCGGCGTCGCTCATGAGCAGGGCCTGGGCGTCGGTGTTGATCGCGATGAACTCCACGCCCTTGAGCCCGACCTCGATCATCCGGTTGACGGCGTTCACGCCGCCGCCACCGATGCCCACGACCTTGATGATGGCCAGGTAGTTCTGCGCTGCTGCCACGGCGGATGCGCCTCTCGCTCGGGTGGTGGTCTGTGGTGGTGCGGCCTGCTGGGGAAGATGGCCGACGAGTCCTGAACTGTCACCCTCAGGCTGAGGGTTATAGTTATGTCAACCTCGTCGTGGCTACGACAGTAGGCAGCGACGCGCGCCCTCCGGTGCCGACACGCCGAGGTGATCGCCGTCCGTGACGAAAGTGCTGATGCTGTGGCCTCTCGCATGGTGCTTTCCGTCACTGACGGCGAGTCGGTCACGGCTGGCGCAGGCAGGCCTCGGCGGAGGCCTCGGGGCAGGTGGTGGGCTGGCCGGGGACGGACACGTCGTACACCTTCGCCGGCTGACGGAGCAGCCGCAGCAGCACCTTGGCCTTGGTGGCGGAGTCGTCGCTGCTCCCCCACAGCACGATCCGCTCGTCGCGGAGCACCACGGTGATCTGGTCGACGGTGAGCACCTCGAGGTGGTCGACCATCGCCGAGAGCTCCTTGGGCAGGGCGGAGACCACGGTCGCGGCCTCCTTGAGTGCCTCGGGGGTGGTCTGCGAGGTGGAGCTGATGCGCGGGAGGCCGGGCGGCGCCTTGGCGTAGTCGTTGAACACCACGCCCTCGGCGTCGAGGCCGCGCAGCTTGCCGCCGATCTCGATCACGGCGACAGCGACGCGTTCGCGGATCTCGATCTGCACGGCGTCGGGCCACTTGCGGGAGACGTCGACGGAGCGTACGGCGGCCAGCGCACGCAGCCGGGTCGCGATCGCGTCGATGTCGACCCGGGCCAGCTGCTCGCCGTCGGGTACGCGGGCCGCCTCGAGCACCTGGTTGCGGGTGAGGAGCTGGTTGCCCTCGATGTCGACCCGCTTGACGGTGAGCACGCTGGAGAAGTAGACGAGCCAGATCCCGCCGGCGACGAGCGCGACGACGAGCACCGCGACCAGCACGTAGCGCCAGGCCAGCCAGCGACGACGCCACTGGCGGCGGTTGAAGCGCTTGCGCGAGCGGAGGGCAGCGCGCTCGCCGGTGTCGGCCGGGTCGCGCCTCTTCAGGCCCCTCACCCGTCTGCCGCCAGGATCTCGAGCACCAGGGGGCCGACCTCGGTGACGCTGCCGGCGCCGAGGGTGAGCACCAGGTCGCCGTCTCGGGCCCGGGAAGCCAGCTCGGCCGCGGCCTCGTCGATGCCGGCGACGAACACGACCCGGTCGTCGGGCAGGGGCACGGCGTCTGACACGAGGCGGCCGGTGACGGACGGGTCGGGCGACTCGCGCGCGGCGTAGACGTCGAGGACGACGACCTCGTCGGCGGCGCCGAGCGCAGCGCCCATGGCCGGCCCGAACTCGCGCGTGCGCGAGACGAGGTGGGGCTGGAACCCCACGACGAGCCGGCCCTCTCCGGCCACCGCCCGCGCGGCTTCGAGGTCGGCCGCGATCTCGGCCGGGTGGTGGGCGTAGCTGTCGTAGACACGGACTCCGCCGGCGTGGCCCTTGGCCTCCATGCGACGGCCGCTGCCGGCGAAGGCCTCCAGTCCCTCGCGGAGCCCGTCGAACCGGTGACCGAGCTCGAGGCCGGTGACCAGCGCGGCAAGCGCATCGACGACGTAGTGGCGACCGGGGATCTGCAAGGTCGATGGTGCCGAGCTCCTCGTCTCCTCGCACGGCCGTGAAGCGTGAGGTCGCGCCCGCGAAGGCCAGGTCGTTGGCGCGCACGTCGGCGTCGGCCGCCTCGCCGACCGTGACCACCCGGAGGCCGGACCCGCGCGCGTGGTCGGCGAGCGCCCGCGCACCCGGGTCGTCGACGCAGCAGACCAGGAAGCCGTCGCGGTCGACCGTCGCGGCGAAGTCCTCGAAGCCCCGGCGGTAGGCCTCCTCGGTCCCCCACACGTCGAGGTGGTCGGCCGCGACGTTGGTGACCACGGCGGCGTGCGGGCGGTAGACCAGGAAGGCGCCGTCACTCTCGTCGGCCTCCGCCACGAAGAGGTCGCCGGTACCGAGCTCCGCGTTGTGGCCGGTGGCGGCGAGCACCCCACCGACGGCGTACGTCGGGTCGGCGCCGGCAGCGACCAGGGCCGAGGTGAGCAGCGAGGTCGTGGTCGTCTTGCCGTGGGTGCCGGCCACCGCGACGACGCGGGACCCGGCCATCACCGACCACAGGCCGGCGGAGCGAGGCAGGATCCGCAAGCCCCGGCGCCGGCCCTCGACCACCTCGGGGTTGTCGTCGCGCGCGGCAGTCGTGACGACGAGCGTGTCGGCGTCGCCGACATGGTCGGCGGCGTAGCCCAGGTGGCAGGTCACGCCGAGCTCGCGCAGCCCGGGCAGGAACGGCGTGTCGTTGTCGTCGCTGCCGGTGACGGGCAGGCCGCGCGAGGCCATGATGCGCGCGATGGCCGAGAGCGCCGCGCCGCCGATGCCGACGAAGTGCACCCGGCCGAGCTCCTGGGCCGGCAGCAGCACGTCGGGAACGGGAATCCTCACCGGCCGACCCCATGAGCAGTCCCGCCGGCCACCTCGAGCACGATGCGCGCGAGCCGCTCGTCGGCGTCGCGCGGCACCAGACCGGAGGCCGCCGCACTCATCGCCGAGAGCCTGGCCCGGTCGGCGGCGAGCGACGGGCACGTTGCCCGCCACCCACGCCGAGGTGAGGTCGGCGTCGTGGACGAGCAGCGCTCCCCCGGCCTCGACCACGGGTCGCGCGTTGTGCTCCTGCTCGCCGTTGCCGATCGGCAGCGGCACGAAGATGGCGGGAAGCCCGACCGCAGCGGCCTCCACCACGCTGTTGGCGCCGCAGCGTGACAGCACCAGGTCGGCGGCGGCGTAGGCGAGGTCCATCCGGTCGACGAACGGCAGCACGGCGTAGGGCACGTCGCTGGGCGCAGCCCCGTGGCTGTGCCTCGCCCTTCGGGCCGACCACGTGGAGTACCTGCACGCCCGCACCCGCCAACGCCGCTGAGGCGCCGGACACCGCCTGGTTGAGGCGCCGGGCCCCCTGCGAGCCACCGGTCACGAGCAAGGTCGGCCGGTCGGGCTCGAGGTCGAAGAACCGCCTGGCCTCTGCTCGAAGGGCCCCGCGGTCGAGCCGCGCGATCATCGCCCGCAGCGGCAGGCCGACGTACTCGGCCTTGGGCAACGGGGTGTCGGGGAAGCTGACCGCCACCCGTCGCGCGATGCGGGCGCCGGCCTTGTTGGCCAGGCCGGGTACGGCGTTCTGCTCGTGGAGGACGATGGGCACGCGGCGTCGCCGGGCCGCGAGGTAGGCGGGCATCGAGACATAGCCGCCGAAGCCCACGACCACCTCGGCGCCGGTGCGGTCGAGCACGCGGGTGGCTTCGCGGACGGCGCGGCGCAGCCGGACGGGGACCTTGAGCAGGTCCATGCCGGGGCGGCGCGGCAGCGGCACCGGCGAGATGAGCTCGAGCGGGTAGCCGGCCTCGGGGACGACGCGGTTCTCCAGCCCACGCGGCGTGCCGAGGCAGGTGATCTCGACGCCTGGCTCGAGACGGCGCAGCGCGTCGGCCGTGGCCAGCAACGGAGAGGTGTGTCCGGCGGAGCCGCCGCCGGCCAGGAGTACGCGCATGTCGGAGTCGAGCCTATTGAAGGCTCACAGACCTCGGCCCGGGACACGGCCGGCCGAGAGACCCGCGGAGCGCAGTACGCCGGCGCTGGCGGAGCGCGGCGGCGGCCTCGGGCTCGCGCCGGGCGAAGCCCACCAGCAGGCCCAGCGCGACGACCGACGGGACCAGCGCCGAGCCGCCGTAGGACACCAGCGGCAGCGGGATCCCGATGACGGGCAGCAGCGCGAGCACCATGCCGACGTTGATCATCATCTGGCCCAGCAGCCAGACCACGATGCCGAAGGACATGTAGCGCACGAACGGGTCGGTGGTGTGTGAGGCCACCCGTACCGCGGCGAAGGCGATGGTCACGAACAGCCCGATCACCAGCAGGGTGCCGGCCAGGCCGAGCTCCTCGCCGAGCACGGCGAAGATGAAGTCGGTGTGGGCCTCTGGCAGCTGACCCCACTTCTGCTGGCTGGCGCCGATGCCCTGGCCGAACCAGCCACCGCTCGACAGCGCGTAGAGCCCGTGGGCGGGCTGCCACCCGGTGTCGTGGAAGTCCTTGAACGGGTCGACGAAGGTGGTGATGCGCTCGAGCCGCTCGGTGTTGGTGGTGGCCAGGAAGATCGCCAGCACGCTGACGACCGAGATGCTGAAGGCGAAGAACCGGGCCGGCGCGCCGACCACCCAGAGCATGCCGAGCAGGATCGCGAACAGCACCAGTGCGGTGCCGAGGTCCTTGCCGAAGACCACGAGCCCGGTCGCGATCAGCAGGCCCGGCACGACCGGAATCATGATCTGGTGGGTGCTCGCCAGGCGGCGGTCCTTGTTGGCGTAGACGTGGGCGGCCCACAGGATCAGCGAGAGCTTGGCGATCTCGGACGGCTGGATCACGATCGGCCCGAGCGCCAGCCAGTTGGTGTTGCCGTTGCGCGAGACGCCGAGGAACGCCGTCAGCAGCAGCAGCGTGAGCGAGATTGCGTAGCCGGGGTAGGCCAGCCGCCGGATCCACCGCAACGGCAGCCGGCTGGCCACCCACGCGCACGGGATGGCGATGGCCACCCAGAGCAGCTGCTTCTCGACGATGGCGTAGGAGTCGCCGTAGATCGCGGAACGAGCGGACGCTCGACGCGCTGAGCACCATGATCAGGCCGATGGTCAGCAGCAGCGCGGAGGCCCCGAGCAGCAGGTAGTAGGACGTCAGCGGCCGGTCGAGCGCATGGCGCAGCGCGGTGGTCCAGGTGAAGAGCCCGCGGGTGCGGCTGCTTTCAGCGGGGGTGGCCGGGCGACTCGGGGTGGTGATGGCCACGAGTCCGGCCTCCCGTCTGATTCCTACGTCTGGGTCCCGATGCGTCGTCGTACGGCGTCGGCGAACGCGTCGCCGCGCTCGCCGTAGTTGCGGAACTGGTCCTGGGAGGCGCAGCCGGGAGCCAGCAGCACCGTGTCGCCGGGTCGGGCGAGTCGGGCGGCCGCCTCCACGACCCGCTCCATCGGGCCGCTTCCGGGCTCAGTCTCGTCGGCCCCCGTGTCGATGACGGGAACATCGGGCGCGTGTCGCGAAAGGGCGTCCGCGATGACGTCGCGGTCGCGGCCGAGCAGGACCACGCCGCGCAGCCGGCCGCGGACGGTGGCCACGAGGTCGTCGAAGCGGGCACCCTTGGCGAGCCCCCCGGCCACCCACACGACGGGGTCATAGGCCTGCAGCGACGACTGGGCGGCGTGGGGGTTGGTGGCCTTGGAGTCGTCGACCCAGGTGATGTCGTCGTGGACGGCGACGGTGGCGATCCGGTGACCGTCGAAGCGGAACGACCGGAGGCCGTCGCGGACGGCCACCTGGGGGACGCCGTGGGCGCGGGCCAGCGCAGCCGCCGCCAGCGCGTTGGCGACGACGTGGGGGGCGGGCGAGGCGAGGTCGCCGACCGCGCACAGCTCGGCCGCGCTGGTCTGCCGCTCGGGGATGAAGGCCCGGTCGACGAGCAGGTCCTCGACGACGCCGAGCATCCCGACGGCGGGCGTGCCGAGGGTGAAGCCGACGGCGCGCGCGCCCTCGACCACGTCGGCCTCGCGGACCAGCCGCTCGGTCTCGGGGTCAGCGGCGTTGTAGACGCAGGCCCGCCGCACGCGTTCGTAGATCCGTCCCTTGTCGGCGGCGTAGTCGGTCATCGCGGTCGGGCCGGTGTACCAGTCGAGGTGGTCCTCGGCGAGGTTGAGCACCACGGCCGACTCGGCGCTCATCGAGTGGGTGTAGTGGAGCTGGAAGCTGGAGAGCTCGACAGCCAGGACGTCGTACGGCGTGGGGTCCATCACCGCCTCGGTCACCGGTCGCCCGATGTTGCCGACCGCGGCGCTGCGCAGGCCCGCCGCGGTGAGGATCGCATCGAGCATCTGCACCGTCGTGGTCTTGCCGTTGGTGCCCGTCACGCACAGCCAGGGCGCCGCGTTGGCGGGGTCGCGCAGCCGCCAGGCCAGCTCGACCTCTCCCCACACGGGGATGCGGCGGGCGCGCGCCTGCTCGACCAGCGGGGCCGAGGGCTTCCACCCCGGCGAGACCACCAGCACGTCGGCGTCGTCGGGCAAGGTGGCCGTCGCGCCGGGGTGGAGCTTGACCGAGGCGCCGAGGACCTCGAGCAGGGTCGCCTCCTCCAGCTTGCCCTCGGGGTTGTCGTCGAGGGCCGTGACCTGGGCGCCGAGGTGGGTGAGGTTGTCGGCGGCCGCGAAGCCCGAGACGCCGAAGCCCGCGACGACGGCACGGACGCCGGACCAGTCGTCGCGGCGGCCGAGGTCCTCCACGGGCTTCATGCGCCGGCGACCCACTGGGCGTAGAAGACGCCGAGCCCCGTGGCCACGCAGAGACCGGTGATGATCCAGAAGCGGATCACGACGGTGACCTGCTCCCAGCCGAGGTTCTCGAAGTGGTGGTGCAGCGGTGCGATCCGGAAGACGCGATGGCCGGCCTTGACCCGGAACACCTTGCGGAACAGCCCGCTCGCGCGGCTGACCTTGAACACGGAGACCTGGATCATCACCGAGAGCGTGATGACGACGAGGAGGCCGCCGATGATCAGCAGGAGCAGCTCGGTGCGGGTCAGGATCGCCAGCCCGGCGAGCGCCCCGCCGAGGGCCAGCGAGCCGGTGTCACCCATGAAGATGGCCGCCGGTGACGCGTTCCACCACAGGAAGCCGAAGCAGGCCCCGGTGATCGCGGCCGCGACGACGGCGAGGTCCAAGGGGTCGCGCACCTCGTAGCAGGTAGGTCCGCCCGCGGTGGCGCAGCTCTGGTTGTTCTGCCAGATGTTGACCAGCGTGTAGGCGGCGAACATCAGGATCGACGCGCCGGTCGACAGGCCGTCGAGGCCGTCGGCGAGGTTCATGGCGTTGCTGGTGCCGGTGATGATCACCCAGAAGAGCACGAGCGCGAGCACGGAGGGCAGGGCCAGCCACGGGATGTCGCGCAGGAAGGAGACGTGCGTGGACGCCGGGGTGTTGCCCCGCGAGTCGGCGAGCTCCTGCCACAGGGCGAGGACTCCGAAGACCAGCGCCACCACGGTCTGGCCGATCATCTTGGCCCGGCTGCGCAGACCGAGGCTTCGCTGCCGCCTGATCTTGATGAAGTCGTCGAGGAAGCCGACGACGCCCAGGCCGACGAAGAGGAAGAGGAGGAGCAGCGCCGAGGCGGACGGTTCGCTCTGGGTGATGATCTTCGCCGCGAAGTAGCCCACGACGACCGAGAAGATGATGACGAGCCCGCCCATGGTCGGCGTGCCGCGCTTGGTGTGGTGGCTGGTCGGGCCGTCGTCGCGGATCTCCTGGCCCCAGCCCCATCGCGTGAACCAGGTGATGGCCACCCGGGTGCCGAGGAGCGAGATCAGCAGGGCGAGACCGCCGCCGAACAGGATCGCTCTCATCGGCTCCCTTCCTCTTCCTCGACCGGGTGCAGCAGGCCCTCGGCCACCGACTCCAGCGCTGCCCCGCGCGACGCCTTCACGAGCACGACACATCTCGCCGGGTCGCCAACCGCCCCATTCTCACGTACCCATGCCAGTGCCTCGTCACGGCCCGCCGTGGTGATCGCCACTCCCTGCCAGCCGGGTACGGCGGCCGCACCGCGCGCGATGCCCGCCGCGGGCTCGCCGACGGCGACGAGGACGTCGACGCCGCACCGGGCGGCGTACTGGCCCACGCCGACGTGCTCCTCCTCGTGGGCGGCGCCGAGCTCGAGCATCTCGCCGAGCACCGCGACGGTCCGCGCGCCGCGACTCCCACCGATCGAGACCAGCGCGTCGAGCGCGGCGGCCATCGACGCCGGGTTGGCGTTGTAGGCGTCGTTGACCACGACCAACCCGTCGGCCCGCTCGTGCAGCTCCATCCGCCACCGCGAGGCCGCTACGGAGGCGGTCAGCGCACGGGCGCAATGGTCGAGGTCGACGCCGGTCGCGACGGCCATGGCCGCCGCGGCAACGGCGTTGGGGACCTGGTGGGCTCCGGACTGCGTCAGCGACACCCGCTGCCAGTCGCCTGCGTGCCCGAGCTCGAAGGACGCCCGGCCGAGGTCGTCGAGCCCACCCCCCGCCAGGACACGTCGCCGTGCTCGCCGAACGTCAACACCCGTGCGGGCGTGCGCTCGCGCATCGCGACGACCAGCTCGTCACCGGCGTTGAGCACTGCCGTGGCGTCCGGGCCGAGCGCCTCGACGATCTCGCCCTTCGCCCGCGCGATGGCCTCGCGCGAGCCGAACTCACCGAGGTGCGCGGTGCCGACGTTGAGCACGGCAGCCACGTCGGGCGGGGCGATCCGGCACAGCTCGGCGACGTGCCCGACCCCGCGGGCTCCCATCTCGACGACGAGGTACTCGGTGTCGGCGGTGCAGCGCAGCACGGTGAGGGGGACGCCGAGCTCGTTGTTGAGGTTGCCCGCGGTCGCCACGGTCTCGCCGACCCCGGCGAGCACCTGGGCCAGGTAGTCCTTGGTGCCGGTCTTGCCCTGTGAGCCGGTGAGTGCCAGCACGGTCGGGTCGAGACGTCCACCACGTGCCGGGCCAGGCGGCCCAGGGCGGCCACGACGTCGTCGACCACGACCGTCGGCACCTTGCCCTGCACTGGCGCCGGCCGGGAGCCGAGCACGGCCACCGCGCCGCCCTCGACAGCCGCCTCGGCGAAGTCGTGACCGTCGACCCGCTCCCCCACGATCGCCACGAACAGGCCACCCTCGGCGGGTTCACGGTTGTCGCGGAACGCCGGCCCGGTCACGGCGACAGACGGGTCACCGACCACCTCGCCCGAGACCACGTCGGCGATCTCGGCCAGGGTCATCGCGATCATCGCTCGATCACCGCTGGGTCCCGAGTTCCTCGCGCACGACCTCCCGGTCGTCGAAGGGGTGCACGACGCCGGCGACCTCCTGGCCCGTCTCGTGGCCCTTGCCGGCGACCAGCACGACGTCGCCCGCCCGCGCCCGGCCGACGGCCTCGCGGATGGCCGCGCGCCGGTCACCGACCTCCAGCACCTCGGCCGAGCCGTCGCGGGTGCCGGCCAGGATCCGGCGCGGATGGCGGCCGGTTCCTCGCCGCGCGGGTTGTCGTCGGTGACGACGAGGACGTCGGCGAGCCGGCCGCGATCTCGCCCATGATCGGGCGCTTGCCGGGGTCCCGCTCGCCTCCGGCGCCGAGCACCACGATCAGCCGTCCGGTGGTCAACGGCCGCAGCGCTGCGAGCGCCGCGGTGACGGCGTCGGGCTTGTGGGCGTAGTCGACGACGACGGTGAAGTCCTGGCCGGCGTCGACGCGCTCCAGCCGGCCGGGCACGCCGCCGCCCTCGGCCATCGCGCGGGCGACCCCCTCGAGCTCGAAGCCCAGCAGGGCGCAGGCCGCCAGCCCGGCCAGCGCGTTGGCCACGTTGAAGTCACCGGGCAGTGGGCACCCCGCCTCGACGCGCACGCCGCCCGGGCCGGCAGGGTCACCACGCCGATGCGCTCGACGTCGCGCAGCGTGCTTCTCGCCCGCCAGATCGGCATCGCCGCGGTCGGCGGAGGGCGACTGCGGGGAACGTCGGGCTGCAGCGAGAAGCCGCCGGCCGTGCTCGTCGTCGGCGTTGACCAGGCCGCTCACGCAACGCTGTGGGGGTGAAGAGGGAGGGCCTTGGCCTGGAAGTAGTCCTCGAGGTCGAGGTGGAAGTCGAGGTGGTCTCGACCGAGGTTGGTGAACACGGCCAGGTCGAAGACCACGCCGTCGACCCGCCCCTGCACCAGC
>CAVWXS010000059.1:0-62474 GCA_963758885.1 uncultured Actinomycetota bacterium
GCCCCACACGTCTACGTCGGGGTGGCGCTGCTTGTAGTCGATGGCGAACTGACCCTGGCCGCTGCCGATGTCGAGGAGCGTGCTGCCCGCCGGAAGCTCGCCGAGGTGCTTGAGCACCATCGCGTGGCGGTAGTCGTTGGCCGGGTTGCCGAGGGCGGCCTCCCCGACCGGTACCAGTGGTCGTCCCAGTCGTCCTGGCCGGTGCCGTCAGCGTTGGTGCGCATCTCTGTCACAGCTTGTACCCCGCCGGTGCGCGCATCGTCGTGGAACATCTGGACGGTCTCGAGCGAGAGCTGGTCGAGGTCCTTGCCGATGCCCTTGAGCTTCCCAGCAGGTCGGCGGTCATCGGTGATGATGTGGCACGCCGCACTGCTCGGCCTGCACCATGTTGAGGACCTCGCGCGGGCTGGCCCACAGCAGCTCCAGGCTCGGGTCGTGCGCGACCGCAGCGACGGCGTCCCTCATGATCGGTACCGGGTCGCGCCCGGTGTCGGCGATCCGGCCGGCGAACACCGAGATGACGTGGCCGGGCCGCCGGTCGACAGCGGCGCAACCTCCTCCACCTGCTCGACGGTCATCAGCGCGGTGACGTTGAGGTGCACGCCCTCGGCCGACAGCTCGCGACGCACGTCGGTGGTCGGACGCCCGGGTATTGGTGACCGGGATCTTGACGTAGACGTTAACCCCCACGATGCGATGAGACGGGCCTGCCGCACCATCTCGTCGGCCTCGTCGGCGAAGACCTCGAAGACACGGGGTGCGTCGGTGATGGTCTCGAGGATCTTGTGCGCGAACTCCTCGTAGTCAGTCACGCCGGAACGGCGCATCAGCGTGGGGTTGGTGGTGAATCCCGAGATCGGCGGGATCCGTCGCCAGGGCGACCATCGTCTCCAGGTCGGCTCCGTCGGCGAAGATCTTCATGGGTGGCGCGTCCTCGTCTTGGGCGGCTGCGAAAGGGCGGTGGCCGCAGACCGGCCAAGACGGCATTTTACTGAGCGCTTGCCCGGACGGTGTGCCGCCTCAAAGCCGATCGCGTTTCGGGCTCGCGGATTGCGGGCGCAGCGGTGCGCCAGGTACCGTGCGGCTGGACGACGACGCCGGCCGCGGTCTACCCGGCGGCCCATGGGAAGGAACGTGCACATGCAGGGGACGCCGAGCGGCGGACCCGGCAGCTCGCCGCACGCCGCGGTGGACCTGGTCCGGGTCGGCGTCGCCCTCGCCGTGGGGGTCCTGGTCGGCCTGCTGGCGTGGTCGCTGCGGCCACCAGCCTGCGGCCCCCGATCGAGTCGTCGGCTACCCGAGCTTCTCGAACTTAACTACCAACCCATCATCTGGGGTTGGCGGATCCTGGTGTGGTTGGCGCCGCTGACCGCGGCCGCCTGCTACCTGCTGCTCGGTCGGGTGGGACCGTGCGGCGGCCGCGCGTCCGCGCCGGTCCTGGAGCAGCAGCACCGGCACCGGCGACCCCGTCCGGCGACGTCGACTACCCGGTCTCCGACCGCCCGAGTGGTAGCGATCCTGGGCGTGCCGGCCGTGCTGGTCGCCTCCGCCGTCAGCGCCCTGTCCGCCGCACCAGGCGGGGCCTTCTCGGTGACCGGAGTCCTGGCCGGGGCGGCGTACGCCCTGGCGGTGGCGGCCGTCGCCTGGTTGGTCGGCCCCCCGGGGAGCTCCGGCCTCATTCACGCCCGCTGACCGCGACGAGCGCTGCTCCTCGGCGTGGTGCTCGCGCCGATGGTCTGCTCGTCGCCTCTACCGCACCGTCGCTGTCACGGCGAGCGGACAGGAGGAGTCGTGGGCCTGGCTGCCGTGGTGGCTGGCCGCCGCCGTCGCCGTGGCGGGACTCATCGGCGTCGGGATCGCACTCCGGCGCGGGCGAGACGCCGCCGCGCTGGAGCGCGGGTGCGGACGCTGCTGCTGGGCTCGGTGGCGACGTTCGTGGTCGTCACGTCGCTGCCCGGCCACGCCCTGGGCCGGGTCGAGGGCTTCGACGACTCGCAGAGTGTCGTGGGCGCCGACCTGCTGGCTCGGGGCTACCTCCCTTGGCGCGACTTCATGTTCATCCACGGCGTCTTCGAGGACGCACTGCGCAGCACGCTCGGCTTCGAGATGTTCGAACCCACGCTGTGGGGGGCCGCGGCTTCCGCTACGCGTTGATGCTCCCGGTCGCGTACGTCCTGCTCTACCTGCTCGTCGTCTGGGCAACGCCTCGCTCGTCGCTGCTCCCGGTGGGCATGGTGCTCTTCGCCGCCGCAGGACCTAGGCTGTCCGAACGGTGGGTGGGACTGGTCGTGGGGATCATCCTGCTCGGCGAGGTCGTGCGGCCAGGGCTTGGCGGTGGACCGTCCTGCTGACGGCGTTCCTCTTCGTCGAGGCGGTCCTGGTGCCGGAGGTCGACGTTCCAGGTGATCGCCACGTTCGTGGTGCTGCTCGCCAGCGACCTCGTCCGCCGGCCGGCGGGAGGGCCCTGGTGGCGCAAGCTGCCGACCGTGGGCGTCTTCGTCGGCGACCGGGGCGGGGCTCACCCTCCTGCTGGCGGTGGTCCTGGCCCTCACAGGAGCCCTGTCGTCGTTCGTCGACTACTACCGCTACTTCGGGCCGGGACACTTCGAGTCCGGCACGTTGCCGCTCGATCTCGTCGGGCACCCGTTCGACTGGATGGTGATCTTCGTGATCGCCCTCGCGGTGATCGGCACCTGGGTCCTGGTCCTGCTCCGGTGGACCCGGGCTCGAGCTGACACCCCTCGAATGGTGCATGCTCGCCAGCGCGATCACGGCCGGGCTTCTACGGCGAGAAGGCACTGGGCCGTTCGACACCGGGCACACCTCCCAGAGCCTCACCGTCGTCATCCCTGCTGGTGATGTGGGGGTCGTTGGTCGTCAGCACGCTCGATGCCCGGGCACCGGCGTCGTCGGCCGTGCGGGCCGGCTGGTCCCAGCCCGTCGCCTGCCTCGTGCCATTGCGGACCTGGTGGCAACTGGTACCCCGTCACCGTCGTCAAGGCCGCCCACGCGCCGGGCCGAGCACAGGCCGGCGGTCGACGGGGCGCGCGCCCCCAAGATCGGCGACATCGACCCGGACACCCTGGACCTGAGCCTGCTCGGGGAGGTCGAGCGAGGTGCTCGACAGCTGCGCGGGCCCGGACGGGACCGTCTTCGACTTCACCAACTCGCCGGGCTACTTCTACTTCCTGCTCGGCCGTGAGCTGGCCACGCCGTTCGTCCACGTCAGCATGGCGGTCACGCCGCTCGCGCAGCAGGCGGTCATCGAGGAGCTCGAGCAGTCCCGGCCGCCCGTCGTGGTCTTCGACAACACCACGTTCGGGCTGGCGTCGCTGGGACGGGCCTCGCCCCGAGGTCCGGCACTACGAGGTCGCCGAGTACATCCTGGACAACTGGACGCCGGTGCTCGGCGCCAGACGGCGTGCTGTACCTCGCCGGAACGACCTGGTCGGCGATGTACCTCCGCGGCCAGACCTGGGCGGCCCCCGTTCACGGTCGGGACCTCTACTTCTTCCCGCCGGACTGCGACTGGGGTTACTCCGCCGGCTACGTGGAGAGTCGTCCCGCACGGCGAAAGCGTGGTGATGGAGCTGAGCGACCAGCCCGGATTCAGGACCCAGATGGTGGGGTGGGCCTACGACACCGGGCCGACGAACCGGTCTCGGACTGCTCGATCGTCTCCGGGGACCGGGTGGTCGGGCACCTGCCCACGGGGGGAGCCGCCCGGAACTCCCGCAGCGCTGGGGCTGCCCGGCTCGGGCGACAGCGGGTTCTCCGGTTCGATGGTCTTCACGGGCGACCACTCTCAGGGCGTCCGCTCGTACGCCAGGTGGGGGACGGTCGTGCCTTTGTGATCACCCCGCCGGCCGGTTACGTGCCGCCCACCCACCTGCGACGAGGGAAGCCGTCGCATCGAGGTGGGCCCTCGGCCGCTTCGTCGGCTGGGCCGACAGCCTCGACGGAGGACCCACGAGCCGTCAGCACCGCCGATGTGCCGGCCGGCGTGGACCTCCGCGACTACGACCTCGCGACCGTCGAGGCCGACGGCGACATCGGGTTTTCTCACGATGTCGCTGACCGACCGCCTGGACGCCACCCGGCGGTGCGGGGGCGGGGAACAACCGCAGGGTGCTGTTCAACAGCCTGCCCGTCGCCGGGGACGACCTGTCCGTGCGCGTCGGCTCTGCCTGCAGTGGCACGGCTTCACGGGCCCCACCTCTACCTCAGCCAGGAGCAAGGGACGC
This sequence comes from uncultured Actinomycetota bacterium, assembly GCA_963758885.1. Lineage (GTDB taxonomy): Bacteria > Actinomycetota > Actinomycetes > Propionibacteriales > Nocardioidaceae > Nocardioides. The sequence goes on from CAVWXS010000059.1 coordinate 4,245, forward strand.
CGGATCGAGCGGATTGTCCTCTCCGGCCTGGGCGGACTGAGCGGCGTCAGGATCCGGTGACGTCGAGCAGGTGCGGGTCGCCTGGGGCAGACCGGCGAACGTCGCGTCGGGAGCGACGGTCAGCTGCTCGTCGTAGCCGTGGTCGACGAACACGGAGTGGACGCCGGCGCCCGGTGGGCGGCCTCGACGTCGCGCCAGCGGTCGCCGACGCCGAAGCTGCGGCTCAGGTCGAGGTCCAGCCGCGGGCCGCGTCCAGGATCATGCCCGGGCGCGGCTTGCGGCAGGGCAGCCGTCGGCGTCGTCGTGCGCGCAGACCACGACGTCGTCGAGCGGCAGCTGCGGCGCGAGCGGTCGTGCATCGCGTCGACCTCGGCCCGGGTCTGCGGCCCCGGGCGATGTCGGGCTGGTTGGTCACCACGACCAGCACCAGCCCAGCGTCGCGCAGCCGCTGGCAGGCCTGCGACGACGCCGGGCAGCAGCCGCAAGTCGGCGGCGCGCCGGGGGGAACGGCACGCCGTCGCGCGACCGTCGACCTCGTTGAGCACCCCGTCACGGTCGAGGAAGACGCGCAGCCGGCCGGGCCATCAACCGTCGAACCGCCCGGCGCGCGCATCGTCGAGCCATCGACGGCCATCGAGTCGCGCAGGGCCTCGCGGCCGGTGCGCTCGTTCTTCCAGCCGAGCGCCCGGATGCGCTCGGTGCTGAGCCGCACGACCGGCACGTCGCCCTTCCAGCCGCGGTCGCCGCCGGTGTACTCGAACTCGACCGACGCCGGTCGAGCCCGAGCACCTCGATCGCCAGCTCGGCGATCTCGGTGACCGTGATGTAATCGCCGGTCGCCACGTTGAACGCGTCGAACGGGCGCGTCGGCCGTGCTCGCCGGCGAGCAGCACGGCGGCGATCACGTCGTCGACGTGGACGTAGGACTTGCTCTGCTTGCCGTCGCCGAGGATGCGCAGCCGGGTCGGGTCGGCAGCAGCCGGCGGACGAAGTCGAAGCCGACGCCGTGGGTCTGCCGCGGGCCGACGACGTTGCCGAAGCGGAAGCCGGCCGCGGACGCCGAACATGTAGGCGTACGACGAGATCAGCGCCTCGCCGGCCAGCTTGCTCGCGCCGTAGGTCGAGATCGGCACCAGCGGCCCGTGATCCTCGTGCGCCTCGACCTCGCCGAGGTCGCCGTAGACGCCGCTGCCGGAGGCGTAGAGGACGAGGCGCGACGCCGGCCTGGCGGGCCGCCTCGGCGACGTGGTTGGTCAGCAGCGTCCCTGGTCGAAGTCGATGGCCGGCTCGGTGACCGCGGCGCGATGTCGGGGTTGGAGGCGAGGTGGATGACCGTGTCGTGGCCGGCCATCGCCGCGGCAGGCCGGGCGAGGTCGCTCGACGTCGCCGCGCGACGACGTCAGCCGCGGGTCGTCGGCGCATCGGCGCGAGGTGCCACGCCGGCCGGAGGTGAAGTTGTCGTAGACGCGTGACCGCTCGACGTCGTCGCCGGCGAGCAGGCGGTCGACGAAGTGGCTGCCGATGAAGCCGGCGCCGCCGACGATGACCGGCGACGCCGGGCTCGAGCTGCGCGTCACGTCGAGCGACTCCCACTGGGTCGCTGCCCTGGCCAGCGCCGGATGGGTGACCAGCAGGTGCCACACCACCGCGCACAGGCCCTCGGTGTGGGGCGTGATGTGCGTCGGGGTACAGCGGCGGGATCGACCACGCAGGCGTCGGCGACTCGGCCGTGTAGCCGCCGTCGCGGCCGACGATGCCGAAGACCGTGGCGCCGCGCTCCGCGGCCAGCTCGAGCGCGCGCGACGATGTTGGCCGAGACGTTCTTCTCGTCGTCGCCGCCGCCGACGGAGAAGACCAGCAGCGCGTCGTCGGCGCCGAGCCGCGAGCCCTCGAGCCACGCGGCGAAGGTGGTGTCCCAGCCCTCGTCGTTGGTGCGGGCGGTCAGCTCGGAGACGTTGTCGGTCGGGCGCGTAGGCCTCGAAGCCGCAGATCTTGCGGAAGTCGTTGACGGCGTGGCGGCGTGGCCCGCGGAGCCGCCGACGCCGAGGATGAACAGCCGCCCGCCGCGCGTCGCGGACCCGGCGAGGCCGGCGGCGACCGCCTCGATCTGCGTCGGTGTCGAGGGCCGCGACGATCTCGCCGTCTCGGCGAGGAAGGTCTGGCTGAAGCTCACTCTGGGGTCCCCTTCGTCGACGCGGCAGACGGCGAAGGTGTTCAGGCCGAACTTGTGGCTTGAAGCAGCGGATGTCGCTGGGGCCGGAAGCCCGGCCGCGACCAGCAGCGGCCACAGGTCGCGGGGGTCGTAGTAGCGTCTTGTGGTCGTCCATCTCCTCGGCCGGGCTGACAGGCCGAGCCGGAACGCCGAGAACTCGAGCGCGCGCTTGCCGCGCCAGGACGGCACGTTGATCGCAGCAGACGCCGCCCGGGCGCAGCACCCGGCGGAACTCGGCCAGCGTCGCGTCGGGCTCCCAGAGATGCTCGAGGACCGACATGCAGAGCGACCACGTCGAGCGAGGCGTCGTCGAGCTCGGCCAGCGCGTCGGGCAGGTGCCCTCGATCGCGCGCACCTTCGGGTGCGCCTGCAGATCGGGGGCGAGGGAGACGTCGACCAGCGTCGCGCGGCGCCGACGTCGAGCAGCGTGCGCATCGAACGTCGCGTCGTAGCCGCAGCCGAAGTCGGCGACGTCGCTGCCGTCGAAGTCGGCCGACGCGGCGCTCGATCTGGCGCTTGGACAGCCAGACGCCGAAGCGGTCGACCGCGCTCGGCTCGCGGCGCTGGCCGAAGGACGTGGCCGCGCTCGGCGTCGCTGTCATCGCACGCGTGCTCCGGCCGTAGCGGACGTCGTCGCGTGCAGCAGCAGGGTGAAGCAGAAGGTGCGAGAAGCCGACGATCATGAACAGCAGGCCGGTCACCGCCAGGTGGTTCGCGATCGCGTCGGCCGGCGGCAGCGTCGAGTCGTGCGCGAAGTAGTGACGACCAGAGCGGCGACCGAGCAGCGAGCGCCGAGCGGCGAAGAGCGCCGGCGCTGGCGAGCACCGTGCGCGGTGTAGCGGAACAGCCGCCGCCAGCGCTCGTCGTCGGCGGCCCGTGTAGTCGAGGAAGACCTGCGCCAGGCAGCCGAAGAAGAAGCTCTGCAGGCCGACCACCGCGAGCGTGAGCGCCGAGCAGCATCGAGTAGAGGCTGAAGGTGATCGCGCCGATCGTGATCGGCGCCGAAGCGTGAGCGGCAGCGTGAGCAGCAGGCCGAGCAGCGAGCAGCACGATGCCCGGCTTGAAGAGGAAGAACTCGGCGCCGTGGACGAACATCGCGCGCAGGTTGATCCAGGCCGCCTGCGAACGGCGAGAACCAGCCCGACCGCTTGTGGTGGCTGACCCGGCCCTCGCGGTCCTTGAGGAAGCGTGACCGGCACCTCGGTCGGTGCGCAGCTCCATGCGCACCGACTTCAGCACCATCTCCGACGCGTACTCCCAGGACTGCGAGACAGGCCCATCCGCATCAGCGCGTCGCGGGTGATCCCGCGCATGCCGCAGTGGATGTCGGTGAAGTTGCTGCCGTAGAGGCGTTGAGGATCCAGGTCGTGACCGGGGTGCCGAAGTACTGGTGGAGCGCGCGGCATCGCGCCCGGCTCGATCGAGCCCTTCCAGCGCGAGCCCATGACGTACTCGTAGCCCTCGCGCATCGCCTCGACGAAGGGCGCGAGCTCGCGGAAGTCGTAGGTGCAGTCGGCGTCGCCCATGATCACGTAGCGGCCGCGGACGTAGGGGATGGCGTCGATGTAGGCGCGGCCGAGCCCGCGCTTGGGCGTCTGGAGCACCCGCGCGCCGCCGGCGAGGGCGATCTCGGCGGTGCGCGTCGGTCGAGCTGTCGACGATGAGGATCTCGCCGACCGCGCCGGCCGCCGCGAGGCCCTCGTGGCACCACGCGACGAAGTCGGCGACGGTGATCTCCTCGTTGACCGCCGGGACGAGGATCGTGACCTCGGGCTCGGCGACGTCGGTCGTCGGGCACGAGCAGCATGATCTCGGGGTCGTCGAGCCCCGAAAGGCCCGCACGCCCGAGACCTCCAGAGCGCCCGTCAGCTCGCCGGCGGGACGTCGTCGGCGGACGCGACGGAAAGGTCGGTCTCGCGGAGCACCGCCGCACCCTAGCACTGGCCACGGGCCGCTGGCACATCGTCGCCGTCCGTGCAAGGACCCCCGCCACCACCGCCTCACCGACCGGCCGCCTCGGGCCGACCGGTGGAGCGCCGCAGGTCGGCGACCCGCTGCGGTAGCGCGGTAATGGCCGGACGTCGGCCGCGCTGTGCGATACTGACGGCGGCCGCACCGGCTGCCAGCCGGAACGACCCGACGACGTTCTCGCCACTCCCGTCCGCAACCCGATCGGGGCTGGCACACCGAGAACCGGTCGTCGCCAGACCGCGACGCGGCCCTGGGGAGCGGGTGACAGCCGCCCTCCGTACCTGTGAGACAGCAGAGGCCCGGCGACCGCGGCAGGTGACGGCAGGACTCTCGTTGACGCACACCGCGGAGGGTGTCGCCGCCGACGAAGACTTTGCGCTGCCACCCCCACGACCCGTGTCTGGTGGCCGCGCCGGACACGGTCCGGGAGCGTGGTGCGCTTCCCGGGCGGAGGAGCACCACATGCTCGACGACACCCCGACCGACGCAGACTTCCAGGAGAGCCAGGGAGCCCCGGTCGACCCGGTCACGTCCGACCCGGCGCCCGCCGACGACGCCTCGGCCGAGAAGCCGAAGAAGGCCGCCAAGAAGACCGCGGCCAAGAAGACCGCGGCCAAGAAGACCGGCGGCGAAGAAGACGACGGCCAAGAAGGCCGCCGCCAAGAAGACCGCGGCCAAGAAGACCGCCGCGAGCCAGCCCGACGCCAGCCCGAAGTCCAGCCCGAGCGTCCAGCCCGAGGTCCAGCCGAGGTCCGGCCCGACGCGGATGCCCCGGCGCCGTGGACGCGCGCCCCGCCGAAGGCGAAGCGCACGCGCAAGAAGGCCGCTGCCCCGCGCCGCCTGACGAGGAGGCCGTCGGCGGCCGAGCCCGCCAGCCGAAGCCGGGCGACGACGCCGCCTCGGTCGCCGTACCGCTGTTCCAGGCACCCGCCGCCACGACCACGTCACGCGCCGCCGTCGCGGCGCCAAGGCGGTCGTGGCCGAACCCGCCGGCGACGACGAGGCCACCGAGCCCGTCGCGCCCACCGACCGAGGACGCGGGCGACGACGTCCTGACGAGACCGGCGACGACGCCTCTGACGAGGCCGGCGACGAGACCGGTACCGGCCGCCGCCGCCGGCGCCGCGGAGGCCGCCGCCGCCGCAAGTCCGGCGACGGTGCCGAGGGCGACAACGGCGACGCCGCCGACGCGGACGTCGAGCGCCGACGCCGCCGACGCCACCGACGCCGCCGGGGCCGATGCCGCTGACGAGCCCGGCGAGGGCACCTCCCGCCGCCGCCGGCGTCGCCGCCGTACGGGCGACGACGGTGACGGAGGCCGGGCACGGGCGACGACCCGCAGAACACCGTGACCCGGGTCCGCAAGGTGCCGCAACGCCGAGGACGAGATCACCGCCGTCTCCGGCTCCACCCGGCTCGAGGCCAAGAAGCAGCGACGCCGCGAGGGTCGCGAGGCCGGCCGCCGCCGGGCGCCGATCGTCAGCGAGGCGGAGTTCCTGGCCCGCCGCGAGTCCGTCGAGCGGGTGATGGTGATCCGCCAGCGCGCCGACCTCATCCAGATCGGTGTCCTCGAGGACAAGGTGCTGGTCGAGCACTACGTCGCCCGCGAGTCCCAGACCTCCTTGATCGGCAACGTCTACCTCGGCCGCGTCCAGAACGTGCTGCCCTCCATGGAGGCGGCGTTCGTCGACATCGGCAAGGGCCGCAACGCCGTGCTCTACGCCGGCGAGGTCAACTGGTCCGCGCTCGGCCACCCCGAGGGCCAGGCCCGCAAGATCGAGTCGGTGCTCAGCTCCGGCCAGCAGATCCTGGTCCAGGTCACCAAGGACCCCATCGGCCACAAGGGCGCGCGACTCACCAGCCAGGTCAGCCTGGCGGGCCGGTTCCTGGTCTACGTCCCCGACGGCACCACCAGCGGCATCTCCCGCAAGCTGCCCGACACCGAGCGCGGCCGCCTCAAGACCCTGCTGAAGGACATCGTCCCCGACACCGCCGGGGTGATCGTCCGCACCGCCGCCGAGGGCGCGAGCGAGGAGGAGCTGACCCGCGACGTCGAGCGGCTCAAGGCCCGCTGGGAGGACATCGAGAAGCGTGCCAAGGGCAGCGCCCCGCAGCTGCTCTACGGCGAGCCCGACCTCACCTTGAAGGTCGTCCGCGACCTGTTCACCGAGGACTTCACCAAGATGGTCATCCAGGGCGACGACGCCTGGGAGACCGTCCAGGAGTACGTCGTCCACGTGGCGCCGGACCTCGAGTCGCGGCTCGAGCGCTACCACGCCGACGACAACGGTGGCCGCGACGTGTTCGCCGCCTACCGGCTCGACGAGCAGATCCACAAGGGCCTCGACCGCAAGGTCTGGCTGCCCTCGGGTGGCTCGCTGATCATCGACCGCACCGAGGCGATGACCGTCGTCGACGTCAACACCGGCAAGTTCACCGGCTCGGGGGGCAACCTCGAGGAGACCGTCACCAAGAACAACCTCGAGGCGGCCGAGGAGATGGTCCGCCAGCTTCGGCTGCGCGACATCGGCGGCATCATCGTCGTCGACTTCATCGACATGGTCCTGGAGTCCAACCGCGACCTGGTCCTGCGCCGCCTGGTCGAGTGCCTGGGTCGCGACCGCACGCGCCACCAGGTCGCCGAGGTGACCTCGCTCGGCCTGGTGCAGATGACCCGCAAGCGCATCGGCACCGGCCTGCTCGAGGCGTTCAGCCACGAGTGCGACCACTGTCACGGGCGCGGCCTGGTCATCGAGGACGCCCCGGTCGAGCCCAAGCGGGGCGACGACGAGAGCGGTCGCCGCGGCCGACGGCGCGGTCGTGGCGCCGAGCAGCAGAACGGCTCGTCCGGCGCCAAGGCGGCCGGCCCGCCGTCGCCCAAGGACGTCGCCGCGATGGCCCAGCACCACCCCGGGCACCACGCCGAGCCGGTCGACGAGCCGGTCGACGAGCCGGTCGACGAGCCGGTCGACGAGGTGGTCGACGAGCTTGATCGACGAGGTGGAGACCGAGCGGCCCGCGATCGAGGCCGTCGAGTCGGTCGAGGTCATGGAGCCCGCGGAGGCTGGTCGAGACGGCGGCCGTCGACGGCGTGGTCGAGGCCGAGGTCTCGACGGTCGACGACGAGACGCCCGACGTGCCGGTTGAGCCGGAGGAGCCGGCTGACGCCGCGCCGCCCGCTCCGCCGGCGCCGCCCAAGGTCGTCACGCGCAGCCGCCGAAGGGCCGCGAGCCGGCCGGCCGGCCCACCGGTCGCCGTACCCGAGCCCGACTCCGCGGGCGCGGTGCTCGTCGACGTCGCCGCCGACGACAGCCACGACCACCACGACACCGGTCCGGCCCTGCACGTGCCGATCAAGCGTCGGGGCTCCCGCAAGCGCTGAGGGTTTCGAGACCGGCCTGGCGGCCCTCCTCAACCAGCGAAGGCTCCGTTTTGCGCTGGTCACGCCCGGGTCCGTACTATTGACCCTCGGTGCGCCTGCGCGTGCCCATTCCGCGTGAGCGCATCTCGCCCTGGTCCGACCGTGGCGTGCGCGGGCGCGGACCCCGCTCGCAACAACCAGCTCAGCAGAGTCCAGCTCGACAGTCAGCTCGACGAAGGAGACCGCGGTGTACGCGATCGTGCGCGCAGGCGCCACCCAGCAGAAGGTTGCCGTCGGCGACGTCATCGAGATCGACAAGGTCGCCACGAAGGTCGGCGAGTCGCTCACCCTGCCGGTCGTGATGGTCGTCGACGGCGAGAAGGTCACCGCGACCGGCCTCGACAAGGCCGGCGTCACCGTCGAGGTCCTCGGCGCCACCAAGGGCCCCAAGATCATCATCCAGAAGTACAAGAACAAGACCGGCTACAAGAAGCGCCAGGGTCACCGCCAGAAGTACACCCAGGTCAAGGTCACCGACATCTCACTGTGAGTCCCTGACTCACCGCTCACGCTCTACCTTCACCCAAGGGGACTGATCCAGATGGCACACAAGAAGGGTGCGGCCTCGACCAAGAACGGTCGGGACTCCAACTCCCAGCGTCTCGGCGTCAAGCGCTACGGCGGCCAGGTCGTCAACGCCGGCGAGATCATCGTCCGCCAGCGTGGCACCCACTTCCACCCCGGCACCGGCGTCGGTCGCGGTGGCGACGACACCTTGTTCGCGCTCGTCGAGGGTGCGGTCGAGTTCGGCACCCGTCGCGGTCGCAAGGTCGTCAACATCGTCCCGGGTGAGTGACCTGACGCTCACCTGCATCAGCATCCACTGAAGGGCGTCCCGGACTCGGGGCGCCTTTCTTGGTTTCGAGACGGTGGTTTCGAGGCTCGCAAGCTCGCACCTCAACCACCGAGTCAAGCTCAACCAGCGAAGATCGGCGGTCACCATGGCGGTTCCCACGTTCGTGGACCGGGTGACGCTGCACGTCAGCGCCGGCCGCGGCGGGCAACGGCGTGGCCTCGGTCCACCGCGAGAAGTTCAAGCCGCTGGGTGGGCCCGACGGCGGCAACGGCGGGCCGGGCGGCTCGGTGATCTTGCGGGTCGACCTCGACGTGACCACGCTGCTCGACTACCACCACAGCCCGCACCGCAAGGCCGAGAACGGCGCCCAGGGCGCCGGGGGCATGCGCAACGGCAGCCACGGCGCCGACCTGGTGCTGCCCGTCCCTGACGGCACGGTCGTCCACGACGCGCGCAGCGGTGAGGTGCTCGCCGACCTCGTCGGTCCCGGCACCGAGCTCGTCATCGCCCGAGGCGGTCGCGGCGGGCTCGGCAACGCCGCGCTGGCCAGCGCCAAGCGCAAGGCGCCGGGCTTCGCGCTGCTCGGCGAGCCGGGCGAGGAGCTGCAGATCCGTCTCGAGCTGAAGGTCGTCGCCGACATCGGCCTGGTGGGCTTCCCCAGCGCCGGCAAGTCCAGCCTGATCGCCGCCATCTCCCGGGCGCGGCCCAAGATCGCCGACTACCCGTTCACCACGCTGGTGCCCAACCTCGGCGTGGTCACGGCCGGCGAGACGACGTTCACGGTGGCGGACGTGCCCGGCCTCATCGAGGGAGCCAGCGAGGGCCGCGGACTCGGGCACGACTTCCTGCGCCACGTCGAGCGGTGCGCGGCGATCGTCCACGTCATCGACACCGCGACCCTCGAGCCGGGCCGCAACCCGGTCGAGGACCTCGACATCATCGAGAACGAGCTGACCCGCTACGGCGGCCTCGACGACCGTCCTCGCCTGGTCGCGCTCAACAAGGTCGACGTCCCCGACGGGTCCGAGATCGCCGACATGGTGGTCGAGGAGCTGCGCGAGCGCGGGCTCGAGGTGTTCAAGGTCTCGGCCGCCAGCGGGGCGGGGCTGCGTGAGCTGACCTTCGCGATGGCCGGCATCGTCAGCGCCGCCCGCGCGGCGCGGCCGGCCGTGGAGGCGCACCGGATCGTGATCCGCCCGCCCTCGGCCGACGGCGGCGACGACTTCGCGGTGACGGCCACCGATGCCGGGTGGCAGGTGCGCGGCGAGAAGCCCGAGCGCTGGGTCCGGCAGACCGACTTCGGCAACGACGAGGCCGTCGGGCTTCCTCGCCGACCGGCTCAACCGGCTCGGCGTCGAGAAGCGGCTGTTCGAGCTGGGCGCTCGAGAGGGTGACACCGTGCTGATCGGCCACCCCGACGACTCGGTGGTCTTCGACTTCAAGCCCAGCGTCGAGGCCGGCGCCGAGATCTTGATGACGCGCCGCGGCGAGGACCAGCGCTTCGACGAGGAACGGCCGGCGGCACGGCGGCGCCGCGAGATCGCCGAGGCGATGGGCGATCGCACGCGAGTCCGAGGCCAGGGCCGACGTCGCCCGGCGCCTCGACGAGAAGAAGAAGATGCGCACCGGCCCGATGTCCTACGAGATCGGCTCCAAGGATGATCCTGACCGCGTGGAGGACGACGGGTGAGCCGACGGGCGGTCGTCGACGCCAAGCGGGTCGTCGTCAAGGTCGGCTCGTCCTCGCTGACCACGGCTGCCGGCGGGCTCGACGCGGGGCGCCTGGCCGCGCTCGTCGACGTGCTGGCCGCCGTACGCCGACGCGGGGCCGAGGTGGTGCTCGTCTCCTCGGGCGCGATCGCGGCCGGACTGGCCCCTCTGGGCCTCAAGCGACGGCCGCGCGCGCTGCCCGCCCAGCAGGCCGCCGCGTCGGTGGGGCAGGGCCTGCTGGTCCACCGCTACACCGAGGAGCTCGCCCGTCACGGCATCGTCGTCGGCCAGGTACTGCTCACCGTCGACGACGTGACGCGGCGCTCCCACTACCGCAACGCCCACCAGACGTTCGCCAAGCTGCTCGAGCTGGGTGTGCTGCCCATCGTCAACGAGAACGACACCGTTGCCACCACCGAGATCCGGTTCGGCGACAACGACCGCCTCGCGGCGCTGGTGGCCCACATCGTGCACGCCGACCTGCTGGTGCTGCTCAGTGACGTCGACGGCCTCTACGACGCCAACCCGATGACCCGTCCGGCAGGCCGCCACGCTCGTGCCCGAGATCTCCACGGCCGGCGACCTCGACGCCGTACGCGTCGGCTCGACCGGTCGCGCCGGACTGGGCTCCGGCGGCATGGTCACCAAGGTCGAGTCGGCCCGGATCGCCACCGGCGCCGGCATCCCTGTGGTGCTGACCTCGGCCGCCAAGGCCGCGGCCGCGCTGGCCGGCGAACCGGTCGGCACGCTGTTCCACGCGACCGGCCGGCGCCGGCCCATCCGCCTGCTGTGGTTGGCCCACGCCACCGACCCGCGCGGCCGCCTGGTGCTCGACGCCGGGGCGGTGCGGGCCGTGGTCGAACGCCGCGCCTCGCTGCTCGCCGCAGGCGTCACCGGTGTCGAGGGCGACTTCGCGGCCGGAGACCCGGTCGACCTCACCGGCCCCGACGGCAGGCCGGTGGCCCGCGGCCTGGTCAACTTCGACGCCTCCGAGCTGCCGGCGCTGCTCGGACGCTCCTCACACGACCTCAAGCGCGAGCTCGGGGCGGCCTACGAGCGCGAGGTCGTGCACCGCGACGACCTGGTGCTGCTGTGAGCGAGCGCGAGCCGCTGCTGCGGTCCGAGGCCGAGGAGGCGGAGGACCACTACTGGGAGCGGCTGTACGGGGTCTACGACTGCTTCGACCCGGCCGGGATGGCTGAGTTCTTCGAGGGCTTCGAGCGGCCCTGGTGGGTCGTCGGTGGCTGGGCGATCGAAGCCTTACCACGAGCACGGCGCTGGCGCAGCGCGAGCACGAGGACATCGACGTCTCGATCCTGGTGTGCGACGTGCCCGCGCTGAGGGCGCACGTCGGGGAGTCGTGGCAGCTGTGGAACATCTCCGACGGCGCGCTGCGGCCGCTGATCGACCACTGGCCCGACGTCCAGCACCCCGAGAGCCAGATCTGGGGACGGCGCGACGCCACGTCGCCGTGGGTCTTCGACATGCCGTTGACGCCCGACCAGGACGGACTGTGGACCAACAAGCGGCTGCCCGACCACGTGGCGCCCGCTCGAGGAGGTCACCTGGGTGGCCGACGACGGCATCCGCTACCTCAACCCCGAGATCGTGCTGATGTACAAGGCGCGGCTCGGCGCGGCTCAAGGACAACCGCGACCTCGACCGCGCCTGGCCGCTGATGGACGAGCGGCGCGCGCGCGTGGCTGCGCGAGAAGGTCGCCCTGCTTCATCCCGACCACGCCTGGCTCGAGCGGCTGTCCTGAGGGAACCGGGCCGCCCCGGCGCGACGTCCGAGTGGCGAACGATCCGTCCCGGGAGGAACCCATGAACCGTCGCCTCGCGTCTCAGCGGCCCGCGCTGTCCTGCGCCGCTGTGCTCGTGCTCGCCGGCTGCGGCCAGGCGACCGAAGCCCCGGAGGCCACCGCCGCCGACGACCCGGTCCCCACATCGGGTCCCGAGACGACACCGGCCGGCGGCGGTGTCTCCGGGTCCACCGGCAGCATCGACCCCGACCCGTCCTTGGCCCAGTGGCCGGCCACCGGCTGTGAGGCGAGGTCGGTGGTCTCGGTCGACTACGGCCGGATGCCCACCGGCTTCGACACGCCCGAGGAGGCCGTCGAGCACAGCCCCGCCGTCGGGCTGCCTGACGGCGTTCTGACCCTGGCTCCCTACGCGGGCAAGGGCCCCGCCCAGGTGTGGGTCGTCGACCCCGGCACCGAAGAGATCCAGGCCCAGGTCTCGGTCTTCCGCGGCCCCGACGGCTGGTTCGTCGACGCGGTGATGACCTGCGGCTGAGCCGTGCGGTCCGAGCGTCCGACGAGACGGCGAGTTTCCGGCGAGCGGTAGCCAGCGGCCGTCGCGCGGATCGCGCGAGTGGCGGCCGGCGCGCCGTACGCTTGCGGACGCGATGAACCATTCCGGGCCGGTCTACCTCGACCACGCCGCCACCACCCCGATGGTGCCGGCCGCGGTCGAGGCGATGACCCGTCACCTCTCCGACGTCGGCAACCCGAGCTCGCTGCACGCGAGCGGGCGCCGGGCCCGCAGGGTCGTCGAGGAGGCCCGCGAGACGATCGCCCAGGTGCTGGACTGCCGGCCGGGCGACGTCGTGTTCACCTCCGGCGGCACCGAGGCCGACAACCTGGCGCTGAAGGGGACGTTCTGGTCCCGTCGCGAGGCCGATCCGCGGCGGACCCGCATCCTCTCCACGGCCATCGAGCACCACGCCGTCCTCGACCCGCTGATCTGGCTCGCCGAGGAGATCGGAGCGGAGGTCGAGCTGCTGCCGGTCGACCCGCAGGGCCGCCTCGAGGTCGAGGCGCTGCGCGCCGCGATCGCGCGCGACCCCGGGAGCGTGGCCCTGGTCTCGGTGATGTGGGCCAACAACGAGGTCGGCACCCTCCAGCCGGTCGACGAGGTGGTCGCCCTCGCCTCGGCTCACGGCATCCCGGTGCACACCGACGCCGTCCAGGCCGTGGGCGCGGTGCCGGTCGACTTCTCGGCGAGCGGCGTCGACCTGATGACGTTGACCGGGCACAAGGTCGGTGGTCCGTTCGGGGTCGGCGCCCTCCTCGTACGACGCGAGCTCGAGGTGACCGCGATGCTCCACGGCGGTGGCCAGGAGCGCGACATCCGGTCCGGCACCCTCGACCCGCCGGCGATCGCCGGCTTCGCGGCCGCGGTCGAGGCGGCGGTCAAGGGGCAGCCCGAGCACGCGGAGCGGATGGCCGTCCTCCGCGACCGCCTGCTCCGCGAGGTGCAGCGGGTGGTGCCCGACGCGATCGCCAACGGCCACCCCACCGAGCGGCTCCCTGGCAACGCGCACCTGCGCTTCCCGGGCTGCGCGGGCGACTCGCTGCTGATGCTGCTCGATGCCCGGGAGATCGAGTGCTCGACGGGGTCCGCGTGCTCGGCGGGCGTGGCCCAGCCCTCCCACGTGCTGATGGCGATGGGCATGGACGAGGAGGACGCGCTGAGCTCCCTTCGGTTCTCCCTGGGTCACACCAGCACCGACGCCGACGTCGACGCGCTCGTCGCTGCCATCGGTCCCTGCGTCGACAGGGCCCGCGCCTCGCGGCAGCCGGTGGTGCGGTGAGCGAGACTCCGCTGAAGGTCGTCGCGGCCATGTCCGGCGGCGTCGACTCGGCCGTCGCGGCCGCGCGCGCGGTCGAGGCGGGTCACGACGTCACGGGCATCCACCTGGCCTTGTCGCGCAACCCCGCGTCGTACCGTTCGGGCGCTCGCGGCTGCTGCACCCTCGAGGACGCCAACGACGCGCGCCGTGCGGCCGACGTGATCGGCATCCCGTTCTACGTCTGGGACCTCAGCGAGCGGTTCCACGACGACGTCGTGGTCGACTTCATGGACGAGTACGCCGCCGGCCGCACCCCCAACCCGTGCCTGCGCTGCAACGAGAAGATCAAGTTCGCAGCCGTGCTCGACCGGGCGCTCGGGCTCGGCTTCGACGCGGTCGCCACCGGCCACTACGCGCAGCTGCGCACGGGGACCGACCACGGGGACGGTCTGGTCGAGCTGCACCGGGCCGCGGACGCCGCGAAGGACCAGTCCTACGTGCTCGGCGTGCTGACCCAGGACCAGCTGCGCCACTCGCTGTTCCCGCTCGGCGACACCCCCAAGCCGGAGGTCCGGCGTGAGGCCGAGCGACGCGGGCTACGGGTCGCCGACAAGCCCGACTCCCACGACATCTGCTTCGTCGCCGACGGCGACAACGCCGGCTGGCTGCGGGAGAAGCTCGGTGAGAAGGCACCCAACCACGGCGGCGACATCGTCGACGACGTGACCGGCGACGTGCTCGGCCGGCACGACGGCACCTACGCCTTCACCGTCGGCCAGCGCAAGGGGCTGCGGATCGGCCGGCCCGCGCCCGACGGCAAGCCGCGCTTCGTGCTCGACATCGAGCCCGTCTCGGGCAGGGTCCGCGTAGGTCCTCGCGAGGCGCTGACGGTCGACCGGCTCGAGGCCTCTCACGGCCGCTGGTGTGGCGCTGCGCCCGGCCGGCTCGAGGGCACCGTCCAGCTCCGGGCCCACGGCGGTGAGCACCGCGCGCTGGTCACCACCAGCGCCGACGGGGACCGCGTGTCCATCGACCTGGTCGACCCCGCCCAGGGCATCGCTCCCGGGCAGGCGGCGGTCGTCTACGACGGCACCCGCGTCGTCGGCTCCGCCACGATCACGGCCACCGCGCGGTCTTCGTCGGTCGAGCTTGTCGAGACCCCTGCGTGACCCTCGCCACCGGCGTCGGCTCCATGCCCGGCACCGACCCGGCCGAGGCGATGCGAGTCGTCGTCGGCGAGCTGCCCGACCTGCCACACCTGCCCGAGCTCCCCGACCGTGGCCCCACCGGCTCGATGACGGGTCGGGCACTCGCGGTCGTCGCGGTTGTCGGGTCGGGGCTCGGCGCCGACCTCCAACCCGCGGGTTGGCGCCTGACCGGCAGCGCGTCCGGCCGCGACCAGCGCCGGGCCCGCAGCCTGCTCGCCCAGGATCTCGACGTGCTCGAGGAGTCGCTGCAGGGCTACACCGGGCACCTGAAGGTCCAGGTGACCGGCCCCTGGACCCTCGCCGCCACCGTCGAGCGGCCCCGCGGCGACAAGGTGCTGGCCGACCACGGCGCCCGCCGCGAGCTGGCGCAGGCGCTCGCCGAAGGCGTGCGCGACCACGTGGCCGACGTACGCCGCCGCGTCATCGGCGCCGGACCGGTTCTGCTCCAGGTCGACGAGCCGGCCCTGGGCGCGGTCCTGGACGCCCAGGTGCCGACCGCGTCCGGGTTCAGCAGGCACCGCGCGGTCGACCGGCCCGAGCTGTCGGAGCACCTCGGGTGGGTGTTCGCGGCGGCCGCGGAGTCGGGGGCCGAACCGTGGGCGCACTCGTGTGCCCCCGGCACCCCGCTCGACCTTCTCCGCGGTGCCGGCGCCCGCGGGCTCTCGGTCGACCTCGACGTACTGACCCCCGCCGGTCATGACGTGTTGGGCGAGGCGCTCGACGCCGGCGACGGAGTGGCCCTCGGCGTGGTGCCGTCCCTGGATCCCGCCACGGCGCCCACCGACCGGGCACTGACGGATCGGGTCCTGGCCTGGCTCGACGGCCTCGGCCTCGACCCGGACGCCGTGGGACAGCGGCTGCTGGTCACCCCGTCGTGCGGACTGGCCGGAGCCTCACCCGCCTGGGCACGCCGCGCGCTGGCGCTGTGCCGCGACGTCGCCAGGAACCTCGTCTTGATCGCTCGGTCGGTCGAGCGGCCAATCGGGGAAGGGCCTCAGGGCGTGGGCGCCTGCCAGAACCGGATCCAGTCCACGCTCATGGTCTGGGGCAGGTTGAACTCGCCCTTGAGCTTCTTCAGCTCGTAGTCGGAGCTCAGCAGGCTGAGGATCGGGAACTGCGGCACGCCGGAGATGCCCGTGGTGACGCGGGCCGACTCGCGGCCGTCGATGCGGAAGACGTACGCCGTGGGCGACCACTCGACCGAGAACACGTGGTAGCGCTTGGACCAGCCGTCCTTCTTCTCGGACAAGAAGCGCTCGGGCTTCTTGATCCAGCCCCCGATCTTCGTCGGGACGCCGGACGGCGTGGGGCTGTAGATGAAGCTGGTGAGGCCGCCGTTCTTCACCCCGTCGCCGAAGTACTCGATGATGTCGATCTCGGCGCCGCCCTCGAAGGCGTTCGGGAGGTACGTCGGGTTCTGCGGCTGCATCCAGAGCGAGGCGTGCTGACCCTGGCGCGCCTGGAACTTGATGCGGGCGGCGACGACGCCGTACTTGAGGAACTGGTGGCCGTCGGTGGAGATGTGGCCGTTGAGGCGGTAGTCGAACTGCCCGATGACGCTGCCGTCCTTCTTGTACGCCGTGCAGGAGCCGGGCGCCATGAACGGGTCGCGCATCACGCTCAGGCGCAGCGTGCCGCTGGCCACGCTGACCGCGGCCGGCGAGCCCTTCGAGCAGTTGCGCATCGACTCGGGCTGGTAGAAGCCCATGCGGTGCACCCAGTTGCTGCTCAGCGAGGTGCCGGGGAACTGGTCGGTGAAGGTGGCCGGGCCCCACTGCGAGGTGGCGACGGCGCGGCTGGCCACCGTCCGCAGGCTCGAGCTCTTGGCGGCGACCGCCCGGTAGGTGATCGGGTTGGTCACGCTGCCCGACGGGGCAGCGAACTCGACCTTCCCGGTCCTGTCCTGGATGCCGGTCGCGACCTCGACCCACTTGCTGCCGACCTTCTTCTGCAGCTCCACCGTCCGGCCCTTCTTGGCCGGCGAGAACGTGGCGATCACCGCCGAGAGCGCCTTGTCGGCGTTGGCGACCTTCTTGCCCGGCTGCACGATGCCCGGGAGCACGGTGATGGTGGCCTGCTGCGGAGCTGCCTCGGACGTCTGCCCGATGGCGGCGACGCCGGCGCTGGCGGCCAGCGCGACGAGGGCGGCGGCCACGATGGGACGTCGGATGGGCACACGTCGGGGGGTACGTGTCAGCACGGTGTGGTTCCTCCAGGTCGTTTCGGGGGGTGGGGTCGACCTTGCGGAGAGCAGCAGCTCTCCTAACCCGCGCCGCGAGTGTGCCACGGCTCGACCAGCGCCCGGCGGGGATTGACCGAGATTTGACCGAGTGGTGCCCGGGCGATGGTCCAGACGTGCACCAGACATGAACCAGGGCCCGGCCACCTCGCGGTGGCCGGGCCCTGTCGTCGATGAGTGCGTCGGCTACGGCGTCGGCGGGAGCATGCCGGCCGGGTTCTGCCACGTCTTGATCCAGTCCACGTACATGGTCTGGGGCAGGTTCTTCTTCTCGTCGCGGTCGGGCAGCTTCGAGAGCTCGTAGTCGGAGCTGAGGATGCTCAGGATCGGGTACTGGAGCACTCGCGAGATGCTGTTGCTCTTGGTGATCCGACCGGTCTCCTGGCCGTCGATGCGGAAGATGTAGGCCGACGAGGTCCACTCGACCGAGTAGACGTGGTAGCGCTTGTAGAAGTCGTCCTTCTCGTTCATCAGGTACTGCTCGGGCTTCTTGATCCAGCCGTCGCCGCCCAGCCCGATCTTCTTGCCGCCGTAGCTGGGGGCGTAGATGAAGCTGGTCAGGCCACCGCTGGGGGTGTCCTTGCCGAACCACTCGATGATGTCGATCTCGGTGCCCTGGACCGCCGGGTCGGTCGAGCCGTTGATGTTGGTCGGCTGCATCCACAGCGAGGCGTGCTGGCCCTGCAGGGGGTTGAACTTGATGCGGGCCGCGACCACGCCGTAGCGGATCGAGTGGGTCTCGCCGGTGCCGATGTTGGCGTTGAGGCGGTAGTCGAACTTGCCGTAGATGACATCCTTGCCGGGCTTCTTGGGCTTGCAGACCTTGGTGATCGTCTTGTCGCGGAGCACACTCAGCTGGACGGTGCCCTTGGCGACCTTCACGGCCTTCGGGCTGCCCTTGGAGCACTCGCGCTTGGACTCCGGGTAGTAGTCCTGCTGGCGGTGCTGCCAGTTGGCGAGGTTGAGGCTGGTGCCGCCGAAGTCGTCGACGAAGTCGATGGAGGTGCCCCACGTCGACGTGCTGACCGCGGCGCTCTTCCCGCCGGGGCCGTCGACCCGGTAGGTCACCGGCTTGCTGGGGAACGCGGCGGGCACGGCGAACAGCGCCAGGCCCTTCTTGTCGATCTCGGTCTTGCCCTCGGTCACCCAGGAGCTGCCGGACTTGCGCTGCAGCTTGGCCTTCTTGCCCTGCTTGTTGGCACCGAACTTGCCGATCACCGCCCACTTGGCCTTCGAAGCCTTCTTCAGGCTCGACCCGGGGTCGATCACGCCCGGCACGATCGAGACCGTGACGGCCGCCTTGGCCTGGCGGGACAACGCCGGGGCGGAGGTCGCGGGGCTGGCGGACTGCACGAACGCCACGACGCCGGCGGTCGCGATGACCAGGCTTGCGGTGACGGCAATCTTCTTACGGATGGGGAGCATGCGGCTTCCTTCACTCTGTCGGGAGTTGGGCTCGCGGATGGGTTCACGCGTGGGGGCGGCCCGGATGCGGCAGTCTCTCACAGCACGCTGAGATGACCGGCCTCGTCCAGGGGTCGGGTGGTTCGTCAGGCCTCCCAGAACTTCAGCCAGTCGACCTCCATCGTCTGCGGGAGGTTCGAGGTCTTGCCGAGGTTGTCCAGCTCGTAGTCGGAGCTGAGCAGGCTGAGGATGGGGTACTCCGGCTGGTGGGAGATGCCCTTGCTGGTGCGCCAGGTCTCCTGGCCGTCGATCCGGAAGATGTACTCCTCCGGCGTCCACTCGACCGAGAACACGTGGTAGTCCTCGAACCAGCTGTCGTCCTGGCCGGTCAGGTACTGGCCGGGGTTCTCGAGCATGCCCCCGACCTTCTCGGGACCATCGGGGGTGAGCATGTAGATGAAGCTGGCCAGGCCACCTTGCTTCACGCCATCGCCGAACCACTCGATGACATCGATCTCGGTCCCGCCCTTGCCCGAGTCGGTGGTGCTCTCGGAGATCGCCGGCTGCATCCACAGCGACGCGTGCTGGCCCTGGCGCTCGTGGAACTTGATGCGCGCGGCCAGCACGCCGTAGCGGAAGTAGTGGCCGTTGGTCATCACGTGGCCGTTGAGGCGGTAGTCGAAGTTCCCGATCGACTTGCCCTTGGCGTCCTTGGCGTGGCACTGCTCGTCCGCGCGCGCCTGGTCGAGGATCACGCTGAGGCCGATCGTGCCGCCCTTGACCTCGACCGCTTCGCCGGAGGCCCGGGAGCAGGCGCGCAGCCCCTCGGGGTTGTAGTCCTCGCCGCGGTTGAGCCAGTCGGCGCTCATCGCGTCCCCGTCGAACTCGTCGTCGAAGTCGGGCTCGCCCCACAGGTCGCCGGCGAGCTCCTCACTGGTGGCCTCCTCGAGACCGTCGCCGCCGGGGGAGGTGACGCGGTACGACGCGCCCGCGACGAGTCCGCC
Organism: uncultured Actinomycetota bacterium; assembly: GCA_963758885.1. Lineage (GTDB taxonomy): Bacteria > Actinomycetota > Actinomycetes > Propionibacteriales > Nocardioidaceae > Nocardioides. The sequence continues at coordinate 23,784 of CAVWXS010000059.1, forward strand.
CGCTGGCAGGAGGAACTCGACCCGCGCCGTGGGCGTCCTGCTCGGCGGTGGCCTCCTCCTCCCAGCGGCCGTCGAGCTTCGCCTCGAGCGTGACCTCGCGGCCCTCCTCGGCGGGCTCGACGCTGGCGGCGACGGCGCCGACGGCCTCGTCACTGGACGCCGGATCGGGGCCGGGCTGCGAGACGTGCGGCAGCACGTGGCCCGCACGGTCTGCGCGGTGGTGCGGAAGAACTGGAGGTAGGCGAACGCTGCGGCGGCGACGAGCACGACCACGGCGAGCGCGATGGTCAGCCTGGCGGTTCGGGACAACAGCGAGTTCCCTCTCTGGTGGGGGTAGTGGGCTAGGGGGCCGACGGCGAGACCCGGTCGAAGAACAGCCCGTGAGTCTGGCACAAGGCCCCCGGGTCCGATCAATGCCGGCATGCCGATCGGGGCCTCCACGGCGTAAGGGATAAACACGCCCTCCTGCAGCGGGATCAGGAAGTGGTGCACGCGGGCCCGCTCGGGGTCGAGGGCGAGCTGGCGGCCGGTGCTGATCTTGTGGACGGTGCTGGTCAGCCTAGCGCACCGGTAGCGGACGATCGACTTCGGACGGTTGGCCCAGCGCTGGTCGTCGAGGGCCAGCAGGTCAGCACGGGACCACCGGCGGGTGTGCTGCTCGAGCACCGGGCGGCGCGGGTCGTGACCGGTCGTGTCGACATTGAAGCTGAGCGCCGCAGCCGGGGGCGCCGGCCTGGTGCGTCACCTGGCGGACGGACCGGTGCTCAGGCACCACGATGAACTCGTCCACGTCGATCAGAGCGAGCGAGCGACGGCCCCGCTCGCGCGCGGCGTACGGCGCCAGGATCTCGGGAAAGTGTTGGTGCTGGCGCCACGACAACGGGTCGTGGCCGCGGATCGGGCCGGCCTCCAGCTCGGCTGCGTGTCGCTGCCGCCACCGGCGGCCAGCTGCTATCGCTGCGCTGCGGACAGGCCTCGGCGTACTAGCCGATCTCCGGCCGGCGGTGCACCGTGATGATGGCCGGCACGTCGAGCGACTCGAGCACGGCCTCGGTGTAGTCCACCTCGCCGTCGAGCACGATCTGGAAGTCGCCGAAACACAGCCTGGCGTGGTACTCGACCCATTCGCCGATCTTGTGGGCATCGCCACGCGTCATGGTCACGATCGTGTGCGGCACACGGTGACTGTAGTTGTCAGGCTGTGGCCGTGATGTCAGCTAGGGCGGTCCACCGGCAGGGGTGAGACGTGAAGGACGGCGTACGACAGCAGGGCCTCCCGACCGTCGAGACTGAAGTGCGCGGCTCAGGGCCAAGGAGCTGCGAGGTCGACGTCGGCTCGCATCTGCTCCAGGTCCAGCACCAGCGGACTCGGCTCGATGGCGTGCGTCGCGAAAGGGGCTTCGCGCCCATCACGCGGTGCAGCTCGGCGGCAGATACTGGCGGCAGCCGGTCGGCCGCCCGGCGCCACACCAGGGCGGCGAGCTCAACGGAGAGGTGCGCTGCCACGGGGGCCGCGGAGATCGTGCCCGGCCAACCGGCTGACGTCCATCCTCGCGTCGGCTTCGTCACACCTGAGAACCACGAGCTGGCGCACCTCGGGCAGCAGCTGGGGGAGGAGCAGGAGGTCGGCCGCGACGGCAGGCTGCGCAGGTCGACACGCCGGCGACGACCTCGGTCAGCGCCACCACGTCCGGTACCTCGACGTGGACCAGGATCCACACGCGGGACTGGGCTGAAGACGCCGCGCTCACCGTCTCGGGCAGGCGGCCCAGGCTCTCGGGGTCGACGAAGACGGCGACGTCCACCCGTTCGGCCTCGGGCCTCTGGTCGCGCGGCGCACCTGCGGGACGGGCGCAGGAGGGTACGGCGGATGCGGAGCCCGCTGACGAGCGCGGGCCTGGTCCACCATGGGAGCTGTGCGCGCCAGCCACGCGGCGTACACCTCCTCGGCCGGTGCGCCGCCGATGATGAGACCGAAGACGTCGGCCAGCAGGTCGCGCAGCGCGTCGCTGCATGGCTCCGAGCGCGGCCGAACCTGGAGCGAGGCCCGTCAGCGCCGTGAAGCGCGCGTCGCCGGGCGCCGAGGGCCGGAAGTCCACGGGCAGGCCGAGGCTGGTAGACGGGGAGATAGGCGTGCAGCCGGCTGGTGACCACCCGGTCCAGCCGCCGCTGGTAGCGCTCGAGGAGCTGGATCGCGGCTCGCGTGCCGCTGACCAGGTCGAGGTCACGGTTGTCGGCCTCGGCGTTGTGGAACCGCTCCACCGGCTGGTCGGGTAGGAAGAGCCCGGCGGGGTCGGGTACGTCGACCAGACCGACGGCCGTGCCTCGGAGCGGTCGAGGGAGGCGAGCGGCGGGAAGACGGCGTCGACCGTGGAGGTGACGCAGCCGGTGAAGAACGCCTCCACGTCGGCGCTCAGCAGCACGTCGACCGTGGCCCAGTCGCGACAGCCGATCGGTCCGTGGGCCCGAAGGTACGTGAGGGTCGGCTCGTCGAGCGCGTCGAGGCTGTGGAGGTGGAAGGAGAGGAACAGCGGCCGCAGCCAGGAGTGATAAGGCAACCCGTAGCGCAGAACGAACGACGTGTGCAGGTGCCATCCGAACGCGGGCAGCCAGGTGCCCTCGTCGATCGGGTCGCCCTGGCTGAAGTCCCGGCTCACAGGCACCAGGTGCACGCGTCGTGTCGCGGAGAGCGATACGGAGCTCAGACCGGACCCGGGACTGCAGGTCGGTGACGAGATCGCCCAGCCCGTCGACCACGCTGAACTCCACGTCGGTGAAGCGAGCGAGGTTGCCGAGGAGCGGCCAAGAGTCTGCACGTAGTCGCCGATGTTCTTCGAGCACCGAGGGCCGATCGGGTTGGCGGTAGAGGATGACGCCGACCTGCACGGCGTCCGGTGGTGGCTCCGGCCAGTCCGTCGGATGGGTCCAGTGCCGGAGGTGGTCCAACCGGCGACGTTTGACGGTCGCCGAGGCTCGGCGGGGTCCGGCGGTCGGCCTCGTCCACCAGGGCCCGTGCGAGAGTCCGGATGAGCCGGTGACGAGGAAGCGGCCGGCAAGCCGGACCAGGTCGGCGGTAGACCAAGGAAGTCGGTGGCTCGCCCGATCGCCACTGCGTCGGCGACCGAATCAGGGGTTCCCCGGCGCAGCCCTCGTTCGACGCCGGCGAAAAACCAAAGGCGTCGGCGCGATCACGGACAGAAGCCGGACCTACGCCCGGACCACGTGGAGCTTCGCCCGCTCGAGCAGGCGGAACTCGTCGCGGCCGCGGAAGTAGTCGTCGACCGACCTGGTGACACCCCGACCAGGCGTAGTAGTCGTCGACGACCAGGCGGCCGCCGGAGGAGAGCCGCGGCGCGAGGCGGGTCAGGCAGACCATGGTCGAGTCGTACCAGTCGCCGTCGAGGTGGGCGAAGGCGACAGGACCGTCGAGGTCGATCGTCTCTTCGAAGAGACCCTGGACGAGCTCGACACGGTTGTCGGCTGAGAGGCACGCCGAGACGGGCGAAGGAGTCGCAGACCTCGGCGTAGAGATCCTCGTGGTAGCCGTAGTAGAGATCGCCGAGCGAGACCGGACGGCGCCGCCCTGGGCGATCAGCGGCGTAGCGCTCGTGGACGTCGTCGCCGTCCTTGGTAGCAGGTGGCGGGATCATGTCGAAGACGTCGTACACCTTCAACGGGCGCTCGGGAGCCTTGGCCGCAGCGATCACGATCGCGGACGCGCCGCGCGCCGTACCGGCTTCGACGACGAGGCCAGGCACGCCCGCCTCCTCGATGTCGCTGGATGCAGGTGGCGAGGTTGCGCAGGTGTCCGGCGCCCAGGTAGGACAGCCGTTCCTCGCCCACCTGCCGGATGACCTGCTCGACGCGGTCGGGGAGTGCGTGGTGGGCCTCGGTGATCTCTGCCCGCGCGGCCTGCAGCCGCTTCCGGGTCCGGCGCAGCTGTCGGCGCACCCGGAGGAGCTCGGCCTCGGCCGCCTCGAGGCGCCCTTGGGCCGTGCCGTCAGACGCAGAACCCCGCACCGGCGCAACCCTAGTCCGCCGGTCCGTGCGGCTCACGCGCGGTCCGACTGCCTATCGCTCAGACCCATGTATGTAGTTCGCTGGTTGAGGAGAGCTGTGAGGCCCGTCACGAAACCCACGCGAAACCGGGAACCTGTCACCGGGGTCTCGAGACGGGCGTTCAGTGCGCCTTCCTCGACCACGCGAGCTACCCGACGTGCACCGCCGCCTCGGGACCGTCGGTGGCCAGCTCCTCGTGCTTGACGTCGAGGAACGCCCAGACGACCGCGGAGCCCGCGAGCATCAGGAACACGCCGACGAGGAACGCGGCCGTCGCGCCACTGGGTGAAGGAGCCCAGGTAGGCGACCTGGCCGACCAGCTCCTGGAAGGAGCCGACGCCGAAGATGCTCATCAGCTGGTCGAGCACGTTCGGGTCGGCCTGCTGCAGGCCCATCAGCGACACCCGGGGCGATCTCCTCGATGTGCGCGGTCGTGGCGTGACTCGCCACGGTGCCCAGGATCGCCAGGCCCAGCGCGCCGCCGACCTGCTGCATCGTGTTGAGCACGCCCGAGCCGATGCCGGAGTCCTCGGCGCGCACGTGGTGGACGGCGGTCAGGGTGAGCGGCACGAACACCGCGCCCATGCCCAGCGCCATCAGCACGATGAACGGCAGGATCTGCGTCCAGTAGTTGACGTCGGCGCCGAGGGACTGCCCGCTCAGCACCGCCGCCACGACGCTGCTGTCGCTGTCGGGAACCTCGAGCCGGGAGAACCCGTAGAGGGCGACCGAGGCGACCAGCGTGCCGACACCGGCGATGTAGCGCGCGTCGATGCGGTTCACCAGGTTGGAGACGATGCGCCGCGCTGATCACGATGCCGACGCTGAACGGCAGGAACGCGACGCCGGTCTTGAGCGGGCTGTAGCCCATCACGTTCTGGATGAACAGGCTCAGGAAGAAGAACATCGCGAACATCGCCGCCGGCAGCAGGGCCATCGCCACGAAGCTCGCGGCCCTGGTCTGGTTGGCGAAGATCCGGAACGGCAGGAGGGGGTGCGCCACCCGCGACTCGACGGCGACGAACAGCGCGATCAGCACGGCTCCGGCGATCAGGCTGGTGATCGTCCAGGGGTCGCTCCAGCCGTACGTCGGGTTGCCGGCGTGGGTGAGGCCGAAGACGATCGCGAGCAGGCCGGCGGTGCCGGTGATGGCACCGGGGATGTCGAGCTGGCCGGGGTGGCTCTCGGACTCGGGGAGGAAGCGCGGCGCCAGCAGGGCCGCAACGATGCCGATCGGCACGTTGATCAGGAAGGTCAGCCGCCAGCCGTGGATGTCGAGGCCCAGCAGGTCGAGGTTGGAGCCCGTGAGCCAGCCGCCCAGGATCAGACCGACGGCCGCGCCGGCACCGGACATGGCGGCGTAGACCGCGAACGCCCGGTTGCGCGCCGGACCTGCCGGGAACGTGGTGGTGATCAGGGCCAGCGCGGCCGGGGAGGCGAGCGCGGCGCCGAAGCCTTGGATGCCCCGGGCGCCCAGCAGCAGCAGCTCGCTCTGCGCGAGACCACCGAGCAGCGATCCCACCGCGAAGACCACGAGGCCGATCATGAAGATCCTGCGTCGGCCGTAGAGATCGGCAAGTCGGCCGCCGAGGAGCAGGAAGCCGCCGAAGACCAGCGTGTAGCCGGTGACGATCCAGGTCAGGTTGATGCCGCTGATGTCGAGGTCCTTGCCGATGAAGGGCAGGGCGATGTTGGCGATGGTGGCGTCGAGCACGACCATCAGCTGGGCGATGGAGATCAGCACCAGCGCCAAGCCGAGCCTCTGGCCAGATGATTGGCCGGCCTTCGGCTGGGCTGCGACGGCGTCGTCGCGAGCGGCGCCGTCGTCGATCTTGAGTTCGTCGGACATGTGGGTTCCTAGTTCTCTTGCAGGGTCTTGGGCTCTAGGGGGTCTCGGGGGTGGCGAGCGCGGCGGGCAGGATGATCTGGTCGACCACGCGGGCGATGACGTCCTGGTCGGGCGGCAGGCCCATCAGGAACAGCCGGTGCAGACAGATGCCGGCCAGGGCAGGAGCGAACAGGTCGAGGTCGACGCCCTTCGCGGAGCTCACCGCGGGCCCGGGCGCGCTCGAAGATCGCGCGCCCCATGGCGGCCTTCGGGCCGATGACCCGCTCGCGGAAGGCGGCGGCGAACTCGGCATCGCGGCTGATCGCGGTCAGCACGCTGGCGAACGTCGCGACGGCGCTGTGGTCGGTCAGGCCGCCCACGCCGCAGAACGTGGCGAGGAGGTCGCCGCGCAGGCTGCCGGTGTCGGGCATCTCGTGCGGGCCCTTCTGGGAGAGGAGCGCGTCGATGACGAGCGCGACCTTGCCGTTCCACCGGCGGTAGAGCGTCGCCTTGGACGCGCGGGCCGCGGCGGCGACGGCGTCCATGGTCAGGCGGTCGTAGCCGACCTCCTCGAGCACCTGGAGGGTGGCGTCGAAGATCTCCTGCTCACGGTCGCCCTCGACGCGAGGACGAGTGCCCTCGGCATGAGGGGCGGCGGTCGAGATGGGGGTCAACGGTGCTCCTGGCGACGGATGAAACGAAACGGTTTCGTTTCGTCAGACCCTACAACCGGAACCGGGGACAGAACAATTCCGTTTCATCCAGGTATTCCCCACTGGTCTGGACCACCCCCCACCCGCTGAACCACAAGCGCTGGTCAGGCCTTGAGACAGGCAGGAACGTGTGAGTTGGCACTGAGGAGTCCGGATGCGCACCGCCGATCGAGGAGAGTTCGAGCAGGTCTTTCGCTCGGCCTACCCGTCGGTGCTCCGCACGGCCTTCCTCGTCCTCCACGACCGCGGACGCGCCGAGGAGGTCACCCAGGATGCCTTCCTGCGGCTCTACGAACGCTGGCCCAAGGCGGTCTCCTACGAGCACCCGGCTGCCTGGGTGCGCAAGGTCGTGGTCCGCGATGCCATCCGCCGGGCGGAACGTGAACGTCGCCAGCTGGTGACGGCCTTCCCGGTCGAGCGCGGAACCGACGACCGCCTGCCCGACCTCGACCTGCTGAAGGCGATCCGCGCGCTGCCCCCGCGCCAGCGGGCAGTGGTGGCGCTGTACTACCTGGACGACCGGCCGGTCGACGAGATCGCCGACCTGATGGAGGTCTCCGGGTCCACGGTCAAGCAACACCTGTTCCAGGCACGCGGCCGCCTGGGCGAGCTCTTGATGGAAGGAGTGGTCAGCGATGTTGAATGACGACGACCTGCGCGCGGCACTGACCACGCGGCTCGCCGAGCTCGACCCCGACGTCGAGGCGGAGCTCGACCGGGTTCTGGACCGGGCACACTTCCGCGCCAGCCGGCGCCGAACGACGTACGCCGTCGGGCTGGTCGCCGCGGCCACGGTCCTCGCCCTGGTGCTCGGCCGCGACTGGCTGCCGAGGGCCGAGGCGCCCGCGCCGACCAACGACGTACCGGTGCGCGCGCTGGACCCCGGGCGGGGGAAGTACCTCGACCCGGAGGACCTGGATCCCGGCCGCTACCGCGCCAGGTTCGCCTTCCCGCCGGTCGGAGGGCTCCCCGACGTCGAGATCGACGTGCCCCCAGGGTGGGGGCAGGACAACGACTCTGCCCTCGCCACGGCACCGAGCTCGAACGGCTCGGCCCGCCGGATCGACCTGGTCGGCAGGGTGCTGCGGGTCGAGAGCAACCCGTGCTCGCCCCAGTGGGTCTCCGCGGCTCCCGGCACCCTGGGGCTGGCCGGCGCGCTGTCGTCGATTGCCCGGACCGGGGGCACTGCGCCGGTGCCCGTGACGCTCGACGGTCACGAGGGATACGTCGTCCGCTCCACGGGCCGCGGACCGAGGGCGCGTTCCTTCGGTGCACAGGGGGAGGTCCGTTCCAGCTCTACCTGCAAGAAGGAGCCATGGCATTCGAGTACCCCGGCTGGACCAGCCGGTTCTGGGTGCTCGACGTCGAGGGCAACCCGGTGCTCATCAGTGCCAGCCACGGGCCGGACGTCACCCCGGCCGAGCAGGACGAGCTCGTCGAGATGGTCGAGTCCATCTCCTTCACGGAGTCCTGAGGGACTCCAGCCCACAGTCTCGGGCCCGAAGTCTCGGACCCGACCCGCGGGTCCGACGAAAGGAGCACGCCATGAAGTCGCATGCCCGAAACAAGAAGTGGGCCGCAGCTGCGCTCGTGGCAGTCCCGCTCACGTTGGGTCTTCTCGTGGTCCCGACGGGGACTGCCGCCACGGGCGGCGCCGACATCCCGCGCGGGTGCCGGTTCGACCCGCGGTACCTGCCGCTCACCCCGGACGCTGTCGAGGGGTGGTACCGGAGCTGCCTTGAGCGGCGTGACCAGCCCCTGTCGCGTTCGGCGACGAGGGTGCCGTCCGCGAACGGCGAGGGGCCCCTGGCCTCCGCCATCGCCGTCGACTGGCAGCAGACCGCGATCCGGACGATCTTCGCCGAGACCGTGCCGACCCCCGCACCGCCCGTGGGTGCGATGTACCTGTCGTTCATGTCGCTCGCGGTCCACGACGCGGCTCGCGAGGCCCAGCGAAGCGGGACTCACGCTGCCGCGGCCGCCGTGGCGACCGCCGCGCACGACGTGCTGTACGAGTACTTCCCCGCGTCCCGGGCCCGGCTCGACGCCGATCTCGCGGCCTCGCTGGCCAGGGTTCCTGACGGTCGAAAGGAGGCCGAGGGCGTCCGGGTAGGAGAGGCCGCGGCCGACCGGATGATCGCCTCGCGCGTCGGTGACGGCCGCGGCGACCCCACGGTCGTCTACGACAAGGATCCCGGCCTGGGCGTGTGGCAGCCCGCGACCGGCGGGGTGATGGCCATCGCCTGGCTCGCCTTCCTCGACCCGGTCGTCGACGTCCCGCCCGTCGTGCTCGACGGTCCCGACCCGCTCGGCAGCACGGCGTACGCCGAGGACTACGAGGAGGTCCGCATGACTCGGCTCCGACGACTCCGCGACGCGCACCGCGGAGCAGACCGCGATCGCGCGGTTCTTCTCCCGCAACCCCGTCCTGGAGTACCGCGACGCCCTGTGCCGCTACCTCGAGTCCGAGCCGTTGGGACTGCTGCCGACCACCCGGCTGTTCGCGCGCATCGACGCCGCCCAGGTCACGTCCTTCATCCAGACCTGGCGGCTGAAGTACGACGTCGGCTTCTGGCGGCCCTTCCAGGCCATCGCCGCGGCCGAGGACGACGGCAACCCGGGCACCCTCCCGGACCCGGGAGGCTGGGCTCCGCTGGTCACCAACCCGTCGTACTCCGACTACACCAGCGGACACGCTGCGGCGACGGCGCCGTTCGCCGAGATCCTCCGCAGGACGCTGGGCGACGACGTGCCGTTGCTGCTGAGGTCTGGTGGGTCCGAGCGCCCGTACGCGACGCTGACCGCTCTCGAGCACGACGCGCTGCACGCGCGGATCTGGGGTGGACTGCACTTCCGGGACGCCATGGACGACGGCTACCTCCTGGGCCACACCGTCGCGGACCAGGTGATCGACGCAGTTCGCTGAGCCACGGGTTCAGGAGGCCTGGAGCACCCGCGAGCGACGACTCGATCGCGAAGGTGTTCCAGGCCTCCCGTCCGCGGAGCAGGTAGTGGCCGAGCGGGTCCCATGTCGCGGAACTCGGCGACCTCGGCGACCTCGGCCGCGCGGCGTACGAAGGCCTGGGTGGCGCGCGAGCCGAGGTGATCCGGTCGCGGCTGCCGTGGGCGGCGTACAGCTGCTTGCCGCGCAGGGCCGCCGACGCTCTCGCCGGGCGGCAGCCAGGGCGCGAGCGCCACCACGCCGCGGACGCTCGGGTCGTCGGCGACGTGGACGGCGGTGCGACCGCCCATCGAGTGGCCGAGGAGGCAGACGGGCACGTCGCCCAGCTCCTGGCGGACGGCGTCGAGAGCGCGGCGGGCGTCGGCGATGCGTGCGGCACCGCCGTTCCAGCCGCGGTGGGTGAAGCGCAGCAGCCAGGTGCTGACCTCCGCCTCCTGGGCGCTGCGGGCGATGTCGCGCTGCATCACGGCCGTACGGCGCCACGACAGGCTGCGGCCGTCGACGACCTCGTGCCCGCGGTCCTTGCCGCCGTGCAGCATCAGGATCACGGCCCGCGGCCGCACCCCTGCGTCGTACCGGGTCAGGTGGGGCTCGACCGGTGGGTCACGCTCACGCACCGTATTCGGTGCGGTCGATCTGGCGGAGGTCGGCGATGTCCCTGCCTGCGGGCAAGATGTCCCCTGTGAACGATGGGGTGACGCAAGAAGTGCAGCCGACTCCCGCAGGAGCCAGATCCGAGCACCAGGAGCTCGTCGAGCAGATCGAGGACGCCCGCTGGCGCTACTTCGTGCTCGACGACCCGACGCTGTCCGACGCCGACTACGACGTCCGGCTGCGCCGGCTCCAGGCGCTGGAGGACGAGTGGCCCGAGCTGCGCACGCCCGACTCGCCGACCCAGAAGGTCGGGGGCGCGGTGTCGACCGACTTCACGGCGGTCGACCACCTGCAGCGGATGGAGAGCCTCGACAACGCGTTCACCGACGAGGAGATGGCCTCGTGGTACGCCCGCATCGAGCGCGACGGCGTCCAGGATCCCGACCTGCTGTGCGAGCTGAAGGTCGACGGGCTGGCGATCAACCTGCTCTACGAGGACGGCCGGCTGGTGCGCGCGCTGACCCGCGGCGACGGCCGGACGGGCGAGGACGTCACCCCCAACGTCAAGACCATCGACTCCGTGCCCCACCGGCTGACGGGCGCCGACGAGTTCCCGGTGCCGGAGCTGGTCGAGGTGCGCGGCGAGGTGTTCCTCCCGACCGAGGCGTTCGAGCGGCTCAACGAGTCGATGACCGAGGCCGGCAAGCCGGTGTTCGCCAACCCGCGCAACGCCGCGGCCGGCTCGCTGCGCCAGAAGGACCCGCGCGTCACCGCGACCCGGGCCCTCGGCATGGTCTGCCACGGCATCGGCGCGCGCCAGGGGTTCGAGCCGACCGCGCAGTCCGCGGCGTACGACGCCCTGAAGGCGTGGGGGCTGCCCACCAGCGACCGGGTGCGGGTGCTCGGGTCGCTGAAGGAGGTGCGCGAGTTCATCGACTACTACGGCGAGCACCGCCACTCGGTCGAGCACGAGATCGACGGCGTCGTGGTCAAGGTCGACCAGGTGGTGCTGCAGCGGAGGCTCGGGTCGACCTCGCGGGCGCCGCGATGGGCGATCGCGTTCAAGTACCCGCCCGAGGAGGTCAACGCCAAGCTGCTCTCGATCGAGGTCAACACCGGGCGCACCGGCCGGGTGACGCCGTTCGGGGTGATGGAGCCGACGCGGGTGGCCGGCTCCACGGTCGAGCGGGCGACGCTCCACAACGCCCACGAGGTGGCCAGCGCAAGGACGTCCGGCCGGGCGACACGGTCGTGCTGCGCAAGGCCGGCGACGTGATCCCCGAGATCGTCGGGCCGGTGCTCGGCCTGCGGCCGAAGGGCTTGAAGAAGTGGGTGATGCCCACGACGTGCCCCGCCTGCGAGCACGCCGTTGGTGCAGGAGAAGGAGGGCGACAAGGACCTCCGCTGCCCCAACCACCAGTTCTGCCGCTCCCAGGTGCTCGACCGCATCTTCCACGTCGCCGGGCGGGGGTCCTTCGACATCGAGGGGCTCGGCTCGGAGGCGGCGTACGCGCTGTGGTCGGCGAAGGTGATCGCCGACGAGGGCGACGTGTTCTCCCTCGACCGCGACAAGCTGCTGCAGACCGACCTGTTCACGCGCGCGGCCAAGAAGGCCGAGGCCGATGCCGCCGTCGACGGGCGGGTGCTCTCGGCCAACGGCGAGCGCCTGCTGGCCAACCTCGACCAGGCCAAGCAGGTGCCGCTGTGGCGGGTGCTGGTCGGCCTGTCGATCCGCCACGTCGGCCCGACCGCGGCCCGGGCCCTGGCCACGGAGTTCGGGTCGATGGAGGCGATCGAGTCGGCGTCCGTCGAGCAGCTCGCGGCTGCCGAGGGGGTCGGCCCGACGATCGCCGCAGCGGTGCGCGAGTGGTTCGACGGCGAGGAGTCCGGGTGGCACCGCGAGATCGTCGACAAGTGGCGGCGGGCCGGGGTGTCGATGGAGGACGAGCGTGACGAGTCCACCGAGCGCACCCTCGAGGGCCTGACGATCGTGGTGACCGGCTCGCTCGTGGAGTTCTCGCGCGACGGCGCCAGGGAGGCGATCCTCGCCCGCGGCGGCAAGGCGTCGTCGTCGGTGTCGAAGAAGACCGACTACGTCGTCGTCGGCGACAACCCCGGCTCCAAGGCCGACAAGGCCGAGAGCCTCGGCGTCCCCGTGCTCGACGAGGCCGGCTTCAAGTTGCTGCTGGAGGCGGGTCCGTCGGGGTTGTGACGGGAGCCAGGGAACTTCTCGTGAGCGTGGTGCACGGAAGTCTTCCCAGGCTCAGGCCGAGCAGCGCAGGCTGGGCCGCAGGGGCGGGCGCGACCCGGACCAGCCGCGTGCCGCGAGCATCGAGGGCGAGTGACACGGGCCAGCCGACAAGGCTGGAGCACCTGTCCCCAACCCGCGCGCAAGGTCAGGCGTCCTGTGGTGGCCGCGGCGAGGTCGCGATCGAGGTCTTCCCATCGTTCCAGCGCCCACTCGTGCCCCAATCGGCCATCGAGCTCGAGCAACAGCGCTTGCTGCGACGTACTCCACATCGCGTTGCGCCGCACGTGGTCCCGTCGGGTCGGGTCTTTGGCGCTGCCCGTCGGGGCAGCCCGTGAGCGCGCTCGACCTGCGCGCAAGAAGCGGCGCTCGAGCACCGACAATGCGCCCGAACGTCAACGTCGTCCACGATGCCTCAGACAGCAACGCGCGTCGTCGGAAGGCTCGGTCGCGGCCGTGAGCTCGCCGGCTCAGGCGAGGCGCGGTGGTGCGCCGCTGACTGACAGCCGTCGGCGAGGACGGCCACTGCACCGCTTCGTCGCTCGATGCGGAGGACGCAACACGGACCAGGGCGTGCTCGACCCTCACCCTTGGCGGCGACGAGGTTGGAGCTGGATCTGCCGTGTCGAAGCCCGTCAGTTCGTTCGACCTGCGGACGTCCGGGCCGTTGGCGTGACCTTCCTGCGTGTGTCTGACAGCGACGACCTGGATCTCGTCGCTGGGTCATGACCCACGCAGCCCGGTGTGCGCGCAGCGCTGACCTGCCCGGCCAATGCAGCTGGGTACGCGTACAGGACGGCGGCCCAGGCGCGTTGGTGCCAGGTCAGCGGACCCGTGTGATCGACGTAGACACCTGAGGTGCACGCTTGCGCCCATTCGCGCCGGCGAAGTCTGCGATCGATGCAGGACCTCATCGGCACCGGAAGCAAGCACCTGGCGACGCGAGATGACACCGTGCTGGTGCGCCAGGAGATCCGAGATGCTCCACGACGCGACAGGGTCCTGGATCGCGACGTCGCACGCGCAGCGGGGTGCCGACAACCTGTGGACAGGAGCGTCATCCCGGGTGAACATCTCCGTGCAGTCAGCGTTCACGAGGAGCTTCCGAACGCTCACGAACCGTCGTCGAGCGGGCGGCGGTGCAGGCGGGTGGCGAGCAGGCGGCGTTCGGCGTCGTTGGCGGTGAGGGCCAGGGCGCGCGCGTTGGCCGTGGCCGCCTCGTCGACGCGGCCGAGCCGGGTGAGGAGGTCGGCGCGGGTGGCGTGGAAGAGGTGGTACTCGTCGAGCCGGTCGGCGAGCTCGTCGACGGCGGCGAGCGACCGGGCGATCTCGTTCGGTCCCATCTGCGACATGGCCACGGCACGGTTCAGGCGGACGACCGGGGACGGGTCGTAACGGGTCAGCACCTCGAACAGGGTGACGATCTGGAGCCAGTCGGTCTGCTCCCACGACGGGCTGGTCGCGTGGCAGGCCGCGATCGCCGCGCGCAGCTGGAACGGACCGCTGGCGTGCAGCGCGGCCGCGCGTTCGAGCATCTCCTCGCCGGCCGCGATCGCGGCGTGGTCCCAGCGCGACCGGTCCTGGTCCGGCAGCAGCACCAGGTCGCCGGCGTCGGAGAAGCGGGCGGCGGCGCGCGCGTGCTGGAACGTGAGCAGCGCGGCCAGTCCCCACGCCTCGGCCTCGCCGGGCAGGCTGGTCGCGACGACGCCGGCCAGCCAGACGGCGTCGCCCGCGAGGTCGCGGTCCTGGGTGGCGCCGTCGGAGGACACGAAGCCCTCGTTGTACATCAGCGCGATCACGGCCAGCACGTCGGAGAGCCGCTCGCTCAGCACGTCGTCGGTCGGCACGGTCAGGGCGATCCCGGCGGTGACGATCTTGCGCTTGGCCCGGACGATCCGCTGCGCGAGCGTGCGCTCGTTGACGAGGAACGCCCGCGCGATCTGTGGCGTCGTCATGCCGACGACGGCCCGCAGGGTGAGCGCCAGCCGTGCCTCGGGGGCCAGCGCCGGGTGGCAGCACGCGAAGAGCAGCGCGAGCCGGTCGTCGGTCGCCGAGCGGCCGTCGTACGCCGTCACCTCCGGCGCGCGGTGGGCCAGCGCGTCCTGGCGGGTACGCCGCCGGACGAGGTCGAGGGCGTTGTGCCGCGCGGCGGTCTGCAGCCAGGCGGCCGGGTTGTTCGGCGGGCCGTCGCGGCGCCACGACTCGAGCGCCTCGGTGACCGCGGACTGCACGGCCTCCTCGGCGAGGTCGAAGTCGTGGAACTGCCGGGCCAGCCGGGCGACCAGCAGACCGGACTCCTCGCGCAGCGTGCGCGCGAGGAGCCCATCTGTCTGCCTGCCGGCCAGCCTTGGGTCATGCAGCTGTCACTCGAACTGGCTGTAGTCCTCGACCATCGGCCGGATCTCGACGGCCACGCCCGGCAGCTCGAGCTGCGGCCAGGTCTTGACCAGCGCGACCGCGGCGTCCATGTCGGGGACGTCGATCACGCTGAAGCCACCGACGATCTCCTTGGCCTCGTTGAACGGGCCGTCGACCACGACCGGGCCGTCGTCCCCGTGCTTGATCGTGGTCGCGGTCTCGATGCCGAGCAGCTCGGCGCCGGAGTCGGCGAACTTGTCGCCGTTCTCCTGGAACCACTCGTAGACCTTCTTGTAGACCGCCTGGCCGAGCTCCGGGTCGACGGACGCGGTGAGGTCGGGCCGGCTGGTGAACATCAGCACGTACTTCATGGTGGATCCCTCTCGTCGGGCCCTCGGGCGGTTCCGGGGCAAGTGTTCACCACGTACGGCGCCGGTGGTGCGACCGAATCGACAGGGAGCGACCAGAAACTTTCTCAGCTCTCGTAGGTGAAGCCGGGCAGCCGTACGAACGCGTCGGACGACACCCCGTCCGGCAGCGGGCTCGTGGTGCACCGACCGCTCTCCGGGGAGCACACGGCGAGCTGGCCGCCGACGATGCCGACCAGCTGGTCGTCGGTGGTCCAGCCGTAGGTGGCCGACTCACTCCCCACAACGGCGGAGCCGCCGTCCTCGAGGTCCTGCACCGGGACGCCGCTCGCGCCCTCGCCCGCGACCGCGTAGCGGCCGTCGGGCGAGAGACGGAGCCACCCGTCGCTCTCGAACAGCACCTCGCCCGTGAGCACGTCGACCACCCCGGCGCCCGTGTTGGACGTGGCGAGCGTGCGACCCCGGACCACCGTGGGGAAGCCAGGGCTGACGTGCTCGGCCGGCACGACCTCGCCCGTGCGCCAGTCCACGGCGAGGGCGTGGCTGAAGTCGGAGACGTAGACGGTGTCGCCGTCGAGCGCGACCGGCGGTGCGGCCCAACCGCCCCAGTCGGTCAAGCCCGTCACGGCCACCCGGGCCACCTGCTCCCCGGTCGTCACGTCGACGACGATGACCCGGACCGCGTCGCCGTCGGCCTCGGAGTACGCCAGGTACGGCTGCGTCGGGTCGGTGGACGGCACGACCTCGCCGAGGGTGAGGTCGAGCGGTTGCGCTGTTCCGTCCGCGCCGACCAGCTGGAAGTGGAACGGCGCGCCGCCGTCGGAGGCCCCGGTCTTGTTGGTGCGCACCAGCAGGCCGGCCGAGGTGTAGTAGAGCGTCTGTGCGATCTCGGGCATCTGCACCGCCGCCGCTCCGCCGTCCAGGTAGACCGTGTCGTCGACGGCGAAGACCACGCCGAGGTCCACCGGCTCACCCTGCGGGTCGGTGGCGATCGGGTCCGGGTTGGAGCGGTCGGGCGCGCCGCCGCCGACGAAGGCGGCGCCCACGCCGAGCACGGCCACCACGGCGGCGGCGACACCCGCCTGCGTCAGCCGGCGGCGCCGTCGGATCCGCCGCCCGGTGGCGATCGTCTCGCGGGCGGCCGGCATCGGCACGTGGAGGCGGTCGGCCTCCTCGTGGAGCAGGGCGGAGAGTCGTTCAGTCATGGGTGGCTCCCAGAGGTTTCGTGGTCACGAGACGGGGATGACGGCATCGCCGAGCAGGCCGCGCAGCGTGTCGAGGGCCTTGGAGGTCTGGCTCTTGACGGTGCCGTCGGAGCAGCCGAGGGCGTGGGCCGTCTCGGCCACGGACAGGTCCTCGTAGAAGCGGAGCACCACCACGGCACGCTGCCGCGGCGGCAGGAGCCCGAGGGCGTCGAGCACGGCCGGCCGGTCCGACGGGTCGGTCTCCCGACCGGGGTCGGGCAGGTGCTCGGTCGGCAGCTCGTTGCGCCACGACCGCTTCCGGAACCACGACGCGGCGGTGTTCACCAGCGTGGTGCGGGCGAACCCCGGCGCGGCCTGCACGTCGCGGACGCTCGGCCACGCGGCGTACGTCTTGGCCAGCGCCGTCTGCACCAGGTCCTCCGCCAGGCCGGCGTCGCCGAGCAGCAGGTACGCCGTCCGGTACAGCCCCGGCCAGGCGCCGTGCACGAACTCGCTGAACGCCTCGTCCGAGACCTGCCGCGCCATCGCACCTCCTTGGTGTTCTCACCCCGACAGATGCGGTGGGAGCGAGAACGGTTGCCTCGCCCTCTCGGTGGTTGAGGTGCGAGGAGCGTCAGCGACGAGCCTCGAAACCACTCACCATAGGATTCCGCACATGTCCGACACCCCCTCGATCAGCAGGGACGAGCTCGCCCACCTGGCGAACCTGGCCCGGATCGACCTGACCGACGCCGAGCTCGACCACCTCGCGCCCCAGCTGTCGGTGATCCTGGAGTCGGTCGCCTCGATCAGCGACGTGGCCGACGACGACATCCCGCCCACCTCCCACGCGCTGCCGCTGACCAACGTCTTCCGCGCCGGACGTCGTGACGCCCGGCCTGACGGCTGACGAGGCGCTGTCGGGGGCTCCCGAGCAGGAGGGGCAGCGGTTCAAGGTGCCGAGGATCCTGGGGGACGAGCAGTGAGCAGGACCACCGCCGCGGAGCTCGCCGAGGCGCTGGCCGCCGGCGAGACCACCTCCGTCGAGGCCACCCAGCACCACCTCGACCGGATCGCCGCGGTCGACGGGCAGGTGCACGCCTTCCTCGCACGTCGACGCCGAGGGTGCGCTCGAGCAGGCCGCAGCCTCCGACGCGCGCCGGGCAAGCGGGCAGGCGCGGTCGCCACTCGACGGCGTGCCGATCGCGGTCAAGGACGTGATGGCCACCAAGGGCCTGCCGACGACGTGCGGCTCGCGGATCCTCGAAGGCTGGGTACCGCCGTACGACGCCACGGTCGTCGCGCGCCTCCGCGAGGCGGGCCTGCCGATCCTGGGCAAGACCAACATGGACGAGTTCGCGATGGGCTCCTCCACCGAGCACTCGGCATACGGACCGACGCACAACCCGTGGGACCTCGACCGGATCCCCGGCGGGTCCGGCGGCGGCTCGGCCGCGGCCGTGGCGGCGTACGAGGCGCCGCTCGCCATCGGCACCGACACCGGCGGCTCCATCCGGCAGCCGGGTGCGGTGACGGGCACGGTCGGGGTGAAGCCGACGTACGGCGGCGTGTCGCGCTACGGGCTCGTCTCGCTCGCCAACTCCCTCGACCAGGCCGGTCCCGTGACCCGCACCGTGCTCGACGCGGCCCTGCTGCACGAGGTGATCGGCGGGCACGATCCGCTGGACTCGACCTCGATCGACGCGCCGCTGCCCGACCTGGTCGGCGCCGCGCGGCGCGGGGCCGAGGGTGACCTCTCCGGAGTCCGCATCGGCGTGGTCAAGGAGCTCGGCGGCGAGGGGTACCAGGCCGGCGTGCTGGCCCGGTTCCAGGAGTCGGTCGACCTGATGGTGGCGGCGGGCGCCGAGCTGGTCGAGGTCTCCTGCCCGCACTTCGTGCACGCGCTCGCGACCTACTACCTGATCCTCCCGGCCGAGGCGTCCAGCAACCTGGCCCGCTTCGACGCGATGCGCTACGGGCTGCGGAAGTACCCCGAGGGCGTCGAGCGCCAACTGTCTGCCAGCGCCGAGGAGGTGATGCGGGCGACCCGCGAGGCCGGCTTCGGCGACGAGGTGAAGCGCCGGATCATCCTGGGCACGTACGCCCTGTCGAGCGGCTACTACGACGCCTACTACGGCCAGGCGCAGAAGGTGCGGACGCTTGATCAGCCGCGACTTCGAGGAGGCGTTCACCCACGCCGACGTGCTGCTCTCGCCGACCGCGCCGACGACGGCGTTCGAGCTGGGCGAGAAGGTCGACGACCCGCTGGCGATGTACCTCAACGACCTGGCGACCATCCCCGCCAACCTCTCGGGCGTGCCGGGCATCTCGGTGCCGAGCGGCCTGGCCGACGAGGACGGCCTGCCGGCCGGCGTACAGATCCTGGCGCCGGCGATGCAGGACGACCGGGTCTACTTCGTCGGTGCGGCCCTCGAGGCGGCGCTGATCGACAAGTGGGGCGGCCCGCTGCTCGACCAGGCCACACCGCTGGAAGGGGGGCGGTCATGACCGACCAGCTGATGTCCTACGACGAGGCGCTGGAGCGCTTCGACCCCGCCCTCGGGCTCGAGGTGCACGTCGAGCTGAACACCAACTCGAAGATGTTCTGCGGCTGCCCGACGGAGTTCGGCGCCGAGCCCAACACCCAGACCTGTCCCGACCTGCCTGGGGCTGCCCGGGTCGATGCCCGTGGTCAACGCGATCGCGGTCGAGTCGGCGATCCGGATCGGGCTGGCGCTCAACTGCGAGATCGCGGAGTGGTGCCGGTTCGCCCGGAAGAACTACTTCTACCCGGACATGCCGAAGAACTTCCAGACCTCGCAGTACGACGAGCCGATCGCGTTCGAGGGCTGGACCGACGTCGTCGTCGAGGGGCCCGACGGTCCGCAGACCGTGCGCGTCGACATCGAGCGCGCGCACATGGAGGAGGACACCGGCAAGTCGCTGCACGTGGGCGGCGCGACCGGGCGGATCCACGGCGCCGACTACTCGCTCGTCGACTACAACCGCGCGGGCATCCCCCTCATCGAGATCGTCACCAAGCCGATCCTCGGCACCCGCGAGATCGTCCCGCTGGTCGCCAAGGCGTACGTCGCGCAGCTGCGCGACCTGCTCCTCGGCCTCGGCGTGAGCGACGTACGGATGGAGCAGGGCTCGCTGCGCTGCGACGTGAACCTCTCCCTCGCCCCGCGCGACACCGGCGCTGACCTTCCCGACGGCCCTCGCCACACCGGTGCACATTCATTGGGCACCCGGACCGAGACCAAGAACGTGAACTCGCTGCGTTCGGTCGAGCGGGCGGTGAGGTACGAGGTGCAGCGGCACGCCGCCGTACTGACGTCCGGCCGGCCGATCCTGCAGGAGACCCGGCACTGGCACGAGGACACCGGCGTCACCACGTCCGGGCGCGAGAAGTCCGACGCCGAGGACTACCGCTACTTCCCCGAGCCCGACCTGGTGCCGATGGCGCCGGACAAGGACTGGGTGGAGCGACTGCGGGCCGCGCTGCCCGAGCCGCCGCACGAGCGGCGGGCCCGGCTCCAGGAGGCCTGGGGCTTCTCCGACCTCGAGATGCGCGACACCGTCGGCGCCGGTGCGCTCGGCCTGGTCGAGCAGACCATCGAGGCCGGTGCTCCGCCGGCGGCGGCGCGCAAGTGGTGGCTCTCCGAGCTGGCCCGCCGCGCCAACGAGTCCGAGACCGACATCGCGGCCCTGGGCGTGAGCCCGGCCGAGGTGGCGCGTGTCCAGGCGCTGGTCGACGAGGGCCGGATCAACGACAAGCTCGCGCGGCAGGTGTTCGACGGCCTGGTCGCCGGGGAAGGTACGCCCGACGAGATCGTCGAGGCCCGCGGTCTCGCGATCGTCTCCGACGACGGCGGCCCTGTCGGCGGCGGTCGACAACGCCATCGCCGCCAACCCCGACGTCGCCGACAAGATCCGCGACGGCAAGGTCGCCGCCGCCGGCGCCCTGATCGGCGCCGTGATGAAGGAGATGCGCGGCCAGGCCGACGCCGGCCGGGTCCGCGAGCTGATCCTGGAGAAGCTGACGCGCCTGATCGGTGGTTGAGGTGCGAGCGAGCAGAAGCGCTTGTCACTGAGGTGCGAGCTCTGCGAGCCTCGAAGGGACGAGCCTCGAAACCACCCGACCTGTCCCTGGATGGTGGTTTCGAGGTTCGGCCGCGGACGGCCTCGCACCTCAACCACCGAGGGGTCACGGTAGGGTGAGCGCGCTCCCGACCGGGGGCACACAACATCACACGCCCGTCGTCGGGGGAAGCCGGTCCAACTCCGGCGCTGACCCGCAACCGTAGGCATCCGTCGTACCTCCGAGTACGGCGTGTGCGAGCCGGAGCACCCATGACGGAGCGTCCTGAACACACGCTGTCGAGGTACGCAGCGGGTGGCCACCGGCAAGAGCTCATCGCCGGCGTCCTGCCCGCTGCAACAGCGGGAAGGAAGTCATGGGAGCGTCTCGTCCCCTGTCCATCTTCGTGGCGGCCACTGCCGCCACGGCTCTCCTCGCCGGGCTGACCTCAGCCCCTGCGGGCGCGGCGTCGACGTACGACCCGCGGCCGGTCAAGGCCGGCGCGGGCTGGCTCGCCGACCAGGTCACCGACGGCCTGGTCCACAACGAGCAGTTCCAGTTCGACGACATCGGCCTCTCCATCGACGTCGCCCTCGGCCTCGACGCGGCCGGCAAGAAGCCGACCCTCGTCAAGGAGATCACCAAGGCTGTCGCCAAGAACGTCGGCTCCTACACGAGCTTCGCGCCCAACGTGTACGCCGGCGCCACCGCGAAGGCTGCCGTGCTCGCGCAGTCGCAGGGCAAGAACCCGCGCTCGTTCGGTGGGGTCGACCTGGTCACCCAGCTCGAGGGTCGGGTGGCCACCGCCGCGCCGATCGCTGGCCGCATCGAGGACGCCTACGACCCGACCGACGAGTTCGGCGGCGACTTCGCCAACGTCGTCGGCCAGGCGTTCGCCGCCAGCGCTCTCGCCCAGGCCGGCAGCGCCAAGGCCGGCGCCGCGACGGCGTTCCTGCTGCAGCAGCAGTGCGCGAAGGGCTTCTTCCGCCAGTACTTCACCACCGACAAGACCCGAGCCGACCAGTCGTGCCAGGGTGCCCCGCAGTCCGAGCGCGGCGCCAGCACCGACGCGACCGCCCACGCGGTCCTCGCGCTCCAGGACGTCAAGGGCTCCAAGGCCAAGGCGGCCGTGAAGAAGGCCGTCGCCTGGCTCGAGGACACCCAGCTGGGCAGCGGTGCGTTCACCGACACCGGCAAGGCGAAGGGCGCGGTCAACACCAACAGCACCGGCCTGGCCGGGTGGGCTCTCGGGGAGACCGGTGCCACGGACGCGGCCGGGCTGGCCGCCGCCGCGGTGCGCGCCCAGCAGGTCGTGGCCAACCCGTGCGCTCAGAAGCTGGCGAAGCAGGTCGGGGCGGTCGCGTACGACTTCGACGCGCTGACCAACGGTCAGCTCACCGGCATCACGAAGAAGACGAGCGACCAGTGGCGGCGGGCGTCGGCGCAGGCACTGCCGGTGCTGCGCTGGGCGCCGCGGGCCGAGGGCGACTTCACCATCACGGCGCCGCGGACCGTGGCCGTGGACGAGCCCTGGACCATCCGGCTGACCGGCGTGGCCGCGGGCGAGCGAGTCTGCGGATGGGCGGCGGGCGAGAGCTTCGAGCAAGCGCCCGGACGCAACCCGATCAGCCGGGCTCAGCTCCGCTTCGACGACCCGGGCGTCCGCACCTACACGATCTGGGTCGGTACCAAGCACCGCGACGTCACGGTGCGGGTCACGAGCTGACCGTGTCCAACGTCCTGGCTCCGCTCGGCCGCCGCGGTCCTGGTGACCGCGGCGGCCGGCGGGCTGGTCACGCTCGCAGGCGGCGCACCAGCGTCCGCCACTGCCTGCTCCGGCACCTCCGGAGTGACCGTCGTCGTCGAGTACGGCGAGCTCGGCGGCGGCACCGACGTGGGATGCGCACCAGAGAGTGGCGGCCGCACGGCAGCCAGGGTGCTCGAGGACGCCGGCCACCCGCTGACCTTCCTGCAGCGCTTCCCGGCGTTCGTCTGCCGGGTCGACGGCGTACCCGCCGACGACCCGTGCGTGAACACCCCGCCCGCCGACGCCTACTGGGGCCTGTGGTGGTCCGACGGTGAGTCGGGGGAGTGGAGCTACTCCTCGCTCGCCGCCGGCTCGCTCACGGTCCCGGCCGGCGGGTCCGTCGCGATGGTCTGGGACGGCTCCTCGGGCGACGTACGCCCCCAGACCGGCGCACCGGCGCATCCGACGCCCACGCCCACGCCGACGCCCACCCCGACCAAGAAGCCCTCGCCGACCCAGGCCCCGACTCCGAGTACCTCCGCAACGGTGACGCCGACCGCCACTCCGGCGGAGCCCACCACCGAGCCGACCGCGCGACCCACTCAGCACCAAGAAGCCCAAGCCGTCGAAGACGCCCTCTCCCTCTGAGGAGACGACGGCGCCGGACCCGGCCACCGAACCGTCGTCGGACGAGCCGTCGGACCAGCAGACCGCTGCGGCGGGTCCGCTCGACGACCCGGCAAACCCCTCGGCGGCCGCTGACGACAGCGGCGGCCTCCCGGCGTGGGTCGCTCCCGTCGTGGTCGTCGTGCTCCTGGGCGCTGCCGGTGGCGTCGCCGTCGCCCGGCGGAGGCAACAGCACGTGAACCCGTCGATGATCTGGCTGCCGCGCGACCTCCACCCGGTCGCCTGGTGGGGCTGGGCGATCGGCCTGGCCGTCGTCGCCTCGTCGACGACGAACATCTGGATGCTGCTGCTCGTCATCGGCGTGGCGGCCCTGGTGGTCGCGGCCCGGCGGGGTGACCACCCGTGGTCGCGGTCGTTCCGCATCTACGTCGTGCTGGCCGCGGTCATCGTCGTCACGCGGATGGCCTTCCGGATCCTCTTCGGGGGCGGCAACCTGGGCCTGGTCCTGCTCGACCTGCCCGAGGTACCCCTGCCCGGCTGGGCCCTCGGCGTCCACCTCCTCGGGCCGGTCACCCGCGAGTCGCTGCTGTTCGCGCTGTACGACGGGCTGCGGCTCGGGACGATCGTGATCTGCGTCGGAGCGGCCAACAGCCTGGCCAACCCCAAGCGGCTGCTGCAGTCGATGCCGGCTGCGCTCTACGAGGTCGGCACGGCCCTGGTCGTCTCGGTCTCGATCCTCCCGCAGCTGGCCGACAGCCTGCGCCGGGTGCGCGCCGCCCAGCGGCTGCGGGGTGGCGACACCAGTCGGGTCGGTCGGTTGCGGCGTCTGGTCGTGCCCGTCCTCGAGGACGCCCTCGAACGCTCCCTCGCCCTCGCGGCCGGGATGGACGCCCGCGGCTACGGCCGCGCGGCCGGGTTGACGCGCGGCCGCCGCCGGCTGACCGGGGCGCTGATGCTGGCCGGGCTGTGCGGTCTGTGCGTCGGCACGTACGCCGTCCTCGACCGCACCGCACCCCGCGTGCTCGCGCTCCCGATGCTGGCCGTGGGCGCGGCCGTCGCCCTGCTGGGGCTCGCCGGGGCGGGCAGCCGGGTGACCCGCAGCCGCTACCGGCCCGACCCGTGGCGGCTGCCCGAGTGGCTGGTGCTGGGTTCGGGCGTGGTCGCGGCCACCCTCGCCGTGGTCGCCCGCCGCGACCTGCTGGCGGCGTACCCGACCCTCGACGCCTGGCCGGTCCTGACCCCGACCCACCTGCTGGTGGCCGGCATCGCCCTGGCCGGCGGTCTGGCGGCGCCCGTCCCCGTCCGTGCCGAGGCGCCGGCCCAGCTCCCGGTGGCGGTGGCCCGATGATCGAGCTGCGCGACGTCGGCCTGACCTACGTGGGGACCCACGACGACACTCCCGTGCTCGACGACATCGACCTCACCGTCGACGAGGGCGAGCTCGTGCTCGTCACCGGACCGACCGGCTCGGGCAAGTCGACGCTGCTCGGCATCATCAGCGGCCTCGTCCCGCGATTCTCGGGCGGGCGCCTCACCGGCGACGTGCTCCTCGACGGCGCGAGCATCGTCCGCACCCCGCCGCGCGAGCGGGCCCACCACATCGGGTACGTCGGCCAGGACCCCGCCGCGGGTTTCGTCACCGACACGGTCGAGGAGGAGCTCGCCTACGGCATGGAGCAGCTCGGCCTGCCGGCCGACACCATGCGGCGACGCGTCGAGGAGACCCTCGACCTGCTCGGCGTCGCCGACCTGCGTTCGCGCGACCTGCGCCGGCTCTCCGGCGGCGAGCAGCAGCGCGTCGCCATCGGGTCGGTGCTGACCATGCACCCGCGGATCCTGGTCCTCGACGAACCCACCTCCGCCCTCGACCCGACCGCCGCCGAGGACGTGCTCGCCACCTTGACCCGGCTCGTCCACGACCTCGGCGTCTCGGTGGTGCTCGCCGAGCACCGGCTCGAGCGGGTGGTGCCGTTCGCCGACACGCTCGTCGTGCTCGACGGCCGCGGCGGGCTGCGCTCGGGTGTTCCGGCCGACCTGCTGACCGACTCGCCCGTCGCGCCGCCCCTCGTCGAGCTGGGGCGTGCGGCCGGCTGGCACCCGCTGCCGCTGACGGTGCGCGACGCGCGCCGGCGCGCCAACGGCCTGCGCGAGCGGCTGGGGACACCACCTGCCGACGAGGCGGAGTCGACGACAGCCGGCGGTCTCGAGGCACGCGGCATCACCGTCACCCACGGGTCGACGCTCGCCGTGCACGACGTCTCGCTCCGGCTTCGTCCCGGCACCGTCACCGCACTGATGGGGCGCAACGGCTCGGGGAAGTCCTCGTTGCTGTGGACCCTGCAGGGCAGTGGCAAGCGGCGTGCCGGGACGGTCACCGTCGACGGCCGCGATCCTGCGGCGCTCGACGACGACGTCCGCCGTACCCTCGTCGGCCTCGTCCCGCAGACCGCTGCCGACCTGCTCTACCTCGAGACCGTGGCCGACGAGCTCGCCGCCAGCGGCGCCACGGCTGCCCAGCTGGAGCGGCTCGTCCCGGGCATCGACGGCGAGACACACCCGCGCGACCTGTCGGAAGGGCAACGACTCGCCCTCGCACTCACCCTCGTGCTGGCCGGGGCGCCGCCGGTGCTGCTCCTCGACGAGCCGACGCGTGGCCTCGACTACGCCGTCAAGCACGCCCTGGCCGAGATCCTGCGCGGCATGGCGGCTGACGGCCGGGCGGTGCTGGTCGCCACCCACGACGTGGAGTTCGTGGCCCAGGTCGCCGGCCACGTCGTCGTCCTCGCGGAGGGCCAGGTCGTCTCGTCCGGACCCGTACGCCGCGTGGTCGCCGAGTCGCCGGCGTTCGCGCCCCAGGTCACCAAGGTCCTCGGCGCCCCGTGGCTGCGGGTCGACGAAGTGGTCGCGCGGCTGTGAGAGTCGCCGCAGGCGGTCGCCGTACCGCTCACCCGACGCTCGGCGGCGGTCCTCGGGGTCGCGTCGGCGGCGGGGCTGGTGATGCTGTGCTGGCCGCTGCTCGTGCGGCTGCCGGAGGGCGAGACGCTCAGCCCCCCGTTCCTCTTCCTGGCCCTGCTCCCGCTGGTGATCGCGGTGGTGCTCGCCGAGGTCTCCGAGGGCGGGCTCGACCCGCGCGCGCTGGCGATCCTCGGGGTGCTCAGCGCCTGCAACGCCGTGCTGCGCGGGCTGTCGGCCGGCACCGCCGGAGTCGAGCTGGTGTTCTTCCTGCTGATCCTCGGCGGCCGGGTGTTCGGGCCCGGGTTCGGCTTCGCGCTCGGGTGCACGTCACTGTTCGCCTCGGCACTGGTCACCGCCGGTGTCGGCCCGTGGCTGCCCTACCAGATGCTCGTCTCCGCGTGGGTCGGCATGGGCGCGGGGCTGCTCCCGCGCCGGGTCACCGGTCGCAACGAGATCGTGATGCTGGCGGCGTACGGCGTGGTGTCGGCGTACGCGTTCGGCCTGCTGATGAACCTCTCGGGCTGGCCGTTCATCCTCGGCATCGCCGTGCCGGGCCACGAGGGCGCGCTCGACTTCGTGGCCGGGGCGCCGGTGGAGGAGAACCTCAAGCGGTTCGCGGTCTACACGCTGCTGACCTCGACCGGCAGCTTCGACACCGGCCGCGCGATCACCACCGCGGTGGCCATCACCGTGCTCGGCCCGGCGGTCCTGACCACCTTGCGCCGCGCCTCCCGCCGCGCCCTGATCGCCCCACCGCTGGTTGACGCCTTCGTTGGTTGAGGAGGGCCGTCCACGGCCCGTCACGAAACCTCGAAACCGGTCCGCGGTCCGCTCACGGGGTTTCGAGACGGTCGCTAGCGCACCTGCACCTCAACCAGCCGAGCTCAGGACGACCAGCGGAGCTTGAACTTGCCGTCGGCGGTCTTCACCCCGGCCACCACGATCCGGTACTTGGTGCCCTTCTTCACCGCGAACGACACCCGGCTGCTCTTGCGCTTGCCGCCGTTGTCGTTGGCGGCGACCTTGTGCAGCTTCTTCACCTTCGACCCGGTGTAGACGCCGAGCAGGGTGTTGAACTTCGAGCCGGACAGGTCGATGGTCAGGCGTCCGGCGCGCTTGGCCCTGTAGACGTACCAGACGGTCTGGCCGGCCTTCTTGCCGGCGACCTTGCGGGGCTCCTTGTGCTCACGGCCGGCGCCGGCGTTGGAGCTGACCTTCTTGCCCTTCTTGCCCGAGAGCTTGGTCGCCTGGGAGAACCGGTCGTTGGCGGGCTCGTAGACGTAGCTCAGCGCGGTGATGCCCTGGCCGGGGCCGGCGCCGAGGTTCTGCCCGTCGACGGCGATGCGGTAGGTGACGCCGCGCCTGACCGTCGCGTTGACTGCGCTCCACGGGGTCACCGGGTCGACGTTGTCGTTGCTCGCGACCTCCTGCAGCGTCGCGACCGTGGTGCCCCGGTAGACGCCGAGCAGGGTGTCGAACGCCGAGCCCTCGGTCGAGAGGCGCAGGGTGCCGGTGGCCGGGGCCTTGAAGCGGTACCAGATCGAGGCGCCGCCGGCGTTGCCCGCGACGAGCGGCTCGCCGACCTCCTTCGTGGCGCCGTTGTTGCCGCCCGTGACCGAGCCGCGGGTGCCCCGCAGACCGGTCGCCGTGGCGAAGGAGTCGTTGGGCAGCGGGGTGAACAGGTTGGCGCTCATCGGGTCGGCGCAGCCGCCGTTGACGTGCATCGCGGCGCCGGAGGGTGCCCCGGAGTACAGCGTCGCCGCCGGCGAGGTCGCGTCGGTGAAGTCGACGTGGCCGCTGGATCCGGGGAAGACGTCGGCCGCTGAGCCGGGGTAGCCGTAGGTGTTGGTGGCCAGGCTGCCGTCGGCCTCGACGAGGTCGACGAGTCGGTGCGCCTCGTCGGAGTTGGCCTTGTTGGTGAACGTCACGCCCTCGTCGACGTGGTAGACGACCACCCCGCACGCGGGCAGGCCGGCGTCCCAACCGACGAGCTGGCGGTTCTCGACGAGGAAGTACTCGCCGCCGCCGCTGTGGGTCTCGAACTTCCAGTCGACTCCGTCGGGGTTGTCACCGAGCCGGTAGGCCGTCGGGCTGGTCGCCGAGGATGGCAGCGGCGCGCCGTTGACCGCGCCCACGACCGGCGTCGGGGCCACCCAGCCCTGGTAGGACTTGGAGAACGCGTCGAGCCCGGCCGGGGTGGTGCCGGAGAAGGCGGTGCCGACGCGGTTCCAGCCACCGCTCGACATCACGCTCCAGCGCGAGAGCCCGGCACTGGAGAAGTCGGTGTCGTAGAGGTCGGGAAGGCCGATGTCGTGGCCGAGCTCGTGCACCATCACGCCGATGCTCGACATCTGGCCGGGAGCGCTGCTGGGCGTGCACATCCACTCGCCGAACATCGTCCCGCCCTTGCTGTTGACGATGGTCCCGTCGAGCTTGGGAGCGGCCTTGTAGAGACCGCCCTGGTGTCCCCACACGCTGTTGCCGCACACGTCGAGCTCGCCGCCGTACGACGTCTCGTAGCCGGCCACGATCACGGTGACGTGCAGCTCGGCGACGCTGAGACGGCCGTCGTTGTTGACGTCGAAGGACCCGAAGTCGACGTAGGGGTCGGCGGCCTTGACGGCGTCGACGCCGAGCTTGGTCTCGGCGGTGTCGAAGTCGCGGCCGAAGTTGGGGTGGTCGTAGGGGAGCTGCAGCCAGCCGACGACGCCGTTGTTCGGCGCCCCGCCGCTCTCGGCGGCCGGCACCAGCGCGAACTTCCCGAAGCTGTTGGCCTGGTAGTAGCCGGACACCGAGCTGCCCGCGCCGAAGAAGGCCTGTGACCACTGGTCCTCGGTGGTGCCGACGCTGGCCTGGTTGGCGAACGAGACGAGGATGACCAGGGCGGCCTGCTGGCCGGTGCCGGTGCCCGGGCCCCTGTTGACCCTCGCGGCGACCCGAGCACTCTTCGCCACCACCTTGGCGCGCAGGTCGCGAGCCGCGGCTGGAGGCTCGGCGTCGCCGACCTCGAGGGCCGACGGGACGGGCCGTCCGGCCGGGTCGAGCCGGACGGCGTAGCGCCAGACGCCGGCGGCGTCCTTGGTGACGGCGTAGCCGCCCCTGGTCTGGTAGCCGGTGGTGCGCGAGTCGCCCCACGCGGTCACCGTGATGCGGGTGCCGTCGGGCTGACGCACCTGGTAGGGACCGGGGTTGACCGGGGCGCCTGCGTTGCGGGGGAGGCCCCTGCTCGGCAGCTCGGCGAGCGGGGTGTCGGTCGTGACCTCGACGACCTCCGGGCCGCGGGTCGTGACCACGGCGCCCGATGCTCCGGGAAGCGCGGCCGCCCCGGCCGCGAGCAACGCCAGTGCGAGCCCGGCGAGGCCGGTGCGCAGGACAGTGCGGTGCATGGATCCCCCTCGAGACGAGCCGTCGGCGGGGTCCTACCCCGAGGCGGGCACCTTAACCCTCGGTCCCCGAGCCGATGTCCGGCAGGCCGACGTCCGGGAGGCTGATGTCAGAGAGGAACTCCAGCAGGAGGTCGTGCACCACCTCGGGGTGCTCCATCTGGACGAAGTGGCTGGCGCGCAGCTCGACGTACGTCGCGCGCTCGAGGCGGGCGGCAGCGGTGCGCATGTCTCGGGCGCCGGCCAGCACGTCGTACGTCGCCGCGACCAGCATCACCGGCACCTTGACCCGGCGCAGCGAGACCCGGGCGTGCTCGGAGGTGCGCAGCGCGAGGTGGAAGTACCACTCGACCGGGATCGCCAGGAACTCGCGCACGGCCCGGGCGGTCAGCTCGTTGTCAGGGGTCGGCAGCATGAAGCCGGAGTGGGTGAGGGCCGCGACGGCGCGGCCACCCACGGGCAGTCGCGTGGTGACCGGCGAGATCGCCCGCCCGGTCGTGCGCAGCGCCCTGGAGAGGCCGACCGTGAGCCGGCGGGCCACCGCGTGCGGCAGCCGGAACGGGCCCAGCATGGTGGCGAAGGTGTCGCCCGGGACGCCGGCGACCGCGAAGATCCCGGTCACCCGCTCCGGGTGGCGAAGGGCCAGCTCGAAGGCGGTGTTGACGCCCATCGACCACCCCATCAGCACCGCCCGGTCGACGCCGAAGTGGTCCATCACCGACAGGGCGTCCTCGACGAACTCCTCGATGCCGACCCGGTCGGGGTCCGTCGGCCGAGCCGAGCCGCCGGTCCCGCGGTGGTTCCACGAGATCACCCGGACCCCGCAGTCGGCGTGCAGCAGGGCGGGCCAGCACCACGGGCTCACGCCCAGGCCGTTGCAGAGCACGACCGTGGGTCCGTCGATCCGGCCGAGCGGGTCGTTGGTCCACGCCCGCAGCCGGGTGCCGTCGTCGCTGAGGATGTGGTGGAACTCCACCACCGACTCCGCGCGCCGGCGGGTGGCCGCTGTGGACTCGGCTGAGGTCACCATGGCTGGAATTGTGCCGCCGGGAGACGCCCGGATCCGGTGGGCTCGCCGAATCGGTGTCGCTGACGAAAGCGCCGCCTCAGTCCGGCACGGGCTCGGCGATGGCGTAGCCGCTGCGCGTGGCGCCGACGCTCGCGGCGGTGACAGCCGCGACGGCCGTCCACTGCAACGGACTCAGGAACTCCTGGAGCAGCAGCATCCCCGCCAGCGCCGCGGCGGCCGGCTCCAGGCTCATCAGGATGCTGAACACCCCGGGCTTGATGGTGCGCAGCGCGGTCAGGTCGGCGGCGTACGGGATCACCGAGCTCAGCAGGCCGACCGCCGCGCCCAGCAGCAGGATCTGCGGGTCGAGGAGGTCGGACCCGCCGGCCGGGATGGCCAGCGGCGCCAGCAGCACGGAGGCGACCACGCTCGCCATCGCCAGTCCGTCGAGGCCGGCCCAGCGGCGTCCGGTCCGCACGCTCAGCAGGATGTACGCCGCCCAGCACGCGCCCGCCAGGAGGGCGAAGCCGATGCCGACCGGGTCGAGGTCGGTCCGCTCGAAGCCGAGCAGCCCGACGCCGAGGGCCGCGAGGCCGACCCACACCAGGTCGCGGGTGCGCCTCGACATCACGACCGCGAGCACCAGCGGCCCGGCGAACTCGATCGTCACCGCCAGGCCCAGGGGGATCCGCGCGAAGGACTGGTAGATCGCCCAGTTCATGGTGCCGAGGCTGACGCCGAAGGCGACCATCGTCAGCCAGTCGTCGCGGCTGCGGCCGCGAAGGGTTGGGCGGGCGATCGCGACCAGCACGACGGCGCTGGTGACCAGTCGCAGCCACACCATCGCCGTCGGCTCGATCCGTGTCGAACAGGTGCTTGGCCAACGCCGCGCCGAACTGCACCGACGCGATCCCGGCGAGCACCAGCCAGATCGCGGAGATCGGCCGGCGGGTCACGAGGGCCTATTCAACCGTCCTCGCGGATCGGCCGAAGACCGACCTGCATGCGACACCGAAGGGTGTGGGCTCGGATTGGTACGTGCCCAGGGCCGCCACGGCTAGGCCCACCAGGAAGTGGTCGCCACAGGGAGATGCGACTGCCCCGGGCACGCAAGGACAGAACTTAGGACGATCGGACGGCGAAGAACTGTCAGCGCGCTGACACTTCTGGCCTCTGAGCGATGAATTGGTGTCAGTGGCCGGGTCTACGATGCAAAACGACCCTCGGTCGAGAACCCTTGTGGACAGGAGGAACCCGTGGCTGACGGCGGGACGATCGTGATGGTGGGCACCCGCAAGGGGCTCTGG
This sequence comes from uncultured Actinomycetota bacterium, assembly GCA_963758885.1. Lineage (GTDB taxonomy): Bacteria > Actinomycetota > Actinomycetes > Propionibacteriales > Nocardioidaceae > Nocardioides. Next base: position 55,210 of record CAVWXS010000059.1, read on the forward strand.
ATCGGGCGGTCCGACGCGGACCGCGCAGGAGTGGGAGTTCGACGGTCCCCACTTCGACATGGAGGAGGTCTACTCCTGCCTGGTCGACAAGCGGAGCGGTGAGAGACCCCGGCTGCTCGTCGGCGCGAGCTCGAGCTGGCTCGGGCCCCAGGTCGGGCGCTCCGACGACCTCGGCGCGTCGTGGCAGGAGACCCCCAACGGTGCGATCAGGTTCCCGGAGGGCAGCGAGGAGACCCTGGCGCGGGTCTGGCAGCTGGTGCCCGGTCCCGACGACGGGGTGGTCTACGCCGGCACCGAGCCCGGCGCGGTCTGGAGGTCAGAAGACCGGGGCGAGACGTTCACCCTCGAGCAGGCCCTGTGGGACCACCCCGAACGTCCCGAGTGGGGCGCCGGGTTCGGCGGCCAGGCCTTCCACACGATCCTGCCCCACCCCACCGACCCCGCAGTCGGTGACGGCGGCCATCTCCACCGGCGGCGTCTACCAGACCACCGACGGCGGCCAGTCGTGGCACGCGCGCAACCAGGGCATCAAGGCGGAGTTCCTGCCGGAGGGCGAGCAGTACCCCGCCTTCGGCCAGTGCGTGCACAAGGTGACCCGCCACCCAGCGCGTCCCGAGCGGCTCTACCTGCAGAACCACGGCGGCGTCTACCGTTCCGACGACGAGGGCGGGATCTGGAAGTCCATCGCCGACGGACTGCCGGCCGAGTTCGGCTTCCCGATCGTGGTGCACCCCCACGAGCCCGACACCGTCTACGTCTTCCCGCTCAACGACGGCGCCGGCCGCTACCCGCCCGACGGCAAGGCGCGCGTGTGGCGCTCCCGCGACGCGGGGGAGACGTGGGAGGAGCTGAGCAAGGGGCTGCCCGACGCCTTCTACGTCGGCGTCATGCGCGACGCGATGACCGCCGACGACCACGAGAGCGCCGGCATCTACGTCGGCACCCGCAACGGCGCGGTGTGGGCCTCGGCAGACTCCGGCGACTCCTGGCAGCAGATCGTCGCCGACCTGCCCGACGTGATGGTCGTCCGGGCCGCGTCGCTGTAGACAGGTCCCATGGGACGTCCCTTCACGATCACTCGCAGCGCCACCATCGCCGCCAACCCGCAGGTCATCCACGGGCTGGTCGACGACTTCCACGAGTGGGCCAAGTGGTCCCCGTGGGAAGACCTCGACCCTGCCCTGGAGCGCTCCTACTCCGGCCCCGAGCGGGGCGTCGGCGCCCGCTACGCCTGGAAGGGCAACCGCAAGGCGGGCGAGGGGAGCATGGAGATCACCGGCCTGGCTCCCGACGCCGTCGACATCGAGCTGCGGTTCCTCCAGCCGTGGCAGGCCACCAACCAGGTCCGCCTCTCGTTGTCCTCGACCCCCACCGGCACCGACGTCACCTGGACCATGCACGGCGAGCACGTCGGCTTCATGGGCCTGGTCAGCCGGGTGATGCCGCTCGACAAGATGCTCGGCAAGGACTTCGAGAAGGGGTTGGCCCGCCTCAAGGCCGTGGCCGAGCAGACCAGGTGAGCGACGCGCCCGGCGTACCGCTGAGCATCGCTACTAGGCTCGCGGCATGCCTGAGCACGACATGAAGCCCCGCTCGCGCGACGTCACCGACGGCCTCGAGAAGACCGCGGCGCGCGGGATGCTGCGGGCCGTCGGGATGGGTGACGACGACTGGGTGAAGCCGCAGATCGGCGTCGCGTCGTCGTGGAACGAGATCACGCCGTGCAACCTGTCGCTGGACCGGCTGGCCAAGGCGGTCAAGAACGGCGTGCACGCGGCGGGCGGCTACCCGCTCGAGTTCGGCACCATCTCGGTCTCCGACGGCATCGCGATGGGTCATGAGGGCATGCACTTCTCGCTCGTCTCGCGCGAGGTGATCGCCGACTCCGTCGAGACGGTGATGATGGCCGAGCGGCTCGACGGCTCGGTGCTGCTCGCCGGCTGCGACAAGTCGCTGCCCGGCATGCTGATGGCCGCGGCCCGGCTCGACCTGGCCAGCGTCTTCCTCTACGCCGGGTCGATCATGCCGGGGCAGGTCGACGGCCACGACGTGACGATCATCGACGCCTTCGAGGCCGTGGGCGCGTGCCTCGCCGGCAAGATCACGCGCGAGGAGGTCGACCGCATCGAGCGCGCGATCTGTCCCGGCGAGGGAGCCTGCGGCGGGATGTACACCGCCAACACGATGGCCGCGGTGGGCGAGGCGCTCGGCATGTCGTTGCCCGGGTCGGCGGCGCCGCCGGCGGTCGACCGCCGTCGCGACGGGTTCGCCCACCGCTCCGGCCAGGCGGTGGTCGAGATGCTGCGCCAGGGCATCACCGCCCGCCAGGTGATGACCCGCGAGGCGTTCGACAACGCCATCGCCGTCGTGATGGCGCTGGGCGGCTCGACGAACGCCGTACTCCACCTGCTCGCCATCGCGCGCGAGGCCGAGGTGGACCTACGGCTCGAGGACTTCAACCGGATCGGCGACAAGGTGCCGCACCTCGGCGACCTCAAGCCGTTCGGCCGCTACGTGATGAACGACGTCGACAAGGTCGGCGGCATCCCTGTCGTCATGCGGGCGCTGCTCGACGCCGGCCTGATGCACGGCGACGTGATGACCGTGACGGGCAAGACGATGGCCGAGAACCTCGCCGACCTGACGCCGCCCGACCTCGACGGCGACGTGATCCGCACCCTCGACAGGCCGATCCACCGCAGCGGCGGCCTGACGATCCTGACGGGGTCGCTGGCCCCCGAGGGAGCCGTGGTGAAGAGCGCCGGCTTCGACGACGACGTCTTCCGCGGCACGGCGCGCGTCTTCGACCGCGAGCGCGCCGCCCTCGACGCGCTGACCGCCGGCGAGATCAAGCCCGGCGACGTGGTCGTGATCCGCTACGAGGGCCCCAAGGGCGGTCCGGGCATGCGCGAGATGCTCGCCATCACCGGCGCCATCAAGGGCGCGGGCCTCGGCAAGGACGTCCTGCTGGTGACCGACGGCCGCTTCTCGGGCGGTACGACGGGACTGTGCGTCGGTCACATCGCACCCGAGGCCGTCGACGGCGGGCCGATCGCCTTCGTCCGCGACGGCGACCCGATCATCCTCGACGTCAAGAACCGCACTCTCGAAGTTGCGATCGACGACAGTGCTGAATGGGAGTCGCGGCAGGACGGCTGGCAGCCGCTGCCGCCGGTCTACACCCGCGGCGTGCTCGGCAAGTACGTCAAGCTCGTGCAGTCCGCCGCCCACGGCGCCGTCTGCGGCTAGCGCCGAGTCGGCGCAAATCGCCCCCTGCTCATCGCCGAGTCGGCGCAAATCGCCCCCTGCTTGTCGCCGAGTCGGCGCGTATCGCCCCATGCATGTCGCCGAGTCGGCGGTATCGCAGCGCGACGTCGCCGACCCGACGGCTCCGCGAGGGCGACTTGCGCCGACTCGCCGGGTTCTGGAGGGCGATTTGCGCCGACTCGGCGGGCTGACTGGACCGGAAGGTGAAGGTTCGGGCGTTCCGCTCCGGGCCGCGCGGCGGCTGACCTAGCGTCCTTCTCACGGCCCCGGAGAACTCACCCGGTGGCTCTCGGTGCCCCCCTTCGTGAGGTGCACCGTCGCGCGCTCACGAGGAGGCCGGACGGATGCAGGGCAGGGCTCTCGGACCGGTCGTACTCCAGCCCGGCCTCGTCGCCGGCGCCGCCAACGCCCTGCTGCGCCGCCCCGACGTACCTCGCCGCACTCTCAACGTCGGCATGCTGGTGGCCGACCCGGCCGACCGGCCCGGGCGCAGCAGCCGCCTGCTCGGCGGCCTGCGACTCGGACTGGACCTCGCCCGCGACCTCGACGTCAGGGTGACGGCGATCGGCGCGACGGCGTACGGCCCCGCGCTCCTCGATGCCGCCACCGCGTTGCTCGAAGGCGGCGCCGACGCGCTCGTCGTGACCACGACCGGCGTCGCCGGCCTGGTCGGCCCTCTGTGCGCCACCCGCGGGGTCGGCCTCGTGGTGGCCGACGAGGGCGACCGTGTCTCGCACCCTGCCGTCGACAGGAGCGGCGTGCTCCGCCGTACCGAGCAGCACTGGCAGGAGGCCTACGTGCTCGGCCAGTGGGCCGGGCACCACCTCGACGGCGCGCTCTTCCAGCTGCACACCCGGGACGAGGAGCAGGGCGACGGTGTCCTCGCCCTGCGGGCCGGATTCCTGGAGGCCGGCGGTGACGTCGTCGGCTCCGTCGAGGTCTGGCCCAAGAGCGCCACGGCCGCCGCACTGGTGGCACGCGCCTCCGGAGCCCGGGTGGTCGCGGTGCACGCCACGGGCCACCAGCTGAACGAGATCGTCCGGGCCCTGCGGGCCGCGCGGCTGCCGGCCGAGATCGTCGTCGCCGGACGGGGCGTCGACGAGCGCACCCTGGCCGAGCTCGGCCGCGGGGGTCCTCTGTACGCCGCCACCGCCTGGCACCGTGCCGACGTCCCCGACCTGGTCGTCGCGCTCGAGCGGGGCACCGGCGAGCGGGCCGAGGCGGTTACCGCCCTCGGGTACGACGTCGCCGGCGTCCTCGTCGACGCGTGTCGGCGCGACGTGCTGCCCGACCTGACGACTGTGCCTGCCGAGCGAGGCCTGGTCGTCCGCCGGGCGACCGCGGGCCGCACCAGCGTCGTCGCCCGCCGCGACGTCCCGGCCGAGGTGCCGGACCTGGACACGGTCTCCGCCCTGCCGGCGATCGCGGCGCTGCCGCACCACGGCTGACCAGACCACCGGCGCACCTGACGTGTCGGCACGGCGCGCGTTCGCCGACCGGGCCGGCCGGCCACCTAGCGTCACCGGCATGAACTCCGTCCCGGCCGTCTCGCCGCGCCGGCTGCTCCTCGGCGCCGCGCTGGCTGCCTTGCTGTTGACGGGTCTGGGCGTGCTCGGGGCCGAGCGTCACGGCACGGTTCCCCAGCCGCCGCGCGACGCGCTGGTGGCCGCGGCCGCGCCGAGCCGTCCGACGAGCCGTCCGACGAGCCGTCCGACGAGCACCGGGCCGTCGCGGAGCCCGAGGACCAGCCGGACCCGGAGCTCCAGCCGGCCGTCGACGTCGTACCACCCGCCGTACGACGCATCCCCCCGCTGCCCGGCGGCGGTACGAGGGTCTTCGGGCACGACCGCTTCCTGGTGGCCTACTACGGCACGGCCGGCACCGGCGTGCTCGGCGTGCTCGGCGAGGCGACCCCCGACGAGATCCAGCCGCGGCTGCGGCGGGCGGCTCAGCCCTTCAAGCAGGAGGGGGACCGGATCCAGGCGGTCTACGAGCTGATCGTGACGGTCGCCGACGCGGTGCCCGGTCCCGACGGCGACTTCAACCACGACATCGCCGCCGACAGGGTGCGTGACTACATCGAGGCGGCGCACCGCCACCAGACGCTCGTGCTCCTCGACCTGCAGCCCGGCCGCGCCGACTTCCTGACCGTCGCCAAGCGGTGGGCCTGGGCCCTGAGGGACCCGTGGGTCGGGCTCGCGCTCGACCCCGAGTGGCGGATGGGCCCGCGACAGGTGCCGGGCCGGGTCATCGGCAGCGTCAGCGCCGCCGAGGTCAACCGCGTCTCGGGGTGGCTGTCCGACCTCGTCGAGGCCGAGGGACTGCCGGAGAAGGCATTCGTGCTCCATCAGTTCCGGGCCTCGATGATCCGCGAGATCGAGCGCGTCAAGGACCCCGACGGACTCGCCCTGGTGCAGCACGTCGACGGCTTCGGCACCCAGGGCCAGAAGCTGGCGACCTACCACGCGCTGGCACGTCCGGGGCAGTTCGCGATGGGCTTCAAGCTGTTCTACGACGAGGACGTCAAACGCTTCACCCCCGCACAGGTCCGCCAGGTGCGGCCTGGGGTCCGCCTCGTCAGCTACCAGTGACGTCCCGGTCGGACGGGTTGGTCGACGACCTGACTAGGTTGGAGACCGTGCGTCATCCCGTTTTCGCCGACCACCACGTGCACCTCGGCCTGGTCGACGCCTCGGCGCTGGCCGGCTCGGGGATCGGCCGCGTGGTCGACCTGGGCTGGTCCGACGACGTGGTCGCGCTGGCCGAGCGGGCGCCGGTCGCGGCGGCGTACGCCGGCCGGTTCGTCGCCGCGCCCGGCGGCTACCCGAGCGCCAGCGGGTGGGCGCCGCCGCGCTGCACCAGCGAGGTGGCCGAGCCCCGCGACGCCGCGGCGGCAGTCGCCCAGCAGACCGCCCTGGGTGCCTCGGTGGTGAAGACGACCCTCAACCGTGACGCCGGGCCGGTGCCAGACGTGGCGACCCTGCAGGCGATCGTGCTCGCGGCAGCCGTGGCCGGCGTGCCGGTCGTCGCACACTGCCAGGGCCCGGGCATGGTCGAGCTCGCACTGGCGGCCGGCGTCGCCTCGCTCGCTCACACGCCGTGGACGCACCGGCTCGACGACGAGGTCGTCGCCGAGGCCGTCGAGGCCGGTCAGGCGTGGGTCAGCACGCTCGACATCCACGGCTACGGCACACCGTCGGCCGACCAGGACCGCGCCGTCGACAACCTCGGTCGCTTCCACGCCGCCGGCGGCAGGGTGCTCTACGGCACCGACCTCGGCAACGGCCCTCTGCCCGAGACGCTGAACCTGCGTGAGCTCGCACTGCTGGCCGACGCGGGTCTCGACGACGACGCCGTGCTCGCGTCGCTGACCGACCCGTGGCCGGCCACCGAACCTCTTGCCGGCCTGGGGACCGAGGTACCTGACGGCCCGGGACCCCTCCTCGAGAGGCTCGCCGGCGCACACGTCGTACGAACGGGAGAGCAACCGTGAACGACCCGCTCGAGAGGTACCGCGACCGGTTCGTCGGCGCCGACTCCCACCTCGTCTACTTCGACGGCAACTCGCTGGGGCGCCCGCTGAAGGTGACGGCCCAGCGGCTGGCGACGTTCGTGACCGACGCCTGGGGCGGTCGGCTGATCCGCGGCTGGGACGAACACTGGTTCGACCTGCCCCTGACCCTCGGCGACGAGATCGGGCGGGTCTGCCTGGGCGCCGCGCCCGGACAGGTCGCCGTCGGCGACTCGACCACCGTGCTGCTCTACAAGCTGATGCGCGCCGCGGTGGCCGCGCGGCCGGGCCGCACCGAGATCGTGATCGACCGCGACAACTTCCCCACCGATCGCTACCTCGCCGACGGCGTAGCGCGCGAGTGCGGTCTCGAGCTCCGTTGGATCGATGTCGACCGGGCGGCCGGCGTGACGGCCGACCTGCTGGCCGAGGCCGTCTCCGAACGCACTGCCCTCGTGGTCGCCAGCCACGTCGCCTACCGGTCCGC